>NZ_JAHVAI010000003.1 GCF_019264375.1 Sedimentimonas flavescens | reverse complement strand
CTGTAGCTCAGCGTGTCGTCCTCGGGGTCGCTCGAACCGCTGCCATCGAGATTGACCGTCGCGCCAGAGGCCACCGAGAAATCTTCCCCCGCATCCGCCGTCGGCCCCGTGTTCGGAGGCGGCGGCGGGTTCACCGTCACCGTCACGCTCGACGCCTCGGACGTCAAACCGCCATCACTCACCACAAGCGCAAACACCAGAGTAGCCGGATCGGCCGACCACGAGAGCACCGGCGCCGTGAAGCTCGGTGCGACCGCGCTCGGATCGCTCAGGTCCACACTCGGCCCTTCCGTCTGCGTCCAGCTATAGGTCAGCGGATCACCATCGGGATCGCTCGAACCGCTGCCGTCCAGGCCGCTCGAAGCACCAGAGTCCACCGAGAAATCTTCCCCCGCATCCGCCGTCGGCGCCGTGTTCGGCCGCGCCGGCGGGTTCACCGTCACCGTCACGCTCGCTTCGGACGAAAACTCCCCGTCGCTCACCACGAGCTTAAACACCAGATCGACCGGGCTGTCCGACCACGAGAGCGTCGGCGCCGTGAAGCTTGGCGTCGCAGTCGACGCGCCGCTCAGGCTGACGCCCGTGCTGCTCGTCTCTTCCCAACTGTAGCTCAGCGTGTCGTCCTCGGGGTCGCTCGAACCGCTGCCATCGAGATTGACCGTCGCGCCAGAGGCCACCGAGAAATCTTCCCCCGCATCCGCCGTCGGCGCCGTGTTCGAGCTTGCCCTGTACAATGTCGCAGGAGAAGATTGCCCGGAGGTGATTGCAAAGCTGCTGTTCAACCCGGAGGCCGATGCGGACACGACCGTCGAAGCGGAGGGGCTGGCAGGCGCGGTCCAGTTTGCCGTACAGCTTGCCGCCTGTGTCTCTTCTTTATTCCCGTGCGAAATCGAGAGCGTAGCCGTGCATGAGATCGGGTTCGGGATTCCATCAGGATTGCTGATCCCGGTGATAGAGATCGGAATCGAGTCGGGGCACCGTTCATGATTGTTTCCTGTCGAGGCAACCGTGTACTGCACGCGGAACGTAAGGGTCGTCCCTTGCCCCCCGCCGGCAGCGGGATAGGTATAGCCCGACGGGTAGGTCACGGTCAGCACCGGGTTGGTGGCGGTACAGGCGGCCATAGCCCCTGCGGCGGACCCCACGACTCCGGCAAGACCCAGGACCAAGATGGCGCCTCTCCTCGCGAGGCGGCGCAACACCGCCCGACCGGAGGCCGCCCGCAACGTAGAGAAACCAGAAATTCGCTTAATACGCATGTGCTCAACACCTCAGCCTGAACCGCTCGGCCAGATCGAGTAAATGGTTAACAAAGTATTAACGCAATGAATCGTTGCGCGGTGGCACGCATGCCCTGCGACTGTGACAGCGCCGCCACGAGGAGCCGCGCAAAATGCGTTTCATTCTTGGGTTTCTTGCCCCGACACCGCGCCGAAAGAGGCCGTTTGGCGCGGCGATCATCCCCACTCGAACCGGCGGATCGATTACCGGTCCGAACTAGCCGAAACCCATGCCCTCGGCGCACAGGCCCATTCACGCCGTTGCCCGAGTAATCGAACTCGACTACCCTCACGCAAAGTATTGGCACCCCTCAAGCGGGCAATGGATTGCGTGGAGGCGATTTGATACTGTTCGGGCTCAGGTCACCGCTGGTTGTGGATTACGAAATAGCGGCGACAAGATCGGGAACCGACATCGCCTATGGCGTCTCGGTCGCGGGCCATCCCCGTGTTCTGTCCGACATCGAGATCGTGGAGCTGGCGGCGCTTGGCGACCGGCCCAGGGGCGCCGCGATGCCCTCCCTGCGCCGGATCAGCGCTACGATTTCCGAGCGGCTCGACCAGAACCGTGCGGCCCTACATCCGTAAGGAGGTTGCCGGGGGCGCGAACGCCCCCCTTGCGATCAATGTGCGATCATGACGTGGCGCACGACCGAGTAATCCTCGAGTGCATAGGACGACAGATCCTTGCCGTAGCCCGACTGCTTCAACCCGCCATGCGGCATCTCGCTGGTCAGCATGAAGTGGGTGTTCACCCAGGTGCAGCCGTATTGCAGCCGCGAGGCGACTTGCAGCCCCTTCGAGACATCCTTGGTCCAGACCGAGGACGCGAGGCCGTAATCGGAGTCATTCGCCCAGGCGATGGCCTGATCGGCATCGTCGAAGCGGGTGACCGAGACGACGGGGCCGAAGACCTCGCGCCGCACGATCTCGTCGGTCTGCAGCGCGCCCGCGATGACGGTGGGCTTGTAGAAGAAACCCGGCCCGTCGGGGATTTCGCCGCCAGTGGCGACCTCGATGTGGTTGGCCTCGCGCGCACGGGCGACGAAGCTGGCCACCCGGTCGCGCTGGCGCAGCGAAATCAGCGAGCCCATCTCGTTTTGCGCATCATCCGCCTGCCCGTATGCGATGGAGGAGACCGCGTCGCTCAGATCGGCGACGAAGCGATCATAAACCGCGCTATGCGCGTAGACGCGGCAGGCGGCGGTGCAATCCTGCCCGGCGTTGTAATAGCCGAAGGCGCGCAGCCCCTGCACGGTGGCCTCGATGTCGGCGTCGTCGAAAACGATGACCGGCGCCTTGCCGCCCAGTTCCAGATGCGTGCGCTTGATCGTCTTGTTCGCGGCCTCAAGGATCTTGCGCCCCGTCGCAATGTCGCCGGTCAGCGAGATCATCGCGATCTTGGGGTGGTTGATCAGCGCCGAGCCCACCGTCTCCCCACGGCCGAGGATGATGTTAACCACGCCCTCGGGCAGGATCTCGGCAAAGATCGCGGCCATGCGCAGCGCGGTCAGCGGGGTCTGCTCCGAGGGTTTGAAGACGACCGTGTTGCCCGCGCCGATGGCAGGTGCAATCTTCCAGGCCATCATCATCAGCGGGTAGTTCCAGGGCGCAATGGAGGCCACGATACCGATCGGGTCGCGGCGGATCATCGACGTGTGCCCCGCCAGATATTCCCCCGCCACCGGGCCGGTCATACAGCGCACGGCACCGGCAAAGAAGCGGAAGCAATCCACGATGGCAGGGATCTCGTCGCCCAGTGCCAGATGGCCGGGCTTGCCGCAATTCATCGCCTCTAGCGCCGCAAGGCTTTCGGCCTCGGCCTCGATCCGCTCGGCGATCTTCAGTAGATAGCCCGAACGCTCGGCCGGTGTCGTGCGCGACCATCCGGCAAAGGCTTTCTCGGCGGCGCTGACGGCAGCCTCGACCTGCGACAGCGAGGCCTCGGGCAGCGACACGATCAGCTCGCCGGTGCGCGGGTTGAGGATCTGCTCCTCGGTCTCGGTGCCACTCACAAGGCTGGCTCCAATCAGCATCTGGGTGTCCATCTCAGTCTCCCTGTTCTTGTCTTATTTCTCGGCGCCAGCGGTGTGTTCGCCGTCGCGGGTCAGATAATAGGCGGCAAGGATCGGCAGCACCGTCACCAGCACGACGGCCATGGCGACGACGTTGGTCACCGGGCGCTGGCGCGGGCGCACCAGTTCCTCAAGCATCCAGATCGGCAGCGTTGTCTGCTGCCCCGCGGTGAAGGTGGTGACGATGACCTCGTCAAAGCTGAGCGCGAAGGCAAGCATCCCCCCCGCCAGCAGCGCGGTCGCGATATTGGGCAGGATCACCAGCGTGAAGGTCTGCACCCCGTCCGCGCCCAGATCCATCGCCGCGTCGATCAGCGCCCCCGAGGTGCGCCGGAACCGCGCCACCGCGTTGTTATAGACGATGACGATGCAGAAGGTCGCGTGACCCAGCACGATGGTCCAGGTGCTGAACGGGATCTCCAGCAGAGAAAAGGCCGAGCGCAGCGAGATCCCGGTGATGATGCCCGGCAGGGCAATCGGCAGGATGACCAAGAGCGAGATCGTCTCGCGCCCGAAAAAGCGCGACCGGGCCACGGCGGCGGCGGTCAGCGTGCCAAGCGCCAGCGCGATGACGGTCGAGATCGCGGCGACGCGCAGCGACAGGAACAGCGCCTCCCACACGTCGGGACGGTTGAGGGTGACACCGATCCATTTCAGCGTGAAACCGGGCGGCGGCCACTGAAAGCTCTTTTCCTCAGTCGTGAAGGCATAGACGAAGATCAGCGCAATCGGCGCGAGCAGGAAGAACAGCCCTCCGGCGGCGGCCAGCTTGAGCGGAAGCGGTGCGCGGTTATCAGAGTGCATCGAAAGCCCCCATCTTGCGCGCGCCCCACAGGTAAAGGCCCATGATCACGATCGGCACCACGGTGAAGGCCGCAGCCAGCGGAATATTCCCCGCCGTGCCCTGCTGCGTATAAACCGCCTGCCCGATGAAGAGCCGCGACGAGCCTATGATCTGCGGGATGATGTAATCGCCGAGCGTCAGCGAGAAGGTAAAGATCGACCCTGCCACGATCCCCGGCATCGCCAGCGGGAACAGCACCATGCGAAACGACTGGCCCGGCGTTGCCCCCAGATCGGCGGCGGCTTCCAAGAGTGGCGCGGGCACACGCTCCAGCGCCGCCTGAACCGGGATGATCATATAGGGCAGCCAGATATAGACGAAGACGATGAAGGTGCCGAGATAGCTGACCGAGAGCGAGTTCCCCCCCACCACCGGCAGCGCCAGCGCGGCCTCCAGCGCCCAGGTCAGGTGCAGCTTGGCAAACAGCCAGTTCAGGATGCCCTCTTTGGCCAGAACCAGTTTCCAGGCGTAAACCTTCACAAGGTAGCTCGACCACAGGGGCAGCATGACCCCGATATAGAACAGCGCCTTCCATTTGCCGCGCGCATAGCGGGCCGCGAAATAGGCGATCGGGAAGGCGATCACCGCCGAGGCCAGCGTCACCGCCGCCGCCATCGACACCGTTCGGATGATGATGTCGAGATTGTAGGAGCGGAACAGCTCGGCATAGGTCTTGAGCGTGAACTCATGCACGATCAGGCCGGAATATTCGTCGATCGAGAAGAAGCTCTGGATCAGTAGCGCGATCAGCGCGCCGATATAGACGATGCCCAGCCAGAGCGTGATCGGCAGCACCATCAGGAAAACGAACATACGCGGGTGGCGGATCACCCAATCGACCGCGCGCGACAAGGGCCCCGAGCGGGGCGCGAAGATGGCGGGGGAGATGGCGCTCATGATCCGCGCTCCATCAGGTGAACGCGCGCCGGATCCCAGGCGATGCGCGTGGCCTGACCTGCATCGGGCAAGTCGTCACGCGGGGCGACCAGCGCGGTCAGGGCCTGGCCGCCGACATCCAGCGCCAGTTTCACCACGCGGCCATGAAAATAGCGTCCGGTCACCACCGCCTCGCGCCCGGCGGGGTCAAGGGTGATGTCCTCGGGCCGCAGGCTCGCCCATTGCCCCGCCGCGCCCACGCCCGCGAAATCAGCCGGGATCACGTTCGACGACCCCACGAAATCGGCGACAAAGCGCGAAGCCGGGCGGCGGTAGATGTCCTCGGCGCTGCCCACCTGCTGGATCCGGCCCTCGGCGAAAACCGCGACGCGATCGGCCATCGAGAGCGCCTCTTCCTGGTCATGCGTCACGAAAACGAAGGTCAGCCCAAGCGCGCGTTGCAGCTTGCGCAGTTCCTCCTGCATCTGTTCGCGCAGCTTGAGGTCAAGCGCGCCGAGCGGCTCATCCAACAACAGCACGCGGGGCTTGTTGATCAGCGCGCGGGCCAGAGCCACGCGCTGGCGCTGGCCGCCCGACAGCTCGCCCGCGCGACGACTGCCGTAGCCCGCCAGTTCAACCATCGAAAGCGCCTCTTCGGCAGCCTTCAGGCGCTCTGCCCGGCTCACCCCCTTCACCCGCAGCCCGAAGGCCACGTTGTCGAGCACGTTCATATGCGGAAACAGCGCGTAGCTTTGAAACACGGTGTTGACGTTGCGCAGATAGGGCGGCACGCCATCGGCGCGCTCGCCGAAAATCTCGATATGGCCGGCGGTCGGCTGCTCGAAGCCCGCGATCAGGCGCAGGCAAGTCGTCTTGCCCGAGCCGGACGGCCCCAGCATGGCAAAGAATTCTCCGTCGCGGATCTCCAGATCCACCTCGTCCACGGCCCGTACGGGTCCGAAATGGCGCGAAACGCCACGGAAGGTCACAGCATCAGTCATGTCAGTTCTTTCGGGGGGAGGCTCCCGGACCGGCATGGCGCCGGTCCGGGGCTTTCAGGCGGGGATCAGCGGCCGCCGATCACGCCGATATAGTCGGACACCCAGCGATAGTAGGGGACGCAGGTGCCCTGGCTGTCGCATTTCGAAACCGGCGTGCGCCAGAAGTTGATGCGCTCGAAATCGCCCAGGCCGTTCGTAGCGCAGCCTTCGGCGTTCTGCATCCCCGAGCCGTCGGTACAGGCCTCGGGAACCGAGGGAACCGCGCCGAACCAGACCGAAAGGTCCGATTGCAGGTTCGAATTCAGCGAATGCTCCATGAACATATAGGCGCAGTTCGGGTGCTCGCTGTCGGCATGCAGCATCAGCGTATCGGCCCAACCGGTCGCGCCCTCTTCGGGGATGACCGAGGCCACCTTGGCACTGTCAGCTTGCAGCAGGTTCACCTGGAACGGCCAGGAGGACGAGGCCACGACCCCTTCGTTCTTGAAGTCGTCGATCTGGATAAAAGCGTCATGCCAGTAGCGCGAAACCAGCGTGCGCTGACCGCGCAGCAGGTCAAGCGCGGCGGCGTATTGATCCTCGTTCAGCTCATAGGGGCTCTTGATGCCCAGTTCGGGCTGATGCGCCATCAGATACATCGCCGCGTCGGCAATGTAGATCGGGCCGTCATAGGCCTGCACCCGGCCCTTGTTCGACTTGCCGTCGGGCAGGTCCATCTCTTTGAAGACAACATCCCAGCTTGTCGGCGCCTCGGGGAAGGCCTCGGTGTTGTACATCAGCACGTTCGGACCCCACATGAAGGGGGTGCCATAGTGCATCCCGTCCACGGTGTGCCAAGGCGCGTCCTTGAGGCGGTCATCGACACGCGACCAGCTGGGGATGAGGTCAACGTTAACCGGTTGCAGGCGCTTGCCCGCGATCAGCCGCAACGAGGCGTCGCCCGAAGCGGTGACAAGGTCAAAGCCGCCCTCGTTCATCAGCGCCACCATCTCGTCCGAGGTATTGGCGGTCTTGACCTCGACCTTGCAGCTGGTAGCCGCTTCGAACTTGGTCACCCAGTCGAAGGCCGGATCGGTCTCGCCGCGCTCGATATAGCCGGGCCATGCCACGATCGAGACCGAGCCCTCGCCCGCGCCAAGCTCGGTCAGCATATCGGCAGCACCCGCAGGCAGCGCCATCGCCAGTCCAAGCGCCAGCGCCGAGGTGCATCCCATGTAGATCTGTTTCATCAGCGTCATCCCTGTTGCCATGGGAGCTTCGACTCCCTTGGCGCAGAGCCTGCGCGCGATGAACCGATTTCACAAATTCAATAATCTGGTTGGCGCTATCGGTGTTTCCGATAGCGGAATTTTACTTCGCATTATTATGAACTTGCGCAGCCAGAACGAACTCGCGCGCGGCGCGCGACAGGGGCGCGCCCTTGCGCCAGACCACGCCGACCTGCACCACCGGCAAGCTGCCGGACACGTCGCGCGACACGATCCGGTCGCCTTCCAGCGACCAGCGGCGATAGACCATCTCGGGCAAAAGCGCGATCCCCGCCCCCGTCGCCACCAACGAACGCACCGCCTCGACCGAGCGCGTGCGGAAGGCCACGCGTGGCCGGGCGCCAAAGGCCGACAGTAGCTTGCGCGTAGCCTCCTCGATCTCATCGACGCGCAGCATGATCATCGGTTCGTCGATCAGATCGCCAATCGAGACCGAGGTGCGCGTGCTCAGGTCATGCCCGTTTGGCAACCACAGCTGATAGGGAGAGACGTCGATGATCTCGGTTTGCAGCGCCATGCGGTCGCGCATGTTCGAGGTGACCATCACGGCCACGTCCAGCTCGCCGCCGACCAGAAGGTGCTCAAGGTAATCGCCGCTATCTTCGACCGCATTCACCTCGACCTTCGGATTGGCGCGCCGGAACCGCGCCAGAATGTCCGACAGCACATAGCCCGCCACCAGCGAAGTCACCCCGATATGCAACGTGCCGGTAATGTCCTCGGCCTCGGTCGAAAGCGCGTGCCGCGCGTCCGAGACATTGCTCAGGATGCCCGTCGCATGGCGCAGGAACTGGTGGCCCTTTTGCGTGATATCGAGGCCGCGCGGGTGGCGATCGAACAGCGTCACACCCAGATCGGCCTCAAGCTCGCGGATCGCCTCGGTCACTGCCGATTGCGAAATCGCCAGCGCATGGGCCGCGCCCGAGACCGTGCCTGCCTCGGTCACCGCCACGAAATATCGAAGCTGCTTCAGTGTGAAGGCCATCGCGCCCCTGCCCCTAACCTGCGCCGGATAGCACCACGAAGCCCGCTTGGGCTCAAGCACCTTCGCACGGCGCAGTTCTCCTGCAAGTAGCGGATCGGCTCGACCGACAAGGCGAGTACCGGGAGGAATGCACATGCCCCTGCACGCCCGCCCGCGTGCCTTAAGGAGAAAAACCGTGGGCGAGCCTGGAACTATTCAATCATGCTGAAAGGAAATAACGGCTCGCCCACGAGGATCGCCGCAATTGCGACCCCACCAGGGAATGGGAAGTAGGTAAACACTCACGAACTACCAACGGACAATTCGGGGGATCTCCGGCGTGGCCGCCGTCAAACCCCGATCTGACACCCTCATTTGGGGCACATCGGGTCGGCAGGTCTGTTCCTTGGGGAACATAAGGCGCATTTTTCTGAGATTTCCTGCAATTAGCCTGAACCTCGATCTTCAGCCATTTGAGGAGAATGGCCAAAACACCTTGCCGCCCGGGAGCGAACGGCCACCTTGCCGCCCGATGCACTTCACGGGTCGGCCCACGAAGACCGGAGCACTATCCGGGCCTCGCGGGCCAACCAAACCATCGGGATGGGGCGGCCGCGCACAAGAAGCTGCGACCGCGCTGCATTCTTACTTCGGCGGCACATGGACCGCATAGCTGCGGCGCGGCGGGCCAACATCCATGCTCGCTGCAGTCATCGTCATTTCGGACCGCGGCGTGAGAACGCGGTGGTTCGGGCTGCCGCTGACCACAAAATCGAGTGCTGTCGCGGTGGCGCCATCCGCGGCGGATGCGCCCGACGGCGAGACGGCCGTAGCCCGGATCGGACCGCCGTCATCCGAAAACTTCAGCGCGCCGGGATCGAAGGTCAGCAGCATCGCCAAGGCGGCCGCAGAGCCGATAAGGGCAATCATCGGCCAAGAAGAGTGATGGTGCGCGTTTAGGATCGACATTTGTGTTCTCCCTTGCAGTAGGTATGACGTATCGCTTCCTGCTCTTGGATAAGGCAGGCTATCAGGGGCGGTCTGTCGCGGTGCTCCCTGCACAATCGAAGCCGGGTGACGAGGCGCGAAGGCGCGTTCTTGATTGATTGCCGCGCGGGCGCCTTACATTACGGGAAGTAACTCTTGACCAGACGAAGATGCGCCGAGTCTCAGCCACAGGCTGTTTCTCAGGTAACGTAGGGTCAATTTTTTGCTGACGGGGCCCCGAAGACGTGGCTTGTTAAGCTCAGGCCGCCCATGGGGTTCACCTCTTCTCTCTTGCGGGACATGGCGCAGGTGGCGCAGAAACAAGCAGAGCAGCTGACGTGAGTGGAAATGGATAGTCTGGGTTCCGACGAGCGACGCAGGATCATCGAGCGCCTCCCCCTATTTGAGGGGCTCGGCGCCGAAATCGTTGCGCAGATCGACGAGCGCCTGCTGCCACGCAAATGGGCACCGGGATCGACGATCTTTCAGCGCGGCGATGCGGGCGACTACATGATCATCGTCACCGCTGGCCGGGTCCGGTTGACGCTGGCGACGCCGCATGGGCGCGAACTCGTGCTGCGCGATGCGCTGCCGGGCGAGTGCGTGGGCGAGATGTCGGTGATCGATGGAGAGCCGCGTTCCTCCGACTGCACGACCCTTCAGGAACTGTGCGGCCTGACCTTGCACCGCCGCGACTACCTCGCGCTTTGCGCGCGACACCCGGACGTGCCGCTGGCCGCAGCACGTTATCTTTCGCTGCTGCTGCGCGAAACCAACGACAAGCTGGAGGCGCTGGCGCTTTACGATTTGCAGGCGCGCTTCGCGCGGTTCCTGCTGGCCATGCTGCGCCAACACCATGGCACCCGGATCGAAGCCGTGGCGGAACTCCCGTTCGATCTGACGCAGGGCGACATCGCGGCGATGCTTGGCGCCAGTCGGCCCAAGGTCAATCGCGCCCTGAACAGCCTCGTGGCCGAGGGCATTGTCACGCGCAAGGAAAAGCTGCTGATCTGCCGCGTCGCCGAATTGACAGAGGTTGCCGAGCGCGATCCGGTGCACGGGAACGGATAACTTCGCGTCATCTATTCCCCAGGGAACAGGGCGCATCCCCGGCGCGGACAACACTCACCTGATTGACCATGTAGTGAGTTTTGAATCGTGCGCGCCTTTAGCGATTGTCCGCTGCCTCCGGCCGCGAAGCCCCGGATTTCATTGCCTCGCAGCTTTTTCGCACCTAGGCTGTTCTGAGTATCGGAGTAAGGCGATTGTCAGCCAGTCACATTCTGATCGCGGTGGCGCTATTTCAGCTCAAGCACTACATCGCGGATTTCTTGCTACAATCCCGCCGGATGGTGGTGGACAAGGGCAAATATGGCCATCCGGCCGGGCTCTTGCATGTGGCTGTGCACGTCGCCCTGACACTCCCGATTTTGCTGTACCTCGGAGTGGCTGGCAAGGCGATTGCCCTGACGATGCTGATCGAAGCCCTCGTTCACTACCACATAGACTGGGGCAAAGAGCGGCTGACCGCTCTTAGACTCCTGACGCCAAGCGACAGCGCATATTGGTACTCCCTGGGTGCAGACCAGTTGCTGCACCAACTGACCTATATATGCATCGTCGCAGTCTGGGCGGTCTGAGGCCCTCCCCTCTCTGACCCTGATTTGTCAGGCGCATCGGGGGCGGCCATGAGCGATGAATCAGGAAAAGGTTTGAAATCCGTTAAGCGTTCCAACACACTCTGCTGAATGTGTTCCGCAGCGCCCGGCGCGGCTTTTCCGCGTTCGACGTTCTTTTTTCAGAAACCCCGCTCATTCGAAACGGTGGCCCGCCATGCCCAAGAACCATTCCTACAAGCGCACGACCGACGCAGCCATTTTCAGCCTTTGGGACACCCATCCCGAGGCAGTTTTTACCCAGCTTGGCCTGACGCGCGAGGCGCTGAAGGCCGCGCAATCGGCCATGGTGGGCAGAATCGTGATGCCCGGAGACCCGAGCTACGATACCGATCGGCTGCTCACGAACCCCGTCTTCAACCCCGCGCCCTGCGTCATCATCTATTGCGAAAGCGAAAGTGACGTCGGGATCGCGCTTCAGATCGGCAAGCGCGGGACCATGCCCTTTACCATCCGTTCGGGTGGGCATTGCACCGCCGGGTTTTCTGCGGGCTACGGCGTTCTGATCGACGTCAAAGGGCTCGACCATGTCGTCGTCGATCCCGCGATGAAGACCGCCACGGTCGGCGCTGGCTGTGATTTCGCGCGCCTCAACCGGGCGCTCGCGCTTTATGGCCTGCACGTGCCAAGCGGCGAATGCGACACGGTCCGCGTCGGCGGCTTCGTGCAGGGGGGCGGGCTGGGGTTCACCTCCGCCAGCTTCGGGATGAACTGCGACAACGTCCTGTCTATGAAGGTGATGCTGGCGGATGGCCGGATCATCATCGCCACACCCAACCAGAACCGCGATCTGTGGTGGGCGATGCGCGGCGGCACGGGCGGCAATTTCGGGATCCTGCTCGAAGTGGTCTACCATCTCTACCCGCTGAAGCAGGTCACGGGATGGGCGCTCGCATGGACACTCGAGACCCCTGCGCAGATCGCGCAGGCGGCCGATGTCATGCTGCGGCTTCAGCGCGACTACATGGGGCCGAACGGGGTTTACGGAGATGCGCTGACGCTCCAGGTCCTGATCGTCTATCAGACCGAGCTACAAAAGGGCGTGCCGATGCCCACGCCCGGTTACGTCTTCATGGTGCGCGGCCTGTGGGTGGGCAACCCGCAAGACGCGATTGCCTCGATGAAGCCTCTGGCGGCGATGCCCGGCGCGACGGTGCAATGGACGAAGACCGGCACCTATATGGAGGTTCTGGATGCGCTGCTGAACGACCCGCAGGATCAGCCCATCGTCGCGCATGGCATGCCGAACGAGGACAAGGCCTCTCGGTATGTCGCCAAGGATCTGTCCGCGGCCGAGTGGATCGAGGTCCTAACCTTCTTCACCACGAAATCGCCCAACACCATGTCCTACATGTATCTGGAGGTCTATGGTGGCAAGATCGCCTCTTACCCGCTTGAAAACAGTGCTTTCGTGCATCGCGATGTGCTGTACGACGCTGTGCTGGATGTCTTTTGGTACATGCCCGGCGACCGCGCGGCGGCCGAGGCCTTCATGCATGATTGGATCCAGCTGATAGAGCGTTTCTGGAATGGCGGCGTCTATCAGAACTATCCCAGCATCAGCGTGCCGGACTATCCGCATAACTACTGGAAATCTGCCCTGCCGGGGTTGAAGAAAGTGCGCCAGAAATACGATCCCGGGCACTCCTTCCGCTTCGCACAGGAGGTGCCGGTGCCCCTGAGCGACGAGACGCCCGGGCCCGACGAGATCCCCGCCGATATCTTGGCGGCTCTCGCGCTTCCGATCGACGAGGTCGGGGGCGCACAACCAATCCGGCTTGCGCTCTGAGGTCACTCAATGAGCCAGGAGAACGGCGCGGATATCGAGGAATGGCTGACGGCCCTCGGGCTCGCGCAGTACACCGAGGCATTCCGCGCCAACGATGTCGATTGCTCCGTCCTGCCGCAACTGACCACCGAGGATCTGCGCGAGATCGGCGTCACCTCGGTCGGGCATCGGCGGCGGATGCTGTCCTCCATCAAGGCTATGGCAGCGACGCCGCACGAGGCCGAACGGCGGCTCCTGACGGTGCTGTTTTGCGATCTGGTGGATTCGACATCGCTCGCCGCTGCCAGCGATCCCGAGGACTATATCGACTTCATCTCGCTGTTTCGGCGCGCGCTGGAGGCCGCGATCCGCCCACTTGGCGGCTATGTGGCCAAGTTCCTCGGCGATGGGGTCATGGCGACATTCGGCTATCCGACCGCATCCGAGCATGACGCTGAGCGCGCCGTGGCCGCCGGACTTGCCGCGCTGGAGAGAGTTTCGAAGCTTCCTACACTGGCGGGGCGGCGCGTGCAGGCGCGCATCGGGATTGCGACCGGCCTGACCGTCGTGGGCGCACATGATGCGGGTGCTGCCCTTCTCGATGACAGCGCAATCGGTGAAACACCGAACCTTGCCGCCCGGCTTCAGACCCTCGCGCACCCCGGCACCATCGTCATCTCGGCGCAGACCCACGATTTGATCGGCAAGGTTTTCGATTGCGCCGATCTGGGGGCGCACCGGCTCAAGGGCATCGCCGAGCCGGTCCCCGTCTGGCAGGTCATCGGGCGCAATATGCGCACCAGCCGCTTTGACGCCCTGCGATCCAATCGCGGCAGCAGCATTTTCGTGGGGCGCGCGGCAGAGTTGGCGCGACTTTCGGCGGCACTGCGCGACAAGCGCAGCCAAACGTTGGTGGTGACTGGGGAATCTGGTATCGGCAAATCGCGCCTCGCACGCCGGGCTGTCTCGGCCTTCTGCCCCGAAGGGCGGCGCGCCATGATCATCCAATGCTCGCCCTACGGCGTCGATGTGCCGTTCGAGCCGATACGCTACCTACTCGAAGCGGCGTGCCAACTACGTGCGGATGACGACCGGGAGCAGAGCCGCGCAAGGATCGGCGAGTTTCTCTCGGCCTTTCTCGAACCCGAGGAGGAGCGCATTGCCCTGCTGTGCATGTTGCTTGGCCGGCAAGCGCAGACGGATGGCCCTTTAGCCGCCATGGGCGGGCAGGAGATCCGCAACCGGCTTATGGCCCTGCTTGGACAGTTGCTTGTTGCGATGGCTGCGCCCTCGGCGCATGTGATCGTTGAGGATGCGCAGTGGCTCGACCCCTCCAGCTCCGAACTGCTAGAGCGCAACCGGGAGGCCATGGCAAACGCCGGGACGGTCGTGGTTGTTACCGCAGGCTCCGGTCTGCACAAAGCCTGGCTCGAGCCGCCGCAGGCCGAGGTCATCGCGTTGGGCCGCCTGAACGGAGCCGAGGTCGCCGAACTGGTAAAGGCCGTCGCAGCCGATCGCCCGATCAGTGACGAGGCGCTTGCAACTATTGTCGCACGCTCGGACGGCGTGCCAACCTTTGCCGAGGAACTGGCGCGCGGTTATTTCGAGGCCGTGGGCGCTGGTGCGGCGGGTTCTGCGCCGGAACATGTTCCGGTGACGTTGTCACAGGCGCTTCAGGCGCGCCTTGATCGGCTGACCCAAGGCCGCCGCATCGCCTGTCTTGGCGCCGCGATCGGGCGTGAATTTCCCGTCGCCCTGCTCATAGCGGTCTCCGACGTGCCCGCCGACACCGCCCGCTCCGCCATTGAGGAGTTGATCGAGGCCGAGATTCTCATCCCCGGGAAGAACGCCTATGGCGATGTGGTCCGCTTCCAGCACACCCTGGTGCGCGAGGCCGCCTATGACCTGCTACTGAAACGACAACGACCTGCGCTTCATGCGCGCATCGCAGAAGTTCTGACGACGCAATTTGTCGAAATCGCCGACAAGCAACCGCATATCATCGCGATGCAGCACGCCAATGCCGGCGCCCATATCCCGGCGGCGGCACAGTGGCTGCGTGCTGGTCGTCGCGCCTTCCAGCGATCCGCCTATGCCGAAGCCTCGGCCTTCTTCTCGAAGGCGCTGGCCGAGATCACCCTGGCCGAGCCCTCAAGGCAGCGCGATTCAGATGAGCTTGAAATCCGCCTGAATCTGCTCAGCGCGATGATCTGCGTTTCCGGCTACCAGTCGCTAGGTGCCTCCGAGCAGACCGAGCACGCCATCCGCCTCAGCAAGCAACTGGGCGACTCTGACAAGCTTATCCCGGCGTTGCAGGCACGTTGGGTTCATCTTGGAAGCGGAAACGAGTGGCGCGCGGCCCTGCAACTTGCGCGACAAGCGCATGAGGTCGCCGCCGAGGGATCCGATATCGACCGGCTCTTCGCCCATCGCATGTGCGCCACCTCATTTCTTTTCGTAGGCGAGATCGACCAGGCGCTGCATCACTACCTTGCGTTCATGGCGCTTTTCGACCCCGAGCAGCACGGCGAGATGATGCGACAGGGACATTCGGACCATGTCACGATGGTTATGCTGGGCCTGTCCGAGGCCTATCTGCTGAAAGGCGACACCGCCAATGCCGAGAGCTGGCGCAATCGCATGTTCGATTACGCCCGCACGATGCGGCGGGTCCATGACAGCGGGCATATACTTGTTTTCGTCTCGATGCATTCCGAGTTCCTCGGCCGCCACGACCTGACCAAGGGCTATATTGCCGAGCTTGAGGCGCTGATGGCCCAGCACTCCCTGCCGAACTGGGTTGGCTATCGCGACTTGTTCGTCGGACTCCTGCGCGCCCGCGAGGGCGGGGTTGATGAAGGCCTGGCCAGAGCGCGCGAGGGAGTCGAGCGCCTGATCACGGTCAAGGCTTTTGGCAACTGGTGGTATCTGCTTTATGCCGAGGCCTGCGCCAAGGCCGGTCGCTGGCGCGATGTCGCATGGGCGCTCGATCATGCACGCGCCATTTCCGATGGCGGAGATCTGCGCTTCGCCGGAGAGCTGTACCGCCTGGAAGCGCATCTGAACTTCGAGCGCGACTGCGATCCAGACGCCGCCCGCGCGCTGATGGAGCAGGGCCTCAAGATTGCCCGCGCCCAATCGGGGGAGCTTGTCGCCACTCGACTGGAACGGGATCTGCTGAAGGTCTCGGCGCGTCTGACGTTTTGATCCATCGCCCCGCGATCGGGCGTCGGCCCCACGAGATGAGGGCCGTGCTTCACGTGGTCAGCCGTGCAGATCTTAGCCCTGCGCGAGGCGCCAATCGCAGTTCCGCCTCAGGAAGTCCCGCCAAACCTGTGCTGCTAAGCGCTCGCCCGCCGATCGATAGCCCCAAGCAACCACCCTGAAGGCCCCGCGACTGAACCTTGCGCACGGTCGCGCTACAGGTTGCCCGTAGTTCAAGAAAATGCTCTGCGGGAGGCGCGCGTGGCCCTAATCTCGATCGCGACCCTAGATGGAAAACATCAAGGTGTATCCGTTCTGAAATCGATGGACGCGATCTGGCGTGAGGCGGGCCACGAGGTTCGCGTCGGCAAAGATTTCGACCCGGCCGCAGACGTCGCGATCCTGCACCACAATGTTAGCCTGATTGATCCGGCGCTGGTGCCTCCGGCCCCGAAGGGCGTTTACGTGATCAACGGTGCAGCACGGGACATCCGTAAACGCGGCTACTCCCAACTACAGGTTTCCCAAGACACAGACTGGAACGGGCCGGTGCTCGTAAAGACGAACGACAACCACTTTGGCATTCCCGAGCGGCGGATTTACAAATCGCGCCATGTCGAGCGTGTCTGGGACAAGCTCGCGCAGTGGAACTGGAAGCTCGCGCGGCGCCTGCCCTATCGGACCTACCCGTTTCTGGATCACGTCCGCGATGTTCCCGATTGGGTATGGCGCGACTCGGCCTATCTGGTCGAGCGCTTCGTACCGGAGCGCGAAGGGGACCTCTACAGCATTCGCGGATGGATGTTTCTGGGCGATCGCGGCTACGGGTGGCGGATCTTCGCGCACGACCCGATGGTCAAGACGGGGACGATGGTTCGTTATGAGTATCTTGAAGAGGCCCCGGAAGAGGTGCTCGCGGCGCGCGCACGTTGCGGCGTCGATTTCGGCAAGATCGACTATGTCGTGCACGACGGGCGCGCGATTGTTTTCGACGTAAACAAGACCCCGAGCTTCGCGGGCGATCCCGCCTCGCCGCGCCTGCGCAATCTTGCATTAGGTATTGAGGATTTTCTGAAATGACGCTCGTGCCATCGGTCTCGCAAGACGTACTCTATCCCGCCGATGCGGCCTGGATGGCCCGCACAGACCTGAAGACGACGCGGCTGCTGGGGTATACCGACGTCAACATCGACTCGGTGACCGGGGTTACCATCGGGATTCTCGGACGGCAGCCTTCCGTGCGGCACGCCTCAATGGTGACCGACCAGATCCTTGAGTTTCTTGGCAACGCGCGGTTATCCGTCGAAGAGGACATGCGGGTCTACCGCTCAGAAAACGAGGCGATCGCTGCCGCCAGATCCCTGATCGCGGAAGGATACCGGCTGTTCTCGCCCTACCCGCTTCCCGCCGGGCTTTACCCGGATGATGCCTCGGTGGTGCCCGCCCCGCTCTGGTATCGGCTGAACGCCAAGGCGCGCATGTTGGAACTGTTTCCTGCAGAGCATCTCGCGCCGCGCCAGATCGTGAATGGCGATGCAAACATCGCCCCACCGGTCTACCTGAAGGCCGGGGGTGCCGCTGCTACCGGATGGGCCTATGCGGTGCGTTACTGCGCGACCCAAGAAGAGATCGACTTGGCCCTGAAGTGGTTCCATGAACCCGGAGCCGCCGCCGATCTGGTTGCCGAGGACGCGCTGAACGTGATCACCTGCTGGTGCGCGCATGTGGGCTGTTCGGACGCCGAGACGGTCTATCTTGGTGCGGCCGAGCAGACTTTTTCGGCCCCGGCCCGGCAAACAGGCAGCATCATCGACGCTGCGCGGGACTTTCCCGAAGCAGGTCGTCGGATCGTACGCGCAGCAGGCGAAAAAGCGCGCCAACTTGGCTATCGCGGCATCGCGGCCTTCGACGTGGGCCTTACCGATGATGGGCGCCTGATCGCCTTCGACCCGAACTTCCGGGTCAACGCTTCGACGACGCAGGTCCTTCTGCACGAGGCCGCTACCCGAGGCACAGCCTGGAGCACAAGCCAGTCGGTCGGCGGACCGACCCCGCTGCCGATGCCCGAGATCATCGCCCGGCTCGACGGCCCAAGCCGCGAGGGCTGGTTCGTGCCGACGAGGCTGCTGGATGCCACGCTTCTCGACGCCGCAAAGGGTAACTCGCTTTGGACAGGTTTCGTGCTGGGCAAGGACCGTCAGGAGACGGCAGATCGCGGCGCGGCCCTAGCCGGGATGCTGGCCGAGCGGGACTGAAACCCACCGTGCGCAGCGAAGCCGCCCTCGGACCAGACGCGGTCGGCAGCGGAGGCGCGGGCTAGTCGCGGAACTCGGGTGGCGGCTCCGGTCAACGTCGCCGACCCACCGCCCCTCTAAGGCCAGCAGGCCCGGATCACACGATCCTCTCCACGAGCTTCCAGATCCTCCGCTTTGTCGGGCCGTAGGGCGGCGTGGCGAGGAACGTGCCGTTTACGCTCCGCTGTGCAAAAATCGACTTCATGTGACTGAAGGTCTCGAAGCCCCGATCACCGTGGTAGGCGCCGTTTCCGGAAGCACCAACTCCGCCGAATGGTAAAGTATCGCATCCGACATGAACGATCACGTCGTTGATGCAGACCCCACCCGAATGCGACTGCCGAAGCCAGACATCCCGATCGTCTTGGCTTTGCGTAAAGAGATATAAAGCCAGCGGCCGGTCGCGCGCGGCCACAAAATCGAGCGCTTCCTGCCGAGTGTCATAGGGAAAGAGCGACAGGAGCGGCCCGAAGACCTCTTCCTGCATCACCGCCAGATCGCAAGACGGGTTGACAATCACCGACGGAGGCAGCTTGCGCTTGGAGGGCTCACCTGCGCCCTGCAATTGCAGAACCGTCGCGCCGCTGCGCCGCGCCTCGTCGATCATTCCTTCCAGGCGGAGCAGATGGCGCTCCGAGATGATCGCGGAGTAGTCTTGGCTGGTCGTTCCGGCCGGATGCTGCTCTTGCCAGGCCGATAGAACCCGGGCGGCGAAGTCGTCGATGATCGCGCGTGGAACCAGTGCATAGTCGGGCGCAACGCAGATCTGCCCCGCACTCGCCGCCTTGCCCCACGCGATCCGCCGAGCCGCGACGTTGAGATCGGCGGACTGCGTAACAATGACCGGGGACTTACCACCAAGCTCAAGCGTCACGGGGGTAAGGTTCTTGGCTGCGGCAAGCGCAACCTTGCGCCCGACCGCGGTGGATCCGGTGAACAGCAGATGATCGAAAGGCAGTTCCGAGAAGGCCCGCGCCACATCCTCTCCGCCGTTGATGACCATCGCCTCCTCGGGCGAGAAGCGCTCGCCGATCATCCGGGCCAAGACATCGGAGGTACGTGGTGAAAGCTCCGAAGGTTTCACCATCACCCTGTTGCCGGCTGCGAACGCGGTCGCCATGGGCGGCACCACCATGAAAACAGGGAAGTTCCACGGTGCGATGATGCCAACGACGCCCAGTGGCTGCGGAAAGATGCGCCCGCTCGCGGGTAACAGATGCAGGGGCATCCCAACCCGACGCGGCTTCATCCAGCGCTTCAGATTCCGCCGAGCGAAACGCACCGCCCCCAGAGACGCCGTGATATCGTAGATTCGGCTCTCGTGCGGGCTCCGATACGAGAAATCCGCGCTCATGGCCTCGACGAGCGTATCGGAATAGTCGCGCAATGCACGTTCCAGGCGATCAAGCCTGTCACGCCTGACATCGATGGCGGGATATGGCTCGGCTGCGAAGGCGGACTTCATGAGCGCGAGCGCCGCGCCGGGCATTTCCGCCTCCGTGGCAGGTTCAGCATGAGCAGTGGTATTCAGCATTGCGCTTCTCTCAGGGCGTATCGAAATGGCCATAGACCGGTTGCAAGCCAGCGAGCCAGTACTAAAGGACGTGCTACCCTCGGCGATCGCGGGCGTCGGGGCAAGTCGCTTGGTCGCAACGGTGTTGAGGGCGGAACCTATCATCGTCGCCCTGTTTTGACGCCCCGAGCGACCCCCATTGCCAGAGCGGCAATTCTGCTCCGGATCCGCTGGGGCATGGGTTCGAACAGCGCCACAAAGCTGGCACCGAATGCTGTTCTGGCAATCAAGGCTTCCTCGGTCTTCAGGACGTTCGAGAGCGCGACCATCCGGTGCAAATCGCAGCGACGTGACGCCCCGGTCTAGAAAGTGCGGCGGGCACCGCCTTGTGTGAAGGCAGTCCCCCTCGGGGACACAACATGATCATCTCTGCTTTATGCAGAGCATATCCGCAGCTTGATGAACCTACGCACGCTTTGCAAAAGCAAATGGCCGCGACGCTAAGTCACGGCCATTAAAAGGTAATTCTGGTGGGCGATAACGGATTTGAACCGCTGACATCTTCGATGTGAACGAAGCGCTCTACCGCTGAGCTAATCGCCCGGTGGAGGGGCTTTTAGCCTCACTCCGCCCCCTCCGCAAGAGGGTCCGCCGCGCTTTTTTCATCCTTTTGCGCCGCCGCCCCCGACGCATCCGCCGAACCGCGCTTGAGCTTGATATGCAACACCGAGGCGCCATTGTTCACCGCGGTCCGGGTGACGCGCATCTTGCCCAGAGGCGGCAGGGCAATCGTTTCGCCCTTCTCGAGCGCCTCTGACAGCACCTCAAGCACCGCCTGCGCGACATCGCGCGCCACGGCCTTCTTGGCGCCCGAGATCTTGGCGACGCGCTCTACAAAGTCCTTCTTGCGCAGCACCGGGGCTTCGGCAACTCGCGCAGGCGCTTCGGGCGCAGCTTCCGTTTTCTTGGTGGTCTTTCGGGTGGCCTTTGCCATGTCATCCCCCTGGGTATCCGAATCGAGCGCAGGTTACGCAGGAACGGCAGCCACCACCACGGGCATGTTCAAAATGAAAACGCGCCCCGACGGGCGCGTTTCAGATCGTTCAGTGGGCCGTGGCGCCCTGCCCTTCGCGGGCCGAGGCCGCAGCGGCCGCAGCGGCGGCCTCTTCGGCCGCCTCGTCCCATTCGACAGGCTCGGGCATCCGCACCAGAGCACGCGGCAGAACCTCGCGCACATGGCTGACGGGGATGATATCCAGCCCCTCCTTCACGTTCGCGGGGATGTCGGCCAGGTCCTTCTCGTTCTCCGCCGGGATCAGCACGGTCTTGATCCCGCCGCGCAGGGCCGCCAGCAGCTTTTCCTTGAGGCCGCCGATCGCCAGCACGTTGCCGCGCAGCGTGACCTCGCCGGTCATGGCGATATCCTTACGCACCGCGATGCCGGTCAGCACCGAGACGATCGACGTGACCATCGCGATCCCCGCCGAGGGGCCGTCCTTGGGCGTGGCGCCCTCCGGCACGTGGACGTGGATATCGACCTTCTCGAACTTGGGCGGCTTCACGCCAAGCTCGGGCGAGACCGAGCGCACATAGCTCGACGCCGCCTCGATCGATTCCTTCATCACATCGCCGAGTTTACCGGTGGTCTTCATGCGCCCTTTGCCGGGCAGCTTGAGCGCCTCAATCTGCAGCAGATCGCCCCCGACCGAGGTCCAGGCAAGACCCGTCACCACGCCGACCTGATCCTCTTTCTCGGCCAGACCGTAGCGGAAGCGGCGCACGCCAAGGTAGTCGCCCACCTTCGCCTCATCGACGATGACAGACTTGACCGCGCCCTTGCCCTTGATGATCTCGGTCACCGCCTTGCGGGCGAGCTTGGCGATCTCGCGCTCAAGGCTGCGCACCCCGGCCTCGCGGGTGTAATAGCGGACCACATCGTTCAGCGCACCATCGGTGATCGAGAACTCGCCCTTGCGCAGCCCATGCGCCTTGATCTGCTTGGGGATCAGGTGCTGGCGCGCGATTTCGCGCTTCTCGTCCTCGGTGTAGCCGGCGAGGCTGATGATCTCCATGCGGTCCAGAAGCGGGCCGGGCATGTTGTAGCTGTTGGCCGTGGTCAGGAACATGACGTTCGACAGGTCGTATTCCACCTCAAGGTAGTGGTCCACGAAGGTCGCGTTCTGTTCCGGGTCCAGCACCTCAAGCATCGCCGAAGCCGGATCGCCACGGAAGTCCTGCCCCATCTTGTCGATTTCATCGAGCAGGATGAGCGGGTTCGTCGTTTTCGCCTTTTTCAGCGCCTGAATGATCTTGCCGGGCATCGAGCCGATATAGGTCCGGCGGTGGCCACGGATCTCGCTTTCATCGCGCACGCCGCCAAGCGAGATGCGGATGAACTCGCGCCCCGTCGCCTTGGCGACCGAGCGGCCAAGCGAGGTCTTACCCACGCCGGGCGGGCCGACGAGGCACATGATCGGGCCTTTCAGCTTGGCCGAACGCGCCTGAACGGCCAGATATTCGACGATCCGCTCCTTGACCTTCTCAAGCCCGTAGTGATCGGCATCGAGCACCTTCTCGGCCCCGCCAAGGTCTTTCTTGACGCGGCTCTTGACGCCCCAGGGCAGCGACAGCAGCCAGTCGAGGTAGTTGCGCACCACCGTCGCCTCGGCCGACATCGGGCTCATGGACTTGAGCTTTTTCAGCTCGGCATCCGCCTTGTCACGCGCCTCTTTCGAGAACTTCGTGTTGGCGATGCGCTCTTCCAACTCGTTGATCTCGTTCTGGCCATCCTCGCCGTCGCCGAGTTCCTTCTGAATGGCCTTCATCTGCTCATTCAGGTAGTACTCGCGCTGCGTCTTCTCCATCTGGTTCTTGACGCGGCTTTTGATCTTCTTCTCGACCTGAAGAACCGACACCTCGCCCTGCATCAGGCCATAGACCTTCTCAAGGCGCGCCGAGACGTCGAGCGTTTCCAGAAGTTCCTGCTTTTGCGCGACATCGAGGCCAAGATGCCCCGACACGAGGTCGGCCAGCTTGTCGGCCTCCTGCGTCTCGGAAACGGCGGCCAGCGCCTCTTCGGGGACGTTCTTCTTGATCTTGGCGTAACGCTCGAACTCCTCGGCGACCGAGCGCAGCAGAGCGCGGATCGTGTCGCGGTCGCCCTCAGCCTCTTCAAGCACCTCGGCATGGGCCTCGAAGAAGGTCTCATTCGGGATGAATTCGGTGATCATCACGCGGGTCTTGCCCTCGACCAGCACCTTGACGGTGCCATCGGGCAGTTTGAGCAGTTGCAGCACGTTGGCCAGAACGCCGGTGCGGAAGATCCCATCCGCAGTCGGTTCATCAACCGAAGGGTCGATCTGGCTGGCCAGCAGAATTTGCCGGTCATCCGCCATCACCTCTTCCAGCGCACGCACGGATTTCTCGCGCCCGACGAAGAGCGGCACGATCATGTGGGGAAACACCACGATGTCGCGCAGCGGCAAAACCGGATAAGTCGTCGAGAGGGTCTCGGTCATATTCATTCCTCTTTGGCGAAAGGACACCGACCCCGCTTCGCGGCAGTCCCGGCCCTTCCCGTATCCCCCCATATTTAGGGGGGCAAGCGGGTCGCTTCAACCAGACCACCGAAGGACCAGACTTTCTGCCCGTCACATCGGGGTTACATTGCCCCGCACCTCGCAGCGGAGCAAGGCCAGAACGACCCCATCGGCATCATGGGCATGTTTTCCTTACCCGCACCTTAGCGCGGCAGCACCAATTCGGCGCGCAAGCCGCCAAGGCGGTCGCTTTCGCCAAGCCGCAGGCTGCCGCCATGGCCGCGCAGGATGTCGGCCGCGATCGACAGGCCCAGCCCGACCCCCTGCCCCCGATCCTGGTTACGCGCGGGGTCAAGGCGCGTGAACGGCTTTATCGCCTCCTCGCGCCGCTCGGGCGGAATGCCGGGGCCGTCATCCTCGACAATGATGCGCACCATCCGCGGGCCAAGCTGCACCGAGACATCGGCGCGCGAGCCATAGCGCACCGCGTTGCCGATCAGATTCTCGACGGCGCGGCGGATCGCGTCAGGGCGGCAGGTGATCTCGGCCAGACCGGGGCCGGGGCATTCGTGCAGGCGGACCGGCTGCCCACCACGCTCGGCGTCGCCGACGATCTGCGCTACCAGTTCGCAGGGGTCTATCAATTGCGAGTCATCCGCCGTCGCATCGTCGCGCGCGAAAGCGAGAAAGGCATCGACCAGCTTCGCCATCTCGGCTACGTCGCGCTCCAGCGCAGCGACCTCATCGCGGGTTTCGGGGTCGTCGGGCAGCATCGACAACCCAAGACGTAGGCGCGTGAGCGGCGTGCGCAGATCATGGCTGATCCCAGAAAGCATCAGCCGCCGCTGCTCGATCTGTCGCTCGATCCGCGCACGCATCTCCAGAAACGCTGCCCCGGCCGAGCGCACTTCGGTCGCACCCGCGGGACGGTAAAGCACCACCTGCCCGCGCCCGAACGCCTCGGCCGCCTTGGCAAGGCGCCAGATCGGCCGCAGCTGGTTGCGCAGAAAAAGATAGGCGATGATCGTCATCAGCAGACTGACTGCCACCATCAGCACCAGAAGCTGATGCGGGTTGGAGGCCGACACCCGCCCCCGCCCGAAACTCAGCTCCAACACTCCTTTGGGCGTGTCGAGCGTCAGCTGCACCTGCGCCCCCACCCGCAGATCGACCGAGCGCAGACCCGCCAACCCCTCGCGTAACGTGTCGATCACAACGATCCCGGTGAAATCGCCAAACCGCCGGAAATCGCCCTGCTCCACCGCGGCCTCGGGTGTCGCGGGCAAGATGAACTCCAGCCCCAGCGGCTCCGCCAGTGTCACGCCCACAGCCTGCGCCGCAGCAAGGTCGGCGGCCTCGCCCACCCGTTGATCAAGCAGGATGATCTCGCGCAGCATCGTCTCGGTCATCTGCTTGGTGACGCGCTCAAAATGGCGCTGAATGAAGACCACGGACACGACAAGCTGGATGGTCACGATCGGCACGATCAGGATCAGCGCGGCACGCCCATAAAGCCCGCGTGGCAAGATCTGTTTAAGCCAATCGAAATTCATGCCAAAACCCTAGCCGGGAGCAGAACGAAGGAAAAGCGGAAGATGCCGGAGAGTCATAAGGTTGAAATCATGGAACCCGGTCTGCGGCGGATGGTGGCGCCGAACCCCTCTCCGATGACACTGAACGGCACCTGCACCTATATTCTGGGTACCGGATCGGTTGCGGTGATCGACCCGGGCCCCGCCGATCGCGGCCACATCGGGGCGATTCTGGCAGCCCTCGCACCCGGTGAGCGGATCAGCCATATCCTGGTCACCCATGCGCATCTCGACCATTCTCCCGGCGCACCGCTACTGGCAGAGGCCTGCGGTGCCAAGGTCCACGCTTTCGGCCCCGCCTCTGCCGGCCGCTCGCCCATCATGGAGCGCCTTGCAGCAACCGGCCTCATGGGCGGCGGCGAAGGCGTGGATCGGGCCTTCGCACCCGACATCCTGATCGCCGATGGCGAAAAGATCACCGGCGGCGATTGGACCCTGCGCGCCCTGCACACGCCGGGCCATTTCTGCAACCACCTGAGCTTTATCTGGGGCGATGCCATCTTTACCGGAGATCATGTCATGGGGTGGTCATCGACCCTGATCTCTCCGCCGGACGGCGACTTGGGCGACTACTTCCGATCGCTCGACAAACTGACCCAGATCGGTGCCCGCACATTCTACCCCGGCCACGGCGCCCCGGTCATGGGCACGGCGGCGCGGATCGCCGAACTGGCCGCACATAGACGCGAGAGAACCGCCCAGATCGCCGCGCATCTGGTAGCCGGAGCCGCCACCGTCGCGCAGTTGACCGAGCTTATATACCAGGAAATACCCGCTGCCCTCATGCCCGCTGCTTCCCGCAACGTCTTCGCGCATCTTGTTGAAATGACAGCCACAAATCAGGTTACAGCTGCGCCGGAGATACGCCTGGACGCTGCCTTTTCGTTGACCTGAAAAAATCCGAAAAAATCCTTCACGCCCCTCTTGCACCCCCGAAACACCGCCGCTATACACCGCCTCGTGTTCCGGCGTAGCTCAGCGGTAGAGCAGTTGACTGTTAATCAATTGGTCGTAGGTTCGATCCCTACCGCCGGAGCCAAATCCCCAGCAAGCATTTGATTTGGCAGCGATTTTTTGATCGCCCCAGGCCGGATTCGGATGTTGGTGCACAACGCTTTGCACAAAGCGTTGCACAACATCCGCATCCAGCGCGCGGCACCTCCCATCTCAGGAGGCTCCCATGGCGCATGGCCAGACCTATCTCGAACGCAGAAAACACGGATTCTACTGGCGCAGGCGCGTGCCGGCGCGCGCAAAAATTTCGTGCCAAACCGGATTTCTGTGTTTTCCGCTGAAGACTCACGTTCCCCGCGAAGCCGCAGAGCTCGCCCGTCGCCTCACCGCGATCAGCGAGCTCTGCTTCACAGCGGAGCGCGCCGTGTCACCGGAAGTGATGCAAGAAATCCTGGTCGGCTATGCCCGTCTCGAGATTGAGACGGCAGACCGGCTGCGCGCGCTCACCGGACCGCGGACGCGCGCCGCTGCCGAAGCCGCCCTGGCCCTGGAAGCCGCCGCGCGCGCCTCCTTGCGCGATGCGTTCTTCCTGTGCGACCGCACTCTGGCCCTCGAACCGATCCGGGACACGGCCAGACGGCTCGGAATCACCCTCGACGAGTCGGAGGATGACTTTGCACGGCTCACCGACGACATGATGCGCCTCCTGATCGAGATCAGCGAGGAAAAGGAGCGCCGCGCGCGCGGCCAGTTCCGTCAAGAGCAGCCCTATCTCGATCTCGCGCTGCGCCCGGCACCCGGCCTGCGCGCCCCCGCGCCCGCGGCGCCCCCTGCCCCCATGCCGCCCCCTCCCGCGCAGGATACGGCTGAGACAATGGCAGAGGCGAAGGACGCGTTGGACCTGGCGTCGCCGTCAGCCCCGCCCCCGCCCAAGGCCGAGACCGAAAGCCAGATCCTTCTTCACAGCAGCCTCGGCACGAAGGTGACGCTCGACACCCGTAAAATGCGCCAGGCGACGGCAAGCGGCCCGGCACCGACGCTCACGGAGATCTTTGATCTGTGGTTCGGGGATCTTGAGCGCGGAACCATCACCTCGGGGGCCTATGTCTTTGAAGACGAGGCCGCCGCGGACAAGTTTCGCAAGAACGCAGACACGGTCATCGGCACGCGCAAGCTGATCGTCGAAGTCTTTGGCGAGCGGCCGATCACAGAGATCGAACCTGCGGACTGGAAGGGCTTCAACGATATGCTCAGGCAGCTCCCGAACAATCACGGCAAGTCGAGAAACGAGCGTCACCTGAGCTGCTTTGAAGTGATCGCCGCCGCGGATCGCAAGCAGGACACGGAACTGCGCCGGGCACGCAGGGCGATCAAGGTGAGAGGCCTCGCAGGCGACGAGGCCGAGGATCTGTTGCGCCGCGCCAAGGTCGCGCGCATCTCGCCGCGCACCTTCCAGCGACATCAAAAACACCTCTCGGCCCCGCTCGACTATGCCGTCGAGAAAGGGTTGATCTCGCACAATCCGTTCAAGCCCTTCGTGCTTGGCGAAAAGATGATCGGGGAAATGAACTCCCGCCGACCAGAAGCCTCGCGCCAGATCTGGGGCGATGAGATCAAAGCGCTGTTCGCGACCGACAAATGGACTTCCCCCAAGACGGCAATCGACGACCCGCTCTATTGGGTGCCCCTCATTGCCCGGCTCAGCGGCATGCGCAGCGAAGAAATCCTGCAACTCAAGCCCGAGAACATTCGGAGCGACAACGGCATCTGGTATTTCGACATCGAACGCGGCACCGGGCAAAGCGTGAAAAGCGAAAACGGGCAGCGCACCGTGCCCCTGCACAGTCAACTGATCGAACTCGGCTTTCTGGAGCTCGTCGCACGACAGCGCCGTCTCAAGCGCTTGCGCATCTTCGACAAGATCGCGCGCTCGAAGAGCAAGAAGCAGACATTCACGGCGAATTTCACCAAGAGCTTCACCTATTACCGGAAATCGCGGAAGGTCTACGACGCTCGACGCGATCTGCATGCGATGCGGACCACCTTCAACACGAACTGCGTCGCGAACGGGGTCCCGGACACAGCCCGGCGATATCTGATGGGGCACAAGGACAACGATGTGGGCATCGTCAACTATCTCCCGGAGGGGTTCGCGCTGGCACGCCTCAAGTCCTATATCGAGATGGACCAGTTGGACCTGAGCATGATCACGAAGCGCTTCGCGGCAGAACCTGCCGCGCCAAAAGGCCCTCGACTGGTTACGACGAACGGGATCGCACTCTCCGCGTAACGGGTGGCGGGACATCACCCGGCACCGCGGCGCCGTTGGCGCAAGATCACGAGAGGAGACCTGACGGGTCGAGCGAAAGGCTGCACGATCGAAGGGATCCACCCTCCGGCAGGCCCAAGCGTGTCGGAGGGTGCAATTTTCTTATTCGAGCGGCCCCCAACCCTCGCGCGCAGCGCGCGTAGCTGTCGTTTTGCACGGGATCATGCCGCACGGCGCGAGCCCGCGCGACGTGCATTCACACATCCCGCCAAACCTCTCGCCGCGGGCCGCCCGAGTGACGTCCTCTCCTCAAGCCAGATCACTGGCCAGCGCCTCGGCCTGCTTCAACACGGTTTTCACCGCCTCGCTCGTGAGATCCGGCGGGTAGCCATGGCGCTGCAGGATCTTCTTCACCGCAACCCGCATCTTCGCGCGGACATTGTCGCGACGCCACCAATCCGTGCCAGAATTGCGGCGAACGGTATCGACCAGTTCGGTCGCGATGATCCGAAGCTCTTCGTTGCTCATGAGCTGCACCGCGCTGTCATTCTGTGCCAGCGCATCGTAAAAAGCCCGCTCGGCTTGCGTCAGCCCATCCTCGGGCTCCTGTTTGAGATCCTTCGCAATCGCGATCAGTTCCTGAAGAATCTGGAGCGCATCGACACTGCGATTGTGGTATTTTGCAATTGCCTGTTCGAGGCGCGAGGAAAACTCCTCCTTACGCACGATGTTGGTTCGGGTTCGGGCAGAAATCTCTCCGTTCAGAAGTTTTTTCAGCGCCTCGACCGCGAGGTTTCGATGCTTCATGTTCTGCAGCTCGATCATGAAAGCATCCGACAGAACACTGATATCGGGCCGATCAAAGCCGCATGCCTCGAGAATGTCGACGACCTCCGTCGAGGCAACGGCCCGGTTTACCAATTGCTGGATTGCGAAATCCGCACCCTGGGCGCCGCCAGATCCACTGCCGACACCAACCTTCTCAAGACCGGAACGCACAGCCGCGAAGAAGGCGACTTCCTCGGCGTGCGCCGTTGCCTGAGGGCTGCCGGAAGCCAGCTTGAATGCCTTGACCAGCGCCGCAACGGCATCGTTGAACCGCTTGACGCCGCTCGCTTTGTCGTCGGCCTTACCCTTCTGCAAAACATGATCAAGGGCCGCGGGCAGGATTTTGAGCCGCTCCGCCGGTGTCCCGCCCAGCGCTCCGGAATAATCAAATCCGTGAAACTGGGCGCGGGCGACATCCAGCGCATCGAGAAAGGCTGAAACGGCCTCGGCTTCATTGATCCCGGTCTGCTGCTGGTCCGATTGCGAGTAATGCGCCAGCGCTCCCTTCAGCTCGGCCGCAACACCGATGTAATCGACCACCAGACCCGCCGGCTTGTCGCGAAACACCCGGTTCACGCGCGCGATGGCTTGCATCAACCCATGCCCCTTCATCGGCTTGTCGACGTAGAGCGTGTGCATGCAGGGGGCGTCAAAGCCGGTCAGCCACATGTCGCGCACGATGACGAGCTTCAGACCATCCGCCGGATCCTTCATCCGGTTGCGGATCGCCTCTTGCCGCGCCTTGGAGCGAATATGCGGCTGAAACCCGGTCGGGTCTGTGGCATTGCCGGTCATGATGACCTTGACCTTGCCGGTATCGTCGGTCTCCCCATGCCAGTCGGGGCGCGCCGCCACGATCCGCTCGTAGACCTCGACGCAGATCCGACGGCTCATGCAGACGATCATCGCCTTGCCGTCGATCGCCTCCAGCCGCGCATCGAAATGCCGCAAGATGTCAGCCACCACCGTGTCGAGCCGCTTGTCGGCTCCCACCAGAGCTTCGACACGCGACCACTTGCGGGCGATGGCGGCGGCATCGCCTTCGGCCAGGGTTTCGGTTGCCTCGTCGAATTCCTCGTCCAGCACCGCGCTCAGGTCGTCGTCGAGCTCGATCTTCGCCACCCGGGCCTCGTAATAGATCGGCACCGTGGCACCGTCCTCGACCGCCTGGGCGATGTCATAGACGTCGATATAATCGCCAAAGACTGCCCGCGTATTGGCTCCCACAAGCTCTACCGGCGTTCCCGTGAAGGCCACGTAGACCGCATGGGGAAGCGCCTGGCGCAATTGATAGGCCAGCCCATGCCGGACCTCGCCAGTCTCCTTGCTCAGCTTCGCTTCAAAGCCGTATTGGGTGCGGTGCGCCTCATCGACCATTACGATCACATTCGATCGTCCAGTAAGTTCCGGAAACACTTCGCCCTTCTCGGGGCGGAACTTCTGGATCGTCGAAAAGACGATGCCGCCGACCTCGCGGTTCAAGAGCGTTTTCAGGTCGCTGATACTCTCTGCCTGCACAGGCTCCTCGCCGAGAAGGTCCTTGCAGCGCCCGAAGGTCGCGAAGAGCTGGTTGTCGAGGTCGTTACGGTCGGTCAGCACCAGAAGCGTCGGGTTTTCCAACGTCGGGTGGCGCATGGCCCGCCCTGCAAGGAATGTCATCAGGAGCGACTTGCCTGATCCCTGCGTGTGCCAGATCACACCCCCTTTGCCGTCTGTGTCGCGCGCAACAAGGATCGTCTCGATCGCCTTCCTGACGGCATGGAACTGGTGGTAGCCCGCGATTTTCTTGATCGGCCCCCGCCCCTCGTCCTCAAAGACAACAAACCAACGCAGCATGTCGAGCAAAACCCGACGGCTCAGCATTCCCTCCGTCAGGGTCTGCAATGCCAGCGCGTTGCTGTCATCGACGACCGTCTCGCCATCCAGCGTCCGCCAGCGCATGAACCGGTCGAACCCCGCTGAAATCGAACCGTAGCGTGCGTTCAACCCGTCCGAGATCACTGTCAGAAGCGAGGTGCGGAACAGGTCTGGGATATCGGTCTTGTAAGTGGCGATCTGGTTCCAGGCAGCCTCGATGCTGGCGCCCTCGGTGCCCTTCAGTTCGACCACGACGAGCGGCAGGCCGTTCAGGAACAGAACCACATCCGGGATCCGCGCTGTCTTGCCGACGACATCCACCTGGTTGATGGCGCGCCAGTCATTCTTCTGGTCTTCCCAGTCGACGATCTGCACACGGGCGTTGCGCTCCTCGCCATCGGCAAAATAGGTCAGAGCCACACCGTTCACGATCAGATCGTGTAGCCGACGATTTTCCTGGACAAGATCCGTGGCAAAGACGACGTCACTCAGCCGCAACGCCGCCTCTCGGATCGCCGTTTCAGGCAGTTCCGGATTCACGCGCCGCAACGCATCAAGAAAAACCGTCTCCAGGATCGTGTCGCGGAAACTCGGTCGCATCGGGTGGCGCATCTCGGGGGAAATTTCTGATCCGTGATGGATCGCGAAACCAAGCCGCGCGAGATCTTGAAGAAAGGTCTGCTCCAGTTCGGCTTCGGTTACCCAGGCCATTAGCTGACTTCCTCCGAGCCGGAATTCCGCCCCCTGAGTTGCGAAATCGGTTTCATGAAAGTCGACTGCAATTTTGACATCTCGGATGTCATCCAGGCGGCCATCTCCGGCCACACTTCCTCGTTGAATCCATCAAATGGCGCGACCTGCACGATCTTTGACATCTTGCTGTCGTCCATTCTCAACCATTGGAGAGGCGCGCCGAAAGCGCTGTCAAATTCAACCTGTCGAGCGCAAAGCTCGTCGAACAAGAGCTTGTTGCGCGCCTTGTCCGGCCCCTGAAAAATGACTTCGACCCGCGCCTCAGATTGGGTGAATGCAAGGCCGAAAATGATTGAACCTACCCCTGAGCCACAGGAAATCCAGTTCTCGCGAGACGGTGACACGGTCTCGTATCTGCTCAGGCCCGCTGCCCGGAGTTCGCGAAGCACGAGTTCCCAATACCTCAGTCGCAGTTTGTGTCGCCTTTGCTGCACCCCCTTGGCAGATTTTTCTTCGCTTTCCTTTTCCGCCATCCCGATCATGAAATCTGCAGCCTCAGGCGTGGGGATCACCGGTTGAATATCAACAAACAGTTCTGAACCAAACACATAGGGGATGACCTTAAAGCAGCGCGCATCGATGCGGTGCTCGCGCAGCCACAGAACCGTCGAGGTCACTTCCTTCCGAAAATTTGCAGCAATGAACATCAGGCGTTGATCATGCCCCGCATTCAGCACCACCTCGTCGAGTGCCTCCACATCCAAAAACTCGCAGATGCGCTGCACCGCATTGCCGCCGCCTTCGTGCCGATCGAGATACTGCTGGTAGATATCGATGATCTGCGACTTGGTCAGGCTCGAGGCATAGGCCGCGTATTTCAGAGCCTGCCAGGCGACATCCCGGCCGGAATCGTCGAGCTTGTTCTCAATCACAACCAACTGCCCGTCACCGTCGATGGCCAGGAGATCCAGACGCTCGCGCGTATCGGCGAAACCGTCGAACTCCTTCTGGATGATCAGGAGATCCTCGCCGAGTGCATCAGGCTGATTGGCGAGCCATTCCTGCAGGTGGTCGCGTTCCCGCAGATTGAGGTCAGCGAAGCGTTTCTCTTCAAGTTTTCTCAGCCGGTTTTCGGAGCGGTTCACCTGAAACATGCGCGTGCCTCATTCGCCATCAAGTTCGAAATAGGCGACGCCCGCCAAATTCCTGTTAGCAAGATATTCATTTATATGCGATGCGCCGTCACCCCGATCATCGGGGTTCGAAAGGAATTGAAGCCATTCTGGCCGAGGCGAATCTGAAATGAGCTCCTGATCGTCACCAAACTTTGCCAGAGCCTCTTTAGCTCCGCAGCCTTTGCTCATGCGGAAGAAAAGGTGCCAAGGCATCATACCATCAATCAATTCCGAGAGCCGGTTGTCGGCCTTGTTCTTCACAAAGGTTGCGGACGAAACCGCGCATCCCCAGTCAGTTGTGGCGCAAGCGAAAGGACTCTTGAGCGAGGAGAAGAGCTCTCGATTTGCGACCCAAGGATGGTTGTAAAACACATAGATTGGGTTGTATCCGGCGCTTTTCGCGGTGGAGATGAGATCTTGCGCCTGAATGCCGTCCTTCTTGAGCCCCCCATACACCCCACGCGATAGGGCCATACGCTTGAGGGTCAAGCCGGAAGAAAGAACCTTAGCTTGCACGCGGAATCCGACTTGGCAAAAGGGAGTGGAAAAATACCACTCCCAATCCGCACCATTCCCCGATTTCGCGTCTTTTTTGCTGCCACCTTCCTCAATGCGGTTGAACATCTTGATGTGAAGGCCGGTGTCTTGGCATTCGCGGGCCATCCGCAAAAGAAGCATCTCGGTAATAGTTTCTTCTTGCAGCTTCAAACCGTAGTGCAGCGCGTCATCCTGTTCGCGCCAGACCCAACCTGCAAGCTGCTGCAGGTAGTGCCGCTCGAAAAATGGCACGCGATAAATCATGCGACCTCCTCCGCCAGTTCGCGCGCCTCGCCCACACGCAGTTCGCCGGACATTAGCCGGGGCAAGAGCGTATCGCGCAAGGTAGCAAGTGTTTTGTTTTCACGTGCATTGTTGATAAGACGAGCGATCATGGGCGCGACTATGATGTCGAAGGCCTCGACGATTTCGTGAGTAGGAAGAACAACCTCGAGCCCTCCAACCATTTTCGTGGTCAAGCTGCCTCGTGAGCTGTTTGCATCGGATATCGCGCGAAACTCTTCATACCTGCGCTGCAGGTCACAATAGAGGTAGCTATCAGGAACTACGGAGGTGTCTGCCTCACATGCGATCACGGACTGATTCACGTAGCAATCAATCGATAGGTAGGATGTTTGCCCTCTTGTCTTGCCTTGTCCCGCGCTTGCCACAACGATCGCCCCTCGTCGCGCGCGTCTGGTAGATGAGCCTTTAATTCCAGCATCTGTGATAGTTTTTTCGGTATCTACGATGAGGCTTTGCCTCGTTTCGCCTGAAGACAACCAAGGGAACTCTCCCCCCCAAAAGGCGCCCTCACTTGTTTTTGGTGTTCCACCGCTGAAGATTCGAGAACAAAGCTCGTCGATCCGTGCCATGCGCCACCCCACCGGCAATCCGTCATCCCCAAAGCTGTCAGGGAAAAGGGCGGCGGTGGCGGGGGCCATGTGGGCGGGCGGGCGGCCTTCGGTCTTGGCCCAGACGGGGTCGAAATCGACGAACCACGACCGGTAGAGCGCCCGCGCCATCGCCTCCAGCGTCGCCGCCGTCTTGCGGTTCAACTCGATCTTGTCATCCAGCGTCCCAAGGATCGCCGCGATCTCCCGTTGTTCTTCGATTGGGGGAACGGGAAGCTGGACGTGCCTCAAATCACGTATGGGCAACTGCGGCTGCGCACTCCCTGATGTCAGAGATGCGATTTGATCAGAGAACAATTCGGAGCGCAGAAAAAATGATAGAAATTCAGATGAAATTTGCGCTTTGTCCGGTCGAATGATCACCATTCCAGAGTTGATCCGAACATGTTCGAAGGGAACTGTTGGACCAAAATACGCAACGTTCCCCACAGTGCCACGAGTCGTAAGGACACTGTCGAAGCGCGCAAGCTTTCCCTTGCGCAACAAGCTGTCTCTGTCGGCAGAGATGAATTCGCATTTTGAAAAATCAAAGCCACGTTTGGTGACATTTGTGGCACTCAGAAACAGGCAATCTCCTGCCGGCAGCAACTGTTGCTTTGAAGGATAGTTTTTCCCTCGATCGCCATCCAGAATCTGTGTGGAGCCCGAGCCGAGCGCCTCATTGCGCCAACCATTCATCCCAACGCCCCCAGCCGCGCCTCAATCTCGGCCTCCAGTCGCCGCCCCTCGGCGAACTGGCCGCGCAGATCGCCCATCAGACGCTCGAACTTCTCCTCGAAGGGCTCGCCGTCCTCTTCCGCCGCCCCGGCGCCGACATAGCGGCCTGGGGTCAGGACGAAGTTGTGTTTGGCGATTTCCTCCAGCGAGGCCGCCTTGCAGAAGCCCGGCTCGTCCTCGTAGGTGCCGGCGTCCGGCTCCCCCCGCCATGCGTGGTAGGCGCGCGCGATCCGGGCGACCTCGTCATCCGACAGTTCCTTCTGCTTGCGGCTTCCCGGCACCAGCGCGCCCATCTTGCGCGCATCGATGAACAGCACCTCGCCGCGCCGGTCGCGCAGCTTGGCGTCCTTCGCGATGCCGTTCGACTTGTCCTTGGCCAAGATCCACAGACACGCCGGGATCTGCGTGCCGTAGAAGAGCTGCCCCGGCAGCGCCACCATGGCGTCCACCGCGCCCCCTTCGACCAGCGCGCGGCGGATGTCGCCGTCGCCCCCGGACATTGACGACATCGACCCGTTGGCCATGACCACGCCGCCGATCCCAGCGGCCGAGAGGTGGGCATAGATGTGCTGGATCCAGGCGAAGTTGGCATTGCCCACGGGTGGTGAGCCGAACTTCCAGCGCACATCCTCGCGCAGCAACTCGCCCGACCAGTCGGAGATGTTGAACGGTGGGTTAGCGAGGATGTAGTCGAAGCGCTCGTCCGGGAAGGCATCCTTGACCAGCGTGCCTTCGGAGTTCCAGCGGATGTCGGCAAAGATGCCGCGGATGGCGAGGTTCATCCGGGCAAGGCCGAAGGTGGTGTGGTTACGCTCCTGCCCATAGATGGCGATATCATTACGCTGGCCGGAATGCGCCTCGATGAACTTCTCGGACTGAACGAAGAAGCCACCAGTGCCGCAGCAGGGGTCATAGACGCGACCCTTCGTCGGTTCGATCATTTCGATTAGCGTATCGACCACGGATTTAGGGGTGTAGAACTCGCCGCCGCGCTTGCCCTCGGAGCTGGCGAATTCGCCGATGCAGTATTCGTAGATGCGGCCGATCAGATCGAAGTCCCGACGGTCGCCGTGCAATTTGATGTTGGTGAAAAGGTCGAGCAGCCCGGTGAGCATGGCCCGGTCAATGCTTTCCTTGCCGAAGACCTTTGGCAGCGCTCCCTTGAGAGTTTCGTTCTCGGCCTCGATTGCCCGCATGGCATCGTCAATCATGATGCCGATCCTGGAATCCTTGGACTGTTTGGCCAACGTCGACCAACGGGCCTTTTCCGGCACCCAGAAGACGCTTTCAGCCAGATATTCGTCCGGATCCTCGGGGTCGGCGTATTCGTCGTTGGTTAGCTGATCGTGAAGGCGCTCAAACGAGATCGAGACGTAGCGGAGGAACAAAAGACCGAGCGCGATGTGCTTGTATTCGCCCGCATCCATGGAACCGCGCATCTTGTCGGCGGCGGCAAAAAGGGTCTTTTCGATACTCAAGGTCCGTCCCTACTGGTTTCAAAGCCGTTGGCGCGGCGAAAAACAACTTACCGGTGAGTTGTGGGCGAATTTATGGCTGCGGGCAAGCGTCGGGTGCCACACGAGCAGCAATTTGTCGGCGACTTGTCGGCCATCAGAATGCAAGTTTTTTCTATTGTTTTCGTTATATTAGAAGTTCTGTCGGCTGTCGGCGGGCGCCCCCGTTTTTCTCGAAGCAATAGGTCAAACCCGACTCTCGGATTTTCTTCTCGGTATCAATGTCCCGTGCACGCAACCAAAGGAAAGTCGTGCACATGGCAAAGAAGGTCCCCCCTACTCCGACGCAAAAAGCCATCAACACCGCGAGGAGTGAGATCTTCGCAGGCGTTCGCGTAAAGGATGGCAGGCAGACCCGCGTTCTCACCAGCAAAGAAAAAAGCGACCTCGCGGTCATGCTGGCCGTGAAGGAACGTCCCGAGGCACTGGACATCACCCCATTGATTCCGCGCGGATCTTACCTCGAGCGTATGGTAATGCATTTCAAGAACACCGATACCAGCTACGCTCTGCCCCTGTTTCAATTGATCATGGTGGCAGCCTCCTGGCTGACGCAGAACGGCGCGGTGACCCTAATTCCCGGGCTTGCACCACTCCGTCCGATCCTGTGGACCATCGCCCTGGCTGCCTCTGGAAGCTCCAAAACACTTGCGACCGAGCGTGTCGCGGAAGCGCTTGCTGACGAGGGGGCCAAAGAACCGGTGAAGATGTTCCCGACAGGCTGCACAGACGCCGAATGGATCATCAGCCTTCTGCACAATAATGGGAGCTTTTGGTTCCAGGACGAGGTCGGGCAGTTTCTACAGCAGGTCCGCACTCAATCGAATTATGCACGGATCAAGCCTTGGATGCTCGACGCCTACTCCCACAAGACGGTCGCCAACCGACTGAAAAGCGAGCAAGAAAAGTTGGTCATAGAGGACCCCCATTTCACCTTCTTTGGCCTGACGGTTCGCGAGACGTGGAAGATGAACGTGGACCTGCCAAGCATGCTCGACGGCTTATGCCAGCGCTTCAACTACGTCATGGCTGAACCGCGGACGGACACGGACATGTTTGACCATCTGCTATTCTTTAAGGGAGACGAGTGCGCTCACGAACAGGCGAGGCTGCGCGAGATGTGGTTCGCGCTCTGCTCACAGCCGAACAGCCGTGGCACTTACACGCTCGACAACGAAGTTCTGCCCTATCTCGAGTCATGGTGGCACGGCCTCCGCCCGAGTTGGGGCAATAGCCAACTGCCTGGGTCATTCATCCGGCGCATTGGTTACTCCGTGTTCAGCTACCTTCCGGTGATCCAGTTTCTGCTGGGTCGCGCCCGCCAACCCATTGACATCGAGACTGCGGAAATTGCGACGAAGTATGCTGAATTTCATATGGAAAGCGCACTTACCATGATCCGAGAATACGATAACGGATGGGCGGACCAGATCCGAACTGTTGCCGAACATCGCGACCGCCTGAAGGAATCTGGCGCCAGTTCGGTTTCTGCACGAGACATCAATCGGAGGCTCAGCGCGAAGGTCCGGGCGGAACTGAATTCGGCGCGGATCAGAGAGGTTCTCAATCTTCTGGAACAAGTTGAGATGCCCGCCGATCTGCTTGGGCCCTCGTGCCCCAACGATGCCAAGATCGCTGACCAGTTGTTTGCCCGCCACTCCGCTCATAAAGCACGCCAGAAGCAGCAAGAGCTTTCGAGAAATCAAAAGCGGCTGGAACGACTCTTGAAGGCTTATCGAGACCAAGAACCGGCGGAAAATGGAGTCGAGCGCGACGATACCGTGAGAGACAGCGACTACGAAGTGGAGCGAATGCTTAACGTCATTGAACTCCCGCGAGTCAGATCAAGCCGTTGAGCAACATTCTCGGGCAAGAGACACGTCGACTGGGCAAGGAATCGGGGATGAGTTTACGGGTTCCTTGGCACGGCAGGACATCGCAGCGCTCGGGGCCAATCTGAGTTTTCGATTTTTCGCGAACGAACCAATGTTCTTTTCACATCCCGTTGCGAAGGAAACAATCATGAACAATTCTAAAGCGGAAACGATCCCAATCGGGATCATCTCTACGGATGAGGCGGCACGCATTCTCGATTGCGCCGCCCTCTATGTCGCAAAACTGGCCCAAAAGTCGGGGCTTGAGATCTGCACCCTCCAGGAACACGGCAATACCCGCTTCTACCTCGAAAAAGAGGTCCGAAACCTTGCGGCGCTGCGCAACATCGACCCGCGCTCCCAAGGCTACATGGATACTGCGGAAGCTGCGGCTATCCTGATGTGCCCGCCATGCCGCGTCAAATGGCTGATGCTTGAGGAGAACGCGAGGGGACGGAGCTTCCCCGGCCAGCGCAGGACCCAGTTCTACCCCAGGCAGGCTGTTCTCGAAAAAGCCGAGAGCATGGGCCTGAACGAGCTGCGCGAACCGGGATACCAGCCCCCCACGACGGCAGCCACCCGCAACACAAAGCCGATTTCGCCAGAAAAACACGGATATGTGGATCTGCTCGCCGCGGCCGACATCCTTGGATGTTCCTCGAAACGCACCGGAGAGCGGATCCGGCGGTCTTCCTTGAAGGGAAGGCGCTTCCCAGGAGCAGGAAACCGGCTCTACTACCTGAAACGGGACCTGGTGGAGCTTGTAAAGGCGTCAGCCCGCAGTTCGACACCATAGTCGTAGCGCCGACGCCGCAAACGGATGCAGCTACCCGGGCAGGCTCGAATGAATTTCGGGGCGGTAACCTGCATGCAGCAATGCAATGATTGGCTTTGGTGTCAGAACGCTGACCGAGCCGCTGATCGGGACGGGAATTTGCCCATAACCATCAAAACTCCAACGGTGTCCAGCGTCGTTCCATCTTAGGAAAGAGTCCCCGTCCATCGAGATCATGGCACCATCAGGGAGCTCTTCGAATTCGGCTTCGAAGATCACCTTTTGACCGCGCTGTATTCGCGCGACGTGGAGCGCACGATCAATTGTCATCCTCAGCGATGCGCCCTTTGGAGGTTTGCCGTGAACCTGCTGCCAAATCTGCGTGAACACTCGGTAGCATTCGTGACGACAAGTGGCGCATGGGCGATGACCCGCAGCCAGAGCGGTTGCTTCATCGAGGAAGAAGAGTTCGGTATAGCTGTGCGGCGCCATCAGGGTGCGCTTGTTACCGTTGAAACTCAGCGCACAAGCCACCCAATTCTGATGTGCATGCGTCTTGAGAATATTCTTGTCCTCATCATGTAGAATTCCGCGGTTCCCCATCAGCGAGCCCCGCGCAGCCGAAGCAACGATTTGACCGAACGGATTGACGCGGTTTTGCAGTGCCATACGTATCTCTCTACCAACTTCAAAGTGCGTGCTTGAGGTAGACCCATGCGTGAAAACGGCACTGAATGAACATTGCAAAATCTCAGAGGATCGACCGGCAAATCTTATCAAGACTACCCGGTCAGAAGATCAAAGTGGTCGTTCCCTGCAACTTGTGAAAATGACGGCGATGCGGATTTTTCTGCCTTTGAGCTCGCGGCAGTTTTGCGGCTCTTCTCGCGAGGGCGGCGATCATTGAGGGTAGGTCAAGCGACCGTCAAGCCGTTAAGAGCCACGATCAAGGAGGCCAAGGCGGCAAAAACGGTCCCGACGACATGGCCCACCTGTCTATATTTGGCCGGAGCCAAAAGCGATCCGGGATATCCCAGCGCAAGGATCGCCAAGGCCCCGCCCACACCGGTTGCGAAATTGGTCTCAAAGCCGCCCCCGCCCGATCCGTCGAACCAGATCGCAGTTCCGACACCACCCAGATAAAGAACGCCGATCACGAACCAGAAATAGCTTGAGAAATCACCCAGAACCACGCGCACGAAAAGCCGTTCAAAATCGCATTTCAGGCCATTCGTGACATAGATCGCCACCCAGACCAATCCGGTAAAGGCCAAGGAGAGACCGAGGCCGAGAAAGAAAAGCACGAAACCGTCTATCGGCCTTTCGTCGACAAACAGGAAAGCCGTAGCCACCAGAACAAACAGAACCCAACATGTCGCCCCTATGCTCCACCCCCAGGCGGCGACCTTCAGCAACCTGCGCGATGCGCCGTCTTTGGCCGCACCAACCGATCGCTTACGCAAGGCGCGATAGGTCGGCGCAGATTTCTGCTGCGCAGCAAAGCGAACCTCCTGCGCGCGGGCGCGTTCCTTGATCTCATCGGGCAGACGCCCCCACATCTCGACCAGGCGTTCCCAGACAACCACCTGTTGTTCGGTTTTAGAGCCGCCGAGCCGTTCCATCGCACCGGCGAGATATATCAGCGGCTTAAGTTGAAAACTGTCGCCCAGAATTTCATCAATGAATATCTGCAAAACGCCGTTCTTCCGCGCCATGCCGGAAATGACCCGCAGGAACGTGTCCAACTCATCGGCATCGTGGAACCACGACGGATAGAAGGATGCGCCGTTCCGCACCATCTCTCGGGCGCGGGCGATATTGGCCTCGAACCGCTGCGCTCGGATGACAAGGTAGTTGCGAAGAAAGGCAAAGCCGACGAACGCGAGAACAGACAAGCCCATTGTAGGCCATGCCAGCACCAGCGACAAAAGGAAAAGCGCAGTCATCATATTCGGACCCTCTGCCTTTGGTGTGGCCGGAAATCAGGGCGGGGATCAGGCGAAAATATGGAGATTTCCGGAACTGGCACCCTTCCAACAAAAAAGGACCCCGCAAATCGCGGGGCCTTCTCGTGAACCTGTCTGACAGGTTTAGTTCTTCGACTTGTCCATCAACTTGCCTGCGGAGATCAACGGTGCCGACGGCATGACCTGCTTGTTAGTATTTGGCTGGCACCAGAAGAGAAGCACAGTGTCCCAGCCCGAGGATCGCCAAAGCCCCATCGGCGCAGCGTGAGAAATTGGTTTCAAATCCGCTCTGGCAATAGGGACGGAGGGAGTGGCGTGCGGTCGGTAAATGACCGGAACGGCCTCAAACCGGACCTTAGCCGCGTGCTGCCTGCACAGCAGCTACGAGGTGGGGATCTCCGGTCAGTTTTACTAAGACTGCGCGGTCAATCTTAGCGAGAACGGGCGGTGGTTTTCTGAGAATACGCAGACATCCGTTGAAACTGTCAGAGATCCACTTGAAATCCCTCGATTACTTTCATGGTCCAAACCTAAATCTCTGAACACGCTCAGCAACTGCTCTTTCCGCGGCCTCGGCCCCGATCCTTCGGATGTCAGAATATTTTCCGAAATCTGACAAAAGACCCACCTCCTCGGCACAACACCGAGGAACCTTCGCATGCCACACCACGCCGCGCCCACAGCGCATGCCGGACAAGTTACGACGTCGCAGTTGGCGGAGTTCTTCGTTTGCTCGAATGAGATGGCGCGGCAGATCATGCGCCGGGTAGACATCCCAAAGCGCGGCGGAGGGTATTCCCGGCAACGGCTCTGGCGCGCTCTTGGCTTCCTCGGCCCATGTCCTGTGGATGATGACCCGCTATGGCAACCCCTTGCAGATGTGGCGACAGCGGCAAAGATTGCCATGGTCTCGGAAAAAACGGTCGGACGCATGTTCGACGGAAGGCACGCGGACAAGACCTTCGTGAACCACCTATTTCTGGGCCCGCGAAAGCGGCTGATCTTTCCGTTCGAGCTTGAAGCTTGGCTGACCGGGAGCACGCCCAGGTTTCAGCGCCCAATCGAACGCATTCACGCCGGACTGCGCCCTGGAACCAGCTCTGCCGGTATATCTGCCCAGAAACCCAACCGTGCAGGAAGGAATGTCCGGCCCACGGCCGGTCTGTTCCTTTCCCCGAAAAGCGCATGAAGAGATTTTTCCAAATTGTTTCCCGGAGCTGTCATTTGGACCCATATCATTATTGCCGCGGTGATGAGCGAATTTGCGACACCCTGCGCCACAAAATGCAAAAACGACCAGTCCAAAATGACACTCAGACGCAAGAATTTTCTAATATCGGTCAATGACACCGGCAGCAGACAAAATGACAAACACCCCTGAATATTCGGTGTCGGAAAATTCATATGTTTTTGTCATTTCTCTCTTCGGTTTTCACGATAACGGCCAATTTGTCATTTAATGGACATTATCAGAGGTCGAAATGAGCTTTCAAAAACCGATCACCGCGATGACCCTGCAAGATGTCCAGGAATGGGCTCGCCAGCAAGGCAATACAGATTACGCCAACGCGGTTGCGCGCTTTCCCAAACTGACTGACGGCACGCCCCTCAGCCAGGCCCCAGCGGACCTGCTCATGATCAAACGGGCCCTCCCCCTCCAAGGGTTCGATCCGACGCGCAACAAATCTGAAGCCGCCTACAAGGCCACGCGGCGCAAGATCATTGCCGCCGTCAAAGGCGCTACGGGAGAAATTGAGGCCGCGCAGGAGAGACGTTGTCGCACTGATGCTTGGTCGATGCTTATGGAACGGATGGAAGCCAGGGCACCCGCGCTTTGCGCCAAAGGCGGGCACCCGCCATTTGTCATGGTCCCCGTGCGCAAGTTGGCCGACCTCGCGCGCCAGCACCAGGTGGAACCACGCGACGTTAGTCAAGACTGGCTGAGCACGTTGATCCCTGTTCTCGATCAGAACGAATGGCGTGCCCTTCAGCACGCTCTGCGAACACTGAACCGGGCACGCTCATTTTCGGAGATCCTGGCGTTGCTGCCGACAGAGCCCTTTCCCGCGCCCAAAAGGCGGCGGTTCGAGAACCTGGACCTCATTCCTCCGCATCTTGCCAGCGAAATTGAAGACTGGGTCGCAAACGCAACGTGCGCGGAGTTTGATCCCGTTGAGCAGGAATTCGTCAAGACATCTTCGAAATCCGATCGTGACTTCAAGCGCGCCGCGCTTAGGAAATTCGTCAGCACGCTGTTTCAGTGTGGCGCGGTGGCTGCCGATTGCCAGCAGTCGTTGGGCGATCTCCTCACCCCCGACGCTGGTGCCGCCGCCGTGCGCTACTGGTCAAAGCATGCCGGGCAGTCAGGTCATATCTCTGCCCGAAGCGCCCATGATTACATGAAAGCGAATTTCGTCGTCATGTCGCGGAACCGTCTCGATCCAGAACCGATCAAAGCCCATTTGCGATCCAATCGCTTTCTGACCCAGGGGAAAAGGGCGAGTGGGGAAATGTCAGATCGATCACGGAAATTCTGTGAGAATCTGCTGGGCTCAACGCGGCAGACCATGACTTTCCTCTCGCTGCACGTGCGGTTTCGCAACGATGCCGAAGAACTGCTTCAGCAAATCAGCGATCGAGACTGGGTTCCAACCACCCTCGAGTTGAACCGTATCCGCCAACTCGGCACGGTTGCCGCCCTCTGTGCGATCGAAACCCGCGGGGCGCCTCTTCGCATCGAGAGTGCCTTGAACCTCGTCTACCGCGGACCGAAGGCAACGTTTCTTCTGCCGTCCACGCAAACTCAACATGCGACGATCAAGCTGAGCCCCGAGCACACCAAGAACAACGTCGAAATCTGGGCCCCCATGGCGCCCGGCAACCTGAATGGTCTCGAGACCATTCTTTGGTATCTCAAGAAGATCCGCCCGCTCTACGCTGGCAACGACACCAGTTCCTACCTTTTTCCCGGCGTTCGTGGTCGTGGCCCCCTGCTCTATCAAACATTTTTGATCTGGTTCAAACGCCTCACGCGTGCCGCCGGAATCCCAATGACCCCGCATAAGTTCCGCCACGGCCTTGCGTCCCTGCTTTTGCAGAAGAACCCCGGACGGTGGGATTTGCTCGAGCGATTGCTTGACGACAAGCCCGGCACCGTGCGGAAAAACTATGCTTGGGTAAACGCTCGGGCTCAACGCGAAGAGGTGCAGAAATACGTTCTCGATCTCTCGGAGATCCGCCAATGACCGCGCGCGACCGACGGACCAAGGCGCAGATCCTGCAAAATGCGCGCTGGGATCCGCTGATCGGCGATCCCGGACTCGACGCGGCCTCGACCGACAACCTTCGGATCCTTGATGATTTTCTGAGATACATCGAGGACCTCAAGATTGCAGATACACGCGCCCTGAGCCAGCAAGACTTTCTGACTTTCGATCAGCATAGCAGGTCTCACAGCCGACTTCTCAGACTGAACCGCGCGATTGATGCGGTCTTTCCCGGACACCCGTCGACGATCGCGCTCCGCGCAGCGATCCTCGTCAAGATGCGCGCCTATCTCGGGACAGCCCTTAACGCGACGAAGCGCCCGCGCCGTATCGATAAATCGGTGCCCTATGAGCAATTGCCAGAAACTTGGCAGGACGCGTTCACCGCCATGGAGGCGGGCTTCGAACGAAACCGCGAGACAGCACCGAGCGCAGGTATGCTGCCAACGCTCAAGATGAAGGCACGGCAGCTTCTGCGCTCCGCACGCGATGCCGACCTGCCAGACCAGCTCTCGGAGGCGGCCGTGCGCGCCTATGCGCGAGACCTGCGCGAACGGCAACTCGCCGCGGCCACGCTGCGCGCCTCGTTCTCCGCTCTGTTGAAATTCGCGCGCTACACTGGCGCCGACGAGGCGACCGTGGATCTTCTTGCAGAGCTCAGCCGCACCTACGAGGCAAAGGCGGCCAAGGCGCCGAAGCAGAAATTCGCGCATCTTCAGAACACCGGCTATTCGCCCGTGGCGCTAATCGAGAAAGCAAGCACGATCCTCGCCGCAGCCCAAGCGCTCCCTTGCCCGCGTGAACGCCATGCGCAGCGAAACCGCGCCGCGGCGATTGCGCTTTTTTCGGTGATGCCTGTGCGACTCGCTGACACGCGACTGATATTTGGGAAAACCCTATTCTGGGCCGACAAGGCCTATGCCATAGATGCTCGACTGTCGAAAACCGGCTATCACTGGGCAGCAAAGATTGACACACGACTGAACACGTTCATCGATGCGCTGATCCTGCGAGGGTGCGACCCAGACTGGCTGGACCAGATGCGGCAGGACTGCCTCGCCTCCAGGCGCGCCCTGTTCATCACGCATGCCGGAAAACCGGTCGCCTACAACTATGTCTCCGATGCATGGCGTCGAGAGGTGGGCACTGGCGAGCATATCGCCCGAACGGTGTTACATACTTTTCTCGGCATCAAACTTGGCCAGGCCGGAACAGATATGGCGATGTCAGCCTGTGGCCAGACCAGCCATCAGACTGCGGCAGCTTACCAGGGTGATGCGCTAACAATGGCGCAGCGGATGCGCGCACAGCAAGAACTTCAAGACATTACGAAAGCGGCGGATCATGGAATGTTCGCTTTCATCTGACGGATCAGGGGCGGCCGCGCACGCGCTAAGCTGCAATTTTGATGGAAACTCGTGGAGAAATATTTGCGAAGAGGCCAAGCTCTGAACAATGAAAAAGTCCTCGATATTCTTTATCGACTTCGAAGCATCGTCACTACGGGGCTGGCCGATCGAAATCGGGCTGTCCTGGATCAGCCATGGCCGCGTGGAGACGTGGTCGTCATTGATCCGACCTCGCGCCCAGTGGCCAGACAGTGCGTGGGACCCAACGGCGAACCGAATACACGGCATTGCACGCAAAGAGCTCGACCTTGCTCCGTTAGCTTCTAAAGTTGCCGATACATACCGTCACATCGTGGGTGGCGAACTGGTGATATCAGACGCCCCAGACTACGACGGCGCGTGGCTTCAAGAGCTTGTGGAGGCATCATGCCCCCTGGAGAACTATCACGAGCATGCCGCCAGAACTTTTTCGGGGGCCGCATTGGATTACTTGTATGAGCGGCTTGAGCGATCAAAACCGCCACACCGCGCAGGGCCAGACTCAGCACGGCTCGCGACAGCATGGCTCAGAGCGTTGCAGATTTCACGAAACATACCTTGATCGACGGGAATCAACTGATCGCGCAGCCTGATCAATCACCTGCGACGCCCCCCGAGATCAGATTATTGCCCAAACACTAACTTTGCTCATTCGCAAGTGCGCACTCGCACGCAAAACGCGGTGCAGATCGCGGTGGATGCGGTGGGTTGCGCTGAGCGCTGACTCGCACCGACCCAGAGCTTTCCTGCCGCGAAACAGGGTCAAACCCCCTACGCGGCTCAGGAAGCCGAAGATATGACTGCGCAACTAACAACGCAAAACCGGCTACCAGCGCACGCATTGCGAAGTAGTTCGATCACCAGAAAGCGGGTCAAACAAAAAATTTCCGCGTTGAGAATAGAGACCCATCTCCTCCCTGTAGCAGCGCGCACTCCGTCAACTGCTGCGGTCAAGGCGAATTGCCTGATTAAAAACACAGACGGGATTCCTCGAAAACCGAGGACCCAGCATCAAGGAAACTAATATGACGAACAAGGCTTCCATCCTCGAACTCGTGAGCATCTGCATTTCTGATGGCCTTTACATCCAAGCCGACTTCACGGCTAACATCGGCGGCGTCGACAAGCCCCTTTTGGTCGAAGCCGAACGGGCTCTGGGTCCTATTGCTGTCCATATCGATGATGCCGTCTGGAAGGAAACCGACGAAGACGCGTTGGACTTTGCCGCCACGCACTACGACACAATCCTTGCGCTCCTGGAGGAAGAGCTTGCCCTGTTCGACAAGGCCGCGCTCGTTTGGTAACGGAGAGCCTGTGAAAGAAGGTGCCTTTCCAGTTCAAACGATCAAGGCACTGAACACTCACCCAAAAAACGCGACCATCAGATCCCGGCGATTTCCGGGATCTGATTACATCTCCGCCTCGCTTAGGATATCAAGCGGCTCACCGCGTTCATTATCGCGATACTGCTGAGGGCAATTCGTCAGCAGGGAGTGAGACACACCACGCCGTCGCGTGCACCGCACTTCGCAACCCAAAGTGGCCAAGCTTTTTGCCATCCAGTAGCCTAATCTTCCTCCAGCGTTGATAGCCCATCGCGTGCTGTAAGCGGCGCGGAAGGGCGCCACGATTTACCAAGCCAAAAGATCGCGACAGGAAAGACGCCCGTATCCTCTTGGCACACGACTGCATTACGTGAAAACTGAACGGTAACGCTTTGCGAATATTGGCGATTCCATGAAGCACACCCATACTGCCACCATTTCGCCCGAGGCCATCCTGTCAGGGATCGGAAAGGCCGATCGAGTGCTGATCGCAACTTACCTCGCGCTTCTCGCTGCGGGTGACAGTCTCACCATCATGAAAGGTGCGGTGAAAGATCTCGGTAAGAAATTGCGGCTGCTCGAGGAAGATACTGCGGCGCAGATGCAAGATCGTATCCAGACCATCACGGCATCTCCCGTAACCGACGATGAACTGCGCCACCACCTCTGGGTTGCCCTGACGAAAAGTCTCGATGCTCAGGGGGAGACCCCATTCTCGCCTCGTTCGGCCCGGATGTCCGCTTCGGCTCTTGCCGTGCGCGCCTCGGAGCGGCTTTCGCCGACAATCCGCAAAACCCGGGAGCTTGAGGAGGAGAAACGGACGAACTCGTGTATTGCTCACAACATATCGTGGTCGGAAAAACTGGGTGCCAACGCTGCCAGCAGGGTCCGGAAGCTCAAAAGTCTTCTGCACGGCACCGAGCCGCTGCCGTTCCCAACGATCGTCGAGGAAGAAATCCTCGCATTGATGCAAGATACCGCGATCATGGAACAGGCGGAGCAGGTAGCCGCGACGAAGGATCCACAGTTGGCAGAGGCCGTAAAAGAAGCGCACCAGGCTGCGCAACTTGCCATGGCAGCCGGCGGCGGATGGGCAATGTTTGCAGCTATCGTCGCCAACGCCGGCTTCACTCCCTACATTCTTGCGGCTCAAGCCAGTGCGTGGGTCCCATTGGTCGGCGGCAAGACGCTGGTTTCGCTTCTCGCCGTCCTGGTCAGCCCAGTCACGCTTATCGTCGGCCTTGGGGCCATCGTTTGGCTCGGCGCGGGCAAAACCGGGGACGTCGTCAGATCAGCAATCGCGTCCAGGGTCTGCGTCCTACTGGCCATCGGCGGGCAAGAGAAACCCGAAGAAGGGGTGGCTGGCTTTCTCGACTCAATGCGGACTTTGACACGAGCGCCCGAGTCGAAGATGGCGCATCTTTCCAAATCCGAACGGCGCGCTTTTCGACGCCACGCGGCCATCGTTACCCGCCATCTCGGAAAGCCAATCTTCACGATAGCCGGAACACCTCCTGCACCATGGAATCGACGACTACCTCCGACGACGACGAAGGCTGGCCTTACTGATGCACTTCTGGCCGGAACACTCACAGCCGGAGAGATGTATTGGCACGCCGCATCGATTAACCCGGATGTCATCGCAGCCGCGGATTTCTGTCGTATTGACGATCTCGGCGATCCCGTATCTTTCGCGGCAAACGCACAGATGTTCGCCTCCGACGCCGCGGGTTACTCGTTGCGTGGATACACGGCTGAGCGCCTTGTCATGAACCGTCTAATAGCCGATGGCCGCGCGGTGTCGCTTGCACCTGACAGTAACACGGCCGGGTTGGATCTGATGGTTGACGGCTCGCCGGTGCAGATAAAATGTGGCGGGAACATCTCGAACCTCACCGAGCACTTCGAAAAATATCCCGACATTCCCGTGATCGCAAATGCCGAACTTGCACTTCAAGCCTGGGAACGGGGCGAAGACTGGGCCGACCTCGTCAGCACGGTGCCCGGCTTCGAGATTGCCGGCATAGAGGCTGACCTTGTTGAAGCACTTGGCCACGCGGCCTCCATCGCGGATCCGGGCGTCGTTGAGCTCGCGCTGGAGCTTGGTTTGCTGAGGGGAGGCCTCGAGGCGTGGCGCGGCAGGGTCCCACTAACGGATCTCCCGGCTTGGATGATCATGAACGCGGGAGCCAAGGGGGTGCTCGCATTCGCCGGAGGCAAAGTCGGTTGGCTCGCCGGCCTCGTTGCCGTCGGTCCGGCCGGCGCCGTGATCTTCGGCCCCGCGGTCGCATGCGCGGCCCTGATCGGGGCAATGCCCCTACAAGGTGCCGCGACCAGGGTTTTGTTACGGGATTGGCACGTGGAGCTACTCTCACTGGCCGCTGACCTGCATGCCCAACTTCGCCTTGCCACAGAAGCACGCATCAGGGAACTGAGCGCGAGATCCGAAGCAATCCGCGCCAGAACAGCCCGCGACGGCAGCACCTTTGGTCGATGGCTCGGCCTTCGGTCAGATGACGACCTTATAGCGGCGATTGAAGAACTCGCCAGCATGGGCGAACCACCGCGCACAGCGGCAGACGTTCCCTCATTGATCGTCACCGCGGCGCTTCTTGCTCCAGGGGTAAGAGCGGTCCTTCTTTCCAGAAAACGATTAGAACGACACTTGTTAAGACGCCCCGAGCTCATCGAAGTCGTTGGGAAGCGGGCGATGGATCTCGCGCGTCGCTCCGGATCGCATGTTCCGGAGAAGGATTGAGGTGCACCACACATTAAGAGATTGATCTGCGAAGACGGCCTCACTGACGCACACAGCGCGATGGTCAAAGACGCCTGGGCGTTTGTCGTCACACAAAGAACGCCATGATTCTTGCAGGTCTTTTCAGAAATTTTGAAAGGAAGTTATGGACTTCCTGTCGATGCCTGACAAAACTCAAAGCTTGAGCGTTTATGTTCTGAACTTGACTTAAGTGTGCCATCTTGCCAGCCTCAAGCTGGAACAGGAGGGGAACATGGCTCAATCTGTCAAACTTCCTGATGACATTATGGCTCTGGTCCGGCGCGAAGCCGAACTTAATAGCCGGTCAGTTGCCGCACAGATCACGCATTGGATCAAGATCGGCAGGGCAGCCGAGAGCTCGGACTCCTTCAATTTTGCCAGGATTACCGCAGCACTCGAAGGCAGGCTCGACACGACAGATCTGGGCGAAGAAGAATGTGTCTGGCTCGACAGCTTCACCAAAAAAATGGGCGAAGTCTCGGCCGTCGAGCATGCCTTCTTTACTCAGCGCCGGTCTCTCGGACGTGGAGTCGGCATTGATGCCGCCGGCAATATCGTCCGTGCGGAGGTTGACCCCGGAGCATGAGACCAAGCTTCGTTTTGCCTGTCAGAACCAACGGTTGAACTCGCCTGACCGCATTTCCGCCCCCAACAGACCGCGCCAGTCATGGCCTCCCCCCTCACGACTGCGTCAGGCAGTTCACCATGAGGCGAGACGCGGGCACCTTTCAGCGACGCGGGGCATGTTCGTCAATTCTACGCGACACTGAAAAGTAACATCGCCGCGCAACTAAGCGCAATTCGCCTCCGGAAAATCCAAGGGTGGTCAGTGATTTACACCTGTTCACTCACAGCCGCTTGAAACTGTAACGAATTCCTTCGCCTCGCATCTTCAAACAGGAAGCCCCCTCGTCGGTCATCGGGTTTGGGAGAAGCTCAATTCGGGTTTCTTTGGGATCCGACACATTGCTGACGTAGGCGATTTTGTATCGGACACCGCTCCTACCCTTTGCCGCTTCCCTCGCCGCAGCGACCTCCGTCTCGCCAAGCTCAAATGCCTGAGGATCGTTCAGACTGGCTTTGACTTCGATACGCCAAGTTTGCTTGTCGTATGATACCTCGAAGTCATATCCAAGTCCGTCATCGCCATCTCGACCAGTGATGTAGCCGCCGTTTCTCGACTTCCAAGCTGCATCGACATCTTGACCTTTCAAGATATTCTTCAGCCAAGAATACACGACGATTTCACCTATCCGCCCAATAAACTCAGTCTTTTCGGCCGGGCTCCGCGGAAGTCCCCCTGAGCCATGCTTTTTCCTGCTCTTCTTTGATCCGATCGGCCGATGATCATCGTCCTCAGTCGCCGCCAGAGAAGCCTGAAAACTCAGAGAACGAGAAATCTCGCCTTTGGGCAGCGACGCGCGGATTTCTTCGGTCAAGACTCCAAAGTCCACGCCGCCTTCGGGATCGATCATGCGACCATTAAATGGCACTGAGCGCGCAGCGCGCTTTCGCTCTTCGCTGACCTTGCGCGCCTCGACTTCTTCTTGCTTCAGGTCATCGTCGGAGAGCCCAAGCTCATCGAGCTTCAAGGATGCTTTCATGCCGTCTGGCCACACGCCGATCTCAATGCACCAACGCACGAGCATGTCCTCGTCGAGCTTCTTGAAGTCGAGGGCGCCGACTTGATCTAACATCTTACGAACGGCGTCAGCCGAATTCTGCTGCGTGAAATGGCCTCCCCGATTAAGTGCGCCCATCTTGGCACACCACGCTCGCACAATCGGCTCGGCTTTCTTAAAGAAGTTCAGAAAAAGCGTCCCGTTGTGGAAGCGAACATCCGTCAACTCGTTTGGGTTCGCCAAGTCATCATCCATGACAAGCGCGCCGTTTTCTTGAAGCCACGCATTGACGCGGCCTCTAAGCAGGTCCTCGGGCGGCACTTCGTATAACTCCAGCCACGACCCGTCCGGCTCGATTTCATAAATGGCTGACCGTAGGTCGCCATAACCCGCAAACGCCTTAATTGCCTCCAGTGAGGTGCGCGCTGAAAACAAGATGCATTGCGTGATTCTGAGGGCGTTCTCGCGCACAAATGCGTCCAAGGCCCGGCGATGCTGCTCGGGATAGAGATCCATTTCCTCCCCGACGGCAAACATGCTTTTGTTGAAATCTGCAAACTCTAACCCGAGGATCTCCCTGAAGTTCCGTGCTGAGTGACCATCTCGTATCACCTCGTCCAACATGTCCGGGCTTAGTGGGGTATCCTTCAACAGATCTTCCCAAAGTGTCCGGAGGCATCTTGGATCATTGTCCAATGCCTCGAACTGATCATCAAATTTATGAAGGGCATCCGATCCCGCAGCGTAATGTATAACCGCGCGCAGGAGAGGCACGCGTGTTTCCAACCCTTCGCTAAGAGTAGCGAGCGCAGCGCGCTTTTCAATTTGCGACAAGAACAAAGTATCGGCCATCGCAGAGACTTGATCCTGAATACTCTCGCCCGGCGCGCCAAGGTCGCGCGAACCGCGCTTAGATACGAGCAATCGAAGATGCGAAGCAAGGCTGACATGCCCCAGAGCCTCACAGATCTGAAGAATGCAACCGTCCAGGATCTCCCAATTCAATTCACCTGTCGCGTTGAGCAAGATCAAGGTTTTGCCATCGTTGCGTGTGAAACTGAACGATTTTCGGTTCAGATCCTCGATAGCAATGCTAATCCCGTCGATAAAGAAGCGGACGGTTTTGGCTTGCGCGAGCATGATCAGATCGAGATTTCGTAGCACCTCCAAGCGGTTCGACGGCAGCCTCTGTGCTTCGGTGCCCTTCAATGCCTCAATGGCGACCGCAATCATTGCCCGCAGCTCCGGCACCAGGTTTCTGATCGGCTCACCGGTCACGTCCGCGATTTCTCTGTGGTCAGCCTGAAGCGTGTATTCGACTTTCGAAACCCGGCGGACACGATTTCCGTATAGGGCCTCGAACATTTCCCCTGTCGTCTCACCGTCAAAGTCCGGCAAATTGAAGAAAAGCTGACCGCTTGCCATCAAGAGATCGAGATCGCCAAGTCGACCCGTATCGCAAATATAGACAGGATCTTTCAGATTCTCGTCGTCCTGATCATGAAGATTGACCGCTTCCACCTGCTGGCCACGCTGCACCAAAACCTCCGTCGGCCTTCGAATGCCTTCCGCCGCCCGGCCAGAAGCGGCTACGTTCTTGAGAAACCGACGCCAAGTCTCTGAATACAGGTTAAACAAGCGTTGCCGATAGAATGGATCGAACTCTCCGGCGACAAAACAATTGGACAGCATGGCGAGCTGATCCGCCAACGTATTGTCTTTACCTATCTGATTAAACCCGGCTTGGTTTCGCAGGCTCAGGAGGAGTTGAGCCCCACTTCGCTCGATCAACCGCCTAATTTCTATCCTCGGGCGCGGCAGGAACGGCAAAAAGAGCTCTTTGTCGATATCGCCGAGCCAGATGTCTGAAGTAAGGGTCGACGCTATTGCATCTTCAGACGCCTTTCCCCCTTCCATCGGCAGCCAGGGCGCAGCTCGGAGGAACGCGGTAAGCGGCATAGGCCAATGTCTGGTATCAGCATAGGTGTAATGCTGATGATGAACCTCTACATGCGAAGGGAAATCGGGCTTCGCTTCCAACCATTTCAAGACGAGCATCGCATACTTTTGCAGGCAAGCCGGGCTGAATGCCTCAAAGTCGCCTTGGCAGGGGAACCATAACAAAGGCTCGGAAATTAGGTAATTCGTCGTATGTTGTAAACTGAGGGCATTTTGATCCTCGCTTAGGACATAGCTTCGCCAGAAGCTGCCGAAAGCAGGCATCACCCCATAATGCTCGACAAACGAAAAATCTTGGATCTCACCCGCTCTGAACAAAGCCTTGCGGGAAGTCCTTCGAATTGGGTGAAGCCCTCGGCGAACACCGAGTTCAGAGAGAAAAGCGACCCAATCCTCAATATGCCTGTTAAGAAAGGCATGGTGTTTCGTTTCTGCCAATAGCTGTCGGCGAACGCCTTTGATTTCGTCCAGAGCGTCTGGTGCGACATCGAGAAATCCCTCGAGCAGCGACCCCAACGTCTCTTCCGGCCAGCTCGCCGAGAAGATCACTTCTTTCGCGTCAACGTAGTCTCCATTTTGGACAGGCACACGAAACCGAAACGTTGGTTGCATCCGAAACGGCCGGGGAGATGAGCGCGCTTGTCGCCATAATTCGAAGGCCCAGCGCAGCCCCCCTCGGAGAACCTCCTTGTTGCCCTCATCTCGCAACATCTGATCAAGGCGCCTGAAGATGGCCTCCCGGTCAAATTCTTCCACGAGACTGTTGTCTTGTAGGAACTGACGGGTTTTCGAAAGATCATCGTGCCATGACAGCTCGCTCCACAAAAAGTCGAAACGCTCTCTCAGCCTGGCTGGAGGTTCAATCTCAAGGTCATCCGCTTCGCCAAGTCGCCGTCGATCGGGAGGTGAAAAGACCGCGATTTCCTTTCTGCGACGGCGCTTATTATCTCTTTTCCCCGGCACCGAATTCGGCGCATGAGACATCGCGCGACAGAGCGTGCCATCCTCCCCGACCAGAACCCGCAATCCCTCGAGGCTCTTCGCTGAGGTTTCCATGAATACCGGCAATTCTGAGAAGTAGTCCGTCCATTTCGTCGTGCTCTTTGGCGAAGACGACGAAAGACATTTAGCGACAATTTCGACCAGGCGAGCACGCTCTTCGCCGCTTGGCGTTTCGCGATAGGCCTCGCAACCCTGACCAAGGAATTCACTCAATCTCGCCCTTAGCGCTTCGGACATCGGCCAAATAGGCCACAGATGCATTTCCCGCGCCCTTTCAGCCACCGCCGCGTCTCCGAAGACCGATAGCCCTGAGGGCCAGTTTCGCGCATGTTCCGGCGTCTTCCAAACAAGTCGACGCTCCCCATCGACCATTTCAACGCAAGGCACGATGATAGCCTGATCCAGTTTCTTGCAGTCAAAGCGGGCAACCAGAACCTCAGCCATTGCCTCACAGAGATCCGTTTTGGTTTTGAGGCTGCTTACGGCACGCCACGACATCAGCTCTGCCACCACGGTGGCTGCTTCTGTGTCGCTCAACGAAACAGGAAGATCTGCACCAGATGCACCAACAAGGTGCCAGATACTGTCGGCGACCAAAATCCTCGCATTCTCCAGGATCAACGCGTTGAGAAGATGCTCGGCGTCGAGATTTTTCCGGTTTGAAGACGGAAAAAAACTGCCCTGCAAAAAACCGGAGAACGGGGCTTCGGCCTGTTCCCCCATCGGGAGATAGGTATAGATACGGGACGCCGGATGAGGTGCATCGAGACGAACAGCCACGGCGACATCCCCTGCTCCGCGCCACTCATTCCAGTAGGTATCCAACTCATTAACCTCAACCGCTTTCGCAATTGTGGCTTTCATCCGTTCTTCGCTCACATCTTTACGGGCCACTAAATAATTGCCGCTCGCCCCCAACGCGACACGCGAAAACGTAAGACCGAGCAACTCGTGCCGTTCTTCGGAGCGTGAGAACGAAAAACTCTTCATGAGCTCACCGGCATCGGAAATGACGCGCACCTTAAGTTCCGACATCCGGTCGAGGAAGAGATGCATAGGAACGTCCTGTGCCTCAAGCTCTTCGACTTTCCGAAGCGTAGCGTCTGTCGCGGAGGCGTCCCGGAATGGCAAGACAATCACAGTAGACATCCCCTGCCGCGCAAACTCGCAAACCACTTGGTCCTGCTCCTCCAACCAGACCGGAATGTTGAATTTGGGCAAATCCTTCTTGGCGAGGGTTCGATGGATGGGGTTCTCGATCAGCGTGTCAAAGTCCCTCTGCGCGGCGAACCTAAAGCAAAAGCCCTGAAAACGGTCACGAGCAACCCGGTCCATATTCTGAGAAAATATCTGTGGATCATCGGTGATTTGAATGACGCTACGAAATCCGAGGCCCTTGTTGCCTATAGATTGACCGACGAACTTAGCCGACAAAGCGATGTCGGAAAGCGACTTTACGTTGTGAGACGTAAAGGGCAGGCCCGTGTTAGCGATGTAGAGAGCCCCGTGTTCGCCCGCCCTGAGATCAAGCGTAACGTTAATCCGACCGTCACTCTGTCCGGCGGGCTGCGCGTCGTATGCGTTTTGAATAAGCTCGACCAGAAAACGGTCGCGGTAATCTGTTGCCACGTTCGTCGTTTGCGCGGTCAAGCTCTTGGCCATTTCGGTCAAATAGGTGCCGTCTGCGTCGATGGTCCCCAGGAAACCTTTGATTTTGTTTGAGGCCAGTGTTTCGACGAAGGCACGGGGAGACATTGATGCTACCTCACCGGATCCAACCCGATCACCTCTTCGCACAATGATCGCGTCCGACGCTTGATCTGGCATTTTACGTTTCCTCAAGGTATTGACTGCCGTGCGCGTTGCATGCACCGCAAAAGACTCATTTCAACTCGCGCCTGCCGAACCAGAGCGAACACGTCGCTCTAAGTTCAAGAGCTCATTACGCCATTGACACTTCCGAAATTCTGGGCCGCTCACCGCCCAGACCCGCAAAGGCCAACTGCCGACACGAAAACACAATGATCTGCTGGTTGGCTGCGACCCGATTGAGCGCGGTGAACATTTTCACGATCCGATCATCATCAGAATAGACCAGCGCGTCATCAAGTATGATCGGGACATGCTCGCCGCGCCTCGCCAAGAGCCGGGCAAAAGCCAGACGGGTGAGAATCGCGATCTGCTCTTGAGTGCCGCCGGAAAGGGTTTCGAAGTCTTCGACGTCGCCACCCCGCTGCAAAGCCCCGGGAAGAATTTGATCGCTCTCCCATTCGATCTGCGCGTCATCGTGGAGGATACGCAGGAGCGGCGCGAGCTCGGTCTGGATCGGCTTGAAATAGAACTCGCGGGCCTGATCGCGCGCGGCCTGCAAGTCATCGCGAAGCCGCACGAGGGCCGCGACCTCGAAGGCATAGCGGGCCGCGCGCTTCGTCGCCTCCTCGAGCAGTTCGGCGACTTCAGCACGGCGCTCTTCAATGCCTCCATCCGCGTGGGTGTTGATCTGGCCAGTCAAGGTCGCGCGGCCTTCACGCAGAGTGCTCAGTCGACTGCGCGCGTTGTCGAAAGCGGTCTTGGCGCGATGCAGATTGGCCTGAGCCGTTTCGAGATCGGGCGCGTCCTGCGTCAGGTCGTTCAGTGCTGCTGACTTGGCCTCCTCGTCCAATCGGGCTTCGGCGAGATTGCTCTCGAGCTCGGCTTCGTCCTCGAGGCGGTCAAGCGCTGCCTTGGTCCGTTTCGCTTCGTCCCAGGCCGCCTGCATCTTCGCCTCGGCGCCCTCGGCTTCGATCCGCGCCTCGGTCACGCGCTCGCGCGCCTGCTCCCAGGCCTGCCGCCCCGCCTGCTCCGCCTCGATTGCAGCTTCGAATTCGGTCGAGACCTCTTCAGCCTCCCGCACGTCGCCTTCCGGGGCATCGGCAATTTTTCCACGCGCCTTTGCAATGGCGATGTCCAGCACCTCCGTCCCATCGGGCGCGAGAACCTTGAGCGAATTCAAGGCGAGGTCGATCACGGCTTCGTCCCGCCTGCGTTCAGCGAGCCGTTCATGAACCTGAGCCACAGCCGAGACCGCGCAGTCCGCCAACCGGCCTGCCAAAGTCCGCTCGGCATCAGCCAACTGAGCGGAAAGATCATCTGTGCCTGCATCCGGGAGCGCAAAGCGAAGCGTGCCGATCCCGGGCACCATCAGCACGTCAGCGTTCGCGAGTGCGACCGGAACCCCGTCGGGAACCTCGCCCCCATCCTTGGTGACCCTGCGCGCCCCGACATAATCAATCGTCACCGAGACTCGGCGCGCGGCGATCTGCGCGGTGAGCCGGTCGGTCAATCGTTGAGCGGCATCTACGGTGTCGGCCAGCTCCGGTGTCACCCTGTTGTCGGAAAGGCGGGCCCTGGCCTCGGACATGGCCTGGAGATGTTTCTGAGCCTCACCATGGACTCTCATGAGCCGCTCGAGATTATTTTCGGCCTCGTGCGCCGCCGCCTGCCGCTCGGCAAGCCGCAGCTCATCGCGCAAGTCCAGCGTCGCCGCGACCAGTTTGTCCAAGGCGTTTCTCGCCTCGCCTTCAGATGCCTGAGCCGCCTCCCGCGCGGCTTTTGACAGATCAAGGGTTTCTTGAGTTTTCTGCACTTTGGCTTCAGCGATCCGGGCCTGTTCCACCGCCTCACGGCGGGTGTCCGACCGTCTGGTAGCTTCCCTCAGGACAAGCCTCGCCATCGAGAGGGCGCTCTCAGCCACTTCGCAGGTCCGGGAGTGCGCTTCAGCCGTCTGCAAGTTCTGTGTGGCTGCGTCGAGATCGCATCGCCGGCGGTCTGTTTCCGCCGGATCAGTCAACCGGGCAAGTTCGTCGTCGATCTTGCGACGGGCCTCCAAAGCATCGCGAAGCTCAGATACCTTTTGGTCCAGATCAGAGAGCTCGGCACTCAGATCGGCTTCCAGATCACGCGCCTCCTTCCATGGCCCCCGTGGGCTCAGGGTCTTGACAGACGCAAACACTCCGAGGTCTTCCTCGCAGCGCCTCAGGATGCGGTCCATGGTGCGGCCGCCGGTGACCTGGTCAATCTCGCCCGCGACTGAGCTGAGCAGGTCCCGACGCACCTCGGCCAGTTTTTCTCGATCAGCAGGTTTACTGTCGGCAGGTTCAAGTCCGAGCACGCCCTGACGCACCCACAAAAGCCCTGCCGGGCCTCTGTTGGCGTCACTTAGATGTCCGGCAACCCATGCCTCCGCCTCGTCGTCTCGCGCGATAACGCGCCCCGTCGCCGTCTCGGTCACGCTGGCGCCGGCTCTTGCGAGAAACCGCTTTTCGACATCGAACCGAGCGCCTCCAATCTCGACCTGCGCAGCGACCTTGACGCCCCCGCCCGCATGCGGGCGCAGCGATTTCACAGATTTGACCGTGGTGCTGTATTTCTCGAAGAACAGCGCGTGGAGCGCGTCGAAGAAGGTGGATTTGCCAAATTCGTTCGCTTCGGAGATCACGCTGACCCCGTCGCCGAACCCCTCGATAGACACGGATTTCCCACCGAACTTGCGCACATTTACGAGTGTCAGGGACCGGAGTTTCATTTGTCCTCCATCGCGTAGGAAAAGAGCCGCGTCAGCGCCGCTGCGGCGACCTCGTCGCCGGTGTCGGCCGCTTTGGCCAGAGCCTCGGCCGCATCGCGCACCGCACCTCGGTCGTCGATGTGATCCAGATCGCCCGCATCGTGGGCCGTGCCGAGGCCCGACAGGTCGTAATCGCACCACATGAAGTCCGGCGCAGTGTCGTGGACCGCCTGCTCGAGCGCCGCTCGCGCTCCGAGGCCGAGCTGGCCCGTCGGTCGAATGTCGATCATCGTCCGGCGACGACAACGCAGGTCGGGCAAGGCCGCACGGAGCTGCTCTGCCCCGTTGTCACCAGCGAGCAAGTCGATCGACAGGGTCGTCCAGTCGATCTTGCCTGTTTCGACTTGCAAGACTTTCGCTGGTGCGCCTCGTTCTTTGATCTCGACACTCAGGACGCCCGAAGGTTGGTGCGGCTTGAAACTGTCGGCCTCCGGCGTGCCGGAATACCAAGTGTTCGACGCCACTTCGATCCGCCCGTGCCAATCTCCGAACGCCAGATAGTCCAGCTCCGCGCGCTTGGCGCGATCCGGTGCGATGACCGCTCCGCTTTCGCCTCCCATCTCGTCCACCGAGCGAAAATCGCGGATTGATCCATGAGCGAGCCCGATGCGGATGGCATCACCGGTCGCGCAAGCGTCATACCATTCCGTCAGATCGCGGCCCGGATTACGGCTCGTGCAGGGCGCGGGTAGGCAGAAGGCGCCCTCGACCAAAGGCAGCGGGCTCGGCTCGAGCGCGAGGACGACGTTAACGGGCGCGTCACGGCGCAGCACGTCCCAGATTTCCGCCGCCTTCAGATGATCGTGGTTTCCCGGCATGAGAACCCAGGTCACGTCTGCCGCATCCGCCATCGCGTTCATGGCGTGGCGCAGCACCGTCCGCGCAGGCGTTTCGGCGTCGAACGTATCGCCAGCCAACAGAATATGGCTCGCGCACTGTGACCGAGCCACCTGCGCCAAAGTGTCGAGACTGTCCTGACGGGACTGCCGCAAACGCGCCCGCACATCCTCGGGAAAGCGCCCGAAAGGCTTACCGAGGTGGATATCCGAGGTATGAATGAAGCGGATCATGACGTCCCCCGTTCTTCGGCAAAGATTCGGGCTGACGCTTCCCGTGCATCCGCCACATGATGGAACAATTCTCCGCGTTCGACGCCGCCGACACGGAGCGCGAACACGTTCTTGCGGCCGGCGGTATGCGTATCCGTATATGTGATCGTCGCAACGACCTTTCCTTCGTAGAAGCCACGCATCACGTATTGCCCATCGTGAGGCTCCCATTCCAACAGGCCGACTGTCATTCGCCGCGGCTCGAAATACTCGATTTCGTAGGCGTCGATGGCCCCAAGGATCGCTTCGGCATCGGCCTTGCGGGGATCATCCAGTGACAGAAAACGTGTCGCATTCTTGGCTGCGGCGTAGCGTTGCTCCCTCGTCATGAGCGGGATTTTCGCGATGATAGGGTTCTGGGACATTCGCATCTCCTATTTAGCCGCGCGCAGCTTGGGTGTGCGGCTCATTTCCGCCAAGGCGCAGAGCGTATTGACAAGGCACATTTGTTCCACGGTCGTGCATTTCGCATCCAGCAGACGTGGAGACCCAAAAACCAACGCCAGGCCTTGGGCGCGTGACACCGCGACATTGATCCGTTCGCGAGAAAGCAGGAACTCCATTCCGCGAGGCATTTCATCCCCGGAGGACGCGGTCATCGACACGAGGCAGACCGGAGCCTCCTGCCCCTGAAATTTGTCGACCGTGCCGACGCGTATGCCGTCGGGCAAGGCCCGTCTGAGCGCGTTCACCTGAAGGTTGTAAGGCGCTACCACGATGATATCGGACTGGCGCAGGGGCCGCGTGTCACCGGACTTGTCCGTCCAAGTGCCTTGCAGAAGTGCGCCCACGGCCTGCCGGATGGCATCGACCTCTTCGCGTGCAATCTGAGCGTTACCTTCGTGCGGAACCTCGATGAAATGAGCGCCGGTCGAAGGCAGGTTTGGCACCTTCCCGACACATTGGCGCGCGGTGTCGGGGTGGCTGCGCAAGTGGCCCTCGTAGACCTGATCGGAAATGAACCTGCACACATCGGGGTTCATCCGGCGCGTAACAGGGAGAAAAATGCCCCGGTCCTTCGGGATCGCAGCGGCGTCACCCTGCATCCAGTCGAGGCACGACAGGTTGGCAGGCTCGGGATGCGCTCCCTGAACCACCTGCGGCAACTGCCGGGGATCGCCGATAAGGACCAGGTTACGAGCGCAAGTGCTCATCGCAAGAGTATTGGCGAGCCCCACCTGCCCGGCCTCGTCGATGAAAAGCACATCGAACGCCTGTTCAAACTCGGGCCGTGAGAACAAAAACGCAGTCCCACCCACCACTGAAGCGGTCGAAAGATACGCATCGTCATTGTCATAGGCACGATGGACCGGGCAGTCGTCGGGATAGGTGTCGTCAGACAGCTTGTGGACTATGTCGAACTCTGGATCATCAAACCCCTGCGCCGCAATCACCTGCATCAACACGTTCCGCACCGCCTCGTGACTGGTCGACGCGACCGCCACCCGCTTGCCTGCCCGCACCAACGCCATAATCGCGTGGGCGGTGACATAGGTCTTACCGGTGCCCGGCGGGCCTTGGATCGGCAGGACCGAGCCGTCGAGTTCACTGACCGCGTCGATGGTGCCCTCGACTGTCTCGCGCTCCATGAGCACATCGACGCGGGGGCCGGAGAGAAAGCGCGGCGCATCGCGCGACAAGAGCGCCTCGGCAGCGCGGAACTGCTTGTCAGCGCATTGATCCTCGATCACCCGTAGGATCGCCGCGCGGATCGCTTTTGTATTGAGCGGTGTGCCGGGATGAAGGCCCGTCACCTCGGCCAAGAGATGCGCCGACTTGTTGCCAATCTTCAGCGCAAGCTCGCCAGCCTCGGCGTCGAACTCGATCAGGGTCATGGTCTGAATGAAGCCCGCGTCGTTGTAGCCGACCGTCGGCATCGCTCCGACCCGAAGCCGCGTCTCCTGTGGCGGAAAGGCGTATCGCTGCATCTTCGAGCTCTTTACCGCCTCGGGCGCCCCGATCAACGTCAGTCCTCCGACCGCATCGACGCTGTCGATAAGCTCTTCCTCGTCCTTGGCCAGACTGTCATGGATCGACCAATAAACCGGTTTGTCCTCGCGCGCGTGATATTGCGCGAGATCGAAGAGCATGCTCTGCCGGGCTTGGTCCAGATCCGACCCGGCCAGTAGCGCGCGCAAGGCTGCGTTACGCTCGTCCTCTTCGACCTCCTTTGCTTCGGCGCTCTCCTCAAACACGGGCCAGGGCCCCTCGGGCCGGATCGACACCAGCCAATTGCGCAGCTCTTCGGTAGAGACGCAATCGACCTCGTTATAGGCGCGTATCTCTTCGAGGATGCGGTCATCGTGCGTGCGCCGCCACTCTTCATAGGCCACCACCGAGCCGCCGGACGTCGTCACCTCCCCATCGCGCTTTCCGCGGTAAAACGCCTCCATCGACTTGATCGAATAGTTCTTTTCCGATGCGAGCACGCCGCCGCGCACGACGGCGTAGAGGTCGACAAAGCGGCGCTCGCGCAGAAGCCGGTCGAGAAACGCCTCACCAACCCCGTATTTCGTCGTGAGCCGCTTCAGCGCGGTCACCTCATATGGCGCATAGTGGTATATGCGAGCCTGCGGATAGGCCCCGAGCCGAGCGCGAAACCAATCGAACAACGCAACGAGAGCTGCTTTTTCTGCGGGATGATCATGCGCCCAGAACGCAGTAAAGGCCCCATCGGCCCAGATCCCATGCAGATATTCCAGACCGCCCTCGTAATGTGGATCGCCCTCGATGTCGTAGAACACATCACCGAGAACCGGTTGTGGCAAGAGATCGAACCCCTTCCCCGGCTCGCTTTCACGCAGCCGATACTCGGGACCACCAGCCTTGCGGGTGTGCTGAAGCTGCGCCTGAACGACAAGCCGTTCCAATGTCGCCTGAGAAATCCGAGGCACACGCTCGGTCGTTTCCGCGAGAGCAGCCATGGTGGTGATGCCGGCGGCTTCGAGTTTGGCGATCTGAACGGCCGAGATATTGGCCACGTTATACAGGCTGTCGGCTTCATCCCAGACGCTCTGGCAGTGATCTTGCCAGCGACAAAGACCGCAGGCCCCGCAGCGTTTGGGCCGGGTCTCGGGGCGACTATTGACGAAGTCCTCAAGACGCGCCCGCATCCGCCGAGCGTAGGACGCATAATCGGCCAGCCGGAAAGACACGCGCTCGCCATTGCCGAGCTCGATATGAGCCTTTTCGGGCATCACGCCCTGCAACTCTGCCAAGAGGTCGGAATAGAGCACCAGTTGCAATAGGTGTTTGGGGTCCGGCTTGCGTTTTAGCTTGGTGTCCGTGACTTCATAGGAAAATGAGCCGAGGTCCGACGGCGTTTGGACCCGCTCGAGGAAGTCGGACCATCCCCCCCAACGCGCACCCGAAAAAGCTGCCTGAAAGACCACTTCCGGCCCTTTGCGAAGCGCCTCGAGGGTCGTCTGGCGCGCCGCCCCGAGGTCCAGTCCTTCGCGCGAAATTTCGATCACCGACTTGCCAGAAGCCTTCAACCCGTCGAGGTGCGAAGCCTCATGCGCATCACCGGCCTCCTGCAACAGTGCCGCCTCGGCGTCGTCCTCGCGCGGATCCGGCGCCCGTCCCTCAAGCCGGGCGATATCCATCGTGGTCGCGTGGGCACAGCCCGCAAACCGCATCAAATCGGATGCCGAGAAGAAAAACTCCCCGTTTTCAATTTTCATTCCCCGCGAGCCTCCATCTGAAAAACGACTCGCTCGATTTTTGCCTCCGGACCAGAATAGGTTGCGAGGGTGTCAAAAAGAGTCATGGTCTATTATGTCTTATTCCAAAGCGTCTGATTTAATTGAATTGGCCATGATGGCGAGTGCAAGGCATGCGGGTGTCACACTCGTGGAGATCATGGACCGCTTCAACATAGAAAAGCGAACGGCCCAGCGAATGACCGACGCCCTCGCCAGTGTGTTTCCCAATGTAGAACTGCGCGTCCTTCCGGACCGCCGACATGCCTGGAAACTGCTTGCTCCAATTGACACACCGCTATCGTTACCACCCGTAGAGACGGTAGAAGCTCTGGATCTCGCTGTGAGAGAGGCACAGGACGCCGGACGTCATCACCATGCCCGCACGCTCTTGCGCCTGCGTGACAGCATCGTGTCCTCCCTGCCTGCAAATCGTGCACGCGCTGCCGAAAGCGATGCCGAAGCGGTGTTGCAATCAATCGCCAATGTGGCGCGACCCGGACCGCGTGGTCGTGTCGCACCGGATGTCGCGGAGGCTATTTATGACGCGTTGCGAGGGCCTTATCGTCTGGACATTGCCTATCGACCGGCATCGGGCGAGCTTAGGACCCGCCGGATCGAACCGCACGGGGTATTGCTGGGGCCGCGCTCCTATCTGGTCGCGCATGTTGCGGAAGACCGGGACCTCAGACATTTTCGAATGGACCGCATCGTCCACGCGACATGCACGGACGAATGGTTCGCGCTCGATCCGGAGTTTCAAATCGAACGTCACGCCGCCGAGGCTTTCGGCTCCTATCACGACCCAGGTCAGATCGGCCCTGTCGTCTGGAGCTTCTCGGCAAAAGCGGCTCCAGCCGCTCGTAACTTCGTTTTCCATCCCGATCAGATCTTCGAAGACCAAGACGATGGTGGCCTCATCGTAAGATTCACAGCCTGCGGCTGGCTGGAGATGGCTTGGTTTCTATATCAATGGGGCTCGGACGTGGAGGTCCTGGAGCCCGCAGGGCTCCGCGAACTGGTCGCACCCGGAAGGCGAACCTTCGACGCAACACCTTGAATGTTTTTCGAAGAAGGTAAAACTCGTCGCAGCAAAGCAATCTGTATAAGGGACATTGAGTATTTTGACTTTCGAAGAATTAAAGGCAAAACAACGAGCGCTGAGGGATGGTTTTCCCCCATCACACGGCCTGCGAGTGCACCGCGCAATTTCATGGATCAAGCGGGCTGAGTTCGAGAGCAATGATCACGACGCGAAATTCATTTTTCTCTGGATCGCCTTCAACGCGGCCTATGCCAATGACGAGACCGGGATCAGTGTGCTCCGGACTTCGGCCCGCCGCGGCATCAAGGATTATTTCGCCAAACTCGTGGCAGTCGACCAAAGCAAAGTGGTCTACAACGCGCTATGGATCCGGTTTGCAGGTCCCATCCGCCTGCTGATGGGAAACCCGTATGTTTTTGCGCCGTTCTGGTCGCACCACAACGGAATTGAAGGCTACGAAAACTGGAAGGAGCGGTTTGGAAAATCGGACAGCTTTTTCCGCAACGCCTTCGCCGACCAGAATACCGTCGAGGTGCTTAGCTGCGTCTTCGATCGGCTCTATGTGCTTCGCAATCAGATTATGCACGGGGGGGCGACCTGGCACGGCGCGGTCAACCGCGATCAGGTCCGCGACGGCGCGGCGATCCTTGAATTTCTGGTGCCGGTCTTTGTCGACCTGATGATGGAACATCCAAACGAGGATTGGGGCGTTGCGAGCTATCCGGTGGTCGAGGATGCATAAACCTCGAAAGTTCGCGCCGTCCGTCGTCAGGACATTCGGCGCTACCCGCAGCGTAGATTAGCAGAGTGCACGCTTTGCCTTGAGATGGATGTCAGTTGGCAAGGTTTCGGTGCTGCAAGTGCCGACACTCGATGGTTTGTCTCTTGATCTTTCGCGCTGTTTTCATCATTGCGGACGCCCTGTCGAAGCAGGCGTCGGCGGGCGTCACGTTGGCCAGACTCTCGTGATAGCATTGGTGGTTGTAGTGCTCGACGAAGGCGTCGAGATCGCCGGGCAGGAAGTAGTCCTCCGGCAGGATGCGTTTCTGCAGGGTCTGGTGCCCGCGCTTAATCTTGCTCTGGGTCTGGGGACGAAACAGCGGGGCGCGCTCATAACGGATCTTGTTGGCCTCAATGTATTCCACCACTTCGACCGCGATGCGGCAGGGGTTTTTCTCACCAAGCAGTCTGTGCCTTTTCATTACTGTGGGCCGTCATCCCCTGAAAAAAAGAACTTAAAATGTTTCCCGGTTTCTCAGAGCGAACTCATCTCCGAATAGTCAGACCAAGAGGAGATTGACATGAAATTTGAAATCCGCGAGTCGCGTTACATTAGCTTTCCCTTTGAACTGAAGGATGAGTTTCGCGCTGCGTTCCCCCGCGCGAAATGGAACACGGAGACCAAGGAATGGAGCGTTGCGAAAGCGGCCGCCAAGCGGCTTGAGCAGTGGGCCGACACGGTGAAGGCTTCTGGCGCTCTTGAGGCCCTCGAACTGGCGGAGATTGCTGAACTGAGTGAAGCCGATGTCCGCCGCTTACAAGCCGCGCTCAACGAGATGAAACATCGGATTACGCAGCAGCGGGATCTTGAAGCCGTGGCCCGCGCAGCAAAATCACGTGCGGATGAAATCCGCGAGCATCTCAGCGCAATGTCTTTGGAGTTGCAGAAGGCCGCGGATGCTCGAGCGATTGCCGCTGCCGCTGCCGATGCCGCAAACCAAGAGATTATTACCGAGTTGAGTGCGGTTGCGGACATTGAAGAAATCGAAGGACTGCGCCGCGGGATGCGTTCAGATTGGCGCGCGGCGAAGGCTGTAAATCGCGAACGTTTTGAAGAAAAACAGCGGAGGTTGAGGGAAATCCGTTCGCAGCTTGAGACTGTCGAGATCGGATCCCGTGCCCTTGATCTTGCGATCGCGGCAAACTTCAATAGGCCAGACCGCGACACCGCAACTCTCAATGTGAGTCTCGAGTTCGCGCGCTTGAATTGATCGCCCTCCAGAAGCATGACCAATCGCTGTTTAGACTCTTAAACTGGATGGCGATTGGTGGCCTCTGGCATTTCTGCGCCGGAGTATGGGCTCTCATCGGAGCTCGCGTCCTTTCCACGCCTCATCAAACACGTCTCACCGTGACGCATTCCGTCTGAGGGATGCGCCGCGCATGATGGGCGGCGGAAGGCGACGTTGGAGTTTGCTTTTGTGGCAGCCCGAAACCGCGTCCAACCGAAAGCGCTATCTCGAACAGAACTCGGGCATCTCTTGCTTCGGCAGCACCACGCCAGCCAATGGCAGCTCCAAGGTCACGAAAGGCGTCAGTTCTTCTGACTTCCCTGAGAGCATGGCGAGTGAGATCTTCGCCCTTGGTGAAAGACCAGACCCATTCGCAAGACCCTCGAACAAATCAAACCGAGCAGAGCCACTGAAACTCCGGTTCCAGTTTATCAGGCCGCGATCCTGAACCAGCGTCAGTTCGTAGTGCTGTTGCGCATCCAAGAGAATCCTCTCGCGCGGCAACGTCTTGAGCTCGAAATGACCAACGGAATTTCCTGGTGTCCATTCGAATTCAAGAGGCTTTTGTCCAAGTGTCAGCGTGGCCCGGATCTCGTGCTCCTCCCGAAGTTCCGGCGGAAGGTCAATGGTCAGAGTAATTTCATTGCGGACCCAAGGGCGAAAGTCGCTATTGCCGATCACGGCTTCCAACCCGTCGACCCAAGGGGCCAAGAGGGGATTTTCCGCCTGCTCCTTGATAGCCCACCGAAGAGTCTTAACATTTGCTGAAGAGCGTGCCTGAAGATTTTCTCTTATGGAATCAAAGCTAAAAAGGATATCCTGCGCTGCCTGACAGGCCCCCAACCTGTCGACATCCTTCAACTCGGAGAGCGAGATTTTCTGAACCGCCTCCTTTCGCCGAGCATCGGCATCCAGCGCCTTTCCGTCCAGCATCGCTTCCAGCGCCCGGTAAGTCTCTTCCTTCTGATTGTCGATTAACTCACGCAGATCGCGCTCAAATTCGTCTCGCGTGACGTATTCGTCCAGCTTTACCAGGGCCAGATCCACGCCAACCCAAGTGATCACCGCTCCAACCACGGCGCAACCCGCTGCTCCTGGGCCGGCCCATGAACAAGCTCCGGCACCGATGCCGGCTCCGCTGGCAACTGTAACCCACTTCGTTCCGGTCTTGGCCGCCACTTTCGCTGCCAGCTTTGTGCCAAGATTTTTGGCAAAACCCTTTGTCAGAGCCTTAAACGATACACCACCCAAAGCCCCTGCCGCGAATACGCCCGCCGTCTTCTCCATCCGGCTTTTCGCGTCATCAATTGCCCGGGTGACAACGGACCCCATCGCGGCGCGACCGCCCGGCACCTTCGCCAGCGCCTCGTCCAGCGCTATCGAGTATCTCTCATCGAAGTCTCGGTCCAGTTCAACGGCAAGGGCCGTCAATCGCGTCTCAAGTCCTGAGAACAGATAGCTGTCCAGTCCCACACCAATCTCACCCAAGGCAGCCGAGCCAAGTTCCAACCATTCGCCCTTCAGTGAATAGTGGTAATCCATATAGGCAGGAATGCCCCGATAGACCGGCGCATAGGCCTTATCCAGCAACGGACCGATTTCGCGTCTGGCACCTTCTGCCTTCTCCTCCGCCACCGTAAAGGCCCGCTCCACATACGTCGTCTTCGTCTCCGACTGACCGCCTGGGCTGCCCTCATCGGCACCCTCTACGTCGTTTCGACCCGCGTGCCATGAGGCAAGCAGCTTCGCAACGAGCGTAACCATAAACAGCAAAGCGATCGTTCCCCAGAACCAGCGCGAAAGATTTGGCGCCTTGCGGTCCTTTCTTCTCTCGACCCCGATCGATACTCGCATTCCTGCCTGCGGCTGACCCGCCCCAGCCTCTTCGTGCGGAGGATCATTCTGGGAATGGGTCATTCGCCCCCCTTGCCGTAATGCGTTTCGACGAAATGTGTAACGACTACACTTGCTCTGGCAGCAAAGAAGCCGAACAGGGCCGTATCCAGATTGAACAACAGCGTGACCAGACGATATTCCCTGGCCTGCACCACCAGCCAGAGTTTCGCAGCCTCGAAGGCATAGCCGAGGGCAAGAATCTCAGCTATCCAACCACGCCTTTCGGGAAGCTCACTTAACGCGGACTGAACGCTCTCGGAAAAGGGGGCCGCAAGCACTTCACCTGGAACGGTCGGGGCATACCAAGTCACGAGAAAGAGGATAGACGAGAATGGCAGTCCGATTAACCAAGTGCTTGGTCCTGTAGCAAAAATCTTATCAAAGGGTGGTCGGACGTGCAGTGCCAAAAAGGATTGCATCGACAGGAACAGCCAGGCTGACGAAAAGGCAAGCGCAAGGAGGACGCTTACCTCCAACGCAAGCATATTGAGCGCTTGCCAGGCCAAAACAGGCACCACGACCAACACCAAGAGCATCGAGGACAAGAAGGCCCAGGTCCTTCCCGTGAGCCAACCCGAAATCCAAGACTCGGGCCTCAACACGATTCCGCGCTCGGCGCTCCAATGATCCATCACAATAGACCAATTGCCGCGAAAGATCATGGCGGCAAGCAACAACAACCAGACGGCAGCCCAATCCGAAAAGTCGTAAGTCAGTCTCCAAAGATAGAGTAAAAGTGCAGAAAGGAGCGTTACCACTACGGCAATTGAAACCTTTCGATTCATGAATTGCCTCCGATCTTCCTGCATTCAAAGTATCCTTGAATGGTCTGCGTGCGACAAGGTGCTCATCTCGCCTTGTCGCACGATCGCGGATCGAAACTATGGGAAGACGTCAGAAAATAAGCAACGCCGGTTGCTCCGCGTGAGGTTGGAGATCTTTCGAAGGCACAGCCCAGGTGGGCGCTTTGGGAAGTTCGTCCACAAAGCTGAGGCGCCATCCTGAGCGAAGCAGGGAAACTCGCCTGAGTGGCGGTAGAGTCATTTCGATTTGAACGGTGGGAGCGAAACCCCGTCCACACCGTCGCCTTCGCCACAGACTGCTACATTATACCCCTAAGACTCTATTGGTTGAGAATCTGACGCACAGCAGATCGACGACCGGCCAGATGTTTTCCAGACCTTCATTGCGCGGCCTGAAAAACATCCGGCACAGCCGTCGAACAAGACGCAAAACATGAATGGCCCGCCCCCGAAACACTCCGCCCGTGGGTCGCAGCCCCTCTTTGTCACATCCAGATCGCGCGGCAGACATTTATGTCTGCGGCTCATTCCCACCTTGCCGTCGCTCCCGGCACCGCCGCTCCGCTGAACGTTGTCAGGATCGGCGTCTTGAGAAGACGCATGTCGCGTTTTCACCCGCGAAGGAGTTCACCACATGCCCCATCAACCGCTCTACGAGCGTCTCGAAAACGCCATCCTGATCGCCGTCCGGCGCGGTCGTTGTCTCGCCGAGGATTGGAGCGAGCACGGGCCGGAGCCCTCTGACAGCGCCCCCATCCAGGAAACCCTTGCCCGACTCCGGGAAGGGGAAGTTCTGGCCCGTCACGACGACATCACCATCCAGAGCATGGGCAAGGCCCTATGCGCCGCTCTGAATGCGCTGAAACCCGGCTACGGCGATTTGTGCCTGATGAACGACACCAGTGATCATCTCATCTTCGAGGCGCCTCGCGAACATCTGCGCCAATTGATTGAGTGCTGGAAAGCTTTGCGCGATGTCCGCCAGGAGGTCCGGGATCTGGTCGCGGCCATGCGTGCCCTCGAGGCAGAGATCCACACCAATGCCTGATCAGGTCGCGTCACAGGCAAGCCCGTCAGGGCTTGCCACGGAGCACAATCCAGTGCACAAAACGTTGCACAAACTGGTGCCGTGCAAACCGAAGCCGAAAAATTATCGTTTCAAATCAACGCTGTGCAAAGTTACTCTGCGCCCTACCGCCGGAGCCAAAAAATCCAATAAATTCAAGCTACAGCGCGCTGACTAAATCAGTCAGCGGCCGATGTCCTTCGTCGGACTGTAGCGGTGGGCCAGGAAAAGCGCCACTAGGCGAGGGGTTTTCTGGTCTGGCGAGCGCATGCCGGAAAGAGCAGCCACTGACCAATGCTAGGCCTGATCGGATATCCTGACAAAGCAAGTGGAATCGGAAGGGCGGACTCAGGCGCTGATGCGCTTTGTTATTGGGCTGCGCCACCTTCGCCACGGGGATTGCCTGCCTGTAGGTGATCTCGCGCGAAAGCCCGCTGACCGCTCCATTCATCGGATCGCTCAGGCTTGATTCACGTGTCCAACATGAAGAAACCGCCACATTCTTCTGATGTCGAAGCGGAAATTATCGGCTACTGATGGGGTGCGGCGATGCGGCCCATGGCACAGACCGAAAAATGACGACGCGCAGGCCGAGAAGGAGACAGCATGACGTTCGCAGCACTCAAGAGATCCGCAGCACGCGGCACGGCGGCCCTTCCTGCCCATCAGAGCGGCCTCGCGATCGCGGTAGCGCTTCTGATTGCGTCTGCAGGCGCCTCCACTGCTCAGGAGACGATACTTGAGCGCGAGTTCTCCAATGCCGCCGTGATGGGGCAGACGGACGTCGGCATCAGCAAGGGCTCTGTCGTCATCGCCCCGATCCCCTTCTCGAACCCGATGATCGAGCACGGGCTGACCCTTGGCGCAGGATACCTGTTCAACCTTCCCGGCTCGAAGCCCTCCGGCGCAGGGATCGCCGCCCTCAAGACCAGCAACGGTAGCGAAGGGATTGGCGGCGGCTTCAACGTGAACTTCGCGGACGGCCTTTGGTCGGTGGGCCTGATCGGCGGCGAGGCCACCCTTTTTTATGACTTCCCGCTGAGCAATACGGCCGATCTTCCCCTGAAGCAGACCGGCAAGCTATATGCTTTCACGGTCAGCCGGGCGGTAAACAGCAAGCTGTCGGCGGGAGTGTCGCTCAGTTATCTGGACTCAACCCTTGGTCTTGACGTGCCCGGCTTTGAAGATCTGCCCCCGATCCTGAGGCCAGATGCCAATGTGACCGTGGGCAAGATCAACATTCACGCGGCATATGACACCCGCGACGACACCTTCTTCCCCACGCAGGGTGCGCTGATCAAAGGCTCGCTCGCCTATGGAGAAGAACTGGACGCGATTTTCGACGGCGAGATCCCTGTGATCGACCGGCACTATTCCAAGGGTGTGGCCTCCGCATCGCGCTATGCGCCCTTGGGCAAGAATGGCATTCTGGCCGCGAATGCCTCGATCTGCGGCGCCTCCGACTCGGCACCGTTTTTCGACGGCTGCGGCGTCGGCATGGCAAACGGGCTGCGCGGTTTCGGCACGCTCGATGATCTCGCCTCCTGGTCGGCGGGCGCCCAGGTCGAGTATCGCGGGCGTCTGACCGAACGCATCGGCTATGTCGGCTTTGCGGGCCTTGGCATCGGCGGCGACACTTTCGCCGACATGTCGCTCGATCAGGGCGGTTTTGCTGCGGGGTTTGGCCTGCGCTACCGGATATCGAAGCAGTTCGGGCTCGACTATGCGATCGACTATGCGCGCAACGACGCGCAGGAGGAGTTCTTGTACATCACCCTGGGCCAGCGATTCTGAGATGCGCGGGCGCAGCGTGAGCCGTAGTTACGGGAGAAAGACAGATGCCTGACCAGACACCCCAGTCCAGCGTCGGTCGCAAGAGATTGCACCGCCGCAGCTTCATCGCCCTTGCGGCGGCCTTTCCCTTTGCGGCTCATGCGGATCAGGATCTGGGCGAAGACTGGATCGTGCTGGCCGAAAGCAAGATCAACCTGCTCAAGAACTTCTCGATCATCCCTGTCACCCTGAACAAGGGGCTTTTTGCGGGTCTTGTGATCGAAGCGGTCGACAACCCGATCTTCATCGAAAGCGTGGAAGTCACCTTCAGCAACGGGGAGACGACCGAACTTGCAGTCCGCTCGATCATCAGCGAAGGGCGCCGCACCCGCAAGATGCTCCTGCCCGGCCTCGTGCGCGGAATTCGCCTGATCAAGATCATCTACAAGCGCGTGCCCGTGGGCGGCACCACCACTGTGCGCATTTACGGGCGGCAGGTCTGATCTTAGACTACCGGGCCGTCCATCCGGAGAGAACGAATGCTATCCTTCCTGCTCAACATTCTGAGGCTGTTCAAAGCGATCATTCGCTCCTGGCGCATCCCGACGTTTCGCGCCACCCTCAGCCTTGCGGGGATCCTCTTGCTCACCGGGACGGTCTTCTATCACCAAACCGAGGGCTGGTCCTGGATCGACTCGCTCTATTTCAGCACCACGACGATGTCGACCGTGGGCTTTGGCGACCTGACGCCGCAGACCAATGTCGGCAAGCTGTTCACCGTGGTCTATATCTTCGTCGGCGTAGGGGTTTTCGTGGCGCTTTTCACGCAACTCGCCCGCGCCCTGCTGAAAATCGAGGAACCCGCAGACAGCCCCACGGCGAAAGAACCCGCCAAAGACTAGGAACGCGCGTCGATCCGCTGTGCCACCAGTTCCTGCAAAAGCCACAGACCTTCGTCATGCATCCCGCGCGCCTCCAGTTGCGTGACCGTGTTCAGCAGGTATTCGGCACCGGTTCCCAGATGACCACAGCTTTGCGACAGCACATCGGCAACCTCGCCGGGCGTCAGGTCTCCGGCATATTGTGGTGACTCGCGGTTCATCACGAAAACCAGCGCGTTGACTGGCCCGTCCCCGGTTTCAACCCGCAGCCATGTGGGAATATTGGTGATCGGCTTCACCGTGAATTCGCGGCGGAACAACTGGTGGAACTGTGCCTCAAGATCGGCTTTGGGCAGCTCGAAGAGGACGCCCTGACACTCCCCTCCCCGGTCGAGCGACATCATCAGGCCCGGGTACTCCGGCGAGCCGCGAAACCGCCATTGCCGCAGGCAGAAAGACCGCCGCCACCCTGGCAGACGCGCGCATTGCTCGCCCCGATGGTCGATCTCGGGGCGCCAGATCAGCGAGCCATAGGCGAAAAGCTGGGTCGGGCGATCGGGCGCCGGATGGCTCGCCAGAATTCGATCCACCCATTCGGCATAATCCTGATCGGTCTGGGGAAGCAGGCCCGCAGGCTGGCCGCCGTCCTTGATCTCGCGATGCACGCGCGCCACATGCCCCGGGGTCAGCGATAAAACTCTGGGTCCGTCAGCCATGTTCAGTCCCCCCGTCACCCAAGGGTGCGGAGGGACCGCGCAATTTGCAAGCCTTTTGCGGCGCGGCCAGAGCACACGGGCCCCGGCGGCGCCGGTTTCACGCCAGATCGGCGGGCAGAACGCTGGCCGGGATGTTCTGATAGCAGACCGGGCGCAGGAAGCGGCGGATCGAGAGCGTACCGACCGAGGTCGCCCCGAAGTTGGTCGAGGCCGGGTAAGGCCCGCCATGCACCATGCTGTCGCACACCTCGACACCCGTCGGGAAGCCGTTCGCCAGTACCCGCCCGGCCTTGCGCTCCAGGATCGGCATCAGCCGCCGCGCGAGACCTGCGTCTGCCTCATCCATATGCAGCGTCGCAGTCAGCTGACCGCCAAAGCTGCGCGCCACGTCCAACATCTCATCCATGTCGCGCGCCACAACGACCAGCCCGAGCGGGCCGAACACTTCCTCGGCAAGGGCATGGTTGCCCATCCAGTCCTGCGCCGAGACACGGAACAGGAACGGCTTCGCCTCGCGCCGGTCGCACATCGAGGTCAGCAGGCCCTGAACGCCGGACTGCGCCCCCATTTGCGCGGCACCCGAGACATAGGCGCTCGCGATCCCGTCGGTCAGCATGACCTGCGCGCCCGTCTTTGATAGCGCCGCGCGCGCGGCCTCGACGAACGTGTCAGCCTGTGGGCCGTTCAGAACCACTGCGATACCGGGATTGGTGCAGAACTGACCCGCCCCCATCGATAGCGACGCCGCCCATCCCTGACCAAGCGCCTCACCGCGCCGCGCGACCGCCTCGGGCAACATGAACATCGGGTTGACCGAACCCAACTCGCCGAAGAACGGGATCGGCTCTGGGCGCTGCGCGCAAAGGTCGAACAGGGCGCGCCCCCCGGCGAGCGAGCCGGTAAAGCCCACCGCCTTGATCAACGGGTGCTGCACCAGCGCCTGTCCGACATCGCGCTTGCCACCCTGCACAAGCGAGAACACGCCGCGCGGCATGTCGCATTTGACGATGGCCGCAAGGATCGCCTCGGCGATGATCTCGCCCGTGCCCGGATGCGCGCCGTGCCCCTTGACCACAACGGGGCAACCGGCGGCCAGCGCGGCGGCCGTATCTCCGCCCGCCGTGGAGAAGGCCAGCGGGAAGTTGGAGGCGCCGAAAACCGCGACCGGGCCGATCGGGCGCTGCATCATACGCAACTCGGGGCGCGGCAAGGGCTGCCGGTCGGGCATGGCCGCATCGTGACGACGATCGAGGTAATCGCCCTTTAGGATATGCTGCGCGAAAAGCCGCAACTGGCCGGTGGTGCGGCCACGTTCGCCGTTCAGGCGGGCTTCGGGCAGGCCGGTTTCCTGCGTGCCGATCTCGGTGATTGCCTCGGCGCGGGCCTCGATCTCATCCGCGATGGTCTCCAGAAACGCCGCCCGCTCCGCGCGGGTCGAATAGCCGTAGCTCCAGAAGGCGTCCTCGGCGGCGCGAACCGCCTGATCCACCAGTTCGGGCGTCCCGACCGAGAACGCATGGGCCGATCCATGCGCGGGCTCCGACAGGAACGTCTGTTCAGTCGCGCGCCATTCTCCGGCGATCAGATGCTTGCCGTGGGGTGTGAAAGTCATGGGAATCCCTTCCATTTGCCGCCGCGAGGGCATTTTCGCGCCCGCGATCGCTGCCGTTCCGGCCCTGGGCGCCGCAATCGGCCGTTTTTTCTCGAACGAAAATTCAAGCAATTGCGCTCACTTGCGTCGATACTCAAAATTTTCTCGACGCGCCAGCATTTTTCTTATATGAAAATTTCTTGCAACAAAGAAGAAAACATTTCATGTTCGCTCAGGAATCAACAGAGGGGTTCAACCAATGAAAAAAACCATCATGGCTACCGCGCTGATCGCTGCTACCGGCTTTGCCGGTGCTGCTCAGGCCGACAAGCTGGACGACATCATCGCTTCGGGCACACTGCGCTGCGCAGTCGTTCTCGACTTCCCGCCGATGGGGATGCGCGACGCGAATAACGAGCCGGTCGGCTTCGACGTCGATTACTGCAACGACCTTGCCGCCGCACTTGGCGTGAGCGCCGAAATCGTCGAGACCCCGTTCCCCGAGCGCATCCCCGCGCTGATGTCGGGCCGCGTGGATGTCGGCGTCGCCTCGACCTCGGACACGCTCGAACGCGCAAAGACCGTGGGCTTCACGATCCCCTACTTCGCCTTTGAGATGGCCGTGACCGCCAATGACGGCGCAGGCATCGCCTCGTATGAAGGCATGAAGGGCCACACCGTCGGCGCCGTCGCCGGCACCTACGAGGCCATCGCGCTTGAAAAGCAGGTGCAGGAGTGGGGCGAGGGCGAGTTCCGCCCCTACCAAACCCAGGCCGACGTGTTCCTGGCACTCAGCCAGGGCCAGCTTGACGCGACCGTCTCGACCTCGACCGTCGCGATGGCCAACGTCAAGACCGGCAACTTCCCGGGCATCTCGGTGGTCGGCAAGGCCCCCTTCGACACCGACTATGTGGCGCTGTTCACCAGCCGCAACGAATACGGGCTGATCAACTACCTCAACCTGTTCGTGAACCAGCAGATCCGCACCGGCCGCTATGCCGAACTGTATGAAAAGTGGGTCGGCGGCGAGCTTCCCGACCTGACGGTTCCCAACGCCTATCGTTGATCGGAACCCGGAGCCAATGACGGCGCGGAGCCCCCGCGCCGTTTTTCCTTCCGCATCCGACCAGGCAGGAAACAGCAATGTTCGGTTACACCTTCCAATGGAACCAGGCGCTTGCCCGGCTTCCCAAGATGCTGGACGGTGCAGTGGTGACGATGGAAGTGGCGGTACTGTCGATGCTGATCGGCATCGCTTTCGCCATTCTCCTGACGCTTCTGCGCCTGTCCGGCTCTCGTCCGCTTCGGGCCATCGCGACCGGCTGGGTCGAGATCGCGCGCAACACCCCGGCCCTGTTCCAGATCTATATGGCGCATTTCGGGGTGGCGAGCTTCGGCATCCATTTCAGCCCTTTCGTGTCGCTGCTGATCGGGATCACCTTCAACAACGCGGGCTACTTGGCCGAGAACTTCCGCGGCGCGCTCAAGGCAATTCCTGACACGCAGACCCGCGCGGGCCGGTCTCTGGGCATGTCCCAGTTGCAGGCGTTTCGCTACATCATCCTGCCGCAGATGCTGCGCATCTCGTTCTTGCCGATGACCAACCAGATGGTCTGGGCCGTGCTGATGACCTCGCTTGGCGTCACCGTCGGGATGAACTCGGACCTTTACGGCGTGACGCAGGATCTCAACGCGCTGACTTTCCGCACGTTCGAGCTCTTCGCGATTGCCGGGGTGATTTTCTACATCATCACCAAGGCCATCACCCTGAGCGCACGGCTGATCGCTGCCCGCCTGTTCCGGTATTGAGGGAGGACCGACCATGTTTGATACCGCCCTCACGACCGCCGATCTGATCTTCCTCGCCAAGGGCGCGGGCATGACGATCCTGGTGACCGCGATCTCGGTCGCGATCGGAACGGCGCTCGGCATCGCCTTCGGGGTGATCCGCGTGCAATTCGGCGCAGCGCTGACAGCGCCGCTGACCTTCGTGCTCGACATCTTCCGCTCGGTGCCGCTGCTGATCCAGTTGGTGCTGGCCAATGCCTTCCTTGGCATGGTGCTAAAGCTGCAATTGTCGGGCTTCTTCGTCGCCTGCATGGTGCTTTCGCTCTACACCTCGGCCTATTGCGCCGAGATCGTGCGCGGCGGCATCGACGCAGTGCCCGCCACCACCCGACGCGCGGCACGCTCTCTGGGGATGAGCTGGGGCCAGGACATGCGCTACATCGTGATGCCGCTGGCAACGCGCGTGGCCCTGCCCTCATGGATCGGGCTTGCGCTTGGCGTCATGAAGGACTCGGCGCTGGTCTATGTGGTTCAGGTCACCGAACTGCTGAAATCCACCCAGATCCTCATCACGCGCCTGCAAGAGCCGCTTTTCCTGCTCATGATCGGCGGCGCCTTCTACTTCCTCATCAGCTTCCCGCTTGCCCGTTTCGGCGGATATCTCGAAAAAAGGTGGTCCAATGATTGAGATCCAGAACGTCCACAAATCCTTTGGCCATCTCGAGGTTCTCAAGGGCATCGACCTGACCGTCGAAAAAGGCGAGGTGGTCACCGTGATCGGTGGCTCGGGGTCGGGCAAATCCACGCTGCTGACCTGCATCAACGGGCTTGAGCCGATCGACTCAGGCAAGATCCTTGTCGATGGCGTCGAGGTTCATGCCAAATCGACCAACCTCAACAAGCTGCGCCAGAAGATCGGCATCGTGTTCCAGCAGTGGAATGCCTTCCCGCACCTGACCGTGCTGGAGAACGTCACGCTTGCGCCGCGCAAGGTGCTCGGCATGGGCAAGGCCGAGGCCGAGGCCATCGCGGAAAAGCAGCTCAAGCACGTGGGCCTGGGCGACAAGCTGTCCACCTACCCCTCGCGCCTGTCGGGCGGCCAGCAGCAGCGCATGGCGATCGCCCGCGCGCTGGCGATGTCGCCCGACTACATGCTGTTCGACGAGGTGACCTCGGCCCTCGATCCGCAGCTTGTGGGCGAGGTGCTTGAAACGCTGAAGATGCTGGCCGAGGAAGGCATGACCATGATCTGCGTAACGCATGAAATGGCCTTCGCCCGCGACGTGTCGAACCGCGTAGCCTATTTCCACAAGGGCATCATGGCGGAAATCGGCGCGCCCGAGCAGCTTTTCGGCGACCCGCAGCACCCGGAAACCAAGAAGTTCCTGGCCAGCGTACGCTGAGAGGACACCAAGCAAACAAGAAAGGCGCGGGTCGCAACCCGCGCCTTTCTTTTTTCTAAAGCGATAGCTCCACCGACGCATGGCGCCAAGGTGTCACCCTTTTCAGCACCCGGGCAATTCCCCCGGCAAGATCCCGACCTCGCGGCCCGCGCCGGAACCTCCCATGGGCGTTTCGCGGATCGAAAGCTCATAGCCCGAACCGCGATACTCTGCCCGGACGTCATAGAACATACCTGGCCGCACCGGCAGATAGCGTGCGCTGTCGATCATCGAGGTCGAGTTCAGCGTCCTGCGGGTGAACTCGACCGACAGATAGACCGTCTGCCCCGGCGCAATGACCGTGGTCACTCCATTCTCCTTGAACGGAAGGGTTCCGGCGAGCGTATGCGTGCAGGCATCCTTCGGCCGATAGACAAGGAATCGCCCACTTACGCTGGAGAGCGCGCCGCCTTCCGCCACGCCGGACAGCCTCACATTCGTCGGACCCGGCGGGGCCTGATAGGCAGGCAACGTCCCAACGCAGCCCGCCAGGGTCAGTGCCGCTGCCGCAAGCGCGTAGGCAATCTTCGAGAAACGGGCCCGCATGATCAAATCCGCGACAGGTCAGGGCAGCTTTGCGAGCTCCCCTCGGCCCAGGCTAGAAGCGACGGTAGCAACTTGGTGCCGGTCAGCTTGACGTTACGAATATCCAACCGGGTATGTCCGCTGTCGATCTGTCGAATGTCGGCCAGAACGAAGTACTGCGGCCCCTCATGCGACGGGTCGAGATAGACCATATTCAGGGCGGTCATCTCACGCTTGATGACGAGGCTCCGGATCCCCCCTTCGGTGACGATGCGCGCGTAGTAATAATCCTTCGAGACCTGATAGGACGTCCCGCCCGTTGTGGTCGTCTGGAATGCCTTGCCGTCGATACAGGTGCGTGCATAGCGGTTCAACGATGCCTCAACCGCAGACGCAGGACGCGCAACTGTGTGAGAGCTGCTGCCAACGATCGACGGCGCGCTCCGAAAACCGGCATTGGTAGAAGGGGCCGGCATACAGGCCGCGAGAAGACCCGCACAGCAAAGGGCAACAGGGGACAGGCGCGTTTTCTTGGAAATCGCTACTCAACTCTATGAAGAATAACTTGGCGTACAATGCACGCATTAGCAGATCGGATTAATGCATCTTTCCGAGCGTCACGCGAGGCATTTCTTTCAAAAATACAAACACCTGCCAGGAGGCTATCCTGGCAGGCGTCGCAACTATCTGAATCAAGCGGCCCCCATCAGATAGGGGCAGAGTCGCTCAGCCGGAAACGGCGGCCAGACCCTGCGTCTCGAACCGCGCAAGCTGCGCGAGCTCGGCATCGCTCAGGGTAATCCCGTCCCGCAGCGCCTTGGCGCGCGCCTGAAAGCGGCGCTGCGAGGGCAGACGCGCGCCCTGCCCGCTGATCGCGGTCAGCAGCCGCTCGCCCTCGGCAATCGGATCGCGCCCGCTGCGCGCCGCGAAGACCTGCGGATCGAGCGCCAGCACCAGCGCGCCGTGACGCGGCAGCAGGTCGGTGCCGCCCATGAAGTCGAGCGCCTCCTTGCTCATGAACTCGCCCAGCATCGCGCCGGACAGCAACTCGACCATCGTCGAGATCGCCGAGCCCTTGTGCGACCCGAAGGTCAGCATCGCGCCCTCAAGTGCCGCTTCGGGGTCGGTCGTGGGGTTGCCGTCGCGATCGACCGCCCATCCTTCGGGGATCGGCGTGCCCGCGCGGCGGTGCAACTCGATCTCGCCGCGCGCAGCGACGCTGGTTGCGAAGTCGAAGACATAGGGGGCCTCACCCCGGCGCGGCCAGCCGAAGGCGATCGGGTTGGTGCCAAGCAGCGGCTCCTTGCCGCCCGCGGGCGCCACGAAAGAATAGCTCGGGCACATCGACAGCGAGGCCAGCCCCTCTTCGGCCAGCGCCTCGACATCGTGCCAGAGCGCCGAAAAATGCAGGCAGTCGCGGATCACCAGCGCGGCAAGGCCCGTTTCGCGCGCCCGCGCCACCAGCAGATCTTTCGCCGCATAGAACGCAGGGTTCGAGAACCCGCCCTTCGCATCGACCTCGATCACCGATGTGCCCGCATCGTGAACTTCGGGAACGGCGAGGGGCTCGACCTTGCCGGCCGCCAGCACACGCAGGCAGCCCTCGATGCGGTAGATCCCGTGCGACTTGCAGTTGTCGCGCTCTCCCGCAACGATCACGCGCGCAACGTCGCGCGCGCTTTCCGGGCGCACCCCGGCACGCACAAAGATGGCCTCGACGCGCGCCAGAAGCGCATCGAAGGTAACGGTATTCTGCTCAGCCATATTCGGCAGTCTCCCTTGCGGATTTGGAATGTGGCCAAGCGCAGGCGAGCGCCCTACTTGTCCACGTCGATATAGGTGCAGGCCCAGAAGATCTTGGCCTCGTCATCGTCCAGCGCGCGCAGCCCGTGCTTGAGCGTGCTGTCGAAATAGGCGCAATCGCCGGGTTCTAGGATGACGGGCTGGTAATGCTCGACCACCAGCTCGATCCGGCCCGAGAGGACATAGAGCGTCTCTTCCCCATCATGGGATTCCAGATCCTCGGGGCGCAGCGGCGCGCGTTGATCGACCAATGTCACCAGCGGGATGATCTTCTTTTCCGCCAGCGCATTGCAGAGCACTTCGTATTCGAAGTTCTTCGAGCGCACCTTGCGCCCCTGCCCCGCCTTGGTCACCGTCATGCGCGTGGTCTGATGCGCCTCGTGATCGGCCGAGAACAGCCGCTCCATACCGATGTCATAGGCCCGTGCGATTCGAACCAGGTTCTCGTAGCTCGGCGAGACGCGCCCGTTCTCGATCTTGTGGATCGTCGAAAGCGCGAGGCCGGTTTTCTGGGCTGCAACCTCAAGCGTGAAGCCGCAAGCCTGGCGGACCGCCTTCATGCGCGCACCCAGATCCGAGCGCAATTGCATGCGTTCCGCTTCCCAAGCATCATCCGCCTCGGGTGCTACATCACCATGCGAAGATTTTTCCGTTTGCGACATATTTTTCTTTTCTTACCAGTTGTGATCGTTTAAGCATATTTTTGTAGTGAGCGCAAGATTAGCAAGTAGCCAAAAGCAAAGGGAATCCAAAAACGCGGCTTCACTCTTCCGATTCCGGAAAAATGGCCGAAATGCCGGATTTCTTGCCCGCAACGAGGTGACTCATGGCAACCAAGATCGTTTCAGCATCCGTTCAGGGGCCGCTCCTTGTCTGCGAGGAGGGTCTGAGCGTCTGGGGTGGGGTGAACCCGTCCACCGGCCAGATCATCGACGCGCATCACCCGCAGCACGGGCGCACCCTTGCGGGGCATATCGTGATGATGCCCACAAGCCGCGGATCGTGCACCGGCAGCGGTGTGCTTCTGGGCCTTGCCTTTGCGGGCGCAGCCCCGCGCGCGCTGATCTTCCGCGAGGGCGAGGACATCCTGACCCTTGGTGCGTTGATCGCCGGGCGTCTCTTTGGCCACGCGATCGCGGTGCTGCGCCTGAGCGCGGCGGAATATGACGTGCTGGCGCGCGAGACCTCCGCCGAGATCACCGAAACGCATCTGAAGGCGGGAACCCATGCCTGGCCGCTCCACCCCGCCGGGTCGGCGCCGCTGGAACTAACCGAAAGCGACTGCGCCTTCCTTGACGGTGCGCATGGCGAGGCCGCGCGACTGGCGATGGAGATCATCGCCACGATGGCCACGGCACAGGGCGCCACGCGCCTGACCGATGTCAGCCGCGTGCATATCGACGGCTGTATCTACGCCAGCCCCGCCTTCCTCACCTTTGCCCGCGCGATGGCCGACAAGGGCGGGCGGGTGCGCGTCCCGACCACGATGAACGCGATCTCGGTCGATCATGCGAACTGGCGCGCGCAGGGGGTGAGCGAGGAGTTCGGCGCCCCCGCCGCGGGCCTTGCCGATGCCTATGTCGAAATGGGCGCAAGGCCGAGCTTCACCTGCGCGCCCTATCTTCTCGAAGACCGTCCAGCAGCGGGCGAGGATATCGCCTGGGCCGAAAGCAACGCGGTGATCTATGCCAACAGCGTGCTTGGTGCGCGCACGGTGAAACACGCCGATTTCATGGATCTGTGCATCGCTCTGACCGGTCGCGCCGCCCGCGCGGGTGTCTATCTTGAACAAAACCGCGCGCCCCGGCGTATCATCGACGTCGCGCTGCCCGAGGGCTATGACGATGCCTTCTGGCCGATGCTCGGCTGGCTTGTCGGTCAGGCCGCGCCTGACCGCATTCCGCTGATCCGAGGGCTTGAGGGCACCGCCCCCTCGGACGACGATCTCAAGGCGCTTTGTGCGGCCTATGGGACGACCTCGGCCTCGCCCATGCTGCATATCGCGGGCATCACGCCCGAGGCCTCGCTGCCACCTGCCCCCGACGCCGACACCACCCGCATTGGCCCCGCCGATTTCGCCCGCCTGTGGGACGAGTTCAACCAGGGCGCTGAGCAGGTCGATCTGGTCGCGCTTGGCAGCCCACATTTTTCGGCCAGCGAATGCGCCGCCTTTGCCGCGCTGATGGATGGCACGCAAACGCACCCCGATGTGGCGACCATCGTCACCCTTGGCCGGGGAACGCTGACCACCATCACCGAGAACGGTGTGAAGGCGCGGCTGGAGGCGGCAGGCGTCAAGATCATCCCCGACCTGTGCTGGTGCTCGATCTCGGAGCCGGTCTTCCCGCCGAGCGCCAAGGTGCTGATGACCAACTCGGGCAAATACGCCCATTACGCGCCCGGCCTGAGCAACCGCGCGGTGCGCTTCGGTTCCCTTGCGCAATGCGCCGAGACCGCGCGCAGCGGTCTCGCCCCCTCGTCGCCGCCCGGCTGGATCGCCAGACAGGGCCACTGAACACACAATCGCGGCACTCCCTCCGCGCCCAGAACAACCAACGGAGTCCTTCGGATGAACAAAGACGTATTCTTCGGCACGATCCCCGCGCTGCTGACCCCCTGCACCGCCGACCGCCAACCCGATTTCGACGCGCTGGTGCGTAAGGGTCAGGAAATGATGGATGCCGGCATGTCGGGCGTCGTCTACTGCGGCTCTTGCGGGGACTGGCCGCTGCTGACCGACGAGCAGCGCATGGAGGGCGTCGAGCGCCTGACCAAGGCTGGTGTGCCGGTGATTGTCGGCACGGGTGCGGTGAACACCAAATCCGCCGTCGCCCATGCAGCACATGCCCAGAAGATCGGCGCTGCGGGCCTCATGGTCATTCCGCGCGTACTTTCGCGCGGTCAATCGGTGGTGGCGCAGCGCAACCACTTCAAGGCCATTCTCGACGCGGCCCCCGATGTGCCCGCCGTCATCTACAACAGCCCCTATTATGGCTACGCCACCCGCGCCGATCTGTTCTTTGCGCTCCGCGCCGAGCACAAGAACCTGATCGGTTTCAAAGAGTTCGGCGGCAAAGCCGACATGAGCTATGCGGCCGAGCACATCACCTCGCACGATGACGAGGTGATCCTGATGGTGGGCGTCGATACCGAGGTTTACCACGGCTTCGCGAAATGCGGCGCGGCCGGCGCGATCACTGGCATCGGCACGATCTTCCCGAAAGAGGCGCTGCTTCAGGTCGCCCTGTCGCGCCGCGCCGCCGAGGGCTGCCCCGAGGCCGACCTACGCGCCCGCGAACTGGCCGAGGCTTTCTCGGTTCTGGCCAAGTTCGACGAGGGCGTTGACCTGGTGCTGTACTTCAAGCATCTCATGGTGCTGAAGGGCGAAGAGGAATACCGCCTCAACATCTACGAAACCGATGCGCTCTCGCCCTCGCAGGCGAAGTTCTGCGAGGCGCAGTTCCATCAGTTCAACAGATGGTTCGCCAACTGGTCGAAACAGGGCGGAGTGATCGCCGAATGCATGTGATCGACAGCCATACCGGCGGAGAGCCCACGCGGGTTATCCTCGACGGCGGCCCGGACCTTGGGTCCGGCCCGCTGGCCGAGCGCGCGCAACGGCTTGCGACCGAGTATCGCGATTTCTACCGCTCGGTCATCCTTGAGCCGCGCGGTCAGGTCGCGATGGTCTGTGCGCTGCTGGTCGAGCCGGTCGATCCGAGCTGCGTGACCGGGGTGATCTACTTCGACTCCGAGGCGGTTCTGGGCATGTGCGGTCATGGCACGATCGGCCTCGCGGCGACGCTGGTGCACATGGGGCGCATCGGTCTGGGTCAGCACCGGATCGAGACGCCCGTCGGCGTCGTTACGGTGGACGTTCTGGATGCCAATACCGTAACCGTCACCAATGTCGAAAGCCGCCGCTGCAGCACAAGCGTGTCGGTTGAGATTGACGGCATCGGCACCGTGACCGGCGACATCGCCTATGGCGGCAACTGCTTCTTCCTCGTCGATCCAAGCCCCATTCCGGTCACCGCCACGAATATCCGCCAACTGACGGATGTGACGGTTGCCGTGCGCGAGGCGCTTCTGGCGCAGGGCTACGGCTGCGATAACGGCGCGCCGGTCGATCACGTGATCTTCTATGGCCCGCCAGAGACGCCTGAAGGCCACAGCCGCAACTTCGTGCTCTGCCCTGACGATGCCTACGACCGCTCCCCCTGCGGCACCGGCTGCTCGGCGCGACTGGCCTGCCTTGCCGCCGACGGCCGCCTCGCCGAGGGGCAGGAGATCGTGCAGGAAAGCGTGATCGGCAGCACCTATCGGCTGTCCTATCGCGAGGGGTCGAACTGCGGGGTGATCCCCTCGATCACCGGCAAGGCCTATGTTATGGCGGAAAGCAAACTGATCTTCCTGCCACAAGACCCGTTCAGCAAAGGGATCGTCCTTTGATCCATGCCGCCCGGCGCCATGCAGGCGCCGGGCATTTTCGTTTCACTTCCAGCCCGACCGAGGTCCGCCATGACCCAATCCGAACAAGTTGAAATCCTCGTCATCGGCGCGGGGATCATCGGCGTGACCAGCGCGCTTGCGCTTCAGGCGCAGGGGCACCGCGTGCGCCTGCTCGACCGCAAGGGGGTGGCCGCCGAAACCTCGCGCGGGAACGCGGGCGCCTTCGCATTCCCCGAGGTCGAGCCGCTGGCGACCCCCGGCATCATGCGCAAGGCGCCAAAATGGCTGCTTGACCCGCTTGGCCCTCTGTCGCTGCGCCCGGCCTATGCCGCCCGGATCGCGCCTTGGATGCTGCGCTTCTGGCGCGCCAGCTGGAAAGACCGCTACGAGCCCGCCGTCGCCGCGCAATCTTCGCTGATGCGGGTGTCGCAAGCGGCGCTGGAGCGGCTGATTCCGCGCGTCAATGGCGAAGCCTTCATGCGCCGCGAGGGGCAATTGCAGCTTTACGAGGGCCGCGCACAATTCGAGGCATCGCTGCCCGCGTGGAAGCTGCGCGGCCAGCACGGCATCGCCTTCGACCTGCTCGAAACCCCCGCCGCTATCGCCGAGATCCAGCCTGGCCTCAACCCCCGGTTCACGCATGCGGGCTTCACCCCAAGCTGGCTGAACGTGACCGATCCGGCACTCTGGACTGAACACCTTGCGCGCCAGTTCGTGGCCGCCGGGGGCCAGATCGAGATCGTCGAGATCCAGTCGATCACCCCGACCGCCTCGGGCATCGAGATCGCCACCAATGCCGGGCCGCGCCGGGCCGATCAGGTCGTCATCGCGGCGGGCGCCTGGTCGCACCGGATTGCGCGCACCCTTGGCGACAAGATCCCGCTTGAGACCGAGCGCGGCTACAACACCACCTTCCCCACCGCCAGCTTCGATGTCCGCACGCATCTGTCGTTCAGCAGCCACGGCTTCGTGGTCAGCCGCATCGGCGAGGGGCTGCGCGTGGGCGGTGCAGTCGAACTTGGCGGACTGGAACTGCCGGCGAACTACAAGCGCGCCGAAACGCTGGTGCGCAAGACGGTTGAGTTCCTGCCCGGCTTCGACCCGAACGGCGGCACGCAATGGATGGGGTTCCGCCCCTCGCTGCCTGACAGCCTGCCGATCATCAGCCGCTCGCCCCGCTCGGATCGCGTGATCTATGCCTTCGGCCACGGTCATCTGGGCCTGACCCAATCGGCAGGCACGGCCGAGCTTGTCGCATCCCTTGTTGCACGGCGCGAGGTGGAAATCCCGCTCGGCCCCTTCGACATGCGTCGCTTCTAAGGCGCAGGGCCTGCCCGATCCGCTCCGGCAGGCCCTTGTTTCACTTGAACAGCCGCGGCCAGGTATCCGAGATCCGGTAGCCGCCCGGCCATGGGTCGCCGGGATCGAGCATGTGCTGATGCGTCCCGGTGATCCAGGCGCGGCCGCTGATCTCGGGGCGGATCGCGTCGCGTGTGCCCACCCTGGTGGTGCCCAGAATGCGGCCGTGGAACTCCGAACCGATGATTGACACGCCGGTGAAGCGGTCCTGCGGCCCCATCTCGCCGCGCGCGTGCAAGATCGCCATGCGCGCCGAGACGGCGGTGCCGGTGGGCGAGCGGTCGAGCTTGCCGGGCTGGATCGCGACGACCGAGAGCGCACGCAGTTCCGTCCCATGCCGGGCGATCTTGCCCGCGAAAAGACAGAAGGAATGATGCGCCCAATCGGGCTTTTCCGGGTGCTCGAAACGGAACTGCGCGTTCGCGGCATTGGTGATCCGAATACCAAGCGCGGCAATTTCGCGCGCATTCTCGGCGATCAGATCGACGCCAAGCGCCTCGGGATCGACGACAACGAAGCTGTCCCCTCCGAAGGCCGTGTCAACGGTGATCACCCCCAGCCCCGGCACCTCGAGTGGCACCCCCAGCCGGGTCGCGAACGAAGGCAGGTTCTCGACATAGATCCGCTCGGCCTTGCCATTCGCACAATCGGCACGGACACGCACGAGGCCGCCGGGCGCCTCCAGCACCATTTCGGTCACCGGCTCCTGCATGGGCAGAATGCCGCTGTCGAGCAGAACCGTCGAGACGCAGATCGAGTTCGAGCCAGACATCGGCGGGGTGTCCTCGGGCTCCATGATGATCCAGGCGGCCTGCGCCTCGGGGTGTTTGGGGGGCACAAGCAGGTTCACATGGCGAAACACCCCGCCGCGCGGCTCGTTCAACACAAAATTGCGCAGCACCTCATCCTCGGCGATCCATTTGCGCTGCTCCCAGATCGTGTCACCGGGGGGCGGCGCGACCCCGCCGACGATGACATCGCCCACCTCCCCCTCGGCATGGCACGAGACGACATGGATAACCTTGGTGCTTCGCATGTTTTTCTCCGTTCTGCGATCCGCCGCAGGCCCTTACAGGGACGAATCTCTTATTTTGGATATTGTATCCAATCTTGGCCGGCCATGCTATTCTCCCCGTAGCCCAAAGCGGAGTTTTCAGGCATACCCGCCCCATGAAGTTCGAACGCACCGACCTGTCGCAGACCCGATCCGCCGCCGATATCGTCTTCGCGGCGCTGCGCGATGCTATCGTGAAGGGTGATCTGGAGAACGGCGCGCAGCTCCGTCAGGAAGAGATCGCCGCAGCCTTCAACGTCAGCCGCATTCCGGTGCGCGAGGCGATTGCACGGCTCGAACAACTCGGTCTAGTCGAGACACGGCGCTACAAGGGCGCCTTCGTCACCGACCTGCCGATCCAGGAGATCGAAGAGATCTTCCGCCTTCGCGCGCTGGTCGAAAGCGATGCGATCCGCCGCGTGGTAGTCGACATGGACCCCACCGCCCTGGCCGAGGCCCGCGCGGCGCATGACGCCTTCGCGCAGGCCACCGACCCCGCCGCATGGATGGAGCAGAACCGCCGCTTTCACTGCGCGCTTTACCGCGCGGGCCAGCAGCGCCACTACATGGGCGTGATCGAGAACCTGCTGAACCTCAGTGACCGCTACCTGCGCGCGCAGCTGTCGCTGACGGACGGCCAGCAAAAAGCAGTGGCCGAACATGCGCTAATCCTTGCGGCCTGCGAAAACGGCGACGCCGATCTGGCGGCCCGCCTGACCGCTCAGCACATCGAGGATGCGAAAACCTCTCTGCTCACCCGTCTGAATGAGAAACGTGCCGCAAGCGGCTAGAGCATCCACTCCAGCGGCAGGTATTGCAGCGCCACCATCAGCCAGCGCTTGATCGGCCCCACGCCCGGCTCGGTCGTGTGGCTTGGACCGACACCATCCAGCGGCGCCCATTGAAGCGTGCCATCGGGCGCTTGCGTGACCTCATAGGCAGCGCGCGTTTGGTCCAACTCATCGGACAGACCGCGCGCCAGACGGGGGCTGTCGATGACAAAGCCCATCTCGGTATTCAGCGCGGCCGAGCGCGGATCGAAGTTGAACGACCCTACGAAAACACGCTTGCCGTCGATACCGAAGGTCTTTGCATGAAGGCTGGAGGCCGAGCTGTGCAGCAGATGCTCGACGCTTTTCTGCCGTTCGACATCGGGCTCGGCGCGCAGTTCCAGAACGCGCACCCCGGCCTCAAGCAACGCGGGGCGGTATTTCATATAGGCGCTATGGACGAGCGAGACATCCGTCGACTCAAGCGCATTGGTCAGCACCCGCGTCTTCACACCCTTGCGCGCAAGCGAGCCAAGCAGTTCCGCGCCCTTCTTGCCGGGAATGAAATAGGCCGAGACGAGGTCGAGCGATACCTCGGGGTGATTCAGCAGCTTCGGAAGCTGGTTGATCAGCAGCGCCTCGGGTGGCGCGTTCCCCAATGCCTTGATCGGATCGTCGGCCACCATCTGAATCGTGGTCCACTCCAGATCGGGCGTTTCCGACAGCAACCCTTGGACCGTGGGCGAGGCCTCGATCGCCTGAACGTAGTTCGATCCCATCAGACTCTCGCGCGTATGCGCGCCCTGCGCCTGCAAACCGGCAAGGCCCTCCGGCGCCGGCGGCAGGATCGCGGCGGCAGGATAGGCCGATGCGCTCGCCCAATAGGCGTCGAACGAGGCTTGCACCTCCCCCACGATCGGGCCCACGGCCAGCACGTCAAGGTCGATAAACTGGGTCTCTTCACCAAAGGCAAAGTAGATGTCGCCGATATTGCGCCCGCCAACGATGGTCGCCGCCCCGTCGAACGTCATCGACTTGTTATGCATCCGATGGTTCAACCGGCTGAAGGCAAAGACATAATTAAGTATCTTGGGCGAACGGAAGGTGAAGGGGTTGAACAGCCGCACCTCGACATTCGGCTGCGCATCAAGCGCGGCCAGCGCCGCATCCAGGCCGGGGACGCCGTTATCATCAAGCAGCAGGCGCACACGCACGCCACGTTCGGAGGCTTGCCGCAGCTCGTCCAGCAGCATCCAGCCGGTCGTGTCGGTCTGCCAAATGTAATACTGCACATCGATGCTTTCGCGGGCCTGCCGCACCAGCGCGACCCGCGTGGCGAATGCCGCTTCGCCCGCGCCAAGAGGCGCCACACCATCCATGCCCGGATGATCCGCCGCCAGTGCCGACATCTGCGCCCCGAGCGGCGTCTGATCCGAGAGCGGAATGGCACGCGATACTGCGTCCTCGTCGCGCGGCGGCAGAGGGAAGGCCCATCGCATGACAACCACGCCGACCGCGACCACGATCACAATCCAAAGCAGAACTCTTACGAATCCCATGGCGGAAGCCCTCCAACTCAGGCGGGGCCGTAACTCGGCGCCTTCGGCGCGGCATCGGCCTCGGATAATGCATCCTGCCATAGTGTTAACGCGTCATGACGCACAGGGCCACCCGCGAGCAACCGCGAGTGGCCCCGGCACTGATTGAAGTACGCTCAGGCGGCCGCGGCGTCATAGACGACACCCTGATGCAGCGAAAAGAGCAGCTCATGGATATCCACGTCAGGGGCGCCGATCACCTTGTAGGCAGAGGGAATGGTCCGGGCCAACTCGGTCTTGGCGAAGGCTTGCATGGCCTCGACCGACTCCCAGATCAGGAAACCGCCGAAATGGTTGGGTTTGGCGAGCTTGAGGTAGAATTTCTGCACGAGGCCCGGCGTCGCCGCATAGGCGGGCACACGCTCCTTGGCGACGGCCATGGCTTCTTCCTCGGTCAGGGCGCTTTCGAATTGCACGAACTGGACGATCATCTGTCTTCTCCCATGTTGCGTTTGCGCCGGTCTGTTCCGGCCATGAGAGAAGTCTTGCATGTTTATTTTTGCGCCAGAATTCGTTAATGTGGAAATGTCAGCTTGCAAAAACGGACAGGTCAAACATGCCTCAGACCGATGATGCCGCCCTTAGCCGCCGCGATCTGGACTGGAGCGATCTGGCGATCATTCTTGCCATCGGCCGTGCGGGAAGCCTGTCGGGGGCTGCGCGGGCCTTGGGCAAGACGCACTCGACGATCTTTCGCAATATTACCGCGATCGAAGAGAAAACCGCCGTGCGGTTCTTCGACCGTTTCGATAACGGCTACGTCCCCACCGACGCCGGGCGTCTTGCGCTGCAATATGCCGAGCGGGTCGAGAGCGAGTTTCACGCCATGAGCCGCGAGATCCTCGGGCAGGACACTCGCCTCAGCGGGCGCATCCGCGTCACCTGCCCCGAGGTTTTCGCAAGCGACCACGCGCCCGGGCTGATGGCGCGCTTCATGGCGGAGCACCCCGATATCCGCGTCGATGTTATTCCCGGCCACGGCGCGGCCGACCTGAGCCGCCGCGAGGCCGAAGTGGCCATCCGCGCGACCAAGGCGCCGCCCGAGACCACCTTCGGGCGCAAGGTCTGCGCCTTCCGCTTCGCGCTCTACGCCTCCCCCGCCTATATGGAGCGCCGCGCGGACACCCCTCTGGCCGAGCACGCCTTCTGTCTGATTGAGGGCACGGCCTCCTGGCTAGTTCCGGTTGTGTGGAAATCGCGCCAGCAGGGAGAGGACTGCGCGGTCTTTCAGTGCCGGGCCTCGCGCGCGGTGCAAAACGCCGGGGCCGAGGGATTGGGGATCGCCTTCCTGCCTTGCTATGTCGGCGATGCCGATCCCCGGCTTGCGCGCGTGTCGGACCCGCTCGCACATCTCGACATGCAGCTTTGGGTCCTGACCCATCCCGATCTGCGCAACACGGCGCGGGTGCGGGCGATGATGGCCTTCCTTTACGACACGCTCGGCGCCGATGCCGACCTGTGGGGTGGGCAGCGCAAATCGGCGGATCGCTGGAACCTGCTGCCTCGTGAGGGCTGGCGCCGATAGGCGTGCAGCCTGCCTAGCTTTGCCCCGAAGCTTCGAGGGCAGCGGCAAGCTCGGCCACGCGCTCGGCATTCGTTGCGGCGACGGACAGATCGGTATTGAGACGATTGTTCTCGAACCCGATCCGAGCCTTTCCGCCCATCTTGGCCGCCGCAATCAGGCACGCCGTTTCCTGCGCGCCAAATGCGCAGACGGCCCAATCTGTATCCGGCAGCAGCCCCTGCAGCGCCCCGGCGGGCGCATCGAGGTCGGAGGGAGCGGATTTCTGCCCCGCGCTGTATCGCCCCAGCACGATCAACGCCCGAAGGCCCGCGCGCGGCACATCGCCCTGACCGACGAGGCGCGCAAGGTGCTCGATATCCGCGACATCGTAGAGGATATGCTGCACCTCGATCCCGGCTTCGTGGCAAAAGCCGAAGAAGCGGGCGGTCTCGGCCGGCTCAGCGTCCAATGTGATCTCGCGCAGCGCCACGGACACGGCCGCAGGGCGCACTGCATGAACCAATGCCCGCTGTTCGGCCGCAGAGTAGCGCCCGACCGCCTCGGTCGTGATCTGCGTATAGAAACCCGGCAGCACCAGATCCAACTCGGCCAGCAATTCACGATAGAGCCCGGCATCGAGAACATGCGCGCCATCTGCATCGCGCACATGAGCGTGGATGCCGTCAGCCCCGGCCCTATGGCAGGCAACCGCGCAATCCACGATCTCGGGGATGGTCACGGGAACGCCGGGGTGATCGGCCTTGGTCAGCCGCGCGCCGTTCGGGGCGACCATGATGCGGGGAAGCGGCCTCATGCCGAAAGCGCCCGGTCGATGGCACCCGAGAGCTTGCCGACAAGCTCGTCGATCTGCGCGTCCTCGATGATGAAGGGCGGCGCGAGCAGGACGTGATCGCCCGATTGCCCGTCGATCGTGCCGCCCATCGGGTAGCAGATCAGGCCCGCCTTGAAGGCCTCGGCCTTGATCCGGGCGTTCAGCTTGCGTGCCGGATCGAAGGGCGCCTTGGTCGCGCGGTCTGCCACCAGTTCGACGCCGCGAAACAGGCCGCGCCCGCGAATATCGCCGACATGGGGATGATCGCCGAAGGCATCGAGCAGCGCGGCTTGCAGCTTTTCGCCCTGCGTGCGCACCCGGGCCAGCAGATCCTTGCCCAAGATCTCGGCCAGCACGGCATTCGCCGCCGTCGCCGCCATCGCATGGCCCATGTAAGTATGACCGTGCTGGAAAAAGCCCGATCCGGCGGCGATGGCATTGTAGATCCGGCCCTGCACCAGCAGCGCGCCGATGGGCTGATAGCCCGCCCCCAGCCCCTTGGCGATGGTGATCATGTCGGGCGCGACGCCGTCTTCCTGACAGGCGAACAGGTAACCCGTGCGGCCCATGCCGCACATCACCTCATCAAGGATCAAGAGCACGCCGTGGCGATCACAGATCTCGCGGATGCGCTTGAGGTAACCCTTGACCGCAGGCACAGCGCCCGCCGTCGCGCCCACGACCGGCTCGGCCACGAAGGCCATCACGCTTTCAGGCCCGAGGCGCTGGATCTCGGCCTCCAGCTCATCCGCGGCGCGCAGCCCGTAGGCCTCGACGCTCTCACCTTCCGCCCTGCCCCGGTATTCGTAGCAGGCCGAGATATGGCTGGTCTCGATCAGCATCGGCGCGAATTGCGCGCGGCGCCATTCGTTACCGCCGGTCGCCAGCGCCCCGAGCGTGTTGCCATGGTAGCTTTGGCGCCGGGCGATCACCCGGTGCCGCTGCGGCTGGCCGATCTCCAGGAAATACTGTCGCGCCAGCTTGAGTGCCGCCTCGACCGCCTCGGACCCGCCCGAGACAAGATAGACGCGCTCGATCCCTTCGGGGGCATTCGCGATCAGCGTATCGGCAAGCTGCTCGGCCGGTTGCGAGGTGAAGAAGCCGGTATGCGCGAAAGCCATCCGGTCAAGCTGGTCATGCAGCGCCGCGCGCACGGCCGCATTGGAATGCCCAAGACAGGACACCGCCGCCCCGCCCGATCCATCAAGATACCGCTTGCCGCTGGCGTCGATCAGATAGCAGCCATCGCCCGCCACAGCGACCGGCAGAGTGCCCTTGGTGGAGCGGCCAAAGATATGATCGGACATGCGCAGATCCTTATGCAATTCCGGGGCAGACCGGCTTTCGACTGGGACTATCCCATCCGCCAGTAATTCATATGCTTTATTTATTGATGCGTAAAGATGCGTTTGCATTTTTCGCAAAACTGGTCTTTGATATGTGCCAGAGCCACCGCCAAGAAAGCCGCAAGCCCATGATGTCCGAAGAAAAACTCCAGTCTGCGCTGCGTGATCTGGCGCAAACCGCGCCGCCCAAACTTGGCGCCTTCGCACTGTGGCTGCTTGAGCACTGGAACGATATTGCCTTCAACTCGATTCGCGGGCTGGCGCAGAAGGCCGGGGTCGATGCGAACCTTGTCACCCGCACGTCGCGCGAGTTGGGCTACGAAGGCTACGACGCCTTGCGCGCCGATGTTCAGCGTCTGCTTCAGCGCGGGGGCGCCACCTATGGCGGCCGCGCGCGGGCGCTGCGCAACCTTCCCGATGCAGACATTTTCACGCAGGTGCTCTCCGCAAGCGGCGACAACCTCCAGCGGCTCTCATCGCCCACGCTGCTGGAAACCGCGAATGACTGTATTGCGCCGCTACTGGAAGCGCGCCACGTCTATTCCGTGGGTGTGCGCAGCTGCTACTCGATCGCGCATTACCTGTCCTATGTCGGCGGGTTGACTTTCGATAATTTCGTCCCCGCCCCCGCCGCACCGGGCGCAATCCTTGACCAGGTGTCGCAAAGCACCCCCGAGGATGTCGTCGTCGCGATTACCTACGCGCATTATTCCGCCGAGGTCGTGCGCGCCTGCCAAATCGCCCGCGAGTGCGGCGCGCGGGTTCTGGCGCTGACCGATGCGCAGACCTCGCCCATAGCGCTTGGCGCGTGGAAGGTGATCTGCCTGCCGATGTCGGGGCCGCAGCTCATGCCCTCGCTCAACAGCGCCTTCCTGACGGTCGAGTTGATCCTGGCCGCGATGGCCGCGCGCAGCGACGGCGCGGCCGACCGGGTCGCGCGCTTCGAGGAGCGGATCGCCCGCTTTGGCGGCTACATGGCGCAGTAGGCTCTCAGATCAGATAGGGCATCAGCAGGCTGGCGAGGCTAAGCACAAGGAAGAAACCCGCCATATCGGTGATCGTGGTCAGGAGCGGCCCGGAGGCAACCGCCGGATCTTGCCCCAACCGCTTGAGGACCAGCGGCACGACGCCCCCGATGGACACCGCCAGCATGGTATTGAGCGCGAGCGCCGCCCCGATCACCGCGCCAAGCCAGACGTTGCCCTTCCAGAGCCAGGCCACAAGCGCGATCAGCACGCCAAGGGCCAGCCCGTTGATCGCGCCGACAGACAGCTCCTTGAGCCAGACGCGCATCGCATCCTTGGGTTGCACCAACCCCAGCGAAAGCTCCCGCATCGTCACGCCCACCGCCTGATTGCCCGAACAGCCCGACATGTCCGACACCATCGGTAGGAAGACCGCGATGGCAATGACAGCGGCCAAGGTCTCCTCATAGGCCGAGATCACCGAGGCCGCGATCACGTTCAGCACGATATTGGCCGACAGCCACATCAACCGCCGACGCGAACGCAGCCAGAGCGGCATCGAGCGCAATTCATCCCCGACGCCCTGCAACTTCAGCGCCTCGCTCTCGGCGCGCTCCAACGCGGCGGCATTGATCGCCGCCCGGGACACAACGCCGACCAGACGCCCGTCCGCTTCGACCACCGGCAGGCCAAGGAAGCCATGGCGGTCGAACAGATCCTGCAATTCATCCAGCATCGTATCGACCGTCACGACGATCGGCTCAATCATGATCGCGCTGAGCTTTTCCGAGCGTTTCGCCACCAAAAGCCCGCGCAGCGAGACAACGCCCACAGGGCGCCCCTCGGCGTCGATCACATAGGGATGCTGACCGCGATAGCGCTCAAAGTCCTGATCCTCATCGACGAAACTGCGCAGCACCGCGCCCACCGTCGCGGTGACCGGGAACTTGAAGGCCTCAGCCACCATCAACCCGCCTGCGGTATCGTCCTCATAGGCGACCAGACGGCGCACATCGGCCGCGTCCTCGGGTTCAAGCTCGGCCAGGATCGCCTCGGCGTCCTCACTGTCGAGATCGCCGATAAGGTCGGCCTGAAGGTCGCTGTCGAGCACGTCGATGATTTCGGCGGCGCGGTCCCATTCGAGGCGTTCGACCAGTTCGGTCGCGGCGGCATGGGGCGCCTCTTCTACCAGCGCTGCGGCCAGTTCGGTCGGCACAAGCTCCAGCACCGTGTCGCGGTCATCGGCCGAAAGCGTCAACAACTGGCGTAGCGCCGCCGAAAGCGGCAAAGGCTCCAGCAGGGCATTCAGTTGCTCGGCGTCGCGTGCGTCCACCGCGGCTTTGACCCGCTCTCGCAGGGTTGGCGTGGTGGGGTCACCATCCTCGGGCGTGGGCTCGGGACGCTCCAGCAGTTCGGTGTCTTCGGTCATTGCTCCCTTTCCGAGACCGCCCTTGGGTCGGGGGTCATGATCAGATGCGAGGCTTCGTGAAAATCGTTCAGATCGAGCGGCCAGCGCCCGCGCGGCCAACGCAGTTCCATCTCGCCTTTGCGCGGGCGGTAAACCGCCGTGTAAAGCGTGCCGAAGCCCCGATCATACGCCGTCGAGTAAAGCGGCGGGCGCAGGAAGGCCGAGATGAACTTCTCCTCGGGCTCAACATGCAGCGTCAGGCGTTGCAGCAGGAAGCGCTCGCGCTCGACCGAGGCGGTCATACGGGCGTGGGCATCCCACTCGACGCGCTCCTGATGGTTCGTCGCGACCGCCGCATGGGTCATGATCGCGGGCCGGTCTGGCGACAGGAACGCCGTCAGGTAGTTGCGGCGCCGATCCAGCACGGTGACGTTGTAGCTCATGTGCGAGGGGATGCGCGCCAGCGCCTGCCCTGCCTCTTCGGCGGTTGTGCAGGTTTGCAGCACATAGCGCAGGATGATCGGCACGCCAAAGCCGTCGCCCACCACGCGCCGCCCGCCGAAGGTCAGCGACACCGCGAGCCCCGCATCATTCATGCCATCGACTAGCCCCCAAAGCCCGTCGGAGGTGCCCATGACCCTGCGGCCCTGCCAACCCGAGTGCAGCACGATGCGTTCGAACGCGCGCGGGTCATAATCATAGTTGCGCACCAGCACGGGCTCCTTGCCCGGCCAGATCGCCTGACTGCATCCCGATAGATAGGGTGGCGGGCGATAGAAGCTGAGAAACCGCGCCGCCAGATCACCGCCCCCCGCAAGGGCGCAGAGCTGCTCGTAGATCGGCACGATCTCGGGCATGTGCCGCTCAAGCGCACGCAGGCATTCAAGGTAGGTCGGCCGCGCATCCTCGCCCTCTCGCAACCACCAAGCCTTGTAGGCGGGCCAAAGCTCAGCGAAAAGCCCGGCCCATTTCGGGCCAGGCTCCGCCTCTCTTATGGCGCGCCACCAAAGCTCCATCAGAGGATCTTGAACGCCGGATCTGCCAGCGCCGGGCCGGCCTCGGCCATCGGCAGGGGCTGCGCGGCGAAGGCCGACTTGATGCCGTGGATCCACTTCTTCGCGCGTTCGTTCAGCTGGAAGCCGTTCGTCATCGAGCGCCCGCGCGTCACCAGAATGCCCAGATCGGCGCCCTCATAGCGGTAGTCGCCCGGCTTGAGGATGCGCAGGAAGAAGGCCTCGTTCTCGGATTCGACCGCGCGGCGGTGATAATCGAAGCGGTCGAAGACCACGCGCCCGTCTTCCAGCATCCGGTAGATCCCGGATTGCGGAGCGGCGGTGACGATATCGACATTGTCCTCGGTATGCTTGATGACCATCTGACTCCAGCTGTCGATCATGTCGGGATCGGCCCAACGGGCGTTCAGCTCATCCACATCCAGCTTGAACTTCGCTTTCGAGAACTCGAGCAGGTGGAACAGGAAGAGCGGCGCATCGGCATGGGCGAAAGCCGCGTGGTTCGTCATGGATGAGGCGCCGGTGATGCGCGGGTTCAACTCACCCAGCCAGATATCTCCGGATTTCTTGTCGATCAGGAAATCGAGTTCGAAATAGCCCCGATAGCCCTCCTTGCGCAGTTGCTCGCCGAATTTGAAGGTCAGATCGCGGGCCTTCTGACGCACCTTGGGCGGAAAGGCGGTCGAGAAGATCTCGTTGCCGCACCAACCGCCGCGATAGGGCGTCAGTTCCTTGAAGCCAACCAGTTCGGTCATCAGCGGACCGACGATGGTGCCCTTGCTGGTCGCGCAACCCTCAATCGCCGACCCGCGACAATCGATGCGCTTCATGATCTTGATCTCGCCCTCGCCGACAATTTCATGCTCATGACGGCGGAAATCGGCCTCGGATTTGATGAAAAACGTCGTGTGGCCGCTATCACCATAGGCCGATTGCAGCACAAGATCATGGCCGAGCCCCGCCTTGTCGCAGGTCTTCATCAGGTCGTCCCAGGATTTGACCTCGGCCAGCGTGTTGGGCACCGAGGGCACCCCCGCCTTGTTACCGACGCGCACCGTCTCGATCTTGTTGTCCATCTTGGTGCGCAGCTTGGCCTTGGGGAACCAGACCTCGGCGCCCAGTTCCTTGGCCAGCCGCTCGGTCTCTTCGTCGAACATCAGGAAGACGAACTTGGGCTTGCCGCCGCGCCGCTTCACAAGGTCGATGACCTCCTTGTGCTGGAGCAGGTAGTTATTGATCTCTTCGATCGATTGGAACTCGGCATGGGGCTGCTCGGAGGGGCAGAACACGTTCGGATGGCGCCCGTCATAGCAGTCAATGTAGCAGATATACTTGAAATTCTTGCACCACTCGTCGATGCCCAGCAGGTTGAAGTTGGTCGCCGAGATGAAATAGATCGGCTCTTCGTTCCTGTGGAAGAAGCGGCGGATTTCGGAAATGTTCTTCAGATCTGTCTTGCTCACGTGACTTCCCCCTTCATTCCGCCGCGGTGGCGAGTGTTTCAAGCTGTTTGGCAAGTGCCTCGTCGGTAAAGACCCTCAGGCCCAGATCGGCGCGGTAGCCGTGGATCTCGTTGACGTCCAAGGCCCGCATGAAGGCCAGGATTTCTCGGCTGACGACCTGCCCGGGCACCAAGATCGGGAAGCCGGGCGGATAGGGAATGATGAACGAGGCCGAGACGACCTCGCGCCCCTTGTCCATCTCGGCTTCGATCCCGCCCTGCAAGTCGAGGTAGTCGCAGTTGTTCTCATCATAGGCCAGGAAGAAGGGCGTGCGGATGTCCCCTTCGCCGGTGTCGGGATCGGCGCAGAACGCCTCATGGAAATGCGAGAAATCGGGCAGAGGCGGCAGGTCCTGCATCAGGTTCTTCACGCGCCGCTCGAAGGCCAGTCGCTCCATCTTCGAGGCATCGTCAAGCCGGTCGTCCAGCTCCTTTGCGATCTCGACCAGCACCTCGATCAGATAGGCGACCGAGGACCGCGTGGTACCGATATTCGTCATGAACAAAACGGTATTGCGCGAGGTCTTGTTGATCTGGATGCCGTATTTGTCCATCAGCACCTGGGTCTTGAACGTATCGCCATCCCAGCCCGTACCGCCCACGGCCAGCGTCACGCGCGTTGCGTCCAGAACGAATTCGTCCTTTTCCCAGCAGTTCCAGATATCGGTCCAGCCCTGCTCGGGGTCGTAGTAACTCTCGACCCCGCTTTCGCGATGCTCCTCGGGGATCATGTCGCCCGCGGTCAGCACCTTGAAATACTTCTGCAACAGCGGATGGGTCGAGATCGCGCGGCGCATCGCCATGGCCGCCTCGACCTGACGCTGGACGAATTCGAAACCCTCCAGTTCGACCTGCCGCCGCCCGACATCGAGCGAGGCGATGATCTGGTAATTCGGGCTGGTCGAGGTATGGGTCATATAGGCTTCCTGGAACGAAGCCTCGACCTCGCCCTTGAAGTCCTGATCGTTGACATGAATCATCGACCCCTGCCGCAACGAGGTCAGCGTCTTATGCGTCGATTGGGTCGTGTAAACGCGCACCCGCGCATTCGGCGGCGGGATCAGGCGGGTCTTGATCAGCGTCGCCTCATCTGCATCCTGCAGCTTTTCCACCTGCTTGGCATGGGCCTTGGCGTGCTCGGGCGAGCGTAGCCGCTCTCGCAGGTTGTTCGCGGCATTCATCCCGGTGCGCGGCCGATAGGTGGGACCAAAGCGCGCGAAAGCAAACCAGGCTTCGTCCCACAGGAAGATCAGGTCGGGCTTGATGGCAAGGCATTCCTCCATCACCCGCTCGACGTTATAGACGATCCCGTCGAAGGTGCAGTTCGTCAGCAAGAGCATCCGCACCCGGTCGAGCTTGCCCGCGGCCTTCAGCTTGAGCAGGTGATGCTTGATCTCTTTCAGCGGCACCGCGCCATACATCGAGTATTCATTGAGCGGATAGCTGTCGAGGTAGCGCACATTCGCGCCGGCCAGCACCATGCCGTAGTGATGCGACTTGTGGCAGTCGCGGTCCACCAGAACGATGTCGCCCGGTCGCACCAGCGCCTGCACCACGATCTTGTTGCAAGTCGAGGTGCCATTCGTCGCAAAGAAGGTCTGCTTGGCGCCAAAGGCGCGTGCAGCAAGCTCCTGCGCCTCCTTGATCGGCCCGTGCGGCTCAAGCAGGCTGTCAAGCCCGCCCGAGGTCGCCGAGGTCTCCGCCAGGAAGATGTTCGGGCCGTAGAACGCGCCCATGTCCTGAATCCAGTGGCTGCGCGTGATCGACTTGCCGCGACTGATCGGCATGGCATGGAATACACCGGTCGGTTGCTTGGAATATTCCTTGAGCGCGGTGAAGAACGGCGTCTTGAACCGCGCCTGAACGCCGCGCAGGATGTTCAGGTGCAACTCCATGAAGTCTTCCTGATTGTAGAAGACCCGCCGGCAGATCCCCAGATCAAGTCCCGCGATATCCTCGACCGAGCGATCGGTGACGAGATAGGCGTCAAGCTCGGGGCGCACCTTCGCGATCAGGCGGCACAGTTCGGGGCCATAGTCCTCGGGTGGGATATCCTCGATCTCCTCGGCCCCGCCCGCACGGTTGAGATAGCGCGTCAGGATCGCCAGCTCGACCTCTGACTCGAGCCGCAGCCCCGGACGCACGATGATTGCCTGGATGTTGTGATTGAACAGAACGCCGATCAGCGCATCCTGAAGGCTGGAGACGACGACCGGCTCATAGGTGAAGGCGTCCTCGCTGCGGCGCATCGAGAGCATGTTGGATTTCAGCCAGCGCTCCTGATGCTCGTTCACATCATCGACGATCATCACCTCGAAATAGGGCTTTGTAAGCGCCCGCGCATCCGGCGGCAGCAGGGCATCCTCTTCCTGATCCTCGTCAAGAATTCCTTGCTCCAGCGGGATCTTGCGGCGCCGATACGCCCCGGTGGTCAGGGCGCGGTTGACCCGAGTAACCGAATAGGTGGCTTCGGAAAGATGTCCTGCCTCGAACTGGCGGCGGATGTGTTCGAATGCCGCCATGCCGGGAAAGGCCCAGTATCGCTCAACGATCGCCAGCGACCCGAACAGCTTCTGCGCCTCGGCATGGGCAGCCTTGGCGCGCCTCCCCTGCGGCTCTCGCTCCAGATGAACGAGTTTTTCTCGCAGGGCGCTCCAACGGTCTGCGCGCAGCTGCACGGCAGAGTAGTAGTCGCTCATCGATTGCATCGGTCCGTTCCTCCCTGAGGCCGACCAACCAACGATGCGCGCATCAAGCTTATCGTTCGGTCAAGTCAGCCCGTTGAAATCGTGCCCGCCAGCGGCGGCGTACCGTCATCGTCACGGAACGGCGGGCCCATCGTCAGATGCTGCTCCCCCGTCACCGAAGTATCCCGCAAATTCATCCCCGAGCGCGATCCCTGGCGCGGCATCTCAAGCGCGCCAAGGCTGTTCAGATAGGCGTCGGTCCCGCTCGTGCGGTCATAGACCGGGAAATCGACCGAGCGGTCGCGGAAGCTCTTCAGCACCTGCCCAAGCCCCTTGATGCCGGTCTCACGCTGACGCCGTACAAGATCGAGGTCGATCTCGATCGGGAACATGTCCTCTTGCCCGGCGGACTGGTGCAGCACCGTGGCCGAAGGATCGACCACGCAGGATCGCCCGTTGCCACCCGCGCCAAGCCCGTTCACGTCGAAAACGTAGCATTGGAACTGCGCGGCGGTAGCCCGCGCGATGGCCAGTTCGGCGTCGCGGTCGGCCGTACCCGTCAGAACCGGATGCAGCAGCACCTCAACGCCCTGCGCGGTCAGCTGGCGCGTGGTTTCCGGGAACCAGATGTCATAGCAGATCGACAGGCCGAACCGCCCCACCCCCGGCACGTCGAAGACGCAAAACTCGGTCCCGGCCTCGACCTCGGTCTCATAGGGCCGGAACGGAAACATCTTGCGGTAGCTGGCCACGATCTCGCCCGCCGGGTTGATCACCGCCGAGGTGTTGTAGATCTTCCCATCCTCGGCACGTTCGAACATCGAGCCGGGGATCAGCCAGATATTGTGCTTGCGCGCGGCCTCCTGGAACTGGCGCAGACTGTCGTTATGGAAAGGCTGCGCGAATTTCGGCAGCGGCCCGAAGGGGGCAAGTTCGGAGAACAGCACCATCTGCGTCCACGGGAACCGCGCCATCAGAATGTCGAGCCGGTGCAGCATGCCATCTGTGTTGGGATGCAATGCGTTGACGTACATCTGCACACCGGCAATCGCGAAGGGAGTCATCTCGGTTCCTGCTCTCACTTGTTCAGCCCCCCTTGACGGGACCGCCGCACTGCCTAGCACCGCACAACGTGAATGGAAACAGGCGAGCGGCGCACCACCCGGTCGGCGTTGGACCCGACCAGGAACTCGCGTACGCGATCCGGTGCATGGCTGGCCATCACGACCAGATCGGCGCCCGAGCTGTCGATATACTCCAGGATCACCTCATGCACCCGCCCTGCCCCGACATGGCTGATTGCCTTCACCTGCGCCGGAACATGCTCGGCCACCATGGCCGCAAGCTTGGCCTTGGCCTTGGCCAATGTCTTCTCAAGATAGCTTGACGGGAACTCGCTCGCGACCAGCGCCGAGCCATAATTCGGCACCACCGCGAGGATATGCAGCGTCGCCCCGGGCGCCTTGGCGAAGTCGATCGCCACCGGCAGCGCCTGTTTCCACGAGGCTTCGTGCTCAAGGTCGATCGTCAGGAGGATGGTCTTGTACATGGCGCCCTCCTCAGGCTTTTGCCGTGCGCGGCTTTGACCCGCGCCCGCGTTGCATCATCACGACCAATGCCAGCAGCAACAGCGCGGGCAGGAACATCCAGTACTTGGACGGCACCGAGACGGGTTGCAGCACGCGCAACACCTCCTGGTCCCAATCCAGACCCGCCCGTTGCGCGGCCGAACCGTAGGCGACATCGTCGATGATCATCCGCTCACCGTCCTGCCGCAGCGCGATCCCGGCCGCGGCCAGACGATCCTCTCCTGTGGCTTCGTCGCCCATCGGAACAAGGGCCACGAATTCAATCGGGTCGCCAAGATCGTTGACCCCCGCCACCCGGACGCGCAGATCCTCGCCTTTCGGCGTTGAGGCGGCAGCGAAGCTTATTTCGGCCGGGGCGGCCTCGGTATAGGGCGGGAAGATCATGTCCATCCAGAAACCCGGGCGGAACAGCGTGAAGGCGATCAGAAGCAGCAGCACCGTCTCATGGATGCGGTTGCGCGCCAGGAACCAGCCCTGTGTCGCCGCGGCAAACAGCAGCATCGCTATTGTCGCAATCACGAAGACAAAGACCCCCTGCGCCATCGTCACGTCGATCAGCAGAAGCTCGGTGTTGAAAATGAACAGGAACGGCAGCGCGGCGGTGCGCAGCGAGTAAAAGAAAGCCACGACCCCGGTCTTGATCGGATCGCCGCCCGACACTGCGGCGGCGGCAAAGCTGGCAAGCCCCACCGGAGGGGTCACATCGGCCATGATGCCGAAGTAGAAGACGAACAGGTGCACCGCGATCAGCGGCACGATCAGGCCGTTCTGCTGCCCGAGCGTCACGATCACTGGCGCAAGCAGCGCCGATACGACGATGTAATTTGCGGTGGTCGGCAGGCCCATGCCAAGGATCAGCGACAGGACGGCTGTCAGCACCAGCATCGCCAGCACCTTGCCGCCCGAGAGCACCTCGACCACATCGGCCAGCGCCGAACCAACGCCGGTCTGACTGACGGCGCCCACGATGATGCCTGCGGTCGCGGTCGCGATACCGATGCCGATCATGTTGCGGGCACCGGTCACAAGGCCGTCGATCAGGTCAGTGAACCCGCCCGAGATGGCCGCCCCCAAGGCACCTTCCCCCCGCAGGATCGCCATCAGCGGTCGCTGCGTGATCAGGATGAAGACCATATAGGCCGTGGCCCAGAAGGCCGAAAGGCCGGGCGACAGGCGATCCACCATCAGCGCCCAGACCAGCACGACAACCGGCAGGATATAGTGCAGCCCCGCGCGCACGGTCGGCCCCGGCAACGGCAGCTTGCTCACCGGCGCGTTCGGGTCGTCCAGACGCAGCGGAGCCTCACGCGAGGCAACCCAGAGCAGCGCCACATAAACCGCCGTCAGGAAGCCGAAGATGATATAGCCCGCCGCCTGTGGGAAGGCCGGGCGGATCCAGCCCATCCCGTAATAAACAGCCAGCGACAGCGCGCAGATCGCGGCGATCGTAAAGGCGATGCCGATCAGACGCTGCACGATGGGCTTGGGCGTATAGGCGCGCGGCAGGCCCTCCATGCCGGCCTTCATCGCCTCAAGATGCACGATATAGACCAGCGCGATGTAAGAGATCACCGCAGGCAGGAACGCGTGGCGCACCACATCGAAATAGGGAATGCCCACATACTCGACCATCAGGAATGCCGCAGCACCCATCACTGGCGGCATGATCTGGCCATTGACCGACGAGGCCACCTCGACCGCGCCCGCCTTCTCGGCCGAGAAGCCCACCTTCTTCATCAGTGGAATAGTGAAGGTGCCGGTGGTGACCACATTCGCGATGGACGAGCCCGAGATCAGCCCCGTCATGGCCGACGATACAACCGCCGCCTTGGCAGGCCCGCCGCGCATGTGCCCCATTAGTGAAAATGCGACCTGAATGAAGTAGTTCCCCGCCCCGGCCTTATCGAGAAGTGAGCCAAACAGCACGAAGAGGAACACGAACGAGGTCGAAACCCCAAGCGCGATGCCGAACACGCCCTCGGTGGTGATCCACTGGTGGTTCACGATCTCGGACAGGTTGTTGCCCTTGTGCGCGATGATGGCGGGCATATGAGGGCCGAGCACCGTGTAGGCCAGGAAGACCGCAGCGACGATCATCAGCGCGGGGCCAAGCGCGCGGCGTGTCGCCTCGAGCAGGATGATGATACCGACCACCGAAACCACGAAATCCTGCATGATCGGCGCGCCCACGCGCGAGGAGATGTCGCGGTAGTAAAGATACAGGTAAAGCGCGGTGGCCGCGCCCACGATGGCCAACGCCCAGTCCCATGGCGGGACATGATTTTTAGGGGAACCCATCAGGATCGCTGCGACCACCGCGATGGAGATCAGCGGAATCCACCAGACCGAAGTTCCTTCTTTCGCCGAGATGAAGAACAGCAGCCCCAGGATCAGCGGCACCGCCACGCCCAAAACGACCTGAACGCGCGTTTGAGCTGCGGGGAAGGCCGCGAAGGCAAGGAAGATCGCAAAGCCAAGGTGGATCGAGCGCGCCTCGGTGTCGTTGAACACGCCAAAGCCCACCATGAACGGGATCGGCGAGGCGATCCACAGCTGGAACAGCGACCAGGCCAGCGCGACGATCATCAGGAAAGCGCCGACCGGACCGGTCGATCCGCGCGCGCCGGTATCCGAGGACGCCACGAGTTCGTCGAGTTCTTCCTGACTCAACGTCCCGACCCCGGGCTGATCTGCGCGCATTCCACCCGCTTCGTGATGATCGTTCTGTGCCATGAAGTCCCCCAGTCCCTACGGCGCGCCCTTGCCAGGTCATTGCCGAGTGCTCGACGCGCGCACCATCCGCGCGCTGCGCCTGAAAGGGCCGCCCCACCGTAAGCAGGGCGGCCCGAGCAGCTTACATCCAGCCGCGCTCGGTGTAGTACTTGATCGCGCCCGGATGCAGCGGGGCGGACAGACCGTCCTTGATCATCTCTTCTTCCTTGAGATTGGCAAAGGCGGGGTGCAGGCCCTTGAAGCGGTCGAAATTGTCGAACACTGCCTTGACCACGGCATAGACCACATCATCGGGCACATCGGCCGAGGTGACGAAGGTGGCCTTCACGCCGAAGGTCTCGACGTCATCGGGCGTGCCGGCATACATCCCGCCGGGGATCATCGCCTTGGCGTAATAGGCATTTTCGGCCACAAGCTTGTCGATCGCCTCGCCGGTTACCGGAACCAGATTTGCCTCGACTGTCGAGGTCGCCTCCTGGATCGAGCCGTTCGGGTGGCCCACGGTGTAGATGATCGCGTCGACCTTGTTGTCACCCAGGGCTGCGGCCTGCTCGGCGGGCTTCAGCTCGGATGCCAGCGCGAAATCGCCATCGGTCCAGCCCATTGCGTTCAGCACGACCTCCATGGTCGCCCGCTGACCCGAGCCGGGATTGCCGACATTGACGCGCTTGCCCTTGAGGTCTTCGAAGCTCGCGATATTCGAGTCCTTCCGGGCGACGACGGTGAAGGGCTCACCATGCACCGAGAAGACGGCGCGCAGCTTGTCCACCGTCTTGCCCTCGAACTCCGAGCTGCCGTTGAAGGCGTGATACTGCCAGTCGGATTGCGCAACGCCCATGTCCATATCACCCGCCGCGATGGCGTTGATATTGGCGATCGAGCCGCCGGTCGAGGGCGCGGTGCACTTGAGGTTGGTCGTCGGCGTGTCGCGGTTCACCAGCCGGCAGATCGACTGTCCGACCACGAAATACACGCCGGTCTGGCCGCCGGTGCCGATGGTGATGAACCGCTCCTCGGCGGCGGCAGTGGTCGCAAGCGCCATGGCACTGACGAACGAGAGTGTCTTGAGATATGTCATTTTTCAACTCCGTGTCGCTAACTGGACATTTGACCCGCGGATTCTTGTTGCCCCGCTGAATCACTCCTTCGCCGAACCGGGTCCGGCCGATCGGGCCGCGCGCAGACGCCTCGACGGGCGTCTCCTACATGGGCCACAGGATACCTTCGCTCAGGCTGCCCCCACACAAGGGCGATGCGCCCAACTGCGAAACCGGGAACGGTCGCATAGAAGGAGGTAAAGTGTCATGAAAGCGTAGTTCCGTTTAAAATAGTAATCAAGCTTGTTCGGAAATCTCTTCGCGTTAGACTTCAGTGAATCCAGTTCACAACAGCCCATCATCAGCCCGCGAGAAGTCAGCCGGGGGACCGCCGTGCCCGTTCCAGCAAAGCAACCCAATCTCGATATCGGTCATCGCCTTCGGGCGGTGCGCACACAAAAGCGATGGTCGCAGCGTGAACTCGCGCGCCGCTCCGGCGTCACCAACGGCTTGATTTCACAAATAGAAACAAACCACTCATCGCCATCTGTCGCATCGCTCAAACGTATTCTGGATGCAATCCCGATGAGCCTGGCAGAGTTCTTCGGCCCCGACATTGAAGACCGGGAACAGATCTGCTTCCGCGCGAGCGAACTGCTTGCCGTTGACCCTAAGATGGTCTTTCGCAACGCGCCGCAAGCGGCCAGAATCGCCCTGCATCAGGTGGGCGCAGGCTCCAACCGAATGCTGCAAATTCTGCACGAGCGATACGAACCCGGAGCCGACACCGGCGTGGAAAACTACAGCCACGACGGGGAGGAAGGGGGATTCGTTCTCTCGGGATGGATCGAGTTGACCGTCGGCGAAGCGGTGAACGAGTTGGGCCCCGGCGATGCCTATCTCTTTGACAGCCGCGTCCCGCACAGGTTTCGAAACATCCGCGACGAGGTCTGCATCCTGATCTCCGCCTGCACCCCGCCAAGCTTCTAGGCGCGCGGGCTTTTTGCGCGCGTAACCGGTCGCCTTTGTGATCAGGATCGGGGCCGCCTCGACCGGCACGATCTCGTCGGCGAACACTCCGGTCGCCTGTGGCGCAGCGCGATGACGCAAGCAGGCGGGTTCGACTGCTGCCGCCCGACGAGGCGCTGCCAGTGGCCAACATCTCTCTGCCGACCAACCCGCAATGGAAGCAGCCGAACTCCCGGGTGGCGTTTCGGGCCAACTATGGCAACGCGCACCAACCTCAACGAGCGGATCTATCGCCAGGGCTGGCCCGTTTGACCAATGTCATGGCCGGCGCATGCACGATGCGCGATCACTTGCGCGACAGGCCATCGGCGGAGCGATTGACAGCCCCCGCCGGTCGCGCAAGATAGGAAACCATGCGCCAGATCGTGCATCTTCTCGTTATCGGGCTGGTCTTGCTGATCGGCTCCGTGCAGCTGGGGGCTCCGGCTGCCGCGATGAGCCATGCACAGGCGATGGCCGCAGTTTCAGATATGGCCGACTGCCCCTCTTGCCCGGATTCCCATCATTCCAAGATGCCGAGCGCCCCCTGCCCCCATGCCGAGGCCATGCTGTCCGCGCCCCTGCCCTTTGCCCCGGCGCTGACGCTGCGCCGGGCGGACCTGCCGCTTGAACTGCGGCACGGCGACCGGCCCTGGCCCGCGGCGCATGAGCCAGCGCTGGACCTGCCTCCACCACGTTCCTGACCGATCTCACACCGACGCGCGACCGCCAGAGGCGCCCGCGCCCGCTTGTTTGCGCCCCTTTGCGGGCCCTGATCGAATTGGAACCTACGATGAAGAAATACCTTGTTGCCGCCGCAGCCCTGGCCATTGCCGGAGGCGCCTATCTGGCACTCGGCCCCGGCGGCACGCCCGATGTTCAGGCCAAGGCGCCTGCCGAAGGCGATCCGATGGTGGCGGTCTCGCTCCCCGACAGCCTCTCGCCCAATGCCCAGATGGGGCAGCGCGCCTTCGATGCCGTCTGCGCGGCTTGCCACGGCGCGAATGCTGGCGGCAAGTTGGGCATCGCGCCGCCGCTGATCCACGTGATCTATGAACCCTCGCACCACGGCGACATGTCCTTCCTTGCCGCCGTACAAAACGGGGTGCGCGCGCACCATTGGAAGTTCGGCGACATGCCCCCGGTCGAGGGGCTGACCCCCTCCGACGTGGTCAACATCGTCGCCTATGTGCGCGAGGTGCAGCGCGCCAACGGCATTCAGTAACACAACAACACGCCGGTAGCCCGCGCGGGCTACCGGCGCCTCAACCCACGAAATGCCGCGTCGCGAGCGAGAACAGTTCGGCCTGCGAGGCAATGCCGAGCTTGGCATAGGCGTGATGGCGGTGAACCTTCACCGTGCCTTCGGAAATACCCAGATAAGCCGCTGCAGAGGGGGTTGAGTGCCCCTGAAGGATCAGGCGCACGATCTCGGCCTCGCGCGGGCTGAGGATATCCGCGCCGAAGCTTTCCAGACGGTCCTCAAGCAGCCCTGCGGGTGCGGTCTCGGGCTTGTCACCCCAGTGGCGCAGCACGGCTGCGGACAGGATCGGGAAGATCTGGCGCAGTTGCATCAGTTCCTGTTCGGTGAAGCGTGTCTGGCGCACCCCGCGCGCCAGCGAAACGATGATCCAGTCACTCCCACCCTCGCGGATTAGCAGGCCCACCTCATCGCCGATACGGATGCTGCGATAGAAAGCGCGGTAGTATTGCGAGCGGTAGAAGGCCTCGGGCGCGAGGTCGAGCAACCGATAGGCGCCCGGCGCGCTGCCCCCCTTGCACGCCAGATAAAGCGGGTCGAGCAGATAGGGCCCGGTGGCGTAGAACTGCACGGTGATGGCCGCCTGCACATCGTCGAGATCATGAAACAGCGAGACCGGCGGCTGATTGGCCGGGTAGCGCGTGGCGATCAGAGAATCAAAGCTGCAGATCGACCTGACAAGCTGCCGGAAAGCCGTCGGGAACCGGTCAGAGCCAAGCGACTCGAGCAGGGCCGCCACTGCCTGGATGCGGCCGTCGTCAAGAGTTAGCACTTTGTTTTCCATCGACATTCCTGCGTGGCCGCACTGACCTTATATATCCAAGGGTATATATCCATACCCGAATTTACCAGCATATGCATTCTCGGCCAATCTCTTCGGATGCCAATTTGAACCGGGAGACAGATCAATGGCGAAGGATTCCAGCGTTAACCCCTCGACGGGCGATCAGGCCTTCACACGCCTGTCGGATCGCGGCACCGTGACCGAGGCCTCTTATGCGGGCGCGCTGAGCTTCATGCGTCGGCGCTACACGCGCGACCTCAGCACTGCCGATGTGGCAATCATGGGCGTGCCGTTCGACCTTTCGGTGTCGAGCCGCTCGGGCGCGCGCCTTGGGCCGCGCGCGGTGCGTGGCGCCTCGGCGCATATCTCGTGGTCGGCGCCCTGGCCGTGGGAGCAAGACCCCTACGAGCAGCTTGCTGTGGTGGATTACGGCGATTGCCGGTTTGACTCGGGCTATCCCGCGAATGTGCCCAACGAGATCGCCGACGAGGCGCGGGCCGTTCTGGCCACCGACACGGCGCTGCTATCGATCGGCGGGGATCACTTCATCACCTATCCGCTGCTCAAGGCGCATGTCGAGAAACACGGCGGCCCGCTGAGCGTGATCCAGTTCGACGCCCATAGTGACACCTGGGCGGACGAGGAAGGCCGCATCGACCACGGCACGATGATGTTCCACGCGGTGCGCGACGGGTTGGTCGATCCGGCCCGGTCCGTTCAGGTCGGCATCCGCACGCACAACCCCGACCCGCTTGGCTTCAACATCATCGACGCCATCGAGATGCATAAGACCGGCCCCCATGCCGTGGCCGAGAAGATCCGCAAGATCGTGGGTGACAACAAGACCTATGTCACCTTCGACATCGACGCGCTGGAACCTGCCTCGGCTCCGGGCACCGGCACGCCGGTCATCGGCGGCCTCAGCCCCTATCAGGCGCAAGAGACGCTGCGCAGCCTCGCGGGGATCAACGTGGTGGGCATGGATATCGTTGAGGTCGCCCCCGCCTATGACGTGAGCGACATCACCGCACTTGCGGCCGCCACCCTCGCCAATGACCTGCTGTGCCTCTACGCCGCCGCGCGTAAGCAGCACGGCTGACCCCAAAAGGGAGAACAAGACCATGTCCAACAGGAGAACCACAGTCACGATCACCACCCTCGCGCTGGCCTTGGCCGGCGCGGGGAGCGCACAGGCCGGTGACCTCGCAATCTACAACTGGGCCGACTACCTCGGCGAAACCTCTCTATCGACTTTCGAGGCGGCGACCGGCACGTCGGTCACGCTCGACTATTTCGACTCGAATGAGATTCTTGAGACGAAACTGCTGACCGGGGCTTCGGGCTATGATCTGGTCTTCCCCGCGGCCTCGAACGCCGAGCGCGAGTTTCAGGCCGGGGCGTTGCTGGCCATCGACCCCGCGCGGCTGAGCAATTACGCCAATCTCGACGCCGATATTCTGGCCGCGCTCGACAAGGTTCCGGGCGGGCGGCAACTGGGTGTGCCCTATACCTGGGGCACCATCGGCATCGCCTATAACCCCAAGCTGGTCGCCGATCGCCTTGGCGATCAGGACATGTCCACCTGGGACGTTCTCTTCAACCCCGAGATCGCCTCCAAGCTGGCGGATTGCGGCATCGGGATGCTGGACTCCCCGGTCGAGATGGTCTCGGTCACGATGAACTACCTCGGGATCGACCCCTATTCGAACGATGCAACCGATCTGGAGCGGACCCAGGCGGCGCTGAGCGCGGCCTCGGATCACATCCGCTATTTCCATAACCAGAAGGCCACCAACGATCTGGCCTCGGGCGATGTCTGCATGGCGGTCATCTACAGTGGCGACGCGGGGATCGCGCAGGCCCGTGCGGCCGAAAGCGACAACGGCGTCGAGGTGCTTTATACTATCCCGAAAGAGGGCACGCTGATGTGGATCGACCTCATGGCGATTCCGAGCGATGCGAAGAATGTGGCCGAGGCCTATGCTTTCATCGACCACATGCTGCGCCCCGAGATGATCGCCGAGGTGTCGAACATGGTGTTCTTTGCCAATGCAAACAAGGCCGCCGATGAGTTTGTCGACCCCGCGATCCTCTCCGATCCGGGCATCTACCCCGATACCGAGACGCTGAACCGGCTGTTCCCCGACAAGAGCGTGGACGCGAAGACCCTGCGCAACCGAACGCGCCTTTGGACCTCGGTGAAATCTGGCATCTAGTCACGAAAACCCGCGAAGGGCGCATGGCCAACTACTGCGCCCGAGCAACTCCCGGCCCCAGGGCCGGGACTTTTTTTCCGGCATCGCGATAGGCCCCCGGCGACTGGCCAGTCCAGTTCCGGAAGGCGCGACGGAAGCTGTTGGGCTCCTCATAACCCAGAAGACCGGCGATCTGGTCGATCGACAGATCGGAGTCGCTCAGATACTTGCGCGCCCGCTCCTCGTTGAAACGCGCCTTGACCTCGCGAAAGGATGTGCCCTCGGCGCGCAGCGCGCGCTGCAACGTGCGCGGCCCGACAGACAGCATCCGCGCGACGCCATCCTCGGAGGTATCCCCGGCAATCAGTTGCAAGCGAAGGAAATTATCGACCGTGTCGGCCACGCTGCGTAGCGGCGACAAGCCCATCAGCGCAGGCAGGTCGTCAATCAAAAGCCGTGCCCCGCCAACCACCGGTTGGGGGTTCGGGCGCATCAGATCTTCCATGCGAAGCGCAAGCGCCGACATATCGGCCCCGGTCCGGATCGGCGCGCCGATCAATGTCTCCATATCGTGCAGACGCGCATGAGGCGCCCCGGTCAGTTCGATCCATTCGGGCGCCCAGTCGTCGCCCAGAAAATGCCGGATGGCATGACACACCACAAGGATCGCGCCTTCATCGAGATGCCGGTGACCGACGACCGAGGACAAGCCGGAGCAGAACGAAATCAGGATCTTGCCATCTTGCGCACTGGTCCGGATCGACGAACCGGGATGCAACAGCGGCAGGGCCTGCTGACTGCGAAACAGCGCCGAAACCAGCGTCGGCGCGCCAAGCACGTAATCGGCGTAGGGCCCGTAGGCGGAATAGTCGAACGCATGACCCAGACGCGCACCAAGATGCCGATCGCCCACCGCGCGGGCCACCTTTTCCAGCACGATCGCCTCGATCGCATAGGGCAGAAATCCGCTGACCTCCCGAAGCACCTTGCGGCTGACACCCGCGGATCTGAGCGCCCGGTCCACCACCGAGGGCGATGTCATCCGGTCGAGAGCGGAAACCAAATGCTTCAATTCAATAATGTTCACCAGCGGGGCAATCATGCGCGAAGTTTGTCGCAAAATGATCACCGACGCCATGCCAAAATTCGCGCAGGAAGGCGGATGGGCGGCAATAAACCCGTGACGCAGCGAGATCAGGGTGCCCCGATTGTCTCCGCGCGCAGCGCTCTGCATTCCCGTAGAAATTTGGAGGACTCCATGCGGTCATCATTCATTTTTTATCTGACAATTTCAGCAGTTTCTGTCGCTGGCGCCGCAAATGCCCAGTCGGCATCGGACTGGCAGTGGCAGGCAACGCCCTACGCATGGATGTCAGGCCTCAAGGGGAATGTCGGAACTGTCGCGGGGCTACCGCCAACCGAGGTGGACATCCCCTTCCGCGATATCCTTGACGATCTCGATTTCGCCGGGATGTTCATGGCAAGCGCGCGCAACGATCCTTGGGTGTTCTACCTCGACTCCACCTATGTCAAAACCTCGACAACCGAGGCGCTCGGCGGGGTCGTGTTCGACAGCATCGGGATCCGGAGCAAAACGACGACCTTCGCGCTGGCGGCCGGTCGCACGGTTGCAAGCTCGCCCAAGGGGCACCTTGACGCCTATGTCGGTGCCCGCGCCTGGTGGCTGAGCAACAGCTTCAAGCTGCACGGCGTGAACGGCGGCACCACCAGCCAGACCGAGAAAGCCTCGTGGGTCAATCCGCTGATCGGTGTTGCCGGGCGCTATCGGGCGGATGATCGCTGGACGCTGTTCGGCGCGCTTGAGGTCGGCGGCTTTGGCGTCGGGGCCGATAGCGAATGGTCGGTGCTTGCCGGCGCTACCTACTCGGTCTCTGACAGCTTCGGCGTGTCGATGGGATGGCGCCACATGGAGGTCGATTACGACAAGGGCGGTGTTCTGTTCGATGTCGAACAGTCCGGCCCGGTTCTCGGCGCTACTTTCCGCTTCTAAGGACGGGAGAGCACGCTGCACGTTTTCACCCGACTCTCGAAACTGGCGCTTGGTGTTGCGCTGGCTGTCGTTCTGCTTGGCGGCGGCGCCCGCGCGCAATCGTCAGATGGACAGGGCGACGCGGCCGTCATTCCGGTGACGCTCGGCAGTTTCCTGCGCGCCGAGACTGACCACATGTTCCGCGTTTCGATGCAGATGCAGGGCGTTCAGGCCGAACAACTGGTGCATCTGCGCGAACCTACGACCGCCCAAAACCAGACGGTCACCCGCAGCAACCAGGACAAGCTTTATTCCTCGGTCATCCTTGACCCGTCGAAACCATTGAAGTTCACCCTGCCCGAGATCGGTCGGCGGTATATGTCGAAGCATCTGATCGATCAGGATCGCGACATGCTCGTCGACGTGAAGCCCGGCACCTTTGCCGCGCAGGACAAGATCACGATCGAGGGCGGCGGCCTCGGCCCGTTCGAGGCGCCCGACTGGGATACCGAACGGCTGGCCGTCGCGCGCAAGGCGCTGAACGACATCGCATCGCTCGACCTCAGTTCGGACTATGCCTTTGGCCGCAAGGAAGAAACGCGCCCCGAGATCCTCGACGGATCGTGGAAGTTCCCGACCATCGTGCCCGCAAGCTAACCCAGGCAGATATCTGAAAGGAATTGACCATGAAATCGTTTATCCGGGCGGCCGCAATCGCGCTGACGCCCCTGATCCCGATGACCGCGCAGGCGGATGAAACCTCGGATCTGGCGCAAGAGCTTGCTAACCCGATCGCCGCCATCATCTCTGTGCCACTGCAGTTCAACTATGACGAGAACCTAGGCCTGAATGGCGACGGCACGCGCAAGACGCTGAATCTTCAGCCTGTCGTACCCTTCGCGCTCGACAATGGCGCGACGATCGTCACGCGCACCATTGTCCCCTATATCTGGCAAAAGAATGTCATCCCCGGCACGTCGCAGAGCGGTCTGGGCGACATCATGCTGAACGCCTGGTATACGCCCGCCAATCAAGGCGGCCTGATCTGGGGCGTGGGTCCGATCGTGCGGATCCCGACCCGCACGAACGTGTCTTCCGACACCTGGGCCGCGGGCGTGACCGGCATCGCCTTGAAACAGAGCGGGCAGTGGACCGTGGGCGCTCTGGCGAACCATCTGTGGGATCTGGAAAGCAATCCCAAGACGCCGACCAACGCCACCACCATCCAACCGTTCGTCTCCTACACCACGGCGAGCGCGTGGAGCTACTCGCTCCAGACCGAAGCCACCTATGACTGGGAGAGCGAGCAGTGGTCGATCCCGATCAATGCCTCGGCCTCGAAACTGGTCATGATCGGGGGCAAGCCCGTCAACCTTATGGGCGGCATCGGCTACTGGGCAGACTCGCCCACTGGCGGCCCCGAGGACTGGCGCCTGCGCCTCCAGGCCCAATTCGTGTTTCCCAAGAAATAAGCCACCACTGCAATCACGCTTGAGAAACACGGCAAAGCCCCCGGTGCTGTCTGCCCGGGGGCTTTGATTTACCTTTTGGTCGCGCGACAGTGAATTGTGTCGCAAAATGATTGACGTCATCATGGCATCCTCGAACGCGGATCGCTTCAGGGCTCGGTGTTTTCGTGAATCGGAGGCGTCGGTCCTGCGCTATTCGTTGAGGACAACCCCGTTCGCGACTAAGACGGGCGGGAGAGAGTAATCATGTGTCCCACCCCGACGAGGGCGGATCGGGCACCGAGTGAAAGGAAGTACCATGCGGAAGACGGCATATATCGGTATGTTGGCGTTGATCGGGTTCGTGGCTGGTTGCACCAACGACCAAGGGATCAATGCCGCCACGGGCGCGCTTGCCGGTGCAGCTGTTGGCAGCCAGATTGGCGGCGGCAAGGGTTCGACCGCTGCAACGCTTGCCGGGGCAGCGATCGGGACGGCGATCGGCGCCAACGCGACGCCCACCAACAAGGTGTGCACCTACCGCAACCCGCAGACCGGCGCGCTCTACGAAGCCCCCTGCAACTGATTCAGGCCTCGGCGGCGACGTGCCGCCGAGGGGCGCGCCAAAGCGGTCGCGCCGCTCACCCGCCGCAGGTCACTCTGCGGCGGGTTTTCTTTCGGGCCGAAAGCACCCCGCGGTTTCGCCCCTGCACTAGGCTTCTCTGAACGTTTTCGAATCGCAACCACGCCGGTTCGCACCGCCTCCAAAGCGATTTCACGCCATGCGAGCGCCGGAGCGCCAAGACGAGGCCGCCCGCGTCAATGCGCCGCATGACAACCCGTCACCCCGACTTCTGCCAAATTGGCAGGATCGCGCCGCGCTATCTTGGCCGGGTCGCGCGATGCCGCGACGCAGCGTGCCAAATTGGCAGCCCAGAATCCCCCACGCAAGCCAGTCAAGACACTGTATTTAAAGACTTAATACTCATTCGCGCATGATCTTTTGCTAAGGTCTCGCTGCCAGCCTGGACCTCTGAATACAAAGGCCGGGCCCCAGCGAAAGTGAGTGCAATGACCTGTCCTGCGGCCAACCCGAAATCGACCAAGCCCAAACAACTCATCCGGTCTCTGGTGATCACCGGTCTCGCATCAGGCCTCGGTATAGCCGTGGTTCCCGCAGCACATTCGCAGGACGCGACCGGATTTATCGCCGGTGTCGCATCAAGCGCGCGCCCCGAGGGTGCACCGGCCATCGTGCAATTCACGCCCGACGCCGCCTGGCAGGAAAACGCGATCCACGGGATCGAGACCCCGGTCCCCCCGACCATCCTCGCATGGCTCGACGATCAGGGCGCCTGGTTCAACCCCTTCATCCATCCCGGAATGACCGGGCCTTACGACCTGCGGCACTGGCACGACATCGAATGAGAGCGGCGCGCGGCGCTGCCCATCCGGGGGGTTCCCCGGGCAACAGGCCCTGACGGGCAACCCCGTGAGCGGCCATCACCAAGGAGAGTGAAATGAAAGCTATGGTTAAGGGAGCTCTGGCCATCCTGCTGTGCGCTGGCGCCGTCGGCGGCGTGGCACTGGCCGACAGCATGTCGGGTATGAGCGGTATGTCCGGTATGGGCGGCATGTCGGGCATGTCCGGTATGGGTGGCATGTCCGGTATGAGCGGAATGTCGGGCATGAGCGGTATGGCCGGCGGCGAAGGCGTCTGCGTGCAGTGGACCTACGCACCCGCAATGCAAGGCATGAGCGGCATGTCGGGAATGTCCGGTATGGGCGGCATGTCCGGTATGGGCGGCATGTCGGGCATGAGCGGCATGGGTGGTATGTCCGGTATGGGCGGTATGTCGGGCATGAGCGGCATGGACGGAATGTCCGGTATGGGCGGTATGTCGGGCATGAGCGGCATGGGTGGCATGTCCGGTATGGGCGGCATGTCGGGCATGAGCGGCATGGACGGAATGTCCGGTATGGGCGGTATGTCGGGCATGAGCGGCATGGACGGAATGTCGGGGATGTCCGGTATGGGCGGCATGTCAGGCATGAGCGGCATGGGTGGCATGTCCGGTATGAGCGGAATGTCGGGCATGAGCGGCATGGGTGACGGCTGGGTCTGCACCTCGTTCATGGCCAAGTAACCCACGCCTTGCCAATCGTGGGAGGCGTTCGCGCCTCCCGCACCTCCTCTTGCACGGATAGCCTGCGATGACGAAACTCGAATCCATTCTCGGTCTGGCATTCGGCGTATTGCTCGGTTCCACGTCGCTGGTGGCTTTGAATGCCGTCGGCGCCTTGCTTTACTCGATTTCAGTTGATGAACCGGCCAGCGCGCCGAAGGCGACGGCCGAGGCCGCGCCGTCCCAAACCGCATCCGCGACCGACCCGGCACCGGTCGAGGCTCAGGTCGCCGCGCTCGACCCCGAGGCTGGCGCCAAGGTCTTCAAGAAATGCGCCGCCTGCCATACGGCGGATCAGGGCGGCGCCGCTCGCACCGGTCCGAACCTCTGGAACATCGTCGCGCGTCCCGTGGCCTCGGCTGCGGGCTTCTCCTATTCCGAGGCCATGCAGGGTCAGGCAAATGAGGTCTGGAGCCCCGAGCGGCTCGACCAGTATCTGACCAAGCCAAAAGAGATGGTCCCCGGCACCTCGATGGCCTTTGCCGGCCTGTCCAAAACCGCTGATCGGCACAACCTGATCGCCTGGCTTGCCGCCCAGAGCGATGCGCCGATCGCGCCGGGCGATCTGCCCTTCGCGCAGTCAGATGCGGCGTCATCCGAAGCGCCGGCCGCGACCGAGGCACCCGCCCCCGAGACGCCCGAGATCGCGCAAACCCCCTTCACCAACCCGCCCGCGCCGAGCGCCGAGCAGCAGGCCGAGATCGCCGCGCGTGTTGCGGCCCTTGAGGCCGAGGTCGAAGGCCTCAGCTACGACGAGGCGCGCTATCACCCGATCCATTTCCCGCCGCGCATCGAGACGACCTCGAACGCCGAATGCCTCGTGTGTCACCAGGAAATCACCGATGCCAAGCCGCGCGAGGAAAGCCCCGCCGGGGTGCAGGCCGAGACGAGCCTGGCCTGGTATCAGACGCTGGATACCTACACAGGCCCGCAGGCCGACCTGCACTGGCGCCACCTGCAAAGCGATTTCGCGCAAGAGGTGATGAACCTGCAGTGCAATTTCTGCCACCAGGGCAACGACCCGCGCGAGGAAAGCCCCGACATGATGCCGGGCCGCCCCTTCTTGAGCGCCTCGGCCAGCCCCGAGTTCACCAACCGCAAGATGGTCAACCCCGAGACCACCTGTCTGCGTTGCCATGGCGCGATGCCCGACCCGGTCGAGATCATGGGCCTCGGCGGTCCGTGGCACGAGGTGCGCGGCGATATGGAAGACCCCACCGATCCGGCGACCGCGAATGGCTGCCTGAGCTGCCATAACGAGTTGTTCCGCACCAACCGGCACAACGTGAGCTACCTCAACGCCGCCAATATCGAGGCACTGGCGCAGGAGGTCTCGTCGGACACCTGCTACGGCTGCCACGGCGGGCGCGCCTGGTATCGGATCTCGTATCCCTATGCCCGGCATCCCTGGCCCGGAATGGACCCCGAGACCCCCGCCTGGGCTGCTGACCGCCCCACCGCCTCGGACGAGAAATACCGTCTGCCCGAAACTGCCGAGTGAAGGAGAGCAGAACCATGACCACCCGGTTCAACCCCGCAGCCTGGACACGGCTGTTCACCCCCACCCGGCGCCAGTTCCTGCAAACCGCCAGCGCCACCGCGGCCACCGCGCTGGTGATGCCCGCGGGCGCGCGCAAGGCCAATGCCTTCGCCTACGAGCCCTATCCGCGCGACGACGATCTTGAGACCGTCGTGACATCCTGCGCGCATAACTGCGGCTCGCGGCACATGCTGGTGGCGCATAAGAAGGGCGACGTGATCGTGCGTCTGTCCACCGACAACGGCACCTATCAGGGCGATGCCTATGGCACCGATACCGAGGAAAAGCCGCAGCTGCGCGCCTGTCTACGCGGGCGCAGCTACCGCTCGCGGCTCTACTCGCCCGAGCGGCTGCTGTATCCGATGAAGCGCGTGGGCAAGCGCGGCGAGGGCAAGTTCAAGCGCGTCAGCTGGGATCAGGCGCTGACCGAGATCGCCGAGCGCATGGTCTATCTGCGCGACAAATACGGGCCGCAGGCCCTGCTGGATCAATCCTATGCGGGCGCCTCTTACGGGGTTCTGCATAAATCCGACCAGATCGAGGGGCTGTTGGGCCGGTTCCTGGGTATGTTTGGCTGCCGCACCTCGAGCTGGTCGGTGCCCTCCTATCAGGGCACGACGTTTTCTAGCCGGATGACCTTCGGCACGATCGAAGATGGCAACGAGGATGACGCCTATGCGCATTCCAAGCTGATCATCATGTGGGGCTGGAACCCCGCCTACACCTTCCATGGCGGCAACACGTTCTACTACATGCGCATGGCCAAGCAGCGCGGCTGCAAGTTCGTGCTGATCGACCCGCAATATACCGACTCGGCCGCCGCCTATGACGCCTGGTGGATCCCGATCCGCCCGAATACCGATGCCGCGATGATGGCAGGCATGGCCTATCACATCTGGGACAATGGCTGGCACGATCAGGGTTTCATCGACCGCTTCGTACAGGGCATGGATCCGGGCACGACGCCGCAATGGGCCTATCAGCGCGGCCATGAAAGCTTCAAGGAATACATCCTTGGCACCAATGACGGCGTGCCGAAGACGCCCGAATGGGCCGCCGATATCTGCGGCGTGAAGGCCGAGGATATCCGCAAGCTGGCGGAGATGTACGCCACCACCAAGCCCGCCGCACTCAAAGCCAGTTGGGCGCCAGGGCGCAATGCCTATGGCGAGCAATATAACCGCATGGCCGCAGCGCTTCAGGCGATGACCGGCAATATCGGCATCCTCGGCGGCTGCGCCGAGGGCGTGGGCAAGGCCTGGCACTCCGAGGCGGTGGCCTATCCCTATGACCAATATGCCAACGTCTGGTATGCCTCGATCAAGTCCGACCGTTGGGCGCATATCGTGCTCAATTACCCCAATGTCACCCGGCAGGAGGCCGGTCTGTGGCCGCGCAGCGACCAGTTCGACGGGGTGGTACCGAATATCCGCGGCATCTTTTGGCAGGGCTCGGACTGGTTCAACCAGCTGACGAACATCAACAAGGAGATCGCGGCGATCCGCAAGCTCGATGAGCAGGGCGAGGGCGAAAGCCTTCTGGTCTGCTCGGACAGCACGATCACGCCGACCGGCATCTGGGCCGACTACCTGCTGCCCATCGCCACCCATTTCGAGCGCCACGATGTCGCCCTGCCCTGGTACAAGGGACATTACTACATCCACCGCCCGAAGGTCATCGAGCCCCTCGGCGAGAGCAAGACTGACTTCCAGGTCTATACCGAGCTTGCCTGGCGCCTTGGCTTCGGCCCGGCCTACAACCCGAAGGCCGCGCGCGACTATTTCGACAATCCCGATGCCACGGACGAGGCCTATCTGGTCGACTGGTGGCACAAGGTGCAAGACCACCAGCATGTCGAATGGAGCTGGGAAGAGTTCAAGAAGCGCGGCGTTTACAAGTTCATCCTGTCGCAGCCGCATGTTGCCTTCCGCGCCCAGATCGAGCAGGGCCTGCCATTCCAGACCCCCTCGGGCAAGATCGAGATCCTGTCCTCGCAGCTGGCGCAGATCGACGACTGGACGCGCACGCAATACGGCTATGAGATTCCCGCGATCCCGAAATGGATCGAGCCTTGGGAAAGCCTCAACCATCCGCTGACCGAGACCTATCCCTTCCACCTGATCAGCCCGCATCCGCGCTGGCGCACGCACTCGATCTTCAACAACATCCCCTGGCTGCGCGAGACCTTCAGTCAGGAAACGACGATGAACGCCGCCGATGCCAAACGGATGGGTATCAAGCATGGCGACATCGTCGAGCTGTGGAACGATCGCGGTCGCGTGGTGACCCCGGTCTATGTGACCGAGCGTTGCATGCCCGGCGTTCTGGTGCTGCATGAGGGCGCCTGGATGGACCTCGACAAGGATGGCGTGGACCGCGCGGGGAACCCGGACTTCCTGACCAAGGACGATCCCTCGCCCGCCGGGGCCTTCGCCTACAACACGGTGCTGTGCGACATCCGCAAAACCGACCTGCATCACCGCCCCGGATGGGATCAGCTGGCCACGGCGCGCTCCCATGTCTTCCGGCGCGATCAGTAAAGGGGGCAAACCATCATGGCCAACAAGATCGACAAGGAAGCCATCAAGGCCAATGCCGCCAAGCGCAAGCGCGAGGGCTACACCCCCGTAGTCCCCGAGCAGCAGTTCGGCTTTATCCACAACAACGTGGATTGTATCGGCTGCCGCGCCTGCGAGATCGCCTGCAAGGACAAGAACGGGCTGGCGGCCGGTCCGCGCTTTCGTCGCGTGCAATATATCGAGGGCGGCACCTTCCCCGAGGTCTTCGCCTTCAAGATCAACATGTCGTGCAACCATTGCGCGGAGCCGGCCTGTATCCCGACCTGCCCGACCGGCGCGATCTTCAAGCGTCCCGACAATGGCGTGGTGGACATCGACACCACGCTGTGCATCGGGTGCCGCAAATGCGAGGCCTCGTGCCCCTATGGCGCGCCGCAGTTCGACCCCGAAGAAAACGTCGTCAAGAAGTGCAACATGTGCATCGACGAGCTGGAGGCGGGGCGCAAACCCTATTGCGTCTCGGCCTGCATGATGCGGGTGCTCGACATCGGGCCGATCGACCAGCTGCGCGACGGCAGCTACGAGACGAAAGCACGCGGGCCGAACGATGAGGTCGTGCGGCAGGTCAAATCCATGGCCGACCCGGAACTGACCAATCCCTCAATCGTGTTCATTCCGCATTCGAAAGGGCGGGTCGATGGGTAAGCCGCAAACCAGTCTCCCCTCCCCGCCCCTGCCCCGTGCCGCCCCTGATACGGCACGGGGCACCCTTGATACCGCCGCCGAGGCGCTTGGCCTATTGATCCGCCTCTTTGATCGCGAGGCGGACAGCGATCTTCTGTGCGGGCTACGTGCCATTCAGGCGCCCGATCTATTTGAGGCGTTGCTGCCTTCGGCTGAGGGGCGAGCGGGGTCGCAGGTGCTGCGTGTGGCCCTGTCGGACCTGCCCGAGACGGTTCCCGCCCGCGTTCTGGACGCGCTGGCCGCCGATTACGCAGATGTCTTTCTGACCCATGGCTACCGGCTGGCGCCCAACGCCTCGGTCTGGCTGACCGAAGAAAAGCTGGAACGCCAGGGCCCGATGTTCGAGGTGCGCGACTGGTATGCGCATTACGGCGTGAGCGTCCCCGACTGGCGCAAGCGCGCCGATGATCACATCGTGCATGAGCTGCAATTCCTCGGGCTGCTGCTGAACCTCGGCACCGAGGCGGGCATGGCAGACGCGGCGCATTTCCTTGACGCGCATCTGCTGCCCTGGGTGCCCGAGTTCGGTCGCCGCATGGCGCTTCGTGTGGCCGAGCCGCTCTATGCCGCCGCGGGGCTGCTCTGCGCGGCCTACCTGGAGGCCCTGCGCGACCAGCTTGAGGAACTGACGGGCCTTGCGCGTCAGCCGCGCAAGGCGGTCCCTGCCTCCAGCCAGCCCGACCCCGAGGCCGCGCCTTTCGTTCCCGGAGCGGCCGAGAGTTGGTAGCCGCCGCCCTGCCCCGGCTGGCCGCGGGCAGTTGCACTGCGGCCCGTCTGTCGGCCAGTTCCTGCGCGGCCTGCATCGAGGCCTGCCCGCAAGGCGCGCTCGAACCGATCCGCGGCGGATTGCGGATTGAGCCTGAACTCTGTTCGGGCTGCGGGCTCTGCGTGGCGGCCTGCCCAGAAAGCGCGCTCTCACTGCCCGGCCCTGCCGCTGTTGTCGCGCAGCGCGCAGAGGTTGCCCTGGCGCTCTGCTCGCGCCACCCGCAAGGCGATGCGGCCCGCCCCTGCGCCCACGCGCTCTCGTTGAACGATCTTGCGGCGCTCCGGGCTGCAGGCGTGCGCCTGATCGCTCTGGCCAGCGGTGATTGCGCAACCTGCCCCGACCAGCCCCCCGAGGGGCATGACCTGTCGGCGCGTGTCGCGCAAATTTCGGCGCTGGCCGAGGCCCGCGGGTTGGCAGCGCTGGACATCGCACCCGCCAGCCGGAGCCAGGTCGCCACTTTCCTGCGCGATGCCCCAGAAAACCCCGCGCGCCGCAACCTCTTTGCACGCGTCGCCGCGCCCGAGACACACAACGACGCGCTGGCCCGGTTGCAGGCGGAGCCATGCCTCGATACCGGCCTCTTCGCCACCGTTCCCTGCATTGAGGCCGGAAAATGCACGGGCTGCGGGGCCTGTTTGTGCATCTGTCCACACGAGGTCCTGATCCGTATCAAAGACGATCAGGGGGATCTGTGCTACCGGACCGAGCCTGCGGCCTGCACCGGCTGCGGGCTCTGTGCCGACGTTTGCGACGAGGATGCCTTGCAACTAGCCGCGATGGTCCCAGCCCCCCCCGACGTGCCGCTGCAGGTCTATGCCTGCTGCGGGTGCGGGGTATCGGTGCAGGAGCCTTCCGCGCATCGTCCAGCAGGCACCGAGGGCGATCTTTGCCCGGTCTGCCGTCGTACCGGACATCACCGCAAGCTGTTTCAGGTGCTGCCATGATCATGGCCCGGTTCCGGCACTGGGCGGGTGCCTCGGTGCAGCGCAAGCTGATCCTCGCCCTCGGGGGGCTGCTGATCGTTGTCTCGGCGCTGTTTCTCGTGGTGCTCAGCTCGCTTTACCGCAACCAGATGATCTCGGTGCACGCCCGCGCGGCCGGCCAGATCAACGAACTGCTTCAGGGCGCGCTGGAAAACGCCATGCTCAAGCGCGACATTCCCGGCCTTGTGCAGATCCTCGACGGCTTGGGCCGGCAGGACGACATCGAGCGGGTGATGATCGTCAATCCCGATTTCGAGGTGCGCTTCTCATCGGACCCGTCGCGCGTCGGGCAGCGACTTGACAGCCCGGCGCTGCGCGATGCGCTGGAAAGCCGCACGCCCCACGCTCGCTACCTTGACGACGGCATGGGCGAAGTTGCCATGCGCTCGATCAACCCGGTGCTGAACCGCAGCGAGTGCCGCCAATGCCACGGCGAAGCGGCCGAGCATCCGGTCAACGGGCTGCTGGTGGTGGATTACCGTGCCGGGGCGATCCGACGCGAGGCGCTGTCCGGCGCAATCTGGCTGGGGCTCCTCGGGATGGCAGTCGTGACACTGGCCAGCGCGGCGATGTGGATCGCGCTGCGCCGCATGGTGATCGCGCCGCTCGAACGGCTGACCGCCGCCAACCGCGCGCTGGCCGAAGGCCATCTTGATACAAGGCTCGATCTGCACGGGCGCGATGAAATCGCCGACCTCGGGCAGACATTCAACCGCATGTCCTCGCAGATCGAGGCGCAACTGGCGACGATACGGCATTCCGAGGCCGAATTGCAGGCGCTGCTCGATGCGCTGCCCGACGGTGTGCGGGTGATCGGCCCCGACTTCCGCATCCTGCGCGCCAACCGTGCCTATTGCCTGCAAACCGGACATGCCCCCGAAACGGTCGCGGGCAGTTTCTGCTACGCCTCCAGCCACGGTCGCGACACCCCCTGCCCGCATACTCTGGTGACCTGCCCGGTGGTCGAACTGATCGAAAAGGGCGCCTCGGCCGTCACCTTCCGCGACCGCCACCATTGCGCCAACGGCGCGCGCACGGTGGAGGTCAGTTCGGCGCGGATCGATCTCGCGGGCAATGGATCGCCCTGTGTGGTCGAGGCGATCCGCGATCTCGACACCCAGGCGCGTATCTCGCAAGAGGAACGGCTGAGCGAGATCGGCCTGCTGGCCGCCGGGGTTGCACATGAGATCTTCAACCCGCTCTCGTCGGTTGAACTCGCGCTTGCGGCGCTCGCGCGCGAATTCGACCAGGGCCGACCGGAGCGCGCCCGGGCCTATTTCGACACGATCCGCTCCGAGGTCGGCAAATGCATCGAGATCACCGACAACCTGCTGATGCTATCCGCCCCGCCCGGCGAGGGCCGCCAACTGATCGAGCTTGACCGCGTCGTCTCGGGCGTGTCGCAGTTGCTCAACTATCAGGCCGAGCAGGGCGGCATCACGATGCAAACCGAGTTGGCCCCCGGATTGCGGGTGATTGCCACCGACGCCGACCTGCGGATGCTGATGACGAACCTGATCATGAACGCCTTCCATGCGATGCCCACGGGCGGCATCGTCACGCTGCGCGGCTGGCGCGAGGCGGGCAAGGTGCGCCTGTCGGTTTCCGACCTGGGCATCGGCATCGCCGCCGCCGATCTGGAGCGCATATTCATGCCCTTCTGGTCTCGCCGCGCCGATTCCAGCATGGGCCGCGGACTTGGTCTGTCAATCGTGCGCGGCATCCTCGACCGTCACGGCGCAACGATCGATGTTGAAAGCAACCTCGGGGAAGGCTCGGTCTTTACCGTGGCCTTCCCCGATCCCGACACCCCGGAACCAGACGTCCCGCAGGCGGATGTCACCCCCTTGCAGGAAACGCCGCCATGACACCTCCCCCCGTCGCCCCGCGCCCGATCCTGGTGGTCGAGGACGACCGCACCCTGAACCGTCTGCTCTGCGACCAACTGGTCGAACTGGGGCATGACGCACGCGGCGCGCGCTCGCGCGCCGAGGCGCTGGAAATGTTGGGCTATTTCGCTCCGGCGCTGGCGATCCTCGACATGCGCCTGCCGGACACCGATGGCATGACCTTCCTGCCCGAACTGCGCGAGTTCTGCCCGGTGGTGATCCTGACGGCCTTCGGCTCGATCGACCAGGCGGTGCGCGCGGTCAAGGCGGGGGCGGTGGAATACATGCTCAAGCCGGTCTCACCCGACAGTCTTGAATTGGCGCTTGGGCGTGTGTTCGAGACGGCGGCTCTGCGGCGCGATCTGGCGTTCTGGCAGGCCAAGGCGCAACGCGCCGACCAGATGACGCTGACAGGCGACAGCCCGGTGATGGTCGAGTTACGCCGCATGATCGGTCTGGTGGCGGCCTCGGATGCGCCCGTGCTGCTACGCGGCGAGGCGGGCACCGGCAAGACCGCCGTGGCCGAGGCAATCCACATGCAAAGCCCGCGCGCCAACGCGCGCTTCGTCACTATCGACTGCGACCCCGAGCTGAGCGCGGCCGATCTGTTCGGCAGCCTGCCGGGCAGCGGCTCTACCCGGCGCGAGGGCCTCTTTGCCGCAGCCGAAGCCGGGACGGTCTTTCTGAACGAAATCGAGAAGCTGCCGCTAACCCTTCAGGCACCTGTGCTGCGCGTAATGGAACAGGGCTGCTACCGGCCGCAGGGTTCGACCATGTCCCTGCCCTGCCCCGTGCGTCTGATCGCGGCCACCGCCGCCGACCTCGAAGGCGCCGCGCGCGAGGGCCGCTTCCGCCCCGAGCTGTTCTACCGCCTCTCGGCGCTCAGCCTGGCCGTACCGGCCCTGCGCGAGCGCGCGCAGGACATCCCGGCCCTGGCCGAGTTCCTGCTTGAGAACCGCTCGTTCCAGCGCGGCGTCGACAAGGTTCTGCCGCGCGAAACCCGCACCGCACTGCAAAGCTATGACTGGCCGGGCAATATCCGCGAGTTGCGCAACGCGATCGAGCGCGGGCTGATCATGTCCGCCGGTCGCGCCGAGATTCTGCCAGCCGATGTCGGGCTGGCCGGTCAGACCGGCGCTCAGGCCGCTGGTGGCAACGGCATCCTGCTGCGTTTCGCCGCGCCGCCCACGCTTGAGGAGATGCGCGACGCCTATCTGCAACTGCTGCTCGACCGCTACGGCGGTAACCGCCAGAAACTGGCCGAGACACTCGGGATTTCCGAGCGCAACACCTACCGCATCCTGCGCAAGATCAACTGACTTCGCCCGAGGCAGCCGCTGCCGTTGTGTGCCGCGGCATTTCTGGCTAAGCATACTTCAGAGCCACAGCTACGGAGTTTTTCCAATGCGATCCCTTCTTTCCCTGCTGGTGTTTGTCGGCCTCTCCGGGATGGCGCAGGCCCAAAGCGTGGCGGTCATGCTGGGCGATTCGGGTCTTACGCCCGACGATATCAAGGCGGTGCTTGCCGAGTCCGAGGCGCTCTACACCAACCCCGAGGTACAGGCCGGCGACAAGAGCACATGGCAAAACGAGGCCAGCGGTGCGAGCGGCTCGATCGAGGTCACCGGCGTCGAGGAAGGTTGCGTCCTGATCACGCATATCTTCGAGACCCAGGAGAAAGCCGGGCAACAGCGCGCCGAATTCAAACGCTGCAAACGGGCTGACGGGCTCTGGCAGCTTGAGTAAGCGCCGATCAGGCTGATCGGCCAACGGCCGGGCGCGACGCGCAGAAGACTTGGCCGCGATCAGAACGGCAGGCTTAGCCCAAGCATCAGACCCTGCTGTTCGACGTCATACTGGAAATCGCCATCCTCACGATCGACGCTCAGGTAGCGGTAGCCGCCGACGATGGCGTTGCGCTCACTGATCCGGTAACCAAGCCCTGCAAAGACGTCGGTGGTAAAGTCCGACCCGCCCGCCCCGACCATTGCCCAACCCGTCACGAAGGTCTTTTCGCTTGTGTCGGCCAGCCAGTTTACACCCGCCAGACCATCGACCCAGTCGTTTGAAGCCGAGCCCGAACGCTCTCCCACCGTGCCACCGCTGAAACGCAGGTCGGTCTCGACGTTCCAGTAGCGAAGCCCCCCGGCCACGCGCAACTCGCCGCGTTGGGATCGCGCGATGACGTAATCGCCGCCCAAGGTGAAGGCGAAATTCTTCGCGTCGAGCGAGGCGCGGCCCAGCACAGGACCAAGCGCCTGCTCGGCCCCGATCTTCACATACATCACATCGCCGAAAAGCCCGAAATTGTCCTTCCGTGCCGTCAGCCCCGCCATAGCGCCGAGATCGAGATTGTCGAGAATTTCGCTGAAAGACTTATCGATATCGGCAGGGGGCACCCCGGGCACCGTGGCCACGCTTCCGCTCAGACCAGAGCCCCAAAGGTAGGGGTTGAATCGCATCTTCCAGTCGCCGCCATCCTGCGCATCCGCACGCCCCGCCGTAAACGCCAGCGCCACGATGCAGGCAATCGCCGGCACCTTTGCGCCGAGACATCTCCCCGACGCACCACCTCTCAAACCGGACTGAGCGACGAACATGGCGTTCCTCCCCCGCGTTATGCAGTCAAGGCAACATTACGCCAATTTTCTTAGAAAACACAGTGGACATGCATCAAAGCGACCGCGCCGCGCCGAGCAAGATTTGCACGATCTCGCCCTCGCTCAGCGCAACGGAGTTCGCCTTGGTCGAGGAAGCACCAAGGGCCGCACGCGCGACAGCGTCGAAATCGCTCTCGGGCAGATGCAGATCACGCAGCGTCGGCAGACCGCGGCGGTCAACGAAGGTGCGCAGACACTCTGGCCCGCTATCGGCCCCGCCAAGCCCTTCGCGCAGCCATCCGTCTACGTCGTCATAGCGCCGGGCGGGCAGGCCCGCGCGCTCCGCTGCTTCGCGGTTCACATGCAGCGCGTCGGCCAGAAGGCGCCCGCAGATGGCGCCATGCGCGCCGCCCCGCCCACCGATCACCGAGGCAAGCCCATGCACCACTCCGAGCCCCGAATTGGCGAGCGCCAGACCGCTAAGGTAACTCGCCCGCGCCATGGTATCGCGCGCGGCCTCTGACGGCCCCTCCATCAGGCAGCGCAGGGCGGCGATCGCTTCGGGCAGCGTGTCGCGGCAGAGCGCATCGCTGACGGGGTTCGCGCGGTTGCACAGGTAGCTTTCGATCAACTGCGTGATCGCATCGAGCCCGGTGGCAAGCGTCAGCGCCTTGGGCAAGCCATCGGTCAGCGCCGGATCGACGATTGCCAGCGTCGGAACCAACCGGGGGTCGCGCAGGCTGATCTTCAACTGCTGCTCGGGCAGGCTGATGACCGCGTTCCGCGTGGCCTCGGCCCCGGTGCCTGCGGTCGTCGGCATGGCAACGAAGGGCAGCGGGTTGCTCAGGCGGCGCGGGGGGGCTGGCCCCAGTTCCAGATACTCCTCCGGGTCGCCCTCAGACCCCGCAAGCCCCGCGATGGCCTTGCCAAGGTCGATACTCGCGCCCCCGCCGATGGCGACCACGCACGCCGCGCGAAAGCGGCGTGCGGCGCTGACGCCATCTCGCACGTCGCCCAAGCTGGGTTCGCCCGCGGAATAGTGCCGCGCGACGGCAAGGCCCAAGGCCCGCAATTCGGCCGCGAAGGTCTCGACCCAGGGAACCGAGCGGCCGCTGACCAGCAAGACGCGTGCGCCCAACCGCGCCACATGCGTAGCGGCGCCGAGGCGACTGTCGCGGCCAAAGATGGTTTGGGCCGGAGCCGTCACGGAAAAGATCGTCATCGCTCCCCCTCAGACCGCCAGCGGCCTAGAACCGCATCGTCGCATCCACGGCGCGGCGCCAGGCCGCGTATTTCTCTTCGCGGGTCTCGGCGGCCATCTGCGGCTGGAAGCACCGCTCCAGCGCCCATTGCGCGGCAAATTCCGACTGGTTCGGGTAAAGCCCCGCGCGCTGCCCCGCCAGCCAGGCTGCGCCCATTGCCGTTGTCTCAAGCACCTTGGGCCGGTCCACCCGCGCGTCGATAATGTCCGACAGAAACTGCATCGCGAAGTCCGAGGCGCTCATGCCGCCATCGACCCGCAGCGCGGTCTCGCCCCCGCCGGTCCAGTCCGCGCGCATCGCCTGCAACAGGTCGCGCGTCTGGTAGCCCACGCTTTCCAGTGCCGCGCGGGTCAGCTCTTCCGGGCCCGAATTGCGCGTCAGCCCGAAGACCGCGCCGCGACACTCGGCGTTCCAATAAGGCGCACCAAGCCCGGTGAAGGCTGGCACCAGCACCACCTGTTGCGTCGGGTCGGCCCGGTCGGCCAGCCCCTGCGCCTCTTTCGCCTCGCGGATAATCTTGATCCCGTCGCGCAGCCACTGCACCACCGCGCCTGCGATGAAGATCGAGCCTTCGAGCGCATAGGTCGGCTTGCCGTCCAACTGGTAGGCGATGGTCGTGAGCAGCCGGTTTTGCGAACGCACCGGCGCCGCACCGGTATTGAGCAACGCGAAACAGCCGGTGCCATAGGTGGATTTCATCATACCCGGCGCAAAGCAGGCCTGCCCTACGGTGGCGGCCTGCTGATCCCCCGCGATCCCGAGGATCGGGATGGCGCGGCCGAAGAGGTCCGGGCGGGTCTGGCCAAACTCGGCGGCGCAGTCGCGCACCTCGGGCAGCATACCCATCGGGATGCCAAGGCGCTCGCAGATGGTCTGCGACCAGCGGCCCTTGCGAATATCGTAAAGCATGGTCCGCGCGGCATTGGTGGCATCGGTGACATGCACCGCCCCACCCGTCAGGTTCCACACCAGCCAGGTATCGACCGTGCCGAAGACAATCTCTCTGGCCTCGGCCCGTGCCCGCGCACCTTCGACATTGTCGAGGATCCAGGCGAGCTTGGTGCCCGAGAAATAGGGATCGAGCAGCAGGCCTGTGCGATCCGTCACGACCTCTTCGAACCCTTCGGACTTGAGCGCCTTGCACAGCGCCGAAGTGCGCCGATCCTGCCACACGATCGCGTTATGGATGGGCTTTCCGGTCTTGCGGTCCCAAACCAGCGTCGTCTCGCGCTGGTTGGTGATACCGATGGCCGCGATCCCCTCGGCGCCTGTGCCCGCGCGCTCGATGGCGGCGCGGCAAGTGGCGGCGGTGGTGGACCACAGATCGGCCGGGTCATGCTCAACCCAGCCACTGGCCGGATAATGCTGGGGAAATTCTTCCTGCGCCGAGGAGACCACGTTCATCGCCTGATCGAAAAGAATGGCCCGTGTGGACGTAGTTCCCTGATCAATTGCAAGAATATGGGTCATAACCGCTTCTCCTCAGAGCGATGGTTCGCCCGGCATCCTGGCGCCGGGCGGTGTTGGTCAGTTAGCCGAGGCCCCGAGGGGCCCCGGCCGGGGAGGAAGGCTTACTGCCAGGACTTGATCAGCTCATCATAGCTGACGGTCTGCGGGGTTTCGTCCTCGTTTTCAAGCTTGGGATAGGGCGCGCCGGGCTGGTCGAACCAGTACTGGGCGTCCATTTCCTCGTTCAGCTTGGGACCGATGTCGCCCTGGATACCGGCGCGCTCAAGACGCTCCAGCACGCGCTCCTGATCGGAGCAGAGCGCATCGAGCGCCTCTTGCGGGCTCTTTGCGCCCGACATGGCATCGCCGATGTTCTGCCACCACAGCTGCGCCAGCTTCGGGTAGTCCGGAACGTTGGTGCCGGTGGGCGACCACGCCACGCGGGCGGGCGAGCGGTAGAACTCGACCAGACCGCCCAGCTTGGAGGCGCGCTCGGTGAAGCTGTCATGCTGCACGGTCGACTCACGGATGAAGGTCAGACCCACATGGGATTTCTTCACGTCCACGGTCTTCGAGGTGACGAACTGGGCATAGAGCCAGGCCGCCTTGGCGCGATCAACCGGGGTGGATTGCATCAGCGTCCACGAACCGGCATCCTGATAGCCGACCTTCTGGCCCTCTTTCCAGTAAACGCCATGCGGCGAGGGGGCCATGCGCCACTTGGGCGTGCCATCCTCGTTCATCACCGGCAGGCCCGGCTTGACGGTGTCAGCGGTGAAGGCGGTGTACCAGAACATCTGCTGCGCAACGTTGCCCTGCGCCGGGATCGGGCCGGCTTCGGAGAACGTCATGCCAGCCGCCGCCGGGGGCGAGTATTTGTTCAGCCACTCGATCGCCTTGGTGACGGCATAGACCGCCGCGGGGCTGTTGGTCGCGCCGCCACGTGCCACGCACGAACCCGTCGGCTGCGAGTTCTCGTTCACGCGGATACCCCATTCATCGACCGGCAGGCCGTTGGGTTCACCCACGTCGCCCATACCGGCCATCGACATCCAAGCATCGGTGTAGCGCCAGCCAAGCGAGGGGTCTTTCTTGCCGTAGTCCATGTTGCCATAGACCGCGCCCTGAACGCCCAGGTGCGACAGGTCGCGACCGGTGAAGAACTCGGCGATATCCTCATAGGCCGACCAGTTGACCGGAACCCCCAGATCGTAGCCGTAAGCCGCCTTGAAGTCGGCCTTGTTCTTCTCGTCGTTGAACCAGTCATAGCGGAACCAGTAGAGGTTCGCGAACTGCTGGGTCGGCATCTGATAGACCTTGCCATCCGGGCCGGTGGTGAAGCTCAGGCCGATGAAGTCCGCCAGATCGAGCGTCGGCAGGGTCACGTCGGAGCCCTCGCCCGCCATCCAGTCGGTCAGGTTGCGCACCTGCTGATAGCGCCAGTGGGTGCCGATCAGGTCGCTGTCGTTGACATAGCCGTCGTAGATATTCTCGCCTGACTGCATCTGGGTTTGCAGCTTCTCGACGACGTCGCCCTCGCCGATCAGGTCATGGGTGACCTTGATGCCGGTGATCGCGGTGAAGGCCGGGGCCAGGACCTGGCTTTCGTATTCGTGGGTGGTGATCGTCTCGGAGACGACCTTGATCTCCATACCCGCGAAAGGCTTCGCCGCATCGACGAAGAACTGCATTTCGGCTTCCTGCTCGGCACGGCTCAGCGACGACAGATCGCCGATCTCCTTGTCGAGGAAGCCGCGCGCGGCCTCCATGTCGGCGAAGGCCGGACCCGCCAGGATCAGCAGCGCCGCCGTTGTTGACTTGAGTTGGTGGTTCATTTTGTCCTCCCGTATTGAACCGTTCGTTCCTTGAGTACAAAGCGTGGCCGGGCCCTTTCCCGCCTCGGCCGCGCAGCCGTTTCCTAGACCCAGCGGAACACCGCTGCGGCGTAGATCAGGCAGACGACAAGGGCATAGGGCTGCCCCGCGCCCACGACACCAAGCCAGGCCAGATTGATGAAGGCCGAGCCCAGAAGGGTGATGAAAAGCCGGTCGCCGCGCGTGGTCTCGATCCGCAGGATGCCCACACGGGGGGTCTCGGGGTATCTGATCGCCAGCACGGTGAAGACGATCAGCAGCGTGGCGATCACGGTGAAGAAGGTCGCGGTCGGCCAGGTCCAAGCCATCCAGTCCATTGTTTTTCCTCCTCTATCCGGGGCTCACACGCGGCCCAGGGCGAAGCCCTTGGCGATGTAGTTGCGCACGAAGTAGATCACGAGCGCGCCGGGCACGATCGTCAGCACCCCTGCCGCCGCCAGCACCCCCCAGTCGATCCCCGAGGCGCCCTGCGTGCGGGTCATGATTGCGGCGATGGGCTTTGCATCGACCGTGGTCAGCGTGCGCGACAGCAGCAGCTCGACCCACGAGAACATGAAGCAGAAGAAGGCCGCGACACCGATGCCCGAGGCAATCAGCGGCATGAAGATCTTCACGAAGAAGCGCCCGAAGCTGTAGCCGTCGATATAGGCGGTCTCATCGATCTCCTTGGGCACGCCGCGCATGAAGCCTTCAAGGATCCAGACCGCCAGCGGCACGTTGAACAGGCAATGCGCCAGCGCGACGGCGATATGCGTGTCGAAGAGCCCCACCGAGCTGTAAAGTTGGAAGAAGGGCAGCGCGAAGACCGCGGGCGGTGCCATCCGGTTTGTCAGCAGCCAGAAGAACAGGTGCTTGTCGCCCATAAACTGGTAGCGCGAGAAGGCATAGGCCGCCGGCAACGCCACCACGAGGCTGATCACCGTGTTCATCACCACATAGATCAACGAGTTCACATAGCCCATGTACCAGGCCGGATCGTTCAGGATCGTGGCGTAGTTCGCGAAGGTCAGATCGCGCGGGAACAGCGTGAAGGTGTTGAGGATCTCGGTGTTGGTCTTCAGGCTCATGTTCAAGAGCCAGTAGATCGGCAGCATCAGGAACAGCAGATAGATCGTCATCACGACGGCGCGGCTGTTGATGCGCACCTTGCTGCGGCGGGCCTGGCCCTTGGCGGTCGCGCCGCCCGGGATCTGTGCGGTTGCATCGACCATGGTCAGGCCCCTTTCCGGTCAAGGTTCGTCATGACGGTGTAGAACACCCAGCTGATCAGCAGGATCACGAGGAAATACATGATCGAGAACGCCGCCGCCGGGCCGAGGTCGAACTGCCCCAGAGCCATCTTCACGAGGTCGATCGAGAGCAGCGTCGTCGCGTTGCCCGGCCCCCCGCCGGTGACCACGAAAGGCTCGGTGTAGATCATGAAGCTGTCCATGAAGCGCAGCAGGATCGCGATCATCAGCACGCCCATCATCTTGGGCAGTTCGATGAAGCGAAACACCTTCCAACGCGAGGCCTGATCGATCTTGGCCGCCTGATAATAGGCATCGGGGATCGACTTGAGCCCGGCATAGGCCAGCAGCGCCACAAGCGAGGTCCAGTGCCAGACATCCATCGTCACGATGGTGATCCAGGCGGCCAGCGTGTCCTGCGTGTAGTTGTAGCTGACGCCCATCGCATCGAGCGTGTAGCCAAGCAGGCCGATATCGACGCGCCCGAAGATCTGCCAGATCGTGCCGACCACGTTCCACGGGATCAGCAGCGGCAGCGACATCAGCACTAGGCACAGCGAGGCCCAGAACCCGGACTTGGGCATGTTGAGCGCCACGAAAATCCCCAGCGGCACCTCGATCGCCAGGATGATCCCCGAGAACGCAAGCTGGCGCCCAAGCGCATTCCACATCCGGTCAGAACTGAGCATCTCGCGGAACCAGTCGAGACCGGCCCAGAAGAACTGGTTGTTTCCAAACGTGTCCTGTACCGAATAGTTCACGACCGTCATCAGCGGGATCACGGCGGAAAACGCGACAAGCAGCAGGACCGGCAGAACAAGGAACCAAGCCTTTTGGTTGACTGTCTTTTCCATTACCTCGCCCCCTCCCCGGACGGTTGCGCACGGCGGCGCGGGTATTCAGTGACGGGCAGCGCGCCCCTGGCCTTGGCGTAACGGCACCCGGCCATCACGCGGCCTCCCCCTGAACGCGCCAGTCGTTTGCATAGACATTGACGTGCCCCGCATCGAACGAGACGCGGTTCATATCCGCACTGATATGCTCGCCCTCATCGGCGATGATGTTGATATCGTTTCCGAAAAATTCGGCCCGGATGATCTTGTGCCGACCCACGTCCTCGACCCGGCGCACTTTCACCGGCAGCCCCTCAGTCTGTGACAGGCGGGCATATTCGGGGCGCACGCCGATCTCGACCTTGCCAGACAGCGGTCGGTAGCTTTGCGACAGCTCGACAAAGGCGCCGTTCACATAGGCCTTGTTGCCGTCGATCCGGGCCGGGATCACGTTCATCCCCGGCGAGCCGATGAAATAGCCGACAAAGGTATGCTCGGGGCGCTCGAACAGCTCCTCGGGCGTACCGATCTGCACAACGCGGCCGTCGTACATGACCACCACCTTGTCGGCGAAGGTCAGCGCCTCGGTCTGATCATGCGTCACGTAGATCATCGTGTGGCCGAAATCGTGGTGCAGCTTTTTCAGCTGCGTGCGCAGCTCCCACTTCATATGCGGGTCGATCACGGTCAGCGGCTCGTCAAACAGAAGCGCGTTGACGTCCTTGCGCACCATGCCGCGCCCGAGGCTGATCTTTTGCTTGGCATCCGCCGTCAGCCCGCGCGCCTTCTTGTTCAGCATCTCTTCCATGCCGATCATGCGCGCGATTTCCTGAACGCGCTGCGCGATATAGGCTTCATCGCGGCCCCGGTTGCGCAGCGGAAAGGCCAGGTTGTCGCGCACGGTCATCGTGTCATAGACGACCGGGAACTGGAAAACCTGCGCGATGTTGCGCGCGGCGGTGGGGGCATGGGTCACATCACGCCCGTCGAACAGGATGCGCCCCTGCGAGGGCTGCAACAGCCCCGAGATGATGTTGAGCAAGGTGGACTTGCCGCACCCCGAAGACCCAAGCAGCGCATAGGCTGCGCCATCATCCCAGTCGTGGTTGAGTTCCTTGAGCGCGTAATCATCCTCGGATGCCGGGTTCGGCAGGTAGGAATGCGCAAGGTTATCAAGCGTGATCTTGGCCATCGTTTCCCCCCTCAGGCCGCCAGCGCATAGGCCGCCGGGGCCACCAGCTTGCCGTTTTCGCCGAAGATGTAGACGTGTCGCGGGTCGAGCCAGACGCGCAGCTCCTCGCCCAGTGCAAGGTCATGCACCCCGTGCACAAGGCCCACCCAACGCTCACCATGATGTTGAAGATGCACGAAAGTTTCCGAGCCGGTCAGTTCGGTCACGTTGAGCGTCGTGGTGAACTCCAGCGCATCGGGCGTGTGCTTGACGATCTCCAGATGGTTGGGCCGAAAGCCCGCCATGTAGCGTCCGTCAGGCAGTTCAGACAGCTTTCCAGTCGCCGCAGCACTTTGCCCGGCACCGAACATGATCCGGTTTCCGGTCTTGGAGATTTGAAGGAAGTTCATCGGCGGGTCCGAAAAGACCCGCGCGGTCGTTGCATCGAGCGGCTGACGATAGACCGCAGGGGTCGCGCCGAACTGGGTTACCCGCCCTTCCCAAAGGGTCGCGGTATTGCCCCCAAGCAGCAACGCCTCCTCGGGCTCGGTCGTGGCATAGACGAAAATCGACCCCGAGGCCTCGAAGATCTTCGGGATCTCGACGCGCAATTCCTCGCGCAGCTTGTAGTCGAGGTTCGCCAGCGGCTCATCAAGCAGCACCAGCCCCGCATTCTTGACGAGCGCACGCGCAAGCGCGCAGCGTTGCTGCTGCCCGCCCGACAGTTCCAGCGGCTTGCGGCCCAGCATCGGCGTCAACTGCATCAGCTCGGCCGTTTCGCGCACGCGGGCGTCGATCTCGGCCTTGTCCGCGCCCAGCAGTTTCATCGGCGAGGCGATATTGTCGTAAACGCTCATCGACGGGTAGTTGATGAACTGCTGGTAGACCATCGCGACCTTGCGATCCTGCACGCGCTGGCCGGTCACGTCCGCGCCGTTCCAGAAGATCCGCCCCGAGGAGGGCGCATCCAGCCCCGCCATCAGTCGCATGAGCGAGGTCTTGCCCGAAAGCGTCGGCCCCAGCAGCACGTTCATCGTGCCATTTTCCAGCGTCAGATCCGTGGGATAGATGTGGGTCTGCCCCTCCACGGTCTTTGAAACGCCCCTCAGTTCCAGGGTCATCCGGTTCTCCTCCTCATTCCGCGGCCGACGACGCGCTGTAGCGGCACTGAGCCATCCAGCCATCCAGGACAGCGATCTGTTCCTCACCAAGACGCAGGCCCAGCTTGTTGCGCCGCCACACCACATCCTCTGCGGTGCGGGCGAATTCGCGGGCCATCAGCCAGGCAATCTCTTTCTCAGTCAGGGTTGCGCCGAAATCGCGCCCAAGGTCGGCTGCGCTTTGCGCATCGCCCAGCATCACGGCCGCTTCGGTGCCATAGGCGCGCACCAAGCGGCGCGCCCAGAAATCGGTCAGGAACGGGTAGCGGGCGCGCAGTTCTGACGTCAGGGCCGCAACGCCGTCCACCGGGAAATCGCCACCGGGCAGGGGAACACCCGCCGTCCAGGGCCCTTTGGCTACCGGGATCTGCGCTCCGATCTTCTCGAGCGCGCTTTCCGCCAGACGCCGATAGGTCGTGATCTTGCCGCCGAAGATATTCAGAAGCGGGCCGCCGCTGCTAGTATCGACCTTCAGCGTGTAATCGCGGGTCGCCGCAGTCGCGCTGCTCGCGCCGTCGTTATAAAGCGGCCGCACGCCCGAGTAGGTCCAGACGATATCATCGCGGGTCAGTTGGCGCTTGAAATACTGGTTAGCGAAGTTCAGCAGGTAGTCTTGCTCTTGCGGCGTGCACTCGGGCTTTTGCGCGGCATCCGGGTGGTCGGCATCGGTCGTCCCGATCAGGGTGAAGTCGTTCTCGTAGGGGATGGCAAAGATGATCCGCCCGTCCGTCCCCTGAAAGAAATAGCACTTGTCATGATCGTAAAGCCTGCGCGTGACGATATGGCTGCCGCGCACCAGCCGGATCCCCTCGCGCGAGGAGCTGTGCACGGTCGAGTGGATAATGTCGCCGACCCACGGCCCACCGGCATTGACCAGCATCCGCGCATGATGCGTCGCCTGCTCGCCATTTTCGCTATTGCGCGTTTTGATGCGCCACAGGCCATCTTCGAACTGCGCGCTGAGCACCTTGGTGCGCGTCATGATCCGCGCACCGCGCGCCGCCGCATCGCGGGCATTCAGCACCACTAGACGCGAGTCCTCGACCCAGCAATCCGAATATTCATAAGCCTTTGCGAAACGTTCCTGCAAAGGCGCCCCTTCGGGCGCGCCCGCCAGTTCCAGCGTCGCCGTTCCCGGCAGTATTTTCCGCCCGCCGAGGTGGTCATAAAGAAAGAGACCCAGGCGGATCAGCCAAGCGGGCCGACGCCCTTTCATCCAGGGCATGAACAGCCCAAGCAGTTTCGAGGTCGGCGTATCCGACTCAAACCGCATATCTCTATGATAAGGCAGAACAAAACGCATAGGCCAGCTGATATGCGGCATCGCCTTCAACAGTACTTCGCGCTCGATCAGCGCCTCGCGCACCAGCCGAAACTCGAAATACTCCAGATAGCGCAGACCGCCGTGGAAAAGCTTGGTCGAAGCCGAGGAGGTTGCGCTGGCAAGGTCGTTCATCTCGGCCAAAGCGACGCTCAGCCCACGGCCCGCCGCATCCCGCGCGATGCCACACCCATTGATGCCACCACCGATGATGAACAGGTCCGTTATCTCGATGTCTTGCGGATGCGACACGCGATTCCCCCCTTAGCCGCGTTGCTGCATGTTTATCGCTAACATCGCATATTCTCGCAAGTACTTTATGTTCGTATTTTTTCGCTTTTAATCTTTCCGCCAGATCTCAAGCAGTTAGAGAAAATGCCGGGTGCGCTTTTCCGCGCGCATCACTTCGCCGAAGCCTTTGGGGTTGCTTTTTCCGCTCATTCCCCGACTCATGACGTTAGGAAAGCGCCGCAAACCCGACCCAATTGGAAAGGCACGGGAGCCATGTCTCAAACCTTCCGGCACCCGGAAATCCTCGACATCGCGCGCCGCGAAGGCAAGGTGACGGTCGAGGGGCTGGCGGCGCATTTCGGCGTGACGCTGCAAACCATTCGCCGTGACCTGACCGATCTGGCCGAAGCCGGACGGCTGGAGCGTGTTCACGGCGGCGCCGTGCTGCCCTCGGGTACGACGAATATCGGCTATGAGGAGCGCCGCTCGCTCAACCCCGAGGCCAAGCAGGCCATTGCCCGCGCCTGTGCTGCGCGCATTCCGAACGGGATCTCACTGTTTCTCAACATCGGCACCTCGACCGAAGCAGTCGCGCAAGAACTGCTGCACCACGAGAACCTGCTGGTGGTGACGAACAACATGAACGTGGCGAATATTCTGGTGGCCAATTCGTCCTGCGAGATCATCGTCACCGGCGGGCATCTGCGCCGCGCCGATGGCGGGCTGATCGGCAACCTCGCGGCCGAGACGATCCGGCAGTTCAAGTTCGACCTCGCGGTCATCGGCTGCTCGGCGCTGGATCGCGATGGCGACCTGCTCGACTTCGACATTCAGGAGGTCAGCGTCAGTCAGACGATCCTGCGCCAGTCACGCAAGACCTTCCTTGTGGCGGATCACACCAAATTTTCCCGCAGCGCGCCCGCGCGGATTGCCTCGCTGGCCGATGTGGACGTGTTCTTCACCGACCGCATCCTCGCCCCGGACCTGGCCGCAGCCTGCGAAGGATGGGGCACCAAGGTGGTCACTACCCCGTAAAGGCGCGAAACGGCGGGCCGGTTCGGCCCGCCTGTCAATCAATGCCCCGAGAACACGAGCGCCTGAACCGGCAGCACAAGCGCCCGGATGCGCAGCATCGCCGCGTGAACCACGCCAACCGTCTCGACGATATGCATGAAGACGCCACTGTCGTGCGGCGCGGTGGTATAGGCCATCGCGGCACAGGCCGAACCCGGCAGGACGCCCTCGGCCATTTCCGGCCAGATCGGCTCCATCTTGACCGTGATCAGCCCCGGCTGGCGCAGCTGCGCCAGATCCACAAGCTGATCGGTCGGCCGGAATTGCCCGGCCGCAACTTGCGGCTGGATACCGGTGATGCGCATCGGAATGATTGCGAAGGGTTTGCTGAGGCAGGTCATCTCGACCACCATACCCTCGTGCAGCACCTGACCGGCAAGCTGGTTGAATCCGGCCTGGAACACGGCGACCCGGCCCTCATTGCTGGGCACCAGAATACCCGCGGGCCGCAGGACCGGGCTGACGTAGTCACCGACCTGTAGCGCGAATTGCTCCACCCGCCCCGCGACACCCGCGACGATCTCGGTCTGATCCAGCGCGACCTGCGCCTGCTCGATCGCGGCCGTCGCCGCAGCGCGCTGCGCCGGCAAGACCTGGGTAAGCTCGGCCTCGACAGCCGCGCGGTTCGCTTCGGCGGCATTCACGGCTCCACGGGCCGACGTGAGCGCGTTCTCAAGCGCCTCCAGATCCCGCTCGGACACGACCGAGGAGTTGCGCCGCGCAAGATCCTGGCGCAGTTCCAGTTCCTGTTCGGCATTGCGCAGCCCGCCCTGCGCCTGCTCGAGCGCGCCCTCTGCGGCGGCAAGACGCGACGCACCAACGGCGAGCGCGGCATCCACTTCGGCCAGACGGCTCTGCGCCGTGGCCAGGGCCGCTTTCTGAGCATCGCTTTCCAGCCGGATCAACGGTTGCCCCGCCTCGACCACATCCCCGTTGCGCACCAGGACCTCATCGACGCGGCCACCCGTTTGCGGCAGGATCGTTACCGTCCGGAAGAACGACGTCACATTCGTCGTCTCGGGGTGATAGAAGAAGATCAGGGTGATGAGCGCGGTCGTCAGGATCGCGCAGCCCGCAATCCCCCAGCGCAACTCGAACCAGACTGAGTAGAGCGTGATCTCATGGCCAATCCGTTTGCCCTGCACGCGCGAGCGGTACAGGTAGTCGGGCAGGATGGTGACGCAGGCACTGAAAAGGAGTTCAAGCATCGTCGCGCACCTCGTCATCGGTCGAACGGATCGGATCGGGCCTGCGTGACATGCGCGCCAGTGACCGCGCCATGGATCTCAGGGGCGTCAACATATCGGGCGGGTTCAGCGCCGCAACGATCAGTGCAAGCAGCCACAGCACGTTGTTATGCGTCAGCAGTGCGAGCAGAGTCAGTAACCCGATCAATTGGAGCTGGTTGTGATTGACCTTGTGCGCCATGCGGTCCGGAATGGAATGCAAAGACAGAAAGAACGCACCGAAGGCGAGAAAGATGAGCGGCAGCAATATGATCGCCCCGACCAGCAAGACATCCGTCTCACCGGGGCCTGTGACATATGAGGGTAGGTGATCAAGACCCGGAATGTTCTCTGACACGATACGTCCCCCGCTTGCTGCGCTTTAGCCCCTATCGGTCAACTAAACCCAAGAAGTGTTTCATTCACAAGAATGATTTCGCCTGCGCCCTAATAAGCCATCGTGCCTCCGAGCCATATCCGTCGCCGAGACCGCCCGGGCATATCGCCCTTTCCAGGCCTCAGCCGCCATGCCGAACGCACATACCGCCGCATGAACACCTGCGGCTATGTTGCCCGCGCCACGGCCACCCCACCCTGCCGCGGACGGAACCCGTCACGTATCGGTATCGTCGAGCAGTGAGTTCCTATTCGATTTGCGATCCGTTTCCGGGTTGATTGAAGTGAGCTACGGCCCCTGCCGGCCAGCTTCGATCTATTTGAAGGAGGCCACGGCGGGCGGCTGTCCGCGATGGGTCGCGCCGGGTCCATCTCGATCCCACCCGCGGTGCATAGTCGAACGACGACCGCGCGATCGACGGCAGGCGGCAGCCCGCCCCGACAGACAGCGTGGGGTGGTGACATTCGATCGTCTCGCTTTCGGAGAGCCGCAGGTAGTGGATGATAGTTTGCGTCACTGTCCGCCGTTCGGCGGACGGCTCAGACACCCTGCCCCGCGCTCACGCCTCGACGATGAACTGATGGGCGCTTCGCTCAACCTCACTCATGTCCTGTCCCGCCAATAATCATTCGCCGCTGCAACCGTGGCGAAATGCGTAGCGACCACCTGACTGACCGCGATCAAGGCACCAGAGTCTTCGGCGTATTCCGGGCGCAACCGGTCCCGCACGGCGGGATCGGGTTGAGTGAGTTTCACGGCAACTCGTGCAAGCTTGACCGCAAGGTTATAGCCCTCTTCGGGTGTCGCCGTCTTGAGTGTCGGGAGCCAAGTGGTCATCAGGTATTCCTCTCGTTTGAAGCAGGTGTTTCAGTGGATTAACGCGTGTTGCGGTATCAATTGCATCGTCACTACAGACGCTCGTGAGCGTAAAGAAGTCGGCTTTTCTTGCTGTGTCCGATCCCCGCAAACCAGCAAACAATCAGGAACCCGGAGATGGCGGACCAAGCGATTGATCGCGCCACCGGACGAGTGACCCGCCCAAGCGGGCATCACAGCGGGGCCCGGCTGCAGTTCCCCGCAAATGGCATGTGAACAGGGCGTGCGAGGCGGAAGCTCTGTTCGGGAACTCACCAAGCGCGACCCCGTCAGGCCGTTCCGTCCACCAAGAGGCGGGCTTGTCAGCATAGAGGGCATCGGAAACAGACGGCCCTGCGATAAGCTTGCCCCACCTTTTCCCATCACGCGACCGCCTGTTGTGGAAGGGCTATATCGGCAAGAGTCGATCGGTTCAGATCCGCGATGAACCTGGCCTCCGCCTGCCGAAGCCTGAACTTGAGACGGCAACAGCCCTCAATCGTGCAGTCTCCTCCTGTCGGCCCGAGGCACTCGACCAGCGCTTGCCCCTGTTCGAGCAGTCGCACGATGTCGCCAAGCCGGATCTCGGCGGGGCTGGACCGCAAGACCGCGCCACCATTCACGCCGCGCCGGGTCTCGACGATGCCGCCCTGTGCGAGCCGCTGCATGATCTTTGCCAGATGGTTGCGGGACAGCTTGAACTCCTCGGCCATATCCGCGGTCGAGAATGCCTGATCGGGGGCACTCGCCATCCGCATCAGCATGCGGAGCCCATAATCGGTGAAGGATGTGAGGTTCATGCTGTCCCGCACTTTTTAAATTGGTATTTGCAATGCATATTTAGCAGAGATAGCATGAGAGTCGAACTCAAAATCTTGAGAACGCCATGTCATCCGCCGATCCACTGATCATCTCAGCCCTCCCGCGACTGAGCGCCGAGATCACGGCGCGAATGCGGCAGGACGTGGCGATCGTAGCGATGCGGGCGGGTCACGACGACCACGCGCCAGAATTCAGACAAGTGTTATGCCCACAATTTGAAACGCGGAGTGCCACCCATGGCTGAGCTACATCTTCCCAAAGCGACCAGAGACCTTGTCGACCGGCGCCATGCCCTGGCACCGGATATCGAAGACAGCTTTCGCGCCTTCTCGAAAGCGGTGTTTGCCGAAGGCGCGCTGGATGCATGCACCAAACAGCTGATCGCCGTGGCGGTCGCGCATGCGACCCAATGCCCGTGGTGCATTGAGGGCCATGTCAAGGCCGCCCGGCGCGCGGGCGCCTCGGGCGAACAGATCATGGAGGCGATCTGGGTTGCCGCTGAAATGCGCGCTGGTGCATCCTGGGCACATGCGCTGAAGGCAGTGGAGGTGATCGGGGACTCTGACAAGCGAGACACCTGATGCACGTGGCCTAGGTCATCGGTTGACGACGCCCCCTTTGCCGTTAACGCGATCCGAGCCTCGAAACCCCGGTGCTCTCAATCGATCGGGCTGCTGGCGATCCAACGGATGTTCCGCCCGTCGCCACACATCTGGCCATTACGGTCGCGCAGGCCCGGCATGTCCTGAAGGGCTTGGTTCGGAACGGTTTCAAGGTGAAGTCATGAGTGACGAATTCAAGAACTTCCGCTGCCGAAGCGGTTTTTCCTCACCCCCCTGCTACGCTGCCGAGATCGCGCCCGACTATTTCGATCCGCTGGCAGTCGATCCCGAACAGGCACGCGATGTGGCGCGCTGGCGCAAGGCCGAACGCACGCGCCTGCGCAACGCGCGTCTGGCGCTGTCGAGCACTGAGCGCGAGGTGATCGACGAGACCCTGGCCGGGTATTTGCGACAGCTATTGAAAGACCGCTTCGACGGGGCGCGCGGTTTGGTCTTCTCCGCCTACTGGCCGATCAAAGGCGAGCCAGACCTGCGCCCGCTTATGGCCGAACTTCACATGGCCGGAGTGACCGTCGCCCTGCCACTGGTCGAAACCAGGTCAGCCCCGCTCACCTTCCGTCGCTGGACACCCGAGACCCGCATGGCGCGCGGCGTCTGGAACATTCCCGTCCCACCCCCGGAGGCGCCCGCCGTCACGCCCCACATCGCGCTTGCCCCCCTCGTCGGCTGGACGTCGGATGGCTACCGCCTCGGCTATGGCGGGGGCTATTTCGACCGGACATTGGCGGCGCTGCGCCCGAAACCCTTTGTCATCGGCATCGGTTTCGCGGCGGCGCAGCTTGCAACCATTTTCCCACAGCCCCACGACATCCCTCTCGACCTTATCCTGACCGAGAAGGGGGTGGAGGCGACATGAGCAAAGGGGCGAAGCGGATACGCGCGGGATCCGACAACCGGTAGGCGCATGAGTTTCTGCCCGGCTATCCGTCGGCCATCTCGGCCGGCCTCCTGCTGACGGCGGCTCCCGCTTCGGCTAGTCAGGCGCAGACTGTCAGTTGGGCAAAGCAATCCGTTGCCAATCGTTCCGAAGAACCGCCATGGCAGTTAACGCCTTATCCCCGGGGCATCACGGTAGAGACCTCACACAATCGGCCCTGCTGAAACGCACTCGTCTCCATTCGGCTCGCCCCTCTCTTTCCGTTAGGTCATCCGGCAATGTTCGCCTACCCTGAATAATGCGTGAAACAACAAGCAGAGGACACTTGAGATGGCCGATTGCATCAAGCTGCGCCCCGGCGGGACCTATTCCGGGAAACAGGGTTTCGACTACTTCGAAGGGATTGCGAAGGAAACCACCGGCAGTCAGGGCATCTGCATGCATCTCCTGACGATCCCGCCTGGCGGACGCGCGAAGGCGCATAAACACCTCTCGCATGAGACCGCGATTTATATGATCTCCGGCACCGCCAAGATGTATTGGGGGGACAGGCTCGAGAACCTGATGGAAGCAAGCGCTGGCGATCTGATCTTCATACCCGCAGATACGCCCCACCTTCCGTACAACGATGGTGACGTGCCTGCAGTCGCCGTGCTTTCCAGAACCGATCCCAATGAGCAGGAAAGCGTCGTGCTGCTGCCCGAGTTGGATACGCTCGTATAGCCATACGGAGTCAAACAGGCGCCGCCGGGAGGACGTGGCCAGCCGCATTCGAGCCAACCTCCAACTCGGTGCCAACACAGTCCCGAGCCGAACAGATACCGCGCCCTTCTGTGAGCGTTGCGCAGTGCTCGGTCTTAGATGAGGTCTGCTGGCGAGGCTGCCTGCCCGGTTGAGTTGACACAGGCGGCTGGATTGGGGGCCGCGAGTTCCAACGGCTTCATATCCGCTGAGACCGGATCATGGCCCGCCCTCGCCCTCGGAGAGCCAAGCGCGGGAGCGCCGCGGGTTCTTCATCCACTGCCCGGTTCTTGCGCCACGCGCGGTTCATCACCGCCAAGATCCCCGCCGATGGCGCGATCGAGCGGTGGCCTGACAATGCACCCAAACAGCTGCGGGAACCGCTCCCGCTTGGTCTCGGTCAGTCGAATGGTTTCAAGGCCTGCCCTATAACAGCCGAAGGAAGGTGCCCGATCATGCCACGTGATGACCAGAGCACCGTTCCTTCAAATCGAGTTCCTCTGACCAGGTCCGGAGGGTCAGTTCGGAGCGGAAGGACTAAAGCGCGACCCGCCGCAATCGAAGAGAGTTCATGATCACCGAAACCGACGAAAAGCTCATCGCGGCCGCCGCAATCATTGGCGACAGCAACATTCCGGTCAGCGGATAAAGCAGACCCGCTGCGACCGGGATACCAAGAGCGTTGTAGGCAAAGGCAAAGAAGAGGTTTTGCTTGACGTTGCGCAGCGTCGCGCGGGCGAGCTTGCGGGCGCGGACGATGCCCATGAGATCGCCGCCAAGCAAGGTGATCCCTGCACTCTCCACCGCCACATCTGCGCCCGTTCCCATCGCGATACCGACATCGGCGGCGGCCAGCGCGGGGGCGTCATTGACACCGTCGCCTGCCATCGCGATCTTTCGGCCTTCGGACCTCAGGCGATCAATCAACTCTTTCTTGGCTTCGGGAAGCACGTTGGCGCGCACCTCGTCGATCCCGAGTTGTGCCGCCACCGCATGGGCCGTGCGTTCGTTGTCGCCCGTTGCCATGATCACCCGCATCCCCTGGGCGTGCAGTTCTCGAATGGCCTGCGCGGTGGAGGATTTTATCGGATCGGCAACAGCAAACACGCCCGCAAGCAAGTCGCCGACAGCGAGGAAGATCGCGGTCTTGCCCTCCTCGCGCAGCTTGTCCGCCTTCGCCTCCGCCGGAGCGGCATCCAGCCCGATCTCTTGCATCATCGCGGCATTCCCAAGCGCCACAGGCTGATCGTCAATGCGGGCACGCACACCCTTGCCGGTGATCGCCTCAAATTCGACGGCATCTCGACGTGGGCCGCCGTCCAACGTCGCCGCTTCGAGGATCGCTTCGGCGAGCGGGTGCTCCGACCCGCGCTCCAACGCTGCCGCCAATGATAGCAGGTCGGCGGCCGCGATGTCCGCCAGGGCTATCGTGTCGGTCAACACTGGCTTGCCCATCGTCAACGTCCCGGTCTTGTCAACGATCAACGTGTCGACCGCAGCCATCCGTTCCAAAGCCTCGGCATCCTTTACCAAGACCCCCGCCTGCGCCCCTCGTCCGGCCGCCGTCGTGATCGAGATCGGCGTTGCCAAACCAAGCGCGCAGGGGCACGCAATGATCAGAACCGACACCGCAGAGGCGATGGCAAAGACCAGCGCAGGCTCTGGGCCGAACGCCAGCCAGACTACAAAGGCAATGATCGCGATCATCACCACGGATGGCACGAATATCGCCGACACCCGGTCAGCCATGCCCTGGATCGGTGCGCGGGATCGGCGCGCGCTCGACACCATCGCGACGATCTGTGCCAGCACGGTATCGGCGCCGACCTTGCGCGCCTCTATGACCAGAGAACCATTCTTGTTGATCGTCGCACCCGTCACCGCATCACCCGGTCCCTTCTCTACAGGCAGCGACTCTCCCGTTAGCATGGACTCATCAAGGCTCGACCGCCCCTCGAGCACAACCCCGTCGACCGGGACCGCATCGCCCGGGCGCACGCGCAGCCGGTCGCCTGCCATGATGTTTTCCAGTGGCGCGTCATATTCTGATCCATTCGGAAGGATGCGCCGTGCAGTCTTGGGGGCGAGGTCAAGCAGAGCCCGGATCGCGTCCCCGGTGCGCTCACGCGCACGTAGCTCCAGCACCTGTCCAACGAAAACCAGCGCGATGATCACGACGGCCGCCTCGTAGTAAGTGCCTACACCTCCGCCCATCCGGTATTCATCCGGGAAGACCCCGGGCAAGAAGGTGGCGACCAGCGGATAGAGGTAGGCGGCCGCAACGCCAAGGCTGATCAACGTCCACATGTTGGGCGATCTGTTTACCAGGGACTCTCTGCCGCGCCGGAAGAACGGAAGGGCCGCCCAGAGAATGATCGGCGTCGCGAGAGCGAACTCTGTAATGCTCGCTGCCCCATGCCCGATCCAGTCGCGCAACGGCATCCCGACCAACTGACCCATGGTGAGCGCGATGAGCGGAACCGCGACCGCCGCCGATATCCACATCCGGCGGGTAAAGTCGGCCAACTCGTGACTCGGCGCGTCCGAGGGCAACAACGCCTCCAGCGCCATCCCGCAGATCGGGCAACTGCCCGGTTCATCGCGTATGATCTCGGGGTGCATCGGGCAGGTGTATTGCACCTGCGCAGCGGCAACAGTCCCTCGCTCGACCGCCCGACCAGCGGCATAGAACCACGGGTCGGTATCGAACTTGGTTTCACAACCTTCCGAGCAGAAATGGAATGTCTTTCCAGAATACTCTGTGTGCCGCGAGATCGATGTCGCGGCGACGGTCATGCCGCAAACCGGATCCGTTGCGGTCGGCGTATCTGCCGCAGTCGGGTGGGCCTTATGATGATGTTCCATGGCCAGCCTTTCTTTCGATTTTCAATCTCAACCTGATGGCTTCAAGTGTTTGAAGCCCGGGCAGAACCGCTAGCGGCAGGCGCGGCGTTACCGGTGCCTGCGCGGCGGGTTTCCAACGGTGGATCCCTCGCGCGCCCACACGACATGCAGCACGTTGATATGTGCTGCGTTGTGCTCTCCACAGGCGCGCAGATCCGTGCCGGAGCCTTGCTGACCCGCGAAACGGGTCGCCAGAACGTCCGGTGCTTTGCTTGCAAATATCTCTGGTCAGGTTGGCAATGACCAAGGTGACCTGCGCGAGGCTCGGCAAGCCGAGAAGCCAGCCGAGTTCCTCCCCGAAACCCATTGCATTGCTCATGCCGTTCCAGTTCATGCCTCAACTCTCCTAACCGTGGCCAACGCTGCGACTGCGGATCGAAGGACCCTCAATCGCCGCGCGTTGTGGCGCTGTAGGTGGCGCCAGAGGTGTCAGGGCGCACCCAAGCGCGCCCGACCAGCCTCAGGCCGAGGCCTCGACCGCGAACTCGGTCATCATGCCCGTGGCGAGATGTGGCATGTGATGGCAGTGCAGCATCCAGCGCGCGGCCTCGCCCGCGTCGAGCACCACATCGATCATAGACATCGGAGGAACGTAGACCGTATCCCGCGCGGCACCGGAAAGCGCGCGTCCGTTCAAGCCGACAACCTGAAATGCATGGCCATGCAGGTGCATCGGGTGTCCCATCATCGACATATTGTGGAACGACATGACGACCCGCTCACCGCTTCGCGCGACGACCGGGCGATGCTGCCCCCATACCGCGCCGTTGATCGTCCAGACATAGGGCTGCATCGCGCCACCCAGCATCAGCATGTGTCCGCGATCGACCGGCCGAAGCGGCAACGGTGCAAGGGCTGTCAGCCGCGCCTCCTGAGCAAGGTCCGTATCGAAAGCCGGGGCCTCGATCTCGGCCAGCCCGTCGATACGCGCCACCTCTGCGCCGCTTGTCGCGAGGATAAGCCCTGTGCGCTCCCGCGCGCCTTCGCGCAACGCCAGAATGGGCCAGGCGCCACCTTCGCGCGGCAGGTCGATTTCCAGGTCTATGCGCTGCCCCATTGCCAGCCCGAACCGGTTTCCCGGCACCGCTTGAACCGGATTGCCATCGACCGCGACCAAACGGGCCGGAACCGTGCCGGTATCAACCCAGAAAACGGTCGCCGCCGCGGCGTTGATGACGCGAAGCCGAATTTGGCCACCGCGCTCGACCTGCACAACCTCGGGGTCCGAGAGCGTACGGTCATTGGCGAGATACGCATCCCAATCGTAGTCGTTCAGATCCATGGCCATGCCGCTCATGCCCATCATCCCGCCCATCATGTTGCCCATGGGCATCTCCGGGGCAGCTTGCGCGGCGGAAGGCGCGCCCGGCATGCCATGCGCGCCATGGCCAGCACCCGCTTGGCCGCCTGCAATTGTCGCCAGGACTTCCTCGGGTGGCGCAAAGGCGAAATCGTGCAGGAACATCACCACCTCTTGCCGGTCGGCGGCCAGATCTTCGGCGGAGCGGACGATCAGCGGGGCCGCAAGCAGTTGCATCTCCTGAACCGGCACATGGCTATGCATCCAATGCGTTCCCGGCCGCGCCTCAAAGTCGTACGAGCGCGTCTCGCCCGGTGCGAGCAACGGCAAAGGCATATCCGGGACCCCATCCTGCAGGTTGGGCGGGACCTGCCCGTGCCAGTGCACGATCGTGTCAATCCCGAGGTCATTGGTGAGATCGACGCGGAACCTTTGTCCGGGGTCAAGAACAAGGCCCTGGCCTGCGGGACCGACAAGCCCGAAGACCGTGGCGGCGCGACCATTGATATCGAGGGTGCGCGTGGCGGCAGACAGCGCGAGGGGCGCTGTGGTCTGCGCGATGGCCGCGCGAGGAAGCTGCGCAGAGGCAATGGCCGCAGCGCTTGCGACTAGGAAGTCGCGTCGAGAGAGCGTGTTCATTTTCGTCTCCTGGGGACATGCAGTCCCGTTTCTCTAAGCCGATGGGACGCCGCGGGCGTCAGTCCGGGCGCGATTAGAGAGGAAGAGACTTTGGCGGACGCTCGGCGAGCGCGGGCGCGATGTCGGCATGATCCGCTTCGGCCGGGAAAAGATGACCGACAGGATCATGCGCGCGCAGAGTGTTGGTTTCCGCCGGAGCCAAGAAGACCGAGGCATTGGCACAGACGAACGTGCAGATCTCGGAATCCGCCGGCGCGCAATGCGCGCCCCCCTGACAGGCAAGCTCCGCTCCCTCGGGAGCATCCAGAGCCTGACCGAAAGATGACACGTAATCCGGGCCAGTGCTGATGGCCATACGCGCGGCATGCGTGGGCACCACCGAGGTCACCACGGTGATCGCGAGGACGGCAAGAATGGTGACAAGGCGCGAAAGCATGCGTAACGGTAGCCACAGCTCTGGCAGAATGTCCAGTGCCCGCCGCGCCGCACCGCAGGCGGGACTTTGCTCAATAAACCCCAGGGATTCTGGGGCGATCGGAGATGAAGGCCTTGAAGAACACACCTCGAATCACTGGCGCGATCGTTTGGCTCGCGGGCGGTCTGAGCCTCATCGGCCTTGCGGCATCCGATGCCTACGCCTCGGCCGATATCATCGCGCAGGGGCAGCAGATCTATGTCGCGCGCTGCGCCTCTTGCCATGGAGAAACGCTGGAAGGCCAACCCGACTGGCGCTCGCCGCTCCCATCCGGAAGGCTGCCGGCACCACCGCACGACGCCAGCGGCCACACATGGCATCACGCCGACGATCTGCTGTTTCGCATCGTGAAGGAGGGTACCGCCGCTGTCGTAGGCGGTGGATACGAGAGCGACATGCCCGGCTTTTCGGGGGAGATGAGCGACACGGAAATCCGCGCTGTCCTCGCCTATATCAAAAGCACGTGGCCCGAGCGTGAGCGCAGCTATCAGGAAAGCGTGTCGCAGGCGAACTAGGATCGGGCCCCACCCATCTTGCTTTTGCAGCGTGCTTCAGGCTCTGCAACGAGGCTGAAGCTGAACACCCTCTTCGGTCAGAGCGGCGCGCGCATGGCGTGGCGGTTGCCGTTCCTCCCCAAAAGCCGGGCAAGCCGCGCATCGATGGCCTTCAGGTTCTGAGTGGATCTATCTTCGCCAATCGCAATGACATCCGGTGGCGCGATGCGGGACTTCGCCCAGAGGCTGCGCAGACCCCGCAAACGCTTCAGGCCCGCTGACCACAGTAGGCGAAATGGCCTTCTCGCCCGGATGAAGGACCATCTGGCGTCCCAAACCACCACACGACAGATGCGTGTAGGTTTTCCTCTCCGCGTCTCCGACGCCGCATTCGTCACGCACCGGCTATGAGCGCGACACGAAACCTGACTTCATCCCGCGAAAATGCGGGTGAGGCTTCGCTGGACTAGAAGCATCAGCACAATCGCGAAGCGCAGCGGGAGCTCCGGGTCTGATTGCTGCGCCATCTCCTCCGATGACACCGCGCAGAAACGCTGCCTGCTCAACCTGAGCCAAGACCTGCGCGCCCTGCTGTCTATCAAGGCCTGATTGCCTCCCGCCCTGCCCTCGCAAGCCGGACCGCGCCCTTGACCTAAACGACAAGTCGCCGCTCGTGGCCGAATACGCTATATTCGAGCAGGCGGAGAATACCGCGACAATGGCAATGCCATGGCAAGAAACCCCGAAATCAACCCGGGAGGAGCTCAGCCATGACTATGCTAAAATCACTCCAAGGAACAATTCAACCAGTCGACGAAGACGCGGTCGCGGCTCTTGCTTCCGGGCTGCGTGGAGGCGTGTTCACCGACGGAAGCGCCGAATACGACGAGGGCCGCACCCTCTGGAATGCGATGGTGGACCGCAAGCCGGGGGTCGTGATCCGCGCAAAGGGAACCTCAGATGTCCAGAAAGCGGTCAACTTTGCTCGGGAAAACGGCCTGCTGATTGCGGTCCGCTCCGGCGGACATCAGATCGCCGGACATGCGGTGGCCGAGGGGGCGCTTCTCCTCGATTTGTCGCACATGAACTCGGTCCGGGTGAACAGAGCCGAGAAGACGGTTCGGGTCGAGCCGGGGGCGAGCCTAGGCGATATCGATCGCGAAACACAGGTGCACGGCCTCGCGCTTCCCGTCGGGATCAATTCGACCACCGGGATTGCTGGCCTCACGCTCGGGGGCGGGTTTGGATGGCTCACGCGCAAGTATGGCATGACCATCGACAACCTGATCTCGGTCGATATCGTGACGGCAGATGGCAAGATCCTGATCGCGAGCGAGGATGAAAACGCCGACCTTTTCTGGGCCATTCGCGGCGGCGGCGGAAACTTTGGCATCGTCACCTCATTCGAGTTTGAGGTTCACGACATCGGCTCCGAGGTTCTGTCCGGCCTGATCGTTCACCCGATCGAAGCGGCGCCCGAGCTGCTGCAGGAATACCGCAAGATTGCCGACACGGCGCCAGACGAGCTGACGGTCTGGGTTGTGATGCGAAAAGCCCCGCCCCTGCCATTTCTACCCGAGGAATGGCACGGACGCCCTGTTCTTGTCTTTGCGGCCTGCTACACCGGTGATCTATCGAAAGGCGAAGAGGCGCTTGCAGGGCTGCGTGCGTTGGGAGAGCCGATTGCCGATGTGATTGGCCCGACGCCTTACATCGGCTGGCAGTCAGCCTTCGATCCTCTGCTGACGCCAGGGATGCGCAACTACTGGAAAAGTCATGACTTCAAAGGACTTCCGGAGGAGGCCGTTTCCACTCTGCTGAGCGCGATCGAAACGTTGCCCGACCCGAATTGCGAGGTGTTCATCGCGCATGTCGGCGGCGCAATGGCGCGCGTACCTGTCGAGGGAACAGCCTATCCAGAGCGGGCGTCACACTTCATCATGAACGTACACACGCGCTGGCAAGACCCCTCGGGCGACGCTGCATGTATCGGTTGGGCGCGCGAGCTGTTCGATGAGATGGCGCCCTATGCAACCGGCAGCGCCTATATCAACTTCATGCCCGACGACGAGGCCGACCGCGTCGCAGGGGTCTATGGTGCGAACATGGCCAAGCTTGGCCGGATCAAAGCCAAATACGACCCCGACAACCTGTTTCGCGTGAACCACAACATCGTTCCCGCCGCTTAGTCGGGAGAGAACTGACAGACAACTAGGGAGATCAGCATGTCTATGTTCGAAAAGGTCGCCAAAGCGACGGAAAGCCGTGATGTCGATGCCTACGCCGAACTGTTAGCCGAGGATTTTGTCTTTGTTCGGCATCAGAACGGCACCCAGATGAACAAGCCAGAAACGATTGCGATGCTCGAGAGGATGATGTCAGCCAGCCGTACGAATATGGGGCAACGCCGCTGTCTCTACGAGAACGATGATATTCTGGTCTTACATTCCATAAACGACTACCCCGGAGAGTGTCAGGTCTTCTGTGTATGGGTGAACGGGTCCATGCTTCTTGAGAGGAGCCAGGACGATGACGATTTCCAA
>NZ_JAHVAI010000029.1 GCF_019264375.1 Sedimentimonas flavescens | reverse complement strand
GGGACTTGTAGTGGAACGTCGAGCGGTCGAACCCGATGGCCCCACAGGCTTTCCGGATCGAAACCGCCCAATCGCTGCACATCCCGCGAATGAGTTCGCGCGTGCGACCAGGCTTCAGAGCTTTCGGCGAATGACGTCCTGCAACATCTCGCGGTCGAGCGTCAGGTCCGCCACGATCTTCTTCAGCCGCGCGTTCTCGTCCTCGAGCTGCTTCAGCCGGCGCATCTCGTCCGGTAACAGCCCGGCATACTTCTTCTTCCAGCTGAAGTAGGTCGCCTGGCTGATCCCGGCCTTGCGGCAGATCTCCGCGACCGGCGTCCCTTCCTCGCCCTGCTTCAGGATGAACGCCTTCTGCGCGTCCGAAAACTTGCTCGCCTTCATGCGATTCCACTCCTCTCCCAGCCGGGAAAGCGTAGCGGAAAACTCCAGCTTCAAACGGTCCAGTTTCCGGGGATCAGATCACTTGAAGTCGTTTCTTCACAAATGGTCTAGCAGGCTATGCTTTTGCACCCGTGGAACGGATACTAAGTTGAAGCTTGGCCATTGTGATTCCAGCCACACCATACTTGGTCAAAAGTTGACACGTCTGGTTCCAGACGACGAAACTCGGAACGGAAACGAAATCCATGAGGGATCTAAACCTTAAGGCCACGGAGTACTTTGAGGCTGTTGCGCGCCTCGGTTCAGTGACCAAGGCCGCAGACGAGTTGGGTGTATCGCCGTCCGCGGTGAGCCAACAGCTAGCCGCGCTTGAAACTCAATTGGCTGTGAAACTCTTCCGCCGAGAAAAGCGCCGACTGATCCTCACACTCGATGGAGATCGACTCTTTCAGACCACGACCCAAGCCTTCGGGGCGATCCGCAATGCACGCTCGGCAATCGCGCATCAGCGCGACATGCGCAATCTGACGATCCGTGTCAGCCCCAGCTTTGGCGTACGTTGGCTAGGTCCGCGCGTAGGCGCGTTCGCGGCGGCCAACCCGGACTGGAATATCCGCATCGACGCAACCCCTGACTTCTCGGCATTCGAGACCGAGTCAATCGACTTTGACTTGCGATACGGACTGGGCACCTGGTCCGGGCTTCTGGTTGAGCCAAAGATGCACGACCTCGTGTTGCCCTTGTGCAGCCCTCACTACCTTGAGGAGCTGCAAAGCATCTCCGACGACCCGGTCGAGCAATTGGCACATGCTCGATTGATTGACAGCGTCAAGACGCTCTATCGCTGGGATTTGTGGCTGGCATCAAACAGGATTACGCTGCCCAACCTTACCTATCCATTTCGTTTCGACCGCTCGTCAATGTCGATTGAGATGGCCAAACAAGGAGGCGGTATTGCGCTCGACAGCGTGACTCTTTGCCTGGGCGAGCTGGAACGTGGCGAACTTGTGCCGTTTTCGACAGCGTTTGAAGTGATTGACTTCCCGGCCTATTGGTTGGTCTGCCCTCCCCGTCACATGAACAGGCGTATCGTCAAGCGTTTCGCCGAGTGGCTTGGTGAAGCATGTAGCATTCATGACAATACCGCACGCGCCCAATTGAGCGCGCGCGGCTGTAGTTTCCGGGTCGGTTCTCCGACCGACCTCATTGATGTTAAGCCGTGGGGACTTTGAGCTCAGTAAATCGTGAACACTGGCAGGAACGAAATCAACAGTAGCACTCCGAGTGCGACCCCGTAAAAAGGAAGAAGTGCTTTGACTGTCTCTCCCAGACCGGATTTCGCGATCCCCATCGAGATGAAGAGCGTTGTGCCAACGGGCGGAGTGTAAAGCCCGATCGCCAGGTTCACCACCATCATCAACCCAAGCTGCACGAGATCGAGCCCAATGGAATTGGCGATGGTCACGAAGAGAGGTCCAAGCAGCAGCACTGCGGCCGGCAGATCCAGGAAGGCACCCACGACCAGCATCACCAAGTTCATTGCAAGTATAACCATCCAAGGCTGCGAGAAGGTCAGCGACACCCACTCTGCCAGATGCTGGGGAACACGCTCGGCCGTCATCACCCATTGCAGGGTGGAGGAGGCCATGATGATGAACATCACCGCACCCGTCATCATGGCCGTGTCCACCAGGGCATCCCATATACCGCGCCAAGTCAGGTCACGATATAGCCCACCCGAGACCAGTAGCGCGTAGGCCACCGCCATGACAGAGACCTCCGTCGGGGTTGCCACGCCAAAGCGCAGCGTACCGATCACGAATACCGGCATCAGCAACGCAGGAAGAGCGACGAATATCTGTCCGCGGAAGGCGCGGAACCCGCCTTCGAGCGGAGAGCGCGGCAGGTTCTGACGACCCGCAACCCACCAGACCATGGCGAACATTCCGAAACCAAGCATAAGCCCGGGCAACACGCCAGCCACGAAGAGATCCACGATCGAAACATTGGACACCAGGCCAAAGAGGATCAGAGGAATCGAAGGCGGGATCAGAACCGAAACAGTCGAAGATGCCGAGTTGATCGCGGCAGCGAAGCCTGACGGATAGCCCTGCTCCTTCTGCACGGGAATGAGAGCGTTCCCGATGGCCGTGGCGTCAGCGACAGCTGAACCAGAAACGCCACCGAACATCACCGAACCGATGATGGACACCTGCCCCATCCCGCCCTTGAGGTTTCCGACCAGCAGCCGCGCGATATTCACGAGATAGACCCCGAACCGCCCCGACATCATCAGGTTTCCCGCGAGTATGAAGAACGGTATGGCGAGCATCGGAAAGCTCTGGGTAGGCGAGTAGAGACGCTGCGCGATGACGGCCAGAGGTTTGCCTTCAAGCCAAAGAGCCGTAGCGACCCCGCCCAACATCGCGTGTGCAATAGGGACAGCGCAGGAAAGAAGGATCAGGAATATCCAAACCATGATCATAGACATTGAAGAACTCCCTCAGCTCAGGCTGCGCCGTTCGATAGCAAGATCCTGAACGCTGCCTCCAAAGAGCAGCCGCACGACCTCCAGCGCCGCGATCAGGCCCATGCCTGCGAATGCGTAATAGATGCTCGCATAACCCCAGACTTGCTTGATCCCGAGCGTCGAAAGCGCCTGGAACCGGGAAGCTTTCAGGATCGGCAGACTGGAGTGAAGAACGGTCAGCACGATGACGAGAATGGAGCCCTCAATACCGATCAGGATAACCCGGCGAAGACGCGGTTGAACGAGATCGGGCAGGATCGAAATCGCGATATTTGCGCCGCGTGCGGCCGCAATCAGAAGGCCACCGGCCACTAGCCAAGGTAGCAAAACAGCATGTATCTCATAGGCCCAAGCGATGCCCGACCCAAAGAAGTAGCGCAAGATGACATTGCAAAGAAGTGCGCTGAACAAGATCACAATCGAAGCCGCGGCGACGATCTTGCCGCTCAGAGCAATCAACTGAATGAGCCTGTTTACCAGAAGTAGGAAGGGACGCTCGCGCCCCTTCCCTTCCGAGGCATCATTATATGCCTGCTCGGGTTTCATTTGATCCCCACAGCCTCTTTCAGGGCCGCAACCAGTTCAGGGTAATTGGCAGCATACTTTTCATACACCGATGCCGTAGCGGCCTGATAAGCGGCCTTGTCGGCCTCGGCGAAGATCACCCCTTCCGCCTCCATCTTCGGGCGCAGGGTCGTCTCTCCTTCCTGAGAGAGCTGACGCTGCAACTTGCCCGCCTCAGCCGTGGCTTCGAGCGCGCATTTCTGCTTGCCTTCGTCAAGCGAACTCCACCAGCCGAGCCCCGCCACGACTGGCGTCGATTCATACTTGTGACCGGTCAGGGTGATGTACTTGGTAATCTCGTGAATCTTCGACGAGTAGATATTGGTCAGAGGGTTTTCCTGCCCGTCGAATACACCCGACTGCAAAGCGGTCGGCAATTCCGAGAAGGCCAGTGGCGCCGGGGAGGCCCCCAGGGCCTCGAAGATATCGACCGTCATCTGATCCGGCGGGGTGCGGATTTTCATGCCAGCGAGATCCGCGGGTGTCGGAACATTCTTGGACACATGGCTAACGTGGCGGATACCATTATCCCAGAAGCCGAGCACCTTAAGCCCCGCGTCTTGGGCTCGCGCATCAAGCATCCCTCCGACTTCGCCATCAAGCACCTTCCAGGCACTCGGCAAGTCATTGAAGAGGAACGGCAGACCAAGCAGGCCGATTTCGGGAACAATCTGGCTCATCGCGCCTTGGCTATTGGCGGTGATCTGGATCACCCCAGCCGTCGCCGAAGTCAGCAGCTCAACATCGTCGCCCATCGTTGCCGAGGGGGCGAGGTTCACAGTGTCGCCCGAACACTGGGCATAGAGCTCCGACCACTTTTCAGCAGCTACAAAGCGCGGGTTTCCGGGGTTTGCGCCGTGGGCAAAGATCACCTCGTCGGCTTGGGCTACCCCGGTCAGAAGTGTGGTTGCGGCCAGTGCCGCCATGAGCTTGGAATTCATCAGTCTACTCCTCCTGTCGATCTGATACTTGGTTATGGGCTGCCTACCAACCTCCTCGGGCAGGTAGCCCGGATTGGTCAGTGAATTAGCGAGCCACCGTTCACGTCCACCTCTGAGCCCGTGCAGTAGGCCGAGAGATCCGAGGCAAGAAACAGTGCGCAGCCGGCAACATCGGACGCCTCGCCTGCACGTCCCATCGGAATCCCGGCAAGCACAGTGGCGTGCATTTCTGGCGTGAGCTTACCGGCGGTGATGTCGGTTGCGATGAAGCCGGGGCAAATCGCATTGGCGCGCACATTGTCCGGTGCGGCCTCGCGGGCTAGGGCCTTGGTCAGACCCAGAACGCCAGCCTTGGCTGCCGAATAGTGCGGACCACCAAAGATGCCGCCCCCGCGCTGCGCCGAAACCGAAGAAAGGTTCACGATCGAGCCATACTTCTGCGCGCGCATTGTCGGCAGCACGGCCTGGCTCATGTAGAGTGTGCCACGCAGATTCACGTCAGTGACCGCATCGTAGTTTTCTGGCTCGATCTCCATGAACTTCAGCGGCTGCGTGATCCCTGCGTTGTTGACCAGGATATCGATCCGTCCCCAAAGCTTGCGCAACACCTCGACCGCCGCAACACAAGCAGCCTTGTCAACCACGTTGCAGGCAAGCCCAACATGCCCCTCGCCAAGATCCGCAGCAGCAGCGCGCGCCGCGGCCTCATCAAGGTCGAGAATTGCGACCGTGGCACCATGTTCGGCAAACAGCCTCGCCGTGGCCTTGCCCAATCCTCGGGGCGAGGCTGCCCCGGTGATAATTGCGAATTTTCCGTCTAGAAGGCCCATGCCTTTTCCTCCCTAAATGCAGCTCAGAGCCAGCTGCGGATCTGCTCGGTGACCTTGTCGACCGAAAGCCCATACATGTCGTGCAACGTCGGCAGTGCGCCCGCCTCCAAAAACGCGTCAGGTAACCCGATCATGCGGAAAGCCGGATGGATTCCGCGCATCATCAGCCCGGTGGCGACCGCCTCACCCAGCCCTCCGATGACCGTGTGGTTCTCCGCCGTCACTACGAGGCGGCCTCCCTTTGCCGCCTCTGCGGCAATCGTATCGAGATCGAGCGGTTTGATGGTCGGGCAATGCAGCACCGCCACCTCGACCCCATCCGCAGCAAGTACTTCGGCCGCATCGAGCGCGCGCATGGTCATGATCCCGGTTGAGATAACCAGAACGTCATTCCCCTCGCGGATCATCTGCGCCATTCCGAGTTGGAACTTGTAGTCGGGCTTGTGTCTTCTAAGCACCGACGGGACTTTGCCTCGCAAGAGGCGTGCATAGACCGGTCCCTCATACGCGATCATCTGCGGAACCATGCCCGTGATATCATCAGCGTCGCACGGATCGATCAGGACCATGTTCGGCAATCCACGGAAGATCGCCAGGTCTTCAGTCGCCTGATGGCTCGGCCCATAGCCGGTGGTCAGGCCGGGCAGAGCGCAAACGATTTTGACTGGCAAGTTCTCCTCGGCAATGGCCATGGCGATGAAATCATAGGCGCGGCGTGCGGCGAAGACCGCGTACGTTGTCGCAAAGGGAATGAACCCCTCGCGCGCCATACCCGCCGCCGCAGACATCAGAAGCTGTTCAGCCATACCCATCTGGTAATAGCGGTCAGGCATCTCCTGACCGAAGATGTGCAGGTCCGTGTATTTTCCCAAGTCCGCGGTGAGGCCCACGATCTTGTCGTTCTTGCGCGCAGCGTCGACCAAGGCGTGGCCGAAAGGCGCGGAAACCGTTTCATACCCCTCGGCAGCAAGCGAAGCGATCATGGCCGAGGTGGCAACACGCTCACTTGCAGGAGTCACTTTACGCGGTTCATATTTGCGAGCCATGGATGCCAAAGTCATGCCGGTTTTCCTTCGTCCAATACGGCCAGCGCCTTCGCCCACTCATCGGCTTCGACGCGAACGAAATGTGTGATCTCGCGGCGCTCAAGGAACGGAACGCCCTTACACATGGTGGTGTCGAAAATGATCACTCGAGGTCTAGCGTCTGAGCAGGAACGAGCGCGATCGAATGCATCGACGACGGCAGCCAAATCGTTGCCGTCCACACGCTGAGCAAACCAGCCAAAGGCTTCCCATTTTTCGGTTAGTGGTTCCGAGCAAAGCATTTCGGTCGATTTGCCGTCGGCTTGCTGATCATTGAAATCAACAAGGCAGATCAGATTGTCGAGCTTGTGATGGGCCCCCGACATGGCCGCTTCCCAGGTGGAGCCTTCGCCCAGTTCTCCGTCCGACATAAGGTTGTAGACAAATGCCGGATTGTTCTTACGCTTGAGCCCAAGCGCCATGCCCACGGCTATCCCGAGTCCATGGCCGAGCGATCCGCCCGTGATCTCCATGCCGGGCGTGTATGAGGCCATGCCCGACATCGGCATGCGCGAATCGTCCATGCCGTAGGTTTCGAGTTCCTCGTCAGGCAGAATGCCTGCCTCCATCAACACCGAGTAGAGCGCAATCGCGTAGTGGCCAATCGAGAGCAGGAAACGATCGCGCCCCTCCCATTCCGGATCATCAGAGCGATAGTCGAGAGCGTGAAAATAGGCAGTGGCCAATACATCGGCGACGCCTAGCGCCTGACCGATATATCCCTGCCCTTGGACTTCGCCCATCATCAGGGCCTTTCGGCGAATATTCCATGCGCGCATGGCCAACGAAGTGTTGGTCAACGCCGCGCTGCGGCTGTCAATAGTCATGATTTCCTCCCAGACGATCTCGCGTCTTGGAGTGAACCTAGCAGCCGGGCAAACCGAAGTATTTTAAGAAAAAATCCAAAACTCGTTAGTTATACTTAACAACTTAAGGCATCGTCTCAGCCACATAGTGATGCCAGACAACTTGAATTAAACTATCAACTCACTCTTCGAACATCTTGTGGGGAACATTCAGGCTACGAAGGAGCCAGCGTGCGAAAGCACGCACCGGGCTATGCAATGGCCGCGCACGCGGCAAGATCAGACTGTGTCCGACATAGTCGATATCACGTCCCTTCCCGAGAAACGGGGCGACCAACCGCCCGGATTCAAGATCGGCCTCAGCGAGCCTGGTAGACTCAAGCGCCACTCCTAACCCATTAGTCGCTGCGGACAGCGCCAGAAAGCTGCGGTCGAAACGCAATGACCGCCCAATCAGCCGCGAAATTCCGCTGCGCTGAAGCCAGTCATCCCAACGTACTTGCTTTTGGTCACTTTGGATAAGCGGGAAGCCTGCAAGATCTTCTGGCACACGCAGTGCGGTTGCCAACTCGGGCGAACAAAGCGGTGTCACCGTTTCCTGCCCCAAGGGAATGACCAGAACGCCCTCGGCGTGAATAGGCCCATAAACGATGTCGAGATCGAACTCATCATTGGCAAATCGAGCGTATTGGGTATCGGCCGCCAGATTCAGTTCGACCTGCGGATGAGCAAGAGTGAATTCGCGAAGCCTTGGAACAAGCCAGAGTGCGGCAAAACTGGGAGCGACATGCAGCCGAAGCTGCGCCGGGCCGCGCCGACCGACATCTTCCACTCCGCGACGAATCTCGTCAAAGGCAACCGAGAGCCGCTGAAGAAGCGCCAATCCTTCCAAACTCGGATGGACGCCGCGGCCCGCCCGATCGAACAGGCGCGCACCAAGGTTATCCTCAAGCTGACGCACTGCGTGGCTGATCGCACTTGGAGACAAGCCAAGTTCATCCGCAGCTCCCTTGAAGCTGCCGTGACGAGCTGCGGCCTCAAAGCTGCGCAGCATATTGAGCGTGGCACCACCAAACATCGCGCAACATTTACATGAATTAAATTCACCACTCAATGAAATATCGTCGCTTGTGCCTCATCTGAACGAAACGCTACTCCGGTAGGGCGCCATCCCGAATGAGCGAATGGCGCCTCTGGGAGGAGCTAGAATGCCCGATATTCAGCAGATGGCGCATGCCATCCGATTCCTTGCGCTCGACTCGATCCTTAATGCGGGCGAGGGACATCAAGGCGTACCGCTCGGCATGGCCGAAATTGCAGCCACGCTGTATGCGCGTCATTTGAAAGCGGATAGCTCTGATCCGCTTTGGCCAGATCGTGATCGTGTCGTTCTGTCGAATGGGCATGGCTCGATGCTGCTCTATACGCTCCTGCATCTTGCGGGTTACGAACATCTTACTCTTGAAGCGATGAAATCCTTTCGCAAACTGGGTTCGATCTGCGCTGGCCACCCTGAAATCGAGCAGCATGCAGGGATCGAAATCACGACCGGTCTACTTGGACAGGGCATAGCTTGCGCCGTCGGCATGGCTGTTGCAGAGGCGCGATTGTCTGCCCGGTTTGGCAGCGAACTCGTTGATCACCGAACCTGGGCATTTGTGGGCGATGGATGCCTGCAGGAAGGTGTTGGTCAAGAGGCGATCTCACTAGCAGGTCACCTTCAACTGGGCAAACTCTGCTTTCTTTGGGACGACAACCACATCACGGATGACGGCGACACCGCGCTTTCGATAAGTGAGGATGTCCCCGCGCGATTTCGAGCGGCGAACTGGCATGTTCAGGAGATTGATGGCCATGACATCGCGGCAATTGATGCGGCGATGGAAGCCAGCAAACACGATCACCGCCCATCTCTCATTGCCTGCCGCACAACGATTGCCAAGGGGATTCCGCGCCTGCAAGGTCAGCGCGGCGGGCACAGCGCCCCGCTGACTGCCGCAGATTCCGAGGACGCAAGGAAAGCGCTAGGCTGGCCGCACCCGGCATTCGCGGTTCCCGAACAGGTCCTGCGAGATTGGCGTACAGTACTGGACCGCGGGGCGCGAGATCATCGCGAGTGGGTCGGGCGGCTTGAGCGCAGCGCAGATGCCCTAGATTTTCGTCGATGGAACGAGGGCAACCTTCCGTCTGATTGGGCGAAGACTGCTGCCGATTTCAAGGCGCAAGCCGAGAACAAGCCCTCCGAGCAGGCCACCATCATATCGTCCGGGGATATCTGCGATGTCATTGCCCAGACATTGCCGGAAACCATCGTTCTATGCGCCGACCTTGAGGCACCGACGAACCACAAGCGCAGCCGAAAATCATTCGATGCCGTCAATCGCGATGGGAACTATGTCCATTGTGGCGTACGGGAGCATTTGATGGGCGCAATGACGGACGGCATCGCGGCCCACGGGGGCCTGCGCCCGATTAACGTTACATATCTCGCGTTTGCCGATTACGAACGCCCGGCAATGCGGATGGCGGCGTTGATGGGCTTGCCCGCGCTTTTCGTGTTCAGCCACGACTCAATCGGGGTCGGCTCGAATGGACCGACGCATCAACCGGTCGAGGTGTTGGCGAGTTTTCGCGCAATGCCGAACATGCGAGTATTTCGCCCTGCCGATGCCGTGGAAACTGCCGAAGTTTGGCAGATTGCCCTTGAGCACCGTTCGGGTCCAAGCCTTCTGGCGCTGTCGAAACAACCCACTCCGCCACTTCGTCGCAGCACCGCTGAAAATCTATGTAGGCGTGGCGCTTATGTCCTGCGCGAGGCGACGGGACCGCGCGACATCACACTGATTTCGACCGGAACCGAGGTTGCGATCGCCGCACAAGCACAAGGGATGTTGTCAGCTCTCGGTATTTCTGCGGCCGTCGTGTCAATGCCGTGCTGGGAAATATTCTCGGAGCAGGACGCCACCTATAGGCAGGCTGTGCTCGGATCAGCGCCACGGATCGCCGTAGAAGCCGCCTTGTCATTCGGTTGGGAGCGTTGGCTACGCCCCGAGGATCAGTTTGTCGGCATGACAACATTCGGAGCATCTGCACGCGCAGAGATTCTCTACGAACATTTCGGAATTACCGCTCAGCATATCGTTGCTGTTGCACAAGAGTGCTTGGGAAAGAGCAGGATATGAAGCAGATCGTCTTTCTGGATCGCGCAACCATTGCGCCGCAAATCGCGCTGCCGCGTCCGGCGTTCGCACACGACTGGGTCGAATACGAACGCACCGCAGCCAATCAGACCTCCGAACGCTTGAGGAATGCGCGGATAGCGATCACGAACAAGGTTCGCATGGGAGCGGCCGAACTCGCAGCGGCACCATATTTGGAACTGATCGCTGTCGCCGCAACAGGGTACGACTGTGTAGATCTGACAGCATGCACCGCCCGAGGTGTCGCGGTGTGCAATATACGTGGCTACTCTGTGAACACGGTCCCTGAGCATGTCATGGCTCTGCTCCTCGGCCTGCGGCGTGGGATCGTATCCTACGCCGAGGCCGTTCGTCAGGGCGAATGGCAACGATCCGGGCAGTTTTGCTTTTTCAAGACGCCAATACATGACCTTTCCGGGGCAACACTCGGCATCGTCGGCAAGGGTGGGATTGGCCAGCGCGTCGCGGCTCTCGGCAAGGCTTTCGGAATGGAGGTCATTTATGCCGCGCGTCCAGGAACGGACGCGACCGACGGGCGGGTACCCTTTGAGGAATTCTGCGAACGCGTCGACGTGATTTCCCTGCATTGTCCGCTGACGCCAGAAACGCGCGGTATAATCGGAGATGCAGCCTTCGCACATATGAAGCGCCGACCCATCGTAATCAACACGGCTCGGGGCGGGTTGATTGACTTGCCCGCTCTTGAACGTGCCCTGAGCAATGGCGTCATTTCTGGCGCGGGCATCGACGTTGCCGACCGCGAGCCTCCACCGCCTGACGATATCCTAATGACACTCGCAAATGATCCGCGCGTTATCGTTACACCGCACATAGCCTGGGCTTCGGACGAAGCTCAGACGGCGCTTTCAAACCAGCTTATCACCGTCATTGAGGCCTTCGAGGCTGGCCAGCCGATCAACTTGCTTACACCTAAAGATGAGTAAGTCGATGGATAGCTTCGACGACAGAGCGCTCTTGCGCACATTGTTTGACACAGCGATCGAGGCTGCTCGGCCCGCATCGGTTCTGCCGCGTGTTCTGCCGCCCAAACCCGAATCCGGTCGTGTTGCCGTTGTGGCGGTCGGAAAGGCAGCGGCTGCCATGGCCGGGGCACTAGAAAATGCCTGGGGTCCTTGCGAGGGAATCGCGCTTACACGATATGGCCATATACTACCCACAAGGCAGATCGAGGTGATTGAGGCAGCCCATCCCGTTCCAGATCAAGCGGGAGGTGACGCAGCCGCAAGGATCCTCGCGCTCGCGTCCTCGCTTGGCGATGGCGATACTCTTGTTGTGTTGATTTCTGGGGGGGCTTCGGCACTCTTGTCCATGGGGCTGGACGGAATCAACCTTGAGGACAAAGCAGCCCTGACGAGAGCGCTCCTGACCTCGGGGGCAACAATCGCAGAGATGAACACTGTCCGCCGTCACATCTCGGCGCTAAAGGGCGGGCGGCTTGCCGCGGCGGCCTATCCAGCGCGCTGCCTGTCCTTCGCGATTTCGGATGTGCCCGGCGACAGGCCAGAGATGATCGGCTCGGGTCCTACCGTAGCCGATCCCACGACGCAGGCAGATGCGCGGGCCGTGCTTGAAAATTACGGCATCAGGCCCGCCAGCTCCATTGCTGCGATTCTGACCGACCCGTCCATGGAAACACCAAAACCTGGGTCGGAGGCCCTATCACGATCGGAATTTCATCTGATCGCCACGCCGCAGATGGCATTGGAGGCGGCAACCGCCGTCGCCATGCTGCCCTGCTATCTTTTGGGCGACGCCATCGAAGGAGAAGCGCGCGTCGCAGGACGCGTCTTCGCGGGGCTTGCACTCGCAGTGAAGTCCGGAAAGTCTTCACTGCGTGCACCATGTGTGCTCCTTTCCGGAGGCGAAACCACCGTAACACTTCCGGATCGCGCCAGTGGACGCGGTGGCCGCAATGTCGAATTCCTTATGGGATTTGCTGAAGCCATCTCGGATGTGGACGGTATCGCAGCGCTCGCGGGCGACACCGACGGCATAGACGGGGCAGCCGAGGTGGCCGGTGCCTTCGTAGATGGTACGACCGTGGCTCGGGCCGAGGCCTTGGGGTATACGCTATCGGCCGCGATGCGGGCCTACGACGGGCATGGTCTCTTTGCATTGCTAGGCGATCAGGTCGTAACCGGCCCGACGCACACGAACGTAAACGATTTTCGTGCCATTATCGTTCGGTAATCGCTTCACGGCTGCAACTGAAGCAATGGCATTCGTAACGTTCTAGCGACCCTGACGCAAAGGGAAATCTGGCGTCTCGATTGACTTGCTGTCATTCGCCGATCTCGAGTTGAGCTTGAGTGCCAATTGGAGATCCGACCCAAGAATAGCCCCATTCGAGGGGGCAGGCGTTTCAACGGGCCATTGGCAACCCGGATCGTTTGAAGTCATAAGTTCGATACCGGGAACGGGTGTCAAGACCGGGTCAGGCCAAGACCACGAACCGCCTGTTCAGGCGATCTTGTCACGAAAAACGTAATTCACAATACGATCGCGCGACAGCCCCCGCACTGCGAGTTCGAGATCACTGAGCGCCTCAAGGCGTTTGATTTCACCGGCGCGCGACTGCGCTTCCGTAGCGGCCAAGAGGACATCGCCCATCCGCCCAACAACGATCGACAAAACACCCTTGAACTTCTTGCCGAGGCTGTTTTCGCGGAACGAATAGCTGGTTGCCAAAGTCATGGGAGCCTCAGTGCTGTTGGATCGGCATTGTCAATTTCTTCGGTGCTTTATCTACTTGATCGCGAGCCCCTCAACAAACCACAAGACCGCAATCCCGCCATGCGTTCGCTGCAGCGCAGCGCAAGCTTCAAAGCAAGGCGTTGAACGTGTCATGAAATAGCATCGTTGACTGATCATCGCGGTGGATCAGAGCATCTCATATGGAAGGCAAATGATAGTTGGCGCAAACTCTAATGTTCTATTGGTGAGCTAGCCCATAGAAGATTATAATGTTGGTTGCGGGTATCTGCAATTAATTGCATAATTCATTCGGAAATACATTCAAAGGGGCTTCCGCACGGACTGAGAGCAATCGCCCCAAAATGCACAACATCTCGCCGCAGAAGACTTAATCAATTGTATTCATTCGGCTTTCAAGCAGCATAAAGGGACAGAACCAGGAGAACATGATGCCCGACAAAGAGCTTGAAACACTGAACTTTCTTGAGCAAGGCGAGCTTATCCGCCAAACGATGGAAGATGCCCCTGACGAGCTCCCTGCCCTACTTGCGGACCTGAAGATCGGAAAGCGCAAGGCTTACTACCTCGTGGCCGTGGTGCGCGGATTTGAGGGGCTCCCCGTCTCCCGCGAAGACCTTCTCAAGATCGGATGGACGAAGCTGCAGATCATTCACCCAGGCCTGAATTCTGAGAACTGGAAAGTCCTGAGAACGGCGGTGCGAAATTCGTCCACGGTAGCGGCGGCATGATGCGGCTGCGGGCGGCGTAAAAGTCGTCCACTT
>NZ_JAHVAI010000028.1 GCF_019264375.1 Sedimentimonas flavescens | reverse complement strand
ACCGATGTCCGAAGGTCTTCCTATCCGCTATCGCCCTCGCGGCTACCGTCATCTATTGGCTATGAGTCCTGACCCTAGTATCGCAGTCAGCCACTCGGCCAGAGCACGCCTCGTCCAATATTTCTTTGGGCCGGGTGGGGGGCCGACTTCCATGGCGGGACCGCCACCTTCGGTCATATAAACGCGAAGCCCGGGAAGGCTTGAGTCAGCAGTTTCGGCGCCGGAGTAGTCGATGCCGATTGTCCTTTGAAATTGCATGGCGGGCCTCCGTCTTGAAGAACTCTCCACGGACCGAGGTGGGTTGTCCAGCTCGGCCATAGAGCGCGAACTGCGCAAGCCGGTTTCAGGTTGGGGGCGGGGATGGGCCCCAGTCGGGAGCGAGCGGTGATGGCGTTCGCCATCCAAGTCGTGCCTCACAGGCGGTTTGCGCTCGCACTGGATGCGGAAAACAACGCGTTTCACGGTGGCGCGAGCGAAAGAGCAAGAACTTACCATCGTCTGTCAGGTTCAAAGGCGACTTTTGCAACGATTTTCGAGGCATCTCCCCTGGTGCGATATCGCCCGATAGGCTCTCCGGGCTCGCCATCGTCGACGCCTTCTACCCGGTGCATGGTAAAGGTCTTGTCCGCATTGGGGGACAGTCGGAAAAGCCGTCCGTTCTTACGCATGTAGACGCACTTGGAGCCTCTTATCTGGGTCCATGGGCAGTCGGAGTGCGAGAGGAGCTTTTGCTCCTGCTTAAGCCGCTCCTCTTCAATGCGGCGTATTTCAGCATCTCGGCGTTCAAGCCTAAGGCGCTCAAACTGCGATACCACGTATTCCGAAATCCGCCCGATGATGGCGGGAAGTTCAGTCCCAGCCGTCTTTTCCTCTTCGTATATCGCTCGACACTCGTCGCGCAGGGCTTCCTCAGGCTGGGCGATGGATTCGACCTCAATCAGATGTCGCATATGTTGCGCGAGATCCGTGGGCGTCAGTTTCGGGCCGGGTAATGAATTGAGGAACTCAAGCATATCGTCCGCCGGGATCCAGCAATCGAGAGCCTCGACGATGACGTCCTTCCGTGGCCCGTCCCACTTGCGCCAAACGGCGCTGTCGTTGTCGAGCTCTGCGACGATCTCCGCCGACAGCTTGCCTAGAGAATGTGGGTCACGCATGTGGCGCAAGGATGGGCTGCGCACATAGTCCCTAAGATGCCGAAAGACGATTTCAGCGCGATGGTTCAGGTACATTGGAAGCCCCCTAAGTCTTTTCCATTTGGGGGCATCATAGACCATTGCCCGTCGTGAAGTGCCGCTCGCAGGCTCTTTGTGACGTGTTCGTGGTCTCTAGGATGCTTGCAGCGCTTCCGTTCGGGGGAGCGGTGGGCTTCGTCTTGAGGAGCTCGCTTGCGTGTAGGGCTTCAATTCGGAACAGCTTGTGGCGGATTGGCACGCAAACCTGGTATTGGCCTTTTTCGGCTGCCGCCCCGATTATGCCCTCTCCCAATTCATACCAGCAAGCCGCAGATCTTCACTGAAACTATCCGGCCTGAACTCGAGCCCGAGACGCGGGTGCTCGCGCACCGCCTGCGCACCGGAGCGTCCGATACGGATGCGCCAGGTGTGGCGCTCGACTGGGGCAGGGTTGCGAAACGCGCGGCAGGACAGCACGGCTAGGTTCGCGCCAAGGTTGGGATCTCGTACGGAGAGGTAACGTATGATCTCGACGCCGATCTCGCGAGCGCTCTCTGCGAGGCTCTGGCAAGGGGCGTACTCACTAAGATGCGTCCATAGTGCGGTATCACCGCTCAATTTACCCAAGGCCAAGTCGAGCGCCACCGGCGTGGCCAAATCGACGGAGAACGCCGTGTATTCGGCAGCAACATCGGGGAAGGGGGTTTCTGGACTCTCCGCAAAGAAGAGGAAGCGGTAGAAGACCATTTCCGCCACGGCCGTCTCTGGGCGCTCAGCGCCATACCAGACCCCGGGAGTGATCCCGGATTTTCGAAATCGCGAGCCCTGCGGATAGGGGCGATAGCGGAAGGGGGTAGAGAGCAGATAGTCGAGATGGCGACAATCCTTGGGCACGGGTGGCTTGGTCGCCTCAAGAATCTCTTCAAGCGCTTCCTGCTCGCTTAGGCTGTCGACGAGTTTTAGAGTTGAGACCCGATGCTGGGCTTCAGCGAGCCGCCATGCGACCCCTTCGAACGGCATGGCCTCAGAGCGCAGCGCGTCGGGCGTCCAGGTAAGTGACGACATCTGCCAATCCTTGAACCGTGGCGATCCGTTCCGCCGGGATCGCTCCAAGAGCCGCATTGGGAGCAACAAGCCAGGCACGAGCAACTTTCTCATCTCCGCCGGTGATCGCGTCGAGCGAGCGGAATGTCCGTACGAGAAGTGCCGCAAGCTCGAATGGCTTGCTGTGCTCTGCAAGTGCCGCCTCACCCGTTCTGAAGCGCGAGACCTGAGCCTCCGAGACACCCAGCACATGGGCCAGTTGCCGTCCTGTGATGTTGAGCCTCTCGGCGGCGCGTACAGCGGCCTTTGTCAGGATTGCTCCGCGATCTTGGGCTGCGGCCTGGTGGTTGGGGTTTATCATGGCAAAAACCTTTCTTGAGAAAATATATGCCTTCACTATTCCCATGGGAAGAAGTTTTCGGATGTATGCGGCCAGTGGCGTTGCTTTTTTTATGAAGACGCGCCTTTCGGTAGGGCGGGAGGGGGCTCACCGGGTCTCATGGCCAATTCCGAGTTTGATGGGCGCCGCGTTGCTTGGCTGCTTGTTCACGCTTGGAGACGATGCCCACGCAGCGGTGCGGTGTCGCTTGAGGCAGAGCCACTGGGGCACCCCAATCGATCCCTCGCGACAACCCCTTGACCTTCAAGCGGAATGCCATCGAATATCCAATTAGATAATAAAACAAATGGGCAGTTCGAACTTGACGCTGGCACGGCCTGATCATTCACAGTTACTGCTGCGACGATGCGTGTCGATTGACTTGGAAGTCGATCCGAAAACCGCGACGATTTTCGCACTGGCGGCGGTTCGATTTGGGGATGCTCCGGCCATCGTATCTCGCAAAGGTCAACTTGAGAGCGCCCTCGACCGTCTCGAAGAAACCGTGGTCGACACGGACCACCTGATTGGCCACAACATCCTGCGCCACGACCTGCCGCATCTCGCCGCCGCTCGTCAGCGCCTCGCCCATTTAGGCCATTCCATTATTGATACGCTTTGGCTGAACCCGCTGGCGTTTCCGCGAAACCCCTATCACCACCTGGTCAAACATTATCACGACGGCCGATTGCAGGCTGGGCATGTCAACGATCCTGAACTCGACGCGCGCCTCGTTTTCCAGGTGCTCGAGAACCAACTCGACGCATTTGACCGCCTGCATGAAGAGGCGCCCGATGCGCTGATCGCCTTTCACTATCTCACTATGCGCGCGCCGCCATCGGCTGGCTTCGACGCGGTCTTCCGCCATATCCGCTCGGCCTCTCCCCCCTCAGAAAGCGCTGCCCATGAGGCGATCCGTCGCTTGCTGGCAGGGCGCGCCTGTAACAGGCGTATTGAGCAGGTTTTGGGCCGGCTCACCCATGGGCAGCTTGGTTGGCCTATGGCCTATGCTTTGTCCTGGATTTCTGTCGCGGGTGGGGACTCGGTCATGCCTCCCTGGGTGCGGATGCAGTTCCGTGAAGCCTCGCTTATCGTGCGCCATCTACGTGACACCCGCTGTGAGAGCCCGGATTGCACCTGGTGCCGCGAGAAAAATGATCCCAAACGCGCACTCGCGCGCTGGTTCGGTTTTGATGCCTTTCGCCCGGCGCCAGTCGATGAGACGGGACGGCCATTGCAGGAGCGGATCGTCGATGAAGCGATGCGAGGGCAAAGCATCCTGGGTATCTTGCCGACTGGCACGGGCAAATCCGTCTGCTACCAAATCCCGGCCCTCTCGAAATTCGACAAGACCGGCGCACTGACCGTCGTCATCTCGCCGCTTGTTGCCCTGATGGCTGACCAGGTGCAGGGCATGGAGCGGGCAGGGATATCCTCCGCTGTAACCATCAATGGCATGCTCTCACTCCCCGAGCGCCAGAATGCGCTTGATCAGGTGCGCATGGGCGAGGCGGCCATCTTGTTGATCTCCCCCGAACAGCTGCGCAGTGTCTCGGTTCGGTCGATCCTGGCGCAACGAGAGGTCGGGCTCTGGGTTCTCGACGAGGCGCATTGTGTTTCGAAGTGGGGACATGATTTTCGGCCGGACTACCGATATATCGGCCGCTTCATCAAGGAATACTCGGGGGACGAGCCGCCGGCGCCTGTGCTGTGCCTGACGGCGACGGCAAAGCCCGAAGTCGTTCAGGACATTCGCGAGCATTTTCAGTCCCGATTGGATCTCAATCTGATGCTGCTCGATGGTGGGGCCGTGCGAACGAACCTGACCTTCGAGGTGCTCCCCACTCAGCAAGAGACCAAGCTCACTGATATTCTTGACGTGATCGAGGCGAAACTCCCACAGGACGGAGCCTCGGGCGCCGTCGTTTATTGCGCAACGCGGAGCGCGACCGAACGGGTGGCGGCCTTCCTGCGCCAACAGGGACTATCAGCCGAGCGTTTTCATGCGGGGTTACAGCCTGAGGAAAAGCGCGAGATCCAGGAGAATTTCCGGATCGGCAAGCTGCGTGTGATCGCGGCAACCAATGCGTTCGGAATGGGGATCGACAAGCCCGACATTCGCCTGGTCGTTCATGGCGATATTCCAGGCTCGCTCGAGAACTATTTGCAGGAAGCGGGGCGCGCTGGGCGCGACAGGGCCCATGCCAACTGCGTTCTTCTCTTCGCCTCAGCAGATGTTGAGAGACAGTTCTCGCTCTCCGCCCGATCCCGTCTTGCCCGTCATGAGATCGGTGCCATTTTGCGCGCGGTGCGGCGGATTGGTGAGCGCGTCGATAAATCCGGCAGTAAGGCGAAGAACGGCACGGAAGTCATTGCGACGGCAGGAGAAATCGTGCGTGCCGAGCGTGATATGGAGTTCGAGCGTGATAGTGCGACCGATGACACGCGCGTCAAGACTGCGGTTTCCTGGCTGGAGGATGCAAAGCTTCTAACCCGCGAAGAGAACCGGGTGCAGGTCTTTCCGTCCTCCTTGCGCATTCGCACGATCGGCGAGGCCGAAGCGATGATTGCCGCGTCGACGGAGGCCATCACCGAAACGCGGCGTAAGCAGCTTCTGGACATCGTACGGCATCTGATGAACGCGGCGCCGGATCAAGGGATATCGACAGACGAGTTGACAGGTATCAGCGGTCTGAGCGGTGGCGGTCTGACGAAGGCGATGAATGATCTGGAGACGCTCGGGATTGCCCGAAACGATGTAGCCGTGACGGTATTCGTGCATGTCGGCGTGAAGGGCCAATCGCTTCAGAGAATGGCGCAGGCCTCGCAGCTCGAGGCGGATCTGATTTCCAAGATGCGTGAGGCCGCGCCTGACGCGGACCGGAACCAAGGAATACCTCTGCATCTCGCGGAAACGTGCCAGTCCTTGCGAGATATGGGCCATATGAGCGTGCGTCCTGACATCGTCGACCGGCTTTTGCGCGGCATGGCGCGTGATGGGCGCGATCAGGACGGCGGCATGGGGAACCTTCGCCTGCGCACCGCCTCCCGAAACACGATCGAGGTCACATTGAACCGCTCATGGGGGATCCTCGAGCAAACCGCGGCCATTCGAAGACAGGCGGCCGAGCTTCTGCTGGCACATCTCATCGGCAAGGTGCACCGGGGCATTCAAGGCAAAGACATCCAGGTCGAAACCACGATGGGTGATCTGCTTGCCTCGCTCAATGGTGACGCGCTCCTGAAGGGCGCGGTGCAGGACATGAGCAAGCTTATGAGCCGCGCGCTCCTGTGGATGCATGAGCTGGAAGTGGTGACCCTGGGTAAAGGGCTGACCGTGTTTCGCCCTGCGATGACCATTCACCTGCGCCCCGGTGGCGGCGGGTTCACGCAGAAGGATTTCATTCCCCTCGAGGAGCACTACAGCGAGCAAACCATTCAGACCCATGTGATGGCCGCCTATGCGGAAAAGGGGCTGGCCTCGATGGATGAGGCGCTGCGCCTGTCTGAGGATTATTTCGTGCTCGAGCACGAGACGTTCCTGAAGCGCTGGCTGCCTGATCGCGGCACGGAAATTCGACGCCAGACCACGGGCGCCTCCTGGAAGGCGATCGTCGAGGTTCTCAATAACTCAGTCCAGCAAAAGATCGTTCAGGACGACCGTGAGCAGACCAACGTTTTGGTTCTGGCGGGCCCCGGATCCGGAAAGACCAGGGTGCTGGTCCACCGGATCGCCTACCTGATCCGGGTAAAGCGTGAAGATCCGCGTGGCATCTTGGTGCTGAGCTACAACCGCCATGCCGCGACCGAGATCCGGGCTCGGCTGCGCTACCTCATCGGTGATGACGCCAATGGGGTAACCGTCTCGACCTGCCATGCGCTTGCCATGCGGCTCGTAGGTGCAAGCTTCGCGGGAGATAACGCGGAGAGCCGGGACTTCGACGGGATTGTCATGGAGGCGGTGCGTCAGCTCAACGGTGAGGGGCTGTCAAAATCAGAGGCCGAGGCACAGCGCGAGACGCTCATTCAAGGCTATCGGTGGATCCTGGTGGATGAGTATCAAGATATTGGGCCGGAGGAATACGCCCTGATTGCCGCTGTGGCTGGGCGTTCGCTCGACGATCCGGACCTTCGGCTGAGCCTCTTTGCTGTCGGAGATGATGATCAAAACATCTATGCGTTCGGGGGCGCCTCCATCCGGTATATCCGGCAGTTCGAGGCAGATTACCGGGCAAAGCCTGAGTTTTTGACCCAGAACTACCGCTCGAGCGGGCATATCATCGATGCGGCCAATGCAGTCATTGCTCCCGCCGCAGAGCGGATGAAGCTGGGTCATGACATCACCATTAATCGTGCTCGACGAAACGAGCCAGCTGGCGGCGCGATTGCCAAGCTTGATCCGGTGGGGATGGGGCGTGTGCAGCTCTTGGACTGCCCGCCCGCTGAGGATGCACAGGCTCTCGCAGCGATCGAGGAGTTGCACCGTCTATCCTGTCTCGATCCCGATTGGAGTTGGTCGCGTGCAGCCATCATTTCCAGAGATTGGCGGCGTTTGGGAGCGGTTCGCAGCTTCGCCGAAGCTCTGGGTATCCCAGTGGAGATGGCGAATGAAAGCCTGCCGAGCATCTGGCGGCTGCGCGAGACGCAAAAGTTTGTGATGGCGATACGCCAGGATCCGGCGCGTCTTCTGGGTGTTGCTGATCTTCTGACGATGCTGAACGCCCAACCTCGTAACCGCTGGATCGACCTGATTGCAGAAGGCATTGCAGCGCTGGCGCGAGAGCTTGGTGACAAGAAAATGCCAGTGCCCGATGTCGTTGAGTGGCTTGCGGAGTGGTCTCGCGATGTCCGCTCGGAGCAGCGTGGTCTTCTCTTGCTCACCGCACATCGCGCGAAGGGGCTGGAGTTCGATGATGTCGTGATCTTGAACGGAGGTTGGGATCGGCCATCCAAGGGCGAAGATGCGGATGCCCCCCGGCGCCTCTTCTATGTCGCAATGACCCGCGCCCGCCGTAGTCTCTCGGTCATTACGAGTGGCCGCCATCCCTATGTGCACGCAGGTGAAGACAATGTCTTGGTTCGAAAGGTTTCGCCTGTCAGCAAGGATCTACCCGTTGAGGCGCATCAATACATGATGCCGGATCTAAAGCTCGTGGACTTGTCTTGGGCTGGGCGCCTGCGTGATGGGCATCTGTCACTAGAGGCAATTAACTCCGCCAAGGTCGGGGATCCTATCAGCCTTGTGGCGGATGAGGACAGGTGGCTGATCAAGGACGCAAAGGGGCGCACACTGAGCCGCATGTCCCAAGCGTTTAAGCCTCCATCCCCCCAAAGTTTCCTACGAGGCGAAATCGGAGCGATCGTGCGCTGGCGCAAGACCGATAACAAGGAGGAGTTTCGCAGCACGATCCGCCGAGACGAATGGGAATCGATCTTGCCCGAACTAGTATTTAGCTGACATGCCGTTGGCTTGCTTGATGTGGTGCGGCACTATGCGTTGGTTCTTTTAATGCATTGATTAAGAATGATTTAATGCCGTTAGCGGCGCTCCTGGGTTGGTGGGGGTGCCGGAAATGTTTTTCGAATGATGTTAACATTTATCAACATTCTGGAGGGTTTCATCGAAAGACTTGCGCAACGAATGCTGCAGACGCATTCTGAGCAAATACAATGTCCACTTTCTTGTTTGCGGGGAATTTGAATGTCGGCAGCGCTAGAGGCACTGATACGCGACGTGAATACGTCTTTGCCTGAACGTAAGCTTGTAGAGCTCATTGAAAGAACGAGTTTGTCGGCGGATCTCAAAGCCATTTTGCGCGATTTGGCGCGCATCACGGTACGCATTGGATCGAAGGTTGTTGCGGTCGGCCGCAAGATCCTGGCGTTCGTTTTTGACCTGATAAAGGCATTCCCAACGGTAACGCTTGGGGTCATCGCTGCGCTCGTTTTGACAAGCTTGATTGCGTCGATCCCTCTCTTGGGTGGGATACTCGCTGGATTGCTCAGCTCCCTTATACTCGCCCTTGGAGTTGCCGCTGGCGCACTTAATGATCTCCTGAGCGACAAGCTCAAAGAGCGTATTGATGGGCTGGTTAATTCCTTCAGTGCTCTTGTGGGTGCCTGAATGAGTGCGACCGAAGCGGAACTGGTGCAAGAGCTCAGCGAAACTGACCTCGTCGTCGCGGACACCAATAAGTTCAAGATCAAGCTGGGAATTGGTGAAGACGCCTACGGCTCCCTGAAGTTGAAGAATACGCTTCAGACACTCTGGGACGTGAAAGGTGCTGGAGCGGTTGGTGCCGTTGCAGCCGCATCCCCTGCCGTGGCTACCACGTTTTTTGGTGGGGGAGGATTTCTATCGGCTCTTGGGCTCGGCGCCGCTGCCGCGACCCCAGTTGGTTGGGTGGTGGCTGCAGCTGTTGCGTCAGGTGGCGCCTACTATGGTGTCATGAAGGTCATGTCTGGCTACACGTCTTCACGCGTGGAAACCATTCCCAAGTTCATTAACACGCCCATAGACCTCCTCGGAGCTACTCTCTTCGATATGATGGCCGGGCTCGCCCTGAAAGTCGCGGATTTCTCTGGGGAAACTGAGGACGTCGAACGCGAGGCAATTGTCGCCTACTTCGCTGAGGAGTGGGGAGTCTCCGAGGACTACGCCAGACGAGCGCTTCCGCTCCTCGAGATGCAAATCAAAGGCCGTACATTGAAAGAGATGGCAAAGGCTCTCGCCGACTACCAGATCGACAATGATGACTGTAACCCGACCGCGATGAAAAAGGACATTCGCAAATTCCTTGAGGAGATCGCATACGCGGATGGCGAATGTGATGAGCGCGAGGAGCTCGCGATCGAGAGCATTGTCCGGGAACTCGATGCCCACCTCTCTATGCAAAGCCAGCTCGCGAAATCTGCAACCCACTACTCGAAAGCTGTCGGGGACTTAATTCAGGACTCTGGTGCTGCAGCAGTGAAAACGGCGCAGGCGACTTTTGAAAAGGCCAAAGGCCTCTTTGCTGGATGGGGCAAGGATTCAAAGGGCTAATTAGTACGTGCTCGCCACATACTTTGGCAGCTCGGCTCCCAATCATTTTGTTTCGAGTGCCCATTAAACACTTTGCGTGTCCGGGGTTATTTTGCCAATGGCGTCCTGCGACCTTACGCTGCTTCGCAGCTCGATCCGGGGGCTGAGCTGAGGTTCCATCAATAGGATGCCCCTATCATTAGTCGACGATGTATCGGTTCATAAATTGCCTATCGCTGCGCGCATCTGGCCCCCTCCCAAAAAGCCTTCAAATGGCATATCGTTAGGGGGAGCACGCTACGGCGCGAGATCTAGTGGAAATCCAGAAATCCAGATGATGTTAATATTTTTTTTGGTGCTGCTCAGGTAAAATGATTTCTGGTGGAATTTTTTAATGTAGGTGGGTATTTGTTATCGTTTTTTATCTGGTTGTGTCTGGGTGTGCGGGCGTATTGTTGAAAAGTTTCCGGCTCTTATTTAAATGATGGAGGGCCGGCGTAATCGCCTCTTTCCAAGATGAATATGGGGGTTGCGATAGATATAGAGGAAAGAAAATTAACGGTTTCTGCTGATTGTGGTTCGATGCCTAAGTTCATTGATAAGCTTAAGGCGTCAAGTGTTATTCTGCCATCGTAGACGCAGAGACGGTCGCCTTCCTTGTAAAAGCAAGGGGAGAGTTCTTCTGTAAAGTTTAGTGTCTCTTTAGTGGTGATCTTAAGTATTTCGTCAATTTCCTTTTGTTGTTGTGTGTTGATTAGTTCCAGATATATGTCGGTGAGGATGTTTGGTCTTGTGAGTAGCAAATCTGAACTGATGAAAGATATATCTCTCTTTATGCTTGTTATCACTTCAGATTTTGGTCTCCCGCATGATGAGAATACGCTGCAGCTGAATAGTATGTATTGTTTTTCCAAGGTTTTATAAGAAATTATTAATCTGAAGTTCTGAATGATTCCTTCTAAAGATAGGAGGGCGCTTTCTGTGTTGTTTTGGAACTTCGTGTCGTTAATTGCTGCGCTTGGATTGTCGATCAGAGAATCGAAGGATTGAGAAAGTAGTTTGTCCACACTGTCAATATTTGGTTGCAGTGATTTTAGTTTTTCGGGTGTTGGTGGGGAGGTGCAGAGCATTAAATCAATTATTCGTCCCGAGGATTCTGGTGGTGTTGGGGGAGGGGGGCACTCATATCCTCTGTCTTGAAGTGCTTGTTCAAATGCAGATTTTGGCATGTCCAAGTCGACGCCAAGAATTTTTATAGAATCTGCGAATGATAGTCGATAGCTAAGCGCGCATAATATAATTGATGCTGAGGCGATTAGTAGTATTGATGAGATGACGTCTGATGTCGTCCCGGCATAGCTATTTTTAGTGGTGACTGTGTTGTTTTTTTTGCGCTTTGAGTATTTTGATTGGTGTGTCATGCTATTAATTAACTATTTATCCTGGGCTGATGCTCGACATGGCCGAGTTGAGGATAGGCGCTGATGGCGCAACTAGCGTGTCAAGGTTGACGACTTGCGGTTTTGGCGATCTTCACTTGAGCCTAACTTGAGTTCTTAAATCGGGCAATCGATTGCTAGGGCTTCTGAAACGATGCTGGTTGTTAGGCGTGAGTGGTTCAGTTCTACTCCAGCAGAAGAGGGATCTGGGCACTACTTGACCCCGGCGGGTTGATTGTAACCAAGCTACTCTAGAAAACGTCAGTCACCTCGCCCATTTAACGGGGAGGTTTCATCCCCTGTTGTCGATCCCAACCAAGGCACATTCCATGAAAACTTCGAACAAGGCGCTCACTGCTGCTGAGGCCAAAGGGCTTCGAACTGCCAAGGAGCTCGAGGGGCATCTCGCGTGGTTGGAAACCTTCACCCCCGCCGCGCTCGGTGTGCTCGCCATTGCTTCTGGTATCTATACCTACCTTGGGGTTTCTTCCATCTTGGAAGATAACGGGGCGATGAGCTTCTTTGCCGCGCTCGCATACTCTGTGGCCGTATCGGTCGGTATTTTCGTCTTCTGGAGCTACATGCTGCGGTTGCTTCCCGCTATGCGCAGTGCGAGCGGATTTATTGGCCTTACGGTGTCGACGATGGTCGGCTCTCTCGCCATCATTGCTATGTCGAGTTGGCTTAACGCTGCCGCACTTGCTGGTTCAGCTGCTGTGGAGCAGCACTTGGACAACACGGTGCGCGACTATCAGGCTGCTCTGGAACAGGCCCACGATATTGCCATTTCCGCGCAGGCATTAGGGCGCGAAGTGGAGCGGGCACGGGCCGCGTTTGAGGCGCTCGCTGATCAAGAACAGTCGGGGCAGTTATCCGGCACCGCCGGCAAGGGAGCTGTCTTCCGCGTGCTGACCCAAAAGACTGAAGAGCTCAAGAATCTTGAGGAACAGATCCGCGGACAGCAGTCCCAGATCGATGAAGCATTTGAGGCGGGGAACCAGATTCTCGGCCGCATGCGAGCACTGACCGTTGCGCCTGGGCCTGTTGAGAAGCGCTCGGTCGACTTTGCAGAAGAAAGCGTTCGTCTGGCTGGAGTGGTCACCAGGCTGAACCAGCTTTCGATTGCACCTCTCATTGCGCGTGCGGCTCAGGATCTTCCGGCATCGGTCGTGCTGCCGGAACTCGATGGCCGTTCCACGGGGGTCAGGGACGCACAGTCTTCCACAATCGATTCCGTTATCGCCGCTCTCAATCAGCGGGGGCAGACGCTGAAGCGCGCTGCTGATGAGGTCCTTGCAAAAGAACCGCCGATTCAGACGACTTACAATCCGATAACGAGTGCCGATGCCGTGATCCGATATGCGGGAAGCTTTGTTCCTTCGTGGGCGGGCGCTATCGCAATCGATCTTCTTCCCGCAGTGCTGGTGTTTGTACTGGCCGTTACTCAGGCGGCTATCCGGAGCGGGCGTGATGGACTCAGCATTGAGGAGACACTGACCCTTGCCGACTTGAAGGCAGCGATCAACGCTATGCGGGATGTAGAGGTCACGATGGGTGGCGCAGATGCGGAGATACGTAAACGCCTGAGTGGTGGCGAGGCGGTGTCCGAGAGCGTGTCGGGCACTGAGACCTGAGCCATGCTGAATGCTTCCAGGAGTTATTTTAAGGGACTCGATAGTCAGAAAGGCTTGCGGCTGGTTTTGGTAATGCAGACCTTGATCGCCGTGCTTCTGATTTTGGGGGATATGGTCGGCAGATGGCACCCTGCCGGTGCGTCGGATCTTCCAAAATTGGCGGGTCCTGTTGAGCCCGGTGACCAACTACGTCGCTTTGAACCCAGCCCACAAATGCCCAGACTTGGTGATCCATCCATCCCGACGAATGTTGACCTTCCAGAAGATTTTCCAGAACGACTGACGTTTCAGGTGATCGATGGAGGCAAGTTGGGCGAGCTCCTATTGCTCAATGGTGCGATCGAGACGGGGGACACGCAGCGTCTGCAATCTTACCTTGCGGATCTGCAGGAGGTGCCGAAAACGATTGCACTGAATAGTCCAGGAGGGATGGTCGTAGAAGCTCTCGCGCTTGGCCGTCTGCTGCGAGAGTTAGAGATAGACACGACGATCCTTGACGGTATGGCCTGCATGTCATCCTGCCCCTACGTCTCGCTGGAGGGGTTGAGCGGCAAGTATCGGAGCGAGGCTATGTTGGCCTTCACCAGCACTACTACGATCAAAACCTCTACATTCCGGCCTACTTTGCGGTTGAAGAGATACAGCGCGGGCAGGGGCAGACGATGTCCTATCTCGTCGAGATGGGCATTGATCTTAGCATCATGATCCATTCTCTCGATACGCCCCCCGATGACATCTATGTATTGGTCCGGGAAGAGCTTCTCGAAAGCCGATTGGCGACAAAGGTCGTCGAATGACGACAGAATGATACAGGCTAAAAGACTAAATAGGCGACACGGGTGGTTACCTGAATTGATACAGAGATTTCTTCTCGCTTCATTTCTTATCGTGTATGCAGCCTCTTCGGCGACCGCTCAAACGATTGCGGGTACGGCATCGGTCATCGACGGCGACACGATCGAGATACACGGTCAACGGATCCGCTTGCATGCAATAGATGCCATCGAGAGCCGTCAGCGCTGCCTGCTCTTGGATGGGCGGACTTGGAATTGTGGTCGGGATTCAGCGCGAGCTCTGGCTGAGAAGATCGGCCGAGCTTCAGTTAGCTGTCGCGTTAAGGGCATTGATCGCTATCAGCGGTACGTAGCCGTCTGCACGCAGAAGGGCGAAGATCTGAACGCTTGGATGGTCTTGAATGGTTGGGCGGTTGCCTACCGGCGTTACGGGATGGATTACGTAAACGAGGAGGCGAGGGCACGAAAGGCTAAGACGGGTATATGGGGAGGCAAGTTCGTGATGCCTTGGGATTGGAGAAGAGGGCTGCGGTAGCGCTTGATGTCGCATCGTCACTCTCGGTTCAAAAATCACCTCTGTCTCGATCTCCTTCAGTGCAAGACATATTTGCCGCTCCCCGCCAAAAAACCTTTTCCTATGGATTCAGGTATCGCGCATTCTATAGTTAGGGTCAGGACCCATTGATTTCCGTTTACCGGCATGATTCACGGCTCGAAAACCGAGCGGTGAACATGTCTGATCT
>NZ_JAHVAI010000027.1 GCF_019264375.1 Sedimentimonas flavescens | reverse complement strand
GTTAGCCCTTGTTTTGCTGAGGCTATTGGCCGATGCGGTGCCTGCAACGGGAACACAACCCACTTCGCCGGCACCATTCCCCAATTATTCATGAAAATCAGGTATCCGGCGTCGCGCGCGGCGTGATCCTTGTGCCGTCGGCAATGCGGCTGCCCGGATAGGCAACGACGCTTTGCCCCGCCTGAAGGCCCGAGAGCACCTCGACCGCGTCGGCGTTCGCCTGGCCGACCTCGACCGGCGTCAACACCGCCCGATCATTCTGAATGGCGAACACCGCCCAGCCACCGCCCTGCCTGAACAGCGCCGACTGCGGCACGCGCAGCAGATCCTCTGCCGACCACACAACGATGCGGATATAAGTGCGGAACCCGTCGCCCAGACCCAAGCGCTGCTCGGGCGGGGTCAGGATGTCGAGCTTGAGCCGCACGCGTTGCTCTTCGATGCCAAGGGCCGAAACCTCGGTGAAGGCGGCCGGGTCGATGCGGCGCACGACGGCCTCAAGCACCTCGGAGCCGCCCCAACGTTCGACATGCGCGAGCGCGCCTTCCGCGACGCGCACGGCGTCGGAGGACAGCAGGTCCACCTCGATCTCCAGATCCCCCAGATCGCCGATGGTCAGCAGCGTCTCGCCCGCCTGCACAAGGCGTGCCGAGCGGTCTTCGATCGTCAGGATCGTGCCGCTGGTGGGCGCTGTGATCTGCACGCAGCAGGTCAGAGCGGCGGTGCCGATGCCGGGATCTGAGGGGGCGAGCAACTGGGCCTGTGCCTTGGCCAGCGTCGCACGGTTCAGATCGAGCGCCGAGCGCGCCGCATTCAGCGCCGCATCGGCGCTGCGCCGGACCTGCTCGGCGGCTTCAAGCGAACGTGGCGGGACGATCCCGCGCGCGGCCAGCTCGCTGTTGCGGGCGTATTCGGTCTGGGCATAGGCAAGGTCGGCCTCGGCGCGGGCGATATTGGCCTCGGCCAGACGGACCGATGCCTGCGCCTCGGTCACGGCGGCCTCGGCCTGCGCGCGGGCGCGGGCGTCAAGGAAAGCGGGCTCGCCCGGACGGATTTCGGCGACGACCGTCTCGCCGCGTTCGACCCTGTCGCCGACCTCGACCGGGCTGCGGGTGGTGGTGCCGGTGATTGGCGCGGTGACCAGATAGGGGTTGCGCACCTGCGTTTTGCCCTCGGCCTCGACGGTGACCTCCAGGGGGCCGCGCGTGACCTGTACGATATCCACCGGCTCCGGAGAGGGGCTGAGCGCCCAGACCGTCACGGCGGCGAGCGCCGCGAGCGAGAGGCCGGTGAGGATCCATTTGGTACGAGTCATGGCATGTCCTTTCAGTCGCGCGCCTTGAGCGCCTGAACGATGTCGATCCGGTCGAGCCTGCGCCGCACGACCAGCGCCGCGGCAAGGGCGGTGGCCAGCACGATCAGACTGGCATAAGCGAATGTCTGGCGGTTGACCACCAGCGGCAGAGCAACGACATCGGTTGAGAAGCCCTGCACCACAAGGGCGGCAAAGCCGTAGCCGCCCGCCCAGCCGACCGGCAGGCCGATCAGCGTCAGCAGCATCAATTCGCCCACCAGAACCCAGGCAACCTCACCCCGGCTGAAACCCAGAACCCGCAGCGAGGCAAGCTCATGCACGCGTTCCGACAGGCGAATGCGCGCAGCGTTATAGACCACGCCAAGCGTGATCAGCATCCCAAGCGCCGAGTAGATGACGGTTGAGATGCTCAGGTTTTCCTCGATAGTGGCGGTGAACTGGCTGCGGGTGCGGGTCCAGTCTGCGATGCCAGCGATGGCGGGGGTCGATTTCACAGCGGCGTTCAGCGCGTCCATCTGTGTGGCATCCACTTGCAGGTTGATCTGGTTGACCTGTGGCGTCTGGCGCATCAGGCCAAACAGCGCGGGCGCCGCGATATGTGCATCCTGCCCAAGCGTCTGGCGAATGGTGGCGGTGAGCGGCACGGCCCATGTCTCACGCGGCGGGGCCAATGCCTCGACCGTCACCATATCGCCGGGGGCAAGGCCGAGCTTGCCCGCAAGCCCCTCGGGCAGCACAAGACCGTGGTCGGGCAGTTGCACCTGGCGGCCCTTGTCATCGATCAGCCGCGAAAGCTCCGAATGTTCGGGGTGCGCCGTCAGCGAGCTCAGCTCTTCGCGGTTGGCGTTGCGCAGGCGGACGGGCAGCACGAAGGCCCCCTCGGCGCGGATCACGCCGGGCAGGGCGCGGGCGTCATCCAGCGCGCTCTCGTTGCGTGCCGAGGCGAGGATCAGCGTGACGTTCTGGCGGTTCGCGCGGGTGAAGATCTCGTCCACCATCAGGTCAATCGCGTCATAGGTGAAGAAGGAGGCGATCAGGACCGAGACCGAGGCGGCCACGCCAAAGACGGTAACAGCGGCGCGTCCCGGCCAGCGGGTGATCGCGCGCAGGATCATCATTGTGGTCTGTTGCAGATGCGCCCAAGCGCCAAGTCCGTCGATCAGGCCGCGCCGGTAGACCGGCGGGGCAGGGGGGCTCATGGCCACAGCGGGCGGCAGCCGGACCGAGGCCCAGACCGCGCGCCCGGCCCCGCTGAGCGTGGTCAACAGCGCCAGCAGCGCCGAAAGCACGAAAGGCCAGGCCGAGGGCGCGTAGATCAGCCAGGGGAGGCGGAAGAAGTCGGCATACATCCGCGTCATGGCGGCGCCCAGATACCAGCCAGCGCCCCAGCCCACGACAGTGCCGATCAGCGCGATCCCGGCGGCGAGCTTGAGATAATGCGTCGCGATCGCGCCGGTCGTGTAGCCCACGGCTTTCAGTAGGCCGATCTGCGCGCGCTCCAGCGCGATCAGGCGGCTGAGCACCATGTTCACAAGGAAGGCCGAGACAGTCAGGAAGATCGGCGGCAGGATCAGCGCCATCGCGCCCAGTTGCTCCAACTCGGATTGCAAGAAGGCGTGGCTGATCTGGTCCGAGCGGTCATGCGCCCCGGTCCCGCCATAGGGCGCGAGCAGCCGGTCGAGCGCGCTGATCACCGCAGGCGCCACCGCGTCGCGCGCCAGTTGCAGCGCCAGCGAGTTGAAGGCGCCGTTCATGTCGGTGGCCGCCGCCGCCGCATCCTGCCCGATCCAGAGCACGCCGAAGCGCGCATCGTCGGGCATCATCGAACCCGGGCCGATGGTGTAGATATATTCGGGCGAGAGCACATGGCCGGTCACGGTCAGGCTGCGGCGCTGCCCCTCGATCACCGCCGAGAGCCTGTCGCCCGGCATCAAGCCGCGCGCCTCGGCAAAAGGCGCGTAAAGCGCGACCTCGTCGGGGTGCAAGGGATCGGGCATACGCCCTGCGCGCAGAAGCGGCGCGTTCAGCACCGGGTCGCGCCCCGAGACCGGCAGCGAGCGCACATCGGCCGAGACCGGCTCGGACACGCCCGGCAGGTCGATCACGGCGGAGGTGCGGATGCTCGGCGACAGCCGCGCGACACCGGGAATGGCGGCGATCTCGGGCAAAAGCGTTTCGGGCACGCGCGTCGCGTCGGCGAAGATCTCGGCAAAACGCTGGCGCTCGTAATAGGCTGCGCGCGAGGCCTCGAGCGAGGCGCGCGTGCCCGAGCCGAGCACCAGCACCATCACCCCGCAGGCCAGCACCCCACCAATGGCCAGCACCTGCGCCCAGAGGCGCAGAAGGTCGCGCAGCGCCTTGCGGTCGAGCGCGCTTACCATGTGATGTCCTTCGGATCGAGGCGGGTGGCGTTGATCTCCTCGCGTGCGATCTGGCCGTCGGCGATGTGGATGACGCGATGTGCGATGGCCTGAATTCCGGCGTTATGGGTGATCAGCGCTGTCGCGGTGCCAAGATCGCGGTTCACCTCGCACAGGGCCTCAAGCACGCTGATGCCGGTGGCGCTGTCGAGCGCGCCGGTCGGCTCGTCGCACAGCAGAAGTTCGGGGCGCTTGGCGATAGCGCGGGCAATGGCGACGCGCTGCTGCTCGCCCCCCGACAACTCGGCCGGGAAGTGATCGAGCCGGTGGCCAAGGCCCACGCGCTCCAGCGCCTCTTCGGGACGCATCGGGTCTTCGGAGATCTCGGTCACCAGCCCCACGTTCTCGCGCGCGGTCAGGGCGGGCATCAGGTTGTAGAACTGGAAGACAAAGCCCACATGCTCGCGCCGGAAGCGGGTCAGCTCGCGGTCGGTCGCGCGGGTGAGTTCCGTGTCGCGGAAGAACACGCGCCCCGAGGTGGGCAGGTCGAGTGCGCCGAGGATATTCAGCAGGGTCGATTTGCCCGACCCCGAGGCGCCGAGCAGCACGACCATCTCGCCCTCGGACAGCTCCATGGTGACGCCACGCAGCGCCTGAACCTCGACCGCGCCAGTGCGGTAGATGCGGGTGATGTCTTCGGTACGCAGGACGGGTGTGCTCATGGCCGAAGGCTACCGCGCCGTGAATGACGTTTCCATGATTTCGCGCAAAGAAAAAGGCCCGGAACCTGCGCTCCGGGCCAAGGGGCAGGGCCGCTTAGCGCCCCCGGATGCGCGGGTCGAGCGCATCGCGCAACCCGTCGCCGATATAGTTGACCGACAGCACCGTCAGCGAGATCGCAACGCCGGGCAGGATCACGCGCGAGGGGTAAAGCTGCATCTGATCGACAGCGTCAAACAGCAGGCGTCCCCAGGTCGGGAAGTCCGGCGGGAAGCCGAGGCCCAGGAACGAGAGCGCGGATTCGGTGATGATCGCGCTGGCGATACCAAGCGTGGCCGAGACCATGATCGGCGAAAGCACGTTCGGCAGCACGTGCCGCGTGATCATGCGCCGCGAGGGCGTACCGATCGAACGCGCGGCCAGAACGAACTCACGCTCTTTCAACCCTAGCACCTCGCCGCGCACGATCCGCGCGGTCTGCATCCACGAGGTCGCACCGATGGCAGATACGATCAGCAGGAAGATCCCGCTCTCGGGGCCGAAGCTTTTCGACAGCGGGTCGCGGAACAGCGTCACCATCAGCAGGAGCAGCGGCAAGAGCGGCAGGGCAAGGAACAGGTCGGTCAGCCGCATCAGCGGCCCTTCGAGGCGCCGGAAATAACCCGCGAGAACGCCGATCGTGGTTCCCAGAAGGATCGAGAGCGCCATGGCCGTCATGCCGACCGAGATCGACACTTTCCCGCCCGCCATCATCCGCGAAAGGATATCGCGGCCCAATTGGTCGGTGCCGAAGGGATGCTCCATCGAGAAGCCCTGGTTGCGCGCGCGCAGGTCCACATAGGTCGGCTCGATCGTCCAGAGGATCGGGCCGATCAGGATCGTGGCCAGGATCAACACGAAGATCGTCAGCCCGATGAGTGCGCCCTTGTGGGTCTTGAACTGATCCCAGACGTCCCACCACTGGCTGCGCGGCGGGCGGTAGGACAGGCTCGCTCCCGTTGTCTGGGCGGCCGCAGGTGCCTTTTCGGTCTCAGTCATAACGAATTCTCGGGTCGAGGATGCCGTATAGCAGGTCGGCAACCAGGTTGAAGAGCACGATCAGGATCGCGAAGATGAAGGTCAGCGTCATGACCATCGGCATGTCATTGGCGTGGATCGACAGGATCAACTGCTGGCCAAGGCCGTTCACCTTGAAGACCTGCTCGGTGATGATCGCGCCGCCGAAGATCGTGGGCACGCCAAGCGCGATCACGGTGACGACGGGGATGAGCGAATTGCGCAGCACGTGGATCAGCACGACGACCTTCTCGGTCAGGCCCTTGGCGCGCGCGGTGCGGACATAGTCCTGCCCGAGGTTGTCGAGCATCGAGGCCCGCATGAAGCGCGAGATCTGGGCCGCGTTATAAAGCGCAAGCACTGTCACCGGCATCACCATCTGACGGATCTGCGCCTTGAAGCTGGCCCAGTCGGTCACCTGCAAGGTCGTGTCATAGACCGAGGGGAACCACTGCAGCTTGACGGCGAAGACGATGATCAGCACGACGCCGGTGAAGAAGGTGGGCACCGAAAAACCGATCATCGAGATGAATGTGCCGATATTGTCGAACCAGGAATACTGCCGGTAGGCCGAGATGATGCCGATCGGCAGGGCGATCAGCACGCCCACGACATAGGCAAGGCCCACGACGATCAGGGTTTGGGGCAGGCGCTCGGCGATGATCTGCATGACCGGCTGGCGCGACTGGAACGAGATGACGCGCTGCATCCCCTCGCCATAGGACGTGCCAAAGAGCGCGTCCCACAGGTGCACCGGCTCGACCCAGAAGAACTGCTTGAGCCAGAGCAGGTAGCGCACATACCAGGGTGAGTTGAGGCCAAGCGCCTCGCGCATCCGGGCCTTGACCTCGGGGGGGACCGTCAGCGGCACCTCGCCGAGAGGGTCGCCGGGGGCGGCCTCAAGTAAAAGGAAGATCACCAGAGAGATGATCAGAAGCGTCGGGATGGCTATCAAAAGCCGTCTCAGGGTGAATGTGAACATCGGCGCCTCGGGGCATGTCTCTTGTTCGGAGGGGGTGGGCGAGGGCGCGGCCGCCCTAAGCGGTCGCGCCCTCGCCCCGGGTCCGACCGCCAGCGGCGGTCGGACCCTAGGTTCAGATCATTTCATCCGGTACCAGTCGGAGGCGTTCCACAGTTCCGAGTCCCAAGTATTCAGGACCACGCCGCCAAGAGTGTTCGAATGGGCCGAGACGCGGCCGCGGTCGACCAGCGGCACGACGACCATGCTGTCTTTGGTCAGCATGTCGTTGAGCTTCTTGGCCAGTTCGGCGCGCTTCTCGATGTCGCCGGTCTTGCCAAGCTCGACGATGAGCGCGTCATACTCTTCCGAGCAGAAGCGGTTGATGTTCTCACCCTGCCACTGGTTCTCGGGCTTGGGCGCCTTCTCGCAGGTGTACTGCGCGAGGTAGGGCTCCGGATCGGTGCCGTCGAAGTTGTTGGCGTACATCTCGACATCGGCATAGAACTTCTGGAAGGTGTCGGGCGAGCCCGCGTCACCGCCGAAATAGACCGAGCCGTCGATGTTCTTCAGCTCGACTTCGACACCGATGTCGTTCCACCACTGCTTGATGATCGACTGGAAGTCCTGACGCACGGCGTTGGTCGAGGTCTGGTAGAGAACGCTCAGCTTCTTGCCGTCCTTGTCGCGGATGCCGTCGCCGTCGCTGTCGGTCCAGCCGGCTTCATCCAGAAGCGCCTTGGCGCCATCGACGTCCTGCGTGAGGCAGCCGGTGTTGTCCGAGGCAAACATCGCCGGGGCGGGAACCAGATTACAGGTCGGGCGGCCAGCCTGGCCGTAGCCGATCTCGACCAGGATCTCGCGGTCGATGGCTTTCGACAGCGCGGTGCGCACACGGATATCCGACAGGAACGGATGCGGATGCTTGGCGGTCGAACGCTCACCTTCGGCCAGTTCCGGCGACGGGTCGGTCATGTTCATCTCGATCCGCTCGACGAGCGTGCCGAAGCCGACGACCAGCTTGCCCTTGCCCGCGGCCTCCATGCCGGCCAGCACGTCGGGCGCAAGTTGCAGGTTCCAGGCGTAGTCGAATTCGCCGGTTTCCAGAACCGAACGGCCCGCCGCGGCCGCGTCGCCGCCGCCCTTGAGGGTCAGGTTCGAGAACGCGGGCTTGGCCGGGTCGCGATAGTTCGGGTTGGCCACCATCTGGATCACGTCGTTCGTCTTGAACTCGGTGACCTGGAACGGGCCGGTGCCGATCGGCATGAAGTTCTGATCGGTGCAGGACGATGCCGCCGCGCCGAGGCAGTTGGCGAACTGCGCCTTTTGCAGGATCGGCGAGGTCGCGCCGGTGAAGGCGGTGAACGGGTTGGGGCGCGGTTCCTTGTAGGTGATCTTCACCGTCAGGTCGTCAACCGCCTCGACCATCTCGATGCCCTCGTAGCGGGCCTCCTGGGCGCAGCCGCCCTCGGGATGGGTGCAGTATTCGTAGGTGAAGACCGCATCAGCGGCGGTCAGGGGCGTGCCGTCCGACCACAGGATGCCCGGCGTGATGTGCCAGGTGATCGTCTTGAGGTCTTCCGAGATGCCGCCGTTCTCAAGGCTCGGGACTTCGGTCACGAGACGCGGGATCACCACGCCGGTTTCGTTGAAGCCCGCGAAGGGCTCGAGTACGAGCGACGATGCCTCGACGTCCTTGGTGCCCGACGACAGATAGGGGTTCAGCGTCGAGGGCGCCTGCCAGTAGATCACATTGACCTGGCCGTCGCTGCCGCGCTCGGCGAAGGCAGCCGGCGCGAGGGCCAGCGTTGCCGCCGCGCCCATCAGGATTGTCTTGAGTTTCATACAAACCTCTCCTTGTTGGATCGAATTTCAATGCCGCCGTTCAGCCGGCGGTCTCTTGGTAAAGGTGGCAGGCCACATAGCGGCCGGGCTGGACCTCGTGGAAGGTCGGCTCGATCTGGCGGCAGATATCCATCACCTTCGGGCAACGCGTGCAGAAGTTGCAGCCCTTGGGCGGGTTGGCGGGCGAGGGGACATCGCCCTTCAGGATGATGCGGCGGCGGCTCTTTTCGGCCTCCGGGTCGGGTTCGGGAACCGCAGACAAAAGCGCCTGGGTATAGGGGTGCAGCGGCTCAAGGTAGAGCGGGTCGCGCGGCGCCAGCTCGATGATCTGGCCCAGATACATTACCGCCACGCGGTCGGCGATGTGGCGCACCATCGACAGGTCGTGGCTGATGAACAGGTAGGTCAGGCCAAGCCGGTCCTGCAATTCCTCAAGCAGGTTTACCACCTGCGCCTGGATCGACACGTCGAGCGCGGCAATCGGCTCGTCGCAGACGATGAACTTGGGGTTCAGCGCGAGCGCGCGGGCAATCCCGATGCGCTGGCGCTGGCCGCCCGAGAATTCATGCGGATAGCGGTTGGCAAAGTCGCGGTTCAGCCCGACCTGGTCCATCAGCTCATAGATCCGGGCCAGCTTGTCCTTCTTCGACAGGCTCGTGTGCTCGTCCAGCGGCTCGCCGATGATGGCGGCGACGGTCATGCGGGGGTTGAGGCTCGCCTGCGGGTCCTGAAAGACCATCTGCATCTTGGGGCGCATCTCGCGCAGGGTGTTCGCGTCGGCGGCCAGCACGTCCTTGCTGTCGATGCGCACGGCCCCGGCGGTGGGTTCGTAAAGCCGCAGGATGGCGCGGCCGCAGGTGGACTTGCCGCAGCCCGACTCACCCACAAGGCCAAGGGTCTCGCCCTCGTAGATCGTGAACGAGACGTTATCGACCGCCTTCACATCGCCCACATGCTTGCGAAAGACGCCTGCGGTGATGGGGAAATACATCTTGAGGCCCGAGACCTCGATCAATGCTTTGCCGGTTGCATCAAGCATGGGCGGCCTCTTGCGTGCGGGGGGCGTCGGCGTCGAAATCCCAGAAGCAGGCCGCGTCATGGCCGGGGCCGACGGGGTGGCGCGCGGGGTTCTCGGACGCGCAGCGATCGAAGGCCTGGGCGCAGCGGTCGCGGAAGGGGCAGGCAGAGGGGGCGCCGCGCAGGATCGGCGGCTGTCCCTCGATCACCGAAAGCTTCGCGGTGCGCTCACCGCGCACGCTCGGCACGGTCTTGAGCAGCGCGCGGGTATAGGGGTGCCGCGGATTGTGGAAGACCTCGGACACCGGACCCTGCTCGACCACCTGACCGCCATACATCACCATGATTCGGTCGGCGATACCCGCGATCACGCCAAGGTCATGGGTGATCCAGACAATGGCCATGCCCAGCTTCTGGCGCAGCTCTTTGACCAGTTCGAGGATCTGCGCCTGAATGGTCACGTCGAGCGCGGTCGTGGGCTCGTCCGCGATCAGAACCTTCGGGTCGCAGGCCAGAGCAATGGCGATCATCACCCGCTGGCGCATCCCGCCAGAGAACTGGTGCGGGAAGTCGCGCAGCCGCCGCTCGGCGTCTGGGATGCCCACGAGTTCGAGCAGTTCTTTCGCGCGAACCTGCGCCTGCGCCTTGGTCATGCCCATGTGCTTTATCAGCGGCTCGCGCAGCTGGTAGCCTACGGTGAAGACCGGGTTAAGCGAGGTCATCGGGTCCTGGAAGATGAAGCCGATGCCGGGTCCGCGCACTTCGCGCAACTCGGCCACCGAACAATTTAGCAGATCCTTGCCGTCGAAAATCACCGTGCCATCGCGCACCTCGGCGGGCGGGGATGGCAGCAGGCCGATCAGCGACATCATCGTCACGGACTTGCCCGAACCGGACTCGCCCACAACGCCCAGAAGCTCTCCGGGACGCAGATCGAAAGAAACGGAATTAACGGCGTGGACTTCGCCACCACGGGTCCTGAAAATCGTTTTCAGGCCCGAAACCTCGAGCACAGGCAGCGCCCCATCGGGCATATGTGACCCCCAAGTCAGTTGTATTCGCAGTATTTTTACTGTCGCGTTCTGTCCCGCAGGCTTCGCCCGAGCGAGATTATTTGACCGAGTGTTAGAGATTTTGATCATATGCGCAAGCACGATTCTGGATGCCGTGACTGGAGCGTCTTTCAGGGGGGCGTTTCGTGGGGTGGGGTTGACGCCTCGCAGGATGCGGGCGCAGCCTGCGCACAAAGGAGAAACCTATGACTGACATGGTCACTGCCCGCAGCCTTCTTGACCGCCTCGTAGCCTTCCGATCGGTCAGCCGCGACAGCAATCTTGAGTTGATCGACTGGGTCGCCGAATGGCTGGAAGGGCAGGGAATCACCGTCACCAAGGTCCCTGACCCCGCACAGCCCACCAAGGCGAGTCTGTTCGCTCAGGTCGGGCCGGATGTGGCCGAGGGCGTGGTGTTGTCGGGCCATACCGATGTGGTCCCGGTCGAGGGGCAGGACTGGGCCTCTGACCCCTGGGCGGTGGTCGAGCGCGACGGGCGGCTTTACGGGCGCGGCGTGTGCGACATGAAGGGGTTCGACGCGCTGGCTTTGGCCGCAATGGCGGCAGCAGCGCGGCGGCCGCTCAAACGACCTCTGCAGATCGCACTCAGCCATGACGAGGAACTGGGCTGCATCGGCTGCATCCCGATGATCGAGGCCATGGCGGGCCTGCCGCGCGCCTCGGCGGTGGTGGTGGGCGAACCCACGATGATGAAGGCGGTGACCGGGCACAAGGGCGGGCTGGCCTTCTGGGTCAAGGTCCATGGGCACGAGGTTCACAGCTCGCTCATGCACACCGGCGTCAGCGCGATTCTTGAAGGTGCCAAGATCCTGATGTGGGTGAACGAGATGAACGCGAAGGGGCAGGCCGCCGCAAAGGCTTCGCCCTTCGTGCCGCCCTGGACTACGGTCCATACTGGCGAGATCCGCGGCGGAACGGCGCATAATATCACCGCGGGCCTGTGCGAATTTGGCGTCGATTTCCGCGTCTTGCCCGGCGAAGACCCCGAGGACTGGCGCCGCGCCTTCCTTGCCAAGGTGGCCGAGGTTGAGGTGGGGATGAAGGCCGTTCACCCCAATGCCCGGATCGAGGTCAAGGAGCGGTTCGCGCTGCCCGGCCTTGCCCCCGAGGTGGACGGCGTGGCCGAGGGCCTCGTGCGCGCGCTCACCGGCGATAATGGCAGCCAGGTGGTCAGCTATGGCACCGAGGCCGGGCAGTTCCAGGTTCGCGGCTGGTCCGCGGTGGTCTGCGGCCCCGGCGACATCGAGCAGGCCCATAAAGCCGACGAATGGCTCGCACTGTCGCAATTCGAGGCCGGCTGGGCCTTCATGGAAGACCTGATCGAAAGGCTCTGCGCGTAGGCGTTGTGATCCAGGGGGCGGCCCGTCGCCTCTCGAACAAGGTGGGATGGATCGCCCGTTTGATGACGCGCTCGGATGCGCGCAGAACCCAGGGTTGTGGTGACGATGCGCAACGAAAGCCCGATCTCCGGGTCCCGGACGGCCTCCGGCCTTCCAGGCCACGGCTAGCACGGCGTCGGTGGCGGCAAATTTACCGACGGGTCAAAAAGTGATCTCCAACCCGCCTTCTGACCCTTGCGGCCCGCAGGGCTTTGTAACAGGCTGTCGGCGCCAACAACCAGGGAGCCCCTCATGCCCGTCAAGAACCGTTTCGCCGAGCTTCTGCCCGAGATCACCGCCTGGCGACGAGATTTCCACGAGAACCCCGAGATCCTGTTCGAGGTGCACCGCACCGCAGGCAAGGTGGCCGAACTGCTGCGCGGCTTTGGCTGCGATGAGGTTGTCGAAGGCATCGGCCGCACCGGCGTTGTGGGCGTAATCAAGGGTAAAACCGACACCAAGGGCCGCGTCATCGGCCTGCGCGCCGATATGGACGCGCTGCCCATCCATGAGGCGACCGGCCTCGACTACGCCTCGAAGACGCCCGGCAAGATGCATGCCTGCGGTCATGACGGGCATACCGCCATGCTGCTCGGCGCCGCGAAATACCTTGCCGAGACGCGTAATTTCGACGGCTCCGCAGTGGTGATCTTCCAGCCTGCCGAAGAGGGCGGCGGCGGCGGGCGCGAGATGGTCGATGACGGTATGATGGACCGCTTCGGCATTCAGGAAGTCTACGGCATGCACAACTGGCCCGGCCTGCCGGTCGGCAGCTTCGCCATCCGCGAAGGCGCGCTTATGGCCGCCGCCGATCAGTTCGAGATCGTCGTCACCGGCAAGGGCGGCCACGCCGCCAAACCGCACGACTCGATCGACACCACGCTGGTTGCCTCCCATGTCGTTGTGGCACTGCAATCCATCGCCTCGCGCAATGTCGATCCGCTCAAGCAGGTAGTGGTGTCGGTCTGCACCTTCCGCACCGAATCCGAGGCGCATAACGTCATCCCGCAGACTGTGCTCCTCAAGGGCACCGTGCGCACGATGGATCCTGCTGTCCAAGATTACGTCGAACGCCGCATCAGCGAGATCGCCGAGGGCACGGCGACGGCCTTCGGCGCGAGCGCCGCAGTGAAATACATGCGCGGCTATCCGGTCACGATCAACGCCCCCGAAAACACCGGCTACGCGATCGAGGTCGCGCAGAAGGTTTCGGGCAAGGTCGATGCCAATGTCGCGCCGCAAATGGGGGCCGAGGATTTCAGCTTCATGCTCAACGCCCGCCCCGGCGCCTATATCTTCCTGGGCAATGGCGACACGGCGATGGTGCACCACCCCGCCTACAACTTTGATGACAACGCGATTCCTTTCGGCTCCAGCTGGTATGCCGGCATGGTCGAGGAGCGGATGCCCGCCGCCTGATATCCCCTTCAATGTGGGTGAAATATCCTCGGGGGGTGAATTCGACGCAGTCGAAGAGGGGGGCAGACAGCCCCCCTTTCTTGTTCTTTACCGCAGCACCATGACCGAGCAGGGCGCGTGGCGTACAACGCGCGCGGCGGTCGAGCCGATCAGGTAATCGCCCAGTCCCGGACGATGCGATGCGATGATGATGCAATCCGCCCCGATCTCCTCGGCCAGATCGAGGATCTCGTTCGCCGCATGGCCATCGCGGATCACGCCCGCGCCATTCTCGAACTCGTTCGCCAGTTGATCGAGCGAGCCCTGCAGCGTGCGCTTGAGATCTGCGGCATAGCCCTCGGGCATGTAGGAGATCGCAAAGCCCGGAACGTCGGCCATGATATGGACCAGCGTCACACGTGCACCCGGCGCTGCAAGCGCCCGGGCGATGTTGAGCGCGGCATCGGGGTTGTGGTCGTCGTCGAAGGCGACAGGGACGATGATATTGGAATACATCGAAGGCTCCTTTTCCGTTTGTCTCTTTGTGCCCCGGATCGGTTGCCTGCGCCTTGACCCAGATCAGCCTCCGGTATGGCTCATGTGGCGGCTCATCTGGCCCGCGATACCGGTGCGCGAATAGTCGAAGTCATGCCCGCGCGGCTTGCGCGCGATGGCGGCGCGGATCGCCTCGATCAGGGCCGCGTCATCGGCACTGGCGCGCAGCGGCGCGCGCAGGTCGGCGACATCCTCCTGGCCCAGGCACATGAACAGCTCGCCCGTGCAGGTCACCCGCACCCGGTTGCAGCTTTCGCAGAAATTATGCGTGAGCGGCGTGATAAAGCCGATGCGCTGCCCGGTCTCTTGCAGGCGCACGTAGCGCGCCGGGCCGCCGGTGGTCTCTTCGGTTTCCAGCAGGGTGAACCGCTCGGCCATCGCCTTGCGCACATCCGACAGCGGCCAGTACTGATCAAGGCGCAATTCCTCGCCCATATCTCCCATCGGCATGACCTCGATGAAGGTCAGGTCATGGCCCTCGGCCTCGCACCAGGCGATCAGGTCAAAGAGCTCATCCTCGTTGAAGCCCTTGAGCGCGACGGTGTTGATCTTGACGCGCAGCCCCGCGCGCTTGGCGGCGGCGATGCCCTCCAGCACCTGGTCAAGCCGCCCCCATCGGGTGATGGCCGCGAATTTCTCGGGCTTGAGCGTGTCGAGCGAGACATTGATGCGCCGCATCCCAAGCGCCGCCAGATCGTCTGCAAAGCGCGCGAGTTGCGAGCCGTTGGTGGTCAGCGTCAACTCGTCCAGCGCGCCGCTGTCGAGATGGCGCGAGATGCGACGGAAGAAGGTCAGGATATCGCGGCGCACCAGAGGCTCGCCCCCGGTGATGCGCAGCTTCTTCACCCCCAACCCGACAAAGGCCGAGCAGAGCCGGTCAAGCTCCTCAAGGCTCAGAAGTTCCTTCTTGGGCAGGAACTGCATGTGTTCGGCCATGCAATAGGTGCAGCGAAAATCGCAGCGGTCGGTCACAGACACCCGGAGGTAGGTGATCGGGCGGGCAAAGGGGTCGATGAGCGGTGCATGTTCCATAGCCGGAACCTAGGCCGGGCGATGTGCGGCGGCAAGGGGCTGGGCGTTGCCATGGCGCGGGGTAGCGCTTAGGCTGAGCGCGACATCCGAAGGAGGCATCATGGTTCGCAACGGGTTATTCGTGCTGATGATCGCGCTCGCGGGCTGCGGACGCCTCGGCTTTGGCGACGACACGCCCGAAGCAATGCCGCCGACGATCGCGCCCACCGACGATATTGCGGTATCGGCCCTGCCGGTGCCGGCGGGCGCGACCGCAGAGGTGCTCGACACCACCAGCGCAGCCGAGCGCGCACAGGCTGCGCAGGTGACAGGGCAGGGGGTGCGGCTTGGCGTCACGGTGGCGAGCCTTGGCGATCCGACACAGCCGGGGTTCTGGCTGAAAACCCCACTGGTCAGTGCCCCCGCAAAGGGACGTGTCGAGATGACGGCCACCGGGGCCTCGGCGCAGGTCGATCTGATCCCGACTGGCGGGGCCGAGGGCTCGGGCTCGCAGATGTCGCTGCCGACGCTGCGGCTGCTGGGGGTGGACCTGACCGGCCTGCCCGAAGTCGTTGTCTATCGCTACTGAACCATGCTGCGTGAAATCGACATCCCGCCCCTTTGGCTAGCCATCTTCGCCGCGCTCGGCTGGCTTGTGGCCCGCGCGGTGCCGCTGGCGCTGCCCTATGGCGCGGCGGCAGGCTGGGGCTTGATTGCGCTTGGTGGCGCGCTGGTGCTGACCGCCGCAGGGCAGATGGTACTGCGCCACACGACCTTCATTCCCAGGCGCGATCCCTCGGCGCTGGTGACGGGTGGCGTCTTTGCCCTGTCGCGCAATCCGATCTACCTGGGCGATGCGCTGGTGCTGGCGGGCTTCTTGCTGATTAACGACGGTTTTCTGGCGCTGCCGTTGGTGGCGGCCTTCATGCTTTTGATCACCCGGCGCTACATTCTGGGCGAAGAAGCCCGGATTCTGGCCACTTTTGGCGATGAATACGCCGCCTATTGCCGCCATACTCGTCGCTGGATCTGATCGCGAGACGCTGCAAAGCGGCACATTTTCTGCATCTGCGAAAAAGTGCTGTAGTGTTGCTGTTTTTCACACCCCGCAAGGGGGTGGGTAACGACTTGAAATATTGCGATAAAGTTCAGTATACCACGGCACTCCGTGGTATACAATAAAGCCTTCCCTAACATGCGACGTTTTTACAAGGATTTCGGCAATCAAGCCGCTTGTGAAACTTTATTGCGCGATGTTAAGCAGTTCTTCGCCACATGAATTACCCTCGGACGGATCCGTCCGGGCGGCGTAAGAAGGGGGAGACAAGGTGAAGATCGGCGCTCCGAAGGAGATATTTGAGGGGGAGTCGCGCGTCGCGATGACACCCGATTCCGCGCTGCAGCTGCAAAAGCTCGGCCATGAGTGTTTTGTCGAGGCTGGCGCAGGCCATGCCGCGGGCTTCGAGGACTCGGCCTATACCAAGGCCGGCGTCACCGTTGTTCCGACGGTCGAGGAGCTGTTCAAGGCGGTCGATTTCGTCGTCAAGGTGCGCCCGCCGGAAATGGAAGAGCTTGGCCGCCTGAGCAAGGGCCAGACGCTGATCTCGTTCTTCTACCCGGCCCAGAACAAAGAGCTTCTGGAAGCCGCCGAGAAGACCGGTGCGAATGTCATCGCGATGGACATGGTGCCGCGGATCTCGCGCGCGCAGAAGATGGACGCGCTGTCGTCGATGGCCAATATCGCGGGCTACCGCGCGGTGATCGAGGCCGGTAACAACTTCGGCCGCTTCTTCACCGGTCAGGTCACCGCCGCAGGCAAGGTTCCGCCGGCCAAGGTGCTGATCGTCGGTGCGGGCGTCGCGGGTCTTGCCGCCATCGGCACCTCGACCGCGCTTGGCGCCATCACCTACGCGTTCGACGTGCGCCCCGAAGTGGCCGAGCAGATCGAATCGATGGGCGCCGAGTTCGTCTATCTCGATTTCGAAGAGCAGACCCAGGACGGTGCCGCGACCGGCGGTTATGCCGCGCCCTCGAGCCCCGAGTTCCGTGAAGCTCAGCTCAAGAAGTTCCGCGAACTCGCGCCCGATATGGACATCGTCGTCACCACGGCGCTGATCCCGGGCCGTGACGCGCCGATCCTCTGGACCAAGGACATGGTCGAGCTGATGAAGCGTGGCTCGGTCGTTGTGGACCTTGCCGCCGAGCGTGGCGGCAACTGCGAACTGACCGTCAAGGACGAGAAGGTCGTGTCGGAGAACGGCGTGACCATCGTCGGCTACACCGACTTCCCGTCGCGCATGGCATCGCAGGCCTCGCAGCTTTACTCGACCAACATTCGTCACATGATGACTGACCTCACGCCCGGCAAGGACGGCGTGGTCAACCACAACATGGAAGACGATGTGATCCGCGGCGCGACCGTGGCATATGAGGGCGCCATCACCTTCCCGCCGCCGCCGCCCAAGATCGCGGCCATCGCGGCGCAAAAGCCCAAGGAAAAGGCCAAGGAACTGACGCCCGCCGAGATCAAGGCGCGCGACCACGCCGCCTTCAAGAAGCAGACGCGCGACCAGATCCTGATGCTGGGCATCGGCGGCGCGCTCCTGCTGGGTGTCGGTCTTGTTGCCCCGGCCTCGTTCATGTCGCACTTCGTCGTCTTCGTGCTGTCGTGCTTCGTGGGCTTCCAGGTGATCTGGAACGTGTCCCACTCGCTGCACACGCCGCTGATGGCGGTCACCAACGCGATCTCGTCGATCATCATCCTGGGCGCGCTGATGCAGATCGGCTCGGGCAACTTCCTGGTGATCGTGCTGGCCGCGCTGTCGGTCTTCATGGCGGGCATCAACATCTTCGGCGGCTTCATGGTCACGCGGCGCATGCTGGCCATGTTCCAGAAGTCGTAAAGGGGAGAGGGTAATATGGAATTCGGTTTCACCACTGCCGCATATGTCGTCGCGGCTGTGCTTTTCATCCTCTCGCTCGGTGGTCTGTCCGGTCAGGAAAGCGCCAAGCGCGCGGTCTGGTATGGCATCGTGGGCATGGCGCTGGCCGTGGCCGCGACGCTGGTCGGACCCGGTCAGGGACTATGGATCATTTCGCTGCTGATGATCATCGGCGGCGGCATCATCGGCTGGATCGTCGCCAAGAAGGTCCAGATGACCGAGATGCCGCAGCTTGTCGCCGCGATGCACTCGCTCGTCGGTCTGGCGGCGGTGTTCGTAGGCTACAACACGCACATCACGCTGGGTCAGGTCTGGGACATCATCGCCGAGCATCATGCGACCGGCATCATGCCCGCCGCCTATGAGGAGCTGTCGGGCTTTGCCAAGATCGTGGCGCACAAGTCGGCGGCCGAGGTGGCTATCCTCAAGGTCGAGACGTTCCTGGGCGTGTTCATCGGTGCCGTGACCTTCACCGGCTCGGTCATCGCGTTTGGCAAGCTTGCCGGCAAGATCACCTCGCAGGCGGTCAAGCTGCCCGGGGGGCATCTGCTGAACGCGCTGGCCGCGGCGGGTTCGCTTGCGCTGCTGGTGATCTATGTCAACGGCGCCGGCGCCTGGGCGCTGATCGCCATGACGCTGCTGGCGTTCTTCATCGGCTATCACCTGATCATGGGCATCGGCGGCGCCGATATGCCGGTCGTGGTGTCGATGCTGAACTCCTACTCGGGCTGGGCCGCGGCGGCCATCGGCTTCTCGCTCGGCAATGACCTGCTGATCGTGACCGGTGCGCTGGTGGGTTCGTCGGGTGCGATCCTGTCCTACATCATGTGTAAGGCGATGAACCGCTCGTTCGTGTCGGTGATCCTGGGCGGCTTCGGCGGCACCTCGGGTCCGGCGATGGAAGTCGAGGGCGAGCAGATCGCGATCGATGCAACTGGCGTGGCCGATGCGCTGAACGAGGCCGATAGCATTGTTATCGTTCCGGGCTACGGTATGGCCGTGGCGCAGGCGCAGATCGCCGTGTCGGAACTGACCTCGATGCTGCGCGGGCGCGGCAAGAACGTGCGCTTCGCGATCCACCCGGTTGCGGGCCGTCTGCCGGGCCATATGAACGTGCTGCTGGCCGAGGCCAAGGTGCCCTACGACATCGTTCTGGAGATGGACGAGATCAACGACGACTTCCCGGAAACGGATGTGGTTATCGTGATCGGCTCGAACGACATCGTGAACCCCGCCGCGCAGGACGATCCGAACTCGCCCATCGCCGGGATGCCGGTGCTGGAGGTTTGGAAAGCCAAGCAGGTCTTCGTGTCGAAGCGTGGCCAGGGCACGGGGTACTCGGGCATCGAGAACCCGCTGTTCTACAAGGAGAACACGCGCATGTTCTACGGCGACGCCAAGAAGTCGCTCGAAGAGCTGCTGCACCTGATCCGCGTCTGATCGACCTGACCAAGACCTTGAAAGCCCCGCCTCTCCGGCGGGGCTTTTCGTTTTGGACGGATCGGCTGCGCTGTGCATAGCGTTGATTGTGCACCGTGGTATGCAGATAAATATCTGTTATCGCAGCATATTTTTTGTTTACTCAACCTGAATTCCGGCTAGAGAGAAATCTCGAAGGAGATGCGCCCATGGTTTCAGTCGAAGATCACCCGCTGCGCTATGCGCTAGTGAACGAGTTGCACGCCCGCCCGTTTCCGCGGATCCCGGTGCCCTCGCAGGTTGTCTATCTGGCGATCAAGGAGCCGATGGACGCTGCCAATCGCGACCGGGCGGAGGACCTGACGCATCTCAACGAGCTGCTGCGCCGCTCGGGGGCCGCGCCCGCGCCAGCGGGGGTGACACATCACAGCGCCAGCGTTGGACGCCATCAGGTGCGGTGGGAAAGCCATACCGAATTCACGACCTTCCTGGCCCATGCGCCCGGCCTCTCGGCGCGCCCGTTCGACCCGGCCGAGGCCGAGATATTTCCCGCCGACTGGCTGAATGCCGCCCCCGGCAAACGTATCGCGGCAGTGTCGATCCGTATCCTGCCGCTGCCCGAGGATCCGGCGCAGATCAATATCGATCTCGATGATTGGTTTGTGCCCGAAAGCCTCGCCTGCGCCTGGGTGCTGGAAGGGGCGGCGATTGTCGCGGGGGATTTCCGGATCGACCCGGCGGGTCAGATGCGCTTTGCGATCTTCGTTGCTCCGGGCACCGGGGCGGGGCGGGTTGGCCGCATCGTGCAGCGCCTGTGCGAGATCGAGACTTACCGCGCCATGTCGATGCTTGGCCTGCGCCGCGCACGGGCCCTGTCGGCGCGGCTCAACGCGCTCGACCCCGAGCTGACCGAATTGGTCGCCGGCATGTCCAGAGAGGATTGCCCGGCAGAGGAAACGCTGAACACGCTGATCTCGGTCTCGTCCGAGCTTGAGGCGCTGGCGGTCACCCACAGCTTCCGCTTCAGCGCGACGGGCGCCTATGAGGCGCTCGTGAAGGAGCGCGTCGATGTGCTGCGCGAGACGCGCTACGAGGGGCGGCAGAAGTTCTCGGAATTCATGATGCGCCGCTACGACCCGGCGATGCGGACCACGAAATCGGCCGAGGTGCGCCTGCGCGCCATGGTCGAGCGCGCCGCGCGCGCGGGCGAGTTGCTGCGCACCCGGGTGGATGTGGAGCGACAGGCGCAGAACCAGAAGCTTCTGGAAAGCATGGATCGCCGCGCCGATCTGCAACTGCGCCTCCAGCACACGGTCGAGGGGCTCTCGGTTGTGGCGATCAGCTACTATGCGATCAGCATCGCGGGCTATCTGGTCTACCCGATCGCCAAGCAGGTCAGCGTCTCAAAAGAGGTCTTGCTGGGCGTGCTGACCCCGATCGTGATCCTTGGGGTCTGGCTGATGGTGCGCCGCATCCGCAACAGCTTTGGCGGGCACTGAGGGCTTGCCCGCCGGGCCGCATGGGCTAGTTCAGAGCGGATAGGGGGCGACATGACACCTGAAAAACCCGAGAGCGTGCTGGAATTCTGGTTCGCCGAGGACGTCCGGCCGAAGTGGTATGCCAAGGACGCAGCCTTTGATCGACGCATCGTCGAACGTTTCGGCGCGACCTATGAGGCCGCGCATCGCGGCGAGCTGGACGACTGGATCGAGGAGGAGCGCGGTGCGCTTGCGCTGATAATCGTGCTCGATCAGTTCCCGCGCAACATGTTCCGCGGCTCCCCCCGCTCGTTCGAGAGCAACGAGATTGCGCTGGCGTATGCCCGCACGGCTCTCGCGCGGGGATACGGCCAAGGGATGACCGCGGCCGAGCGGCAGTTCTTCTACCTGCCCTTCATGCACAGTGAGGCTCTGGCCGATCAGGAACTGTCCGTGGCGCTGTACCGCGCGATGGGCGAGGCCGAGTCACTGAAATACGCTATCCTGCACCGCGATATTGTCGCGCGTTTTGGCCGCTTTCCGCATCGCAATGCGGTGCTAGGGCGTTCAACCACGGATGAGGAAGCGGAGTTTCTCAAGACTCACTCAGGGTTTTGAGGGCGTGGGGAAGTTCGAGACTGAATAGCCCCGCGTTTTCTAGACGCCTTCGGGTCTCAGTTTCCGCTGCCGTTCGAACTCGACGGGCGACAGCATC
>NZ_JAHVAI010000026.1 GCF_019264375.1 Sedimentimonas flavescens | reverse complement strand
CTGCGGAGATGGGGGCCTGAGATGTCGAAGAAAAAGGACGACGATTACGAGGTCGGCTACGGCAAGCCACCGAAACACAGCAAGTTCCAGAAGGGCCGGTCGGGAAATGCCAATGGGCGCCCGAAAGGCGCAAAGGGGTTCGGGGCAAGCCTGACGCGGGAACTCGAAGAAATGGTGACGGTTCGCGAGGGCGGTCGACAGATCAAGATGTCCAAAGCCAAGGCCTTGGCCAAGCGGCTGGTCGCGAAGGCCCTCGCGGGAGATCTGTCCGCGATCAAGATGCTCGCCTCGTTGGATGAGGGTTTGGCCAAGCGGGCGGAGGCCGAAACAGAAGAGGCCGAAGTGGTGGTGTCCCCGAACCAAACCGATGAGGAAATCCTCCGCTGGTACTCAGCGTCGAGAGCGAATGGGGGCCTGGCCGCAGGTGAGGGAGGGGGTAAACCATGAATGACCTCTCCCCCGCTCAGGCACAGCAGATCTCCGACGCTATTCGCCGGACAGAGTTCTTTGCCTTCGTGTGGAAGTGTTTTGAGGCGTTGCATCCGGGGCCCGAGACTGTGTTCCGCCCGGTCTGGCATGTACAGGCGATGTGCCATGAACTGGATGCGATCCGCCTGGGCACGAACAAGCGTCTCGTCATCAATGTCCCGCCCCGTCACTTGAAATCGATCACGGTCTCGGTGGCCTTCGTAGCTTTCCTGCTCGGCCATTACCCCGAGGCCAAGATCATCGTCGCGAGCTATGGTTTCGATCTTGCGCGCAAGCATTCCGAAGACTGCCGCCGGGTGATGAGCTCGGCGTGGTATCGACGCATGTTCCCGCGCACGCGACTTGCATCGCGCGGCAATACAGTTGACGAGATCCGCACTACCAAGGGGGGCGGGCGCAAGGCGGTCTCCATCGGAGGCGCGGTCACGGGGCACGGGGCCGATTACATCATTATCGACGATCTGATGAAGGCGAGCGATGCGGGATCCGAGACCGAGCTGCTCCGTGCGCAGGACTATATCCAGGACTCGCTGCTCTCGCGCTTCGACCGGCCCGCGGAGGGGCGCGTGGTCCTGATCGGTCAACGTCTGCATGAGCGCGACCCTGCGGGCTTCTTGCTTGAGAAGGGCACCTATCGCCACCTGAACCTACCCGCGATTGCGGAGGTAGATGAGACGATTGCCATTGGCAAAGGGAGAGTACACCACCGCTCCATCGGCGAGCCGTTGTTTCCGGAACAGGTCGGGCTTGATGTGCTGGCGCGCATGCGCAAGGAGATGGGCTCTGCCACCTTCAACTGTCAGTATCAGCAGAATCCGATCGCACCGGATGGATCCCTGCTTCGCTGGGAGTGGTTCCAGAACTACGAGGCAGGGATATCCCGAGCCGCCTATCAGATGGTAGTGCAAAGTTGGGATACCGGGATGTCGGCCGATCCGCGATCGGACTTCTCGGTCTGCACCACCTGGGGGTTCCTGAAAAATGGCTGGCACCTTCTGAATGTCTTCCGCGACCGGCTCGATTACCCCGATCTCAAGCGCAAGGTCATCCAGATGAGCCGGGACTGGCTGGCGGATCGGGTGCTCATCGAGGACGCCGCGACCGGCCGGCCTCTGATCCAGGAATGTCGCGAGCATCTCTCTGGCCGGTGTGTGGCGATCCATCCGGAGAAGGATAAGGAGGTGCGGTTCAATGCCGCCTGCGCCAAGGTTGAAGAAGGGAAGGTGTTTCTGCCACGGGAGTCGCCTTGGCTCGCCGAGTTCAAGCGCGAGCTCCAGGGGTTTCCGCGCAGCCGGCACGACGACCAGGTCGACAGCTTCAGCCAGTTCCTGAACTGGTCTGGCGGGAATGGCTTCTGGCGCGCGCTCGGCTACGAGCATCCGCTAAATGTCGAACGGAGGCTCCGGCGGGAGCGGGACCGGAAGCGGAGATAAGTATTAATGGGCGTGGGTGGTTGGGTGCATCCGCTCAGGCTCATAACCTGAAGGTCGTAGGTTCAAATCCTACCCCCGCAACCAAACTTTCCAAATATAGCAAATACTTAAGCCGATGGTATAAAAATACCACCGGCCTTCCCGCGTCTACATCAACGCCACATCAACACGAGAACGGGAAAACCGTACAAGCACGCATAAGCAGGCAGCGGCAGGCGATGTAAATGACGTCCGCATCGGCGAGCCAGCGAGTTCTATACCTCGATGCTGACACCTGCTGCCACTAGCGCGGCGGCTTGGATCGAAACAGGCGTGAACAGATCGATGTCGAGCTCAGGCGTTTCGATCCCGACTACCAAAGCATACCGCGTTTTGCTTGCCGCTCTGCCAAGTGCGCGACGCTCTCGCCACCAACCCGATATCGGATAGATGTAAATCAGGTCCCGTTCAACGAGCTCGACCGCACTGCCCTCCCAGGTGTCGCTGTGGATCGATCCCGCGGAAATGGACTTTGGTCCAAAGTGCCAGCCGTCGTTGTCTTCATTCACCGGGCGCGGATCGTCCTCATCCCGATCATCCTTGTTAACACGACGAAGGAAGTTCCCGTCGGTTTCCCTGGCTCGCTTCAAATCAAACCGCAGGCCAAACGACTGATATCGTGCGGGATCGATCGCGCTGGCAAAGCTTGGGTTAGGCTCGATGAAATACGACAGAGTGACTTTCAGGCGCACGCTTTGATCGCCAAGCCCTTCAAGAACATCTCGCGGCCACGGCAGGCGATAGACATGGGCGTCGCTGAACCGTACGCCCCCATTTTCAATCCTGAAAGGCTGAATGTGCCGCTGAGCGACGAGGGCAAGGTCATTCGATGCCGACGCCAATGCGCGCTTCAAATCCGGCACGCCGTAGCCATACTTTCTTGCGAGGTTTTTTCGGTCACTCTTCGACGCGGAGCCATTATACTCACCAAGCATATGGGGCGTCCAGCGCGCACTATGGACCATCAAGGCACGTACTGTTTCAGGCCAATAATCGGGATGCTCTGCCATGATGCAGGCAGCCAGCCGGCCAGCCTGTGCTGTTGCCGCGCTTGTGGCCCAGAACGGCGTGACAGAGTGAGCACCGGCAGATTTTGACGTCGTGAGCAACGAAAGAGATGGGAGACCTGATAGTGCCTCCGATCCAGAGCGACTGAGCGCACGGTTCCCTGCTTCAAAGACGATCTCGGGCTTTATGGGAGATTGGCTTGAACGCCACAGTGTCGTTGTTCGACTGTAGGGGCTGCGATCTCCGGGTCGGGCCCAGCCGGACCAGTCCCGGTAGCTTCTCTCCGCGATTTCCGACTTGACGGTAGTGCCACCGACCGTCAGTGCATTCCAAGCCTGCGCTGGATCCTCGCCAGGGAAGGCATCGCCGTCTGCGATATCTTCCGCCCTCGAATTGTCCCGGATGTTCCCAAGCGCTTGAACGAACAGGCGGCGGATGTGATCAGGACCTTCGTCAATTGCATCGGCGCCGGAACTGATCTGGTCTAGGGCTGAACTCCAGCCGGTCGGTTCCGCCCCGGAACGATCCTCGTTGGTGACTGCCATGCAGTAGACCCGTGAGCGATATGGAGCGGAGATTTCCGGAAGTGTTGCGGCTGAAGTGGTTATGGCACCATAGGAGAAGGGATCATTCGGCTCGAACCCGTGAGGCGGGAGGATTTTCACAGACTCCAATCGATGCCTCAACATGGGCCGCGATGCATCACCGAGTCGGGCAGTCAGATCTCCGTGCATTGCAAGACCTGCCATTCCAGACCCGTGCCCGATGTCACTGTGATCGTCTACACCCCATTCCGAGGCGACCGCATGCATGTCGCCTGGCGCAAGAGCTGGTTCTATCAACGGATGGCCGCGGTTGACGCCCGTGTCGAGGAGGCAAACTGCAGGGACATCACGGCCAGGCCACGATGTCCGTTCGGCGAGGTCATCGACAAACTCATTGACCATCTCAGCCAGATGATCCGTGAAAACCGTAGGTGTGTCTGTGGCCCGCCTGATTTCCGCGACACCACCAGTCGAAAACAGGAGCAGCTCGATTGCTGCGCGCCTACCGAATACTGGCAGAACGACCACTTCCGGGAACTGTAGCCGCGTATCCTCTGATCCTACAGTCAGACCAAGACGCAACGCTAGATCTTCGACGCGATCAAGCCGATCCTTGAAGCACCAAAGAGCCCACCAGATCTCCGCCTGCGCCCCTTCCGGCAAAGCAGTTGGGTCATCGCGCCAGAAGGATTGCAGGCGAGCCGTCCGAATATTTTCTATCGGTTCGACACGAGTCTTCTTCGGAGGTTCGGCGCCTGGCTCGACATCGGCGAACGCGTAATCGCGAAAAACAGCCTCAAACACATCACGGGTATCATCTGGCACGAACAGCGCAATCCGCCTCGCTCCATTCTCCGAGATCGTCACTGCACCCTGTCGTGTGCCTTCGCGCTTTTTCTCAAGTGTTGTTGGACCCGCCGACGGTGCAAGCTCGACTTCGATGTATACGCCATCCGGTAGAAATGCACCGTCCGGAAGATCCAGTGCTTCGCGGCCGCGATCTGCTACTTCGAAAGCAGTGCCGAGCTCTCCGACGACCCTGCGGCCATGTTCTTCGCGAATTCGCTGCAAGGTGCGTTGCCGCGGGGTACTGCCGGGTGACTTGTAGTCACGCACATCGGCCAAACCACTTAAATCAATGTGTCGGTGCTCGTAATCAGCCAATGGAACCCTTATCGTCGATGAACACCGTCCTCATGCTCTGCCGCTTCTGAAGTTGGCGCGAGAGATCGGTGGTGGAAATGCTATTTCTCTCGGAAAGAATGGCCGTCTTGACCGCCTCTTCGGCCGCATGGGCAATCTCGGCCTGGCTCAGACCATTGGCAGCGGTCTCAATGGTTTTCCAAGCGAGCTTCGGGTACTTCATAGGCGACAGGTGCGCCTTGATGATAGCTCGTACTTCCTCGTGGGTCGGCATCTCGAACTGAAGCACTTCATCAAAGCGCCTGAGTAATGCGCGGTCAAGAAGCGACGGGTGGTTGGTCGCTGCCACAAGAACACTGTCGGTGGCGGATGGCTCTTCCATGAACTGAAGGAAGCTGTTCAGCACGCGGCGCATCTCGGCAACGTCATTGGTCGCCATGCGGTTGCTACCAACGGCATCAAACTCATCGAACAGGTAGACACCTCGACGTTTCTGCGCCTCGTCGAACACGAGCCGCAACTTTGCCGCTGTTTCTCCCATGAAGCGAGTAATGAGGCTTTCCAGGCGGATGACGAAGATCGGCAATCTCAGCTCGCCGGCCAGCGCCTCCGCTGTCATCGTCTTCCCCGAACCAGGAGGCCCAGCAAACAACATGCGCCGACTGGGCGTCTTTCCATGTTCTCTCAGCCAGTCTCTGCGCTGTTGCTGCAGAACGACCGCGTTCAGGTGTGCCCTAATCGATGAGCTCAGGACGACGTCAGCCAGCCGAATTCTGGGTTCCCTTAGGTCAAGTAGGCTGTCGAGGGCGCCGCGGGGTCGCGAAAACGCGATCGGGACTGAGGCTTTGGGGCCGCGCTGCGACCGTGCAGAATCCACTGCTGCGCGAATTTCCTCCGCGGTCGCACGGTGGCCCTGACGCGCCTCTCCGGCAGCGACCTGCAGTGCGATGGAGTAAAACTGCTCGTCGTCGCCCTCGGCCTTGCTCCTCAGCATCGCCAGAATCTGCTTTGCATTTGACACTGCGTTGCCCCAGCCGATCTTCGTTTTTCGGAAAGACTAGTCCAGCTCGACTGATTTGGAAAGCTTCCTGAATTCGCACCGCCCAACCGCTAGCCCTTTTCCAGCTGCCCCAAGCTGTCTTGGACCTCGTCGGCGTGGAGTGCATGGGCACAATTGAGCCCATCGCCGGGTGGGACAGGCATGGCCGCGCTTGGCATCATCGACCTGCAGAGAAGCCCTGCCGCTCGTTGACAGCGTGAAACCGTGAACCAAGCCATGCGCCGCGCCGCGGTTGAGGCGTTTGGCACTTCCTGTGGCAGGCTTCGCCCGGCTCGGCTTTCAACAGCACGCTCGCGCCTGGTCGCGCAGCACGGCGTAGTCGCTCAGCATCCGTACGATGACGGCCCCTTCCGGCAACGCCTCGACCTCGCCGGCTGCCCGCGCCTGATCCACGGGGGGGATACTCGACGACGGGCGGGCAGGGCGCCAGCATTTCAAAACCGTCCATCCCGCAGCCGCTCAGCCAGAGCATCGCGATCAGCAGGCCGGCGCGCTGCCGCCTCGAGCATGCGTTTCTGAATGTCACTGGCTTTCTCCATGGTCTCGAGACGTTCGGCCAGCCGTCCGGCGCGCTCGCCGGCGCGGCGCAGGGCCAACAGGAACAGAAGGATCGCGAGAGCTATCGCGGCGTATCGCATGAATGTGCGCACCCATGCCGAACCGGCGAGCGCGGCGACGAACCCGCGGATCACCGCCGCCCCCTGCGCCAATCATCGATCCGCGCATAGATCGCCACCGCAATCCCGGCGAGCGCCACCGCGGTGAACAACCAGCGGAGCGTGTCGAGATAGGGCACCAGCGGCAGGATCGCGCTCTGCGTCTCGGAGAGCACCTGCTGGGCCAGATCGACCCCGGCAGCGCCAAGGGTTGCCACGCCCGCCGCGCCGCCGCCTTTCAGCGTCCGGCTCTCGGCCAGCACCTCGCGCGCGGGCGGGGTCTCGGCCGCAAAGGCAGTCGCCCGGGCCGGGAACCGCTCGCCCCAGGACCGCGCGGGCCCGAGATCGATATGGATGAATCCCGAGCGGGGATAGAAGCCAAAGCCCAGAAACCCCACCTCCCGCGCCGCCGCCTCGAACACGACCGGATCATGGTTCGCCATGGCGATGTCGAAGGCGGTGCCCTCCATGTGCTTGGAGGCCGGGGCCCCGCCGACGGCGCGATTGTGTTCCGGACTGCGATAGGCCGAGCGCAGGATCAGCGGCTTGCCCAGCCGGTCGCGCAGGGCCTGCAACCGGTCCATGGCCTCGGTATCGATCTTGATCTGGCCCGTGCCGCGACAGGCGATCTCGGCGGGGCTGAAGTTGGGCCAAGGCCAGGCGTCTTTTGGCACATCGCGCCAATGGGCATAGGTCAGGGTCGGCATGGGGAACCTCCGAATGTAAAAAACCCGCCTCTCGGGCGGGTGGAATGACGGAATGATGGTTGGGCGTGACGGCGGCGGTGTTTTCAGTCGGCGCCTCCGCGCTGGAAGGCTTCGAACATCAGATCGCGCATGGTGCGGATATCGGTCTCGATGCGCGCGAGCCGATCGGCATCGGCCTTGCGATCTTCGGCGCGCTGGCGCTCGAGACGCTCGCGCTCGAGGGTCAATTCCCGGTCGAGCCGCGCCAGCATCGCCTCGTTGGTAAAGGCCTTGCGGGTGACGGTGGCCGCGATGGCAAGGATGCCGCCGATCAGCGCGGTGATGGCGGCGCTGAGGCCACTGTCGCGGAAGGCCTGCAGGACAGTCTCGAGAAGGGTCGGTTTGTCAGTCATGGGGAGCGGTCTTTCGAAGGCAAGGCAGGGTCTCAGGTCGCGGCAAAGCCGGTCCAGATCGCATCGATCTCGGTCTCCGTGAGGCTCGCGGCCGAGGCGATCATCGCCGTCAGCGGATCGAGCCGATAGGCCATCTGGAAGGCCGCGAAGGTGACGCGGGCATCGGTCTGATCGGGCTCGGGAAGAGCAGTGAAGAGCGGCTCGAGCGCAGCCGGGATCGCGCCGGTTGCCGCGGCCGCCACCGCCTCGGGCGCCGTGATCAGCCCAAGCCGATGCAACGCGATGAACACCTGGCGGCGGGTGAGCGGCGGCAAGGCGGCGCGGACCTCTTCAGGTGTCGGTTCCGGCGGCGTGGTGGGCGGGGAGAAGGGGGCGATCCCCGATTGCAGGGAGGCCGTGGCCCAGAGCGGATGCCCGGGTTCGACGATCACCACATGGCCGGTCCCCTCATCGGTCAGGGCCAGCATGGTATGCTCGGCATTGCGCCATTCGGATTGCATGGATCAGATCCCGATCAGTGAACGTTCGGCCGCGAGATAGCGCGGGTTGCGGATCAATGAGGTGCCGGTGAAGGTGTCGCCGGAACTGCTCGAGCCGGTGGCGCCGAGCCGCAGACAGATCGTGTCGCCGGCCGCGAGCGTCACATCGACGCTGCGCGCCGACCAGCTGGTGCTCAAGGTGCTCCATTCCTGCAGCACGACACCGTTGCGCAGGACGGCCGCATATTGTGTGCTGGTATCGCCACTGCGCGCCTGGTCGAATGCCACCTGCAGGGCACAATCGCGTGTCGCGGTCAGCGCGGTCTCGGCCAAAAGCGTGACGTAGCTCGTCCCATTGCCGGATTTGGAAAGCGAAAGCGTCTGGGTCGTGCTGCCGCCACAGCAATGCTTCAACACCACGGTATTGGCGGCCACCGTCGGTGCCATCGCATCGGCCAGAAGATCGGTGGCGCCGGAGACCTGCGCGGCGATGGCTTCCGCCACGCGCAGGGGCGTCATCAGCGTGGCATTGTCGAGCCCCGCCTGCGCCTGTGCCTGGCTTGCCATCCCGGCCGTGGCGCCACTCCCGAGCTCGAGCGCCATGCGCTGTGACGCGACACTGGCCGCCGCGATCAGCGCCCGCCCGGGCGCGCTGCTGCCCGCAAGCTCGAAGCCCCCGGGCGTCAGGGCACCGAGCGCGATCCAGCCCGTGTCGAGCGCGTTGCGGATCCTGAGCACCGGATCGGTGCCCGAGGCATCGACCCAGAGCTGACCCGCCGTGGTGGTCATGGGCGGGCTTGGTCCATAGGCACTGCCCTGAAGGGCAGCGAGGATCAGGTTCAGCTCGGCGCGGAACTGCGCGCCGGACTGGTTTGCAAGCGTATAGTCGACCATCAGGCCACCTCCTCGGCGTGTATGCGCAACTTCGAGAGCAGGACGTTGTAATCGGGGCTCTCGGAGAGGAGCCGCGCGCGCAGCTCCACCGCGCGGATCTCGTCTTCCGAACTGTCGAGCCGCGACCAGGTAGACCAGGCGGGCGTGCCCGCCGGATCGTCATCGGTGCTGCGCATCTCGACGATCACGTCGATCTCGGCCCCGTCCGTGTCATCGACATCGAGCCAGCTGTCGATGGGGGCACTGCGCGCGTCGATCGTGCCGCCGAGATTGAGTGCGGCCACGTCGATCTCCGAGCGCAGCCGCACGCGCCGGAGCGCGCCAAAATCCATCCCGGCCGGAAAGGTGAAGCTGCCCTCGGAGGCGATATCGGCCAGCTTGAGCGCGGCCCCGTCGAGCGCGACATTCACCCCGGTCCCGATCCAGTCCGGATCGGCCAGGAGGCTCATTACCGGCGCGAAGGGGAGCGCCTGCGCGCCGCGCGTGCTGACCGAGACGACCGGCCCGAGATTGCCGGAGTTGTCCCGCGCGCGCAGGAGATAGGTTCCGGGCTTGAGCGGGACCAGCGCCACCGCATCGGAGCCCGCCACCTCATCCATGCTCGTCGATGTGGCCCAGGTCGCCGTGGCGGCCGAGGAATGGCGGATCACGATGCGCCCGCCGATGCGCACGTCGAGATCGGCGGAGGGCGCCCATTTGAGGATCGCAATCCCGCCCGCGGTCTGCAGCGTCAGTTGCGCAAGCGGCGCCGGGGGCACGGTCAGCCCGAGGCTTTCGATCGTGGCGGAGACATAGGGGGAGGAGACGCCGATCACCGAGAGCGATTTGACCGCCACCTCCCAGAGGCCGGGTTTGACATCGCGGATCTCCCAGAAGGGCTGATCGGTCTTGCCGAGCGTGATCCAGTCCTCGCCGGTGGCGCTGCCGTTCAGCTCCTGCAACCGGCGCGCGCGGATCTGGTACTCGCGCACGAACTCCGAGGGCGCCTCCGCCCAGCCCGCGCGGATCAGCGTGCGTACCCCGGTGCCGCTGCGGGTCTCGTACATCTCCTCGGTGAGCTGCGGCGTGCCCGGTGCCGGCACGTCGGCAGGACCCGGCAGGGTCGTGCGCGGGGCTGCGGCATAGATCGCCTCCTCGCTCGCCTCCCAGTCATAGACGAGGGGCGAGGTCTCGCGCAGAACGAGCTCGGGGAGCAGGAGCGCGCCATCGCCCGAGGCCGTGAGATCGAGGCTTGCTCCCTGCACTTCGAAGGGTTTGGCGGCAAAGCCCCAGCGGTCATAGGAAAGCATGACCGTCTCGCCGACGCCCGCGCGCCAGGCCGCGAGCTTGCCCGACAGCCGCACGCTCATCTGGCGCCTTGCGCGCTCGAGCTCGATCTTGGCGAGGCGCTGCGCCATCGCGGCCGAGATCGTGAAGGGCAGCGAGAGATCGCGCCAGCGCCGCTCACCGCCATCCTCGGCGAGATAGGCGGCGCTGGTCACGGCCGGGAAGTCATCGGGCTGCCAGTCATTCTCCGGGCTCACGAACTGGCCGCGCACGGCATTGAAGTTCGACGACTGGCTTACCCGTGTGGCGAGCACCATGCCGCCCTCGCGGATATCATCCGCAGTGAGCGTCACCTCTGGGATGCGGTACGCCCCGGCATGGATGCGCCAGGCGCCGCCCTGGACGGCGGTGCGCCCGGCCATGGACGAGAGGAGCCCCTCGATCAGGGTCTTCGGGGGCTCGGAAAGCGAGACGACCCCGTTGCAGGCATAGCGCCGCTCGGTCCCGCCGCCCGCGAGCGGCACGGTTTCGTCGCAGATATTGGCGGCCTCGATCAGGCTCGCGGTCTCGATCCCGTCGGCGCTGCCGATCGCGGCGCCGAGCCCATAGTCGGGATGGGCCATGTAATCGGCGAGACAGAGTGCGGGGTTCTCGGAATAGCCGCGCGTCCCGGTCCGCGGATCGAGGATGTCATCCTTGCCCTCGAGATCGACGGTGATGTTCGGAATGCCGCCCGGAAAGGCATCGGCATCATAGCTCAGGCGCAGATAGAGCGCGGCGCAGCCTGCAAGACGATGATCGGCCGTCCATTTGGAGGGCAGCTCGGCCATGAGGCTCGCAAACGCCGTCTGGTCCTCGGCGCCGAGACGCTTCTCCACGACGATCCTGCCCGACCAGCGGCCTTGCGGCGTGCCGCCAGCACTGACCGCCATTTCGCCCTCGAACCAGATCGCCCCGATCGATCGAACCCGATGCGCGGCGAGCACGATGACGAGATGCAGATACTGGTCCTTGTTGCCCGAGGCATGCAGGAAGACAATGACCCCGCCCTTGCGCGCGCGGCCATAGACCAGATCGCGCGGCACCACCGGTTCGCGCAGGGTGACGGTGCGGGCTTGCAGCGTGGCCTTTGGCTTCGGCATAAGCGCCTGGGAGGCATAGGAGAGAAGCAGCGTGCCGCCGAGACGGATCAGCGCCGCGCCCAGACCGCCCGCGGCCAGCACGCCGGAGATCGCCCCGGCGACAGCCGTGACGGCGGAGATGATGAAGGGCATGGGGGTCAGACCTTCCAGGCGAGGCAGCAATCGGTAAGCGGGCGCATGACCAACCCCTCGGGGGCCATGCCTGCGGCCTGCGCGCCCAGGCAGATGCCGAAGCCGGACCCGGCACCGGACCCGGCCAGCATGAGATCGCCGCGCTGTGCGAGATGCAGCGAGGGCAGCGGCTCCCCCAGAAGCGCGTGGCCCATCGCATCGAGTGAGCCCCAGCCAAAGCGGCGCAGCATCCGCTGGCCGCCAAGCGCGGTGCTGTAACGGCCGCGCCAGAGCGCCGCGACATCTTCGCCCCCTATAAGAAGCTGGCGCGTCTCGAAGGCGAAGGTCGGGCAGTCATGCAGCCCCCAGGCGAAGGGTCGCGCCCGTGCGGTCTCGATCGCCGCCACAAGGCGACGTTCCCAATGGGGGAGACGTGTCGTCATGGTTCGTCCTGATCCATCGCGCATCCGCGCGTGCTGGGGGGCCAGCCCTTGCTTCGAGAGCGAGGCGGATATACACTCATTGCGCGTATATCCAGTCCCGAAAGGAGGCCGTCATGCAGGTCGCAAGATGGGGAAATTCGCTGGCCGTCCGTCTGCCCGCCGAGCTGGTGCGGCAGCTTGGTCTCAAGGAAGGCGACAATATCGAACTTCACCCCGACGCAACGGGGCTTGCCGTGGCCCGGCGTCCGCGTCCCGAGGAGGTGCTCGCCAGCTTGCGGCAGTTTCGCGGGAGGCTTCCCGCCGAGGCGCGCCTGAGCCGAGATCAGGCGCATGAGCGCTGAGTTTCTCGACACCAATGTCATCCTCTATCTGCTGGATGACGGCCCGAAGGCCGCGATTGCCGAGGGGCTTCTGGCGCGTGGCGGCGTGATCAGCGTGCAGGTGCTGAACGAGGCGCTGGTGAACTGCCGCCGGAAGGCCGGCATGTCCTGGGAGGAGGCCGGGGTGTTTCTCGATGGCATCCGGCAGCTTTGTCCCGTCACCGATCTTTCGGTCGAGACCCATGACATCGGCCAGGCGCTCGGCGCGCGTTACGGGTTTGCGGTCTATGACGCGATGATCGTGGCGGCCGCGCTGCAGGCTGGCTGCACGGTGCTTTATTCCGAGGACATGCAGGACGGGCTTCTGGTCGAGAACCGGCTGCGCATCGTCAATCCGTTCAAGGCGGAGGTCCGGTAAGGCCCACAGAAATTGCCGCCGCTGCCCAGGATGGAAGCAGCGGCGACGGACCAACACAAGGGACATCGGAAAAAGTCGGGCGCGACGCTTTCACCCATCTCTGCGAGCGCTCGGCCCGCTCAGCCTAATCCCGACAGGCGATTCCCGAAAGGAATTTCCGGAAGCAGGACCCTGCGAGCGGATCTGGATCAGCACGGACGCTGCTCGCGATCAGGTGGCGCCGGTGTGGTACGCCCTCAGCCCCGCCCCCAGGTGATCTCCCGATCCTGGATCGCGGTGACATATTCGAAGCCGCGATCGCCGGGATGGAGCGCCTGCTGGCTTTCATGGGTATAGCGCCAGCTGCGGGCGGTGTTCAGATCGATCAGGCGCGATTCATAGCTGATGGTGATCCGGCAGCTTTCCGCATCATCGGTGATCTCGGGCACATCGAGCCGTCCGGCGAAGGCCAGCACGGGATCGGCGATGATCTGCCCCTCCTCTGTCAGCAGACCAAGCCAGACCCGGCCCGGCAATCCTTGCCGAGCCTCTTCGATCGCCAGCTGCACGAGATCGAGCGGCACGCCAGAGAGCGAGACCGAGGTGCCGCCCGCGACCACCTCGGAGGTTTCCTCGATCGCACCGAGCCCCAGAAGGGCACCCGCGCCGGACCAGGACTGCCCCGCCCAGCCGATCTCGCCCAAGCCCGACCAGAGCCGCAGCGGACCCGAGGCAAAGATCCCCTCGAAGAAGATCACCGGGCGCAGGTCGCGCGCCGAGAGCGCCGCGGCAAATTCAGAGGAAAGCGCGCGGCTCACAGGGCCTCCCGGGCGCTGAGCGTGAAGAGGAAGGTCTCGGCCCGGCCAATCCGGGCCGGGACGGGGGCGGTGAGCCGCAAGACGACCGCAGGCGCGGCGATCTCGAGCGCGGCGCCATCGAGGGGCGCACTGCGCAGGCGCGGCACGAAGCTGAGCGTGGCAAGACCGCCCGCGTCGCTCACCACATCGGTGGTGAGTTGATGGAGCCGGATCTCGCTATCCGCGCCGAGCGAGAAGAACTCCCCGGCAAGCAGCAGGGTCGATGACGCAGGCCATCCGCCGGTGATCAGCGTGCTGCCGGTCTGGAAGCCGCCAGAGACGAAGGGGGCGAGCGCCGTGCCGGGTTGCCCCATGGTCGGATCGCGAAAGAGGAAGCGCCCGCGCGGGCCACCGAGGGCGGCCAGAAACGCGGAAAGCCGTCGGGCATCGGCGCCACGTGTCTGCGCCATCTCGATGGCGTAGTCCCACCATTCCCCGCCCCAATCCTGCACCTGCTCGGTCCCGGTGAAGGGGGATGTGGAAACCGCCGTCGCCGTGACGAGGCGGCGTTCGAGCGATTGCACCAGCGTGAGCGGCAGTTCTGCGATCAAGATGATCCTCTCTTTCTCTCTGATTTCGGTTCAGAGCGCCTGCCCGCGCCGCCGCCCGTCGGCGACGCCAGCCTTGGCAAGCCGGGTGATTTCCGGCAGCGCCGCGCGGAGTTTGGCATCGATCTGCTCGGCCACGCCGGATTGGGCACCCCGAGCATCGATGCTGATCGTCACACCACCGCCGCCCGGTTGCCCCCGCGCGCCGCGGGCCAGCTCGGCGCGCGACAGCACCCGCTCGCCGCGTTGCAGGATCGCGGGCACCTCGTCGGGCTTCAATCCGGCCCAGCCTCCGGCATGCATCCGGGGCGCGCCGGCAAAGGCCAGTGCCGGAACCCTGCGGCCCGGACCGGGGTCGCCAACCATCCCGCCCGCATGCTTGACCGGCGCGAAGATCCCGCCCAGCCCGGCCGAGAGCCAGTTGGCGAGCGGGCCCAGCACCGAGTTCCTGAAGGCCAGCGTCGCGAGATCGGCAAGGATCGAGGAGACGAGCGATTTGAAGTCGAGCTTGCCGGTCGTGACGAAGCTTCGGAAGGCACTCTCGGCGCCCTGGAAAGCCGAGGTCAGGCTCTCGCCCAAACCCTTGCCCCAATCCATTGCGCCCTCGGCATAGTCGGCAAGAGACTGCGTGACAGCCTGCCACCCGGTTGCAGCGTCCTCGGCGGCCTTCTTTGCGGCGGCGCCCGCGCCACCGGCCGCTCGACCTGCACCGTCCAAGCCCTCGGTGAGCGCCCCCGCGGCCTCGGAGGCCGCGCTCAGCGCATCGGCACCCTCGGTCCCGGCTGCGGCCATCGCCGTCTGCAATGCCTGCCAGGCCACCATCGGGCGAGCGGCGGCGTCAGAGAGCATGCCTGCGGCCTCAGTGTAGGCCTCGGCGCGCGACCGGGCACTCTCTGCGCCCCCACTGAAGAGATCGGGTGTCTCCACTTGAATCTGTGCCATCGCGGTCCGAAACGCCTCGGCGGCAGAGTTCCCGGCTTCGCTTGCGGCATTGGCAAAGGGATTGTCGATCCGGCCCAGTGCCACCGGATCGAGCGTACCGATCCGCACGCCGTCCTTGCCGGTCGCCCAATCGGGCAGCAGATCCAGTGCCGCGTTCAGCCCCTCGATGAAGCGGTTGATCCGGGTGACGACACCGTTCAGCATCGCCTCCACCCCACCGATGAGACCGTTCGCCGCCTGGTAGGCAAAGTCGCCGATCGCACCCGGCAGATGCCCCCAGATCGCCACTGCCCCATCATAGGCGCCTTGGAAGAGGCCCAAGGCGGTATTGGCAAAGCCGGTGATGGCAGTGACGGAGGAGTGCATGGTCTCGAAGATCGCAGCCTGCAACCCGGCCCAGCCGGATTCGACCCGCGACCAGGCCGCTGCGGCACGCAGTGCAATCCGATCCCAGGCCTCTGCAGCAACGCTCTGCAAGAGACCGAAGGCCGCGCCCATGCCACCCACGGCCCTCGAAAGCCGCAGGAATTGATGCACGAGTTCGCCCGCGCCGACGATCAGCGCCCCGATCCCCGTGCGGATCAGCGCGCCGCGCAGGACGACCAATGCCGTGGCGAGCCCCCGAACCGAAACCGCGGCCGCCGCCTTCCCAGCGACCCAGCGACCCGCGAGGAAGGCCGCGAAGCTGGCGGCATAGGAGGTCAGACGGGTGATGTTGTCGAAGAGGCTGCGGATCGCGATCCCCAAGGGGCCGGTGCGGCTTGCCACTGCGGCCATGGCATTGGCCAGGGCTTCCAGCGCCGGCGCCGCGGCGACCGCAAGCTGGTTCGAGACCCCGCGCGCAATCAGCCCGAGCCGCGAGAGCGCGTCATTCGTCCGCTCGATCTGATCGGCCTCCTGCTCGGAGACCACGACGCCAAAGGCGCGCACGTCCTCCGTCGCCTGGCGCAGCGTGGCCGTGTCGATCCGCGACATGGCGATCGAGCCTTCCTCGCCGAAGAGCTGGCCCGCCACGGCCGCGCGCTCGGCCGCCGGCACGAAGGCCTCGATGGCGGCGTTGAGCGCGCCCACGCGCTGATCGAGCGGCAGCGCCAGGAGCACATTGGCCGAAAGCCCGAGCCGGTTCAGCGCATCGGCCGCGGGCCCGCCACTGGCCGCCGCCTGGCTCAGCCGCCGCGTCAGATCCTTCGTCGCCTGCTCGATGCCGGACATCGACACGCCGGCCAGTTCGCCCGCGCGCTCCAGCACCTGGATCGAGGCGACGGTGGTGCCGAGCGATTGCGCCAGCTTCGCCTGCGCATCGACGGTTTGCAGCCCCGAGCGCACCATCGCCACGCCTGCGGCCGTCGCGGCCGCAACCGCTGCACCCGCGGCGATGCCCACGCGGCGCGCAAAGCCCGCAAGCCGGGCGTTCGCCATGTCCATCTCGCGCGAGAGATGGCCAAAGCCGCGGGCGCCCGCTTCGCCGACGCCTTCCAGCTCGGCCTGCACCTGCCGACCGCCCACGGCGACGAGGCGCACCGAGACGCGTTTCTCAGCCATCGGATCGTTCCATCTGTTCGTTGAGTTTGGTGACCATCACCGCCTCGAGGGCTGGCAAGAGTTCCGCCATGACCAAAGCCGGCACGCCGAGCGCACCCCCGAGTGCCAGTGCGGCGCCAAAATCCCAGCCGATCACCGCACCGGGCAGGACCCGGATCTGACCGCCAAGCCGGCCGACCAGATCCCAGACCTGCCAGCCTTCATGCGTCATCGGGTGGTTCAGCCGCGCGGGGCAGTCGGGGCATGGTCCGTCGCAGGCGTCGCAGTAACGCTCGCCCCCGCCGAAACACCACTCGGCGAGAGCGCAGAGACGTTTTTTTCCTGTTCCAGCAACAGCCCCTTCGAGACATGGGCCAGCTGGAACGCCTCAAAAATTGGCCAGATATCGAGCAGTGCGTCTATCGCCTCAGGGCCGGGATCGATCGGGCTGCCCATCGCATCGCCAATCCCCTCCCAGGCGAGCACGGCCCGGCGCGCCAGCGCCTTCGCAAAGACGACGGCGCGCTCCTCGTCGGAGGCCGTGGCAGGGAGGACCTCCAGCGCCGGATCGCTGCGGGTGGCCACCATCAGTGCCGTTGTCAGCGGGCGCAGCTGGACCCGCACGCCGGGGGCAAGCTCATGCCAGCGCGGCGCATTGGTCAGATCGAGGGTCAGCATCAATAGGTCTCCACATCATTCACGAGGGTGGCGGTACACATCCGGCCGAGAACATTGTCCCGGGCCGCCTGCCAGTCGAAGCTCGCCTGAATTCCCTGCGGGCCCGCGATCTCGATGCGCGGACGCGGCAGGTAGACGGCGTGTACGGTGAAGGTGAAGCTCTCGCCCGAGGGCAGCGCATAGCCGAATTCGAGTTCGCAGGCCTCGCCGTTGAGTGCCTGGCTCACCAGCATGCTGTCGGCAAAGCGCAGCTCGATCTTGCCGGTCAGCGCGGCGATCGAGGGATCCGCCCCGTCGATCCGTCCGTCGGCGCGGATGGTCTCGATCCGATCGAGATTGTTGGCATAGGTGATCTCGGCCGAGACCACGTTGCCAAGCGCCACGCCATTGCGCGTGATCGATCCGTTGAAATGCCCGAAGCGCTTCAGCTCCAGTGCGGCGGGCGTTCCGGCACTCGTCACCGTGCCCACCGTCTCGCCCTGCGCCACCAGCCGCGCCGTCGCGGTGAGCAACCCAGAGCGCTGCATCTGCCAGCTGAGCTGGTCGAGCATGCAGCCCGAATAGATCGCGTAGCGCGGCACCTCCGGCATCCCGGTCTCGATCGAGAGGCTCGGCAAAGTCCATGCACCCGACTGGAACGCATGGGTCCAGGGGCCGGTGCCGGTGGTCGTCGGCGCGCCAAAGGCCGCCTTCAGCCAGAAGCCGAAGGCTGCCGCGTCGAGCGGCACGACGACATCGCCGTCGGCCGTCACCGCGTCCTTGATCGGCGCCAGCGGATCGCGGCCATAGCCGAGAAGCTCGGAGTTCAAGAGCGGCTGTTCCGCGCCGAGCGTGGTGCTGGCGAAGGGCATCTTGGTAAAGCCGCCTGCGGGCGGACTGCCATAGGTGGTCTCGAACGCAAGCGCCATCTGCGCCCGCGCCCCCTGGGCTCGTGCCATGTCTAAACTCCTGTTGTCGGTTGGATCAGCCGAGCGGATCGGCCGTCGTGTAGTGCAGGACCACCGGGATCACGGCGGCCTTTAGGTTGGCCGCGCCCTCGACCGGTAGATCGACCGGGCGCGGCGCTTCCGCCTCAACCCAATCGCAGAGCCCGCCCAGCGTCCGGTCGGTGGCGAGCGCAGTGCCGATGCTGGCGGTCAGCGTGTCGAAGGCGGCGTCACGGGCGGCGCCCTGAACCACCGCCTCGATCTCGGCCCGGTGCTGGTAGTGATAGGTGAGCGGCGAGAGCGTGACCTCCGGCTCTCCCGGATCGCCGTCGCGGAGGATCAGGAGCCCCGCGGCCGGCGCGCGCTCGGGCAGCACCTCGCCGCGCAGCACGGTGGCGGGCAGCGCCGAGAGCCGCGCCTGCAGCGCGGTGAGGATGGTTTCGCGAGGGGTGGGCATTGTTCCTATCCAAGAGCAGAGTCACTTGGGATCCACTTTGCCTTGGCGCTTTGCTGGGCTTGATGACTATTATCGGCTCGAGATTTCAAGGGGGTGTCCACGAAAATGACAAACACGACATTTCGACGTTACACGAACTTGGCCGCAGCCATTCATCTCCTCCAGAAACGCAAGATCACGCTCCTTGACCCCTCAACATGGGATGACAGGAATGATGCGTTCTTCATGTCAGAATACAAACGACGCACGAATTCAGCTTCTGTGCTGGCGCTATGCTTTGCTGAAAGCCATGAGACATATCACCATTGGCGGGTCTTTTCGCACGGCTCCGATGGCGTTTGCATCGAATTCGACAAGGAAGGACTGGTGGGGAAATTCAACCAGGATGTGAGTATTCGACACGGCCCCATGAATTACACTCTTCTAAAGCAAGCGAAGAAGATGGCCGACATAAATGTCGAGCACCTTCCCTTCCTAAAAAGGTGGCCCTACGGCGATGAGGCAGAGTACCGTGTGGTCCACGTAGACCGCGACGTTTCAAAGCCATTTCATGACGTGCCGATTAGCTTGAGTCATGTAACGCGCATTACCTTGAGCCCTTGGTTGGCATCGGCACTCTCGGACTCTGTAAAGGCAGCTTTAAAAGCGATCGATGGCTGTTCGAAGATTAAGATCTATCGATCGACCCTGATCGACAACCAGGACTGGAAAAAGTTGGCTGGGCGCGCTGCGCCGGTTTTGCCTGACAACCCCTAATTGCTAACAGGGCTAGCGATTCTCTAAATCCTCCAGCCAGTTCGCGACGATCAGCCCCGGCAACGCCTCGTGCGCCCGACCCGCATCCTGTGCCAGGTCCAGCCGTTTCGGCAGCTCCACCTGCGGCACCAGCAGGAAGATCGGCGCGGTGACCTTGCCGCGCCCAGTCTTTGATCTCGACACCACCGCCTGACCCTGGGTGTTCAGCCGCCCCTCGGCCACAAGCAGGCTGAGGCCGGTGCGGCGATAGACGAAGCGCAGGCGCAGCCCACGACGCCGTTCCCACTCGCCTGGGGTGATCCGACCGCCACGCAGGGATTTGCCTGCGGCGGGCAACGGGATGGTCAGCCAGAACCCGTCTTTTGAGCGGATCAGCGGGCCGGTGTCATGCGCGCCGACGATGACCGGAGCTTGGGACCAGACCAGCGCAGCAGCGTCGAGGCTCTCGCCAGACTTCGGAAACGTCTGGCTGCGGATCGTGTTGGCGAGCCGTGTGCCGAGCCCTGCGCCTGCAGCGCGGTGAGGATGGTTTCGCGAGGGGTGGGCATTCGGCGTCCGGCATGTATAGTTCCGAGTATTGCTATCAAAAGTCATTGGAATTTGGAAACGTGCCGAAGCTCAAACCGATCAAATTCCAAGACGCGACCGACAAGGTTGCGGCAGCCATCAAGGCGGCGGCGCCTCACGCCGATCGGGCCATTGAATGGGGGCGGAAGCAACAGGCATGGGCCAATGCACATCTTCCGAATGGCGACCAGATCGAGATTTGGCTGAAAGAAAACGCTGAGCGATATGGTTGGGATGGAAAGCCAGCATCCACGTCTCTGGAACATCTGGAGGATACGCTGACGCAGATCGTTTCCTCGATCCGACAGACGTCTGACCGGCGGACACGCATCTTTGTGAAGGCCGTGATTGGCAAGCTCGGGGGTGCCATGGCTGTTGGCGGAATCGCCGGGCTGGTCAGTACATTCGGTGCGGCTTCCACCGGAACGGCTATCGCAGCCCTGTCCGGTGCGGCAGCGACGACGGCGCAACTCTACTGGATCGGCTCGTTAGTCGGCTTGGGTGTCGCGGGAGGTGGGCTGATGCTGGCCGCCGGAGGTATCGGGGTCGGTGTCGCCGCTGGCATGTGGGGGCGCAACAAGCTTCTTGGCCAGGTTCGCAGCGAAGGCGACCTGCAGGACCATGAGAAAGCGATCCTCGTCGCCTCGATCACACTCATCAATGCGGTTGCACAGCAGCGCGAATTGGGACGGCTGCCGACCTCAGCAGAAATGCGTCTCGTCGCCGAACAGGCGCTCATACCGCTGGCCAACCAGATCAACCAATACTGGGACGACGCCTCCCTGAATGAGAACGGAAAATCCGAATGCCAACCCTTCACGCGAACTCTGGCCTACCTGCAAAGACGCAAACTCGATCGCTGCAGGACAGAACTCGGCAGGATTGCACTGGCCGCAATGGCCCCAGGCCCGGCGACCTGACCCGAAGCGCTGCCGTTGTTGTCGCTGTGACTCTTCAGCGGCTTGTGGAAGATGCCTCTCGCTCCTGGGAGCCGGAAGAAGAGCTCGTCCTGGATGCCTTGCGGCGATCAGCTACCCGGCTGAACGACGCCAGCGAACAGGAACTGGCGGATTACATCTCCGGTCTTGCGCCTGAGCAACTCCGTGGTGTCGTTTCGAACGTAAAGGGGATCTACCACGAGCTTCTGTTCGTTCAGGCCGAGAACATCGATGCTGACGAAGTCACGGCCCGCGTGTTCGAGGCAACCAACCATCCCGGGGCCGATGTTGAATTCATTGTCGATGGTGAGGTGATCCGCGCCGTTCAGCTGAAAGCCGTTGCGTCACCAGACGCCGTATTCGAACATCTTGCCCGCTACCCCGAGATCGAGATTGTCGCCACTGAAGAGGTTGCCGCAGCCATCCCGATGATCGACAGTTCAGGGCTTTCGAACGCAGATATCTCCGCTGATGTCGCCCGCGTGGTTTCGGACTTGCCGGGAGACGGCCTCGCCACCGAAATGGCGGAGGGCGCCGCCACATCGGCATTACTGGCAGGGGCCATGTCCGCAGCGCAGGTGCTGCGATCTGGCAAGGTTTCTCGGCAGCAATTTGCGACGGCCTTCGGCGATATTTCAGTGGGGATGGTCACAGCGACAGCGCTGGACGTGCTGATCGAGGGGCTGAGCTGATTTTGGTACTACATCTGCTGTTCCGCCGATTCGGCTCTGTATCAGCTTGCCCAAGCCGATCTCGTTTCCGGATAGTCAGGTGAAGCAGAGCCTGCATTATCCGGCGTTTCAGACATTCTGGCGCCCTCAGTTCGATACCTTTCCATATGCAATTTCAAGCGCATGAATTTGTTTTCGTGAATACCCAAAGGGAGAGAGGCTGCATGCAGGTTTCAGATCTCGCCAGGGTGATTTGGACATTGGATCCGGATACCCCGAAGCACCGTGAACTCGAAAGATTGCTCGAAATCGGCGTTGGATTTGGCAACCCGTGGTACGGGTCCCAAAGAGAACACTGGCTTGGCTGGCTCGGGGATTATCATTCCCCGGGAGCCTATAATCGATCCAGAACAAGCCCGACCGAGGCCCGCTCAGTCTATAACCGCATTAACTGTGCTCCGATGCTGTTTTGGCTTTGCGAAGCCGCCGGAGTTGAACAACCGGCGCTGGAAAAGGCATTCGATGCGGTCGCAAAGCTAGCGGATGGTCGGGTCGCAGCGCAGTGCGGTGCGCTGAGAAGGGAGATCCCCTGGGGCGACACAGAACGCTTGCTCCTCGAAAGGTCAAAATTGTCCGAAACCCAGATTGCATTGGCCGATGAAGTGGTATCCGCGTCTCGCGAAAAGCTCAGACGCCGGCTTGGACTACCGGTGGAGTAATTTGAAGTGTGGCCGAGGGCGGCCGCCGGGAGGCTGGCACCAGCAGGAAGAATGGCGCTGTTGGGACCCCACTCGGCCTCCGACCGCGTGTGCCGACGGCAGCGTAGGGAGGATGGTTTCGCGGGTGGTGGGCAAGCCACGTGCTTAGGCTAACAGAATCGAAGTTGCATTCACACGAGACATCGCAGAGATCTTGCATGAACTCTCAAATCACAGAACATCAAATGAAGTTATTCGTCGCCCTAACAACGCTCATCCTCAGCTTTTCTAGCGCTGCGCTGTCCAATGAAACATACTACAGAAGTCTTGGCGCGTGTGCGGCGAACAACATCGGTACGGTGTATTGCGCGCCACCATTTGGTGGGGCGGTGCAGAACAACATCGGAACAGTAGAATGTGGACCCGGTCAGTGCGTTCGTAACAACATTGGCGCGGTTTACTGCTCCTCCCTACCCGGCGGAGGAGCAGAGATAAACAACATTGGCACAGTTTACTGCGCGGGCGGATGCGTGCGTGGCACCTCAGCATATTGCAGTAAAGGTGAGCGTTGAGTGATCCGGAGCGGGGCTAGTCAGATCCCCGCCATTTTTACGAGAGGGGGCGCGGGCCTTATCCAAATTCAAACTGAAGGTCAGCGCGCCTCTCTGCAGATATAATCCCTTCTGACACGAGATGTTCGGTTAGATCATTTTTGAGTGCGTCCATTTCAGTTTCAGGATGGATCGGGGTTCGAACGTTGGCAAAGAACCCTTCGATTGCAATCTTCTCGGCAAGGTTGACCTCGGGTGCCTCGGGCAAAGTAATCCGCACGTTGAACTGCATGGGTTGGCTTTCTCTGTGAACAGTTTCTCGCCAGATAGGTGGTCGGCGCGAGGCTAGAGAGTGTCAGGTCTTCTGTGTATGGGTGAACGGGTCCATGCTTCTTGAGAGGAGCCAGGACGATGACGATTTCCAA
>NZ_JAHVAI010000025.1 GCF_019264375.1 Sedimentimonas flavescens | reverse complement strand
ATGCTGTCGCCCGTCGAGTTCGAACGGCAGCGGAAACTGAGACCCGAAGGCGTCTAGAAAACGCGGGGCTATTCAGTTCGCCGCCGTCCACGCCTCAGTCTTCAACCATTTCAACTCGGAACGAAGCTTCTACTCCAGGGATAATTTCAAGCTGAACCGCGACGCCGCTCTCGCCGAGTGGCGCCAGCTTGGCGCGGCATAAGGGGCAGGCTAACTGTCCATTCGGATACTGGTTCGAATTGGTCTGACACCACCTGCACAGAAGATTGGCCTTAATTCCCAACGCGGCGCGTCACTCTGCGGTAAGTGCCGCGCCTTTCCTGCGCACATAGAGTTCAAGCCGATGGTGCACGATCTCGTAACCCATCGCTTCTGCGATCTCGGCCTGAAGGCGTTCAATTCTGTCGTTGGAAAATTCCACCACTTCGCCGGTGTCCACGTCGATCATATGATCGTGGTGGGTTGTCTCGCTGTGCTCGAACCGCGCTGGCGCACCTGCGAACTGGTGGCGCAGTATGACGCCCTGCGATTCCAGTTCGGTCAGTGTCCTGTAGACAGTCGAAAGGGAAATGCCGGGCACGACCTCTTCTGCGCGGCGCTGTAGCTCGACCGCTTCGGGATGGTCTTCAGCCTGCGCCAGAACGGACAGCAGCGCGGCCCTCTGGCGCGTAATGCGTACCCCCGCTTTCCGCAGAGCGTTGGTGAGTTTCTCGGTTCGGCGGGCGATCTCGTTCATGGTTTTTTTTCGCGCATTTTGTGGGAGGCATGCAAGTGCCAGATGCAAATGATTTGCATTCCTCTTGACAGTTGCAAATCATTCCTAAATGCATTTGGGGCGAACCGGAGTAGGAGACGGCAATGATCGGCAAAGGTGCGGTACTTGGATTGATTGCGAGCCTGTCACTGACGGCACTTGCCGGACCTGCGAGCGCGCAGGACAAACTCAAGGTGGTCACGACCTTCACGGTCATTGCGGATATGGCGCAGAATGTGGCTGGCGATGCGGCCGAGGTCGTCTCGATCACCAGGCCTGGCGCCGAGATTCACGACTATTCACCCACTCCGCGCGACCTGCTCAAGGCGCAGGACGCAGACCTGATCTTGTGGAACGGGCTGAACCTTGAACGCTGGTTCGAGCAGTTCTTCTCTAACCTGCGCGACGTTCCCGCCGCGACAGTCTCCGATGGTGTGGTGCCGATAGCGATCTCTGGTGGGGATTATGCGGACAAGCCCAATCCGCATGCCTGGATGGCCCTCGATTCCGCCGAGGTCTATATCGACAATATCCGTGATGCACTCAGCGAGACGGACCCGGCCAATGCCGAGACCTATGCCGCGAACGCCGAATCTTACAAGTTGCAGATCGCGGAGGTCATCGGACCGCTGCGCGAGGCGGCGCGGGCGCTGCCGCCCAACCGTCGTTGGCTTGTGACATCCGAAGGGGCGTTCTCCTACCTGGCCCGCGATTTCGGCCTGCAGGAAGCGTACCTCTGGCCGATCAATGCCGATGCGCAGGGGACGCCGCAGCAGGTGAGGGCGGTGATCGACACGGTGCGCGCGCACGAGATCCCCGTGGTGTTCTCGGAAAGCACGGTTTCGGACAAACCGGCGCGGCAAGTGGCGCGAGAGACTGGGGCGGAATATGGCGGCGTGCTCTACGTCGACAGCATTTCTGAACCCGATGGTCCGGTGCCGACCTATCTGGACCTTCTGCGGGTCACATCCGAAACGATCGTAAGAGGATTGAAGGAATGACGGGCGACGGCATCCGCGCCGATGGCGTGACGGTTATCTACCGCAATGGCCATATCGCGCTGCGCGACGCCAGCTTCGCCATTCCGCGCGGAACGATCGCGGCGTTGGTTGGTGTGAATGGCGCCGGCAAGTCGACGCTCTTCAAGGCCCTCATGGGGTTTGTCCCGGTGTCGGCGGGCACGATCGAAATCCTTGGCGAGCCGGTTCGCGCGATGATGAAGCGTCAGGCGGTCGCCTATGTCCCGCAGGCCGAGGAGGTCGACTGGACCTTCCCCGTGCTGGTCGAGGACGTGGTGATGATGGGGCGGTACGGTCATATGGGCTTTCTGCGCCGCCCGCGCGCTGTCGATCACGAGGCGGTCGCCTCGGCACTCGCACGGGTTAACATCAGCGAGTTGCGCCGCCGTCAGATCGGTGAGCTGTCGGGAGGGCAGAAAAAGCGCGTCTTCCTCGCGCGGGCGCTTGCCCAGGATGCGCAGGTCATCCTGCTGGACGAGCCGTTCACTGGTGTAGATGTGAAGACCGAAGAGCAGATCATCGCCCTGCTGCGTGACCTGCGCGAAGAGGGGCGGGTCATGCTGGTCGCCACGCACAACCTCGGATCCGTCCCCGAGTTCTGCGACCACGTTGTCTTGGTGCGCGGAACGGTGCTGGCGCACGGGCGCACGGTGGATGTCTTCACCCCTGAGAACCTGAAGGAAGCCTTCGGGGGCGTGCTGCGGCACTTCCTGCTGGAGGGGCAGCGGCTGCACGCGGATGAGGACCCGCGTAAGCTCGACATCTTCACTGACGATGAGCGACCGTTGGTGATCTACGACGATCGCGCCCGAACCGTGAAGGAGCGCAGTTCATGACTTGGCTGGAGCCATTCCAGTACGCTTACATGACTAACGCGATCTGGGTCTCGGCGCTGGTTGGGGCGGTCTGCGCCTTTCTGTCGGCGTATCTGATGCTAAAGGGCTGGTCATTGATCGGTGATGCGCTGTCGCATTCCGTGGTGCCCGGCGTGGCCGGGGCCTACATGCTGGGACTGCCCTTTGCGCTCGGCGCCTTCCTGTCCGGGGGGCTTGCAGCGTTGTCGATGCTCTTCCTGCGCCAAAGGTCCGGCCTGAAAGAGGATGTGGTGATCGGTCTGATCTTCAGCGCGTTTTTCGGCCTCGGGCTCTTCATGGTGTCACTGAACCCGATGGCGGTGTCGATCCAGACGATCATCATGGGGAATATCCTTGCGATCACGCCCGGCGACACGTTGCAGCTAGCGATCATCGGCGGCGTGTCATTGGTCGTGCTGCTTGCAAAATGGCGCGATCTTCTGGCGGTGTTCTTCGACGAGGCCCATGCCCGCTCGATCGGCCTGAACGTCACTGCGCTGAGGTTGGTGTTCTTCACATTGCTCTCGGCATCCACGGTTGCGGCGATGCAGACCGTTGGCGCGTTCTTGGTGATCGCGCTGGTCGTTACCCCCGGAGCCACCGCCTACCTGCTGACTGACCGCTTCCCGCGGTTGTTGATGCTGTCGGTGGCGATCGGATCAATCACCTCGGCTCTCGGGGCCTATGTCAGCTATTTTCTCGACGGGGCAACGGGCGGCGTGATCGTCTGCTTGCAGACCGCGCTCTTTGCAGCCGTGCTGGTCTTTGCGCCCAAACACGGGTTGCTGGCTGCGCGGGCGCGGGCGAAAGCCGCCGTGAGGGGCATAGCGCAATGAGTGACCTGCTCCTGCCATTCCAGTTTCCCTTCATGCAAAACGCGCTGCTGATCGTGGTGCTGATCGCACCCGCGGCGGCGATGCTGAGTGCCTTCCTCGTCCTGAAGGGCTGGTCGCTGATGGGCGATGCCACGAGCCACGCAGTTCTACCCGGTGTCGTGCTGGCCTATATCGCGGGGATACCCTTGATAATTGGCGCGTTTCTTGCGGGGCTTCTTTGTGCGCTTTTCACGGGCTTCATCACGGATCATTCGCGGATCAAGCAAGATACCGTCATGGGGATCGTCTTTTCGGGAATGTTCGGCGCGGGTATCGTTCTCTACACGCAGATTGAGGCTTCGATCCACCTTGACCACATACTGTTCGGCAACATGCTCGGAGTGGACGCGGGTGAGCTTTGGACCGCCGGGCTGATCTCTGGCGGGGTTGCCCTGATCCTGGGGATCAAGTGGCGTGATTTTCTGGCCCATAGCTTTGATCCGGTTCAGGCCCGGATGATCGGACTGCCCGTCGGCTTGATGCATTACGGCTTGCTGGCGATCCTTTCCGCGACGATCGTGTCGATGCTCTCGTCGGTGGGCATCATCTTGTCAGTTGCCTACCTGATCGCTCCTGGCGCCGTCGCCTTCCTGCTGACCCGGCGTTTTTCCACCATGCTGCTGGTCTCTGTGGCGGTGGCCGTATTCGCGGGCGTCTCCGGGACATATGCGTCCTTCTGGCTTGACGCGGCGCCGGCGCCGACGATCGTGCTGATCCTGACCGGGCTGTTTCTGATCGCGTTCGCGCTGCGAAACCTGCGCTCGCGCCACGACAGGGCATTCAATTGATCGGAACGGTTGGAGCCGGTTAGCTGCCGCAGCGGCCCCAGAATAGCGGCGATCTAGAGGCGGCCAGACAGGACTGCGCCTAAACTGTCGCTTCAGGGGCTTGGTTAAGCCGGACAGCAGCATCGTGCGCCCGGCGTCGACCGCGCGCCTTAGTCCCAGAGCGGCGTAGGGGACAGCTTTACAGCATTCAGACCGGGGCGGCCCCAAGCGGGTGCTGAGACCATGCGAACTGAGTGCGCCTCACCTCGCGAGGTTCCACGAGGCGAAATCATGGCCGAGCGCTTTGGCGAGGTCTTCGGTGGAATCGTAGAGCAGCTCAAGCGCGTAATGCGGATTGTGCGCGAAGGCGCCTGCGTCAGAGGTGACGAACTTCCAGTTGTAGGCCGCCTGGAGCAGGCGCGGGGTCCATGCATTGTAGGCAATGCTCTTGCCATCCATCTCGTCCGCGCGCCCATCGCCATTTGCGTCCGCAAAGAAATAGGGGTGCTTGTGGCCGTCATAGGCCATGGGCGTTCCGGCCACAGCGGCGGCATAGTCGATGATCAGGGTGTGCAGGCGGGCGGCATTCGCCTGGATGTCCGCCTTGATACCCTTGGTCAGATCGCCGCTACCGTCGAAGCTTTGGCGCGAAAGCCGGATGTTCTCCGGCGTCCCGTCCTCATGGCACGTCAGGCAAGTCTGTTCCGCGACCTTGAGGTTATGCGGTTCGTGGCAGGAGACGCAGGTCGCGACGGGGCGGGCGTGAAAGAAGCGACCCGAGTAGCTGCGGTCGGGGTAGTGATAGCCGCCACCCGCATAACCGCCGAGCCATGTCGCGGCGGCGACGGCATAATGCGGGTTGATGAAGCTCAGTTCTGCGCTGGGCTGATCCGCCTCGCGCGAGGCGACTGCGTCGCTGATCCGCGCGCCCGACGCGCGCCCCTGATGGCAGGTCATGCAGGAGGTTTCCGCAGTCGATGCGACAGGGTGCATGATCCCGCTCGGGAAGCGGATCTCGCGGACCTGTGCCAGGCCAGGATTGTGGCAAGTCGCGCAATCGACGACACTTCCCGTCGCAACCGGATCCGCAGGCACGCCCGGCGACGCGCCATCCAGACCGTGGAAGGCGCGAAAGCCGGTTCCCGAATGGCAGACCGAACATGCGGGTGGGATTTTCCCGGTGTCGTTCCAATGGGCGAAAGCTTCCGCCGATGCGTCCGAATGACCGGACCGGGCCCAGTTTCCAATCGCCACCTGATTTTCGATCTTGATCTGATCGGGTTGGAACGGCCCGGATTTGGGCATCACGAAGAGCTCGAGTTCCTCCGCGATCGCGTCGATCTCTGACGAAGAGATGGTGTTTGCATCTTGCGCCCAGGAAGGGGCAGGCAGGGCCGAGACGAACGCAGAAAAAAGGAATATCTTAAAAAAATCTTTAAGTTCCAGAGCCATGCCAGGTTACCTTCTGTCGATGTGGGGGCCTGCAATCGCGTTTCCATGCTATCCCGGCTGGACGATTCCTGCAATGATCGGACCCGAGCGGACTTGGCGCGCGACGTTGAAGACGGAGTGGAGATGTTCGGATCTCACTTTTCTGCAGGGCTGATCTTGCCGCAGCCCGGTCTGTCCGAGGCACAGGCCGATCCGTCCGTTTGTCTCACCGACGAGGCTGCGCTGGTGCCGGAGCATGGCGAAGATCTGCGTGTCACTCTGCTCGTGGAGGAGAATGCGCTTGTCGCTCAGGGGCAGCCGCTTATGCGGTTGCGGCAAGCGCCCGGCGCCGCGATCGTAGCCCCGATGGCTGGACGAGTTGCCCGGATTGACCTGGCGCCAGGACGGCGGCTCACGCAGCTCGTTCTGTTTCACGATCCGGATGGAGACAGGTATCGGTTCGACACGGCCGATGCGCTTGGGGGGGAGGCGGACGCCCTGCGTGTGCTCTTGCACGAGAGCGGCCTGTGGCGGGCCTTTCGCAGCCGACCCTTCGGTCGCGCTCCGGGCCCCAACGAAAGCCCGGCCGCAATATTCGTCATGGCCGCAGACAGCAGACCGGGCGCGGTGAGGCCAGATCTGGCCGTCGCGGGCCGCGAAGAGGATCTGGAGCGAGGGCTTGAAGCACTTGGACGCCTTGCCGACGCACCGATCTATTTCTGCGAAGCGCATACATTTCGCCATCAAGGCGCGATCCCTGCCAATGTCACGCGACTGCAAGCGGGTACGCGCCACCCCCAAGGGCTGGCGGGCTTTCAGCTTCATCGCCATTTCCCTGCGCGGATTGGGGCGCCGGTGTGGGACGTCGCGGCCGAAGACGTGGCCGATCTGGGGCACTTGCTGGCAAGTGGCTATCTCCACTCCACGCGGTTGGTTGCCTTGACGGGAGACGCGTTGCGCGGGGCCAAGCTTGTGCGATGCCAGCCGGGGGCGGATCTGCGCGGCCTGGCGCAGCCCTATCTTCAAGCCGGGCCCCATGATGTGCTGAGCGGTTCTGTTCTTGACGGGCGTCCGGCGCATTGGCTCGGTCCGCGGGATCGTCTGGTGACGGTGCTGAAGCGCGGGGCGACGCCCCAGAGGCGGCACTGGTTCGGCGCGGCGCTGGCGCGCGCAGCCCATAACGCGCCAATCATTCCAACAGCAGCGCTCGAATCGTCAATGGGCGGTGCCGCTCTGCCTGCCGCCGCGCTGGTGCGCGCGCTGGCCGCAGGCGATGCCGAGGCCTTCATGCAACTTGGCGGCCTGTCGCTCGTCGAAGAGGATCTGGCGCTGGCCGATTATGTGACCGGTGCGCGGCCTCGGCTCGCCAACCAGCTTCGTTCGCTGCTCGACCGTATCGCGCAAGAGGAGGGCACAGCATGAGGCGGGGTCTTTGGGACCGCGAGATGGTGGCGCTCATGCTCTTGATGGCAATGATGCCGATGACGCTGGCCTGGCTCTGGTTTGGCGGCGCGGGGGCGTTCTGGCGACTGGTCTTTACGCTGTTCGTCTCGGGGGGGTGGCATATCATCTTCATGCTTGCCCGTGCGCAGCAGCCCTCCTTCGCGGGGGCGTTGACGGGCATCGCGGTCGCAATGCTTGCGCCGTATGATCTGAGCCTGTTTCAGCTTGTCCTCGGGATCAGTTTTGGTTCGGTCATGGCCGAGCTGGTTTTCGGAGGGTGGGGGCGCAACGTCTTGAACCCCGCAACCGTGACCCTGGCGTTTCTGGGGTTTGGTTTTCCCGCCGCGCACTGGCCCGATTTCGTGCTGCCCGTCTCCTGGGCCGCACTGCCGGCGTTGGCGATGGGGGTGATCTTCGGGGTCATCTCCCCGCGCCTGATCCTGGGCGCGCTGTCGGTCATGGCGCTGGCGTTTATTGCGGGTGCGCCGGTGGCTGCCGCCTTGCCCGCGGCCGCGATTGTGCTGGCGCTACTGGTGTCTGATCCGGTCGCGAGCGCCTCTACCCGGGTCGGCGGGTGGCTGAACGGTGCGCTTTATGCGGGGCTGATCGTTCTGTTCGCCACTGGCTGGCATGGGGCGGCGCCGATGCAGATCGCTGTCGCTGCGGCACTTCTGGCCTCGCTTGCTGCCCCGCTTCTCGATGAGACCGCAATCGCGCTATGGGCCGCGCGCAGGAGAAAACGACATGGTTGATCTGAACCCGATCACAGCGTGGCGCCGACTTCTGGCCCTGCCCAACGAGAGCCGGGCCAAGACGCTGGCAATGGCCTTTCTGGTTGCGCTTGTCTGCACGCTCATGGTCACCGGTGCCACAGTGATCCTACGCCCGATCCAGGCAGCAAACCGGGCGGCCGAGCAGGCGGCGCGGCTTGAGGCGCTGATTTCGGGCGTCCCGGGCATGTCCGATCTGCTCTTGCAGGACGGCGGAGCGCTCTCGACCGTGGTAGTCGATCTGAATCGCGGCGCGGCTGCGGATGTGACGCCGGCGACGCTTGCTGCGGCGCTCGAAGATCCGGCGCACTGGACCGAACTGAGTGCGGCGCAGGATCTTGCCGGGCTCGGGCGGCGTCCGAATTACGCGCAGGTCTATTTCCTGCGCGACGCCTCGGGTGATCTGTCTCTCGTACTGCTGCCGGTCAGCGGGGCGGGCTACAACGCTCCGATCAACGCTATCGTCGCATTGCGGGCCGATATGAACACGATCGCCGGTCTCGCGATCACAGGACAATCCGAGACCCCCGGCCTTGGCGGCCGCATCGAAGAACCCGCTTGGCTTGGCCAGTTCCCCGGCAAGCAGGTCTCGGATGCCAGCGGCGTGGTGCGCTTTGCAGTCGCGAAAGGGAGTGCGGGCAGCGCCCATGAGGTCGACGGGATCACCGGCGCCACGCGCACCTCGAATGCGATTACGCACATCATGCGTTTCTGGCTTGGGCCAGACGGTTATGGCCGCCTGATTGACGCCATTCAGCGCGGAGAGTTCTGAGCCATGTCTGCACCCGCGAGCCTGCGCAGCATCTTATTCTCACCGCTTCTGCGCCAGAACCCGGTGACCCTTCAGATCCTCGGTATCTGCTCGGCGCTGGCCGTGACGACCTCGATGGAGACCGCTCTGACAATGTCGGGGGCGTTGACGGTCGTTCTGGTGATGTCGGCGGGGCTGATCAGCGTGATACGGCGGCATATCCCCGACTCGATCCGCCTCATCGTTCAAATCGTCATCGTGGCCTCGCTGGTGATCGTGATTGATCAGATCTTGCAGGCCTATCTGTTCGAGATCAGCCAGAGGCTTTCGGTCTTCGTCAGCCTCATTACCACCAATTGCCTCGTGCTCGGGCGGACGGAATCCTTTTCGCGCCACAACCCGCCGCTGCGATCCATGGTCGATGCCTTGGGCAACGGATTGGGCTATTCGCTCGCGCTGACAGTGATCGGGTCCATCCGAGAACTGTTCGGGGCGGGCTCGCTGCTCGGATGGCAGGTGTTGCCGACTGTCGATCAGGGCGGTTGGTTTACGCCGCTGAACCTGATGCTTCTGGCCCCGTCCGCCTTCTTTCTTCTTGGTGGGCTGGTCTGGGCGATCCGAAGCGTATTTCCTGATCAGGCCGAGGCGCTGGAGTATCTGTCGCCAGATGACCCGGAGGCGTCCCAATGAGCGAGTTGTGGGCCCTTTTTCTGCGCGCGGCCTTTGTCGAGAACATGCCGCTGACCCTCTTCCTTGGGCTGTGCACCTTCATCGCGCTTTCGCGTAAGACTGGCTCGGCCTTGGGGTTGGGCATCGCCATGGTCGCGGTGATGGGGGTGACGGTGCCGCTCAATCACCTGATCTACACGGCGGTTCTTGCGCCTGGCGCCTGGGCCTGGGCGGGCCTGCCGCAGACCGATCTGTCCTATTTAAGGCTGATCGCGTTCATCGGGGTGATCGCGGCGACCGTTCAGATGCTGGAAATGGTGCTCGACCGGTTCTTTCCTGCGATCTACGCCTCTTTCGGCGTATTCCTTCCGCTGCTGACCGTGCAATGCGCGATCCTCGGCGGGAGCCTGTTCATGGTCGAGCGCAATTATGATCTCGCTGAATCCGCCGTTTTTGGGGTCGGCGCAGGCTTTGGCTTCGCCGTCGCGGTCGTCATGCTGAGCGCGATCCGCGCTCGGCTGAGCTATGCCGATCTGCCGCAGGGCCTGCGCGGGTTGGGCATCACCTTCATTCTGGCGGGTATGATGTCGCTTGGCTTCGCGGCTTTCGCCCAGATGGTGGCGTCATGACCGAGATCGTTCTGGGAACGTTTATCGTCGTCGTGCTGGTCGTGATGCTGGCTTTCGCTTTGCAGGCCACCCGGCGTCGGTTGATCCCCGCCGAGGCGATGACGGTCACGGTGAACGGAACCGAGCGGATCGTGGCGGCGCGCGGCGATCGCCTATTGGGGGTCTTGCACGGCGCGGGGATCGGCATTCCGGCGGCGTGCGGAGGATCGGGCACCTGCGGGCTTTGTCGAGTAGTTGTCGAGGGCGAGGGTGCCGGCTCCCCACAAACCACCGAGAAGGGCATCCTCTCGGCGGCGGAGCGCAAGGCGCATGTGCGGCTGGCCTGTCAGACAGCGCTGCGCGGCCCGTGTTCGGTGAGCGTGCCGGACGAGTTTCTCGGGGCGAGTGGTTTCATGTGCACGGTGGTCTCGAACCGGCAGTTGGCGCCGCTGATCCGCGAACTGGTCCTGAAGCTGCCCGCAGGGCAGCCCTTTGCGTTCAGAGCCGGTGGGTTTCTGCAACTCACTGCGCCGCCCTACGATCTGGACTTCAGCGAGATCAGCCTGGAGGCTGACTTTCGCGAGATCTGGCGGCGCGCGGATTGGCCCCAGATGCGCTCGGTTTCGAACGAGAAGGTGGCGCGCGCCTATTCCATCGCCAACCGGCCCGAGGATGCCGGTCATGCGGTTTTCAACATCCGGCTTGCCGTTCCGCCCGCAGGGCAAGAGCAAGACATACCGCCAGGGATCGTTTCCTCCTGGCTGTTCTCACGAAAGCCCGGCGATCTGGTAGAGGCTTCTGGCCCCTTCGGCGATTTCCATGTCGAACCCTCTGATCGCGAGATGATCTTCATCGGAGGTGGCGTCGGGATGGCTCCGCTGCGGGCGATGATCCATGAGCAGATCGCCTTGGGTCACAACCGGCCCATGCGGTATTTCTACGGTGCGCGCTCTGCTGCGGATCTGTTTTACGTGGACGAGTTCGAGACCATAGCCGCGAGCCATCCGAGTTTCGAATGGACGCCGGCGCTCTCGGATCCCGCACCCGGCGATCGCTGGACGGGGGCGACCGGCTTTATCCACGATACCGTCCGGGCGGCCCTGTCGCGCCATGCTGCGCCCGAAGAGTGCGAATACTACCTTTGTGGCCCGCCGGTGATGATTTCGGCAGTTCTGAATACGCTCGCCAAACTGGGCGTCGAGCCGCAGTCGATCCACAACGACGATTTTGGAGGTTAAGCCATGCTGATCCGCCCGACCCGACGCCAGTTGATCGCACTCGCCGGGGCCGCGCTTTGCACCGGCACTGCCCGGGCTCAGGGCCCGGCGCTTCTGAACGGAGCGAGACCCGTCGAAACGCTGGAGGGCCGTGCCTTTGCCAGTCACTGGCGCGTCACCCTGCCGAGCGGCTCCTTTGGGGATGGTCTTCGCGCAGGGCTTGAGCAACTGCTTGTCCAGGTTGATCGCCAGATGTCGCCCTGGCGCTCGGATAGCGAGATTTCGCGCTTCAATACCGGTCACGGCGAAGCTGCCGTTTCGCCCGGGGTGGCGCGTGTGGCCCGGGCTGCTCTCGATATCGCGCGAAGCAGTGCGGGCGCTTTCGATCCGACGGTCGGGCCGCTCGTGGCGCGGTGGGGTTTCGGTCGGATCTCGGGCTCGGGCACCGGGAAATGGGAAGGGCTGAGCGCCGAGGAGGATGTTCTGGTCAAGCGCGATCCGGGACTTACCATGGATCTGTGCGGTATTGCCAAGGGCTACGCGCTGGACCTGATGGCGGCGCATCTTCTGGAGGCGGGCCATCCGGATTTCCTGATCGACCTCGGCGGTGAATTGAAAAGCGCGGGCGCCCACCCGGAAGGGCGCGACTGGCGGGTTGCCATCGAGGACCCACGCCCGACCGTAGAGGGCGCCTTCGCGGGGCTGCGCCTGCCGTCCGGGCTTTCGGTGGCGACTTCGGGCTTGCGGGCGCAAAGCTACGGTTTGGCGGGCCATCGCTACGGCCATATCATCGACCCACGGACCGCGCGGCCAGTCGAAGGCGCCACTGCCTCGGTTTCGGTGCTCGATCCTTCGGCCATGGCTGCGGACGGATGGGCAACCGCGCTGGTTGCGGCGAGCGTGAACGGACCGGAGATCGCTCGCCGGAACGGTATCGCAGCGCTTTTCCTGATCGAGACGGGCGAGGCGCTCCGGGCCGAAACGATCGGCGGCTTCGACCGCCACATGATGTGAGGGAATGACCGTGGCACTACTGTTGGCGCTTGGCATCGTTCTTCTGGCCGTCGGGGGGCTTGCGCTCGGGATGGTCTTCGGGCGCGGGCCGATCAAGGGATCGTGCGGTGGGATGGCATGTCTCAAGGATGTCGCCTGCGAAGGCTGCCCGCATCGCCGCGCAGAGGAGGATCGGACATGAGCCTGCACGAAACCCTGCACATGCTTGTGGTTCGGGACATGCCCGTCCTGCATCCCGATATGCCGATCCGGCGCGCGGTCGCGATACTGGTGCAAGAGAATGCCGCAGCGGTCGCGGTGATCGACGACAGCGGCGCGTTGAAGGGCCTCTTGAGCCAGAAGGACTGCTTTCGTCCAACACTGAACGCGAGCTACTATCAGGAGTGGAAGGGCACGGTGGCGGATTTCATGACCACCAACCTCATGACCCTCCCGGTCTCAACCGATATCACCGACGCAGCCGAGGCGTTCCTCACCCATTCGTTCCACCTGTTTCCTGTGCTCGACGGGGAGCAGTTCGTCGGCATGCTGAAACGTTCAGACCTGCTGAAACGATTGGTGGAAATGGGCTAGGGGCGGTGCTCGCCCGCGATCAACGTATGCGGGCGGCGGACACCGCCTTTCGCGAAGTGTCCGCATGGGATCGTGAAGGCGTTCAATGCTCGGCTTTGGGTGGAACGCCTGAACCCGCACGGGTTCATGATGCTTGCGGATGTAGCCGAAAAGCTGGAGGCTTGGCATAGATAGGACAACGAGGAACGGCCACACGGGGCGTGCACGGCAACAAGGACCCGATCATGCTGACCAAATCGGGGCGTCACCAGCCCGCCACCCTGAACGACGTCGCGCAACACTGCATCAGAGCGGTGCAGGGCTGAGGATCGGATCATGACCCCAGAGATTGCAATCGTTCTTGGGCTGCTGGCAGTGGCGATGGTCTTGTTCGTTACCGAGTGGCTCTCGGTCGATATTGTCGCGCTGCTGTTGATCGTCGCATTGGTGGGCACCGGGATCTTGACGCCCGCCGAGGCGTTCGGAGGGTTTGGCGACGAGGTCATCATCGTATTGGCCGCAATCATGGTTCTGGCGGGCGCGGTGGTGAAGGCAGGGGTGATGGATGGGTTGGGGAAACTCGCACATCGTGTCGCCGGGCAGAACCAGCGCCTCTCGATCCTGACGATCCTTGGCGTCTGTGCGGGTAGCTCCGCCTTTCTGAGCAATACCAACACCACGGCGATCCTGATGCCGGCGGCCGTCGAGACCGCGCGTCAGGCAAAGGTGAGCCCGAGCCGTGTTCTGATGCCGCTGGCCTATGCTTCGATGCTAGGCGGGGCGTGCACGCTGATCGGGACCTCCGCGAACCTTGCCAGCAGTGGCCTGATCGCCCGCCTCGGGCTGGAGCCGTTCTCGATCTTTGAGTTCGCCGGCGTTGGCGGGGTGATCGCACTTGCCGGTCTGCTTTGGGTCGTGGGACCCGGGAGCTACCTGTTCCCCGAGCATCGCGCGGTCGAGACGCGATCCGCGCAGGACACGCGGCACTTCTTTACCACGCTTTGTCTGCCCGAAGGATCTGCGGCTATCGGCAAGCCCCTGCATGATGTCGATCTTGAGGCGCTCGATGCAGATCTGCTGGCGATCGTGCGAGGCTCCGAGCGCCTCGGACCTCATCCCTCCAGAAAGCTGCGGGAAGGGGACGAACTGATCGTGCGCGCGTCGAAAGACGGGTTCCTGAAGCTCTGGAAATCGAAGGATTTCGCACTTGAGCCCGATATCCACTTCTCGGACCGTCATGGCGAGGCGGTGGCGCCGGTCACGTTCGAGGCTGTGGTGACCCCGCAATCAGGGTTGGTGGGGCGGACGCTGAAACAGATCGGTTTCTTTGATCGGTACCGCAGCATTGTCCTGGCAGTTTATCAGCGCGATAGAACGGTGCCGGTGCGGATCGAGAACCTTCGCCTGCGGGCGGGGGATCTGTTCTTGTTGCAGGCGAGCGAGGACGATCTGGCCGCGCTGCACGGCGACCCTGATCTGCGCGCCCTGAGCGAGGTGGACAAGGTTGCCCTGACCCGACGCGACGGGATCACGACGCTGGTTGCCATGGTCGCGGCGGTCACGCTTGGCGCATTGGGGCTGGTCCCGCTCTCGATTGCCTTCCTTTCGGCGGTGCTGGTTGTCGTGCTTGCCGGCGTCATCAGCATGAGTCAGGCTTATCGGTTCATCGAGTGGCGCCTGCTGGTGCTGATTGCGGGCATGTCGAGCTTTGGAGCGGCCATGGAACGAAGCGGCGCCGCAGATTTTCTCGCGGACTACATCGTGGCGGTCGGCGCCCCTTTGGGTCCGACCGCAGCCATGGCGGGATTCAGTCTCATTACCATCCTGCTCACGCAGCCGATGTCGAATGCGGCGGCCGCGCTCACGGTGATCCCTGTCGCTGTTGCGGCGGCCGAGGGGCTTGACCTCGACCCGAGGATGCTTGCCATTCTCGTCACGTTGTCAGCGTCGCTTTCGTTCATCTCACCGCTCGAACCGGCCTGCCTGCTGGTCTACGATGCGGGGCGCTATCGTTTTCGCGATTACATCCGGGCGGGAGTACCGCTGACGCTGCTCTGCGTCGTCTTGCTGCTGATCCTCGTGCCCTGGATCTGGTCATGACGTCTGGCCCGCGGGCTGGCGGCTCCTCCGTGGCGCCGCCCCGGGTCATTGCCCCCCGCGTCCCGTCCGATGGCGTGCTCCGGGCATCCAGCGGATCCAGATCTGACCGATCACAAGCGGAACCAGGCTCATCGCGACCGCGAGGCCCAAGCCCGCCTTGCCCGGCGGATCAAGCCGGAGGATATCCGCAAGAAGCGGCTGCCAAAGCGCCAGTGCGACAAGGCCAAGGCAAAGGGCGATCGCGCCCCAGACATAGGGGTTGCGTGTCACCGCATTGTTCAGCGCGTTGGTGCTGGGGTCGCGCACATTGAAGACGTTCCAGATCTGAGCCAGCGCGAGGGTAACGAAAGCTACTGTGACCGAGGGTGCCGGCGCGAGCTCGAGAGCAAAGAGCGCAAGGCCAAAGGCAAGCAGCGTCGCCAGCGTGATGGAGCCGCCCAGAACGGCAATCTGCCACCAGTGGGGGCGGGCGATGATCGGCTCCTTCGGGTCGCGCGGTGGCTGCGACATGACCTGTTCGTTGCCTGCGCCAAGTCCGAGCGCGAAGGCCGGAAAGATGTCCGTCACCAGGTTGAGATAAAGGATCTGCAAAGGCAGCAACGGCACCGGCAGCCCGCCGCCCACGGCCAGCCCGACCACAAGCACCTCGCTGACGTTGCACGACATCAGGTAGATGACGAACTGGCGGATGTTCTGGAAGATCACGCGGCCCTGTCGCATGGCTGCGATAACGGTTGAGAACGCGTCGTCGCGCAGGATCATATGCGCCGCTTCCTTGGCCACCTCGGTTCCGCGAAGGCCCATGGCGATGCCGATATCGGCCTTCTTGAGCGCGGGGGCATCGTTCACACCATCGCCGGTCATCGCGACGACGTGGCCTGCCCGCTGATAGACAGAAACCAGTGTCAGCTTGGTTGCCGGATCGAGGCGGGCAAAGACATCGGCGCGCAGGATGCGGGCGCGCATCTCATCGCTCATCGTGTCCAGATCTATCCCGCGCAACGCGCTCCCGTCGATCACCTCAAGCGCACCATCGCCAAGCCCCGCAGCGATCGCGATCGCGCGGGCGGTGTCGGCATGGTCGCCGGTCACCATGACGACCCGCACGCCTGCGGTTCGGCTTGCCCGCACGGCGTCGGACACATCCGCGCGAATAGGGTCGCGCAGGCATACGAGGCCGATCAGCGTCAGATCGCCGTAAGGGTCGACCCCGGCACCCGGCGCGCGCTTCATGGCGAGAGCCAGCAGGCGCAGGCCCTGATGTGCCGCCCCTGTAATGCGCCGCTGCCAGTCCTGCCTTGCAGCATCCTCAAGCGCGACCTCCGCCCCCTCGGCGGTAAAAACGCGCGTGCAAAGCGCCATGACCTCTTCCGCAGCACCCTTGACCGCAACCAAATTGTGCCGACCGTCTTCCAGAACCATCGCCATCATCTTGCGCGCCGGATCGAAGGCATGTTCGGTCAGCTCCGGGTAGCGTCGCCGCAGGTCGGCGCGGTCGATACCCGCATCGCGGGCGGCGGCGATCAGCGCCAGTTCCATCGGGTCGCCAGCGCGCTCGTCACTCGATCCGTCGCCAGCCTCGGCGGTATTGCAAAGCGCGCCGACCCGTAGCGCCCAGGCAAGCCTTTCGTCGGCGATCTTGAACGCCGCGGCGTCGTCCTGCGTGCCGAGCGTCACGTCGAGACCGTCCAGAAGATAGTCTACCACCGTCATGCGGTTTTCGGTCAGCGTTCCGGTCTTGTCGGTCAGGATGACGGTCGTGGCGCCCAGGGTCTCGACCGAGGAAAGCTGCCGGATCAGCGCGTTGCGCGCGCTCATGCGCCAAAGGCCGCGCGCAAGCGAGAGGGTGGCGACCACGGGCAGCCCCTCGGGCACCGCAGCCACCGCCAGCGCGACGCCGATCTGGATCATTGTCGCTATATCGAAACCGCGCAATATGCCCGCGCCAATGGTCAGGAGGGCCAGCGAGACCGTCAGCCAGACCAGCTTGCGCCCGAGCATGTCCAGCCGCCGTTCGAGCGGCGCGACCTCGCCCGAGGCGCTCTGGACCATCTCGCTGATCTGACCGATCTCGGTATCCATGCCCGTCGCGATCACGATCCCTTCGCCGGTGCCCTTCGTGATCGCCGTGCCCTGATAGGCCATGCAGAAGCGATCCCCGAGCACCGCATCTGACCCGACCGCCTCGATGGATTTCGCAACCGCGTGCGATTCACCCGTCAGAACGGATTCGTCCGCCTCAAGGCTCGAGACCGCGGCAAGGCGCAGGTCCGCCGGGACAACATCGCCTGGCTCCAGGACCACGATATCTCCGGGGACAAGATCGTAGGCGTCGATCATGCGTTCTTTGCCCCCGCGACGGACCCGCGCGTGCAGTCGGCTCAACTGGATCAGTTTCTCCATCGACCGCGCGGCGCGCAGTTCGGTGACAAAGCCGATGATGCCGTTGATCAGCAAGACGATGATGATCGCGACGCCCTCGGCCACGTCGCGCCACAGGAACGAGATTGCGGCGGCTCCGGCCAAGAGCCAGACGATCACGCTTGCGAACTGATGACGAAGGATCAGGGCCACGCTCTTGGGCTTCTGGCGGCGCAGGGCGTTCGGCCCATGCGTGCTCAGCCGCGCCGCGGCGTCTTCGGGGGCCAGACCCGTGCCAGCGTCGGTCCCGAGCAGGCGAGCCTGCTCCTCGGGTGATGACGCATAGGGTGGGGAGTGCGAATGGGTGTGCACCGCATATCCTCGATTTTTGTCGCGCAGAGGCTTCACCGACCCGAGCGTAGGCCCCTTGTCGTTCGGAGAAGATTGCCAGTCACTACCACGATGGAGCAAGGCAGTTGCCGCGGCTAATGGTCTTATGGGTATCGTGGGTGTTGTCGGCGCGCCGGCGCCAAATCGGGCGCAATGCGCTGGCTATCGACGGGCCTCGAAAGGACGAGCCTTTTCAATTGCCTCGCGCGTCTCCTGCGATCATTCGCAAGGGGGGCGATACGGCGCCGCCAGATGAGCGTGGATCAAGCCAGATTCGTGCCCTCTCGGGCCAGCGAAACGTATTCTGTTCGTCGTCAGACGATTTGGAACACGGCCGCTTGATCTTGAACGAAACGCCTCCATTCGCGGCACGGAGCCGCCCGCCAGTCACTTGGCGTCTCATTGATGGGAATAGGCACTGGTCGGCTAATCTTTGAGAATATCTGCATAGCAAAATCTGGAATGCTCACGAAAAACGCCTTTAGGCTGTGAGGATCATAGCGTACGCGTTTGATAGCCCTGCTGGGAGACATTGCCGGACTCTCCGGGAACGGCGCAAATGTCAGAGAGATATGAAAATGCTGACTTTATTCGTGTTCTGCTTGGGAATGTCATTGCTGGCGCACGCCATCCCGAGAATGGCATGCGGTCAGCGCGGACTGCCTGAGAAGCTGCGAAAGCATTCGCGCTCTGGGCCGACGCGGGCGCCGCGCCATTTCGGCGGAGTTTGAAAATTGCTTCCAAGGCGTTTCATCACATCCCTTGTTGCGTTGACGGCATCCGCTGCATCTGGCCAAGCTACCCGGTGTCAGGATCGCGTTCGGGGCAGAACCCGCCTCCGCCGTGGGGCCGGGCAAGCTTCCGAGAGAGCTGGTACACTGGTTCAAGCCCCGCAAAATGTTGAAGCTGGCGACATCGGACCATGTCGATCTTCTGGAACTTGCGGGGCCCCGGCACACCGATCAGCAAGGTCTTTTGGGTCAGCCGACAACAGGCGCCTGTGCCAGCCTGATCCTCGTCGATGGCAACCCACTGAAGACTGTCAGTTTGGTCGCCGATCCCGCAGCGAACTTCGATCTCATCCCGTCGGATGGAACGATCATAAAGAGAATCATTGGAGGACTAAGTAATGTTTCGAAAGAGTCTATGTACGTCTCTGCTTGCTCTGGCGACGTCCATCGCCGCAGCGCCGGCTATCGCGCAAGATGGGGCGGGTATCAGCGACGTCCAGCGCGAGCTCGCCGAAGTCAACAATGGCACCAATCCGACGTTGCTGACGACACAGGCAGGTATTCAGTATCAGTACAGCGAGATTAATTCCGATGTGAACACCGGTCTTCTCGAAGCGTTCTACCTGAAGCCGATCGGCGACGGCGACAAGGCGTTCAGGTTTACCGTGCCGTTTTCCCGCAACTCGTTGCTGTCGGACGGTGATCTGAAGTTCGGCGATCTCAGCGTCACGTTCATCGACGTTTTCCACCTGAGTGCCACGAGTGGCGCCGCCTACACCGTCGAGTTGTTCCTTGATACCGCTGAAAGCGACAGCAGTGGCTACGGCCAGTTCGTCATGGAAACCTCTCTCTTCTATGCCTGGTTCCTCAGCGATGGCTCGATCTTCGCTCCGGCATGGGTGCAGACGTTTGGCCTTGAGGGCGGCAATGACAACGGCGACAACGTCAACACGACGACGGTCGATTTCTACTACGTCCCCAAACTGGCAAATCCGAAGTACTATCTGACCTTCGATCCGGCCATCATTCACGACTGGGAAAACGAGAGAACCTTCGGGAGCCTGCAAGTCACGGCGGGTATGCTGACCGGCAAGGCCTTTGGTGGTGACAGCCAGATCTTCGTGAAGCCCGGCATTCTTTTCGGGGGTGACGCACCCGCCGATTGGTCGGTTCAGGTCGGTTACAAGGTGCTCAACTTCTAAGACGGGTCTCTGACCTGCAGGATAGAACTGGCCGTTTCGTCGATCGATGAAACGGCCAGCGCACCAAACCTCGTCTTTCTTGACGACCAGACGTTTCACCGGGCGCCGCTTCGGAGCATGTTGCCGGGTCGAACGTGCAAGACGACGAGATTGATCTCCTGGAAGATCTTCTCGCCCTGTCTCGCCCCCGATCAGCCGCGAAGCGACCCGCCACGGACGGCGTCCTGCGCCATTGATTGAGGTCCGACCCGATCTGAGGACGGACAATGAGGCGCTCGAAGCTGGCGGCCGGTTAAAAACCCGACAGTCGATCGACCACCCAATAGGCCGAGGTCGTCCCGATCGCGTAGCTCGCAATGGCCGTCATGCGTCCCAGATGCGCGAGGATGCCAGGGAATATGCGGCGGATCATGAACCAGGCCGCGAGCAAGGTCGCGATGAAGATCAGCTGTCCAGTCTCGACGCCGAGATTGAACGCCAGCAAGGCGAGCGGGACATCTCCTTGCGGAATGCCGATCTCGCGAAGCGCCCCGGCGAACCCGAGGCCATGGATCAGGCCGAACCCAAAGGCGACAAAGCCGGGAAACCGCTCGGTAAGGGCATCGCGGCGCTGCGACGGCAGGGAAATCTCGTAGGCAAGAAATACGATCGACAAAGCGATCACCACTTCGACCGGCGCGGAGGGAAGGGCGATCCAGCCGAATGTCGATCCGGCAAGGGTGATACTATGGGCAAGCGTGAAGGCCGTCACCGCCCAGAACAGCTTGCGCGTCCCGCCCGTCAGCAGGAGCAGGGCAAACACGAACACGAGGTGATCGATCCCTTCAAGGATATGGACGACGCCAAACTCCAGATAGCTCGTGAATATCCCCAGTCCGCCGGGCACAACATCAACGGTGAAGGCCGGTTCGGTGGCGGTCAGTCGGCGCACCTCCACGGTGCCCGGTTCGATCTCGTAGCGCACCAGCGTATCGGTTGAGGTGCGCTCCAGCGCGTCGATCCGGATCGTTTCGCCCGCAAGCCCGCCTTCGCAGGCAACGACCCAGGTCGTGCTCCAGCCTTTGCCATCAAACTTCGGCGCGGGCCCCTCACGCGGTGCGCAGGCCAGCGGCAAGCTGACGGAGATCGGCATCGGGGTCCCGGCTACGTCTGGCGTCCGCCAGGTCACGCGCCAGCGATCCTCGCCAAGAGCGGCGAGTTCCAGATAGCCTGGGTCCAGTTCATGCGCTGCCGCCCGGAGCGGGCAAAGGATCACGATCAGCAGCAGGAGGGCGTGGCGGATGAAGCTCATTGCAGGGTCACCGTGTCCGCATCCGGCATCTCGATGTCGTAACGAGAGAGGAGCGTTTCAACGAAGGCCTCACGGGCGGCGCGCACCTGCTCTGCGCGCCATTCGGCCACGACCTTGTCGCGCACCGCCTCAAGCTCGGGCAGTTCGCCCGGAGCATATTGGTAAAGATAAACCAGATGAGGGCCAAAGCCGCTAGAAACCGGGCCGGTCCACTGCCCTTGGGGGAGGGTCGCGACCTGCTGGGCGAATCCGGCCCCAAACACCCGGTCCACTGCTGAGAGCGGAATTTCCTCGAAAATCGGTGGAATGAGTTGCGCCGCCCCCAAGGATTCCGGCGCAGCGCCATTCCGCAATTGAGCGAGCGCTTCGTCGATCTCTTCACGCGCGAGCTTGCTGGACAAGAGAACATGCTGAAAGCTGACAATCCCAGGGGCTTCGAAACGCGCCGCGTTCGCATCATAGAAGGCTTGAAGCGAGGCCTCGTCAGGTTCCTGAGCCGCAGCAGGGGCTTCGGCGAGATAAAGGACCTTTTGCTGCAACCGGTTCCGGATGACCTCGTCGCCATGGTCCAACCCAAGCGCACGCGCCTCGCGCACCAGTGCCTCCTCGATCGCCCAGGCTTCCATCGCTGACCGGATATCGTCCGAGGTGGGGGGGCGCTCCAAGGATTCGGCCATTCTGCTAACGAGCAGGCTGGCGGTCTCGGGGCTCAGGACAATCTTTTCTGGCTGAGGCCCCGAAGCTTCGGAGCCCGGGTTCATTACCGCAAACAGCGCGAACACGAGGCCGCCGAGAACAAAAAAATGCACAAGCGGAGATCGGACAATGCGCTTAAGGAGCATGGTTCACCCTGAGTGGTCTTGTTTAATGTCGGCAAAATGGAGTGATCTGGCAAATACCGGATCGGGCGGGGAGGGGCCATATGCCCCGCTTTGGTTTTGTCACCCGCAGCGGCGGAAAATCATGGAAAGAGGCGAACTCGATGCGTCCGCCTCTTTCGTGTTTCCGGATTGGATCTTGCGTGCCCGGCTAGCGCCGGAACACCCGTTTTCGATCACATCTCGTTCTTGTAGATCACGCCGTCCTTCATGATCAGGTCGAAGTTTGCGACCGGATCGCTAACGAGGTCCAAGTTCTCCAGCGGATTGCCGTCGACCAGCAGAAGGTCAGCATAGGCGCCCTCTTCCACGACGCCGAGCGGGCCAAGCGGATAGGGCGTCAGCGGGCCCGACAGCTTCAGCAGTTCCGCGTTGTCGCACGTCGCCATTTTCAGCGCCTCATAGGGCGTGAACCACTTTCCGAGCTTCGCCAGAATGGCGCCTTGCTTCTTGGCGAGTTCCGGGTCGAACAGGATGTCGGTACCAAAGGCGAACTTGACGCCCAGTTCCCTGCCCGTGGTGTAGACAAACTCGGTCCCGTTCGCGACGGAATCGTACTTTTCCTGCTGGAACGCGTTCAGGGCAGGTGCGCTGTCGTCGTTCAGGAAGGGCTGCATGCTGAGCCATGCCCCTTCATCCTTGATGCGCTGAAGCGTTTCGCGCGTGGACGTATGGCCGTGCTCGATGCTCTTCACGCCAGCGTCCAGCGAGTGGTTCACCGCCTCGTCGGTGATCGCGTGGGTCAGCACATAGGTGCCCCAATGTGCGGCTGCCGTAACCGCGGCCTTGAGCTCTTCCTGCGTGTACTGGACCGTATGGAGCGGGTCATAGGACGAGGTGACGCCGCCGCCAGCCATCAGCTTGATCTGGGTCGCACCTTGCATGAGGTTCTCACGCGTGCGCTTGAGTACCTCATCCACACCATCGGCGATGTAGAACATGTCCCCGGTTTCAAGCGTGTCCAGATTGTTGGACGTCTGCGGCACTTCCCGCGTCAGGCGGAAGTCCTGATGCCCGGAGGTCTGCGACAATGCCGGCCCCGACGGGAAAATCCGAGGCCCATCGATAAGCCCTTCGTCGAAGGCGCGGGCCACATCGAACATCGGGCCTGCGGTGTCGCGCAGCGTGGTGAAGCCCCGGTGAAGCGCGTTGCTGCTGGCCCGGGCGGCGAGCAGGTTCCAGTAGCCTTCGGTGGTGGTGAACAGCTTCAGGATCGTCGCTTCGGCGAAAACGCCATGCCAGTGTGCGTCGATCAGGCCGGGCATAAGGACGCGACCGTCCGCCTCGATGACCGTTGCGAAGTCAGGTGCCTCAATGTCGGCGCCGATGCGCGAGATCAGGTTGCCCGCGATGAACACGTCCTGACCCTCGATGAGGTCCGGAGAGCATCCGGTGAAAATCTTGGCGCCACGGATCAGGACGGCGTTAGGCTCGTTCTCTGCGGACTGTGCTTGAGCCTGGGGCGCGCAAATAGTGGCAATTGCTGTGACCGTGCAGATGGCCGTGCTCATAAAACGATTTTGCATCTATTTCTCTACTCGCTGGTTGAATAGCCCCTAGATCTGTAGACGCCTTCTTCCCTAATTTTGAGGCAAGGAGGCCGAGATGGGCAAAGGCAATTT
>NZ_JAHVAI010000024.1 GCF_019264375.1 Sedimentimonas flavescens | reverse complement strand
GAACACGATTGGCCCTGACGGGCCAGTGCGCCATGGCCCGCGCCAGCTATGGGGGAAGCGCGCGCGCCATGGCGCACTCTCTCACCAACTGGCCTGGTTTTGCTCCGCCGCCATGGCCGACTTTTGCGCCGCCGTTGACATCGTCTGGCTCGAAGAGCAGCTTGCGACCGAAGAGGATCCGCGTTTGCGCCAGATATTCGAGGAAGACGCGGTTCGTTCGCGCAACCTGATCGACATCATCGACACTGCGCTCTCTCCAGTGCCCAAGCCCGGTTCGCCCCGCCTCCTCGGACGAAATGGGTGAGAGGTGAAGTCTGGGGAGCGGATGACTTCAGCCGAAACCGCCGGCTTTAGATGCTCCAAAATTGGTAGGCAGGGCAGAACCATCTGGACGATATCACTTTTGATCTATCAGGTAAGAGGTACCGCTTGGGAAATCATTCGTGGCGGACCTCTACCGGATCGTCTGACGTTTCATCTTTAGTTCGGGTACTATCGGCTAACATTGCAGGCTGCCGGGTTGGCTTGGAAAACGGGGCGGCTAATCGCCGCCCCGATGGATTCTCAGCGCGCCTCTTTCAACAAGCCGTGGACAATGGCGTAGCACGCGCCCAGTAGGACGACTGTGAACGGCAGGCCTGTGGAAACCGCCATGGCCTGCGACGCAGCCAGCCCACCACCCAGCAACAGTGCTATCGCCACCAAACCCTCCGAGATGGTCCAGAACACCCGTTGCGGTGTCGGAGCGTTTACCTTGCCTCCTGCCGCGACAGCGTCGATCACAAGCGAGCCCGAGTCCGACGAAGTCACAAAGAAAACGATCACGAGGATGATGCCCACGAACGACGTCAGGCCAGTCAGCGGCAGATGCGTGAGCATCTCAAACAACTTCAGTTCCAGTGCCGCGTCCTGCACGCCGGTCAGCCCATCATTCACAAGCTGGCTGATGGCGGTTCCACCCATTGCCGTCATCCAGATAACCGACAAGATCGTAGGTACGATCAGCACGGCGATCAGAAACTCGCGCACAGTGCGGCCTCGGCTGACGCGGGCGATGAACATGCCGACAAACGGAGACCAGCTGATCCACCAGGCCCAGTAGAACGCGGTCCAGCCCGAGGCAAAGTTGGCGTCTTCACGCTCGAAGGGCATCGACAGCGCCGGCAGATATTCACCATAAGCTAAGAGGTTCGCGAAGAATCCGCTGACGATTTCCAAGGTCGGGCCAAAGGCAATGATAAAGAACAACAGGATTGCTGCGAGCGCCATGTTGATCTCGGAAAGCCGCTTGACGCCAGCATCAAGGCCCGCGACGACCGAAACCAACGCCACCACCGTGATCGCCAAAATCAGCGTGATCAGCATGGGATTGGAGGTCGAAAAACCGAACAAGAAGTTCAGACCCGCTGCGGACTGTTGCGCACCGATTCCCAACGATGTCGCTAGGCCGAAGATCGTAGAGAAGATCGCCAGGATGTCGATGATGTGGCCGGGCCAGCCCCAGACTCGCTCGCCGAAGATCGGATAGAAGCACGAGCGAAGCGTCAGCGGCAGCCCCTTGTTGTAAGAGAAGAGCGCCAGTGCCAGTCCAACCACTGCGTAAATTGCCCACGGGTGCAGGCCCCAGTGGAAGATCGTGGCAGCCATGCCCAACCGAGTGGCCTCGGCAACGTCGCCTTCGGCGCCACCCAGCGGCGCCCAGTCGGTGCGAATGCCGTCCTCGCCAACAGAGATGCCGCCCATGGCGCTATCAAAATGGCTCAATGGCTCGGAGACGCCGTAGAACATCAGGCCGATGCCCATGCCCGCCGCGAACAGCATCGAGAACCATCCGATGTAGCTGAATGATGGTTCCGCTTCAGGGCCACCAAGGCGCACCTTGCCCAAGGGCGAGACGATGAGGAAAAGGCTCAGCAGCACGAAGATGTTAGCCGAGAGCAGGAAGAACCAGTCGAGATTGCTGGTTAGCCAGCCACGCATCCCTATGAACACGGGTTCGAGTTCCTCTTGGAAGGCCATCGTGAAGAAGGTGAACGCCAGGACGCCCAGTGCCGACACAGTGAACACGACCTGATGGATGTCGAATTCCAGCTTCCAAGAGCTTGTTAAATTGTCGCGCCCGATCTCATAGTCCGTCTCGATGATCTCGGTGCGGCCCTGAGGCGCTGGAACGGGCTCAACCTTGGATTGCGTATCTAGATCGGCTTCGGCGCCGGGGTCTTTTTCTGTCATCTTTCTCCTCCTCCAGATTGTTGACGCGATTCAGCGCACAACGAAAACAGAAACGTCGGCGTGCGACGCCATTTTCCCGCCGTGGGACGGCCATATCGCGTTCAAAACGTTCGGGATATGCGACGCCATTACGACGAGGTCGGCTCCGACGTCTTTAATCGCGTCGAGCAGGATGCCGTCGATCTGAACGGACGGGTCATGCGCCACATAGGTTCTCGATTCCGCGCTTTGCGGGAGTCCTTCACCAAGTCGTTGCGCTAAAGCTGAGAGCTTTTCCTTGAACTCAGTCGGATTGTGGGCGGACACTCCCGGAAGCTCCGAAGTCACCCCGACGAGTGTCAGCTTCGCTCCAAACTGCACGGCGAGCGCGAGCGCTGTTTCGATCGCCTTTCCCATGCGGTCTGCATGTTCAAGGTCTATCGGGAGCATGATGTGGGTATAGGACATGTTGGCTTCCCCTCAAGATATCTGATTTGGTTTACGCACATCGCTTTCCGGTCGCCTGTTCGGCTCACTTGCTTGGAATGCATGCGGGTTCGACGGCCTTCTGACCGCCGATTTACTTGGTGACTGGTGTCCGCCTCCTCTCCGGCACCCGCCCTTTCAGGACACCCGATTCCGCAACGATTTCTGAGACCTCGTGTTCACGGCGGTAGGCCATGACATGGACCCCGGCGACGCCCGGGATTTCGCGGATCTGCTGCATCAGCTCGATGCAGAGGCGCTTGCCTTCCTCAGCCGGTTTCGCGGACTTCTCTATCCGCTCGATCACCGCGTCGGGTATGTGAATGCCGGGAACGTTGCTGCGCATCCAACGGGCGGCCCTTGCCGAGGCAAGCGGACCGACGCCGGCTAGGATAAACACGCGGCGCTCGAGACCCAGATCGCGCACCCGCGCCATGAAGCGCTCGAACACTGGCACATCGAAAATGTAGTTTGTCTGGATGAAATCGGCACCCGCTTCTACCTTCTTCGCAAGTCGCTCGGGGCGCCAGTCGAGCGGTGGGACACAGGGGTTCTCGGCAGCGCCCAGGAACATCCGTGGTGGACGGGTGATGCGGCGGCCGGAGAGAAACGTGCCCTCGTCCCGCATGGTGCGGATCGTGCGTAGCAGCGAGAGCGAGTCTAAGTCGAACACTGGCTTGGCTCCCGGCTGATCACCGACGCCGACGCCGTCGCCGGTCAGGCACAGCACGTTTCTCACCCCCATTGCAGCAGCGCCGAGGACGTCGCCTTGGATCGCGATCCTGTTCCGGTCGCGGCAGGAGATCTGGTAGATCGTGCCGTGGCCTGCGCGGGTCAGCAGGGAGCAGATGCCAATCGACGACATGTGGCAGTTGGCGCCCGAAGCATCGGTCGCATTGATCGCATCGGCAACCTCGGCGAGCGGCCGCGCCGCCTCGAATACGTCGGCTGGATCCGCGCTGTCAGGCGGATTCAGCTCGGCAGTTACAGCGAACTGGCCGCTGCGGAGCACTCGTTCGAGGCGACTGCCCGAAACGTGACCGGGGGGCGGATCGTCGTAAGACGGCAGCCACGGTTCTGGCTTGAGTTGCTGATCGTCGTTCATTGATCTCTTCCTGGCTTGATCGCTGCAGCGGGCTCCGTCGCGAGGGGGGCCGTCGCAGGTTCATGAGCGCGGGCATCGGGGAACGCTTTCGCTATGGTCGTGCGCGATGCCTCTCGGGCCTCGCGGAGCCCGGCTGCCTTCTCACGGCTTACCCTAAGCCACGAGGATGAGCCCTCGAGGCGGCGATCAACGGGCGGCTGGACGTCGCGAACCTTGCTGCCGTCCTTCATGCGCGCGGCGCCATCCCACGCCAGGACCCAAACGCAGCGCATCTGCGGCTTTACCTCGCAGTAGCCGCCGGGGCGGACACCACCGCAGGGGCCATTACGAAGCTGCTTCGGGCAGTTCATCGGGCAGGACATTCCTGTGGAAGATAGTACGCACTGGCCACACATCTTGCAATCGAACAACAGACCTTTGGTCGCGCGTTCGATGGCAGCTATTGGACGCTCGATGCGCCCATAGCCAATGCGGGCAAACAGCGGGTCGAGCGCGACCATGGTGCTCTCGAGCCGGGCGTAGAGCCATTCGAAGGCCCTGGAATGGCGGACGGCAAACAGACGAACCCGGTACATGGCATCACCTCAATTCAAGGTCGGTTGGCGCAAGAGCGCGATTGCTTCAGGGCAGGTCGAGCGTCGTAGTTCTATGGCCGCGTGTGCGTGGCCGACTCCCCACCTATTTCGCCCCGATTGTCGGCGCCAAGGCATCGAGTTGGCCAGCCGAAAGCTCTCTTGCCGCCTCGCGCAGGAGAAACTTCTGGATTTTACCTGTCGAGGTTCTTGGGATGGTCATGAAGACGAATTGTCCGGGAACCTTGTAGGAGGCGAGATGCTCGCGGCACCAGGCGCGCAATGCTTGCGCATCCGCTGTTTGCCCTTCGGCCAGTTCGACAAAAGCGCAGGGCGTTTCGCCCCATTTTTCGTGTGGCATGGCGACGACGGCCACGACGGCGACGGCGGGATGGCGATAGAGTGCCTCCTCGACCTCGATCGAGGAAATGTTCTCGCCACCCGAGATGATTACGTCCTTGGACCTGTCCTTGAGTTGGATATAGCCGTCGGGATGGATCACGCCGAGATCACCGGAATGAAACCAGCCGCCTTTGAAGGCCTCATTCGTGGCTTTTGGGTTGCGGAAGTAGCCCTTCATGACGACATTTCCACGAAACATGACCTCGCCCATCGTCTTGCCGTCGCGTGGCACAGCGCGCATCGTGTCAGGGTCGAGCACGTCCAACTGCTCCAACGGCAGATAGCGTACACCCTGACGAGATTTGAGCGCTGCCTGCTCGGCGCGGGGCAAGCACGACCAGGCATCATGCCAGTCATTGACCACCGCAGGACCATAGGTTTCGGTAAGCCCATACAGATGCGTGACATCGAACCCCGCGTCCCGCATGTCGGCCAGCAGCTTTTCAGGCGGTGGCGCGGCTGCTGTGAAGAACTGCACGGTCCGGTTAAGATCGCGCTGGACGTCTTTAGGCGCCGAAATCATCAGCGACATGACGATCGGCGCGCCGCACAGATGCGTCACTCCTTCATCGGCCAGAGCATTCCAGATCGGCTCGGCTCGCACCTGTCGCAGGCAGACATGGGTGCCGATGATCGCCGAAAGAGTCCAGGGAAAACACCAACCGTTGCAATGGAACATCGGCAGGGTCCAGAGATAGACGGCGTGCTTCCGCATCCCCGTCGTTAGTGCATTGCCTTGCGCCAGCAGATAGGCTCCCCGGTGGTGCGACACGACGCCCTTCGGATCGCCTGTGGTGCCTGAGGTGTAGTTGATCGAGATCGCGTCCCACTCGTCCTCGGGCATCAGCCAAGCGAAATCAGGATCGCCGCCAGTTAGAAACTCCTCGTAATCTGTCGCTTGGACCGATGTCGGTGGGCCGTCGAACTCGGGATCGTCGTACTGGATCAGGACGGGCGAAACCTTGGCAATCGTCAGCGCCTCCTGAAGCAACGGCATGAACTCCCGATCGACGATCACGACCTTGGACATGGCGTGGTCGAGCTGAAACGCGATGATCGACGCGTCGAGCCGCGTGTTGATCGAATGCAGCACTGCGCCACACATCGGCACGCCGTAGTGGCATTCCAGCATCGGCGGCGTGTTTGCCAGCAGCGCAGAAACCGTATCTCCGCGCCCGATCCCCTTCTGGGCCAAGGCCGAAGCGAGTTGCCGCGACCGGGCATAGAACGCGGCGTAACTGCGCCGCAGTTCACCATGGACGATCGCAGTATGATCGGGAAATACGCTGGCTGCCCGCTCCAGAAAATTCAGCGGAGTGAGGGGCTGGTAGTTCGCAGGGTTGCGATCCAGATCGGTGTTGTAGGGGTTGTTCATGGCCTTACTTGTCCTGCCAATGGGGCGCACGTTTCTCGATGAAGGCTCCGATGCCTTCCTCCGCGTCGCGGGCGAGCATGTTCTCGACCATCACGCCGGAGGCATAGTCATAGGCTTCGGCTAGCGTCATCTCGCGCTGCGCGTAGAAGGCGCGCTTGCCGGTCGCCAGAGTCATGCTGGACTTGGACGCGATCTTGCGCGCCATTTCCATCGTGATCTCGGTCAGGGCTTCGGCTGGAACCGCGCGGTTCACAAGCCCGATGTCCTCGGCCCGGCCAGCAGAGATCATGTCGCCCCCAAGAAGCATCTCCATTGCGTGCTTGTTGGTCACGTTGCGCGACAGCGCGACCATCGGAGTGGAGCAGAACAGCCCGATATGGACGCCTGGCGTGCTGAACTGGGCGCCCTCGGCCGCGAAGGCGATGTCGCAGCTGGCAACCAACTGGCACCCTGCGGCGGTGGCGATGCCGGAGACCTCGGCGATAACGGGTTTGGGGCAGGCGACGATCGCCTGCATGACCCCGGAACAGGCCGTCATTACTTTGGTGAAATAGGCTCGGCCTCGGTCTGGGGCGGCTCGGCCAGCGGTCATTTCCTTCAAGTCATGGCCGGCGCAAAAGGCCGGACCGTTTGCTGCAAGGACGATGACCCGCACCTCCGGATCGGATCCGGCCTTGGCGAAGGCGCTGCCCAGTTCGAATAGCATAGCCTCGGACAAGGGGTTGCGGCGGGCGCCGTCGTTCAGGGTCAGGCGCAGGATGCCGTCGGCATCCAGGTCACGCAGCAGGATGTCGCGCTTTTCCACGGTGCGGGTCCTTCTTGGGGCTTAGAGGATATTCATCTCGACGCTGTCCGCGAGCGAGTTGGCGATGAAGCAATAGCGATGCGCGCGATGTTGCATCTTCTCGACTTCGGCAGGATCGACGTTGAACCCGGTGTCGAAGCGCACCACAGGGTGCAGATCAATCTTGGTTACTGACATCTGGCCCTTGGGGTTCTTTCCCAGATGAGCCTCGGCGTAGTCGTGGTAGCTTGCCACAGGCCATCCCGCCTTGGCGGCCAGCGCCAGGAACGTCATCATATGGCAGCTCGACAGCGCGGATGCCAATGCCTGCTCGGGGTTGGTGTTGTTGGCGTTGCCACCCCAATCAGGGGCGGCATCTACCAAGACCTCGTGGCTGTCATTGTAGCGGACAGTGTGCTCGGCCGAGTATTTACCGGTTTCCAGGACCGGAACCGAGCGATGCCAGTGAAGTTCGATCGAGAGGTTGGACATGGTGTGGTTCCTTTGTTGGGCGGTGCAATCAGGCAGCCGCGAGCGCCTTTTTCGGGTCGAAGAAGGGCACCTCGACCACGGTGGCCTGTACCACGCCATGAGGCATGGCGACCTGGACCGTGTTGCCGAGTTCCGCATGCTTCACGGACACCATGGCCAGCGCGATATTCTGTTTCAGCCTTGGCGAGTAGACCGCCGAAGTCACCTTGCCGATGGTCTCACCGTTCCGGCTGATCGCCCAGAATTTGGTGTTGGGCCCTTTCAGCGGCGCGCTGTCGATGACCAGACCCACCTGTCTGCGGCTGACGCCTGCTTCCTTGATGCGGCGCAACGCGGCCTTGCCGATGAAATCGGCCTCAATGTCAAGGTTCACCAGCCGGCCGAGGCCAAGTTCGAAGGGGTTGGTGTTGATGTCGGCGTCGGCGTGATAGGACAGCATGCCGCCCTCAATCCGGCGGATCGAAGACGTGTGGCCGGGCTTGAGGCCGAAAGGCTCTCCAGCCGCCATGATCTTCTCCCACAGTTCGTCACCGCGCGATCCATCCTGCAGGTACAGCTCATAGCCCAGTTCGCTGGACCATCCGGTACGCGACACAATCAGCGGAATTCCGTCCAGTTCAAGTTCGCGCAGCCAGTAGTACTTGAGATCCATGATGTCGTCGCCGAAGAGCGCTCGCATGATCTCGCCCGACTTTGGACCCTGCAATTGAAGCGGAGAGACATCGGGTTCACCGATCTGAACGTCCAGGCCGGAATTGATTGCCACGCCTTGCGCCCAAAGCAGGATGTCGCTGTCGGCCAGTGAAATCCAGTAGTGGTTCTCTGCCAGGCGCAGCAGGATCGGATCGTTCAGAATTCCGCCGTCGGCATTGGTGATAAGGACGTACTTGCACTGCCCGACCGCCATTTTCGAAAGATCGCGCGGAGTAAGCACCTGCACGAACTTTTGGGCATCCGGCCCGGTGATCTCGACCTGACGCTCAACGGCGACGTCGCACAGGATCGCTTCATTCACCAGGTTCCAGAAGTTCTGTTCCGGGTTGCCGAAGTCGCGGGGGATATACATATGATTGTAAACCGAAAAACCCTTTGCACCCCAACGCACGGTAGCGTCGAAGTAGGGGGATTTGCGGATCTGGGTGCCGAAACCGAAGTCGTCTGCTTGTACCATTGCGTGTCCTTTCTGGGCCGCAGGCCGTATCGCCGTTGAGGATTTGAACTGGAAGACAGACTAGCGCTGGACGCCGTTGGCATGTGGACTGGAAACACGCCGCAGAAAGACCAAACGGGCTTTTGTCAGGTGCCGCGAAGTCTGTTTGGTCTGCAGCGTCTAGCGCCTGCCCCTAGGGAGCTGATCCGTCAGGTTGGGCGGGCAGAATCTATGTGGCGAGTCACGATGTGGGGCATGTGGCGCCCCGAGCTCCAAACCATCTTTGGGTTGGGTTCCCACCAGGTCCTGAAAACCGGCCGGCGTCGGCAACAGAGCGACTCTCTGTGCCTGCCAGGACTTGCTGAACTCAGCGCGCGGTTATCACCTTTGGTCTGCGTCAGACATGAAGAAGAGTTGCGAAGTACATGTCATGGTAGATCCGCTCTCCCTCTTGGGAGAACCGCGTTGAACGTTCAGCATTAGCCCCTTTGCCCTGCGTGAAACGCACAGCAAGATAAAGGTTAGTCTCGAGGAATCTGTAGAACCCACACTTTGCGGTTTCGAGCGGTATGTTGCGCGCGGGGGGCGATCATGCACCGCTTTCGCCGATCCCGACCACGATGCTGGTGTTTTCGTGCCCCATAGCTGTCGGAACAATATCCGCGAGGCATCGTATGAGAGCGCGAATGAATGCGTTTGGCAGACCCTCGTCTCGGTGACGCGGAGGGGATCCGCGCCTGAGTTACGCGCGGCCAATAAATCTCGGCAGTCTGACGCAGTTTTCCAAGGGGCGAAGGCGACGGCTGCGCGGGACTTCATGCTCTCTATATTATCGACTGGTCATAATCGAGGCGCGCGCGGAAACCTGTCCCGCACGCGCCTGTGTCCGGCTCAAATCCCGTCCGGTCAGCCCATCCGCTCGGAGCCATATTCTCCCGGGCTTGCGGGGAAGACGACGGTCTTGTCTCCATTCAGGAACACCCGATGATGGATATGCGCATGGATCGCGCGGGCCAGAACCTGGCTTTCTACGTCGCGGCCGAGGCTGACATAATCGTCGGGCGATTGGGCATGGGTGACGCGGATCGTGTCCTGCTCGATGATCGGGCCCTCGTCGAGGTCGGCGGTGACATAGTGCGAGGTCGCGCCGATCAGTTTCACGCCGCGCTCGAAAGCCTGCTTGTAGGGGTTAGCGCCCTTGAACGAGGGCAGGAACGAGTGGTGGATGTTGATGATCCGGCCCGACATCTTCTTGCACATCTCGTCCGAGAGGATCTGCATGTAGCGCGCCAGAACGATTAGCTCGGCGCCCGCGTCCTCTACCACGCGCATGATGGCGGCCTCGGCGGTGGGCTTGTTTTCCTTGGTGACCTTGATGCAGTGGAACGGGATGTCGTGGTTCACGACGACCTTCTGATAATCCATGTGGTTCGAGATCACCGCCACGATGTCGATCGGCAGCGCGCCGATGCGCCAGCGGTAGAGCAGGTCGTTGAGGCAGTGGCCGAAGCGCGACACCATGATGACGACCTTGGTCTTCTCAACCACATCATGGAAGGAAAACTCCATATCGAAGCCGGCGGCAACTTCGGGGAATTCATTTCGTAGCGCCTCGAGCGTCACACCCTCCTCGCTGGTGAAGCAGGTCCGCGTGAAGAAGCTATCGGTGCCGACGTCATCGAACTGGGCGGCATCAGTAACATTGCAGCCGTGCTTGGCAAGGAATGTGGCGATGGCTGCGCCTACGCCGCGGCGGTGCGACTCGCATTTCGCATTAAGAACGAACTTGTTCATCTTTTGAGGTTACCTTTTCAACTGATCTGGAACGATGCATCGTCTATGCCGCACAAGTGGCAGCAGGCCGACAGGGTGTTCGCGAGGAGGCAGGCGATGGTCATCGGCCCGACGCCGCCCGGAACCGGAGTAATCGCGCCGGCTACACGGCTGACGCCTGTGAAATCAACATCACCCACTATCTTGGTCCTCGGACTTCCATCTTCCTGCAATCCCTTTTCGGGCGCAGGTACGCGGTTGATGCCCACGTCGATCACGGTTGCGCCGGGCTTGATCCAGTCCGCCTTCACCAGTCCCGGAACGCCGACAGCCACGACCACGATGTCGGCGAGACGCGCGAGTTCCGGGATGTTGGTCGACGATTTGTGCGCGATCATAACCGTGCAATCCGCATTGAGGAGCAACCGCGCCATGGGCTTGCCCACAACATTCGAATGGCCGATCACCAGCGCGGTCTTGCCCCGCAGGTCAGGGTGACGGGCGCGTAGCATCAGCATGCATCCAAGCGGCGTGCAGGGCACGATCGCGTCCTGACCGGTGCCGACCATTCCGACGTTCGCGATGTGAAAGCCATCCACGTCCTTTCGTGGATCGATCGCGTTTATAACCAAGGTCGAAGGTAGATGCTTCGGCAACGGAAGTTGGACCAGTATCCCATGCACTTCAGGATCCTTGTTGAGCCTCTCGATGAGGCCCAGCAGTTCCTCTCTGGTCGTGCTCTCGGCCAGCCGATACTCAAAGGAATTCATCCCCGCATCCACTGCCTGTTTCCCCTTGGAGCGCACGTAAACTTCCGACGCCGGATCGTTGCCCACTAGCACGACGGCAAGGCCAGGCGTGATCCCGTGCGTCGCCTTCATCTTCGCAGCTTTTTCGCGGACCTCGCGACGAACGTCTTCGGCATGGGATCTGCCATCAATTATTTCCGCTTCGTGGAGTTTTTCGACTTTGTTCATCTGTTTTCTCATCCTCCCACAGGCGGAGTCGATCCGCGGCGGCTCGCCAGAACTTTAGGAAGACTTAGCCTCAATGCCGTAGTGAACGCGGACTGAAATCATTCTGCCGAAAGACCGTATGGTCCTTTCTCAAACCCTATTCAGGCCATTCGGTCGGCTTCGGTCGTAGAGGTCAGCGTAGGGCCTTGTCGTGGGGACGCGGCTTTAGGAGGTCAGTGAACGGCGCTGCGTTTGCCAGGGCCAAAACTCCTGAGTGGAATGGAGCATGATGCGCAATACCGCGAACGCTCTGAACTGAAGGTTTTGGGCAACGAGGGCCAGCACCGCTCCCACTGGCGGTCGATCACGTCATATGCCGCGAAGGTCGGCTTTTCAGTCAGCCCGCTGAACGACTAGTTAGAGAATTCCGAGTTCGACGACGGCGAGCGGGCCCGAATCCCTAGCGAGACGACTGGAACGATGAACGCTCTAGGGCGGGAGCAATGGGCATTGCGTCGGTCCAACGAGGTTCTTCGTAAAGCATTGGCGTTTTCTTTGATGGTGGAGCGTGAACGCCTGTCGAGGTTGATGCTGTTTTCGACGCGGCTCTGGAATCTTGTAACGTGACCGCGTAATTCTCCAAAATCCGCCTCGGGCAAGAATGCCGTGTTCAAATCGCTCTTAAACGTGATCTGAATGGCTTATATGCCTTCTGTGGGAGAGGTCGAATGCTAACTAACCCATCTTTCTTCTTGCGATGGTGAAAGTGACAAGACAGTGAAGAATCTGAGCCTTGATGCCACCGATATCCGTATCCTGAGTGCTGTTCAGAGTCATGGGCAACTGAGCAAGACGCGCCTGTCCGAGATCGTGAACATTTCGGCGACGCCTTGTTGGGCACGGCTCGATCGGCTCAAGGCGGCAGGTTTTATTAGGGGCTATCACGCTGATATCGCTCTAGAGCGCGTATGCAACTTCACACAGGTAACGGTCACGGTCTCGTTGACCCATCACCGCAGGGCCGATTTCGAACGGTTTGAAGCCTGGGTAATTGGCCATGACGAGATTACCGAATGTATCGCGACAGGTGGCGGCATGGATTACGTAATGAAGGTTGTATGCCCGACCCTAGCGACCTTTCAGGCTTTGATGCAGGCGATGCAGGATGCAGAGCTTGGCGTCGACCGCTACATGACCTACATCGCGACACGCGTCGTCAAAGCGACCCGGCCGAACATCGCGAAACTGGCAGTGCCGGTAACGAGGGACCGGACAGGCTGAGAAATACCGTAACTTGGCATTGTCAGAGCAAATTGGCTTGAGGCGGGCAGGGCGGTCCAATCGCCTCTTGGGATGACCAAGCACTCGCCCTTCCACTACTTTAAAACCAGCCCGGAAATCATCCCCCTGGCGGTCATGATGTGCGTCCGGTTCCCTCTATCGTTGCGCGAGGTCCAGGACCTGCTGCAAGAACGCGGTATCGACATCAGCCATGTATGCATTCCGTTTTTGGTGGAACGGCTTTGGCCCGATGTCCGCCTCCGAGATCCGCGCGCGACGGGCTGAACGGCTGTGATCCGGTCCACAGTGGCGCTGGCACCTCGACGAGGTTTTCGTGAAGATCAACGGCGAGCGCCACTACCTCTGGCGGGCGGTCGATCACGAAGGCGAGGTTCGTGACGAAGGCGCCGGACAACAAGGCGGCCCTTAAATTCTTAAAGAAAACGATACGGAGATATGGCCGGTCCGAGGTGATCGTCACGGATCTGCTGCGATCTTACGGCGCGGTGCTGAAGGTGATCAGCGCTGTAAATCTGCTGCAAGCGAGTCACTGGTTGAACAACCGGGCGGAGAATTCACACTTGCCATTCCGACGATGAGTGCGGGCGATGCAGCGGTTTCGGCGGATGCGAACATTGCAGAAAGTCGTTGCCGCCCACGCCTCGGTATTCAACCATTTCAACTCGGAGCGAAGCTATTACTCCTTGGATCACTTCAAGTCGAACCGCGACGCCGCTCTTGCCGCGTGGCGTGCTCGCTGTGTGGCGTAAGGGCCCGCTCTACGGTTCTTTTAGAGACGAAGTCGAATTCGCCTGGCAGCACCGGTGGCCTACTGCAACGCCGAGCTCCCGCGCTCGGCCCTAGGCTACCGGCCCCCCGCCGTCTTCGCGTCCCAACTTGCGGGAGACCGGCTCGACGAAACAGAAACGTTCCGCGGTGCGCCCATTGCCCTATCAGTGCAACAGCCCCAAACTCAACCGCGGACCCGAGATCCGCTGGATGAATGTCGGGGGTCAAAGCTCCACCATATCTGCAGTGACGGCAACACAGTCGCCCGGCTTCACAAGCCCGGGGAAGTGCCGCGCCAAGAACAGGCCGGGGCGCCGCGCGGCCACTATAACCGGCGCAAGCCCGGTGCGCGAGACGGGGAAGATCCGCGCGATCGGCTGGTCCTTCTCGACCCGATCCCCCAGATCGGCGAGGAAGGTGATCAGCCCGCCATCCTCGGCGAAGGTGAAACAGTCGTCGTCGGGCATGTCGAGCCACTGCGTCGGTTGCGCATCGACCTCGCCCTTCATGACGCCCGAGGCGATCAGCAGATTACGCAGACCGCGCATGGCGATCCCGGCGGTCAGCGCCGATGCCGTGCCGCCACCGCCCAGTTCGGTCGTCACGAACACCTTCCCCATCTCTTCGGCGGCGGTATCATACATGCCCACCGCGTCGATCTCGAGCATCTTGACCGACCAGGGGGCACCGAACGCGCGCACGAGGTCGAAGGCCTGCGCCTCCTGGCGCTTGTCTGGCAGGACATGCGCCGCGCAATATGGCAGGAAATCGAGCGTCTTGCCGCCCGAATGGAAGTCGAGCACGATATCCGCCATCGGCAGAAGCACGCGCTGGAAATAGTCGGCGATCTTCTGGGTCACCGTGCCGTCCGGCCGTCCGGGGAAAGAGCGGTTCAGGTTGCCCCGGTCGATCGGCGAGGTGCGCGTTCCGGCCAGAAAGGCCGGGTAGTTCATCGCTGGGACGATGATGATGCGCCCGCTCACCTCTTCCGTGCGGATGCGCGCTGCCAGATCGAACAGCGCGATCGGCCCCTCGTATTCGTCCCCGTGGTTCGCGCCTGTCAGAAGCGCCGTCGGACCCTCGCCATTGTTGACCACCGTCAGCGGGATCATGACCGAGCCCCATGCAGCATCGTCGCGCGAATAGGGCAGCCGCAGAAAGCCGTGATGCACACCCGGCGCCGCGAAATCCACCGTCGCCGAGATCGGCGACGGGGTAAGTTGTTGCTGGATCAACATCGGCTCAGTCCTTGACGAAGAGTTTGCGGGGCACATTGGCAAGACATTCCACGCCGGTTTCGGTGATCAGGATCGACTCGGTAATCTCGAGCCCCATATCCTCAAGCCAAAGACCGGTCATGAAATGGAAGGTCATGCCCGGTTGCAGCACGGTCTTGTCGCCGGGGCGCAGCGACATGGTGCGCTCGCCCCAGTCAGGCGGATAGCTGACGCCGATGCCGTAGCCCGTGCGGTTATCCTTGATGATCCCGTATTTCGCCAGAACGTCGAAAAACCCTTTGGCTATGTCCTCGCAGGTATTGCCGGGCTTGGCTGCGGCGAGGCCCGCCTCCATGCCTTCAAGCGTTGCCTTCTCCGCATCGAGGAAGGCCTGCGTCGGCTTTCCAAGGAACACCGTGCGCGAGAGCGGCAGGTGATAGCGGTTGTAGCAGCCCGCGATCTCGAAGAATGTGCCCATGCCGCGCTGCATCGGCTTGTCGTCCCAGGTCAGATGCGGCGCCGAGGCATCACGCCCCGAGGGCAGCAGCGGCACGATCGCGGGATAATCGCCGCCGATCCCCTCGGTGCCGCGAATGCCGGCATCATAGATCTCGGCCACCAGATCGCATTTGCGCATGCCCACCTCGATCTTGTCGAGGATGCGTGCGTGCATCTTTTCCACGATCCGCGCGGCATTGCGCATATAGGTGATTTCCTGCGCCGATTTGCAGGCGCGCTGCCAGTTTACCAAGGCGTTGCAATCCGCAAACGTGGCGTTCGGCAGATGCTTCATGAGGCTGGCGAAGGCGGCGGCGGTGAACCAGTAATTGTCCATCTCAACGCCGATGCGCAGCTTGCCCCAGCCCTTGTCGGTCAGGATCTGCGCAAGCAGATCCATCGGGTGGCGCTCTGTCGATTGCACGTAATGGTCGGGATAGCCGATGATATTTTCATGCCCGAGGTACGCCGTCAGCTTCGCGCCGTTCGCGTCCTGTCCGCGGCCATACCAGATCGGCTCGCCATGCGGTGGAACGACCACGCATTGGTGAACGTAGAAGGACCAGCCATCATAACCCGTCAGCCAGTTCATGTTCGACGGATCGGTGACGATCAGCAAATCGACGCCCTTGGCCTCCATGGCCTTGCGGGTCTTGTCGAGGCGCGCGGCATATTCGGCGCGGCTGAATTTTAGTTGCACGTCAGACATATGATGCCTCCTCCGGGCGGTAGCCCCTATGCGTTGAAAACCTGTCCGGCCCCGGCGGCGCGCGCGCGTGTCAGCGCAAGCGCCGCGATGGCGGTATCCTGAATGCCGGTTCCCGTCAGATCGGCGAGTGTGATCTGGCCTGCGCCGGTGCGACCCTCTGCCTGTCCGGCGATAATCTGACCGATCTCGGGGAACATCTGCGCCGCGCGGGCCGCCCCTGCGGCAATCGCATGGTGCAACTCACCCAAAACGCGGGTCTGGCTCAACCGGTCGGCGACGTAATGCGCTACGGCGACCAGGGTGGGGTCGATCTCGTGCTTGTGCTCGGCGTCGGACCCCATCGCGGTCACATGCGCCCCGGCGGGCACATCGGAGCGCCGCAGGATCGGCGCGGTGGCGGGCGTGGTGGTGACGATCAGATCCGCGCCAGCGGTCGCCTCGGAGACGGTCGCGCTGGCGCGTATGGGAAAACCAAGATCAAGCCGCGCGGCCAGCGCCGCCGCGCGCGCGGGATCGCGCGCCCAGATCCGCGCCTCGGCCAGCGGGCGCACAAGCGCCGCCGCGCGCAGCTGCATCTCGGCCTGCATTCCGGCCCCGAGGATCGCGGCGACGCGCGCATCGGGCCGCGCCAGATGCCGTGCGGCAACCGCACCTGCGGCGGCGGTGCGCACATCGGTCAGGTAGCCATTGTCAAGCAACAGCGCCTCGACCAGCCCGGTTCGCGCCGAAAGCACCACCATCATGCCGTTGGTCGAGGGCAGGCCAAGCGCCGGATTGCCAAAAAAGCCGGGGCTGATCTTGATGGCGAAATGCTCGATGCCGGGAACGTAGGCGGTCTTTACATCCACCTCGCCGCGATGCTCCGGGATGTCGAGCCGTAGGATCGGCGGCATGGCCACCGATTTCGTGGCCAGCGCGGCGAAGGCGGCCTCGATGCTGTCGATCGCGGCAAGGTCGAGTGGGACCAACGAGCGCAGATCGGTCTCGGTCAGGATGACGACGGGCGGGCGCTTCATGCCAGAACCTCCTGCGGCAATGCGCCGCTCATGATCTGCGCATGGAGTGCCGCGTCGATATTGGCACCCGTGAGCAGCGCGACGGTGGGGCTCTCGGGGATGATCTTGCCCGCAATGAGCGCGGCGACACCAACCGCCGCCGCCCCCTCGACCGCGTCGCCGGTCACCTTGTGGATATGGCGGATCCCTGCGGCGATCTCGGCTTCATCCAGCAGCACGACCTGATCAAGCAAAGCCTTGCACATCGGATAGGTGAAGCGGTTTGCAAGCCCGATACCGCCGCCAAGCGAGTCGGCAAGCGTCGGTAGTTCTGGAACCTGGACGGGGTGCCCGGCGGTCAGCGACGCCGCCATCGCGGCGCCACGCGCCATGCTGATCCCGACGATGCGCGCATCCGGGTTTGACGCCTTGAGCGCAAGCGCCACTCCCGCCGCCAGCCCGCCGCCGGAAAGCGGCACCAGCAGGGTATGAGCCTCGGGGCAGTCCTCGATGATCTCGAATCCAAGCGTGCCCTGACCCGCGATCACCGCGGCATCGTCGAACGGCGCGATCTCGGACAGGCCCTCGTCGCGGACCGCGCGTGCAACCTCTTGCATCGCCTCGTCCTGGCTGTCGCCGACGATCCGCACCTCGGCGCCAAGCGCGCGCACAGCCGCAACCTTGTTGGCGGGGACAAGCCGGGACAGGCAGACGACCGCCCGCACCCCTTCGCTACGCGCGGCCTGCGCCAGCGCGCGACCGTGGTTCCCGGTCGAGGCGGTGACGACCCCGCGCGCGCGCTGCGCGGGCGTCAGCGAAAGCAGCGCGTTCGTGGCGCCCCGCAGCTTGAAAGCCCCGGTCGTCTGGCGATGTTCAAGCTTGAGGAACACCGGCACGCCGAGTAGCGCGCCAAGCTGCGGATCTTCCACCATCGGCGTGCGCAACACCTTGCCTGCGATGCGGGTGCGCGCGGCGCGGATGTCTTCGGGTTTGACGGTCGCGGGGGCGTTCATGGCGGGCTCACAATGTCATCAGATGACCGGGGGCTGCCGCTGCCGGAAGGCCCAGATGGCGCAGCACGGCCCATGCCGCGGCATAGTTCGACGAGAGCGCGGGGCACCCCGCAGCCGCCTCGATATGCCCGATGACCCCCGCCGCCCGCACGGCGGTACAGGAGATGAAAAGCGCATCCGACCCCGGAGCGGCCGCCTCGGCACCAAGGGCGACGATCTCTTCGGGCGCGATTCGCGCCATCTCGCGGTCATCAGACATGTTGAGGCAGGTGAACCGCGCGATCTCGAAGCCCTCGGCCTCGAAAAGCGCGGCCATCGGCGCCGAGGTATCGACCGTGTAGGGCGTCAGCACCGAAATCCGCCGCGCCCCCATTGCGCGAAGCCCGGCAAGCGTGGCGGAAACCGGCGTGATGACCGGAACTCCGGGCTTGCCGCGCCGGATCGCCGCAGTAACCGCATCATCGCCGATCACGACCGAGGCCGAGGTGCATCCGTAAACTACCGCATCAAGTGCTTCGCCCGGCAGGATACGGGAAGCGGCCTCGGCCAACCCAGGTTCCATTGCGCGCAGGCGCTCGGGGGTGACGGGATTTGCGTATTCGATGCGATTTACATAGATACCCACACCCTGCGGCGCGAGAATGCGCGCAAAGTCCACTTCGGTGGTGTGGTCGGTGGACAGCGCCACAAGCCCGATACGATGCGCAACGGGGCGCGGATCGAGGCGAGGGCTACGCTCTGAGACGCGGATCTGGGTCATTTTGCCATCCTTCCGAAGCGGGCTTCCAGCACGCGCAGGAAGACCACCGACACGAGGCTCATCGCCAGGAAGAACACACCCACGAGCGTCATCGGCTCGATATAGCGATAGTAGGTGTTCGCGACCGATTTCGCCTGGTTCATCAGTTCCAGAACCGTAATGGCCGAAAGCAGCGGTGTCTCCTTGAACATGGCGATCAGGTAGTTCGCCAGTGCGGGGATCATTGGCGGGACGGCCTGTGGCACGATCACATGAACCCAGGTTTGCCGCATCGTGAGGTTGGTGGCGCGGGCGGCCTCCCACTGGCCGCGCGGTACGTTCTCGATCCCCGCGCGGTAAACCTCGGCGGTGTAGGTCGCGTAATGCAGGCCCATCCCGATCACCCCCGCCAGAAGCGCGGGCAGCCGGATGCCGATATCGGGCAGGACATAGAAGATGAAGTAAAGCTGCACCAGCAGCGGCGTGCCGCGAATGAATTCGGACAGCGCGGCGGTGCCCCGCGCCACGGCACGGTTGCCCGAGCGGCGCAGAATGGCGAGCGCCAGCCCCAGCACCGCAGCCACCACAGCGGCCAGCAGGGTCACAAGCAGGGTCAGCTTCAGCCCCGCAAGCAGCGTGGGCATGATCTGCCAGACGAAGGCCCAATCCCATTCCATGGTTTACCTCACCCCGTCGAGGCCGCGGGTGATGCGGGTCTCGATCATGCGGATCGCGCGGCTTAGGGCCAGCGCCATCAGGAAATAGAGAACGAGGATCGTCGCGAAGGGGATCAGCGTCGATCCGGTCTGCGCCCGCACGACCTGCGCCTGAAAGGTCATATCATGCAGCGATATCAGCGAGACGACCGCCGTGCCCTTGAGCAGCTCGATCGCATTATTGCCGAAGGTGGGCAGCATCAGCGGCAGGGCCTGCGGAAAGATGACGTGGCGCATGCGCTGAAACCGCGTCAGGTTGACTGCGATACAGGCCTCATACTGGTCGCGCGGCACCGACAGGATCGCGCCGCGCACCACTTCGGCGGCATAGGCCCCGACATTCAGGCCAAGCGCCATGATGCCCGCCTGTAGCGGCTCAAGCGTGACCCCCGCGAAGGGCAGCACGAAATAGACCCAGAACAGCTGGACGAAGATCGAGGTGCCCCGGAAAAACTCGATATAGGCGGTGGCAAGCCAGCGGATGGCGGCAAAGCGCGACACCCGCCCCAGCCCCGCGATGAAGGCCACGACCAGCGCAAGCGCGCAGCCCATCACGGTAAGCTTCGCCGTCACCAGCGCGCCCTGAAGGATCAGGGAAAGATATCCGCCCCAGTCGCCCATAATCGCTCCGCAGGTCTCAGGAAAGGGGGGGCGGCCCCGAGGCCGCCCGACTTGCTTACTCGCCGCACAGCTTTGCGCGCGAGGTGGACATCGCCGCTGCCGCCGAGAAGCCATAGGGCTCAACGATCTTGGCGAATTCGCCAGATTCCTTCATCTTCGCCAGCTCGACATCGAAGGCATCGCGCAGGGCGGTGTCCTGCTTGCGGAAGGCCGCGCCGTCGCAATAGACCGGCGCCCCTTCGACCGGCGCGAACATTTCGAGGTTCGGATCCTCGGCCTTTTTCATCAGGTCCGAGATCGACAGGACCGGGAGCGAATAGACGTCGATCCGGCCATCCTGAAGCATCTTCAGCCCGGATTGCCCATCGGGCACCACGATCACGCGCTCGCGCGGAACGCCCGCGTCCAGGGCGAGCTTTTCCTCGGTGCCGCCGCCCGGAGCACCGATCTTGGCCTCGGGGTCGGCTGCGATATCGGCGAAGGATTTGAAGCCCTTCGGGTTGCCCGCGGGGAGCAGGAAGGCCTCGGCATCGCACAGTACGGGCTCGGAATAGGCCACCGCGGCGCAACGCTCGGGCTTCATGAAGAGGCCGGCAGTGATGGCATCGAACCGCTTGGCCTGAAGGCCAGGGATCATCGCGCCATATTCCGAAATCGAAGCCACCACATCGCCCACGCCAAGGCGCTTGAAGACCTCGCGTGCGACATCGGGGGCCGCCCCCGAAACCGTGCCATCTGCCGCGACCGCCGTGTAGGGCGGCTCGTTCGCGATTGCGATGCGGGCAAATCCCTGCCCCTTTAGATCCTCGAGCGTATCGGCCTGCGCCGTGATCGCGGAAATGGCAACAAAGGCCGCCGAAAGCATCAGATGTTTCATATTACCTCTCCGTTGTCTGTTGGTTTGCGTCGCTCAGACCCGGTGTCCGGCGGCGATGATCTTGCGCAGGAAGCTCTGCGTGCGCTCTTCCCTCGGGTTCGAGAAGATCTGTTCGGGCGGTCCCTGTTCGACGATCCGGCCCTTGTCGAAGAATAGGACGCGATCGGCAAATTCGTGGGCAAAGCCCATCTCGTGGGTGACAAGCAGCATCGTCATATCGGTCTCTGCCGCGAGGCGCTTCATCACCAGAAGCACCTCTTCGACCAGCTCCGGGTCGAGCGCCGAGGTCACCTCGTCAAACAGCATGATGCGGGGCTGAAGGGCGAGAGCGCGCGCGATCGCGACACGCTGCTTTTGGCCGCCCGACAGCTGCGCGGGGCGCGCATCGGCCTTGTCCGCCAGTCCGACCATCTCAAGCAGTTCCATCGCGCGGGCCTCGGCCTTGGCGCGCGGCGTCCCCTTGGTCAGTATCGGCGCAAGGGTGATGTTCTCAAGCACAGACTTGTGCGGGAACAGGTTGAAGTGCTGAAATACCATGCCGATATGGCTGCGCATCTTGTGCAGATGGGCTTCGTCGGCGGGCACTTCCCGGCCGTTGCGCCGCATGTGGTAAAGCTGATCGCCGCAGATCTCGATATGGCCGTCAGAGATCGATTCAAGCGTCATGAGGATGCGCAGGATCGTCGTCTTGCCCGATCCCGAAGGCCCGATCAGCGCCAGCTTTTCGCCAGGCATCACGTCGAAGCTGAGCCCGTCGAGCACTTTGAACGTGCCGAAGCTTTTCACCAGATTGTCGATGCGGATGATCGGATCGGTCACTTCGGCCCCCTGCGCGGTCTTGCAAGGGCAGATTGACAGGGTTTCAAATCATGTCAATTAAGTAAATTAAATCATGACAATGTTTTTCGGAAACCATGTCATGCCTCCGTCAAATCGTCGGCAGCAACACCTCGGGCTCTTCGCCAAGGATCGCGGAAATGCTGCTCAGCCCGCGGCGCAACTCGTCTTCCGAGGTCGATCCGAGCGAGACGCGCACCGACTCGCGGCGGCCCTTGTCGGTCGCACGGAACGCCTGCCCCGGCGCAACAGCCACACCCCGCGCCCGCGCATGGGCAACAAACCCCTCTTCCTGCCAGGTTTCCGGCAGGCGCAGCCACAGATGCAGGCTTTGCGGATGCGAGCGCAGCCCGACTTCGGGCAGCAGGCTGCGGGCGATCAGGTGGCGCCCGACCAGCGCCTCGCGCTGAGCGGCAATCAGGGCTGTTGCGGTTCCGTCGTCCAGCCAATGGCTGAGCAGCTCTACCAGAGGCGGCGCGGGCATCCAGTTGGTGACCAGGTAGCGGTTAGCAACGGCGGTCGCATAGCGCGACGGCACGGCGAGATAGGCAATCCGAAGCCCCGGCACGGTGATCTTGGTAAAGCCGCAAATATAAAGCGTCCGCTCTGGCGCGAGCGCCGCAATCGGGGGCGGGGCATCCATAACAAGGCGGTTCAGAATGTCGTTTTCGATAATCGCGAGGTCATGCCGACGCGCAATCTCGACCAGCTCTGCACGCCGCTGCGCCCCCATAAGCGCTGCTAGAGGGTTGATCACATTGGGTTGCAGAAAGACTGCACGAATCAGTCCTTTGCGGGCCACTTCGTCCAGCGCGGCGGGAAGCATCCCCTGATCGTCGATCGCAACGCCCTCAAGATGCAGCCCGAGATACTGGCACAGCGGCATCAGGGTGTGATGCGTCAAGGCTTCGGTCGCAAGGCCCGCTCCGGGCGGCACCGTGCCCATGATCGCGGAACTGATTGCGGCTGTCGCGCCTCCGGTGATCGTGATGTTCGCCGCCTCGACCGGCACCCCACCGCGCGCAAGCCAGTGCGCCGCCATCGCGCGATGCATCGGCAGCACTGAGTTGGGTCGGAACGAAAGCGCGGCGGATGCGGTGACGTTTTCGGCCAGCCAGGAAAACCCCTTGCGCATTGCGTCCAGTTGATCCTTCCCGACGACCGGCTTCAGGATCGACAGGTCGATGGTTTCGCCGGGCCGCTCGGGCAGATAGGGTGGACGGGCCTCGCCCCCGGGGCCAAGAACGAAAGACCCCCGGCCGACCTCGCCCGACACCAGACCGCGCCGGATCAGCTCTTCATAGGCGCGGCTGACGGTTTGAACCGATAGAGACAGATCATCGGCCAGCCGACGGTGCGGCGGCAGTCGTGTGCCGACGGCAAGCCGTCCGTCCTCGATTGCACGGGCGAATTGCTCGGCCAGAGACAGATAGGCCGGGCGGCTGATAAGGGTGGGATCTGGGCTCCAGTTTGTCATGATTGAAACCTGCTAAAAATCAGGTCAATTTACAAATGATATTTCGCCGCTGACCGGAGACGTCATGAAACTTGATGCCATCGACCTGCGTATCCTTGAGGCCGTGTCCCGTGACGGTCGCATCACGAAGCTGCGCCTGGCCGAGATCGCGGGCCTTTCGCCGACACCTTGCTGGCTGCGGCTACGCAAGCTGGAGCAGGCCGGGATCATTGCGGGCTATCATGCCCGGATCGAGCCACGAAAGATCGCGCCCTTTACCAGCGTCATCATGGAGGTCAGCCTCGCCAATCATCGGCAGGCGGATTTTGAGCGGTTCGAGCGCGCCGTGACCGCGCGCCCCGAGGTTGCGGCCTGTTGGTCTGTCGGCGGCGGGGTGGACTATTTCCTGCGGGTCGTGGCGCGCGACATCGACGCCTATCAGCGGCTGGTGGACGAGTTGCTTGCCGCCGAAATCGGCATCGAGCGGTATTTCACCTACATCGTCACCCGCACCGTCAAGGATGAACCCGGCTTCCCCGTCGCGCTGCTCGGCTAGAGAGTCTCTCTAGCAAAGGCGCCGAAAATGGTCTGAACCGCGCGCTTTCCCCGCGAATTTGGGCTCTTTCTCCGCGCCGTCCGTGCAAGCCTTGGGAGAACCCGAGGAGGCCCGACATGAACGCCCAGACCCCGCACCCGATCCAGCACGACGCGCTTTCCAGACTGCATGACCGCCGGCTTTTGCGCGGCCTGAGCTATGTGAGCGGCCGCTGGAGCGCGGCCCGCGACGCCGCCGACTTCGCCGTGACCGACCCGGAATCGGGGGCGCTTCTGGCCCGGGTGGCGGCACTTGGCGCGGCCGAAACCGACGCCGCAATCGAGGCGGCCGCCGCGGCTTTCGGCCCCTGGCGCGACCGGCTGCCCGCCGAACGCGCTGCGATGCTGCGCAACTGGGGGCAGCTGATGCGCGACGCGACCGAGGATCTGGCGCTGATCATGACGCTTGAGCAAGGCAAGCCGCTGGCGGAATCGCGCGGCGAGATCGCCTATGCTGCCAGCTTTCTCGACTGGTATGCCTCCGAGGCCGAGCGGGTGAACGCGGAAAGCGTCACCTCGCATCTGCCCCATGCCGAGATGATCGTCCGGCGCGAGGCCTTGGGCCCGGTCGGGATCGTGACGCCGTGGAACTTCCCCTCGGCCATGATCACCCGCAAGGCGGCGGCGGCCCTGGCGGCCGGATGTACCTGCGTGGTGCATCCCTCGGCGGAAACGCCGCTGTCGGCGCTGGCGCTGGCGGAACTGGCCGAGCGCGCGGGCATTCCCGCGGGGGTATTCAACGTGGTGACCGGAGATGCGGCCAAGATCGTCGCTCGGATGTGCGCCGACACCCGGCTGCGCGCAATGTCCTTTACCGGCTCGACCGGGATCGGCCGTTTGATCGCCGCGCAATGTGCGCCGACGATGAAGCGGCTGGTGATGGAACTGGGCGGGCATGCCCCGCTTGTGATCTTCGACGATGCGGATCTGGAGCGCGCGGTGACGATCGCCATGGATGCGAAATTCGCCACTTCGGGGCAGGACTGCCTTGCCGCGAACCGCATCTATGTGCAGCGCGGGATCTACGCAGGCTTCGTTGCGGCCTATGCCGCGCGGATCGCGGCGCTGAAGGTTGGGCCGGGGCTGGCCAGCGACACCGAAATCGGGCCGCTGATGCACGCGCGGGCCGTTGCCAAGGTGGATGCCCAGGTGCGCGATGCCCTGGCCAAGGGCGCGCGCCTCGCCGCCGGGGGCGGCGTGCATCCGGCGGGTGCGCTCTATTACGCGCCCACCCTGCTTGCCGATGTCCCCGACACCGCCGAGATCCTGCGCGAGGAAACCTTCGGCCCCGTGGCTGCCGTGCTGCCCTTCGATACCGAGGCCGAGGTGATCGGTCGCGCCAACGACACCGAATATGGCCTTGTCGCCTATGTCGTGACCGAAAACGGCGCGCGGGCGCTACGGCTGTCACGCGCGCTCGATTTCGGCATGATCGCGGTGAACCGCGTCAAAATCACGGGCGGGCCGATCCCGTTTGGCGGCTGGAAGCAGTCGGGCCTCGGGCGCGAAGGCTCGCGCCACGGGCTCGAAGCCTTCACCGAACTCAAATATCTTTGCATCGACACTGCCGCCTGAGGCGAGAAAGGACCACCATGCTTGACCGTGAGAACGACCTGAACGCCTGGGATCGCGACCATTTCTTCCACCCCTCCACCCATATGGGGATGCATGCCCGCGGCGAGAGCCCGCGCCGCGTCATCGGTAGCGGCGAAGGCGTCTATATCACCGACACCGCTGGCAAACGCTCGCTGGATGCCTTTGCAGGGCTTTACTGCGTCAATGTCGGCTATGGCCGCACCGAGATCGCCGATGCGATCTCGCAGCAGGCGCATGAGCTGGCCTATTACCACGCCTATGTCGGCCACGGCACCGAGGCCTCAATCACGCTGGCCCATATGATCATGGAGCGCGCACCCGCGCATATGAGCCGCGTCTATTTCGGCCTGTCTGGTTCGGACGCGAATGAAACCAACATCAAGCTGATCTGGTATTACAACAACATCCTCGGCCGCCCCGAGAAGAAGAAGATCATCTCGCGCTGGCGTGGCTATCACGGCTCGGGCGTGATGACCGGCTCGCTGACCGGGCTGGAGTTGTTCCACAAGGCCTTTGATCTGCCGCGCGCGCCGATTCTGCATACCGAGGCCCCGTATTACTTCCGCCGCGAGGACCGCTCGATGAGCGAGGAGCAGTTCTCGGCCCATTGCGCGGCCAAGCTGGAGGAAATGATCCTCGCCGAAGGGCCCGACACCGTCGCCGCCTTCATCGGAGAGCCGATCCTGGGCACCGGCGGCATCGTACCCCCGCCCAAGGGCTATTGGGCTGCCATTCAGGCCGTGCTCGAGAAATACGATGTGCTGCTGGTCGCCGATGAGGTCGTCACCGGGTTCGGGCGCCTCGGTTCGATGTTCGGCTCACAGCATTACGGGATGAAGCCCGACCTGATCACCATCGCCAAGGGGCTGACCTCGGCCTATGCGCCGCTCTCGGGGTCGATCGTCAGCGACCGGATGTGGGAGGTTCTGGTGCGCGGCTCGGATCAGCTTGGCCCGATCGGTCACGGTTGGACCTATTCGGCGCATCCGATCTGCGCGGCGGCTGGCGTCGCGAACCTGCGCCTGATCGACGAGCTGAATCTGGTCGAGAACGCAGGCCGGGTCGGCGCCTATTTCCGCAAAGGGCTGGAGGATGCGCTTGGCAGCCATGCCAATGTCGGTGAGGTTCGGGGCGATGGGCTAATGGCCGCGGTCGAATTCGTCGAGGACCGCGATGACCGCAAGTTCTTCGATCCGTCACGCAAGATCGGCCCCGCAATCGCCGCGGCGCTGCTTGATCGTGGCGTGATCGGCCGCGCGATGCCTCAAGGCGATATCCTGGGCTTCGCACCGCCGTTCTGCCTGACCGAGGCTGAAGCCGACACCATCGTCACCGCAGCCGCTTCTGCCGTCGAGGCGGTGCTGGGGCGGGGCTAGTCTCGTCTGCCGGTCCAGTCAGATGAACTTGGCTTGAGGCGAGCAGGGCGGTCACATAGCCTCTTGGGATGACCAAACGCTCGCCCTTTCGCTACTTCAAAACCAGCCCCGAGATCATCCGACTAGCGGTTATGATGTACATCCGCTTCCCACTCTCGCTTCGCAACGTCGAGGAACTGCTGCATGAGCGGGGTATCGATATTTGCCACGAGACGGTCCGATTTTGTTGGCATCGGTTCGGTCCGATGTTCGCCTCGGAGATCCGAAAACGTCGGGTCGAGGGCCTGCGCTCGAGCCACTGGCGGTGGCACTTGGACGAGATGTTCGTGAAGATTAGCGGCGAACGCCACTACCTTTGGCGGGCCGTCGATCACGAGGGCGAGGTTCTCGAGAGCTTCGTAACGAAGAAGCGAGAAAAGAAAGCAGCATTGAAATTCTTGAAGAAATCTCTGAAGCGGCACGGCTCTGCCGATGAATTCGTCACCGACCGTCTGCGCTCCTATGGCGCTGCCTTGTGTGATCTCAGTATCCGCGAGCGCCAGCAGACCGGCCGTTGGATGAATAACAGGGCGGAAAATTCACACTTGCCATTCCGAAGACGTGAGCGCGCGATGCTCCGCTTCCGGAGCCTGCGAACGCTGCAGAAGTTCGCCTCCGTTCACGCCTCCGTCTCGAACCATTTCAACGAGGAACGCTGCCTCTCCAGTCGCTCCCTCTTCAAGGCCAACCGTGCCGCCGCTCTGGCTGAGTGGCGCGGTCTCTGCGCGGCATAAGGGGCAGCTCTACTGCCGTTGTGGAGACTGGTTCGAATTGGTCTGGCAGCACCCTCCTGCTGTTTCGACGACGGGAGCGAGCGATGCTCCGCTTCAAGTGCATGCGAAGTTTGCAGAAATTCGCCTCCAACCACGCCTCAGTCTCAAACCACTTCAATCAGGAACGCCACGTCTACTCTCGCGATGCATTCAAAGCCAATCGAACCGCCGCGCTTGCCGAGTGGCGGCAGCTTTGTTCCGCATAGGTTCAAGGATTCTGCTGCAAACAGAGACTAGTTCGAATTCGTCTGACAGCACCGCCACCCACCCCTATCGATTTCCCTGTTTCGGCGTCTCCGGCGAATTTCGCCCGCGTTTCCGCGGGTTAGCGTCCTGTGTTTCTCTCAGAGACGCCTGCATCTCGCATTGATCTCAGCAAAGCTGCCCTGCGTCTCCGTTGGCCATTGTCGGAGGTTCGGTTTGCCTGTTTTTCTGTGGAAACAGGGAATTAACAGGGTAACTGCGATTTTCCGGTCCGTTCTGGAGGGCAATCGCCCTGAATCATGGCAAGATAACAATGATTTACGGGGCAATTCCCTGCTCGGCGGGAACAGGGAATTAATTCCGGGTGATCAGGGAATAAATTCCGCCAGAACAGGGAAAGAATTGCGCAGAACAGGGATCGGTGTGCTGTGACCCCCGACATTCATCCAGCTGACGCCGGAGTCCGCGGTTGAGTTTGGCGCTGTTGCGCCGCGGGAGCAA
>NZ_JAHVAI010000023.1 GCF_019264375.1 Sedimentimonas flavescens | reverse complement strand
GAATGGGGCGTCTCTCGTCATCCCAAGACGCTACGAGACTGCCCTGCCCCGCTCAACAGATTCCCTCTGACAAAGCCTCGAGGCCGAATTTCCGGGACACCCGAACGCGCAATCCGACACCGGCGGCAGAGGCACCGCTGTCACGGTCTTGGGGTTTGGTGGAGAGTTCGATCTGCGCTGTGCAGAATCGCCCCTCCACCGTTTCCGTGGCTCTTACTCAGCCGGTTTGTCGAACACAGACCCGGAGAGGTCGAATTCATCGACCGCCCCGTCGCCCCGAATGAAGATCCGGTGGTTGAACCGCACGAAGTTGAGTTCGCCAGAGGGATCTTCGAGCAATTCACCAAGGGCGCCCTCGTTCGGGCCTTCGGTGATGATGAAATAGCCCTCGGCCGTGTTGGCCACATTGGCAGGCGCGGGATCCGCTCCGCTGGTCAATGCGGAGAACTGGACAAACACATATTTGTCGCCCTCTTTGCGGATCTCGATGTTTTGCGAATTCCCCTTGAAGACGCCGACGAAGGGATCGAGCACAGCCGGATCAACGCCCGCTGCGACCGGAGAGTCGGCCTCGATTCCCGTGAAGGCTTTGACCATTTTGTCCGCAATTTTGCTGTAGGCTTCGACTCCGCGATCACTGTGGACCATGATCACCACTGCAAAGTCGTGTTCCGGGATCAGCTTCAGAAAAGACCGCGTGCCGGGCCAATTCCCCCCGTGGAAGGGGCTGGTGACGCCGTCGTAGTCGTGGACGAACCATGTCAGTCCGGTAAACTCGCCGACCGAAGCGTCGACTGCCGGAGCGTGAGCATAGTCCAGCGCTTCCATGGACAACAGCTGGTTCCCGGCGGCGTCCTTGCCGTCCAGTTGAAAGCGGGCGTATTTCAGCATGTCGGTAACCGTCGACCGGATTCCGCCGGAGGCTGCGGACTCTCTGATCAACGGAATGTAGTACGGCTTGAGATCACTGATGCTGCCTTCGCCGTAGATCGGCGGATGGCCCCATGCGTAATCTTTGGCCGGCGGGGTGGGGTCGTAGTTAAAGGATGACGAATCCATGCCGAGCGGGGTGAGCAGGTTCTCTTCGATCAGGTCCTCGATCGGCTTTCCGCCGACATGCGACACCACATGGGTCGCGAAGGTGATGCTGGTGTTGTTGTACATCCAGGTTTGACCGAACGGATAGATCTGCTCGACGTAAGCCGCCTGGAGCATGACCTTCTCGCTGATCGACCCGCCCGGAGGAACAGGAAGGAACCCATGGTCGCCATACCAGCCAGCGTGATGGTGGAACAGGTCGACGACCCGCGCTTTCGACGTCGCGTCGGGATCTGCGACCCTGAACCACGGCAGGATGTCGACGACACGCGCGTTCAAATCCAGTTTGCCCTCTTCGGACAGCTTCATGGCCATTGTCGAAAGGAAGGTCTTTGTCACCGAGCCGATTTGGAATTGCGTATCAGTGGTAACGGGCTCTCCGGTGGTGACGTTCGTGACACCGAGTCCGGCGCCGTAGGAGTTGGGCCCATGGATGACCCCGATACCAAGTCCCGGGATCTTCAGTTCCTTGATCAGTTCAGAAGCTTCGGCGAGCACCGCATCAAAGGTCGCCTGGCCCTCTTCCTGCGTCATGACCCGCGGAGTCTGCTGTGCAAGCGCCGGCTGAATGGCGAGTGATGACGAAACCGTTAAGGTGCACAATAGTTTACCTAAGTTCTTCACTGGGTTTTCCTTTGCTTTGGAGTCTTCACTGGATTTCTGCTGTTGGTGAAACGATGATTGTTCCCAACGAGTTCTGTCTTCGCCGTGCAAAATTACCCTAGCAGAGCATGCACGGCGAAGATTGCACGCTTACTGCTTCGCCATCTGCCCAACATAATAGTAATCATAGAGCGAGCGGGTGACCTCGGCAATGGCCCGATCCCTGTCCGCCTCGGATGTCTCGCTGCTCTTGGTGAACACGGCGATTGCAAACCGACGACCGTCGGGGAGCGTGATGTAGCCGACGTCATTGGCTACGCCTCCGATGGTTCCGGTCTTGTTCGCCACGGGCGTTCCCCTCGGCAGCAGGCCCTTGAGCCGGCCAGCGCCGGTGCGCGTGCGCGACATGACATCAATCAGGAAGTCGCGGCTCTCGGCGCTTGTCGCCGTGCCACTGTCGATGGCAAGCAGAAGTTGCAGCATCGCAAGGGGCGTTGCTTGGTCACGTGGATCTGCCTCGAAGTCCAGATTGCGGTCAGCCTGGATCTTCAAGAGTTCCGGCCGGGCCTTGAAGACCTCTGTGGCGAGTTTATGCGTGGCCGGTCCCGGCAAACCATAGAACTCCCCGATGATCTCGCCAGTTGTCCGATCGACGCTGATATCGCTGATCCCGATCCTGCGCAGATATTGGGTCACCGCCGCGGGTCCTCCAGCCAGTCCCATCGAGATGTCGGTCGCCGTGTTATCGCTCTCCGTGATCATCACCTCGATCACGTTCGCGATCGACAACTGGAGCCCAGGGTGAACGAATGTGCCGTTCAGCGCAGCGTCCCCGATCATCATCATGTCGGGTGTGACCTCGACCATCTGGTCGAGGCTGAGTTCCCCCCTATCCACGCGATCCAACACCGCAGCGGCGATCGCAACCTTGTAGGTGCTGGCCATGGCGAAGGTTTCATCGCCATTGAGCGCGATTACCTCGTCACCGCCGATTTCCTGCGCCGCGAAACCGATGCGCCCGGCAAGCTGTGTCGCGACTCGCTCGATCGCGGCCCCGACGGACGGTCCTTCCGCTGTCTGGGCATAAGCCGGGCCGAAGGCCGCCGCTGCAGAAACCGCAAGGGTCATGATGGTGTTACGTAGTTTCATTTCGGATATCTCCTTTCTGAGAGACAGGCGTGGGGATTGTCCCGTTCCGCATTGATACCCAGGAACGCGCATCCTGCGCGCAAGCCTTGGGCAAACGGCAGCCAGGAGACGAAGATCAAAAAAAGCATGATCCCGTCTCCTCGCTTGGATACATCATGATCAGTTGCCACCGTCCGCAGGGAAGGCGCCCGTGAAGTCACTGGGCATCCCGGTCGAGAATTCGGCATTCCAAGCCTCTACCGAGATCGGCTCGAAGCGCGGCTTGTCTTCGGGTTCAAACCGAATCGGCTGACCGGCGAAGACAGGAAGTACCTTGTCGTCACGCAACGCGACCTGACCGTTGACGATCACGGCTTTCATGCCGGTTGAAGGGACGGCACCCTTCTCGTAGGTCGAATTGTCTGTGAAGGTTTCAGGGTCAAAGACCACGATATCGGCGACCATGCCGGTCTGGATGCGGCCGCGTTCCTGCATCGCCTTCAGGCCCGTATCGCCCAGATGCTTGGCCGCGTTGTAGCTGAGGATCGACATCAGCTGCATCATCGGGATGTTGTTTTCCCGGCCGAAACGGATCGTGATACCCCGGGTGCCCGCCGCGCGGGGGTGGGTGTTGCCGAGCTGGTCCAGCGGGATATCCCATGGGCCGAAGTACGGTTCGGGCGGAAGCGCGTCGCTGGCCACGGTGACGCCCTTCAGCGTCAGCCATTTCGGCGCATCTTCGGCGGGCATCTTGAATACGACGATCGGCTTGGTCGGATTGGCGGCCATGTCGGTCTTGAATGTCTCCAGGGTGTAGTACTCATTCGTGACCGGATCCAGCACGGTATCCTCATAGCGGTTGCCCAACTGCCCGATCCAGCTGTCCGGCTGCAGGAACGACGCATTCAACGTGGTGGACCCGGCAGCGTAGGGATAGATTTCACCCCATATGTTGTGGCCCCGTTCCTGAAGCTCAACAATCATTTGCTGGGCAAGCCGCCAGCCGGGGTTGTTGAAGTGAAGAACCATCGCCGGGGCACCCAGCGCCAGGGCATTGGCGATGAGTTCCTGCGCACCGTTGTTCTCGGTCGTGTCGGTGCCAAGCGTATAGCGTGTATGCGCGCCAGTCGGGCGGCCATAGCGTGCGCCAACCTTCTGCACCTCGAACATCTCGCGGGAAGAGACGCCCTCCCTCATGTAGCCCACGGTGCTGCCAATGCCGGGTGCGCCCGCCTGCAGACCCTTGTCAATCTCTTCGAGAATCGCGTTGCCCTGTTCCAGGGTCGGGCGCGTCACGCTCCAGCCCGATTTCTTGCGGGTTTCCAAAGCGGCAATGGGACCGTTTACCAGGAAATCGCCCTCTGCCCCGTCGAGCACCACTGCGCGGGCCAGTTCGTGGCTGACCGCGCAGCCATAGTTGGCGTGGGACACACCGGCACGTGCCTCGTACCAGGCGGCGATATAGGAACCCGCACAGCCTGCCTCGAAATCCATGCTGCTGGTCAATCCGTCGCGCAAGCCGACCCGGTAGCCGATTGGCGTCTGCCAATGAAAATGGGTGTCGATGAAACCCGGCGCCACGATATGGCCGGTCGCATCCACCGTCTCGGCACCGGTCAGCTCGTCCTTGGTGATCGCGACAATCCGGCCATCCCTGATACCGACATTGGCGATGTCGTCATACAGAGTTTCCGGGTCCATGACCCGGCCATTGTTGATTACCAGATCATAGTCTTGCGCCAGGGCCGGAACGGCGGACATGACGCTTAGCAGGAATGTGCCTGTCAATATGTATCTTTGCTTCTTCATTAGTGTCTCCATTTCAATTTTGGTTTCTATTGATGGCTTTAGCACTAGCCGGGCGATCGTCTTGAATGTGCCCTTGGCGAATTCTTATTTCCTGGACACGGCGCCGCCCGGCTTCGCCAACATCTCCCAAATTCCGGGTTAAGGGCCGGGCCATTCCCACCTCATCCCTCCGGCAACTCGACGATTTCGGCGTTGAGGGTCCAGCCACTCAGCATGCGCGACTCCCCGTCGAGAACGAATATGGTCTCATCACTTGGCTCGACACGCAGCAGCCCCGACACCCGAACCGGTAGATACAGGGACTCGACCTGTTGATCCGCGCGAAGTCTGACCCTGACGAGTTGGTTTGGAGGTGGCGGCGGAAGGTGACTACACATTCCGACCTGCGGCACCAGATAACCGAACGCGCTGCCATCCGCGTCTGGTGGTGCAGGTATGATATAGCCCGAGATCGAGACCTCGACGCCGTCGAAAATCGGGTTGGTGGCCAAGCGGGCGATCTGCCGCTTTTTGGCGACGTCCCAGCGTTGTCCGAGCAACACATCTACATTATGACCATTCGCCTCGAGCTTTTCCTGCGCGGCGGTGCGGCGGGCTTCCAGACGCGTGCGTGTCTCCGCATCAAGATCAGTGCCGGCGAGCTTTTCGTCCGACTGAACCAACAGTTTCAATTCGTTCAGCATGTCGACCCCCATGGCTGCGTAGGGGTCTTCAAAGGCCAAGGCGAACGGGTCCGCCAAATCGGAGAACTCGATCGCTTCCGGTTCTGCAGTTGCTTGAGTGGCGGCCAATAAGGCCGCCACAAAGAAAGAGATCAAGAACCGCATGTTTCCGTCTCCTTGCTTGGATACATCATGATCAGTTGCTACCGTCCGCGGGGAAGGCGCCCGTGAAGTCACTGGGCATCCCGGTCGAGAATTGGGCATTCCAGGCCTCTACCGAGATCGGCACGAAGCGCGGCTTGTCTTCGGGCTCAAACCGGATCGGCTGACCGGCGAAGACAGGAAGCAGCACATCGTCACGCACGGTGACCTGACCGTTGACGATCACGGCTTTCATGCCCGTTGAAGGGACGGCACCCTTGTCGTAGGTCGAATTGTCCGTGAAGCGTTCGGGGTCAAAGACCACGATATCGGCGACCATCCCGGTCTGGATGCGGCCGCGTTCCTGCATCGCCTTCAGGCCCGTATCGCCCAGATGCTTGGCCACGTTGTAGCTGAGGATCGACATCAGCTGCATCATCGGGATGTTGTGTTCCCGACCGAGCCGGATCGTGGCGCCCCGGGATCCGGCGGTCCGGGGGTGTGTGCCGCCCAGCTGGTCCATCGGGAAATCCCACGGGGCGTCGTACGGCTGGGCACCAACCCCATCGCTGGCCATGGTCACGCCCTTCAGCGTCAGCCATTTCGCCTGGTCTTCGGCGGGCATCTTGAACACGACGACCGGCCTGGTCGGTTCGGATGCGATGGTCGCCTTGTAGGTCTCGAGGGTATAGTACTCATTCGTGACCGGATCCAGAATGGTTTCCTCATAGCGGTTGCCCAGATCATCGACCCAGCTTTGGGGCTCCAGAAACTCCGCATTGATCGTGGTGGAGCCTGCAGCGTAGGGATAGATTTCACCCCAGATGTTGAAGCCCCTTTCCTGCAACCCTGAAATCAATTCGTGTGTCACGCGCCAACCGGGGTTATTGAAGTGCAGGACGATCGCAGGCGCGCCGAGCGCGATTGCGTTTGCGATGAGTTCCTGCGCGCCGTTGACCTCGGTCGTGTCGTTGCCAAGCGTATAGCGTGTATGCGAGCCCATCGGACGGCCATAGCGTGCGCCAACCTTCTGCACCTCGAACATCTCGCGGGAAGAGATGCCCGCTCTCATATAGCCCGTGGTGCTGCCAATGCCGGGTGCGCCAGCCATCAGGCCCTTGTCAATCTCTTCAAGAATCGCGTTGCCCTGTTCCAGGTTCGGGCGTGTCACGCTCCAGCCTGTTTTCGCTCGAGTTGTGTAAGCGGCAACGGGGCCATTTATCAGGTACTCAGCGCCGTCCGACCCGTCTAGGATCATCGCGCGGGCGAACTCGTGGCTGACCGCGCAGCCATAGTTGGCCTGGGTCACACCCGCACGCGCCTCGTACCAGGCGGCGACATAGGATCCCGCACAGCCCATCTCGAAATCCATGCTGCTGGTCAACCCGTCACGCAACCCGAGGGAATAACCGATCGGCATCTGAAAGTGGAAATGCGTGTCGATGAAGCCCGGCGCCACGATATGGCCCGTGGCATCCACAGTCTCGGTGCCCGTCAGCGGGTCCTTGCTGATCGCAATAATGCGCCCGTCCTTCACGCCGACATTGGCGATGTCGTCAAACAGGGTTTCCGGGTCCATGACCCGACCGTTGTTGATCACCAGATCATAGTCTTGTGCATACACAGCGGTGGCGACCAGAGTGTTTAGCAGGAGTGCTCCGGGTAGTATTCTATTTCTGAGAACCATTGCTTTCTTCCTTCCTGTTTATTCTTTGTGACTTCATGCAGCCCTCAAGGGTTTCCGGCCGGCGGCTAAAATCCGATGACCTTATACCCGACCTGAAGGCTCCAGTCGGCAGGGCGGTACGCACCCGCCAGTATCTGCGGTTTGATGAAAATCTGGCTGTCGCCGCCAAAGGCCTTGCCCAACGGAAAGCCGAAGGTGGTCGTCAGGCTGGCATATCCTTTGTCCCTTTCCCAGTCGTAGATGAGGGCCGGATCAAAGGCGATGAACATTTTGTCGGTCGCAAGCTTCGGCACATAGTAGAAATCGAAGGTGGTCATGTTGATCTTGCTGCGGCCAGCATTTTCGTCGCCCAGACCAAAGGTCTGAACGAGCGAAGGCGCGACGATGGAACCATCCTTGAGGAATTTGGCGTAGAATCCGGACAGCTCCAGCACCGTCTGACCGCTGCCAAGATCGGGGCGGTCGGCGCTATCGAACGACAGTTTCGCCGTATAGGCGATCCCGCGGCTGGCATTCACGGCGAGGACATGAACGAATTTCAAACTGAGGTCGCCAAGCCCAAAACTGTCATCGATTGGCCCGGAGGCGTAGGGCAAAGTGAAACTCAGGGCCTTGTTATTTCCTCGACCGAACGGCACCGTGAAACTGGCTTCGAAGAGGCCGTTGGAAAAACCTGATCCGAAATCCGTGTACTTGTACTGAATGCCAGCGCTGGTCGCCAGAATGGTCGGGTTGGTACCGTTGTTCACCTCGGGTTGGGACTGCGGCCAGGCCCCGGTAGCCAAGATTGCCGCACACACAGTTGCGGGGATCGACAATAGGTGTTTCATTCAGATTCTCCTTTTGTCACAGGGACAGCCTCAACCCATGACCAAGTTGCGGATTGCCCTATCCGGTTGCGCGCCAAGGCCATCAGCCGCTTATCCGCCGGCCAGCATTTTCGCAGCGTTGCGCAGAAATCCTGGCGAATGATCGACGCCCGAGATTTCATCCGGGTTGGGCGCCAATCCGAAATACATGCCGCAGAAATCGCGGGAAGGGTCGACATAGATGCCCTGTCCCATGTTCCCGTGCTTGAACATCGCGCCGTCGTTGAAGACATGGTCCCACTGGGCCGAGTTGTAGTCAGGGACTTCGCCGAACCAGTCCGTGCCATATTGCTCTTCGGTCGACCCCTTGTAGGCCTCGGGATTGCCCATCGTCTGGATGCTTTTCAGCAACCTGTCCGAGATGATCTGCTCGTCCGACACCACATTCCAGCTGGGCGTGTAAATCATCGTGTAGCGCAACAAGTCTTCCGGCGTGGTGTTGTGCATTCCGGCGCACAGGGGCGTTCCATCCGGCGCAAGGGCGGTGATGAAGGCGTTCTTCGCCCCGATCTTTGACCAGACACGTTCGTTCCACGTGGTCTGCCACCGCTCGCCGGTAACGAATTGCGTCAGCAACACCAGCGTCTGGGTATTTGCGCCGGAATACCGGAAATGCGAGCCTGCAGGCTCATCGGGCAGCGGTTGGGCGTTCTTCGACATTTCGCGGAAATCGCCCTTGTTCAGCTCGAAACCGGCCGTGAACCATTTGGCGATCCAGGAATCCGGATTCAGCAAGTTCTCGATGGTTTCCTCGATATCGAGGCCGGAGGACATGTTCATCACGTTGCGGACCGTGGCCTGCTCCCATGCCGACCCCCTGATCTCGGGCACATAGGTCGGGACGGGTGCATCCAGATCGATCTTGCCCTCATCGGCGAGCATCGCGACAAGCAGACCCACGGTTGGCTTGGATGCCGACATCCAGATATGAATATCCGTGGGGTTCATTCCCGGATAAACCTCGAAAACCACTTTGCCCTTGTGCGCCATCATCATCGCCTGAACCTGACGCTTGCCGACCAGGTATTCCTTCAGCGGTGGTGTGGGTGTGCCGTCAACGGACGTATAGGTCAGATCCAGGATGGACGGATCAATCGCGCGTTCGAGCTTCGAGAATTCCTTCGGGGGTGCGATATAGGAGCATTTGAAGAACTCAGGGATATTTAGGTTGTAGTAGATGGAGTCTTCGCTGCCGGACTGCCAATTGGGAAAATTGTAATTCCTGGTCGCCTTTTCGACGAATTCCAGAGACTGGGGCGTTTTCCATCTCGCCATCGGGCTGTCGACTTCAAGCGGCTCAAAACCCGATGCGCCGGCGCGGACTGGCCCGCTCGTCTGTGCAGAGGCAGGCTGGGATGCCAGCCCGAGCCCGGCTGCCCCCGCCACCGCTCCGACGACAACGCCGCTTGCCATGAAGCTGCGCCGGGAAATACTCTTCAGCGCGTCGTCATCTTTGTCGTGGTGGATGCCCGCCAACTTAGTAACCATGGATGAGTTCCCCAGTGAGTCTGTGTTTTCAGTCTGCAACGACATTACGGATCGCCCTGCCATTGGGAGCGTCCAGCACCAGCTCGCCGTCGCGCACCGAGAAGCCGCCGTTCACGATCACGGTTTGCACGCCCACGGTCGGTTGATTGGCGTTCTCGAAGGTGGCCAGGTCAGCGACCGTGGCGGGATCGAAGACGACGATATCAGCGTCCATGCCCACTTGAAGCCGACCCTTGGTGCGCATTTGCGGCACGCTGTCTTCCAGCGTCTGTGCAGGCAGAAGCGACATCTTGCGGATCGCTTCGGAAAGCGACAATACCCCGCGTTCGCGCACATAGGACCGCAGGATCTTGGTATACGCGCCTGTTGACCGCGGATGGCTGAACACATTGTCGGGCAACGGCCATTCATCGCCTTCGTATAGCAGAATGTTGCCGTTTTCATCGAAATAGGACCAGAGCACGGAATCCGAGGCGATCGCTGTCGCGGGATTGGTCACCGAAACGTCCAGCAGCGACAACGCCGCGGGATCGGCCTCATCCAGGAAATGCCAGACGATGAAGGTGCCGGGCTTGTTGGCCTGATAATCGGCAAGTTCATCCTCGGTCATCCGATCCGCGCCAAGCTGGAAGTTGTTGGCGGTCGAGTCCATCCGGTCGCGCCAGTCCGGGCCGCTGAACATGGCCGCGCCGACCACGGTGCTGGCCGCGCCGTAGGGATAGGCTTCGGTCGTGACGTTGATGCCCTGGGCCTGCGCCTCTTCCACCAGCGCCATCGTGGCCTTGATGTCCGACAGCGAGGTTGAATTGATGTGGCACAGATGCATGTGCGCGCCGGTGATGGCGGCGAGGCTGATCAGCTCCTGGATCGCTTCGAACGAGCTTTGCGGCTCGGTGTTGCTGGCATAGCGCACATGGGTATAGGTCGGGACATTGTATTTCTTGGCCAGTTCGGCCAGCGCGTAATACTCTTTGTGTCCAAAACCCGGCGCATAGCCAGCGTTGACGCCGATACCGAGCGCACCGTCCTTCAGGCCCTGTTCGAGCAGAGACATGATGCGCTCGGATTGTTCCGCGCTGGCGATGTCCTGCTTCCAGTCGGTGCGGCCCTGCGCATCCGTGAAAAACGCTGCCGTGGCCAAGGGATCGGTATCGCTGAAGGTCGCAATCCGGCTGTGGGTCCAGCCTGCGGACGCGCCATAGTTCATCGGCAGGTTCTTCGTGGCCTGATCCTCATACCAGTCGCTGACCGGCACAATCCCGGATTCAAGCTCCAGCGCCGTGGTGACGCCCTGGATGACCTGCATCCGGTAGTCGCCGATGTTCTGGCCATGGGAATGCAGATCGATGAAGCCCGGAGACACGACGTGGCCGGTGGCGTCGATCACCACATCACCCTCCAGCGGAAATTCACTGATTGCCACAATCTTGTCGCCCTCAATGGCGACGTTGCGAACTGCGTCCAAACCGGTTTCGGGGTCGATCACCCTCCCGCCGGCTATGACGATGTCATTCGCCAGCACGGCCGTAGTCGACAACAGCAGAGCCACCATCGTGGCGGCCCCCAAAGTCCTTGTTCGTAGCATTTTCAGGCTCCCGCGCTTACAGAGGTCACGGGCGCCGAGCAGGCGTCGCGAGAATCTCTTCGTACCTAGCCTGAAAGCTACACTGCCCGTGAGGTCAGGTCTTTGCATCTCATGCCAGCGGTGGCACAATCCGGTCCTCCGGGGTTAACGCCTGAAAGCTGAGGGAGGAGTCCGGATGAACAAGCGATCTGCCCCGAAATTTACCCGAGCAATTTTGGTTTTGTTCCCGCTCGCCAAGGCATTCGCCTTGCGCGGCGGCGATATCGAAGCTTTGCTTGCCCGCAACAGGATTCCGATCGGCGCGCTGACCGATCCTGCAATGCTGGTTGAGACGAGCGCCTGTTATGCTGCCATGGAGGACATGGCCGAAACTCTCGGCGACCCGTATTTTGGCGCAACGGTGGCGATCGAAACCGCCAGGAAGGGGACGCCCGGGCTCCGGGAAGCGGCGAGCCGCGCGCTCACCTTGGGAGATTTCCTCTCCCGGGTGGTTGTGGAGGTTTCGAAGCAAGTTGATAATGTCAGGTATTCCTTAATCGTTTCACCCGACGTTGCAAGCTTGGAGATTAAGCGCACCATCAATCTGTCGAAGCCATCAAGACAGTTGGATGCAGTCGGCGTCGCCTTCTACGTGACCGTGATCAGACAGGGTATCGGTGGCACTTTCGACCCCAAAGACATCCTCGTCACTGTGCCGACCACCGCAGGTCTTCCACCGGGGTTTCTGCCGAAACAGGCGCTTGTGACATCCGAGATCAACGGCTTGCGGATTTCGTTTCCGCCACAATGGCTTTGGGCGCCATTCTCGCTGGACTGGGACCTGATGGAAGTGTCTCGAGGGGAATTCACGCCCGACGGCGCCAGCGAAGCAACCCTTTCCTATCTTCGTAGCGTGCTTGCGGAAAACATCGATCACCAAGATCTTACTCTTGATGGATTTGCCGCGATCTGTGGGCTGCATCCACGTCGTGTACAGCGCCTATTAGAGGCAAAGGGAACCTCCTTCAGCCAGATGAAAGACGACGTGCGCCAGAGCGTCAGCGAAGACCTCCTGTCGAACACAACGCTACCCATCTCGCAAATCGCCCTTCAGGTAGGCCTCTCCGGCCCGGCCGCCTTCGACAGGGCATTCAGGCGATGGACCGGCAAGACGCCGACAGGATTTCGGGCCGAATCCAAATCGGATCAGGATGACGTTGTTGTGGATGAAGGATCCGGGTCCAGTACCGGCAACGAACCGTAAAGGACGAGCCCTAACACCGTGATGCACCGATCGTACCCCTCATGGCACTTCGCCATCCCTCCGGGGTGCTGCCAGACGAATTCGAACTAGCCTACGTAAGGACAGTAGCGCTGTCCTTTATGCGGCGCAGAGATCACGCCACTCTGCAAGAGCGGCGGCCCGGTTGGCCTTGAAATTTTGACGTGAGCTGAGGCTGCGGTCGTGGTTGAAATGGTTCGAGACGGAGGCGTAGACGGCAGCGAACTGCTGCAATGTTCGTATGCGCCGAAAGCGGAGCATCGCCCGCTCCCGCCTTCGGAATGGCAAGTGTGAATTCTCTGCGCGGTTGTTCATCCAACGACCGGTTTGCTGGCGCTCGCGGATACCGAGATCACCCAGGGCGGCCCCGTAAGAGCGCAGATGGTCGGTAACGAATTCATTGGCACAGCCGTGCCGCTTCATAGATTTCTTCAATAATTTCAATGCTGCCTTCTTGTCTCGCCTCTTCGTGACGAAGCTCTCGAGAACCTCGCCCTTGTGATCGACGGCCCGCCAAAGGTAGTGGCGTTCGCCGTTAATCTTCACGAACATCTCGTCCAAGTGCCACCGCCAGTGGCTCGAGCGCAGGCCCTCGACCCTACGTTTTCGGATCTCCGAGGCGAACATCGGACCGAACCGACGCCACCAAAATCGGACCGTCTCGTGGCAAATATCGATGCCCCGCTCATGCAGCAGATCCTCGACGTTGCGAAGCGAGAGTGGGAAGCGGATGATCTCGGGGCTGGTTTTGAAGTAGCGGAAGGGCGAGCGTTTGGTCATCCCAAGAGGCTATGTGACCGCCCTGCTCGCCTCAAGCCAAGTTCATCTGACAGGACCACTCGTCTGCCACCGCATGATGCTTTCCTGGGAGAGCAGCATCCGACCCATCTCAATCCGAGGACTCTTGGGTGCGACGCTTTCGCCGCCACGTGTGGTCCGCCATGCCGTTATACCGATCTGTCCCAAGCATCGGCGTTCATCCGCCGTACACCTCGACCAGCACCGGCTGCATCGAATAGCTGACGGAGACCGGGGCCTGACCGTCGACATACCCGACGTCCTGAACCGAACTCTGGGCGACCATGGTCCCGGTGATCCACACGGGAGTGAAAAGTCCGTTCACCTCGATGCCCTCGGGATACACGACATGGACGACCTGGTTGGCGGGCGGCGGCGGGGTGTGGATGCAGGCGCCGATGGTGGGCACGAGAAGGAACTCGACAGCCTTGCGGTCCTTGAATTCGAGGGGCAGCACATATCCGGGCAGGCGCACACTCGTGCCGACGAGGTCCTCGTTCACCCTGGTGGCCGCCGCTTCGCGTTGTTTCATGATCGCGAGGCGTGCGGCGAACAACCCGTCGACATCGAGGCCGTCCTTGGCCAGTTGTTCGCGTAACACTTGTGCCTCGGTGCCAGCTTCGGCGTCATCGCTCCGCTCGGCCTGGGCCTCAAACCGCAGGATCTGGCGGAGGGTGTCCATCTGATCGTCGGTGAGGTTCTCGAACGGGTTCTCGATCATAACGGCCGGAGGCGCGAGCGTATCCCAGGAGATTTCCTGAGGGTCAGCCGCCTGTGCCAGCCCGGGAAGAACGGCAAGCGAAAGTATCAAGACGAGACGAGCGTACATGGGCATGGAGAACTCCCCTTGGTTCATCATAGCCGAACCGACAGCCCGTCGGCCAGCGTCATGCGATAGACCCGGACTGCCGGAACAAGCGAGGCAAGAAGCCCGGCGCAGAAGATGACGAAAAGGGTGGCCAGTTCGCTTGCCCCAAAGACATTCAACCCCAATCGCAGACCGAAACGGGCGGACAGGATCGGGTCGGTCACGAACGTGGCCACCGAAAGTAGAACAAGGCCAAGGATCAGGCCCGCGGCTGAAAGAATGGCAGCTTCGGTCACAATCAGGCCGAAAATGCGTGCCGGTGTCGCGCCCACAGACCGCAGGATCGCAAATTCGCGCCGGCGGGTGTCGAGGGTCGCAGAGAGCATGACCACCATGCCGATCATTCCTGCCAAGGCCACGGCCCACGCCATCAGTCGCATCGCGCGCTCCGCTGTCCCGGCAATCCCCCAGAGCTCGGCCAGAGCGACCGCCGGGAGTACCGCGCTCAAAGCGCCGGAGGGGCGTTCGTTGACGGCCCGCTGCAGGCCGAGGACATTCGTCCGATCGATCAGCCCAACGTAGACGGCATTGATCCGGTCCGGTTCGTGACCGTGTCCGGCCTCCGTGCCTTCATGGTCGCCATGCGCTTCATGATCATGATGCGCGTCATGGACGTCATGGTCGTCCTGCGCGTCATGGTCGTCGTGCGCATCATCCTCACCATGACCGTCGGCGGGCATCGCCGCCGGATCGAGGGGGTCGGCCAGCGGCGCGTCGTCCTGCGCATGCAGGGTGTCGAAGCCTTCGAGCGTGACGAAGACCATCCGGTCGACGGCGGTGCCGGTCGGCGCGAGCACGCCCGAAATGGTGAACGGCGCGTCGTCGTGCAGGTCGAAGGAGACCTCGCCGGAGCCATGGGCGTTGACGATCACCGCACCCGGGGCATAGCCGAACCGCGCCGCCACCTCGGCCCCGACCACGGCGGCATCGGCCATGTCGCCGGTAAAGAACGTGCCAGCCGCCAGAGAAAGCGGCTGTCCGCCGGAATGCCGGAAATGCTCGAAATACGATGCATCCGTCCCGATCACCGGATAGCCGCGATGATTGTCGCCCATCTGGATCGGGACCGCCCAGGCGACCTCGGGCCGATCTTCCAGCCACTCGAAGCTGTCCCATGTCATGCCTGTTCCGGTGCCGCCGACGCCGAAAACGGTGGCCATCAGGATCTGCACCGAATTGCCGCGCGGCGCCACGATCAGGTCGATCCCCGACGCGGAGTTGGCAAAGCTGTCGCGCGCGCCGTCCCTCAGCCGCTCGACACCGAGGATCAGCGCGACGCTGAGGCTGATGGCCAGCACGGTCAGGCCGGCGACGAACCGACGGTTCCACAGGCTGCGCAGGCTGAACCCCAGCATCAGGCGGCGCCCCCGTTCAGGGCGAGGAAGTCAACGCCACGGTCGAAATGACGCTCGAGGCTGCGGTCGTGACTGACAAAGAGCAGAGCGGTGCCCGCTTCGGCGCATTCCCGCGCCAGCAGGTCGACGAAGGCCGCCTTGGTCGCCTCATCGAGCGCCGAGGTCGGCTCATCCGCCAGGATCAGATCGGGCGTCCCGATCAACGCGCGGGCGGCGGCGACCCGTTGTTGTTGCCCGACACTGAGCTCGTGGGCCTGCTTCGATGCCAAAGACGGATCGGACAGGCCCAGTTCGTCGAGAAGACGTCGGGCTGTTCGCGCGGGATTGTCGCCCGCGCGCGCGCGGCGACGCTGCGAGAATGTGCAGGGGAGCAGGACGTTCTCGAGCGCGCTTAGCCACGGAACGAGATTGAACACCTGAAAGATCATGCCGATATGGTCCACCCGGAACCGGTCCCGCGTACCACCGCACACGGCGCCAATATCCTGATCCGCCACGTGGATAACCCCCTTCGGCACATCGACCACTCCCGCGATCGCGGACAGCAAGGTCGATTTCCCGCAGCCGCTCGGTCCATAAAGAAACAGGCTCTCGCCGGACGCCAAAGACAGCGCGCCGATCCCCAGCGTGCTGCGCTCCGCGCCCGGCCATCGGTAGACAAGCCGTTCAATCCGCAATGGGTGCAACTATCGGTCTCCCGGCCATGAAGCCGCCCGCCGCGCATTCGCGACGGGCTGCCGTTGTCACTGGAGCGTGTTCTTGTAGATCACGCCGTCTTTCATTGTCAACGGCGGCGCAAAAGTCGGCCATGGCGGCGGAGCAAAACCAGGCCAGTTGGTGAGAGTGTGCGCCATGGCGCGCGCGCTTCCCCAATAGCGGTGGTGTCAGACCAATTCGAACCAGTATCCGAATGGACAGTGAGCCTGCCCCTTATGCCGCGCCAAGCTGGCGCCACTCAGCGAGAGCGACGTCGCGGTTCAGCTTGAAATTGTCCCTGGAGTAGAAGCTTCGTTCCGAGTTGAAATGGTTGAAGACTGAGGCGTGGACGGCGGCGAACATCTGTAAACTTCGTATCCGCCGAAAGCGTTGCATCGCCCGCTCCCGTCGTCGGAATGGCAGGTGGGAATTCTCCGCCCGGTTATTTAGCCAGCGGCCGGTTTCCTGCCGGTCCGCCGCGCCGATTTCCCTCAGCGCGGCGCCGTAGGACCAGAGCATGTCGGTGACAAAGATGTGCGGCCGCCCGTAGCGCTTCATTGATTTCTTGAGGAATTTCAATGCTGCCTTCTTGTCCCGGGCCTTCGTCACGAAGCTCTCAAGCACCTCGCCTTCGTGATCGACGGCGTGCCACAGGTAATGGCGCTCGCCGTTGATCTTCACGAACATCTCGTCCAGATGCCACCGCCAATGGCTCGAGCGCAGGCCCTCGACCCTACGTTTTCGGATATCCGAGGCGAACATCGGACCGAACCGATGCCACCAAAATCGGACCGTCTCGTGGCAAATATCGATGCCCCGATCATGCAGCAGATCCTCGACGTTGCGATGCGAGAGTGGGAAGCGGATGTACATCATAACCGCTAGTCGGATGATCTCGGGGCTGGTTTTGAAGTGGCGGAAGGGCGAGCGTTTGGTCACCCCAAGAGGCTATGTGGCCGCCCTGCCCGCCTCAAGCCAGGTTCTTCTGACAGTGCCCCCCAGACGCTACGAGACCGCCCTGCCCCGCTCAACGGGATTCCCTCTGCAGGGCCCTCCGTAGTTCTGCGGATTTCGAAGTCGTGGGTTCCAACTATGCTAACGTTGAAGGAACCACCAATGAACCACCGCCGGATACGACTGGAGCAACAGATTGGAGAAAAGCGGGAAACCATTCGACGGCAGGCTCCTCGGGCGCCGTATGGGCGTCGGCCTTTGGCTGTCAGCGTGTTTTTTGGCGCTGGGAGTGATCTGGTTATTTGAACGCAGTGCCAGGATTGCCGAACTCACAGCGGAAAGCGATCGCCTGCAAGCTAGGGTCTCCCAGCGCGCCGATCAACACGCCGCTCACATGACCGCTCTGTCCGCCATTGCCATCGCCGGCGCGGGGCAACGGCCCGACCTCTTTCGGGATGTCGCCGGAGCGATCATGCAGTTCTATCCTCGCATAACTGGAATTGCCCTAATCCCGCTCGGCACAGACACGGGCGGGATTGAAATCGGAATGGATGAGACAGACCTACGGGACCTCATTCGTGCTGCGGCGCGCGAGTCTACGGGGGCGCCTGTGCTCGTACCCGCGCCGTGGGAAACCCCGGCCTATATGATCGTCAAGCGCAGTCCGAACACCGATGCCGCACGCTATGGCCTTGCTCTGGCGATTGACGCCAGAGCCCTGCTTGAGGAGGAGTCCGGCTATTGGGAAAAGGCGGCAACTACGCGCATGCTGTCTCTTCCAGACGGGACACCGATCCTCGCCGAAGGTCCAGAAGCGGGAACACCGCAGTTTGCAAAACCATTGTCGAGTAGCACACAACCGCTTCGCCTAGAGACCAGCGTTGCGCTCAATCCTACCGACCTGCTGCCGCCGACGAAGGTCGCGCTGGTCATTGCTGTGCTCACCCTCGTGGCATTTGCTTCCCGGGTAGCGCTTCGCCAGCGCGCAAGGGTCCGGGCCGCGGAACGGCGAGCGGAGTTGAGTGGTATGGAAACCCGTCTCAGCCATGCAAGCCGCGTGAACGCCCTCGGCGAGATGGCGAGCGGTATGGCGCATGAGCTCACCCAACCCCTGACTGCAATCCTCGCCCAGGCCCAGGCGGCACGGCGGCTCGCGACACGCGGCGACACCGGCAAGGTTTCCGAGGCGCTTGAGGAAATCATTGCACAAACGAGACGAGCGTCGGCAATTCTGGAAAGACTCCGGACATGGACGCGGCCGCACGCGCGGCGACCAGAAGCTGTCGACGTGCGGGACTGCGTTGCAGTCGCCGTGACCTTGCTTGGTCGTCAGGCTGAGGAAATCGCCACCAGTCTCGTGATCCGGATGCCCGATCGACAGGTTCCTGTCCTTGCAGACCGGATCGAGCTGGAGCAGGTTATCTTCAATCTCGTCAGGAACGCGCTCGACGCCGTCGAAGGAATCGATGGTGATCGCATCGTGACTGTGACACTCTTGATGGAGGGGCACATGGCGCATGTGGACGTCCAGGACACCGGACCCGGCGTCCAGGAAGATATCAGAGACAGCCTCTTCTCGCCATTTGTGACCACGAGGGATGCGGGAACGGGGCTTGGACTAGCGCTCAGCCATCGACTCGTGGCGCGCGCAGGGGGCGATCTTGAACTGGTCCACGCAACCAGCGGCGCCCGGTTCCGGGTCAGCCTCCCGCTTGCGCAGGAACGCCACGAGGCCGCGGAATGAGTACACGGGTTTACCTTGTAGATGACGATGCCGCTGTACGCGACGCTCTCTGCCTGCTTCTTTCAACGGTGGGTATCGATACCACCGCATTTGCCGGCCCAGCGGATTTCCTACAGGCCTTGCCGGGCCTTGCACCGGGTTGCCTCATCCTTGATATCCGGATGCCCGCGATCTCCGGCCTGAAGCTTCAGGAACAGTTGCGCAAGGCAGAGATCGACTGGCCGATCGTCATCATTTCTGGCCATGGCGATATCGAGGCCTGCCGCAAGGCATTTCGAAATGGTGCAATCGACTTCCTTTCGAAACCGGTGGACGAGCAGAGTCTGATCGATGCGACTCAGAAAGGCCAGGCAGCGTTGGACCGGGCGGCGGCAGAACAGGCGGAGCGCAACGAAACGCTGGCCCTGCTGGCCGATTTGACCCCTCGCGAACACGAAGTGCTGTCGCTGGTTGCCCGCGGTTTCACTACGCGCGACATTGCAGGCGCGTTGGGTGTCTCGCCCCGCACCGTGGAAAGCCATCGCGCCGCAATCGGCGCAAAGCTCGGGACGACCTCGCCGGCCGAAATGACCCGTCTGTGGATCGAAGCGGAGAGTACTCCGTAGAAGTACGGAGACCGATGCCCGAGCTACGAATGGGGCCATCTGCTCTGTGCTGGTAGGTGTTTTCCTGTCAACAGCAGAGGATACCTGACATGTACCGATCGATCATCTTCGTGACCGCGCTTGTGGCGCCCATTGTCGCCACTGCCCAGGATTTGCCCACTGCACCCTATCTGCCGCTCGCCATGGCCAGCGATGCCGCCAGTGCCGCTCTCGCCGCCTGTGCCGACGAGGGACATAACGTCAGCGTTGCGATCGTGGCACGCGACGGCGCCACCAAGGTGCTTCTAAAGGCAGACAATTCCGGTGCTCATACTGCGTCGAGCGCGACGGGCAAAGCGTTCACCTCCGCCGGTCTGGGGCGAGACACTGCAGGTCTCGCCGAGTTCATCTCTGCGAACACTCAGAACGATGGCCTGCGGGACATGGACCCGAGGCTTGTCATTCAGGCGGGTGGCCTGCCGGTCCGGATCAATGGCGCGCTTGTCGGTGGCATCGGTGTCGGCGGTGCACCGTCCGGCGCGATCGACGCCGATTGCGCCCGCGTCGGCCTCGACAAGATCGGCGCGGAATAAGGTGCCCTTGCCGCGCGTTCTGCGCGCGGCTCGTAATTCTGGAACCCGGCTTGAAGAAAGCCCCCGTCATGACCCGTCTTGCGCTCATTCCCTTTTTGACGTGCCTTGCCACAGCGGCAACAGCCCAGACAGCGCCATCGTCCATCGAGATTGCCGCCTATAAGGGGCTGTTCCACGCGGCGCACACCGGGGACAAAGTGACAATCCGACGGCTCGCCGAAAACGGTGCGGACGTCGATGCGCGCGATCACAAAGGGCGAACGCCTGCACATGTCGCCGCGTTCGCTTCTGAAGACGCGGCGCTCCGGGCACTGGCGGAGGCCGGGGCAGACATGAACGCGCTCGAAGGGCGCGCCTACGACGTGGTCACGATCGCGGCCGTAGCGGGCGACCTTGATCTGATGTCGCTCGCCATCGACCTCGGCAATGATCCCGGCCTCATAACCAGCCCGTATGACGGGACAGCGCTTATCGCGGCGGCGCATCTCGGCCATGTCGAGGTGGTCAAGCGCCTGATTGCTGCGGGTGCGCCGCTAGATCATGTGAACAATCTGCACTGGACGGCGGTCATGGAGACCGTGGTCCTGGGCGACGGAGGCCAGAACCACCAGGCCGTCCTCGATGCGCTGCTCTCGGCCGGCGCCGACCGGACTCTGGCAGACCGGGACGGCGTTACGCCATTGGAACATGCGAGGGCGCGTGGGTTCACTGAGATGGTTGCAAGGCTTGAGCAGGAAGACTGAGAGATCGCCGGCAACACTTGCCCAAGGTGTCGGCAGACGAATTCGTACCCGTCTCCACAAGGCCAGTAGCACTGCCCCTTACGCCGCGCAGAGACCGCGCCACTCAGCGAGAGCGGCGGCGCGGCTTGCCTTGAAAAGGGATCGGCTGGAGAGGCTGCGTTTTCTGACCGAAGTGGTTCAAAACCGAAGCATGGACGGCAGCGAATTTCTGAAGACTTTGCATGCGACGGAAGCGGAGCATCACCCGCTCTCGTCACCAGAATGCGGGATGGGAATTCTCGGCTCGGTTGCTCAGCCAGCGACCTGTGTCCTGCCGGTCAACTACACCAAGCTTCTTCAATGCGGCACCGTAGCATCGAAGCTTGTCCGTAACGATGACATCGACGCGGCCATGTCGCTTCGTTGCTGTCCTTTGTCCGTTGTCAGATGATTTGGGACACGAGGGGCTGATCGAGAACAGAGCGCCTGGCTTGTTGTGGTTTCAGTTTATGCCGCGTTCTGGCGATGCAGCAAGCGGCGCTTCTCGATGGTTTTGGCTTTGATCTCCTCTCGCGTTTTCAGGATGGCTTCGGCCCTGCTGAGATAGAGGGCGGCGGGCGCGAGGTTGCCCAGCCCCTCGTGTCCCAAATCATCTGACGACGGACACCTGAATGGGGCGTCTTTCATCATCCCAAGACCTTACGAGACCACCCTGCCCCGCTCAACTCGATTCCCTCTGACAAGGCGGGGTGTGGGTCTGCCCATGCCTCCCAGATACCACGCTGGGTTCACAAGACGAATGCCTCAACCAATTTGTGTAACAGAGCCCAGTCGACTGACAATGCGGTGGCCGCTGAGTGATCCGATCCCGGGAGGCGCACGTAATCAGACTAATAGCGCACGCAAAACTCCCTCGACGCAGCCCGAGGGAGGCAAGGCTACTTAAGACCGGAGCGGAGATGGGCCGGGGGCTAGAGCCCTGACACTGCGAGACAATGGCGCTGCCAAGGCCGCACTACGGATGGAGACAAACGATGCTAGACCGTTCCCTGACCGACCGCACGCTCTGCGACGCCGCCCCCGAAGAGACCTCGGTGTCAGAGCGCATCCGCGCACGCCTGACCGAATGTGGGCAGCGCTTTCACGCCAATGACAATATCTCGGCCGCCTTGCGCGAGGGCGAACTGGAGGCGCTGCGTGGGGAAGTGGCGGAGCGGATGCAAGGGGTGCTGAGCGCGCTGGTGATCGACACGGCTTCCGACCACAACACCGCCGAGACCGCCAAACGTGTCGCGCGTATGTTCGTGGACGAGGTTTTTGGCGGGCGCTATCGGCCAGCGCCCGAACTGACGACTTTCCCCAATGTCTCGCGGCTGAACGAGCTGATGATCGTCGGTCCCATTGTCGTGCGTAGCTCCTGCTCGCATCACCTGTGTCCGATCATGGGGCGGGTCTGGATCGGCGTGCTGCCCAATGCCGAGTCCGAGTTGATCGGGCTTTCGAAATATGCCCGCCTGACCGATTGGATCATGGCACGTCCGCAAATCCAGGAAGAGGCGGTTGTCATGCTGGCCGACGAGCTGGAGACCCGCATCCGCCCCGACGGCCTTGCGATTGTGATGGAGGCGGAGCATTTCTGCATGCACTGGCGCGGAGTCAAAGACGACCAGTCGGTGATGACCAATTCGGTGATGCGCGGCGCATTCCTGACCAATGCCGATCTGAGGCGCGAATTCCTGAGCCTGCGCCGCATCACGCGCGAATGACCCGACCATCGCAACGGAGAGACCCGATGCTGCACTACGCCCCGCTTTACCTGATCACTGCGGCCGCCTTTCTTCTAACCGATATCGTCGGCATCCGCCTGCTGATCCGCCCAGTGTTCGAGCGTCATGTCGGCCATCTGCTGGCCGATCCAATGCGTCTGGCACCGGCGACCGTTTTCTATCTGGCCTATGTCGCGGGGGTGCTCTGGTTCGTTTCGATCCCTGCACTGAAGGCTGGCGCTCCGTTGCAGGCGCTGATGGGAGGGATGGTGTTGGGGCTGTTGTGCTATGGCACCTACGAAATGACGAATTATGCCACCCTTCGCGACTGGTCGGTGCAGCAGGTTGTGATCGACGGGCTGTGGGGCGTCGCGCTGACTGGCTTTGCGGCCTGGGCGGGTGTCGCCGCGCTCAGCGGCAGGTTAGCCTAAGCTTTGGGTCAGCCCAGGCGCCGCAAAAGTGGTAATAGCAGGGCGTAAGGCAAAAGCCGCAGCAACTTGATGGCTAGGGTGAAGCGGCGGGGAAAGTGAATCTCGAAGCCGCGCCGCGCCATACCACGCAGCACCGCCTCTGCCGCCTCCTCGACGGTCATGATCGCGGGCATGGAAAAGCGATTCTTAGCGGTCAGGCGTGTGGCGACAAAGCCCGGGCAGACAAGGCGGACATCGACCCGTGGGGCCAGTTCGACGGCAAGGGTCTCAGCCAGGTTGTTGATCGCGGCCTTGGTCGCGGAATAGGGCTGACCGCCCGGCAGGCCGATATATCCTGCGACCGATCCAAAGAGCACAAGCTGGCCACCATCGCGGATCAGCGGCGGGCAGAGGCGAGCGACTTCGAGCGTGCCCAAAAAATTGACCCGCACCATTGCCTCGACGCGGTCCGGGTCCAGATCGCCGACCCTGCCCGGATCATAGAGTGCCGCGGTGCAGATGATCGCGTCAAATGGCCCCCCTGCCCTCAGCCGATCGCAAAGTGCTGCTAGCTCGCCCACCTGCGCCAAGTCGAGCGGGGAGATCTCGGTCTCGCCACACTCGACCGCTAGCTCCTTCAGGGCCTCTTCGTCGCGCGCCGAAAGCACGAGGCTCGCCCCGCGGTCCGCAAGCGCGCGCGACAGCGCCGCGCCGATCCCTGCGCTCGCCCCGATGATCCAGACGCGCTGAGCCGACCCGGCCATCATATCCGGAAGATCGGCTGCAACAGGCTGGGCAGCATCGCATGAAAACGCAGCGGCGCGTCGGTCGCGGCCAGACAGATACAGGGTTCTCCTGGGCCAGCGACCGGCTTGTGGTCGATGTCGTCATGCGCCGTCTCGACGTCTCCGCGCCGGAACGCGCCTTCGCTATCGGCGAAGCTGCCCTGAAGCACCAGCGTCAGTTCAAGCCCGCGATGTCCGTGTTCAGGCACCGCCTTGCCAGGCGGTATGTAGAGAAGCCGCAGTGAACCCTCGCGATCGGCCGACAGGATCTGCTGGCGGATGCCGCCGCCCAGCATGCGCCAACGTGGCGGGCGCCCGCCGAGTTCGGCCATAACCGGGGCGGGGAACACGCCCGAGCCGCGCGGCGCCAGAGGCGGAGGCGGGGCCTCAAGCGCGGCCATGATCCGGTCCCGCGCGCCACTGCTGATCGTGGCAGTGCCGGCGCCGGCAAGCAGCGCCCCCCCGATCATGTCGCGCGCCTCGTGCCGGGCGCGGCAATCGTCGCAGAGCGAAATATGCGCGGCCACCACCACCGAGAAGGCATTAGGGAGCGTCCCAGTGCGATACGCGTCAAGAAGGTCGTCGGAGATGTGATGCTGGATGTCTATCTGTCTGTTTGTCATGAGGCGATGCTCCTCAGCTCGTGTCTGAGGCGGTCGAGGCCGAGGCGGATGCGGGATTTGATGGTGCCGAGCGGCAAGCCGGTCATCTCGCTGATACGGCTGTGGGGGATATCTTCGAAATAGGCCGCGCGCAGGGCAGCGGCCTGTTCTGGGGTGAGACGCGCGAGGGCAGCCGCAAGGTGCTCGGCCTCCTGTTGCAGGGCAAGAATCTGTCCGGCGTCGGGTTCGAGGCTGGGCAGTTCGGGCATGTCTTCGGGCTGCGAAAGCGGTTTGCGGCGCGCGAGGTCGATCCGGCGGTTGCGGGCGATGCCATAGATCCAGCCTGCGGCATCCGCACGGTGCGGATCGAACTGGGCGGCCTTGTGCCAGACGGCCAGCATGACGTCCTGCACGACGTCCTCGGCGCTGCCATCGCGCAAGCCACCGCGCAATAGCTGGGCTTTCAGGCGCGGCGCGAAATAGTCGAAGAGCCGCCCGAAGGCTGCGCGATCGCGCAGATCGCGCACCGCGAGCAGGTCGCGACTAAGATCGGAAAGCTCTTTCGTCACCGACGGCTCCACACTGACATGTGCGCGCTGCGCACGCTCGGACCGAGACGGGGACACGGGGTCCACCACGGCATGAGACTTGGATCTAACGGGCGCACAGACGGTTTGCATAATAGGTCTACGCGCCGAAGGCCTCTGCGGATCATTTCACGACAAATATTTTTTAGCAAAGTGATCTACGGCCGCAGGTCCTGCGTAAGGAAAGAAAAGCACCGAGGAAAGCGACATGCCCTTCGACCTAACAAAAGGCGCCCCCCAACGCATAGCCGTCATTGGCGGCGGCATTTCGGGCCTCGCATCCGCGTGGCTTCTCGCACGCGACCATCACGTGACAGTGTTTGAGGCCGAGTCCCGCTTGGGCGGACACGCCCGCACTGTCGTGGCCGGCCGGCATGGCGATCAGCCTGTCGATACCGGCTTCATCGTGTTCAACTATGCCAATTACCCGCATCTGACCGGGCTCTTCCGCGAACTCGACGTACCGGTGATCCGCAGCGATATGAGCTTTGGAGTCTCACTGAACGGCGGGCGGATGGAATACGCGCTTCGGTCGGTCAACTCGCTGTTCGGGCAGCGCCGCAACATTGTCGATCCGCGTTTTTACGGAATGATCCGCGACATTCTGCGGTTCAATGCCGGAGCCGAGGCGGCGGTCGCGGCCGCGCCGGATCTGACGATCAGAGAGCTGGTGTCCCAGATGCAACTCGGGGGGCGGTTCCGCGATGCCTATCTCTTTCCGTTCTGCGGTGCGATCTGGTCTACCCCGGATCGGGGCATCTCTGACTTCCCGGCGTTGGCGCTCGTACGGTTCATGCAAAACCACGGCCTCATGTCGAAGGGTCAGCATCATCAGTGGTGGACCGTCGAGGGCGGCTCGATTGCCTACGTCTCGCGGATGGCAGCGGCGCTCACCCGGGCCGGGGTCACGCTGCGCACCGGTGCGCCAGTGCGAACAGTCAGCCGCAATGATAAGGGGGGGCAGATCCGTGCAGAAGGCGGCACGCCCGAAACATTCGATCATGTCATCCTGGCGACCCACCCCGATCAGGCGCTGCGGATGCTTGGCGATGCCGATGCCGCCGAACGCGCGGCGCTCTCCGCCATCCGCTTCCAGCCCAACCGCACCGTGCTCCATGCCGATCCGCGCGTGATGCCGCGCCGCCGCCAGTGCTGGAGCTCCTGGGTCAGCCGGGGCGATACCGGGTCCGGCGCGGTCGATGTCAGCTACTGGATGAATCGGCTGCAAAGCATCCCCGAGGACGACCCGCTCTTTGTCAGCCTGAACCCGACGCAGCCAATCGACGAGCGGCTGATCTATGACGAGGTCGAGTTCCATCATCCGATCTTCGATACGGCGGCCCTTGCGGCGCAAGAACGGATCGCCGCGATGCAGGGCACGCGCAACACCTGGTTTGTCGGTGCCTGGTTGCGCAACGGGTTCCATGAAGACGGCTTTGCCAGCGCCTTGCGCGTGGCTCGGCGCCTGCGGTTCGACCGGGTGCACGCATGATGCTGGCGGAACGACTGGCGAAGGGAGAGGTTCTGGCGCTGCGTGCCGAGATCACCCATGCGCGCCGTGGCGCGCTGCGCCACAGCTTTCGCAGCCAGGCCGATCATGTGCTTCTGGCGCCGGAAACCGCGCGCCCGCCGCGAGGCCTGTCGCTCGATCAGTTCAATCTTCTGGCGCTTTACCGGCGCGATCACGGCGGACCGCGCGGAGCGGGTCAGGGCGCTGACTGGGCCTGGGCCCAATTCGCGCAGGCGGGCCTGCCGCAAGGCCCAGGACGGGTTCTGGCCTTGCTGACGCAGCCGCGCTTTTTGGGCTACTGGTTCAATCCCGTCAGCTTCTGGATGCTGATCGAGGGGGACGCGCTGCGGGCCGTCATCGCCGAGGTCAACAATACCTTCGGCCAGCGCCACAGCTATTTTCTGGCACAGCCCGACCTTGCCCCAATCACCCGAGATACTCGGTTGCGCACACGTAAGATTTTCCACGTCTCGCCGTTTCAGGACATCTCTGGGGATTATCGCTTCGTATTTGCGCTGCGGCCCGACCGCCTTTCGATCCGGATTTCACAGATCGACGGCGAGGCCGGAGTAGATACCGCGATGACCGGTGCGCTCGTCCCCCTGACCACCCGCGCTATCCTTGGCAGCGCATTGCGTCGGCCGGGTGGGGCGCTGTGGGTCATTGCCCAGATCTACTGGCATGCGCTGCGCCTGAAACTGAAGGGCGCCGCCTATCGTCCCTGTCCGCCCGCCCCACATGAGGAGATTAGCCGATGACCATCGCGACCCGTGCGCTTCAGACGCGCTTTTTCTCGGCCCTCGAAAGCATCGGAGAGGGACGGCTAATCGTCACGACGCCTGACGGTGCGCGTTTGAACTTCGGCTCGCAGGGGCCCGAGGCCGAGGTGCGCATCCGGGACTGGCGGTTGTTGCGGCGCCTGATGCTGCGCGGCGATGTCGGGCTGGCCGAAGGCTGGATCTCGGGCGATTGGCACAGCGATACGCTGGAGGGCGCGCTGTCGATCGCGATGCGCAATCAGGCGGGCCTCGCGCAGTGGTCCGAGCCCTCGCGGCTGCAAAGCTGGCGGATGCGGTTGGTCGACCGTCTCGTGCGCGCCAACAGCCTGCGCGGTTCGTCGCGCAACATCCGCGCGCATTATGACGTTGGTAATGAATTCTACCAGCTCTGGCTCGATCGCGGCATGACCTATTCCTCGGCGATCTTCGCGGGCGATGACAATCTGGAACAGGCGCAAGCACGCAAAAACGACCGTATCCTGTCACAGCTTGCACCCGGCGAAAGCCTACTTGAGATCGGCTGCGGCTGGGGCGGGTTCGCCGAGGCCGCCTCCGGGCATGGCCATCGCGTCACCGGCATAACGCTCTCGCCCTCGCAAAAGGGTTATGCCGATGCGCGGCTGGACGGGCGGGCCGAGATCAGACTGCAGGACTATCGCGCGGTGACGGGTCGCTTCGACAACCTCGTGTCGATCGAGATGGTCGAGGCGGTGGGCGAGCGCTACTGGCCGACCTATTTCGCGACGCTCAAGGCGCGGCTGGCCAAGGGTGGTCGGGCCGTGCTTCAGGCGATCACTGTGCCGGACGCCGAATTCTCAGTCTACCGGCGGCGGTCGGATTTCATCCGCCAGCATGTTTTCCCCGGCGGGATGCTGCCCTGTTCGGCCAGCATCGCTCACGCCGCGGCGCAGGCCGGACTGCGGGTGCAGGACAGCTACGCATTCGGCCAGGATTATGCCCGCACCTGCCGCATCTGGTCGCAGCGCATGATAGAGGAACGCACACGGATTCAACGTCTGAATTACGGCGATGCGTTCCTGCGCAGCTGGCAATTCTATCTTGAAGGCTGTGCTGCAGCCTTTGCCACGGGACGCTGCGACGTGGTGCAGGTCACGCTTGGTCACGAGGGGGCGTGAGCCGGCGGTGTGGGGCTGTGAACCCGCCACCTGCCACGGGCGTTTCGGCCGGACTAGCGGAGACTGAAGATGAATGACCGTATCAAGCGGCTGGAAATACTCATCCTAACGATGGCCTTTGCGGCCTCACCGATCTCTTCGAACGGGTTTGGCTGAGTCTTCCGAGAGAGCTTTCCGGTGCAAGTCGAGAGCTGGCCCGCACGGCCGATATGGTGGGCGTTCTCGATCTGGGGCATGTTCTATCTTGTATTGATCGCGACCGCCGCGCAGGCGCTGTCGCGACCCGCCACCACGGCAAGCTGGGGCCGCGTCGCGCTTCCGCTGAGGCTGCGCCTGCTCATCGGCCTGTTCTGGATCGAGGCAGCGATGCGCTCTCCGGTGTTGGTGACGGCGATGATCCTGCTGATGGCTGTGGGCGCAATCGCGGCGATGTAGCGGCTGGGAACTGCGTGGTGTGAACAAGCGACTGTCGGGCTTTATGCGGGCAGGCTGGCGGCGGCCTCCGGGATGGCGGTGTAGGTCGTGCTGACGGGCTATGAGGTGCTGAGCGCCGGCTCTCGGCCATCGCGCTGATCACGGTGGTGCTGTTGGTCGCTGCGGTTGTCGAGCCAAACCGCCCGGCAGTCTGGAGCTATTGCCTCTGCGTGATCTGGGCGCTCTTCGGGGTGATTGTGGCCAATCTTGCGGCGGGAGACTGGCTAATAGCGGGGATTTTTGCAGCGCGGGCCTTGATGCTAATAGTTCCGCATCGCGTTGTCCCGGCCCACGCGCTGCGGGGTTAAGATGAATGCCTCCAACCTTGCCACGAGAAAGGCCCCGGGCGCTGCCCGGGGCCTCTAGCCTGCCTTGACGCCTCGATCAATTCGCGGGCGGAAGCATGACGGAGTCGATCACATGGATTACGCCATTCGACGCCTCGACATCGGCGGCCGTGATCTTGGCGCCGCTGACTGTGGCGCCGCCCTCAAGCGCGAAGGTGAGCGGAGCGCCCTGCACGGTGGCGGCGGTCATGCCCTCGCTCAGGTCGGTCGATTTCACCGCGCCAGGGACGACATGATAGGTCAGGATGCCAACCAGCTGGTCCTTGTTTTCCGGTTTGAGCAAGGCCTCCACCGTGCCTTCAGGAAGTGCAGCGAAGGCCGCATCGGTGGGCGCAAAAACTGTGAACGGCCCCTCTCCCTTCAACGTATCGACCAGCCCGGCCGCCTGCACCGCAGCGACCAGCGTCGTAAAATCGCCCGCCGCAGTGGCGGTATCGACGATGTCGGTCTTGTGCCCGTCGGCAAGGGCCACCCCCGCAATCATCAGCGTGGCGGTAGTCGCAAGCATCAATTTACGCAGCATTTTGAAACTCCTTTATGTCGTTTGTCAGTTTGGCTCAGGAGGCATCATCGCGCCGTCCTTGCAAGATCTACGATCCAGATCGCCGAGCGGATCACCTACGGCTGCGGGGTTGGGGCCTGTCCGAGCCCGCCTCACGCATACGTGACCCAGCCAAGCGCCCGGGCGACGCCACAAAGTGGTCCAATGATCGACGAGACGGTGAGGACTTGCTCTGATCCCCAACGTTGGACCGCCCTAAGGCAGAGTTTTCCGGCTTCCGCTCAGGGTGACGGGCTGGTGACGCCCCCCGATTT
>NZ_JAHVAI010000022.1 GCF_019264375.1 Sedimentimonas flavescens | reverse complement strand
GCGCCATGGCGCACACTCTCACCAACTGGCCTGGTTTTGCTCCGCCGCCATGGCCGACTTTTGCGCCGCCGTTGACACTTGATGGCAGCCGGAACGAAGCCGCAGATATCCTGCGCGGCCTGATCGCGGAGATCCGGATGCTGCCACGCGAGGGCGGCGGCCACGACATTGAACTCTATGGGGAACTGGGCGCGATCCTGGGGCTCGGGGAGCCCCGGAATGACAAACCCCGCCTCATTGTGGGCGGGGTGTCGAATTCAATGGTTGCGGGGGTAGGATTTGAACCTACGACCTTCAGGTTATGAGCCGAAATGTTAGCAATTCCAATGATTTATAAAAATCAACGCATTGCGCCGCAAGCTTCTGTTTTGGCGCAATTTTCACCTTCGCATATATTAGCATTCGCAGGCATCTACACTCAAGACCGGCGCGAAGCCCGCAGTCGCAGGTTGATGTGGCGTTGATGTAGCCCGCAGTGCTTTCCTCCGAACCATGATCGCGACCCAATGCGGAACCAAAGCCTCCGCAGGCTCCCCACCGCACCCGCCTTAACGTTCAAAGCGCTTATGACCATCGGATTGCGTCGTAAGTTTTGGACCCGGACAGCCTCGAACAGGATTGACTGCCCATCTCGAATGAGCAGTCTGGCTAAGATAGGACGATGCTGTGCAAGCACAGCTTTTAGGATGGACAGATGCAAGACATTGAAAAAAAGAAAGCTGAGCAACTGAAAGCCGAGGTCGAACGGGCATTGGCTCGCATCGACCAAATGAATGATGCCAATGCATTGAAACGGCTCCACGCAAATATACAGCGCCACCCCGAAATCGATGACCTGGATCGTGAAAGGCTCAATGAGTCCACCATGAACCGCCTTCGTGTAGTTGCACCAGCATTGGCGACGCGCCTCGGAGGGCCGAAGGACACCGAGGGGCGCGACTTCCTGCAAAAGGTATATGAACAAGCCTCGATGAAGTTTGACCTCTCAAGCAACAAGGTCGGACAGGGCGTGAAGACGGGAGGCTGGATGATCAACGGAGCGCGTTACGTTGATGTGTACCTTTCGTACAAAACGTCTGAAGGGAAGAATCTTAGCTTTGCATGGATACAGCAGGACGTCGGCAGCAAGCCCTACCTGGAGCTTCTCTTGCGTCATGTAGGCAGGGACGGTTCTGGAGAGTTGATTAAAGAGACTTTCCACGACCCAAGCGCGGCGACTGATCGTTATCTGGCGGAGTTGGCAAAGCTGACCGACCAAACAGCTCCCTCTGACTCGGAATAAGCTATAAATCAAATCACCCCATCTGATACGGCTCAGAATCTCCGCAAATTCTGGATTCAGTCTCAATAGGTTAAATCACACAGCCAATGTTTGGCGCCTCGCCAGAGCACGGGTCTCTCTCCATGGGGACAGCTGCGGCCAAAACCGGTCGCCGTCTCACACCGGGCGCCTCAACGAGGCAAGCAGCACGCCCTTATTGGGCAGCTTCGGTGACAGCTATCCTGGTCACGCCTTAGGTTTAGGTGTGTCGCTGCAAGACAACTCGATAGCTGTACGACCCAATCTCCTGAACCGAAACCGTGTCCCCTGCCCTTACCCCGTTGCGATCGAAGAACTCCCGGATCCAGCCACGCTTGCGGAAGAACTTCTTTTGACCATCGAGGTCGGTCATCACAACAGCCCCGCCACCCCAATCGACCGCAATCTCGCGCTGGGCGGCGGAAGCACGGTTCGATCCGCCGATCGCATCGGCCGGGAACTTCTCGAAGAAGCTCCTGAGATAGATGTGGTTGTTGTCGATGTTGCCCTGGGTGATCTCGGCCGTGCCAATATGATGCCCGGCATCCCGGTGAGAGATCGGGTCCAGCGGGATCTGCGCCACCTTGGGTTCCGGTGCAGCAGCAATCACGATGTCACTGGCATCCTCGATCAGGTCGAAATCCTCTTCGTCCGCAGTCGGGGCCATACCGGCCTGTACCAAGACCTGTGCACGGACAGGCTGAACGCCCTCGGCCCGGAGCACCACCTCTGCTGCTGCGCGGGCATCCTCGCCCGCGTCATGGTGGTCGAACACGAGGCCAAGATGCTGCTTGAGGCTTGCGAGGCCATGGCCGCCGTTGCCCCGAAGTTCGGGCCAGGCGGCGCGGGCGACTTGAACGCTGTCGCGCCAGTCCCACTGCGGGATCGGCAGGCCGCCATTTCCACAGGCGGCTGAAACTGCGCTGCGATCAAAACCCGAGTGCTGATAGACCGTCGCGCCGTTCAGCGCATCCCGGAGGACAGGCAGCACCTCGGCAAAGGTCGGGGCACCCCGCACCGTGCGGGCACTGATCCCATGCAGGGAGGTGAACACCCAGCGATCCACCTGCGGATCGACATAGGTCATCCAGGTCTCGATGGAATTGTCGGGGCGCACGCAGGCAACACCGATCTGGCAGATGCTGCCGCGGTCATTGTTGGCCGTCTCGACGTCCAGCGCGAAGAAGCGGAATGGCCCCTTGGGAAAGGGTGTGACACGAGTCTGCCGGATGGGCGCGGACCTCGGCGATGGATTCGCGACGGGACCGGCCTTCGCGGTAAGGAAGCGCAGGCGCTGCCGTTCAATGGCCGCCAGTTCGTGCGCACCCCATCCGAGACGGCGAAGCGTGACGTCGACCAGATCGACCGGTTCATCATAGGCCTGCATCCGACGCCGGTTCCAGGCGATGGCGTGGTCGGGCGCGAGGGCAAGTACCTCAGCCTCCAGCCGGGCGATATCGGCGGTGTCAGGCAAAGGCAGCCAGACTGCGCGGCAGTGATCGACGACAAATTCGTTACGCAGCGCCTTGGCAATGTCACCATCGGCCTTGGTCAGCGCATCCTCGCGGTCACGCCACATCCGCCCGGTGTTGTACATTGCCGAGAAGTAGTGGCTCGTGTTCTCGGAGCCGGTGCGATGGCGCCGGTGGATCCGCTTGTAAAGGGTCTCAGCAGCGGAACTGGTCAAGCCGATGTAGCGAAGATGGCCATGGTGGTCGACAAGGCCGTAAAGGCCACGTGCATCGCGCGGCGCCTCGTAGGTCGGCCGCGGCGTCGCTTCGAGCAGGGCGGAAAGCAGGTCTTCCGCAGAGAAACGCATCATCAAACTCCGGATCACATCGACATCAGCTGGCGGCGTTCGATGCGCTTCCAGTCGCGCCCCGAGACAATACCCCAGTTGCCCGCCTCGTTCGGACGGCGCCAACGGGGCGTGGCCATCTTCTGCAAGGCAGACAGCGCCTCGCTGAAGGAGGGATACGAAACCTCCTCACCCTTGGCACCGATCATGAACTTGCCGCCGCGCGCGAGGCCGGGATGGAAATGGCTACCATCCGCAGCAACCGGGACGAATACCACATCGTCCGAGAAATCCGGGCTCGGCGCCTCGGGCACAGCTTCATCGGGCTGCGGCCAGATCGAGGCGAAGAACTCCTTCCGACCCTTCAGCCATGCGGCGGCACTGACGGCCGTCACATACTGGCCGACCTTTTCAAGCCCGCCATCGCCGCTGGAAAGGATGTTCCGGATACGGCCCTCCGTGACCCCTCCGAAGATGGCGAGAGAGCCAATGTCAACCACGCCAAGCGTTTCCTCGCCATTGTCGTCATAGCTGAACTCGACATCCAGAGCGTGGCGGGAGAGCGCGAGGTTCACGACACGGATTATCTCGCCATCCGCCTTCAGATGCAGGTGGTGCTTGAGGTCAGCAAGCTGCGACGGGAGCGTTGCGACCCAGACCCGCCGCGCTGCAAAGGGGATATCTTCGGGCGTTACACCAAACAAACCATAAAGACCCGCACCATCCAACAGCTCGACAGCTTTCCAGCCTCCGTCGCGAGGAGCAGATGGTGCAAGGAGCACATCTTCCCATTTTTCAGCATCGTGAGGTGCATTGGGGACCACCTTGAGAAGGTGGGGTGCTACAGCGTCGCGCCCGAAGAGCTGCTCAACTGCGCGAAAAACCGCTGCGGCGTGTTCGCTCAGCTCAAGATCGTATCCGCGCAGATACTCGACCAGTCCGGGGCGTTCGTCGCCGAACCAAGCCTCGCGGCGATCCGCAGCCGTCATCGTTTCGGGGGTAGGGGCGGGCATGTTCATGGTTTTGTCCTTCAAGCGTGCAGGCGGCGGATCATGGCGCGGAGGTTGTGGCGCGCGCGGTGATCGGAGGGTGTGGATGCCGCGATGAGGAACCCTCTCTCGAAATGAAGAGCGTAGTGACGGCCGCGCGGCTCGATTCCGAGCAAGTCAACACCTTCAGTACGACACAGCTGCTGATACTCTCTGACGACCTTGCGCATGAGGCTATCTCCGTGAAATCATATTTCTTGTCACACATATATAAACTCCAATCCGCATTTGTCAATTTCGTTATTTCACACTTCACTCTGATTGCCTTTCCTGCATATTGATGCCCATGCGAACCGCCTGGCGCGCTATTTTTTCGTGCATTTTCATGCGCAAAGCCGTCCCGCACTCAGCGGCAGAAAGTGGCGATGAGCGACTTTTCGCACCCGCCACCCTTATCCACAGCTTCGTTCGGACCACCCCCTTGCTCCGAATCTCGCGCCACGGCAGGTTGCGCCTCCCGAGGAGAGCAGCCCTCGAACCAAAAGCAGAACAGGTCCATCGAAACGACACAGGTACGCGGTCGCGGCGCTTTGGCGCCTTGAACCACGTTGTTTCCGAGCACCCCTTCCCCTGCGCCCTTCGGGGCGCGGGCTGCTGGCGGTTTGACCAATGCTCCTCCTCTGTCTGCACGAGGATGTATCGATCATGGCATTGCCGCCGCGCGTTTATCTTACCCTTCAGGAGGTCACGGCCCGCTGGGGCTGCAACATCGCCGATGTCGCGGGCTGGGCCGATGCGGGCCGGTTCCGGATCCTGACCGGCATCGCGGCGGTACGTTGCGGCGACGAGATCATCGCCGGCAAGGTGGTGCTGTCTCCGATGGAGCTGCTCCCCCTCTTCCGCCGCTGCGGAACGGGCCCCTCCGAAGGCATCATGCGCCGCATCCAGCCGGCGGGCCGTTCGGACTGGCTCCTGATCACCGATCCCACCGGCGGCATCCCGGTCGCAGTGGCCGACATGCTGATCCTGGCCGAAGAGGTCCACGCCTTCGAGGAGGAGAATGACATGGTCCGACGGGTAACCACCGGACCCGGTGCAACCACACCCTATGACTGGGAGGGGATGAACGTCGCCCTGATCCAGCGCATCCATGAACAGGGCCTGCCTGCGACGCAATCCGAGCTGATCGCCGAGATGCAGGACTGGTTCGCCGATCAGTCGGGCGGGGACCGGATCCCGGACAGCCGCACCATCCGGCGACGGATCACACCGGTCTGGAAGGCGCTGCGCCGGGAAGATGCCTGAGATCGAACGGTGCGCTGGGCCGGATCTCACCGGGCTCGATCAGGCCGATTTCCGATCCCCCGGCTCGCCCCCATCATGCACCAGCCGTGGCTTTGGCCGGAAGGCGCTGGCCACCGCATCGACCCCGGCGCGCAAGGGCGAATCCATCAGATGCGCATAGCGCAGGGTGGTCTGCATCTGGCTGTGACCCAGAAGTTTGCCGATCATCTCGAGCGAGGCGCCCCCGCTGACCAGCAGCGAGGCGAAGGTATGGCGCAGATCGTGAATGCGGACATCTGGCAGTTCGCATTGCTTCTGGATCTGTCGCCAGAACCGCCGCACCTCCTGCACCGGCTGACCAGGCGTATCGCCAGGGAAGAGCCAGGGCGCGCCCCGCGGCACCAGAAGCTGGCGCTGGCGCACGATCGCGGCGGTCTCGTCCGAGATCGGCACGCGATGCGCGCGGCGCTGCTTCGTCATGGTCGGTGGCTTTGACCAGCTCAGATGCTCAAGATTGAACTGCTCGAATCGTGCCTGCCGCACCTCGCCCAACCGGGCGCCGGTCAGCATGCAGAGCCGGATGATGTCCGCCGCGCGGCGATCTTCGGCGGCATCGAGCGCTACGGCGAGGCGGGCGATCTCGTCCTTCGACAGAAACCGCTCGCGCGGGGTCTCTGTCCGGCGATGAAAGCGCTGGGCCGGGTTGTCCGCGCACCAGCCCCATTGCACCGCAAGCGTGAACATCTTGCGGATGATTTCTCCGACACGGTTGGCACGCACTGGGGTGGGCTTCGAGCCCTGCAGCTTGCGCGCCCGGTTGTTGGGCTTTGCCTTGTGCGGGCGGGCCCGGCCCTCTGCCACCTGGGTCAGCAGCTTGTCGACATCGGTCGGCGTGATTTCCGTAACGAGCTTCCGTCCCCAGACCGGCGCCACCATCTTGGCCAGCACCGAACGCTGATCAGCCGCGCTGCGCTCCGCGAGCTTCGGCAGATGCTCGGCCGTGTAGCGCTCGATCAGATCGGTGATCCGGGGCGCATCCCGCACCGCCGCGCGCTGGGCGAGCGGATCACCGCCCGCGTCGATCTCGCGCCGCAACTCCTTGGCCCGCTCGCGCGCCGCCGCAACCGACCATTCCGGCCAGCGCCCGAAGGTCATCCGGCGCTGACGCCCGGCATGGCGGTAATCGATCGTGAAGGCCCGGCCGCCACCGCGGTAGATGCAGACGGCAAAGCCGCGCAGCTCGGTGTCGAAGATCTGGTAATCCCGCCCCGGAGTGGGCTCCGCCTCACGGAGGAGTTTCTCGGTCAGCTTGATGCGTTCTGGCATGCACTCGATCCTTCTTGCATCCGACATGAGGCGTGGTTTCGCCGGACTATCAAGGCAATCATGGCGCTGCCGGTGGCGACGAGGCAGAGAGTGGCGGAAAGGGCGCCACCCTTGCGCCACCCCTTGTTTTATTGACCGCATCGCGCTGGGCAGTGAGGCCGGCAGCGGCTCCGCCACGGGCCCCGCCCCCCTTCGTCGCCGATGACCGCAGCCCATGCGGTTCGAACACACCCAGTCAACGGCATCGGTTCTGTAAATCGCTCACGAATTCAGCGGGTGGCGCGGGTGCCGTGTCGGATGCCACCCCCTCAATGCCCGTCCATGCCGCCCAATGCCCTGTAAATCCGGCTGTTCGCCGGTGTTTGCAGCTTCGGTCGTCGTTTGGGGCTGCTGGCGGGTTCCCGAGGCCCCTGCCCGCGGCCCCCTCATCGATGCTCCAACGCCAGTCAAACAAGGGGTGGCGCAAAGGTGGCGCCCTTTCCGCCACCCTCCGCCTCGCCGCCACCCGTCCCGCTCTGCGCTCACTGCTCCCTGCAAGACGCCCCCGCTTGGGGGCCAGAACCAGGGAGACCCCGATGCCGCAGCTCGGATCGATGCCAGAGCCAAAAGACAAACCCCGCACCCTGCTGGTCGGCTGGATCAGCCGCCTCGACCTCGCGCTCGAGCTCGGCCTCTCGGTCGACACGCTCCGCCGCTGGGAAGCACAGCGCGTGGGCCCGCCCTGCGTGCGCGCCGGACGCAAGGTCTATTACCGCCGCGCTGCCGTCGAGGACTGGCTCGAAGAGCAGGAACAGGCCGCCCCACGCCGCCGCCGGGCCGGAGGGCGCCGCGGATGATCCCCCTTCCTCCCCACGCCCACGGCTGGCCCGCCGATCGTCGCGACGAGGCGCGCGCCGTCATCGCCGATGTCGCCCATCACAGCGATCACCTGATCCGCCTCGCCTGCAACGTCCTCATCGCCCATGGCGAAAGCCGGACCGAACGCGAGGACGCCGAGCGGCTCCTTGCCGTGATCGAGGCACGCCGCCCCATCCACCGCGCCCAGCGCGAAGACCAGGGGAGGACCGGACGATGACGCGTCGTGGCACACCCGAGGCCGATCTGCAGCGCGCCGTGGTGCAGGCCCTGCGCTTCGCCCTGCCCCGCACGGCCATCATCCATCACTGCGCCAATGAGGTGACCGAACCCGGGCCTCGTGGCGCAAAACGCCAGGCGATCCTCGTCGGGATGGGGGTCCATGCGGGTTTTGCCGATCTGATGGTGCTTTGCGAGGGGCGTGTGCTGTTTCTCGAACTGAAGGCACCCAAGGGCCGCCTGCGCCCCTCGCAGGAAGCGTTCCGCGATGCGGTGCAGGCGCAGGGCTTTGGCTGGGCCCTCGTGCGCAGTCTCAATGATGCGCTACGCGCCCTGGCCGAGCATGGCTTCACCACCCGCGTCGTGCCGCCCCTGCGGAGGCCTGCGCCATGAGCCACGCGGCCACCAACTGGGCGATACAGCAGCGCGGGTTGAAGCCCACCACCAAGATCGTGCTCTGGCATCTCTGTGACCGGTTCAATCCCGACTACGGCTGTTTCCCCTCGCAAGACCGACTGGCGCAGGATTGCGAGATCAGCCGCGCCACGCTGAACCGGCATCTCGATGCCCTCGAAGGCCTGAACCTGATCCGGCGCATCCGCAGGATCGATGCGCAAAGCGGCCAGCAGCGCCCGACCCGCTACGTGCTGGGCTTTGAGCCGGGTTTTGCGGTGGCCACTAGCGGAACGAACGGGGACGGAGCAGACGGGAGCGCAGATTGTGGAGAGGCGGGTCAGATGAACCCGCCTTTCGACGGCTCTGCGCCGGAGGAACCCTGTCCGGATTTGAGACACGGGATCGAGGCGGAATTCTGCAATGAGGACAGTGGCTTGGAGGATGATTTCTGCCGTTCCCCGTGTCTCAGTTCCGGACAGGGGGCCGTGTCTCAATTCGAGGCGGGTCCGTGTCTCAAAAAACGCGATTCCCGTGTCTCAGATTGCGACAATAACCCTGTAAGGAAACCTTTAAGTAAACCAGTAAAGGAGGAGGAGGACGCGCAAGCGCGCGAGGATCTTTGTGAGGAGTTTTTTGAGCGACTGCTCGACGCGCTGGGCCTCGATCCCGCCGCCCTGCCCGGCTGGTGGCAAGGCTGGCCCGCTCGGCTGCACATCCAGCGCTGGCACGACGAACTGGGGCTGACCCTCACCGAGATCCTGGCCACGGCCGCATCCTCCCGGCAGGACCACCCCGAACCACCCGACGGGCCAAAGGCGCTCGACAGGGCGATGCAGCGGGCCGCCCTGCGGAAGGGCAATCACGCCGTGCGGAAACGCCGCAAGCCCGCGAAGGCCCTTGTCCCGGCCACACCACCGATCACGGACCTCCCGGCCTTCTACGCCGAGATCGTGAACTCCGATCGCTACCTGCCGGTCAGCGCGATCTCCAACACCATGCGCGATGCCATGCTGGCCCGCGGCCTCGTGACCGCCCAGCGCCTGCGTGAGCGCGGGGTGCGATGAATGCTCACACCGAGGGATTTGCAGCGATGAGTTACCACGGACGGATCAGCCGCGCGAACGGCACGCGGGTCAAACGCGCGTTGGGCGTACAGGCGGCGCTGGAATGGGCGTTTCGGATCGAGAAGGCGCAGCTGGAGCTTCCGGCGCCCAAGGGTTCGACCGACGAAGCCTGGGGCTTCGGCCTCGAATATGTCCTGCTGCAGCGTGCCGCGCTGGGCTGCAAGATCGATGGCGGCCGGCACAAGATGGGCGGATACACCCACGAGGATGCCGAGGTGATCGCCGCCACCGTGGCCGGCATGCCCGACTGCCTCGGCGGCAAGCGCATGGCGATCCGGGTAGCGGAACTCGCCCGCGCCGGGCTCACCCCCGACTGGATGCCCGGTGCAGTCCCGCGCTGTGTGCCGGTCGAGGTCAAGCGCAACCAGCATGGGGAGCGGGCCACCACGGTCGTTGTGGGCACCGAGCGCGTGCTGAGGCGCGGCAAGTGGCGGACGGTCGAGGTCTTGGCCTGTCCGGTGACCTATTCGCCCCACCCGCAGCAGATCGAGGCTGCGCGGCGGACCTATACCGACTGGTGGCAGGCACTGGGCTGGGTGCGGGACGGGTTGGTGGCGGGCGGGATGCTGCGGGAGGTAGAGGTGACGGCAGCCATGCCGAATGGGAGGCCGTGGAAATGAACACGGTCTGGGCCAAAGCCTCCAATCAGCCCTTGCCAAACGGCACATAATCACTAAATTTATGCCAGAGGGGAATATTATGCAGTTCGCAACAATTCAACCAACGGCGTCTCGTCCAGACCTTCCCGCCATCACCGACGAGGAAGCAGCCGCCCTTGCCCGCGCGACGGTAAACCTGTTTCGTGCCTGGCAGCTGACCGACCTTGAGGCCAGAACTCTTCTGGGCGACATGGCCCAGCGCACCTGGGCGCGCTGGAAGGAAGGCAGCATCGGCCGGATCGACCGCGACCTGCGGGCCCGCATGGCGATTCTGATGGGGATCCACAAAGGGCTGCGCTACCTCTTCAGCGATCCTGCGCGTGGCTACGCCTGGATTCGCAAGCCCAACGCGAATTTCGAAGGTCATAGTGCGCTCGACGTCATGATGCGCGGCGAAATCACCGACCTGATTGACCTGCGGTCCTGGCTCGATGCGGAACGGGGTGCTTGGTGACAGTCCCAACCCGTCGCGTGACCTGGGCACGCACCGTCAGGATCATCCGGTCGATCTATCCCCCAATCGATCTCTTCGAGGACATCGCGGATCCTGCGGATTGGGAGGCGCTGGCGTCTGCCGAGGCGAAGTTCAATCCGCGCATTCGCGACAGCATCGGTGATTTATCGAAGGTGCCGGTGGCTCGGCGCGTAACGGGCGCGGGCGCAAGTTGGATGATGGCACCCTTCGTGCATTGCTCCCCGTTGCGTCCCGGCCGTTTCACAGATGGCACGTTCGGCCTCTACTACGCAGGCGATAGCACCGAAGTCGCCATTGCCGAGACCATTCACCACCACGCGCGCATGATGCGCGCCACAGCCGAGGCGCCAGGCTGGACCTCGCAGTTTCGCGAGTTGATTGGCGCGATCGACGCAGAGCTCGACGACGCCGAAGGCCGCGCGGATCTGCTTCACCCTGACGACTATCGCCCTTCGCAGATCTTCGGCACCGAACGGCGCGGCGCCGGGTCCAACGGCATCACATGGCCCAGCGTGCGCTATGCTGGCGGCAATTGCATCGCGACCTTCTGGCCTGATGTGGTGCCAATCCCCTCGCAGGGAGCTCATTTCGCCTATCACTGGAACGGCGGAACCGTGGACTTTGTGAAGCGGCTGGATACAGGGGAAATTTTACGAGTCTCTTGATCGGCAAAGTCACATTTACCCCACCCTTTCAATCTGTCATGAATTTCCCATGAGCCTGATCAAATCCAAAAAGCGCGTCTCCGATCACGGAGAGGTTTTTACCCCGCCCTGGTTGGTGGACGCGATGCTCGACCTGGTAAAGGACGAGGCCGAACGCATTGATTCGCGGTTCCTCGAACCCGCCTGCGGCAGCGGAAACTTTTTAGTGCGCGTTCTGCAACGAAAGCTGGCGGCCGTGGAGATCAAATTCGGCAAATCCGATTTCGAGAAGCGGCACTACTCCCTTTACGCTCTGATGTGCACTTACGGGATCGAGCTTCTGCCCGACAATATCGCCGAATGCCGGGCGAACATGCTCGACGTGCTGACAGACTACCTGAGCCTCGATGAGGCCGACGAGATGTATCGCGCCGCGTCCTACGTTCTGGCGCAGAACCTTGTGCATGGCGATGCGCTGACGATGCGGACGCAAGACGGCCAGCCGATCACCTTTGCCGAATGGGGTTATCTGGGTAAAGGCAAGTTCCAGCGGCGCGATTTCCGTCTGGATGTCTTGACCGGCTCCTCCGCCTTCAGCGCCGAGGGGACATTATTCGCCCACTTGGGCAAGCACGAGATCTTCACGCCGATCCGCACCTGGCCCGCGATGACGCTGCGCGACTTGGCCGCCGCCCATGACGGCGCCCCGCAGGAGGCCACATGAACGGTCAGGTCGGATTTTCCTTTCGCGGGCGCAATCCCGATGTGCTGACCTGCATCGCCAACTTGTCGAACGACGAGGTGTTCACCCCGCCGGAATTCGCCAACCGCATGCTCGACACACTGGCCGAAGCCTGGGCCGCCGACCATGGCGGCGTCGATCTGTGGGCCGACAGCAGCGTCAGGTTCCTCGATCCCTGCACCAAGTCGGGCGTCTTCCTGCGCGAGATCACCCGCCGCCTGATCGACGGGCTGGAGCGCGAAATCCCCGATTTGCAGGCGCGCGTCGATCACATCCTGACCCGACAGGTCTTCGGCATCGGCATCACGCAACTGACCAGCCTGCTGGCGCGGCGTAGCCTTTACTGCTCGAAACATGCCAACGGTGCGCATTCCATCGCGCGGAGTTTCACGACCGACGCTGGCAATATCTGGTTCGAACGGACCGAACATGTTTGGGTTGGCGCCAAATGCAGGCACTGTGGCGCGGGCAAAGAGACGCACGACCGAGGCGAAAGGTTTGAAACCCATGCCTACGCGTTTATCCACACAGACGACATCAACGCGCTGATTGCCGCGATGTTTGGAGGCGAGATGCAGTTCGATGTAATTATTGGAAACCCCCCGTATCAACTTGCCAGCGATGGCGGCACGAGGGATGTACCAATCTATCAAAAATTCGTGGAACAATCCAAGAAGCTAGAACCACGTTATCTATCAATGGTCATCCCTTCTCGGTGGATGGCGGGCGGACTCGGGCTTTCCGACTTTCGTCAAACGATGCTTCGAGACAAGCGGGTTAGCCAACTTGTTGATTATCCGAATGCAGCTGAGATATTTCCATCCGTTGGAATAAATGGCGGCGCCTGTTATTTCCTCTGGGATGCAAACAATAGCGGAGAATGTCATTTTACAAGTATGCGGGCTGGCGAGGTGCACGGGCCAACGTTGCGTAACCTCGACGAATTTGACGTACTTGTTCGTGACACAAGAGGTCTGGATATTCTCCGAAAGGTTCTGGCTTGGAACGAACCTTCGGTGAATTCGATACTCGCCCGAGATAAGGAGTTTGGCTGGACATCAAACTTTGATGGCTTCCACCAACACGAAAAAGACGATGACGTTCCACTCTACTACATTCGAACGATGAAACGCTCCGTAGGCTATATAGCGCGTTCTGAAGTCGAGAAGAGCACCCATCTCATAGATACTTGGAAAGTTCTGGTCCCAGCGGTCGGATCAGGACGTGAACGCGAACGAAGCGGCGTTGATTTGGTTCTCGGGCCGTCCTTAATAGCTCCAGCGCCTTCGGTCTGCACTCAATCTTATCTCTTCTTCTTCGTTTCGTCCGAACGTGAAGCTCGGAGCCTACAATCCTATTATACGACTAGGTTCTTCAGATTTATGGTTTCTCTTCGAAAGATCACCCAGCACGCGACCCACTCAACTTATCAATGGGTCCCCATTCAAAGCTGGGACCGGATTTGGACCGACGATGCATTATATCTCAAATACGGCATCACGACCGAAGAGGCGGAATATATCGAGTCCTTGATTCGCCCTATGGACCTCGGAGATGAATAAACCGACCATCGACGAGGTCCTCGCCGCCAAGCCCGAAGCCCGCCCGCGCATCTACGCCTATGCGATTGCCGACGAAGCGCACGCGGGCCTGCTCAAGATCGGCCAAACCACCCGCAGCGTCAAAGGCCGCGTGGCCGAGCAACTGAAGACCGCCGCGATCAAGAACTACACCATCGAACTGGATGAACCCGCTGAGCGGGAAGACGGGTCGTTCTTCACCGACCATCAGGTGCGCGCCGCGCTGGCCCGCAAGGGTCTGGCCAATCACGAACTGGAATGGATGCGCTGTACGGTGGCCGATGTGCACACCGTGCTGACCGAACTGCGCACCGGCAAGAAGCTGGACGGCCCCCGCAGCCAGACCCACCGGATGCGCGAGGAACAGGCCGAGGCGGTGCGGGTGACGCATGACTATTTCGTCTCGCGCTGGGCTGAAGACATGCATGCCGTGCCGCGCTTCCTGTGGAACGCGAAGATGCGCTTCGGCAAAACCTTCGCTTCGTATCAGCTGGCGCGGAAGATGGGCGCCAAGCGCGTGCTGGTGGTGACCTTCAAGCCCGCCGTCGAGGATGCCTGGCAGTCCGACCTTGAGGGCCACGTGGATTTCGCTGGCTGGCAATACCTGTCAGTCAAGACCGGCGGCGATCCGACCCAGATCGATCGCAAGAAGCCGGTGGTCTATTTCGGGTCATTCCAGGACCTGCTTGGTCGCGACGCGCGCGGCAACATCAAGCCCAAGAACGAATGGCTTCATGCCGAAAACTGGGATCTGGTGATCTTTGACGAATACCATTTCGGGGCCTGGCGCGAGACGGCCAAGGAACTGTTCGCTGGCGAGGAAGAGGAAATCTCGCGCGAAGAGGAACGGCTGGACGACGCGAAAAAGCTGAAGGACCGGATCGCCGACCTGCAACAGCCGCTGGAGTCCGAGACGGAATTCCTGCCGATCGCGACCAAGGCGTATCTCTACCTCTCGGGCACGCCGTTCAAGGCGCTGGCGACCGGCGAATTCATCGAAGAGCAGATCTTCAACTGGACCTACACCGACGAACAACGCGCGAAGGCAGCATGGGCGGCAAAGCACCCCGGCCAGTGGAACCCCTATGGTTCGCTGCCGCAGATGCGGCTCTTGACCTATCAGATGCCCGACGAGTTGGTGGCGGTCGCAAGTTCAGGCGAGTTCGATGAATTTGACTTGAACGAGTTCTTCTCGGCCACCGGCACGAACAGCGCTGCCCAGTTCAAGCATAAGACCGATGTCCAGAAATGGCTGGATATCATCCGGGGCCAATACGCGCCGTCCACGGTAGACAGCCTTAAGTCGGGCATACGCCCACCATTCCCCTATTCCGATGTCCGTCTGCTACCCTACCTGCAACATTCTTTCTGGTTCCTGCCGAACGTGGCCGCATGCCACGCCATGGCCAACCTACTGAACGAAAAGCACAACACCTTCTGGCACGACTACAAGGTCATCGTCGCAGCAGGTGCGACGGCGGGGATTGGGCTTGAGGCCTTGCCGCCCGTCCGTAATGCTATCGGCAGCGGGTTCGACAGCAAGACGATCACTTTGTCCTGCGGTAAGCTGACTACCGGCGTGACGGTAGCGCAATGGTCCTCGATCCTGATGCTGCGCAACCTGAAGTCGCCCGAGACCTATTTCCAAGCGGCATTCCGGGTGCAATCACCTTGGTCCATCAAGAACCCGAACGGCGACAACCCCAACGAGGAAGAGATCCTCAAGCCGGCTTGCTTCGTCTTCGACTTCGCGCCGACGCGCGCCCTGCGTCAGCTTTCCGAATACGGGATCGGCCTTTCGCCCAGCGAGCCGAACCCTGAGAACGCAGTGAAGGACCTCGTCTCGTTCCTGCCCGTCCTAGCCTACAACGGCGCGGTCATGGCACAGATCGACGCCGGAAGCATTCTCGACATCGCGATGGCGGGCACCTCAGCCACGCTCCTAGCGCGCAAATGGGAAAGTGCACTGTTGGTGAACGTGGACAACGACACACTGCGCCGGATCATGGACAACCCCGAAGCCATGGCGGCTGTCGAGCGCATCGAAGGCTGGCGCGCGCTGGGCGACAACATCATCGAAACGATCATCAACAAGAGCGAGAAGGTCAAGGATCTAAAGAACAAGGTCAAGGCCGGCGAAGCGACCGACAAGGAGAAGAAGGAACTCACGGACGAGGAGAAGGAATACAAGTCCAAGCGAAAGCTGGTTCAGGAAAAGCTGATCAAGTTCGCGACGCGGATCCCGGCCTTTATGTATCTGACGGACTTCCGCGAGAACACGCTACAGGACGTGATTACCAAGCTGGAGCCCGATCTCTTTCTGACGGTCACGGGACTGACTGTGAAAGATTTTCATCTTCTGGTGCGTCTAAAGGTGTTCAACACGGAACAGATGAATCAGGCCGTATTTGCGTTCCGCCGATATGAGGACGCATCTCTGCGATACACCGGCATTGAGAGCCACGACGGCCTCACACACTACGGGCTCTACGATACGGTTGTTGCGAAGGACTGAAATTCGCATACCCAGATTGGAGAAAATTCTGAATGAGCGTTAAATTGTTGAACGCGAAGGCCGCAGCCAAACGGCTTGAACAGCTCATTGAAGATCATAGCGAGATTCATCTAGCTGTTGCGTGGGGCTCCAATGGTCACATCGCCGATTGCCTTCTTCGGAACCAACACAAGTTCTCGTCCGTGACTTTCGGGTTGGCCTTTTGTCAGACAGATCCAGACCTCGTTGATCGCTTGGTCGGGGTTAAAAATGCATTCGTAGCGGATGGTGGCAACAAAACGTTTCATCCGAAGGTCTACTATTTCCAGACAGGAGATGTTTCGGAAGCCATCATCGGGAGTTCGAACTTTACAGCAGGTGGGTTAGACAGAAACTGGGAAGCCAGCGTCCACATTAAAGGCGCATCGAGCGCTACGATCTTTAATCAAGTTCGTGAGTGCCTCGGGAGTTACGCGGGCCTTCGAAAGGCTGTAACTCAGCATCTTGCGGAAAGCTACAGACTTTGGTTTGCTGCGGCCAGCACACTGAAGAAGGCCAGAAATCCGATTCTGCCGGGTTCAGGACTTCCTGCAAATCAGTTTAACTCGCCATTGGTAAAAATGCGTTGGGACGAGTATGTAAGGGCTGCAGAGGCAAGCCCACATCATAACTTCGATGCGCGCCTTAGCCTTCTTCGTGAATGCCAAACCATGTTTGCCAGTGTGAAGTCGTTCGCCGGTCTAACGAGCTCTCAGTGGAAAGCAATCGCTGGCGTCATTGGATCTAATCAGAGGATCAATGAAGGGCTAGATGGACATGACTGGGCCTGGTTCGGCTCGATGAAAGGAATGGGTGACTTCGCCAATCGCATCTCAGAGCAAGATGCGTTTCTTGCTCGGGCCGTTGATTGCATTCCGAGGCACGGCGAGGTCACCAAGGCACAGTTTGAGGATTTCTGTGGTCTCTTTCTACAGGCTTTCGCGCAATCCAGCCGTATCGGAGGTGTGCCAACTGCTACAAGGCTTCTTGCTATGAAGAGGCCGGATACGTTCGTTTGCGTCAGCAAGCCAAACCTAGCCGGACTGTCTAGCGCACTTGCGTTCCCAAAGTCTTCGCTCCAGTTGGACAACTATTGGGATCGCGTCGTTGAGCCGATCAGGCTTTCTTTTTGGTATAACACCCCGCGTCCAAAGGGAAAATATGCCGAATTGTGGGATGGCCGCGCTGCGATGCTCGACGCTATCTACTATGAAGCGTAGCCGCCGATCTGAGAGGCAATGGGCCCGATATTTACCTTTTCTCGTCCGGCACTCCGGGCGCGGCTTCGAAATCTTCAAACAGAGACTTAATCAAAGCCTCGGGTGCCCGCCTCTTTCTAAATGCCGCCTCGACTTTCTTCTTGAAGTCCGTGTCTCGAACGGACTCAGGGGCAATGTTCTTCGGCACAATCCTTATGTTTGGCTCTCGAAAATCTATTGATTTGTCGAATAGATCCTGAGCTATACGCGTCAGATCCTCCGCAATATTCTCATCTGTCGGAGTGATCTGGAAATCAGAATAAAATTTCGGCACGCGTACCTTCCACCTGGGCGCGTATTCGAAAACCACGCTTTCGACAAAGTCCTCTCGGGTCTGCCCTATTTCCGACCTGACAGCCTCGATATATTTTTTGATTGTATCTGAAAATACCTCTACTGCCGCTTCGAACTCGGGGCGCTTCGTTTGAAGTATGACCTTCCCGAAGCCGGTAATCGTATAGAGGAACTCGTCCTCAATCTGTTTGCGTTCTGCATCAAGCCACCGGCTATCAACTTGGATATCGAGCATCTTGCCGTCACGTTCGACTTGGATGCCCACCTTGCCAAGGTCTTTGAGGGGGGACCGGATCCGTGAGGTAATCTGATCCCGGAGGCCCGTGTCGCTTACATCCGTCAACTCGTCCGGCAATGGAACGACCTTTCGATCCAACTTGTAGCCGACGGCCTCAAACTCCACGTATTGAACCTTGGATGAAAAGACCCTGAGGGCACGGGCTATGTCAAACGGCTGAGGCGGATTATCAGCGAGGCTAGCAAGCGTCTGGGCAATCTCGTGATGGCGAATAGCCACCAAACCCACCTCTTGGTTTAGCGCTTCGCCCTCGCGCTCTCCCGACGTCGCCGCGGTGATTTGTGATGCGGCAGATCCCCTCAATACGAGTGCATTTGGCTTCTCAGGCGAGTGCGATCCCGCCTCGATAAGTAGCGGAGTCGGCGCAAAGATCATGCAGTCATCATCTGCGACGATGACACCGACCCTCAGGCCAGGCTGTTTTCTCAAGGCAAGATCATTTGCCAAACAGACTTCGTGCAATCGTTTCAGTGCTTTGTCCGAGCCGTAACCGAGCCGATAAACCTCGGGATCCGAGTCAATGATTATCGAAATCGACAACTGTGGACGGTCTGGTAGGCGCGAGATCAAGGCGTCGACAACAGCGTCGTCCAATGCAGGCGCAGCGACGACAAGGTTTCTACGCGCAGAGTGGACCAACGATGCTATCATTTCATCAGATGCTACCGTGAAGGTTCGGCCGATGCCGTCACCCTGAGCCTGTTCCGTCATCTCACCCTCTATGGTACCGCCGCACTGGGAACTCGATTGATTTATCTTCTGATTCATCCTTCGGTGGCGTGAACGCTATAGGACGTCCTGCGCAGCATCAACTGGACCGCACGGTAGAATTGCCGATTGAGCAAGCCCCCTCCCATGGTTCCTCCCCGGCCCCGAACGTATGCGGGGGGGCGCAGCGCGGCATTTCGCTAGCGGGTGGATTCCTCACCGGGGAATCCACTTGGAATCCACCTCAGGGACGACTGCCGGAAAAGGGACTCGAAATCAAAGCCTTACGAAAATCCCGACGGATTTAGGTGGATTCCCGGGCGGAATCCAGAGAATCCACTTCTGGAATCCACCTTGGCCAAAACGACGCTACGAAAACGATCCAGAGCGGAACGCATTGAATCCACTGGATGATTCCCGTTGACAAACCTGCCCCTATTGCCCTACCCCTTGATCATCGAAGAATAGCGCCCGGAGGAAACCCCTCGCGGGCGCTTTCGTTTTCCCAGCATCAGAGACCTGCCCCATGGACCTCGTCTTCGCGCCGAGCCAGATCGAAACCTGGCCAATCGAGCGCCTGCGCCCCTATGCCAGAAATGCGAAAATGCATGACGAGGCCCAAGTGGCGAAGATTGCGGCCAGCATGGCGAAGTTCGGCTGGACGGTGCCGTGCATGGTCGCCGACGACGGTGAGCTGATCGCGGGTCATGGCCGGGTGCTGGCCGCCACCAGGCTGGGGCTGTCCGATGTGCCAGTGATCCGGCTCAGCCATCTCGACGAAGCCGAGCGCCGTGCTTATCGGATCGCCGACAACAAGTTGACCGAGCTTGGCGACTGGGACGAGGCGGTGCTTCGAGACGAGATCGCCGGGTTGCTCGCCGAGGATTTCGATCTGACGTTGCTTGGCATCAGCGACGACGACCTGGACGCCCTGTTGCGGGATCCAGAGGCGCTGGGCGGGGACGGTCCGGTCGAGGGCGAGGACGATGTGCCAGAGCTGCCTGCCACGCCGGTCTCGGCACCGGGCGATCTATGGCAGCTTGGCCCACATCGGCTGATCTGTGGCGACAGCACCTCGGCCGATGTCGTCGGGCGACTGCTCGGCGACGTGAAGCCGCTCCTGATGGTGACGGACCCGCCCTACGGCGTCGAATACGATCCGTCCTGGCGCAATCAGGCTGGCGCGGCCAGGACCAGGCGCACCGGCAAAGTCCTGAATGACGACCGCGCCGACTGGCGTGAAGCATGGGCCTTGTTCCCCGGCGACGTTGCCTATGTCTGGCACGGGGCTCTACATGCTTCGACCGTCGCCGACAGCCTCACCAATGCGGGCTTAGCAATCCGTTCGCAGATCATCTGGGCCAAGGATCGGCTGGTGCTGAGCCGCGGCGATTATCACTGGCAGCACGAGCCATGCTGGTATGCCGTGCGCGCGAAGGGCAAGGGTCACTGGGCGGGCGATCGCAAGCAGACCACCCTGTGGCAGATTGCCAACCGCGACCAGGATGCCGACACGGTGCATGGCACGCAGAAGCCGGTCGAATGCATGCGCAGACCGATCCTGAACAACTCAAGCCCAGGTCAGGCGGTTTACGAGCCTTTCATGGGGTCCGGCACCACCCTGATCGCTGCGGAAACCACCGGACGCATCTGCTTCGGGGTCGAACTGAATCCTGCCTATGTCGATGTCGCCATCGAACGCTGGCAGTCGTTCACCGGACAGGAGGCCGTGCTTGCGGAAATCGGCGAAGGCTTCACTGGCCTCAAGGCCCGCCGGTTTTCTACATGAACGCCACTTTTCCTGCTGGACCAGAGCAAGCGCTGGCTGCTCACGCGAATGCAGCCCTGCGCCCGATTTATTGCAACATCGGCGTGTGGCGGTGTTAGACGGCCACAATGCTTTTGATGACTTGCCTTTGAACTTAAAGGCTTTCGTGGGACGCGCGCTGACCTTATGAATGCGCCGTTGAACAAGGAGGTCGAGGCAGGCCTAACTATGCAAGATAATAGTGCTCCCAATCCCATCTCGATCGAGGAAATGAAGGCAAGCGTCGGCTCAATCCTGTTCCTCTGGTCTTCCGTCGAACGCGAACTCGCGAAGCGGATAATAGAACTGGGCGGCGGAGCGCTCAGAAGTGACGCACATACCATTTCCCAAAAGATTACGCGCTGGGAAAGCCTTCAGACTGACGCTTGTGCTGCACGCCCCGAGCATCAGGCTTTGCTAAGGGATGTGCGTGGTCGCCTGACGATGTCGCTGGACATCAGAAACCGCATAGCCCACGGCCTGATCGGGATCACGGCCGATCCCTTTGGCGATCAAGGCGACGCACATCTGATGACCGAGCTGAACGGTGAAACCCGCAAGCATACCCATTCCGATCTGGAACACGTGATGCGCGTTCTCGCCCATATGGTCAGTGCCATTAGTGCTTTGAGCCGAGCTGCCAAGGAACAAGATTCCCGAGAGGCCGAACGAAGCTACCGCGGAATCCGGTTGAACCACCTGCCTTGAGGTTGCGAGACCATTATCGCCTTAGACAACAATCAGTCTGGCCTACAGCCGTGGAACCGAGAAGATCAGACCGCGCACCACATCGGTTCCATCGACATCAATCCTGCAGACTGCTTCGAAGCGCGCATTCGCCACCTTGCGCCTGAAGTCATCGGGCATTCGCTCGAGCTCTGCCTTCTCCTGCTCCGTCGGCGATTTGCACCACGACCACGCCTCTTTGAACCACGGCTGCACGTCGAACGGGACACCAAGGTATTTGCGATCCCGATTGGCGACACCCAGGGACCGAAAGTACTTCGGCCCATCGCGGCCAATCGGGTCGGAGACATCTGCATCCAAGACGATCGCTCGAAATCCGTTCTTGTAGGAAAGGGTGTAGGCTCCGTCTGGAATATCCGGAAGGCTCAGAATCCCGGCACGATAAAAGTCGTATACCCAGAGTGAGGCAATACCCAAGACACCGAGAAGAAGGATGCGAAACATCCAGCGTTTCATGTCGACCTCATGCCTCAATTCAATGCTCACAATCTGCAGCGTTATGCCCGCATTGCCAAGAACCTCGCCATCTTTGCGACCAGATGCCCTGCCCATAAATGACCGCGGTTTCTTGGGCAGATTTTCAGAACCAACAACACTTCTTCAATCGCGACAGATGATCTAAACCTAGCGACGAATCAAAGTTCTACAAAGGTTTAGGGTCTGCAAATGCTACGAACATTGAAGCACAAATGGCGAAGTGCGGAAGCCGCAGCCCTGATCGAGTCCATCGCGGATTCCATGGCTCAAGACGGTGTATTCGCGTCCAATGCACAGCAGTTTGGCTTCAAAATCGTTGATGGGGCTTTCAAGGCTCGTCCCGAATTGTTTGACGGACGCAACGGCCACATGCCGCACAGGGTTGCTTATGCGGCAACAGCCTTGGCGTTGACGGCAGAACGTGCTCCCGCCGACGGCCAACTATTCTCTGCTGTCATGATCGCCTTAGGAAAAATCCTGCAGGCAGCGCATGCGATGGCAGTCTCGTTGCCGCTAAGCCCCCAAGATCTAATGCTCATGAATGCTGCTGGCGAGGTCTTTGAGCGGTTGGCAAACGAAGGCGAGCTTTCGACGTTCAACTGAGTGATTTGAGCAGGAAGAATCAATTCGGTCGAGCGGATACGCGAACCATTCCTTAGCCGAACTGATTCACCATCCCGCTGCCTTTGACCTCCTCAGCGGCAATGGGCCGGCTTTGTTATTTCGGCGATCCGGAAATTATCCCATGCGCTGGGTCGCGTCGGCCCGCCGATTGCTGCAGTGATCTTGGCAGTGAATTTGTCCTCGATACACGGATTAAACGCACCCCATTGCGGCTCGCAGCAACAAGCACTCGCCGGGTCCACAGTCAAGCAACTGCAACATGGAAAAATCAAGACAGTTCGGGCTGACACCCACAGTCCTTAGCACGGTTGACGATGCCAAACTCCACGGCTACCGATGGCGCGATGAAGCGTAATTTGGCCCGGAACGCGTACATGAAAATTGTCAAATCTTTATTCTCCCGCAGGCTTGCAGCCTCAGGTTTGGTCATCTTAACGACAGCTGCCTGCTCCGTGCGTCAGCAGGATCTGGATGCATGGGTTGGACAGCCTGTCTCCAAGCTCGACCACCACCCAATCTTTCAAGCAATGCCTGTCGAGGTGAGGCGGCTCCCAGACGGCACAGAGGTCCGGAATTATGTGAATGGCCAAAATGTCGCCGCATGCTTCGCCGGCGCTCAGGCGACCGGATATTCCAATAACACCGCACTCGTGACGGGGAGCAATTTTTGCTCGACGCGTTTTGCTGCATGCAACAACATGTTCTACATCCGGAATGGGGTCGTTCAAAGCTACACTCCCGTCGGAACGGGCGGAGCGCGTTGCTTTACTGACGATCGCGCCACACCTGATGGGTGGCGGGGGAAGAGTCTGAATATATGATGGTCATTGCATTGCGGTAAGCTCTCGATGGCTTAGGCGTTAACCAACCGCCAAAGCCATCCGATACACGCTTCCCCTTCCCACGACCTTCTCCACCTCGATCGCCAACCCCAGCCGCTTCTTCATCGTCCCCGAAATCGCCCCACGCACCGTGTGGGCCTGCCACCCCGTCGCCTCGACAATCTCGGCGACGGTGGCGCCCTCGGGCCGCTGCAACAGCGCGATGATCTGCGCCTGCTTGGTGCCCGCCCTCGCGGTGGGCAGCTGAGCATCCGGCTCCGCCTTAGCCTCCCGCACCCCCGCAACGGCGCTGGCCACCACCGGCTCGATCCCGATGGCTTCCAGCCCGGCGACGGTTGCGATCAAGGTGGTGCCATGGCCATCGCCGGTCTCGCGCCATAGGGGTTCCCCGCGGCGCAGATTGGCCTCGACCTCCTCGAGCCAGCCGCGGGCGATCATCTTGCCGATGACGGTTCGGGCGGCTGCACCGTGCAGCCCGTCGGGGAGCGGCAGCGCAAGGTTGCCGGACCGGCGCGATGCGCGGGAGAGGATGAGGGATTGGGTATCGGACAGGTTCGCCATGGGGCCTCCGCAGGCTGGCGCGCGGGATGCGGCGCCTTCTACGAAGACAAGCCCCGCCGCGATGGCAGAGCGCTGGGCGGCCCGGGTGTCCCGATCAGGGTGAGTTGCCTATCGCCCACGCGATCACCTTCGCTCTCCCTCCAACTGTAATCAACGCGATACCCGGCGATGCCCTCGCCCCCGGGCACAGGAGGCCGCGCCATGAAGGGCATGAGTGAGCGCGACTATGCCGCCCATGCGGGGCTCTCGCGCGGCGGCGTGCAGAAGGCGCGCCGGAACGGGCGACTGGTTCTGCACGAGGATGGCTCGATCGACGCGACCGCGTCAGACGCACGGCGGGCCGAGACGACCGACCCCGACCAGCAGCGCCGGTCCAAAGGCAGTGAGGCCACAGTGAGCGGCCCGGGCGAGACTTCCTCCTATCTGAAAGCCCGAACGGCGCTGACCGTCTATCAGGCGCAGGAACGCCAGCTTGCGATCCAGAAAAAGAAGGGCGCGCTGGTGGATCGGGCGCGGGCCGAGACCTTGGTGTTTCGTCTTGCTCGGCAGGAACGGGATGTCTGGGTCACCTGGCCCGGACGGGTGGCCGCGCTGATGGCCGCGCAGATCATGGCAGAGGTGGAAAGCCGAACCGGGGCATCGGTGACGATCGAGACCGCGATCATGCAAAGGGTGCTGGAAGCCCATGTCCGCGAACAGCTCGACGCCCTTGCCGATCTCCGGGTTTCTCTCGGATGACGGGGAACTGACGGAGGCAGACCTCACCGAGGGTCTCGATCTTGGCTTTGATGGTGCCGAGGATCTGCTGCGGGCCTGGCGCAGGGGCATGCGGCCCGATCCGAACCTGACGGTCTCGGAATGGGCGGACGCGCATCGCTGGCTCTCGTCGCGCGCCTCGGCCGAGCCGGGGCGCTATCGCACCGCGCGTACGCCCTATCTGCGTGGCATCATGGATGCGCTCTCGCCTGGCCATCCGGCACAGCGCATCAGCTTCATGAAGGCCGCGCAGGTGGGCGCGACCGAGGCCGGGAACAACTGGATCGGCTTCGTAATCCATCACGCGCCGGGTCCGATGCTGGCGGTGCTGCCAACGGTCGAAATGGCAAAGCGCTCGTCGCGCGGTCGGATCGATCCTCTGATCGCCGACAGCCCGGCGCTCAGCGAACGCGTGAACCCGGCCCGATCGCGGGATGCGGGCAATTCGATGCTCTCAAAAGAATTCCCGGGCGGCATCCTGGTCCTGACCGGGGCGAACTCTGCAACCGGCCTGCGCTCGATGCCGGCGCGCTATGTGTTCCTCGATGAGGTGGACGCCTATCCGGCCTCGGCCGATGAGGAAGGCGATCCGGTCACGCTGGCCGAGGCCCGCACCATCACCTTTGCCCATCGGCGCAAGGTGTTCATGGTCTCGACACCGACGATCCGGGGCTTCTCGCGCATAGAGCGCGAATTCGAGGCCTCCGACCAGCGGCGCTATTTTGTCCCCTGCCCGCATTGCGGCACCCTGCAATGGCTGCAGTTCGAGCGCCTGCTCTGGGCGAAGGGGCGGCCGGAGACCGCTACGTACAGCTGCGAGGGCTGCGAGCGCCCCATCGCCGAGCACCACAAGACGGAGATGCTCGCGCGCGGAGAATGGCGCGCGACCGCCGTGTCGGCCGATCCGCAGTCGATCGGGTTCCACCTCTCGGCGCTCTATTCGCCCTTGGGCTGGAAAAGCTGGGCCGACATCGCGCGCGACTGGCTGGCGGCCCAGGGCTCCGAGGACATGCTGCGCGCGGCGCGCAATACGCTTCTGGGCGAGACCTGGGTGGAAAGCGGCGATGCGCCGGAATGGCAGCGACTGGCCGATCGGCGCGAGGCCTGGAAGCCTGGCACCGTGCCTTCAGCAGGACTGTTCCTGACCGCAGGTGCCGACGTGCAGAAGGACCGGATCGAGGTCGATGTCTGGGCCTGGGGTCGCGGGTTGGAGAGCTGGCTCGTCGATCACATCGTCATTCCGGGCGGGCCCGATGATCCGACCGCCTGGGAGAAATTGACCGCCCTCCTCGGCCGATCGTGGCAACACGCCAATGGCGCCTACATGACCGTGGCGCGGCTCGGTATCGACACCGGCTATGAGGCCGCTGCCGTCTATGCCTGGTCGCGCAAGGCGGGCTTTGAACAGGTGGCGCCCCTCAAGGGGCTCGAAGGGTTCAACCGCAGTGCGCCGGTCTCGGGGCCGACCTTCGTCGACGCCACCCTTGGCGGCAAACGCCTGCGCCGCGGCGCGCGGCTCTGGTCGGTGGCGACGGCGACCTTCAAGACCGAGACCTACCGCTTTCTGCGGATCGAACGCCCGAGCGACGAAGACCGCCTCTTGGGCGTCCCCGATGCGCCGGGCACGATCCACTTGCCGGGCTGGGCCGACACCGAATGGCTGAAGCAGCTGGTTGCCGAACAGCTGGTCACGATCCGCAACAAGCGCGGCTATGCCCATCAGGAATGGCAGAAGATGCGCGAGCGCAACGAGGCGCTCGACTGCCGGGTCTATGCGCGCGCCGCCGCCTGGATCCTCGGGGCCGATCGCTGGGACGATGCGACCTGGCGACGGCTGGAAGCACAGGCAGGTGTCGAGACCAGTATGCCGGCTGTGACGCCACCTGAAACCACCACGGCAGAACCGGCCCAGCCTAGGGCCGGAACTCTGACCACGCCGCGCCGAAAACGGCGGACCTATACCCCGAACTTCATGAGGGACTGATGGAACTCGACCGGATGCAGGCCCTGCTCAGCACCCTGCAAGAAGCCCGTTTCGCCGGGCTGCGCAGCGTGAGCTACGACGGCAAGACCGTGACCTATGGCTCGGATGCGGAACTGGCAGCGGCCATCCGGGATCTGGAAGGCCGCATCGCCGCGCTCAGCGGCACCCCTGCCCGGCGTCGTCGCTGGGGCACGGTGGCGACGAAGGGGCTCTGAGCCATGGTCTTTGACGCCTTCCGCCACCGGCTGGGGTCGATCATCGGCGGGTTTGATGCCGCCCAGTCCCATCGGCGCATGCGTGGCTTCCGCGCGAGCCGCGCCCATGTGAACACGCTGATCGCGGCCTCGGGCGAGACCATCACCGCCCGCGCCCGCTGGCTCGTGCGCAACAACGGCTATGCCGCGAATGCGGTCGACGCTTTCGCCAACCATGTCGTCGGCGACGGGATCAAGCCCTCCTCGAAGATCACCGATGCCACGCAGAAGGAAGCCCTTCAGAGGCTCTGGCTCGCCTGGACCGACGAGGCCGATGCCGAGGGTCTGACCGATTTTTACGGCATCCAGCGCCGGGCCGCGCGGGAGGTGTTTCTCGCGGGTGAGGTCTTCCTGCGGAGCCGCACCCGACGGCCGGAGGACGGGTTGAGCGTGCCGATGCAGCTGCAGATGCTGCCCTCGGACATGCTGCCACTCGACTTGAACCGCATCCTGCCCGGCACGGGTTCAATCCGCCAGGGGATCGAGTTCGATGGCATCGGGCGGCGGGTCGCCTATCACTTCCTGCGCCGCCATCCGGGCGACATGACCGATCCGGGGCTTGCGGGGGAGACGGTCCGCGTGCCCGCCTCCGAGGTGATCCATATCCTCGATCCGGTCGAGGCGGGTCAGCTGCGCGGCGTGTCGCGCTTCGCTGCCGCCGTGGTGAAGCTCTTCACCCTCGATCTCTACGATGATGCGGAACTCGAGCGGAAGAAGACCGCGGCGATGTTTGCGATGTTCATCACCTCGCCCGCCCCGGAAACCGCGCTCGATCCGGCCGAGGATGATCTCGAAGTGGAGCCCGGACAGGTGGTGCGCCTCGATCCCGGCGAGGATGTCACCACGCCCGCAACGCCGGACTCGGGCGCGACCTATGAGCCGTTCCAGTACCGCACGCTCCTGCAGATCGGGGCGGCGCTTGGCGTGCCCTATGGCTATCTGACCGGTGACACGGCAAAGGGCAACTTCTCGAACACCCGCATCGCGCTTGTCGACTTCCGCCGCCGCATCTCGGCTTTCCAGCATTCGGTCATGGTCTATCAGCTCTGCCGCGCGGTCTGGATGCGCTGGATGGACATCGCCGTCCTGTCAGAAGCGCTGGACCTGCCCGGCTATGCGGAGGGCCGCCGCAACTTCCTCGCCTGCGACTGGCTTCCCACGAAATGGGACTGGATCGATCCGGCCAAGGATGCGGCAGCGGAGATCCTGCAGATTGAAGCGGGCCTCAAGTCCCGCACGCAGGCCATTGCCGAGCGCGGCTATGACGCCGAGCAGGTTGACCGCGAGATCGCCGCGGAACGCAAGCGCGAGATGGCCCTCGGCCTCGACTTCCGCCGGCCGGGCTCACCGGCTCAGGCCGCCGGCAACCCCGGCGAAGCCAACCAGAACACCAGCCCCGACGCCCCGGCCGAGGCGGACGAGGACCGCAAACCCGAGCCCGAGGAGAACGCGTGATGCATCACACCCAGATCGCGCAGCGGGTCTTCAACACAGCGCTGATGGTCGATCCCGCCAAGGCGCTCGCGTTTCTCTCTGGCCTCGGGCCGCGCATCACCGGCCGGGAGATCAGCGTCGAGGGGCTGGAGATAGCGGCTGAGGATCAGACCGCCGCCACCCTGCCCGCCCGGGTCTCGCTCTTTGGCGATGGTCTGCGCCGGCACCAGCCCGGCCCTGGCGCTCACCCCTTTGCGGTCGTCGACGGCATTGCGGTGATCGAGATCGCGGGCACGCTGGTGCATCGCGGTGCCTGGATCGGGCAATCCTCGGGGCTCACCTCCTACGAGGGGATCGCGGCCCAGCTGCAGGCGGCCCTCGCCGATCCGGCCATTCGCGGCATTGCCCTCGATATCGACAGCTTCGGGGGTGAGGTCGCCGGGGCCTTTGATCTGGCCGATCGCATCCGGGCCGCGCGTCAGGTCAAACCCGTGCAGGCTTTCGTCGCCGATCACGCCCTCTCCGCGGCCTATGCGCTCGCCTCCCAGGCCGACCGCATCATCCTGCCCCGCACCGGTGCCGTCGGCAGCATCGGCGTAGTGGCAATGCACAGCGACATGAGTGGGGCGCTCGACCAGAAGGGTATCGCCGTGACACTGCTCCATGCCGGCGCGCGCAAACTCGATGCCAACCCTTACCAGCCACTACCCGACACCGTGCGGGCCCGGATCACCGGCGAGCTCGAAGAGCTGCGCCAGCTCTTCGCCGATACCGTCGCCGAGGGGCGCGGCGCCCGTCTCGACGCCAGCCAGGCACTCGCCACCGAGGCGGCAGTGTTCCGCGGTGAGGCCGCGGTCTTTGCCGGTCTGGCCGATGAGGTCGCCGATCCCGTCACGGCGTTTCGCGCCTTCGCCGCCGCACCGCGCGGCACAACCACCCCCAGAGGAAAGGGCCCCCTGATGACCACCGCCCCCGAGGATCATGCGCAAGCTCCGGTCCCGCCTGCCGCCAACGCCGCGCCGGAACCGGCCCCGCCCGCGGCGGTCGCACCGCCGCAGACGGAAGCCGCGACCACGTCGCCTGAGGCGATCCGCGCCGAAGCCGCCGAAGTGGCGCAGGTCTGCGCCCAGGCCGCGCGGCTCGGTGTGCAGATCGATGTCGCAGAAGCTGTCGCCAAGGGGCTGAAGCCCGGCGCCTTGCGCGCGCAGATCCTGAGCGACCTTGCCGCGCGCAGCGATGCCGCCGGCATCATTGCCACCGCCCCCGCGCCAAGCGCCGTGACCAAGGACAGCCCGATCGTCGCCGCCGCGAAACAGGCCGCCAGCGCCAAGCGCTGAGCGGCACCCGTCCCCACCATCCCGGAGAGTGAACCATGCCCGTCCTGACGCAACCGCCCAGCATGGGCGATGTCCTCAAATACGAGCTCAACCCGAACTACACCCGTGAGACCGTGACCCTGCTCGCTGGCACGCCCTACCCCGTGGGCTCCGTCCTCGGAAAGATCACCGCGAGCGGCAAATACACGCTCTCGCCCGCCGCTGGCGCTGACGGTGCCGAGACGGCCAGCGCCGTTCTCCTCTATGCGGTCGATGCCACGCTGGCCGACGCAATCGGCATCATCGTCGCCCGCGGCCCCGCCATCGTCTCGCGCGCGGCTCTCACCTATGACGGCTCCGTCGATGACGCGGCCAAGATCACCACCAAGCTCGGTCAGCTCGAAGCCCAGGGCATCATTGCCCGTGATGGCGTCTGATCCTCTCCCCATTCCCTCTGGCCCCGGAGCCTCCCCATGACCCTGATCCGAAATCCGTTTGATGCCGGCGGCTATTCGCTGGCCGAGATGACGCAGGCCATCAACATCCTGCCGAACCTCTATACCCGCCTCGCCCAGCTTGGCCTCTTTCGCTTCGAAGGGGTCAGCCAGCGCGCGGTGATCATCGAGCAATATGAAGGCGTGCTGAGCCTTCTGCCCACCGTCCCCCTCGGGGGCCCCGCCACGCTCGGCACCCGCGAGGGGCGCTCGATGCGCAGCTTCGCCCTGCCCTGGATCCCGCATGATGACGTGATCTTGCCTGCGGACATTCAGGGCCAGCCGGCTCTGGGTGTCTCGGATGCCGCCGATCCCCTTGTCGAGGTGATGAACCGCAAGCTCACGCTGATGCGCCGCAAGCACGCGCAAACGCGGGAATACATGGAGATGAATGCGCTCCGCGGCATCGTGAAGGATGGCGCAGGCGCGACGCTCTACAATTACTTCATCGAGTTCGGGCTCGCGCAGATCTCGGTCGACTTCGTGCTCGGCACTGCGGGCACCAATGTGCAGGGCAAGGTGCGCGAGGTGTTGCGCGCGATCGAGGACAACCTGCTGGGTGAAGCGATGACCAGCGTGCACGCGCTCGTCAGCCGCGAGTTCTTCGACAAGCTCATCTCCCACCCGAAAACCGAGGAGGCCTACAAGTTCTACGCCGCGACCGGCGCCCAGCCCCTGCGCGAGGATGTCCGCCGCAACTTCCCCTTCGGGGGCATCCTCTTCGAGGAATATTCCGGCACGGTCACGCTCTCGACCAAGACGACCGAGAGGCTCGTTCCAGCGAGCGAAGGCATCGCCTTTCCCTTGGGCACGATGGACACCTTCACCACCTATGGCGGCCCGGCGAACCTGCTCGAAACCGCCAACACGATCGGTCTGCCGCTCTACGCCCGCCAGCATCTCGACGGGAAAGGGCGCTGGATCGACGTGATGACGGAAGCCTCGATCCTGCCGGTCAACAAGCGGCCGCGGCTTGCCGTCCGGCTCTTCAGCTCGAACTGACGGCTACACCCATGTCCGTCTTTGCCGCCGCCATGGACCGCATCTTCATCCATGCGTCCATGGCGGTCTCTGCCCTCTGGATCTCTGCCACCACTTCCGAAGAGCGACCGATCCGCGTCATTGCCCGTGCGCCCGATCGCATCGCGGAGTTCGGCACCGGGCGGTTTGTCAGCGACAGTACCATGGTGGATGTGCGCCTGTCGGACCTCCCCGCCCCGCGCCCGGGCGATCTGATCGTGATCGGCGCGGAGAGTTTCCTGATCCAGGGCGAGCCGCTGCGCGACCGGGAACGGCTGATCTGGACACTCGATCTGCGGCCCGCGTGATCCGATGAAGTTGAAGCTCGAGATCGGCCCCGATCTCATCGCCCTGATGCAGGCCGAAATCCGTGCCGGCGAAAAGGCCGTCACCACGGCGATGCGCGAGGCCGGGACCAGTCTGAAATCTGCCTGGCGCGGCCAGATCACCGGCGCGGGGCTGGGCACGCGGCTTGGCAATTCGATCCGGCTTGCGACCTATCCGAAGGCCGGCGAGAGCCTGAACGCCGCAGCGCTTGTCTGGTCGAAGGCGCCGGTGATCGTCGGCGCGCATGATGCGGGGCCGCTGATCCGATCGAAGGACGGGTTCTGGCTGGCGATCCCCACCGCCGCGGCGGGCACATCCCTGCGCGGTGGTCGGATCACTCCCGGCGAATGGGAACGCCGCCACGGCCTGCGCCTGCGCTTCATCTATCGGCGCCGGGGACCAAGCCTGCTGGTGGCGGAAGGTCGGCTGAACACCAAGGGCCGCGCAGTGGCGTCACGGGCAAGGACCGGCCGCGGGCTCACCACCGTGCCGATCTTCTGGCTCGTCCCGCAGGTCAAGCTGCGCAAGCGGCTGGATCTGGCGCGGGATGCCGAGCGGGTGATGGATGGGATGCCGGGGAGGATCGTGGCGGCGTGGTGCTGTGACCCCCGATAATTCCTCCAGTTGATGCTAGAGTCCGACCCAACAGAAGGATCGGACCATGAAGCCATC
>NZ_JAHVAI010000021.1 GCF_019264375.1 Sedimentimonas flavescens | reverse complement strand
CAGCCCCGCGAAATCCACAGCAAAACAGGGACCAGAACCGCAACCGCAACATAATCCGCACCGCAACATGTTCCGTATTATGTGGAATTCCACATAATACGGATGGGGCCACAGGCGAGCATGGCGATCTCCTGGACATCATCCGCTCCCGGACGGGGATCACGCGCTTCCCCGACCTTCTCGCCGAGGCCCGAGCGCATCTTGGCCGTCCGCAGCCGGTCGTCCCTGATAGGCAAGAGCCTAGGAAGGCCAAGGCGCCCGGTGGCACTCCTGCGGCGGCGGCGCGCTTGTTTGCTGCCTCGAACCCGATCACAGGCACGCTTGCGGAGACCTACCTCCGTTCCCGAGGCATCACCCAATTCGGGGCGAACGGCGCCTTACGCTTCCACCCGAAGTGCTGGCATCGGGAAGAGGGGCAGACCCGGAGCATCCCCAGACCGGCGATGATCGCGGCGGTTACCGATGGGGCAGGGGCCGTGCAGGGCGTGCATCGCACCTGGTTGGCAGCTGACGGGCAGGGGAAGGCGGCAGTGAATCCAGAGCGTCGGGCTATGGGTCACCTCCTCGGCAATGCTGTCAGGCTGACCCCGCAGGATGACATCCTCGTCATCGGCGAAGGCATCGAGACCATGCTGTCCCTGTCCGAGGCAATCCCAGGTCTGCCCGTCTGGGCGGCGCTCTCTTCGGGTCACCTCGGGGCGGTCCTGCTGCCAGATGGGCTGAAGCGCCTCTACATCGCGATCGATCGCGATCCGGCCGGGCAGCGCGCGGCAGAGAAGTTGAGCGCCAGAGCCTCCGAGGTCGGGATCGGTTGCCATGTGCTGGAACCGCGGCTCGGGGATTTCAACGATGATCTTCGGGCGAACGGCAAGGACGCACTGCGCCAGCATCTGGCAGGTCAGATCGGGCCAGAGGATCGGCATCGCCTGCCCAGCTGAGCTGCATCGCGCAGGGGGTCTGGGAGTGCGGGGCAGGGGGCAGCATCCCAGTCGTGGCTCTGGATCGTCGTCCTCACCCCATCCCGGGCCTTGCGCATCCACCCGTCAGCCCGCGCGGCCTTCAAGAGATGGGCAGGCCGTCAAAGCGGTTGCCCCTGCAAGGTCGGCAGGGAACCTATTTCCGCCGGCGGCAAAGCCGCCTTTGCATCGCGAGACAAATAGCTTCCCTGCCGACCTCCTCCACGCTGTTCCGGCCCCGGTGAAGCCGGGGTGAAGGGGCAACCGCCCCGACGGCTCGGGTCTGCCCATGAAGGCCGCGCGGGATGACGCGCGGACGAGACAGGCCCGGAGGCAAGAAACCGATGACGATCCATACCCACGACGACGCGTATGAACCCGCCCATAGCACATCCCAGACCGCCCATGCGCTCGACGAACTCCAGCTCTACGGCTATCGCCCCTTTGACGAGCCCGATCCGCGCCCGATGCCCGATGGGCAGCGCCTCGCCGTCGCCGTCGCCGACATCTTCGACGCCCTCGTCGGGACCCTCGAAGACACCCGCATGGAACCCGACCTCGAAGAAGTGCTCTGGGGCCAGGTCAACCTCTTCCACCGCGCCACGGCCCGGATCGAGCGGTCGCTCGATGAGAACGAACAGGCGCAGCGCCGCCTCCAGCGCGAGCAGGATGGCTCCGAGGTGAAGTCCGTCGAACTCGAGCGCCTGACGGCCGAAGGCCTGACGCTGATCGAACGGCGCAACTGCATGGACATGATGCGCGATCACGCCGCCACCGAGTTCGTCCATCACACGGGATCGACCTGGCGACCCCGCACCGGCTCGATGGTGAATCGCCAGCACATGACCGCCGCCCTGATCGACAGCCGCGACTTCCTGGCCGCCAAGCGCCGCGCCGAGACCGAGGTAATGCTTCCCGCAGGCCCCAAGGTCGCCCTCACCGGCGGGACCGATTTCAACGATCACCGCCTGATCTGGGGCAAGCTCGACCAGGTCCGGACCAAGTATCCCGACATGGTCCTCCTGCACGGTGGCAGCCCGAAGGGCGCAGAGCTCATCGCCGCCAAATGGGCCGAGGCTCGCGGCGTGACGCAGGTGGCCTTCAAGCCCGACTGGACCAAGCACGCCAAGGCCGCGCCCTTCAAGCGCAATGACGCGATGCTGGATGTGCTCCCGGTCGGGGTCCTTGTCTTCCCCGGAACCGGTATCCAGGAAAACCTCGCCGACAAGGCCAAGAAGCTCGGCATCCCGGTCATGAAGTTCGAGAAGGGGGCGTGAGCCCCCGACTTCAATCCGGGAAAGAACATTGTGGAAACGTCGAAGAGCGCTTGATATTGTGGTCTAGAGAGAGGCGCCAACAACATGTTCGACATATCGCAGCAAATGGAAGTGTTCCCGACAACGGTCGATCTCAAGCGGATCGACCCGTCTCTCAACATGCGGCGCTTCTATCGAATGAGCGTTCAGCCGGACCTGTTTGGCGGCGCATGCCTTGTGCGGGAATGGGGCCGTATCGGGTTTCGAGGGCAGATGCTAATCGAACAGCACCCGGACGAGGGGCATGCTGTGACCGCCCTGTTGAAGCTCGCAGCGAACAAGACGCGGCGAGGGTATCGAGCGGTCGCAGAGCAGAAGATGGATTGAAAAGCGGTGAATGAGATTTCGCCAAGCGTGTATTTCGCGTTTATTTTCGGTAGTTTCCGGCGGCTTCTTTGACTACGAATAGTGTAACGAATTCCGAGGCCTGTTGATGAACCCGACTGAAATTTACGATGCCCTTGCCGAGATTGCGGCCAAGCCATTTGATCCGAATGAATTCCCCTTTGCATTTGCTGAGGCGACGGACGCGGCCAAGGCTGCGATTTCGAAACTGCGCAATGGCTCGACCAACAAGTCGGATCTTTCTGGCGGCGTTCTGTTCAACAAGAAATTCCACTACGCGCCTGCACTAAAGGGTCTGACCGATGTCACGCTCGATCAGCTGCGCGCCTCTAAGAAAACCAAGGCGTCCAAGCCCGCGATCCTGATCGCGACCGATGGCGAAACCATTGCGGCTGAACATCCAGCTTCAGGCGATACACTGCATTGCACCTTCAGCGAGTTAGGTGATCATTTCGGCTTCTTCCTGCCCGCCGCGGGCAAGGAACGCTACCGCGCGGTCGAAGAGAACCCTGTCGACGTCAAAGCGACCGGCAAGCTCGCGCGTCTCTATGATGCGCTGACCAAGGCCAATCCCGATTGGGGTAGCGACGATCGGCGGCACGAGATGAACCAGCTGATGATGCGGCTCATCTTCTGCATGTTCGCCGAGGACGTGGGCATCTTCCCGGACAACCAGTTCTCGCGCCTTTTGTTCACCCATGCGGGCGACAAGGGCGAAGAGGCGCGTGAAACCATCATCGCCGCCTTCAACGCCATGAACTTGCCCAAGGACAAGCGCGGCGCCCTGCCAGCATGGACGGCAGAGTTAGAATACGTCAACGGCGGGCTGTTCGCGGGCACCATCGACGCGCCGCGGTTTGACACAATCGCCTTCCGCTACCTGCGCGATGCCAGCGATCTTGATTGGCGCGAAATCAACCCTGACATCTTCGGTTCGATGATCCAGTCGGTGGCTGATCCCAAGCAGCGCTCGGAACTGGGGATGCACTACACCTCGGTGCCGAACATCATGAAGGTGATCGGGCCGCTGTTCCTCGATGATCTGGATGCCGAGATCCACAAGGCCTGGGATCGCGCGAAAGCTTTGCAGCAGGTGTTGGACCGCATGTCGCGTATTCGCGTCTTTGATCCTGCCTGTGGCTCGGGCAACTTTCTGGTCGTGTCCTACCGCGAACTCAGAGCGCGCGAGACGCGCATCCTGCAGCGGTTGGAGGAACTCACCGGCCCCGGCTCGATGCAGATGTTTTCGGCCATCCCGATCAGCAATTTCTATGGAATCGAGATCGCGGACTTTGCGGCAGAGACTGCCAAGCTCGCGCTGTTCATTGCCGAGTATCAGGCCAATGCCAGCTTTGCCGAGGTTTTTGGTCGCCGTCCCGCTGCGCTGCCTCTAAAAGATGCGGCGCATATTCGCACCGGGAACTCTCTGCGTATTGACTGGGAAGAAGTCTGCCCGCCTCCCGGTGAGGGCGAGGAGGTGTTCATCGCGGGCAACCCGCCGTTCCTTGGGTCAACGTATCAGAGCAAAGAACAGAAGGCCGACCTTGCGCATGTCTTCTCCGGGCATGTAAAGAGCTTTGCCGCTTTCGACTTCGTGGCGGCATGGTTCTTCAAGGCTTCCCGCTACATCCGTGGACGAACCGCTCGGGCGGCCTTGGTGTCCACTAACTCGATTTGTCAGGGCTATTCTGTCGCCGCGTTGTGGCCGCATGTGCTGGAAGATGATCTGGAAATCGGATTCGCGCATAAGGATTTCAAATGGCAGAACAATGCTTCTTCCAATGCAACGGTCATGTGTTCGGTAATCGGCATCCGTAACCAGTGCAGAGAATCGAAGCGGTTGTTTGCGGATGGCATCGAGAGCGCGGCAGACAACATCAACGGATACTTGGTCAATGCCCCATCCGTCGCTGTGGAAGGAACGCGCACCGGATTGTTCGGCCTCGCCTCCATGGACTATGGCAACAAGCCAGTTGAGGGTGGTCACCTCATCTTAACTCAGGATGAAAAAGAGGCGTTAGTTGAGCGTGAGCCGCGTGCATCAGCATTTGTCCGACCGTTCATGGGCGCCGACGAGGTCGTTAATGGTTACCGCCGTTACTGTCTGTGGATCACCCCTGAGACTGTCGCCGAAGCAGAGGCCATTCCGGCAATAGCGGAACGCATCCGAGAGGTGAAAGCATTTCGTGCGAAAAGCACTGACGCATATGTGCGGGAAAAGCTGCTTCCTCTGTCGTATCGTTTTAAGCAAGTCTTCACCGCCGAAAACCATTCTATTCTGGTGCCGAGCGTCACTTCCGAACGCAGGCCATACCTTCCTGTCGAGCGTGTTGGTGCAGATGTTATCGCGTCGAACCTCAACCAAGTGCTCTATGACGCCCCTGAATGGTGCATCGCCCTGATCGCGTCACGCCTGCATCTCATTTGGGTTGCCAACGTGTGCGGAAAACTTGAGACGCGCTTTCGCTACTCCAACACCCTCGGTTGGAACACCTTCCCGGTGCCGAAGTTCAGTGAGGATCAGCTGGCAGAGCTATCCGCCTCGGCGCGGCGCATCCTCAAGTGCCGCTACTCGCATTTCCCCAAGACCATCGCCGAGCTCTACGACCCCGACAAAATGCCCGACGACCTGCGCGCGGTGCATCGGGAGAACGATGACCTCTTGGAAACAATGTATATCGGCCGCCCCTTCCGCAATGACACCGAACGGCTAGAGAAGCTCTTCAAGCTCTATGCCGCCAAGGTGAAATCGCAGGACAAGAAGGGCGCGCGCGCATGACGGGGGCCTATGTATTGTTCCAGATGTGGGGACCATTTCGCCAGTCGCTGATCGACGGGCACTTGTTCTATGTCGAACAGGCACGCAAGCGGCTTCTCACGCAGTTTGAGAACATAGAAGCTGAGGCAGACAAGGCCTCGGAAGACTGGCTCGAGAACAACAGCCACCGTTTCGATCCCGACCGAGACGATCCGGGGAGCTTCTATGAGGCGGCCGGAGAGGCCGGCATCGAGTTCTATCGCCTGCTCTCCGATATGCGTGATCAGACCCAGCTGAGTGTGGTCGCGGGCATGTTCCATGAATGGGACAAGCAGCTTCGCGATTGGCTGGTGCGTGAGATTGGACATTGGCACCGGGGGGATCTGGCCGCCGAAAAAATCTGGAAGGCGAACTTTTCAGACCTCGCTGACCTGCTCGAAGGCTTCGGGTGGAAGATCCGCAGTACTGGGTATTTCAAGCTGCTGGATGCGTGCCGACTTGTAGTGAATGTCTACAAGCATGGAGAGGGCACGGCATTTGAAAATTTGAAGAGGGAGTTTCCCGAGTACGTGGTCGATCCTTTTACGGACGAAAATGGCGTTAAATTCTACAACGACTTGGGTATTGAGTGGCGTGATCATACACACCTCAAGGTCAGCGATGTACAATTGCAGGCGTTCGCTGATGCCATCGTGTCTTTCTGGAAGGACGTGCCCGAGAACATCTCTAAGGCTGACGTTACCAGTGTTCCCGCGTGGTTCGAGAAGGCGATACTGAAGGATCGTGATCAGAAGGCGGGTGCGAAATGACCGATAAGAACGCGCCCCCAAAAACAAGCGAGGCGGCGCCCGAAGGCCCGCCTCATGATCTTGTCCACGGGAGGGGCCAGAAGCCTGCCGAAGCACCTAAAGGCAACCTCACCGCGTCTCACGAAGCAATAGATAGCGCTGATGTGGCCACGGATCAAGTTCAAACTCTGACCGATCTTAGGGTTCAGAAGCTGTTAACCGACTGCCTGAGCGACCGAAGACTGCAGCGATACGCCCCTGCGGCGGGTGATGCCGGGGTGGCGCGCGAGGACATCTACCTCTGGAACTGCGACCTGTCCGAGGCCTTTCACTTTGCATTGCATATGGCCGAGGTGACCTGCCGGAACAGCATACACAACGCCCTGACGTTCCGTGACCCGCGATGGTTTGAAAACGCAACTTTCCTGAAAATCCTGGACCCTGTTCGCAGGAAGGATATCGACAACGCAATCGCTGATGAGACCGATCAACACGGTGACGTTATGGACGCCCACCACATGGTTTCGGCTTTGTCTTTCGGGTTTTGGGAGCACCTGACGACCAAGCGGTTCCAGCGTTATCTGTTCCCGAAAGGGTTTCAGCGGGTGTTCAAGCACGCTCCATGGGATGCCAAGCTGGAAGACTTGCACGACTTGATCGAAAGCGTTCGCCGCTGGCGTAACCGCATCGCGCACCACAATGCGATCTTCGACAAAGGCCCATCTTCGAAGTACCAAGACGCGTTAAAGCTGATCGCGTGGTCCTCTCCGGACCTGGAGGCATGGGTAGCAACCCGATGCCGTGTGAACCAGATTATCAACGCGCGCCCGAAGGGAGAATGACATGGTTGAAATGGTGAACGTGACCTATGGGCGCTCCAATTCGACAACCAACAAGTTGGGCCAACGCCCGATGCAGGCCCGCGCCTATGCCGCACGAGCGGCGCAGTTCCTTTTGCTCAAAGCGCCCCCCGCAGCTGGCAAGAGCCGCGCGCTCATGTTCGTCGCTCTCGACAAGATGCTTCATCAGGGGCTGGAAAAGACGATTGTTTGCGTGCCCGAGACATCGATTGGCGGATCATTCCGCTCAACGGATCTGACCCGCTATGGGTTTGAGGCGGACTGGGACGTCGATGATCGCTGGAACCTCTGTTTGACCGGCGAGGACGCAGACAAGCAAAAGGTCAAGGCGTTTCAGGCGTTCCTGGAAAGCGATGCCAAGGTGCTGGTGTGCACCCATGCCACATTCCGCTTTGGTTTCGATGAGGTGGCAAGAACTGCGGGTATCGAGGCTTTTGACAATTGCTTCATCGCCATTGACGAATTCCACCATGTCTCTGCCTCCGACAACAACCGGCTGGGCGTGATCCTGCGCAGTCTGATTTCCCGAGCGGAATGTCATGTGATGGCAATGACCGGCAGCTATTTCCGCGGGGATGCGGATCCAGTGTTGCGGCCAGAGGATGAGGATCGGTTTACCAAGATCACCTACAGCTACTACGAGCAGCTGGAAGGCTACGAATTTCTCAAGGCACTCGGGATCAACTACGAATTCTACAAGGGCAATTACGTCAACGGATTGCCAGGGGTGCTGAACCCTGACCAAAAGACGATCATCCACATTCCTCATCGGGGGTCGTCCGAGGCATTCGACGACAAATACAACGAAGTCGGAAAGATTCTCGACCTCTTGGGTGTCCATGAAGGTCGCGATCCTGAGACCGGATTTGATCTGGTCCGCAGGCCAGATGGGCAGATTCTGAAAATCGCCGATCTGGTTGATGACGGACCAGGCCGGGACATCGTTAAATCTGCGCTTTCGCGAGAGATCAAAGGCACTGATGGTCGTCGAGACGATACGTCGGACCGCGAGAAGGTCGACATCATAATTGCGCTTGGTATGGCGAAAGAAGGGTTCGACTGGGTCTGGTGTGAACATGCCCTGACGATCGGCTACCGGTCATCGCTTACAGAAATCGTGCAGATTATCGGGAGAGCCACTCGCGATGCGCCGGGTAAGCCGCGTGCGCTCTTCACCAACCTGGTTGCCGAGCCGGGTGTGGAAACCGGCGTTGTGACGGACGCGGTCAACGACATGCTGAAGGCCATTTCTGGTTCTCTGCTTATGGAGCAGGTGTTGGCACCCAACTTCAAATTCTATCGGCGCGAGGATGGCGACGTGCGTGCCCCGGTCGGGACTGACGCCGAAGGCAACGTTACAATCGGTATCAAGGGACTGATTGAGCCACCCACTGATCGAGCTCGGGAAATCTGCGAGAAGGACATGCACGACTTGATGGCTACCGCCTACCAGGAAATGGATAGACGGGTCCTTTCTCCCGACACGGCGCCTGAGGTTGCCACGCAAATGGTTCTGACGGACATCATCGAGCGCAGATACGAAACTCTGGATTCAGAAGAGGCCGAGTCTGTTCGGCAACACCTTGCGGCGCATATGAACGTGCTAACTTTGGCGCGGCGAGAAGCTGAGCGTGGCTTCGCTGAAGGGCAGTCACCTTTGACCGGCAGCCCCGGCAAGGCGGACGCTTCTGACGACGATGGGGATGAAGCCGGAGACAGCGCCCCCAATACGCTGCTGCAGATGGTCAAGAAATTCATCAACGTCCGCGACATCGATGTTGAGCTCATCGATAGCGTGAACACGTTTCGTGAACGGTTCGAGGTCGCATCGAAGTCTTTGAACTCGGAGCTCTTGGCACATGTCCAATCGGCGATGGTTGCATTGCGGGTCAATATGACCGGCGACGAGGCTCGAACACTTTGGCCGAGGATCAAGGCGTTCCGGGCCAGTGAAGGACGTGAGCCGAACGTTCATTCTGCCGATCCCCTGGAGAAGCGGATGGCAGAGGCACTGGCCTGGCTGAAAGCTGAGAAGGCGAAGCGGCTGCGCGAGGGCGCGATGCAATGACGCGGCCGAGCTTGGATGACATATTTGCGGAAGACGATGAATTCGGCCTGTTGGACGTTAGGCTGCGCGGCAGCCGCGCCACTGTAGTTTCCGACCAAGGGGCTGGCGCGCTGAGAGAAGTCTCAGCGTTCTTTGAGAAACACGGGCGCGTTCCCGATCCTGATGCGGTGGACCATGACGAGATGCGGCTCGGTTCGATCTGGGCATCGATCAAGTCTGCGCCGACAGACCAGATGCGGCTGGAGGACCGGTTTGGACTCTTGGACGACGAGACAGCGCAGGCATTGAAATCATGGCGAGATGAGCCGCTAGTTTCTGACGTGCCTGACAGCCTAGATGATATTTTCGACGATGAAGAGCTTTCCGTCGATGCGTCTCTGATCGATTTGAAACATACGACGCCTGCCGCAGAGCGACACTTGCCCGATCATCGGGCGGAATTTGTTCCCTGTCGCGATTTCGACCAGTTCGCAGAGCGTTTTGAAGCGGTGCAGCAGGCTTTGGAAGCGGGCGACCGCCAAGCACTGCCCGTAAAGAAATGGTCCGTGATTGAGCCCATAGAAGGCGACTTCTTCATCCGCAACGGCCTTCTCGCGATGATCGCTGAGAAATCCGAGATGTCCGCGCGAGGGGGCTCTCGTGACCACAGACTTCGGGTCATCTTTTCCAACGGCATGGAGAGTGATCCTCTTATGTCTTCGTTCCGCAAGTCGCTCAACGACGATAAGACGGCCAGAATGGTTCAGAAGGTCGGGCTTGGTCCCCTCGATCCGGACTGGGAATCTGATCAACTCGAATTGTCTGGGACAATTTACGTCGCTCGGTCGCGCTCGGATGATCCGTCGATCAGAACTCAGCGAATGATCCTGCACAAGATCGGTGTCACCAGTCAGGATGTTTCGCGCCGGGTTGCAGACGCTCGCAACGATCCAACTTTTTTGCTAGCACCAGTGGACATCGTCGCGACCTACGAGCTTCAAAACCTGTCCCGCCGCAAAGTTGAGAACCTTCTCCACCGCTTTTTCGCGACGGCCAGGCCGGCAGAGCTCTTTGTGACGGATCGCTTCGGGAAGAAGGTCTTTCCAAAGGAATGGTTTTACGTTTTGCCGGACCATGTCGGCCGTGCGGCGAAACTGATTGAAGAGGGGCGCCTTCATTTGTTCGAGTACGACGTTCAATCCCAAGAAATCGTTGCGAAGGTTTGACCAGGAAAAGGCGCGGCGGGCTACCAGCGCGACGGAAAAAATAATGTTGGTTGGCTAGGTCTGATAAGTCGATCTTTGATAGAAATACGCGTTCCTGCCCTTTTCGGCGTTCCGTTGGCCGATAAAACCTCTAATTCACGCGCTTGTGCCAATTCGGATAGTACCTGAAAAATGTCGTCGTTGGTGCCCGCTGTTCGATTGCCAATCTCATCCAACAGGCGTGCGACGTCCAACTGCCCATTTTCCATCATTTGGTGGACTTCGGCTGGCAGGGCGTTCACGAGCTCCGTACTCAATTTGGTTCGATCGATCTCTGAAAAGTTGAAGAGCGAGTCGCAACTTTCGATCAACCGCGTGTCATACCCCAAAGAAAATAAGCTGCCAGAACCAATGTGGGTGAAGCTGTTCTGTTCCTGCCAGTGCACGCTAAGCATCTTGTCGCGGGCAGCTTGGTGTTGCGATAGGTGTGCAAGCATCATCCATCGGTTATCCGTGCGCGACCACAGCATGAATGGCGTGAAAAACTTGGCCCCACTTTTTGCGTGAATGTGCGCCATGAGCGCGCGCTGCGTCAGGGCGCGGCCCATATGTTCATCTTTTCGCTGTCTCCAATCAGCGATGAAGCGGGAGTCGATACCAAACTGTTGGTAGAGAGGAAGTTCTGCCGAGGCGTCCTGGAGATAGTTCAAGAGGCTATCGATGGCGAAATTGAGCACGACCTCTGCTCTATCAAGGGCAGTGAAGATCGTCTGTATCGCTGACATTGGCACGTCGGAGTAGCCAAACTGATCCAAAAAGAAAATGGATCGGCCTTTGCGCTGAGTCTGCGTGATCTCAGCCATGATTGTCGGCAAGTGTTCTACAAACTTTCCTTCTAATACAGAGATCTGCGGGTCGTTCTCTTTGTACCCTCTCCCGCGCAGCTCCCTCTTCAGGGCGGCCACATGCTCGCGTTCGTCATCCACAAAGATAAAGCGTGCATTGATTTCCAGAGGCTTTGCGCGACCTTCGTTCAGTCTTACGGTCGCCTCTTCAACAGCATTGAGGAGAACAAGCGGGCTCCCGGCTCGTGTCTCGTTTCCATCGGAATATGCGCCGCCTCCACTGAATCCATCCACGAGAGTAATATTCAAACGATCTTGTGCTGGGTTGCGAACCACTGTGTCGAAATAGACATCAAGATAGTTCTTGAGGACATCGAGCTTACGCTTGGTATGTTCCTCAATTCGCGGGAGATTGCCATCAGGTCCCCAGATGAAGTTCGTCGCCATCGCGTTCCTAACTCGTCAGCTCTGCCATTATTTCTTTGGGAACAATCTGCCATGGAAAGCCGTTCCACTCAGCCCCCTCGAGAAGCCGTCCGCCAGACTTTGGACGGGCTCCCCCCCACTGCTTGAAAAAGAATGCAACGTCGTATTTTTCACATGCCAGGCGTAATTCTGTTGCCCATGACGGTTCCATCGGCCTCGCCTTTGGTCCACTTTCTCCCCCGACGATTGCCCAGGCTATGCCACTCAGATCGACGTTCCCGATCCTGCCGAGCAATGGCTCAAACGAAATAAATCGCGCTTCTGAGTTGATTTGGCGCAGGTGTTCGATTCGGCTCTTGTGTGCGCTGTCCTCGACGGACACGCCGAGCCAAATGTGCGAAGGGACTTTTTCTCCAGAGTACCTCTTCTTCACATAGTTTCGCATCAGCGAAGAGCGTTTGGTAAGAACCTGATACACATGCCAATTGGCCCTCTCCATCGCGTCAAAAACGGCGTCGATGTGACTGATTGGAATATCCTTGTGAAATAGATCGCTCATTGAATTGACAAAAATCATACGCGGCTTCTTCCAACGAGCCGGTTGGTCAAGTCGTGACGGCCAGAGACGCAGATCAAATCCTTGTTCGTAAGGATGCCCTTCTATACCACGCCACCGCTCCGCAAAGCGTTCCGCATAGCAGTTGTCGCAGCCCGGACCGATTTTTGTACAGCCGGTAACGGGATTCCACGTCGCGTCTGTCCACTCGATTTCAGATTTCTGTGCCATCCTGCTCAATCCTTTTTGACGGCCACTCTACGCTGGTTGGCACAAAGAGGGAACATCCAATCTGGGCACTGCGCGTCGTGCCGTATGTGCCAATAGTAAAGATCTCGGGCTTTCTACCAACCATTCACGCTCTCCCATCTAGGTTCAGCCAGTACCTCGTATGGCGGCGCTCGCCAGTTCGGCTGAGCGCACCTTGCTCGACCAGATCCTGCAGATCGCGGGTCGCGGTTGCGCGTGAAGTTCCGGTGATCTTGAGATAGTTGTCGGCGCTGAGGCCGCCTTTGAAACCGCCAGGGCCTTCCCGAAACATTCGAGCGATGGCCTTGGCCTGTCGTTCGTTCAACTGGTCTCTGTGACGATCGTAGAAGTGTGCCTTGCTGATGAAGAAGCCGACGCGGTCGAGTGTTGCCTGTTGGGCCTTCAAGACAACTTCCGCGAACCAGACGAGCCAATCGGTCACGTCGAGTGTTTTTTGATGCTGCTCGAGCTGGTCGTAGTATGCCTTGCGCTCCTTCTCGATGGTGAAGGCGAGCGAGATGAGCGTCGGCTGGCCGATGTTCTGCGCCAGCGACTTTTCAGCGAGGGCGCGACCCAGGCGGCCGTTGCCGTCTTCGAATGGGTGGATGCTCTCGAAATAGAGGTGGCTTAGCCCTGCGCGCGTCAGCGCTGGAAGCGGCTCTGCTCCCCCCGGCCCGGTCTTGTTGAACCAATCCGCGTATCGCTCCATCTCAGGCATGACCCGCTCTGAGGGCGGCGCTTCGAAATGGATCGTGGGCCGGTCAAGGCGGCCGGAAACGATTTGCATCGCCTCGGCGTGTTGTCGGTAGGCCCCGATGGTTTCCAACCGACGGTCATGGGACAGTAGCATCCGATGCCAGCGGTACAGTGTCTCATGGGTCAGCGGCTCTGCAAAACTGGAATAGACATCGACCATCATTTCCGCGACGCCCTGTTCGCGCGGTTTGGCAGGGTAGCTGTCCGGATCGAGGCCCAGATGGCGGCGCAGCGAAGACTGGACACTGAGCCGATCGAGGATTTCACCCTCGATGGCGCTCGTCTGCATCGCTTCCTCGCTGAGCAGTTCGATGCGGAGTTGCTCGCGCTCCGGCTGGCTGACATGATGGACCGCGCCGAGGATTTCTCCGGACGACAGCAGGAACCTCTGCTCAAACGGCTCCACAGCGGAGGCGTCATACCGGAAATCCGGCCAATCGGGCAGCGTCCAGTTCCAAGCCATGAGTTATAGACATCCTTTCTATAACTCATATCTAGATCACTTTTGAGGCATAGAAGTCAACTCTATCGCTCAAAGGACCTGCGGGATGGGATGGCTCACAAACCGACGCGAGGCCTTGAGCTAGGCCTTTTCAAGGTGCGTCAGATCTTGCTGACGCGGTCTGAGGGTCTTCGGATCGACAGGGTTTTGTTCCGGCGCTTGAATGAATGGTTCATAGCGAACGTCCGCCATGGCGCCGTCGAACCAGGCAGGCTGCACGTCACCATTGTTCCATTGATAAAGGTAGCCAACCAGATTTTCAGATGTCTTGCAGAGGATGCGCATGATCGGTTCGCCAGTCAGGCGGGGCTTCGTGTTCATAATGCGTTCCTCCAAAGGGGACCTCGAAACTATTCAACAATGAGGTCATCAAAAAATCTGTTCGGCGGTGTTAATGGTGGCCCAATGCAACTTCAAGGCGAATGGCCGCGAATGGGCAGAAATCCACCGGCGAAGTGAAAGTTGTCCTTTCAGATAGGTTCCTTAAGGTCCGGGCTGCTCATGCGGCGATGCAGCACGAGCAGCAATTTCTTCCAAGATCTTGTCGATCTCGCCCCATATGCGTGGTTCCACCTGGCCGCGGATCAGGGCCCATTTACTCAAGACGTCGAGGGGGTCGTGGTCCCGGAGGAGGACACCCAGGCTGGCCGCATCTACTGCCAGAGATGTACGGGCCTGCCACTGTGTATTGCGAGTGCGCCGCTCCTCCACGACTGGGGCGAAGACCGGCGACAGTTGCCAGCCTTTGACTGCACGGCGCAGGGCGGCACGCACCACATGTGCTGGCTCGACACCACAAGTCTGCAGCGCTGCTTCCTGTCGTTCGAGTGCGTTGACCCTGATGTCGATCTTCCGCGTGGGGCTCAAAGCGCGCGCCGATACGGGAGCTCTCAGGCTGGTATGCGGGTCTGAGCTTTTCGCGGTGACTTGGTGCGGCGCCACGGCACCTTCCGGCACAAGCTCTGACCCGTGCCGATCCGCGTCAACGTCAGCGGCTGGGGTGCCTGTCTTTGTTGCTGTGACCTGTGCCTCATCTTCCTTCCCGGGAATCTCGCGGTCACCCTGTTGCAGGGTGGCGGCGTAGGCTGGGTCGGGCCTAGTGATGGTCGGGATCTTCTTGCGCAATCGACTGTCCTCACGCAGCAAGAATATTGTTGAGGATGTCCGTCGCCTCCTCGAGCGCCTCGACGACATGACGTACATGTGGACGCATCAGAGGGTTTGGATCAGATTGCTTTTCCAGCGCCAAGGCGTGGAGAAGCCCCTTCTGATCCATCTCCTTGTAAGTGTTTCGTCGCATCATGACGGTCTCAATCACCGGAAAACGGGTGAGCGCTTCTTCAATCAGGGCGGCGTCAGCACGGGTCGTTTTCGGGTCGACCATGTTGAGGACGACGTGGTGGCGCGGAAGGCTGGAGGGGTCGTCAACACGGGATTTCAGTTTCTCAAACCAATCAGAAGTCTGCGCTCCGACATCGAAATCAGACGTCGACAGCATGACGGGCGTCACAATGTGGTCCACAAGCACCGCGATGCCGTCTGACCATTCGGCACCGACCCCTGCGGTATCGATGAAGATGAAGTCTGCCGTGCCTGCCATGTAGACCTGATCGATCTGATCCTCGACACCCGCCACGCTTTCGACGATGGCCGAGCAGAGAAGCGGCGAACTCAGCCCACCGGCTTGCGCCCGAGCATGCCAGGCCCCGAGTACTCTTGTGCTGTCCGTGTCGATCAACATCACCCTGCGTCCGGCGGCGATCGCGGCACTGATCAAGGCGCGCGAAAGCGTCGTTTTTCCACTGCCCCCTTTCCGGGCCATCGCTGCGATCACCACAAGATTTTCGTTCGGCATTCTCATCCTCCGCAAAAATAGTGAATCGAAACGATAATGCAAAAATGTCGCTAAACGCATGGGGCGGAGGGGTCAAGCAGAAGTCGGGATGCGACCCGCGTTTGGCATGCAGCGGGTGGCGTTGTGCGATGATCGTGCGACGTCTGCCGTGGCGCCTTCAGCATTCGTCGCGGGGCACCACACACCCTCCAAATGTCGTGATGCGCTTGGCGATGTGCTGCGGACGGACTCCAGGTGACGGATAGCGTGCGCCAGACGACGGGAGGCAGCCTCGCGTATGGCGTTCTGCAGGTGACGCGAGACGGTCAGCACGCAGCGAAGCCCGTCTTGCGGGGTGCAAGAGACGGAGTGCAAAAGACGCGATGCGCGAGGCGGGGACCGCATCGCGTGGTGCAATGAGCGCGAAGCGCGATCCATTTGACAAAGGGCGGGAAATCGCCCCTGCAGGGCGATTTTCTACATTGAGTACAAGCCCTTATGGCCGACTCCACTTGCGTTGGGAGTCGGCGGGCTTGTACGAAGTTGGCAAGAAATAGGAACGTTAACTTCAAAATGCCCCGCCGCCGCAGACTGTCAGAGATCGAGCGATCGACCATCGCCCAGGACCGCCGGAACGGCGTCTCCGCGGCGTCGTTGGCAGCCCACTACGATGTCAGCCTTAAGACGATCTACAACGTGGTGAACCACTGGGGTGAGCGTCAGACAGCGAACGGCAGCCGATCGCGGGTTGTGGGGATCCGGGTCTCGGACGACGACCTGCGCCGGTTCGACGCGGCGCTGTCGCGGCGCGGGATTGCGCACCGCTCGGATGCCATGCGCCGCCTGATGCTGGCGGCCGAAGGTGTCTTCCTGCCCGACGACGAGATGTGTGACGAGTTGCGCAGCCTCGGCGCCGCGCTCAACCGGGTCGGCAACAACGTGAACCAGATCGCGCGACGTCTGAACGAGGCCAAGGTGCGGGGCGAGAGACTGTCCTACCCGGCCTCAAGTCACCGTGACGTCCGCGCCCTTGCGGGTCTGGTCTTCGATCTGGCCGACCAGGTCCAGGAGATGTCGCGTGCGCGGCGCAGCGTGCTGGACCTTGAGATCAGCTCTGCCCTGGCGGGCCTAGCCGAGAGGAATGAGAATGGCGCGGAGTGACCGGGTCCGTGGCATCGACCCGGCGCTATTTGACCGCGGCTGGAGCCGAGTTTCGGGATCCTGGCAGGGGCTTTCCAGGGGCGCGCAGATGGTGCGAGCCGCGCGCGGCTATTCGCCAGCGATCTTCAAGGCTATCTCGAAAGGGGGCTGTCACACCGGGGCGCAGCTACGGGCGCAGCTCACATATCTCACGACGAAGTCGACCCATATCTTCGACAGTCGCGGCACCCATGACGGGAAGAAGCAGCTCTCGGAAGCCGAGATTAACCGAGTGGCGCGGCGGTTCGAGAACCAGTGGAACGAGCGCTACAGCCCCAAGCTTGGCCATACGTCGCATCTGCTGATGGCATTCCCGATTGGGACCAGGGGTGAAGAGGTGCGCGATATCACCCAGGCGGTCTGCGAGAAGTTCTTTCAAGGTGAGGGGTCGCAATTCGACTATATTGCTGCAATACACCAAGATCGCGCGCATCCACATGCGCATATCGTTCTGAACCGCCGCAGCAAGGATGGCGAAATGTTCTTTCTCGGGAAGGATCATCACTTCAACTACGACGTCTTTCGCGAGGCGATGGTTGAGGCGGCCCAAGTTCATGGGATCCGCCTCGAGGCGACGCGTCGTCTGGATCGCGGCGTCACGACCTACCGCGCCGAGATCGATGAAATCTACAAGGCTCGCGACGAAGGTCGTCCCCCAGTCGAGCGCCAGAGAACCGGTGCTGACCTGGCGGCCGCTCTGGAAACCGTCCGGCACAACGCGTTGATGTACCGTGGGCTCGCGGCGGAAGCGTCACGTTCGAATTTCGAAGACGTGGCCGAGGCGCTCGAGAGGGCCAGCACCATCCTTGCCAGTGGCGGTCAGATTCAATCTGACGGAGCCATCTATATGTCCCAAGACGAAGCAGCGTTCGACACACTGATCACCGAGTTTTCTCAGAATATTCGCCAGATCGAGGCGGCGATCGACAGGGCGCCGGCGGCCGAGAAGCCGGTGATCGAGCGCAAGCTGACCGACGTTTTGGCCTCGGTCGCGCATCTGAACCCGCTTGGGGATCGCTCCGCCGCTCTGGTCGATGCTCCGTCCCGGGACGGCATCTATGCAAGGCCAAACGCCAGTGAAGATCATCTCGCGCGCCTTGACGACGGAGAGGTCGCGCCAAAGTTGGCCGAGGCGTTGCAGGGCACAGGCATCGACGCCGAGGCAGTGGCCGCGCGTCTGCGGGAAGGGGCAGGCAATGCCGCATTGGAACGTCAGTGGCTGGCACAGGATCTGCAGGCGATTGCCAAAGAAGGGGGACTCGATCTGGAGAGACCTGCGGACCGGGAAGAAGCACTCGACCGGCTGGAAGCTGTGCATGTTCGGTTGGGCGATGTTCTTACCGATGTACGCGTCCTGCGCGCGCCAACCGAGGTCGATAAGGTGGATGACGCTGAGGAAGTGCTCGGTGAGCGGTTGGCGACACCTGGGGGTGATCTCGTGAAGGACGGGCCCGACATTTTTGCCCCATCGGAGCGGCAGGCGTTCAGGGCGCTGGTGGCGCAGTTCCGCCGGACGGATTTCGATCATCCGTTCTCCGACGACCCGTCGGTCCGGCGGGCAGGTGCCGTGGAGGTTGAAGAGGCCCGCGCCGCGTTCGACGCCTACGCGCAGAGATCTCCACAGCATGCCGAACTGGCGTCGATGGCCTGGGACCAGGCGACTGACAGTCGAATGCCGGAGCAATATGCGGTATCTGAGCAGGACCGCACGTTGCATGCTGGCGACATGGACCTCGCCTTGCGGGATCCCTCGGATCATCTCGGTCCGATCACCGAAGAAGTCCGCACCCTCGCCCGCTATCGCACGGAGATGCCGGATGATGAATTCGGGCAGGCCGTCCAGGACGAAATCAATTACCTTCGTTCGCTCGGCGCGTCGCGTGCCTATATCAGCGAACGCAGTTTCGAGATCGAGGACCGGGCGCGACAAGACTACGCCGAGCGCCGGTATCTGGAAGAGACAGCGCCAACGGTCATGGCCTTTGTGCGAAACGCTGACGTCGGGACCTCGGCCTCCGAGGCAGAGCAGCAGGACATCGTCCAGCAGATAAACGAGCGACTAAGCCCCGACGCAATCGACGCGCTGCGGGCCGGTAACGCGGACGTCCTGGACTCATTCACCGAGGATCCGCTGCGCCAGCTGGAACTCGCCAAGACCTATCTCCAGAGCAGCGAGGTCACTGCGCACGGCCCGGCGATGGAGCGCGTTCTCGATGCTCTGGCCGAAGAGCAGATCGAGGCGCAGCGCGCGCGCCACGCCGCGGCACATGGTGAGAAGGGGATCACCCATGGATAAAGGCAAGATTGCCCTCGGTGTATTGAGCCTCGTGCTGGTCGGCCTCGCCATGGGCTATGTCGTGGCGACCGGCTTTGTGATGTTCCGCTATGGGCTTTCACCCACGCGTTTCGACGTCACCCTGCTTGCCCGCGAATATCGGGGTCTGTCTCAGTCCGCACCAAAAGACTTCCTCTGGGTGAACCTCATCCTTGGCGGCTTCGGCCTGGCATCGCTGATGCTGAGCGTCACGCTTCTGGGGGATGCATTGACCCGCTTCGGGACGACGCATTGGCAGACTCGCAGCGAGATGAAGAGGAACGGCTTCTTTGCCAAGCCCGGTGGCGGGTTCCTTCTCGGCAAGCTCGGCTCCCCGAAATCCAGGCGCCCGTTCCTTGTCTCAAAAACCTTTCCCCATGCACTGATCGTGGCGCCCACGGGCCGCGGCAAGGGCGTGGGCTTCGTGATCCCGAACCTGCTGACCTACAAGGGCTCGGCCGTGGTGCTCGATGTGAAAGGCGAGAACTTCCGCGAGACATCGCGCTTCCGCGCCAGTATGGGCGACAAGGTCTTCCGCTTCGCGCCGACCGACTGGGATCGCCCAACCCACCGCTACAACCCGCTTGCGCGCATCGCGGCCATGACCAACCCCGACCGGCAGCAGATGGAGCTGAAACTCACCGCCAAGCTCTTCCTGCAAACCGACAACGAAAAACTGAGCGGGCTATTGGCCGGGGGTATCGACCTCTTCGTGGCGGCCGGTCTTCTGGCCTTCGAGCGCGGCGTTCCGACCATCGGCGAGATTTACCGCATCACAGCCTCGGGGGGCGACAAGCAGAAGGAATACCTGAAGCGTTCACAGGAGGTGAAGAACAAGTCGGCCAAACTGATCTTCGAGCGTATGGCATCGACCAACAACGACACCCTCACTTCCTACCTCTCCCTGCTTATGACATCGGGTCTCGACACTTGGGACAACCGCGCGATTGACGCGGCCACCGCGACCTCTGACTTCTCATTCCGGGATATCCGCCGCCGCCCACATGCGATCTATCTTGTGGTCGAATCCGAGATGATCCGCCCGCTTGCCCCGCTGATCCGCCTCTTTTTTTCGGACCTGATTGCCTCGCTGCAAGCACAGGAGCCCGGCGATGACGAGCCTTGGCCGGTGATGATCATGCTCGACGAGTTTGACCGGATCGGGAAAATGCCGATCGTCGCCGAGAGCATCAAGACGCTGCGCTCCTTCGGCGGCAACCTCGCCATCGTGACCCAGACGATCCCGGCGCTGGACGAGATCTATGGTGAGAACACCCGCAGATCGCTGCAGGGCGGCGCCGGCGTGAAGCTCTACCTCACCCCGTCCGAGCAGAAGACCATCGAAGAGTTGAGCCAGGCCGTGGGCAAGACAACCAAGCGCGTGGTGACCCGCTCCCGCGCTGTTGGACGCAATCCGTTTGAGGGGCGCAGCGTTTCGGAAAGGACAGAAGATACCCCGCTTCTTACAGAGGATGAAGCCCGGCGCATGGACCTCGACGAGGTCATCCTTGTGATCGATGCGCAGATGCCGATCCGGGCAAGAAGGGTGAAGTATTTCGAGGACCCGGCGCTCAAGGTGCTGCATGCGGGCCAGTCGGGGAGTTTTCCGTATCCGGACGAGGAAGGTGTGCGGCGGGACCGACAGATGTCTGAGACTCGCGAGACGGTGGAGAGGTTGAAGCAGGAGCTGCAGGAAGTTCGTGAGGCTGCGGGGGCGCGGGAAAATGGTGTAGCGTCGGCGATAGACGAGAAGTCGACAACGGATCCGCAGGATCGGAAGCTCGTATCGACTAGTCGCGCACGTGGCCGATCGGCACGCGCTGCCGCGTCCGGCGGTCGTTCAAGTCAGTTGTCATTCGATCTTGATAGGCTGGGGATCAAGGGGGCGAACAGGACTGAATTGACTGCGGCTGTTCAGACCACAAGGGCAATTATAGCTGAGTACGGGTGATCGTTAGTAAGTCTGCGGCCTGCGCTTCACAGGCAGCTTATTGCTCCAAAATATCCGGCGTGCCGCTCGATTTGTCCGAGTTGATTTGGTTGTGTTGGCGAGAGACCGTTTGGTCTCTCAAGTCAAACCGCCACTAAATTCGTCACTTCAAGCCTATGGCCGGATGCGTCAAGAGGACAGTTTTCGATCGCGTTTTACCCCGTAGTGGATCATTTCGGCCATCGGTTTCAGATCGAGGCGCTCCTCCTGCGGACGTATCACTGAGGTGCTGGGGTACGACTTCAGACTTGTCTCAGGACCATTCATAGAGACACGTAGCAGAAAGACTCTCCGTTGAACGCTGATCTGGATCAGCATGGAAGCGGCTGACCTCGGCGATACTCTCAAATTGCACCGATGCGGACCTGCGTGGCCCTCGGAATCCTGGCCCGCGACGCATGCGGTCTTCGCCTCGTCGAGGCGAGAGAATTTTCCACGTACACAAAACACTTAGGAGAACACCATGGCGAAGGGCAAAAGCCGTCGCGGCCGAGAAGACAAGAAACCGAAGCAGAAGAAGGCTGAACCGGCGCCGGCGCCGTCCTTCAGCAAGGGCCTGACGATCGACACAAAGCCGAAGGGGAAAAAGGCCTGACCCGGCTCGTCTTGCGCGATCGCCCGGGCCTGGGCGCAGAACGTGCATCCAAGCGGCAAGTCGGCAAAATTGCCCACTTGCCGACAGGATTCTAGCATGAGGGCCTGGACGCTACCTCGACTCGACCTCCGCGGCACCCGCACCTCACCCTGGAAGAGCGTCGCGCCGGTGCGCGCGGAGCTTTTCGGTATCGAAAGGCTGGAGCAACACGCCGCCAGCCTGGCGGAGGTCCAGCGTATATGTGCCTCTTCACCGCGTGTCGCGTCACTGCGCCAGCGACTGGACGATAATGCGACGGCTCTGAGGGCCACTCACAAGGCCTGTCTCTCAGAGTTGGCGGCGGGAAAACCTATTGTCCCTGCTGCCCAATGGCTGGTGGACAATTTTCACAGGGTCGAGGCGCAGGTGCGCGACTGCCGTACGGATTTGCCGCCCAGCTACTACAAGCTTCTGCCGAAACTCGCCCAAGGGCCGTTTCACGGTTATCCGCGTGTGTTCGAACTAATCTGGGCCTATGTCGCCCATACGGACAGCCATCTCGACGCCCCCGCACTGGCCCGCTTTTTGCGCGCCTATCAGCAGGTACAGCCCCTGACCATAGGAGAGCTCTGGGCGGTTCCGATAACGCTCCGCCTCGTCCTTCTGGAAAACCTGCGGCGGCTGGCCGACCAGATCACCTTCGGTCACAGGATGCGCCTGTCGGCGGATGCCCTTGCGGATCGGCTCCTGGAGGCCGACCAGACCGGGATCGGGATGCCTGCAGATATTGACGCGTCCGAGCCCCTTTCCGAGATCTTTGCCGCCCAGTTGGCGAAACGGCTACGCGACTGCGACCCTGTCACGACCCCGGCCATCGGCTGGCTTGAGGATCGGCTGGCCAAGCAGGGGTCGAATGTCGACCTGGCGGTCCGGCATGCACAGGAGCGTCAGGGCGCCTCGAACGTCACCGTTCGAAACGTCATTACCAGCCTGCGCACGATCGCAGAGACGGACTGGCCAGAGCTCTTTGAAAGTGTCAGCCTGGTCGATGCGAAGCTGCGGGAGCATCCGGGATTTTCCGCGATGGATTTCGCCAGCCGCAACCTCTATCGCGATGCCCTCGAGGATCTCGCTCGTCACAGTGACTACAGCGAATTGGATCTGGCCGAGCAGGTGCTGGCGACGGTGGGGGCTGCGCCGGAAGCGGATGGCGACCTGATTTCCGAGGCGGAAATCCTGCGCAGGAGCGATCCGGGCTGGCATCTCCTCGCCGAGGGCCGGGCGGCCTTCGAGCGCCAGATCGGCTATCGTTACAGGGGACGGCATCGCCCGCAGGTCCGACCCGGTCTCGCAGGATACCTTGGCAGCATTCTTTGTGTCACTCTTGGGCTGCTCGCGCTGAGCGCATGGAGTCTGGTGGCCCTTTCCGGCCCATCCGCGTCGTGGACTGTGCTCGCGCTCTGGTTTCTCGCAGCGGTCATCCCGGCCAGTGCCGTCGCTCAACTTATCGTTGATCGCATGGTGGCCTGGGCCGTACCTGCCACGGCACTGCCGGGACTGGCGCTTGAGAGCGGCGTGCCGTCTTCGCTGCGCACGCTCGTGGTTGTGCCGACAATGCTGACAAATGGCGCAGAGCTGACCGAACAACTCGAAGGGCTGGAAGTCCATTATCTGTCCGGCGCCCAAGGAGACGTGACTTTTGCAATCCTGACCGACGGGCTGGACGCCCCCGGACAGCACATGCCGGAGGATGCGCCACTTGTCGCGTTGATCGACGTCGAGGTTGCGCGACTGAACCAGGTCTACGGGGCGGGTCCCGCCGGTGCCCGCTTTCTGCACCTGCATCGTGACCGCCGTTACAACGCCGCCGAGCAGATTTGGATGGGATGGGAGCGCAAACGCGGCAAGCTGCACGAGCTCAACCGTCTGTTGCGCGGTGCCGATGATACCGACTACCGCACGGCAGAGGGTCATGTGCCAGCCGTGCCTCCTGAGGTGCGCTACGTCCTGACGCTCGATTCCGACACCCGGATGCCGCGTGACGCGGCCTTGCGGCTGATCGGCAAGATGGCGCACCCGCTGAACCAGCCGATCTTCGATACGGCCCGCAGCCGGGTCAGTGCTGGTCACGCCATACTACAGCCGAGGATCACCCCCGCCCTGACACCGGAACGGCACGGCACGGCATTTCAGCGCGCGACCTCGGGTCCGGGCGGGATGGATCCCTATGCTGCAGCTGCGTCGGACGTCTATCAGGATCTCTTCGGCGAGGGCTCCTTTACCGGCAAGGGCATCTACGACGTCGATGTCTTCCAAGAGGCGATGGCCGGGCGCGTGCCCGAAAATGCCCTTCTCAGCCATGACCTGCTTGAAGGCATCTTCGCCCGGGCCGGGCTCGTCTCGGACGTGGAACTGATCGAGTCCTTCCCCGACCGACAGGACCTCGCCGCGCGGCGCATCCATCGTTGGTGTCGCGGCGACTGGCAACTGCTGCCCTGGCTTGGCCGGGAAGGCGGGCTGGGCGCGCTGGGACGGGTCAAGGTGCTGGACACGCTGCGCCGCTCATTGTTGGCCCCGGCCACGCTTGTCCTGTTGACACTGGGGTGGCTTCTGCCTGGCCCGGCGGCCTTGCTGGCGACGGCTCTGGCGCTGGTCGCCATGAGCCTGCCCGCTTTCCTGCATGCAGCCCTTTCCGCCATTCCGCATCAGCGCCGCCTTCACATGGGCAACCACCTGCGCCTGATGCAGGAAGACCTGTCGCTTGCCGTGCTGCAAACCGGGCTGGCGATCAGCTTTCTCGCCGACGCCGCCTGGCGCGCGCTCGATGCCATCGCCCGCACACTCTGGCGATTGACGGTTTCACGGCGGCATCTCCTGGAATGGACCACGGCGGCCTCGGTCTCGGCCGCTCCGCGCCCCGATCTGCGGGGATTTTCCCGTGCCATGGCGCCGGGGATCCTGCTGGGACTGTCGACCACAGGCCTGGCCGGCTTGGCCGCCCCCGGTGCGCTCCCCCTGATCCTGCCCTTTGCAGCCCTCTGGCTTGCCGCGCCGCTCATCGCCTTTCGAGTCAGTCAGCCTTCCCGCGCACAACCCGACGCCGCCCTTACCCCGCAGGACGCCCAGGAATTGCGCCTGATCGCACGCAGGACATGGCACTATTTCGAGACCTTCGTCACGCCAGAAGACAGCCATCTGCCCCCGGACAACTTTCAGGAGCAACCACACGCGACGCTCGCGCACAGAACTTCGCCCACAAATATGGGGCTTTATCTTCTGTCCACTGTCACAGCCTGCGATCTCGGCTGGATCGGCCTGCGTCAGGCGGCCAGCCGGATCGCCGCGACCCTTGGCACGATGCAAGCGCTGCCGCGGGTAAAGGGGCATTTCTACAACTGGTACGACACGCGAGACGGCAGGGTTCTCGACCCGCCCTATGTCTCGTCGGTGGACAGCGGCAATCTGGCCGGCCACCTGATCGCACTGGCCAACGCCTGCGAGGACTGGGCCGCGCATTCCGGCGCGACGCCACGTCAGAGATCTCAGGGGCTGACCGATCTTCTTGACCTGGTGGAGCGTGACGCAGAGCGGTTAATGTCCCCGCTCAGTGACTCCTGCTCCGAGGCGATCGGATCGCTGCGCGATGGCCTGAAACAGGCTGAAGTGAACTGGCCCTTCCTGCAACGCCTGGCGGCTAAGGCCGAACGCGCCACTCCGCCTCCGGCGGCTATGCCCCCCCATGCGCCCCGATGGCTGTCCTTGCTTCGCGACGGCTTGGCCGAAGCCGCGACAGATGCCGCGTCAACTGAGGCCGACCATGCCGCTCTGGCCGCAGAATTGCATCGGCTGGGAGTGCAGGCCCGCGGGCTCGCAGTGGACATGGATTTCGGCTTCCTGCTCGACCCCGAGCGCAAGCTGCTGTCCATCGGCTACTCGGTCCATGAGAGCAGTCTCGATCCGTCCTGCTATGACCTCCTGGCCTCCGAGGCGCGTCTGGCCAGTCTCTTCGCCGTCGCCAAACAGGATCTGCCGCTGCGCCACTGGTTCCGTCTGGGGCGGACGGTCACCGCAACCCGTGGCGGCGCCGTTCTCGTCTCCTGGGCCGGCTCGATGTTCGAATACCTGATGCCTGGACTGGTGATGCAAGAACCCGAAGGCGGTCAGCTGGGTCGCACCTGTCGATTGGTCGTCGAGAGACAGATCGCCTACGGACGGGCGCAAGGCGTCCCTTGGGGCATTTCGGAATCCGGTTTCAACGCGCGGGATGTGGATTTCAACTATCAGTATTCCACCTTCGGTGTGCCGGGGCTTGGGCTCAAGCGCGGACTTGCCGGGGATCTGGTGATCGCGCCCTATGCAACCGGGCTGGCCGCGATGCTGGATCCCGGTGCTGCACGGCGGAACTACGACGACCTGGAGGCCATGGGTGGCCTCGGGCTCTGTGGCTTCTATGAAGCCCTCGACTTTACCCCCGACCGTGTGCTGCCGGGTCGCCGCGTTGCCGTGGTGCAAAGCTACATGGCGCATCATCAGGGGATGACCATCGTGGCCATCGCCAACGCCCTGACCGGCGGCCTGATGCGCCAGAGGTTCCACCACGAACCGATGATCCATGCCAGCGAACTGCTGCTCCAGGAACGGCTGCCGCGCGATATCGACCGCGCCTTGCCGCCGCTTGAGGACGCCAGGCCCGGCGGTCCGACGCCGTCCGAAGCGGACCGGGGCCGCCGGATTGCCGGCCGCCCGGGCGGCCCCCCGGTCACCCATCTCATGTCGAATGGACGCTACGCGGTTATGCTGACCGCCACGGGCGGGAGTTACAGCCGCTGGGGCGATATTGCGCTCACCCGCTGGCGCGAGGACGCGACCCGGGATCCGCATGGCGCCATCCTCCACATCCGGAATCTCTCGGACGGCTCTGACCAGAGGTTCGGACCTGGCGCGCCGGATACTGCCGACGCGGAGGACGTGCAGTTCTTCGAGGATCACGCGACCTTCACCGCCCGGACAGGCCAGCTCGAAACGGTGCTGGATGTTCTCGTCTCGGGCGAGGCGGATGCGGAGGTGCGACGCCTGTCGGTGACCAATGGCGGGCGCAAACCCCGGGAACTGGATGTAACCTCCTACGTCGAATTGACGCTGGCGGATCCGGCCTCAGAACTGGCGCACCCGGCCTTCTCGCGGATGTTCGTTCAGACCGAGTTCCTGCCCGAATACGGCGCGTTGATAGCGTGGCGCAGGCGGCGCAGTCCGGAGGAACCGGAAATCTGGGTGGCGCAGTTCTCCGTGGTCGAGGGGACGACCGTCGCGCCGCTGCAATATGACAGTGATCGCAACAGCGCTTTCGGCCGCGATCATGACCAGACCCAGCCGCACGTCATAACCGATCCGGCGCCTCTTGCCGGGACCGCTGGCACGGTGTTGGATCCGGTTTTCGCATTGCGCAACCGGCTCCTGATCGCGCCTGGGCGCACCGCACGGATCCTGGTCTGGATGGTGGCTGCCAACAGCCGCGAAGCGCTGATGGATCTGATCGACCGGCATCACGACCGCAGCGCCTATGACCGCGCACGGACCCTGGCCTGGACCCAGGCTCAGGTGCAACTGCGCCATCTAGGCATCTCGCCGACCGAAGCCGCCGACTTCCAACGCCTCGCCGCCCCTGTCCTCTATCATGATCGCCGATTCCGCCTGCCGTCTGCCACCTTGTTACGTGGCGCCGGACGTCAATCCGGCCTTTGGCCGCTCGCGATTTCCGGCGATTTGCCGATCGTGGTGCTGCGCATCGACGATCCCGCCGATATCGGACAGGTTCGTGCCTTGCTACAGGCCCACGAGTACTGGCTGGGAAGGCAGCTTGCGGTCGATCTGGTGATCCTCAACGAGCACCCGGCCTCCTATGTCAAGGATCTGCAGACCGCCATCGACATCGCCTTGCGCAGCAGCCATTCCCGTCCCGGCGACGACACGCGACCGGCCCGGGGCGCCGTGATTGCGCTGCGCTCCGACCTGATCGCACCAGATACGCGGGCGCTTCTCCTGGCTGCGGCGCGGGTTGTGATGCTGGCCCGGCGCGGCATGATCGGCGAACAGCTCGACGCCCTTCTTGCCGATCCTGTTACGGCTGACACCATGACCGCAGACACGCGACAGATTGGCCCCGCCCCGCAACCCGCCAATGCGCTCCGACTGCGCGCGAACAGACGTGACAGAACCGCCCCGCAGCGGGACGAGGCCAGGCCGCCATCCGACCGCCCGAACCTCGAGTTCTACAATGGCACAGGCGGGTTCGACCGGGAGGGACGAGAATATGTCATCCGCCTTGGCCCACCGGACAGCACGCCTGCCCCATGGATCAACGTGATCGCCAATCCGGACTTCGGATTCCAGGTGTCGGCCAGCGGCAGCGGTTTTACCTGGGCCGAGAACAGCCGCGACAACCAGCTAACGCCCTGGTCCAATGATGCTGTGGCAGACCCTCCGGGCGAGGCAATCTACATCCGAGACGACGACAGCGGCGTGTTGTTTTCACCGACTGCGCGCCCTTTGCCGCTTTCTGCAGGGGCCGGTCCGCACATAGTACGCCACGGCTTCGGCTACAGCCGGTTCGAGCATCAGGCGAATGGCATCGACTGCGAATTGGTCCAGTTCGTGCCGCGCGCCGATCCGGTCAGGGTCTCGCGGCTGTTCCTGCGCAATACAGGGACGCAGCCCCGGAGGTTGAGCGTCGTCAGCTATAGCGAACCCGTCATGGGTCAATCGCGCGCCGCCTCGGCCCCGTTCCTCGTGACCTCGCACGAGCCGGAAACTGGCGCGCTTCTGGTCCAGAATCCGTGGAACACCGCTTTTCCCGGCCGGGTGATGTTCGCGGCGCTCAACGCGCCTTCCGGTTCGGCCGAGGCCTGGACAGGAGATCGCACCGAATTTCTGGGCTCGGGCGGCAGCCATGCCGATCCCGCCGCACTACGCCGGGGCGCCGTCATCTCGGGGCGGGTCGGAGCGGGGCTCGATCCCTGCCTCGCGATGATGAAGACCCTGACCCTGGCCCCTGGCGAGAGCATTGAGCTTGTCCATCTTCTCGGCCAATGCGCAGACGCGGAGGCGGTCGTCCCGCTTCTGAAAAGGCTGCGGTCCGCCGACATGCAGGCCGAACTGGCAGCGGTACAGACCTATTGGGACGACACGCTGGGCGATCTCCGGATCGAGACGCCGGACCGGGCGATGGATATCATGGTCAACGGCTGGCTGCCCTATCAGGCGCTCGCCTGCCGGATCGAGGCGCGCGCGGCCTTCTACCAGGCAAGCGGCGCCTACGGGTTCCGCGACCAGCTGCAGGACAACATGGCCTTCATGCTGACGCGCCCCGACCGCACCCGCGCGCATCTGCTGCGGGTCGCCGCCCGCCAGTTCCCGGAAGGCGACGTGCAGCACTGGTGGCTGCCGCATTCCGGCCAGGGGGTACGGACGCGCATTTCCGACGATTGCGTTTGGCTCGGCCATGCTGTCGCCGCCTATGTGACGAGTACGGGCGACAGGGCGATACTGGACGAACAGGTGCCCTTCCTCGAAGGGCATCGCCTCGGAGAGACCGAGCACGACGCGTTCTTCCTGCCCGACGATGCGGGCCACGGTGCGGCGCTGTTCGATCATTGCGCCCTGGGGCTGGACCGCGCACTCAGCCTGACCGGGGAGCACGGTCTGCCGCTGATCGGCAGCGGCGACTGGAACGACGGGATGAACCGCGTCGGCGCCGCCGGCCGCGGCGAAAGCGTCTGGCTGGGCTGGCTGCTGCTGCAGACGCTCGGCGCCTTCGTGCCGCTTGCAGAAAAGCGCGATCCGGCCCGGGCACGGCGCTGGCGCGAGCTGGCCGAAACGCTGCGCCTCTCCATGGAGACCCATGCCTGGGATGGGGACTGGTACCGCCGCGCGACCTTCGATGATGGAACATGGCTGGGCGCGGCTGACGCACCGGCCTGTTGCATCGACTCGATCCCGCAAAGCTGGGCGGTGCTGTCCGGGCAGGCCGATCCCGAGCGCGCACGGCGCGCGATGGAGGCCGTCGACCGCCTGCTGGTCGATCGCGAAAACCATCTGGCACGGCTGTTCACGCCGCCCTTCGGGACCAAGGCCGACGCGGGCGGGCAGGACCCGGGCTATATTGCCGGCTATCCGCCAGGGCTGCGCGAGAATGGCGGGCAGTACAGCCATGCCGCGATGTGGGCCATCCTGGCCTGGGCGCGACTGGGGAATGGAGCGCGCGCGGCAGAGCTCTTCGCGATGCTCAATCCGATCAACCACGCCCGGACACCCGAAGGCGTGCAGCGCTACAGGACGGAACCCTATGCGGTCGCCGCCGATGTCTATTCCGTTGCCCCGCATATCGGACGCGGCGGCTGGAGCTGGTACACGGGCGCGGCCGCCTGGATGCACCGTGCGGCCATCGAAGGCATCCTCGGCGTGACCCGGGACGGAGACCGTCTGCGGATCGCCCCCACCATGCCACCCGACTGGCCGGGATTTTCCATGACGCTGAGGGTGGCAGGCACGTCGTGCAGGATCCGGATCGAGAGAGCGGATCATCCGAGAGCCACGCTGGATGGCCACCCCATCACGCCCTGGCCGGTGGTGTTCCTGCCCCTCGACGGCGGGTCTCACGACCTGAACCTGACTCTCGGTCCCCTTGTGTCGACCGAGACGTCAGCCGAAATCGACAGTTCTGTGCTCCCGATCCCGCCGGATTGACCGCCTGTCTAACCGACGCCACTCAAGCGACCCGACTCCGGGTGACCGCATTGCAGCCGAAAGGCACCTAACGTGACCACGCTGACGACCTATCACAAGACCGAATACCGCTACGGCGAACCCGTTCTGCTTGGACCTCATCGAATGATGCTGCGCCCGCGCGAAGCCCGGGACCTGCGGCTGGTGTCGCATGAGATCACCCTCACGCCCCATGCCGATATCACCTGGGCCCATGACGTTGCCGGCAATGCGGTCGCCACGGCGCAGTTCAATCAGCCGAGCGACCATCTGATCATCGAAAGCCGTGCAACCGTCGATCTGACCGCCGCGGTCTGGCCGGTATTCGCCATAGCGGCGGAGGCAATCAGCTTTCCCTTCCTTTATTCAGGCGACGACTGGGCCGACCTCGGCGCCCTGACGGCGCCACAATATCCCGACCCTGACGGCAAGTTTTCCAGCTGGGTCGAGGGCTTCGTCCTTCAACGCCCCACGGATACGTTGTCTCTGCTCAAGGATATCGCCAACGGGGTGTCGACGCAGATCGCATATCAGGGGCGAGAGATGGAAGGGACACAGTCGCCGCTGGAAACACTTTCCCGCGGTTGGGGCTCATGCCGTGACTTTGCGGTGTTGTTTGCCGAGGCCGCGCGCACGCTCAGTCTCGGTGCCCGCATCGTTTCCGGCTATCTCTTCGATCCCGAGACGCGCCTTGTCGGATCTGAAGGGGCGGGTTCTACCCATGCCTGGGCCGAAGTCTTCATTCCCGGTGCCGGCTGGGTCGCGTTCGACCCTACAAACCGGAGCGTCGGATCAAAGAACCTCATTCCCGTGGCGGTCGCCCGTGGCATTCATCAGGTCGTCCCGGTCACTGGGAGCTTCACGGGGTCGGGAAACACCCAGCGAAGCATGACCGTTGAGGTGCGCCACGTGGTCATCGAATACTGATCACCGCAACCCCGGTCCGCGGCGACCGATCGAGGAGCGCTCCGCGTCGGTTTTCGGGGTAGAGTGAGAACGAAAGACCACATATTGCGCGACGTCAGGACCTCTCCGCCGTCAATGCACTGGAGACTCCGGAATGACACACCTGCCCACCTACGAGCCTTATCTTGCGCTCGCGCTTCTTCTGGTTCTCTTCGCGGGTTTCCTTTATGAGCGGTTCGCCCCCGAGGTGACGGCCGCAGCGGTCGCGGCGTTGTTTGTCGTTTTTGGACTGGTGCCTCAAGACACTGTTCTGTCGGTTTTTTCGAATCCCGCACCGATCACCATCGCCGCGATGTTTATCCTCAGCGGCGCCCTCGTCCGCACCGGGTTGCTCGATGTACTGGCAAACCGGGTCGTAGCCGCCGCCGGCCAGCGCCCCATTGCGGCAACGGGCGTGTTTCTGGCTTCGACCCTCGTGGCCTCGGCGCTCATGAACAACACACCTGTCGTCCTGGTGCTGATCCCGGTCGCCATAAGACTGGCCCAAAGCCTCGGCCTCGCAGCGACACGCCTGTTGATCCCGCTCTCTTACATGGCGGTGCTCGGCGGGACCTGCACGCTGATCGGAACCTCGACCAATCTGCTGGTCGATGGCGTTGCCAGAGAGATCGGGCTGGCGCCCTTCTCAATTCTGGAAATCACACCGGTCGGTCTGGTGGCCGCGGCCACCGGCGGATTGACCCTGCTGCTACTCGGACCGCTCCTGCTTCCCAACCGCAAGGATCAGACGGATCTGGGTGCGGCAGGTGAGGCGGATTTCCTGACCGAGTTGCGCCCAAAGGATGATTTCTGGGGGCTGGGTCACGCCTTGGGGGATATCGATGATCTGACCCGCCCGGGTGTGACGGTGGTCGGAATACGTTCCGGTGCAGAGGTTAGGCGTGACGACGTGCTCGATCACATCCTTGCCGCTGGTGACCGGCTGATCGCGGTTATCCGCACCTCCGAACTGCTGACGTTGAGAAACAGGAAAGGATGGGATGTCGGACTGCGTCAGGGGCCGACAGCCGGGGATAGTGCCGAAACAACAGTCGCGGAGGCGATCGTCACGCTCTCGCATCGCAGCCGCGGTGTACGGATCGCGCAACTGACCATCGGGTTCAGGTATGGCATGCGTGTCCTTGGGGCACATCGTCATGGGGAAAGCCTCGGCCCCGACCTCTCGACCACGCTCCTCAGACCTGCGGACAAACTGCTATTGGAGGGAACCGACGAAAGCTACGACCGCCTGATCGAGGCCGGGGACCTGGCTGGCGTCACGATGGCCGGAGGGCGCCCCTTCCGACGCGGCAAGGCCCCGCTCGCGCTTGCGGCACTGTTTGCAGTGGTGGCCCTGGCCGCCATCGGTGTGGCGGACATCAGCCTTGTTTCCCTCGTCGCCGTGGCCTTCATCCTCGTCCTGCGCTGCATCGACAACGATGAGGCCTGGAGTTCCATCGACGCGGGCGTGCTCGTTCTGATCTTCTCGATGCTGGTGGTTGGTGCGGGGCTGCAGCACTCGGGCGCGATTGCCTTGATCGTCGGTGCCATTGCCCCGCCGCTTGCGGACATGCCCCCGATCATCGCCCTGGCCGCGGTCTATTTGCTCGCTTCGACCTTGACGGAGGCGGTCACCAACAGTGCGGTCGCGGTCGTCGTGACCCCTCTGGCGATCGGACTGGCGGACCAGATCGGGGTTGATCCACGCCCCTTCGTTGTCGCAGTCATGTTCGGAGCGAGCGCAAGCTTCGCGACCCCGATCGGCTATCAGACCAACACGCTGGTCTATGGCGCCGGCAATTACAAATTCACGGACTTCATCAAGATCGGTCTGCCGATGAACATCATCGTGGGGGCCGCCGCAATCCTGGCAATTCCGGTGTTCTTTCCCTTCTAAGACAGCCGCTGAAAGAGCGGTCTGGAAAGCTCCTTGGCTGGCGAAGTGTGAGCATGATATGTGCATAGTCTCTTCGTGCCACCCGGCGAGAAACCGCTGTGCTGGGGGCCGAATTCGACCGCGTTCAGTTGAACGAGACCTAATCGTGGAGAGGATCGAGCTGCGCCAAGCGTCCGGGCTAATCTGCGTCAGTGCCGCCAAGTCCTGAGAAGTTGTATATGGAGACGTGCCCACCGGACATTTCGAGGCACGGTTTTTACGAGTACCTGAGAGGCGTGTGGACCTGCTTATCCCGAAAGGTCGGCATGTCGATGCGCTTCTTATTTCCCGGTAGATGAATGGAAGGACAAACTGATGACGCTGGATACCAGTAGACCATCCCTGAAGATGAAATCCGTCGAAACCGCGTGCAATGACGCGCCTACAGGTTCGAAGAAAGATGCCGCGCTCCAGCACCTACTCGCAGCTCAAAAAGCTCGAAAAGAAATGAGCGAAGCCGAGACGAACGTGGAACTCGACGCGGCCAGAAGCGCGCTTGAGTAACGGTCAAGCGCCTGTCGCGACCTCCTGAGACGCTTGCTGAAGACTGAGGGCGACTCTGTCATTTCAAAAGCGGTCCGGTCTGATCCAGATACGCCGGATCGAACCCGGCAAGCTCCGCCAGCCCGCTGTAGTCGTGAAATGCCACGTGACCGTCCCGGAAAGTCACCAGACCGCGTTCACGCAATTGCCGCAACACACGGTTCACATGGACAGCGCTCAATCCAAGCGCGTCGGCAAGGTGATATTGTGTGAGCGGGCAGTCGTACCCCTCCTTGCTCCCCATGCCTACCAGAGCCAACCGCGATCCCAACTCCAGCAGGAGATGCGCCATCCGTGCTCCCGCGTCCCGCCGCCCAATCCCGACGAGATGTTCAACCACCATCGCCTCATCCCGCGATGCCGCCCAAAGGATGGCCGTTGCGAGCCGCGGTGTCTGCGCGAACGCCTCGAGCAGATCGCCCGTCAAGACTTCGGCAGCCTCTACGTCCACGATAGGCTCGAAACTGTGGTCTGAGGTACGCAAAAGCACGCTTCGCAATCCCAGAAAATCGCCGGGCACCTGAAAATCGACGATCTGCCGCGTTCCATCCGGCTGGATCTTGTAGGAGCAGACCCAGCCCGCGGACAGGATGTAGGCGGCCTGATCCGATTGTCCCTGATGGGCCATGTCTCGCCCGGCGACAAAGGTCCGCCGACGCCCGTGCAGACGCGCAAGCACGGCAAGTTCGGGCTCCGACAAAACGACAAAGGCCGAGAGCTTTCGGGTGAGCGGGCTGGCCGCGATCGGTGTCATGACCCTTTCCTTTCGGTTACGGAGGATCTGCCGAGATCCGCTCAGGGACTGCTTTCGATCAGCCCAGCATAGAGCATTTCATGCGAACATGAGGAATTCATCAGACTGGTTTCACTGCCAGATAGTGATATGATGAAAGGAATACACCAGATGTCTACATCGAATAACGCTGCAGGACTGGCCGCCCTTTCGATCTGCGAGTCACTTCTACTGGCCATGAACGATCGCGGATTGCTGCCGGAGAATGATATCGTTGGCGTGCTCCGCGACGCTGCGGCCACCCACGAGAACACCATCGACACTGAGCCTGACGCGGAAATCCACCGGGCAGTGGCGGCGCTCATCAACCAGATCATCGCGGGGGGCAATTCAGTGCGGAGACCACCGGCATGATGCATCCAATCGCAATGGAGCTGCACCACCCATGAGGTTTTCGTCCTACTCAGACAACGGGCCGCCTCAACAGCCTGGCCGACAGGACGCAGCCCAGAGCAAAAGAGGCGAACAACGAAACTCCGACCCCGCCCTGCGGGACACCGGATCGCATGCGGGAGCGGTGTCAAATGCTGGCCATTCATCAGCCGAGACCGGCTGCGCATCGCAGGAGTCACGGTTTACCCCATCGGACTGGGCGCGGACGCTAGCGGCGTATCGACAGCCTGTCCCGTCGCGTAGCGTTTTCGAACTCGCGATCACACTCGTCCCGTTCGTGGCGCTCTGGGCCGTTGCCTGGTGGGCGCTGTCGATCAGCACCGCGCTGGCGATCGTGCTGGCGCTGACGAACGCGGCCTTCCTCGTCCGTCTGTTCATGTTTCAGCACGATTGCGGTCACGCGTCGCTGTTTCGCAACCGGCTCCTCTGCGACTGGATCGGGCGGATGATCGGCGTCCTCACCTTGCCCCCCTACGATGTCTGGCGCAAGACGCACGCAATCCACCATGCCACGACCGGAAATCTGGACCATCGGGGTGTCGGAGACATGCCGATCCTGACGGTCAGCGAATATCAGGACAAGAGCCGACTTGGACGGGCGGGCTATCGGCTGATCCGAAATCCGGTGTTCCTGTTTGGCGTGGTGCGGTTCTATACATTCTTCCTGCAGTACCGCCTGCCCGTGCGCCTGATGCGATCCGGCTGGCGGTACTGCCTGAGCGCGATGGGCACAAACGTCGCTATTGGCCTTTCACTGATGACGATCATCTGGCCGCGGTCGCCGGCATGTGGTTCTTCTACGTGCAGCATCAGTTCGAGGATACAAGCTGGCGGCACGAAGGGGACTGGAACATTCAAAACGCGGCCCTGCACGGAAGTTCACACTATGCGTTGCCGGTATCCTGCGCTGGATCAGCGCAAACATCGGCGTTCACTGTGTCCATCATCTGGCCAGCCGCATTCCCTTCTACCGCCTGAACGAGGTTATCCGGGATCACGATGTCCTGGCACAGATCAAGCGCATAACACTTTGGGAGAGCTTCCGCTGCGCGCGCCTCCACCTCTTGGACGAGCAGCGCCACAGGCTTTTGTCGTTAGCGGAGGCCCGGGCAATTTCCGCCTGAGGTTGTGCGATTTGGCTGAAGGACAAGGAAACAGGCCCTGGTTGAGTGTGCGGAGGCACTGTCCCTCCTGGTGTAAAAAGGAAAATCGGCCCAATGATCGACAAACTTGCATCTCTGCCCCATGAGGCAGCCGACACGCTCGCGCGACCCTTCGCACGCTTTCTGAAAATCGAGGCGGCAGCGGGTGCCCTTCTTTTCCTGGCGGTGTTGCTGGCGTTGGGACTGGCGAATTCGCCTTGGCACCGCGTTTTTCTGGATTTCTGGGAAACTCGTATCGGCCTGACATTCGGCTCATGGGATTTCAGCCGCTCCCTGCGCCACTGGGTCAACGACGGACTGATGACACTCTTCTTCTTTGTGCTCTCGCTCGAACTCAAGAGGGAAATCGTTCTGGGCGAATTGAGAAATCCTCGACAAGTCGCCTTGCCTCTGGCGGGGGCCGTGGGCGGCATGGTGGTTCCAGTCGCAATGTATTTGACGTTGATGTCCGGTGAATCCGGAATGCATGGTTGGGGAACCGTGATGGCAACCGATACGGCATTCGTAATCGGGTGCCTCGCGCTATTCGGAAACCGAGTTCCACCTACCCTGCGTCTTTTCTTGCTCTCGCTGGCGATATTCGATGATGTCGGCGCGATTCTCGTGGTCGCGCTCGGGTACGGAGAAGCCCTGAACTGGTCGGCACTCGGGTTAGGTCTGCTGGGAATTGGTGCCGTTGCAAGCGCCTCGCGGCTCGGAATCAGAAGTGTTCCGGTCTATTCATTGATAGGAGCGGGAGTTTGGCTGTGTATTGACGCATCCGGCGTCCATGCGACCATCGCTGGCGTCATTCTGGGTCTCATGACACCCACCCGGGTCTGGGTCAGCGATGCACGTCTACGCGGGATCCTGGGGCGTTTGCTGGCCCATCCTGCCGGTGAGCATTGGAGTGGCGATACCACAGAACGCCATGACCTTCTCCAGGCAGGGACAGCGGTCACGGAATCCGTCTCTCCAGTCGAGCGTCTCGAGATGATACTGCACCCTTGGGTCGGCTTTGCAATCATGCCGATTTTCGCGCTGGCGAATGCCGGCATGACGTTTCAGGGTGCTGATTTCCAACAAACTGAATAGCCCCTAGATCTGTAGACGCCTTCTTCCCTAATTTTGAGGCAAGGAGGCCGAGATGGGCAAAGGCAATTT
>NZ_JAHVAI010000020.1 GCF_019264375.1 Sedimentimonas flavescens | reverse complement strand
CACAAAGGTCGTAGGATAAGTCTGTCCGGGGAAAGGGGAAACTCGACCGTCAGCTGATTTGTGCAACGCAGCCTGTACCAACAATGCCCGCGCCTAGTGACCGACTACTTCCCTCAGCACCTCCCCCGCGGCGCCGTCGGGTGGACGCGCGCCCGCGACTGCCGAAAGCGTTGTCGCCACGTCGACGGTAAGAACCCGTCTGGACACCGGTTGCGGCGCCAGTCCGAAGCCCGCGAAGATGATCGGGACATAGCTGTCATAGCGCCAGGGCGAGCCATGGGTGGCAGTAACCGAAAGCCCGTCGAAGTCGGCGATGAACCACCCAGGATTGAAGACGACGTAGATGTCGCCGGAGCGGTCGGGATTGTAGTTGTTCAGGACAGCGCGGGTTAGCGCGTTGTCTGGAACCGACCCCTCGCGCAGCCGGGCACTCGGCACCGCATAGGCGACCCCGTCGAGGGCAACCAGTTCGTCGGCGATGGCGGTTTGCAGTTCGACGGGATCGACACCCTCGATGCTGAGCGTTTCTTCCGCGAGGTTGAGATAGGGGTGGTCGTAGCCCTCGATGAGCTTTCCGGTGATGCCGAACCGTTCGCGGATACGCTCGGCGGCCGCAGCCGTATCCCACTCGTCGGGAGCGACGTAGCCGCCAAGTTGACCGAGTTCCTGAAGATATCCCGGCGCTTCGGGTGTCCCGTGGTCTGCCGAGAGCACGATCAGGGTCCGGTCGAGGCCGATCTCGGCATCAATGAAGGCAAAGAGGTCCGCCAGAGTCCGGTCGAGTTGCAACAGGTTGTCCTCGGACTCGAGGCTGGAAGGGCCAAAGAAATGCCCGATATAGTCCGTAGCGGAGAAGCTGACCGAGAGGTAGTCGGTCACCTCGTCGTCACCGAGTTCCTCGGCGGTGATCAAAGCCTTGGCGAAGTCGGCGGTGATCTGGTCCCCCGCGGGGCTAAGCGTCAGAAGGGTCGTGAAATAGGGGTCATCCGCAGTCGAGAAGGGATGCGGAAAGACCCGGCCGAAGCCCGCGAATTCCGGCTCCCAGGGCTGATCGTCACGCTCTGCGAACAGGTAGCTTTCGATTGGGTGAAGAAGCTCCCAGGCGGTGCCGCTGTAGCGTTTGGGCAGATCCTTCGCGTTCCAGTCAGTCACCCAGTCCGGATAGGCGTCGTAGTAGTAGCTCGAGGTCACGAACTGTCCGGCCGCTTTCGAAAACCAGAATGCCTTGCCGGTGTGACCCGCCATCGAGACCGCGCCCCGGTCCTTCACCGATACGCCGAACACCTTGGCCCGAGCTTGTGTCGCGATCGACAGCTCGTCCGAAAAGGTCGTCGTCAGGATTGCCCTCGGCGAGCGGCCGTCGGTGCCCGCCGCGAGCTGCGTGGGGTCGATCTCGGTCTTGGCGCTGACGCCCGCCCCGTCAGAGAGTATCGGATAGTCTGGATCCTCAACGTTGTAGACAGTGCGGCCCTCTTTCCTGTCGTACCAAAGGTTGCCCACCATCCCGTGCGCGGCGGGATGCGCTCCGGTCGCGAGAGTGGTGTGGCCGACGACTGTCTCGGTATTGGCGTGGGCGTGATGGGCGTTGTCGTAATAGACGCCGCCCTCCATCAGGTAGCGGAGCCCACCCGGACCGAATGCATCGAAGTAGCGTTGCAGCAGATCGCCGCGCAGCTGATCTACCGTGATCTGGAGGATGAGCCGTGGCTTTTCCTCCGCCACTGCACCGTTCGCCGAAAACATTGCCAAGAAGAGAGCGTAGCCGGCTCTTTGGATAAGTGGCTTTATCAACATTGAAAGCTCCTGCTGCAAATCGGTCGGCCCGCGTCGTGCGCGGGCCGTTGGTGTGGTCAGTTGACGGCCTCGAGTTCCGGGAAAGTCCAGCTTCCATCAAGGATCTCGGCCCGCGGTTCGTAAAGACGGACCGTATAGTTCCAGCCCGGCGTGATCGGGATGCAGTTGATCCGCCCGTCCTCGCAGGCGCCGAAATGGATGGTGTAGGAGCCGTCCTTGTTCGGGGTGGCCGAGGTGTTGTTGTAGCTGTTCCGCCCCAGATCGTTGGGCGCGAGGAAACCGTCGGCGTCGTAGATGGTGATCGACCAGAACGCATCCACCGGCACGTCGCGCAGCGTCACGGCATGGGGGGTCTTGCCATCATTCATGGGGACGACGTCAAGGAAGGCCGAGGCCGTCGTGGCCGGCTGCCCAGCCCAACCCGCCATCCCGATCAGGTGACCCAGCGGGTCTACCTCGTCCTTGCGGCCGAAGGCGATGCTGGCATCAAGGCCGACGACGGAGGCGAGGTCACTGACCGCCTTCCGCGCTGCTGCAAGGCTCTCGAGATCCCAGCCCGGCGCCTCGAAGGGGCCGGTTCCGCCGCCTTCGAGGGTTATTCCGTCCTGCACGGCATGGGCGCGGGCGGCATCGTCGGGATCGCCCGCGTCGATGAAGGTGCGGAACAGGAGCATCGCGAAACGGGTCCCGACCTCCTCCTCGGTCAGCTTATAGGAACCGGGCTTGGCGTAGGCAAAGTTGTAGTGGTCCTGGCTGATCACCAGCACGGACTGGAACCGCCCGTCGCCCTCGGGCAGCGTCACCGTCACCGGCTCGGACAGGTCGATGATGGCGGCCGAATACAAGGTGTCCTGGTTCGGTCGGATGATCGGCTGCGGCTTGTCGGCGGAGGTTACTTCGCGCTCATGGGCGATCTCGCCGACACCGGTTCCGTTGTTCTGCATGGAGAGCCGGAACATCGTGTCGCTCTCGGCGCGCATGAGGTTCTGGATCGTGATGTCCTCGGCGAGGACTGATGCGGGTGCGCAGAGCGCAATGGCAAGAAGGAGATGTCGCATAGTCTCTATCCTTTCTGTCAATTCGCGGGTTCGACGCCGGGGAAGACCCAGCTTCCGTCCAGCACTTCCGGCGCTGCCCGATAGAGCCGCACGGTGTATTGCCAGCCCTCGACGAGCGGCAGGCAGTTCACGCGCCCGTCCTCGCAGCCGCCCAGGTGCACGGTCATGGAGCCGTCGGCATTGCGCTCGCCCGTGACTGAGTTGACAACATAGGCGTCCAAATCATTCGGCGCGAAATAGCGGTCCGCATCGTAAACGCTGACCGACCAGAAATCCTTGACGGGGACCTCGGCAGGCACCTCGATCTTGTATTTCCCGACCGGGAGGTTCGGCGCGATCCCGAGATAGAGCGCCTCATGCTCGGGCAACCCGCCCCAGCCCCCGGCCGTCCCGATGAAATGCCGGACCGGGTCGACATCTTCCTTCTTGCCGAACATGCGGAAACTGTCCGGCAGGTAGGCGCCGACACCGACGGCGGCCCGCACAAGCCCCTTATAGCTTTCCTCGTCATAGGGCGGCACGACGAAGGGTTCGGACGCGGCGGCATCGATCGACATCTGGTCCTGGATCGCGTGCACGGCAGCCACGTCCGCAGGGTCGGTCGTATCCAGCAGCACGCGCAGGTAGACCGCGACATAGGGCGTTCCGAACGTGTCCATGTCGAGCGTATAGGTGCCGCCGCCGTGGAAGACCTTGTTGAGGTAGTGATCCTGGTTGATGATCATCGCCGACATGTAGCGATCGCCGACATCGGGAAGGGTGAAGGTGGCGCCCTTGCTGATATCGATGATCGCGGTGCTATAGAGCGTATCCCGGTTCGCGCTGATGGTCGTCTGAGCGTCGACAGGCATCACATCGCGGAAGTGGTAGAACTTGTTCACCCCTCCGGAGAGGGCGGCATATTTGCCGAACTCGATGTTTGTCGCGGCACGGATGAAGTTGTCGACGTTGACCGGAATTGCCCCGCCGTTCGCAGGTTGGTCCACAGTGGCTTCGGAACTCTGGGAGTAAACGGGACCTGCGCCGATTGCGGCCAGGAACGCCAGAAATACAAACGCGCGGTTTGCCAATTGTCCGCCTCGCATGATGTGTTCACCTCTCATTTTTCACAATCCAAGTCTTCAATTCGGAGGTATTTGAACATAGGGCTGGCAATCATTTTCTGACAAAGCGACGGCATGCGGCAGAAATTGGTGGACATCATCGAACCGGCCGGTGTCGTGGACATCCGAACACGATCCTGCGCGTTCTGCCGTTCCGGCATGGTGAGCATTCCGTTGATGGTCACGGCTGAGGAGATTCCCCGCGCGCTCGATCCCTTGCGCCAAGCTGTGTCTGAGCGGCAACAACCTGACAAAGCCCCTCGTCGAGATGCCATTTGTCGGCCGGCACTGGCCGATCACGCTGGATCTTGGCGGCGAACCTGTGGCCGAAGCGGTTCACCCAGTCACGGATTGTCTCGTAGGAAACGGTGACACCCCGTTCCGCCAGAAGATCCTCCACGTCGCGCAGGCTCAAAGCAAACCGGTGGTAGGCCCAGACGGCGTATCCGATGACACTCTTCGGAAACCGAAAGCCTTTGATCCGCGACAAATCTTCGATGTTCAACATGGACCTGAACTACCCGGACGCGGCGACGTCAGCAACCTGACAAAGCCGTTCGGAATGCCACCTTGGAGCGGGAGTTCGGCACGGTGTGTGCCGGGTTCAGTCATCGATAAGGCTGCGCGCAATGGGCGGAACCGAGTCTTTCGGTATCCGTGCGCCAAAATGTCGAATGACTTCGCCTGACATTTGCTGTCCGAAGGCAACCGCCGCTCGCGGCTGCTTTCCGATCAAGCGCGCGGCGAGGTATCCGGCATTGAAAGCATCGCCAGCGCCCGTTGTGTCGCAAATCTCCCAGACGGCCGGCGTATCGATCTGAGCTTCGTGGCCATCAACCAGCATGGCGACCTGACCGGCACCGTTCTTAACGATGATTTCGGTTACGCCTGACGCGGAAAACCGCGCAACCGTGTCGTGCGGTGTCGCGTCTCCCCAGATTGTCTGCTCGTCGTCAAAGCTTGGAAGCGCAATATCGGCGACTTCAAGAAAACGAGGTATCGTCGAGCGGATCTCTTCGTTCGATGACCACAGCCGAGGTCGAATATTGGGGTCGAAAGACACTCGGGTACCGCGTGCGCGTGCGCTTGATAGCGCATCGATCAGGTGAGTTCGGGCGGACTCGGGCAGGATAGCTACCGTGATGCCGGACAGATGAATAAGGCCTTGCCCGACGAACGCTTGCTCCATCCATTCGCGGTCATCGGCGATCAGACGTGCGGCCGAGTCCTTTCGCCAATAGTGAAAACTCCGCTCAACTCCATCAAGCTCGATCAGGTAAAGCCCCATGGTACGCTCGGCGTCGCGGCCAATCGACGACGTGTCGAGCCCGTCGCTGTCCAGCTCCGCGACAAAGGCGTCGGAGAGCCGATCTGTTCCGACCCTTGTTGCAAATCCGACCCTGCCCCGGGAACCAAGCGCCTGTGCAAGGTGCCATGCAGTATTGAAAGTGTCGCCCGCAAAGCCCCGACGATAAAGCCCGTCTTGCACAGGGGCCATCTCGATCATCGCTTCCCCGATGGCAATGGCTTTCGTTGAGTTGAACGTGATCATGATCCCACCATCCCATTGTCCAGATCGAAGATCGTGCCGGTGAGCCAAGCGGGCCAGTCCCGCTCAAAGAATGCCTTTGCGGTTTCATCAAACGAACGATTGGGGCGCGTGGTGATTGCCATCTGGTCCCCCTCCAGTCGGACTAGAATCTGCTCGGATTTGTCTTGTTCGCGCTCGACGCGGAACCTCATGTCCGAAAGCGGCCCCCGAGCCGACATCGGCAGCGCCTCGCCCGCAGGGTCGCAAATCGCGCGGGCGCCGCGGCTGCCGCCGCCCTGACGAATGTAGAAGTCGAGCGCAGCCAGCACAGCCTCCGAAACCAGCGCCATCTGCTGCCATTGCACGGCCCGGGCGATCTCTCCGGCGCGACTGCAAGCTACGCCAGCGGCACGGATCGACTGGTTCAATGCGCGGGCGGCAGCGAGCGCTTCGGCCACCTCGTCTGACCGGCACAGAATACCGGCGCTATCGCTCATCCGGGCTTGAACTTCGTGCCGGATCGTCTTGATCGGCAGGCCAACGTCGGTCTTCAGCATCTGCTTGATCCGGTCGATCTCGACCGAAATCGCGACAGTGCTGCATTCCGAAAGCTGAATGGCTGTGCGAGAAGCTGCGGCAATGTGTTCCGCCACGCGCGTACCAAAGACCTGACCCGCGTTCAAAGCCGCGCCGCCGGGCCTTGTGATCCCATGCGTGCCAGCGGCCTCTCCGATCGCGTAGATGCCGTGGATGTTCGTGCGGCCCCAGATATCGACCGCTATTCCGCCGTTCATGTGTTGATTGTTGACGGCGAACTCCAGTGGCTCGGCGGCGATATCGATCTTGTAGCGACGATAGAGTTCAATCGCGAGCGGGTTCATGTGCCGCAAACGGTCGATCGGCGCGCCCTGGTTCGCCCCTGCATTTGTCAGATAGGTCCGAACATCGTCGTCAAGCCGCGACAGGCTGAACGGTTCATCGCCCGGCACCGGCTCCGGATTGCGGTTGAAGTCCATGTAGACCCGCCGGCCTTTCTGCGTTTCTTGGAAGACGGCGAGGTCGACGAGGCTCGACTGGAAATCCAGCATGCGCGTCGCGTGAAAGGGCCATTGATACCCTTTCCGGAAAACGTTCGACGCCAGTTCCTGCGTCGTCCGATAGTAATCCGAAAGGAAATGGTGCTCGCTTCCATCCGCATCGACCGAATAGATATGCGGAATGACCTGAACATAGGTGCCGGACAGGTTCCAGGGAAAGCCCTCGCGCCGAGTCCCGATGCCGAACTGGCTTTCCGTAATGTTCACGACTTCCAGGCCCGCCTCCAGCGCGAGACCGAGTGAGCCAAAGCAGCCATTCGGGAAAACACTGTCGCGATAAAGCTCTCCGGGCCCGCCCGCTGCCAATACCACCGTGGGGCATGAGAAGAGCTCCAGCCCAAGCGGGTTCTCGTCGCTCTGGTTTCTGGACCTGACCGCAAGGAGACCCGTCACGCGGGACGCGCCATCGCGGCATTCGGTCAGGATCCGAATGACCGTCGTCTGGTTGAAGAAGGGAACCTCAAGCCGGATGGCCTCCTGCGCCAGAACCTTGACCATCAAGCGCGACGTTCGCGGCCCGCAACTCGTCGCGCGGCCAACCTCGTCATGGTCCGTCTGATAGCGAAGTGTCCCGCCCAGAGTATCCTGCGGCAAAGGCAGACCAAGGAATTGCAGTGATGCCACGGCGCGGACGGAACCAACCGCCTCGATATAGGCGGTGTCTTCGTCCATCGCACCGCCCGACCTGATCGCACGCGCCATTTCCTTGAAGTTGTCACCCCGGTCGGCTGTATTCGCCGTGTGCAGCGTCTGCTTGTCGGAGCCGGAACAGGCGGATGTTCCTCCCCAGGCGCTCTGGCTGACGATGCTTACATCTATGTTTCTGCGCTTCAATTCGACTGCCGCTCGCAGTCCCGCGGCGCCGCTACCCACGACGATTGCAGCAGATCTGCGAACAGGAATATTCCAACCCGCGATTTCGGCGTTCTCGGGGAAGTCAGGCTCTTGGCCAAGACGCGGCATTTCGACATCGGTCAGAGCATCAAGGATGTGCTGAGGGATCTTCTGGGTCATTCGATCTCTACCCACCGTCGCTGGCGCGATGACTCCATGCAGGCATCAACAATCTGACAAAGGTGGTGACCCGTTTCGAATGTTGGCCACATCTGACGGTTCGCGACGATGGAGCGGATGACCTCTGCGGCCTCGATGATCTTGCTCTCGTTGTAGCCGAGCGCGAAGTTCGGAAGCGGCAGGAAGGACCGGTAGGTGTCGTTCTCCGGTCCGACGTCGATCTCTCGAAAGCCACGACGGCCTGTCTTGTCGTCACTGCTGTAGAACCGCAGTCGGTTTACCTCATCGTAGTTATAGAGAAGGCTCCCTTTGGTGCCGTAGACCTCGTAGGTCTGGACGAATTTCCGCCCGGTCGCGATCCGGCTGAAATCGACGATCCCGCGCGCGCCGTTGGCAAAGCGGCATAGCATGTTGGTGCCATCCGGGTTGGTCACTTCGGACCATTTTTCTTCGCCGCTCAGGGTGGCCTGTTCGCCGATGGCGAGATCTCGAACGACCGGGCGCGTGGGAGTGACAATGAAGTTGTCCGCAATCAGCGAACTGACGCGTCCGACAAGGAAGTTCATGAAACTGAAAACATGGCTGCCGGTATCTCCGACGATACCGGTTGGCGCCAGGTTGCCATCCGCGCGCCACATGTATGGTGCGAGCGGATCAGCAAATACATCGATGTGCTGGCAGCCTTTGAATAGCTTGATTTCGCCGATTTCGCCCGAGTCGATGATCTCCTTGGCGAGGTCATGAACTGGGTTTCGGGGAAAGGCGTGGCCAACCCGTGTGATCAGTCCCTTCTGGCGGGCGATATCGGCCAGTTCCCGCGCCTCGGCCGCTGTGTCGGCCAATGGCTTCTCGCAATAGACGTGCTTTCCAGCAAGCAAGGCTGCCTTGGCGACCTCGTAGTGCATGTTGTCGGGCAGGCAGACGTCGATCAGGTCGATCTCGGGGTCTGCGACCGCAGCTTTCCAATCCTGTAGGATCCGGGCGCCGGGTGCTCGAAATGCGAGATCATCTTGGGCGTCCGCCGCGACAAGCGCCACGACACGGGCCGTCCCGTCATCGGCACCGAAGAAATGCGGGAAGGTCTGATAGGCCATCGTATGGACCCGCCCCATCCAACCCGACGCCCCCAGAACGGCAACTCTGACTTCCGTCATCAACTTGGTTCTCCTCGTACCGCAGAAAACGGCTGCGCTAGTTATTGTCAGCGTATGGAACGTTCCAGTTCTTTTAGTGGAACGTTCCAAATCTGTCAACGCGCGTTCGGCTATGCATCACACAAGCAGTGCCGCCGGGGGTGCCGGGCCGTGAAGCCGCGCGATCATCTTGCCGCGGCCTGCTCTGTGCTCGCGGCATCGCGCCGCCGTTGCGCAGAGGATTCACGTCTCCGGATCACGAGAGCGATCTCTTTGTTGGCCCTTTCCAGCGCAGGCCCTATTGTCCCCCTCATACAAATGCGAGGATTTGAGCATGTTCAAGAAAGGCGAGGTTTCCTACAAACCGCTTCCCCTGCCGGATCGGGTTCAGCTGCCCGACGCCGAAGCCTTGAAGGCGGTAGAAGCGTTTCGGGACTATATGCGCAAACGGCACTCCGTGCGCGACTACTCCGACCGGCCGGTCCCGAAAGAGATCATCACTGCCTGCATCGAGGCTGCCGCGACCGCCCCCTCCGGCGCGAACCACCAGCCGTGGCATTTCGTGGCGATTGCAAACCCAGAGATGAAAGCCCGCATCCGGGAGGCGGCGGAAGAAGAAGAGCGCGACTTCTACGCGGGAGGCGCGGGGGATGAATGGCTGGCAGCCCTGGAGCCTATCGGAACCGGCGTTTCCAAGCCCCACCTCACGACGGCCCCCTGGCTGATCGTCGTCTTCGCGCAGCGCTATGGTCTTACCGGCGATCAGGAGCGCTACAAGAATTACTACGTCCCCGAAAGCGTCGGCATTGCGACCGGCATGTTGATCACGGCAATCCATCATGCAGGGTTGGTCTGCCTTGAGCATACCCCGAACCCCATGAAGTTTCTTCCCGCGCTCTGCGGCCGACCTGCGCATGAAAAGGGCGTTATGATCATCCCCGTCGGATGGCCGGCAGAGGAAGCCACGGTTCCCGCCGTCGCAAAGATGAAGAAGCCGCTCGAAGAGGTGATGTCGGTCTTCGAGTAAGGGGCGACCGCTTCAACCGATCATCCGTCGCTCAGACCCGAGAGTCTGGGCGGCGGGGAACCTTCGGCCCTCAAAACTGCGGCCCGGCCCGATCGCGACGCTTCCGTTAGGCCGCGAGCTTGAGTCCGACGACGCCGGCAATGATCAGCAGCACCGACAGCGCGCGCGCCAGACTCAAGGCGTCTCCGAACAGGAATACGCCGACCAAGAAGGTTCCGGCCGCCCCGATGCCCGTCCAGACCGCATAGGCGGTGCCAATGGGGATCGTTCGCTGTGCAAGCAACAAGAGCACGCCGCTGATCGCCATGCAGAGCACCGCGAAGCCGATCCAGGGCCAGTTGGCGCCTTGATCAGAGTATCCGTTCTTGAGCCCCAGTGGCCAGCCGATCTCAAACAGGCCAGCGAGAATAAGCATCAGCCACGCAGTATTCATGTCTTGGTCTCTCTTGGGTTGGCGATGAATTTGGGTGTGGCGCGCATCTGCCGGACCGGCCTAGCGCGCAGCGCTTCGTCTCAATCCCGGGTTTCGGGAAAGACATGTGTGTGCTTGACGATACTGTAAACGAAGTTGGTGTCGATGGAGCTGATCCCGCCGATGGGATGCAAGCGTTCGCGCACGAACCGCTCATAATCCTCCAGATCGCTGACCACGACCCGCAGCAGATAGTCAGATACCCCTGTCACGAGAAGGCATTCCAGCACTTCGGGTGTCGTTCTGATCCGCGCCTCGAAGCGATTCACGGTTTCCTCGGTGTGCTTTTCCAGGCTGATCCGCACGATGGCCAGAACCGGAAGACCATAAGCCTGCGCATCGACATTCGCGCTATAGCCGGTGATCGCACCGCTTTTCTCAAGGATACGCAGCCGCCGCAGGCAGGGCGACGGCGACAGGTTGATCTCCGACGCAAGCTCCAGGTTGGTCATGCGCCCATTCCGCTGAAGGGCGCGGACGATGCGCCTGTCTGTGGCGTCTAATTTGGGTGATGTTGGCATATTATTCCAAAAATTGCGCTAGCATTGGCTAATATAGCAATAAATACGCAATCTGACCAGCGTATACTGCCCTCAATTCAATGGGGAGTATCGACATGAACACCGCCGGAAAGGGATTCGCCACCCGCGCCATTCATCACGGCTATGATGCCCGGTCGGAGCAAGGCGCCCTGAACCCGCCCATCTATATGACCTCGACCTTCACGTTCGATACGGCCGAGGCCGGGGGCGCGATGTTTGCTGGCGAGAAAGCCGGGCACTTCTATACCCGCATCTCGAATCCGACGCTCAGCCATCTGGAAGAGCGTATCGCCGATCTCGAAGGTGCCGAGGCCGGGCTATGCACTGCCTCGGGCATGGGGGCGATCACCTCGACCCTGTGGTCTTTCCTGGAGGCAGGCGATGAGGTGATCATCGACAAGACGCTTTACGGCTGCACCTTCGCCTTCATGACCCATGGCCTGCCGCGCTTTGGCGTCAAGGTCACGCTGGTCGACCTGACCGATCCGGCGAACCTGGCCGCCGTGATCAGCCGCAAGACCAAGATTGTCTATTTCGAAACGCCGGCCAACCCGAACAACCATCTGGTCGATATTGCGGCGGTGGCCGAGATCGCGCATCGGCATGGCGCCAAGGTGGTGGTCGACAATACCTATGCTACCCCGGTGCTGACCCGGCCGATCGAGCATGGCGCCGATATCGTCGTGCATTCCGCGACCAAGTTTCTTGGGGGCCATGGCGATGTGATCGCCGGCCTCGTGGTTGGCCGCGCGGAAGATATCGCCCAGATCCGGCTTGTCGGCGTCAAGGATATGACCGGTGCGGTCATGTCGCCGATGACGGCGATGCTGCTTTTGCGCGGGATCAAGACGCTAGAGCTGCGCGTCGAGCGGCACTGTCAGAGCGCGATGAAGGTGGCTCTGGCGCTCGAGTCGCATCCGGCCGTGCTCCGCGTGGCCTATCCGGGCCTCGACAGCTTCGCGCAGCGCGATCTCGCCGGTCGGCAGATGGCTGCCTTCGGCGGGATGATCCCCTTCGAGGTCAAGGGCGGCAAGGCGGGCGGTATCGCGGTCATGAACCGGCTGAATCTGATCCAGCGCGCGGTCAGCCTTGGCGATGCCGAAAGCCTGATCCAGCATCCCGCCTCGATGACCCATTCGACCTATACGCCCCAAGAGCGCGCCGCGCATGGCATCGCCGAAGGGCTGATCCGTCTCTCGGTGGGGCTCGAAGCGGTCGATGACATCATCGACGATCTCTATGACGCGCTTGGCGCGCACAACATGCAGGCCGCCTGACCCTTTCGACGAAATTCGGCGACGGACGTGGGAGTTGCCCGCGTCTCCTTTCATCAGCACAGGAGCAATACGTGTCCAACGAGAAGATTCTTGGTGATCCGTCCAGCAAGTCGCCCCGTCATACAGCGGACGACTGGCTCAACACTCTTGATCGCGCGCGCAAGCCCGGCCCGTTCCTGGCCGATCACGCAGCGCCCGGTTCCGGCATGTCGACCGTCTCAGTCCATGCGGGGACCCATGACGATCCGCGCACAGGCGCGGTCGGTACGCCGATCTATCAGGCCTCGACCTTTGTGCTGAACGACAATCAGTATCAATCGGTGGAAGAGGGTTTCGCGCGCGACCGGTTCATCTATTCGCGCTATGGCAACCCGTCGCAATGGGCCGTTCAGGAAAAGCTGGCGGCTCTCGAAGGCGCGGAATCGGCGATCGTCTTCAGCTCGGGCATGGCGGCGATCACCAGCACGGTGATGGCGCTGGTCGACAAGGGTGCGCATGTGGTGGCCTCCAGCGACCTCTATGGCGGCACCTATAACCTGTTCAACCAGGAATTCCCGACCATGGGCATGTCCTGCACGATGGTCGATTCCTACGATTTCGACGCGATCGAGGCGGCGATCCAGCCCAATACGCAACTGATGTACTTTGAGGCGATCACCAATCCGCTTCTGAAGATCATCGACATTCCGCGCCTGGCCGAGATTGCGAAGCGGCGCAAGGTGCGTCTGGTGATCGATGCGACCTTCGCGCCGCCGGTGGCGATGCGGACGCTGGAACACGGCGTCGACGTGGTCGTGCATTCGGCCTCGAAATACCTCAACGGCCACAGCGATCTGATCGCCGGGGTTGCGGCTGGTCCGCGCAAGCTGATCGACATGATCTGGCCGCGCCTGCTGAACTACGGCGGTTCGCTCGATCCCCATGCCTGTTTCCTGCTGGAGCGCGGACTGAAGACGCTGGCGGTGCGGATGCGCGCGCATGAGGAAAGCGCGACGGCGCTGGCCAAATACCTTGAGGGCCATCCGCGCGTGAAGAAGGTCTTCTACCCCTTCCTCGAAAGCCACCCGGATTATGCCACGGCACGCCGACTGCTGAAGAACGGCACCGGCAACATCACCTTCGTGATCGAGGGCGGTGACGCCGCCGCGCTGCGACTTGTGAACGCGCTGCGTATCCCCAAGCAGGCCACCAGCCTCGGCGGGGTGGAAAGCCTGATCAGCCTGCCGTTCAACACCTCGCAGGCGACGTTCACCTCGCGCCAGCGCGCCGATGTCGGCATTGACCCCGGCTGTGTACGACTTTCGGTCGGGATCGAGGATGCCGCCGATCTGATCGCTGATTTTGAACAGGCTCTTGCCGCCATCTACGCAAAGAAGGAACCCGCATATGCGTAACAGCATCCCCACCGCTGCGCTCAGCGAATTCGTCAACGAAGTCCAGAACACCCCCGAAGAGGCGGTGATGGAGTATGGCATCGAGATCAACTGGGAAAGCGGCACGCGCTCGCGGACCGAGACCAAGGCGATGAAGGTTGGCCCGCATCAGGTCAGCCGCTCGTTCAGCTGGAAGTCCGACGAGCCGCGCCAGCTGATGGGTAACAACCATGGCGCCAATCCGCAGGAACTGCTTCTGTCGGGCCTTGGCTCGTGCATGATGGTCAGCTTTATCGCCGGTGCAACCGCTGCGGGCATCCAGCTTGAATCGGTTCGGATCGACTTTGACGCGACGCTCGATCTGCGTGGCTTCCTCGGGATCGGCTCGAATGCGACCGTGGGCTTCCCCGAGATCCGCTACACGATCCATGCAACCGGTGACGCGAGCGAAGAAGAGTTCGCCGAACTGCACCGCAAGTCGGTTGCTCATAGCCCCAACGCCCAGACGATCCTGAACCCGGTCAAGCTGAACGGGGCCATCGTCAGCACCCGTATCGAAGGCTGAGCAGCGCCGCCTGATCGCCCCCATGCCAAGATAACAAGAGGATGGCCATGACCCCGACCCGCCAGACCCATCTGAAAACCATCGAACAGCGGCTCCTGTGGCTGTCGCATTGGATGATCCATAACGCCAACCACATTCGGCCCAAGGTCGACGGGATCAAGATTGGCGGGCATCAGGCGTCTTCGGCCTCGATGGTGTCGATCATGACGGCGCTCTACTTCCACAGTCTGCGCCCCGAGGACCGGGTCGCGGTCAAGCCGCACGCCAGCCCGGTCTTCCACGCGATCCAATACCTGATGGGCAACCAGACGCGTGAGAAGATGGAGAACTTCCGTGGGTTCCACGGGGTGCAGTCCTATCCTAGCCGGACCAAGGATATCGACGATGTCGATTTCTCGACCGGCTCGGTCGGGCTTGGCGTTGCGATCACCTCTTTCGCCTCGATCGTGCAGGACTATATCTCGGCGAAGGCCTGGGGGCAGGGTGCGCCGATGGGCCGTATGGTGGCGCTGGTCGGTGATGCCGAACTGGACGAAGGCAATATCTACGAGGCCTTGCAGGAAGGTTGGAAGAACGATCTGCGCAACACTTGGTGGATCATCGACTACAATCGCCAGTCGCTTGATGGCGTGGTGCGCGAGGGGCTGTTCAAGCGGATCGAGCAGATCTTCGACGCGTTCGGATGGGATGTGGTCAAGATCAAATACGGCGCCTTGCAGCGCGCGGCCTTCCAGGAGCCGGGCGGCGAGAAGCTGCGTGCGTGGATCGACAGCTGTCCCAACCAGCTCTACTCCGCGCTGACCTTCATGGGGGGGGCGGTTTGGCGCAAGCGGCTGATGGACGATCTGGGCGACCAGGGTGACGTGACCGCGCTGATCGAGAAACGGTCGGATGAAGAACTGGCCGCGCTGATGGAAAACCTGGGCGGCAACTGCGTGCAGACCATGGCCGAAAGCTTCGATGCGATCGACCATGACCGTCCGGTCTGTTTCCTGGCCTATACCGTCAAGGGTTGGGGTACGCCGATTGCCGGGCACAAGGACAATCACGGCGGGCTGATGAACTCCACGCAGATGGCGGAATGGCAGGTCCAGATGGGCGTGCCTGCGGGCCAGGAGTGGGACAAGTTCGCCACGGTGCAGGATGTCGCCGCGCTGCAGAAGTTCCTGGATCAGGTGCCGTTCTTCGCTAAAGGGCGCCGCCGCTATAGCGATGAGGTGATCGAAGTTCCGGCGATCGAGATCGATACCGCCAAGGAAACCTCGACCCAAATGGCCTTTGGCAAGATCCTTGACACCCTTTCCAAGGGTGACAGCCAGCTTGCCGAGCGGATCGTCACCACCTCACCCGATGTGACCGGCACCACGAACCTCGGCCCCTGGGTGAATCGGCGCAAGCTTTTCGCCCGCACCGAGCAGGCCGATGCTTTCATCGAGCACCGTATTCCTTCCACCGCGAAATGGGAGTTCACGCCCGAGGGTCAGCATATCGAACTGGGCATCGCCGAGATGAACCTGATGCTGCTGCTTGCGGCGGCAGGGCTGAGCCACAGCCTGTTCGGGAAGAGGCTGATCCCGATCGGCACTGTCTACGATCCCTTTGTCGTGCGCGGTCTCGATGCGCTGAACTATGCCTGCTACCAGGATGCTCGCTTCTTGCTGGTTGGTACACCCTCGGGTGTGACGCTGGCCCCCGAAGGAGGTGCACACCAGTCGGTGGGGACGCCGTTGATCGGCATGAGCCAGGACGGGCTGGCCGCGTTCGAACCCGCCTTCGCGGACGAGCTGGCGGTGATCATGGAATGGGCCTTCGACTACTTGCAGCGCGATGGCGACGGCGATCCCGACGAGCGGACCTGGCTTCGCGATGAAACCGGTGGCAGCGTCTATCTGCGGCTGACGACCAACCCGATCGAGCAGCCGGGAAAACGCGTGGACGACGCGTTCCGCCAAGGCGCGATCGACGGGGCCTACTGGCTGCGCAAGCCGGGGCCGAACTGCGACGTGGTCATCGCCTATCAGGGCGCCGTCGCGCCCGAGGCGATCAACGCCGCCGGTATGATCGGCGAGGGGCGGCGCGATGTCGGCGTTCTGGCGGTCACCTCGGCTGACCGGCTGAACGCTGGCTGGACGGCGGCACAACGTGCCCGCTCGCGCGGCAATGCGAATGCCGAGAGCCATATCGAGACTCTGCTGCGCGACCTGCCGCCGCATTGCAAGCTGGTGACCGTCATCGACGGCCATCCGGCGACGCTGGCCTGGCTCGGCTCGGTCCAGGGGCACCGGACCATCCCGCTCGGGGTCGAGCATTTCGGCCAGACCGGCACCATCGGCGACCTCTACCGTCATCACGGGATCGACGCCCGTGCGATCGTCGAGAAGGTGCAGGGGCTGACCCAAGGGCGGCCGGTGTCGGTTGTGGCGGGCTGAGACGTGGCCGCTGAGCCGGTGTTCGACCGGCGCAGCAGAGCGCCCCGCCCGGAGCCGCGCGTGGCTCCGGGCAGGCCGTCAGCCTCGTGACACCGGCGGGCGGCGCAACTTGCCCGACAGCCGTAGTCCGTCCGCTGTGTTGAGCCCAAGAAGGGTAATGTTGACTGCACCGGCAATCAGTTCGAGGGCCTGAACGAGGTAGAACCCGACATCCATATCCCCGGCCTGCGCCTTGAAGGATAGATAGAAGGCAGACGGTACGAGGATGAGGATGCCATTGGCGGCGATGAAGGGCATACGTTTCTGCTTTCGCGCCAGAATCGGGCCGCCTCGCTTTTTCGCAAGACTGCGGCCCGAGATGGCCGCCACGATCAGAGCCGGTATCAGAACGCTAAAGCCCCAGGGGATCATCGATTTGACAGTTGCTATGGTCGCCGCGCGACCACTCAGTTCGACAACAACGGTAGAAAGCCAGAAGCTGGCGATCATCAGCAAAGCTACCGCGCCGGCGATCGGGTGGATTACTTTGGACATGGAACACCTCCGATAATGACGTTATATAGCTAGCTATATAATAATGAATAGCTAGCTATGAAGAGGGGAATGATCAATGGATTTCGACAAGAACCGGTCCGCTGGCTATCTCGTAAACCATGTGGCGCGACTCTTTGCTCACGGGCTCTCGGAGCGGATCAAGCCGCTGGGGCTCAGTATCGGCGCCTTCCCTGTTCTTCTGGAGCTTTGGGAGGCAGACGGTCTGACGCAGGGGCAGCTTGTGGAGCGGCTCAGCATCAAGCAGGCAACAATGGCCAATACGCTTGCACGGATGGAGCGTGACGGGCTGATCGTCCGCACAAAGAACGAGGAAGACGGGCGGGTGCAGCACGTCTTCCTGACCGAAGCCGCCAAGGAGAAGCGTGGGGCCGCTATCGCAGCCGCGCAGACCGTGAACGCATTGACACTCTCACCGCTTTCCCTGGCCGAGCAGCGCCAGTTCCTCATATTGGCGAGGCGTATCATCGAGGCCAGCCGGTAGCCCTGCTTGGCCGGGTGGCGACAAGCCCGAGCATGGGCTCTGAATGATCGGATGCAAAAAAATAGCGCGAGGCCGCGCGATCTCACCGCAGGGCGCCATCTCTCACGGGGGATGGCGCCCTGCGCATGAGGACCGGCGCCGGGAAGGAACGGCGGGCGCGGCCTCGACGCTCAGGGGAGGGGTTAGCTGTTGGGCCGCACACGCGCGGCCGTCTTGCTGGCGAAAGCCTCCAGCCGCTCGCGCGCCGCGGGTTGGGTGTTGACGATCCCGGCGACGACGGATTCGGCATAGGCCGCATCCATCGCGGACATGTTGTTGAGGTGGCTGATCGCCGAGCAGATCGCAAAGTTGGTCAGCGGCAGGTTCGCTGCAACCCGGTCTGCAAGCTCAAGCGCCCTATCCAGGCTTGACCCGTCGGTGATGTATTGCGCCAGGCCGAGATCGACGGCCTCCTTGCCCTGATAGACGCGGCCCATCAGGATCATGTCGATCATGCGCGCCTTGCCGATCAGGTCGCTGACCCGGATGGTCGCCCCCCCGCCGGTAAAGATCCCACGCTGGCCCTCGGGCAGGGCGAAATAGGTGGTTTGGTCCATCACCCGCACATGCGCCGCACTGGCCAGTTCGAGCCCGCCGCCTACGACCGCGCCCTTGAGTGCCGCGATCACCGGAACCCCGCCATATTCCATCTTGTTGAATGCCTCGTGCCAGCGCAGGCAGACATGCATGAATTCGTCGGGGCTGCGATCGGCCTTCCAGTGCTCGACCAGATCGAGCCCCGCGCAGAAGTGATCCCCCTCACCGGCAAGCACCACGGCGCGCACCCCACCGCGAGGCGCAAAGGTGAAGAACTGGATCAACTCGTCGATGGTGGCCGCGTCCAGCGCGTTGCGCTTCGCGGGCCGGTTCAGCGTAACGACGACAACACCGTTGTCGCGGACGTCGAAAGCAAGATTGGCATAGTCGTCGAGACGGATGTCGATGGTCAAGGTCGTGTCCTTTCTTGGATAAGGCGATGCCGATGGGCGTCGGGGTCAGACGTCTGCGGAAAGCAGGCTGGGCGCGCCATGCAGGATGCGCATGCGTTCGACCGCGGTTTCCACCAGAATATTGTGGGCGTAGAAGGAAGCCGTGGCGATCTTGCGGCTCATGAAGTCCGCATCCTCGCCACGCGCCAGCATTTCGGTTGCCGCCAGCATCGAGCGGCCCAGTTGCCAGCCCGCTGCAAGATTGCCCGTCAGCATCAGGAACGGCACGCTGCCAGCATAGGCGAGGTTGGGGGTCTCCCGGCCGACCTCAAGCAGATATTCCAAACCAGCCTCAAAATCCGACCGGGCTGCGGCCAGCCGATCTGCGACTGCCTTGGCTTCAGGCCCCACTTGGGCAAGCTCGTGCTCGATCTGAGATACGGAGAGGGCGAAACGGCGGGCAACACTGCCTCGGTCACGCAGAACTTTCCGGCCCAGCAAGTCATTGGCCTGGATTGCGGTGGTGCCCTCGTAGATCGGCAGGATTCGTGCGTCTCGGTAGAACCGGGCGACACCGGTTTCCTCGATGAAACCCATGCCGCCATGAACCTGAACGCCGAGCGAAGCGACCTCGACCGCGCGTTCGGTCGAAAAGCCCTTGACCAATGGCACGAGGAATTCAGCCATCTGAGCCGCCTCATCCCGCGCGCCGCCATCGCCGTGCTCGGCAAGGTCCAGCCAGCCGGCGGTGGCGATCGCCAGGGCGCGGCAGCCCTCGACTGTGGCGCGCATCCGCAGCAGCATTCGCCGGACATCGGGGTGCTGAATGATCGGCACGCTTTCCACCGAGCTGCCGTCGACCGGTCGGCTCTGTACTCTTTCGCGCGCATAGGCCAGGGCGTGCTGATACGAACGCTCCGCGATGGCAACGCCTTGGACGCCAACGGCGAAACGCGCGGATGTCATCATGATGAACATGTACTCGAGGCCGCGGTTCTCCTCGCCCACGAGAAAGCCGGTCGCGCCCTCAAACTCCATAACCGTTGTCGGGCTGGCATGGACACCCAGCTTGTGCTCCAGGCTCAGGCAGGTGGCGGCATTGCGCGCTCCGGCGCCACCCTCGGCATCCGGCAGATATTTGGGAACGATGAACAGGCTCAACCCTTTCGGGCCCGAAGGTGCGCCGGGCGTCCGTGCCAGAACGAGATGCACGATGTTTCCGCTCAACGCGTGCTCGCCATAGGTGATGAAGATCTTGGTGCCGGTGATGGCGTAGCTGCCGTCCTCGCGGCGCTCGGCCCGGGTGCGGATCCGCGCCAGATCGCTGCCGGCCTGCGGTTCCGTCAGGTTCATCGTCCCCGACCACTCACCGGTGACCAGTTTCTCCAGATAAAGCGCCTTCTGCTGCTCGGAGCCGTTCTTCACAAGCGCGTCGATCGCACCGTCGGTAAGCAGGGGGCAGAGGCCAAAGCTCATGTCCGCAGCGTTCAGGATCTCGGTCGCGGCCGCCCCGACGGCGCGCGGAAAGCCCATACCGCCGTGCTCCTGCGCGTGAGGCAGACTCTGCCAGCCCATTTCGGCGAACTGCGCATAGGCTTCCTTGTAACCCTCGGGCAACTCCACGCCGGTCTCATGCAGCTTTGACCCGGTCTCGTCGCCCAAGGGACCGAGCGGGGCGATGACCTCGGAGCAAAACCTGCCGAATTCGCCCAGTACCGCCCGAAAGTCAGCCAGGTCGAATTCGCCGTAGCATGGCAGGGACCGGAGTTCGGACCATTGCGACAGGTGCTCAAGGTCGAACGTGATGTCCTGGATCGGGGGCAGGTACTGCATGCGCAAACTCGGTGAGTGATGTTGATCAACGACAAATATGTTGGTTGTCAGCGCGAAACCACGTCATTATTGAACAAGATATTATCATAAAGTGACAAACCGGGAAGAAACGCGGATGTCTGTCTCCTTCAGCTCCAGCCTCTCGACCGTTTCCTGGCGCTTCATCGAAGACTGGCTTGATGCCTTGCGCGGTTGCTACACCGAGGAACAATTGCAAGGCCTGCTGCGGCGCGCTGGCCTAAACCCGGAGAAGAGCCATTCCGACTCGCGCGTGACGCTTGACCAGATCGTTAGCCTCTACCAGATCGCCGCCGTGGAAAGCCGGGACGAGATGATGGGGCTCTGGAGCCGTCCGATCCGTCCGCGGGCGCTTCAGCATCTGCTCACCTCAATCCGGGTTTCCGACACGTTGGGTTCGGCGCTGTATCGCTTCTCCACTTTCTGGAACCTGCTTCTGGACGACTATCGTTTCGAGACGCGCGCCGAGCGGGGCAAGATGAGCCTGAGTTTGCTGCCATACGGAAGTCAGCCGGTTCAGCGTTTTGGGCATATGCTAACTTTGAAGCTTGCGCATGGCCTGCTGTCATGGCTCGCCGGATATGAGGTTCGCGTCGACTCGGTCCAGTTCGCGTTTCCTCGGCCGGATTTCGCGGTGGACTACGCGGTTATCTTTCCGGCCAGGGTCACTTTCGCGGCGGCGTCTTCGACAATCGTGTTCGAGGTCGCTGGCCCCGACCGTCTGGTTTCGAGAAGCAAGTCCGAAGTGGCGGAGTTTCTCAGCCGAGCCCCGCGCGACTGGATCTTCACAGGGTATCGAACCCATGCCTGGTCGCTTCTGGTCCGCGAATTCCTGAGCCGCTCGAATTGGGAAGACTGCCGTCTTGTCGATGCCGCTGCCGAGTTCAGGAAAACGCCGCGCACCTTGATGCGCCTTCTCGATGCCGAAGGCGTATCATTTCAGGCAATCAAGGATCGGCTGCGTTGCGACATTGCGATCCACGATCTGTCGGACGATCAAAAGAGCATTGAGCAGATCTCGCAGGAGCTTGGATTTTCCTCTGCAGCGAATTTCCATCGGGCCTTTCTTCGCTGGACTGGCTCCACGCCGGGCGCCTTCCGCCAGTCGGGGGCCGCAAACGACGTGTGACGACCGAGGTCACACCGCCAGGCACGCTTCACGGCGGGAACGCCTTGCCAGATGCAACCGAGCCGCAGCGTCCGGAGCAGGCCTTCTCCATGAGCGATCACTCAGGCTGCACTGGGCGGGCCATCCGGCAGTCGTTCAGGCGTTCAAGATGGCGCGGCCGTTCAGTGCGAGTCCCGCCCGGCAAGACGTGCCCCTATCAACCCGCGAAAGCTGTTGCCTACGAAAACCTCTTCCGCGCGCCCTAGGTCTTCAAGCGTCAGCACCGCCTCCTCCCAGCCGTCCATCAGCATCTGTTCGCGCAGCACACCCGGCAGCAAACCGCAGGACAGCGCCGGGGTCAGCTTGCGTCCGTTCTGGTCGATCACGAAGATCGAGGTGATGGTTCCCTCGCAAAGCTCTCCGCGTTCATTGCAGAACAAAAGCTCGTCGACGCCTGGCGGCAGTGCGGCGCGCGCCCGATCGTAAAGCACGCGCTGGGTCGTCTTGACCCCAAGCCAGGGGTCGACGGAAGAGACCCGCTCGGGCGCGAGCGCGACCTGCCATGTGACCGGCGCCGGATCGAAGCGCGCGGTCGTGCACTCGATCCGCCCCTCGGCGTCCAGCGTCAGGCGACACCGCAGCGGCACATCGGAGGGGTCGATGCCCGCAACTGCGCGTTCCAGTTTCGCCGTGTCGCAGGGAAACCCCAGACTGCGCGCGCTGCGCAGCATCCGGGCGCGGTGCAGCGGCCAGCGCCTTGCGCCCTCGCCGGGCCACCAGCCAAAGGTCTCGATCAGCCGCGTGCCGGCGGGGATATCTGCGCGAAACGGCTCTTCCACAGTGCCTCCTGATATTCAGCGGCGGCAGTGCTGTCCCACACGACACCCCCGCCCACATTGAGAACGCCTTGCCCGTGCTGCACCATCAGCGTGCGGATCGCGACGTTGAACTCTGCGCGCCCGTCCGGGGCAGCCCAACCGATCGTGCCGCAATAGGCGTCACGCGGGAAGGGCTCCAGCTCGTGCAGGATCTCCATCGCGCGCAGCTTCGGGGCGCCGGTGATCGAGCCGCAGGGGAAGAGCGCGCGCAGGACGCAGGACAGGCTGACCTCGGGGTGCAAGCGGGCCTCGACCGTGCTCGTCATCTGGTGGACGGTCGCGTAGGTCTCGATCTGGTAGAGCGCGGGGACACGCACCGAACCAAGCTCGGCGATCCGGCTCAGATCGTTGCGCAGCAGATCGACGATCATCAGGTTTTCGGCCCGGTTCTTGGCGTCGTTTTGCAGCCAATCGCGGTTCGCCGCATCCTCGGCAGTGGTCTGGCCGCGTTGGATCGTGCCCTTCATCGGCCGCGTGACGATCGCGCCATCGGCTTGCGTGCGGAAGAACAGCTCGGGCGAGCGGCTGAGCAGCGCGGGCAGATCGCCGCCTTGCAACACCAGCGCGCCATGCCCCACCGGACGGCCTTCGCAAAGCGTCGCATAGAGCGCCGCCGGATCGCCGGAAACCGCGCAGTCGAGCGGGAAGGTCAGGTTCGCCTGATACACATCACCCGCGCCGATATAGGCGTGCAGGCGCTCGAAGGCCTGCGCGTAATTGCTTGCCGTCCAGCGCGGTTGAAGCGCCGAGATCGCCTGCGCCGCGGGGGGCAGGGGCGGGGCCTCTTGCGGGCCATCATAGACGCCGAAGCGCAGCAGCGGCAAAGCCCGCCCGTCTGGCAGCAAGGGGTTCAGCCTGGGTTCCAGCGCGTAGCCAAGTTCGTAGCTTGCGTAACCGGCAAGCCAGTGGCCCTCTACCAGCGCCCGGTCGAGCGCAAGCAGGGCCGCATCGACTTGCGATAGCTCACGCGCCTCGATGATCGCGCTCGGGCGCGCGAAGAGGGCTGCGGAGGGGCTGCCTGCCGTGTCGCCGCGCAGGGCCGGGCCGGCATCAAAGCGGATATCCAATCGCGCGGCCCTCCGGCAGATGTTCTGACGCGTACTGTCCGCGATGCCTAGAACACAACCCGCGAAGGTTCAACTTGCCTCTCGGGATAACTGCACCGGGGGTTTCGATCGAAAACTGGCTCGCGCGTCTCTTGAACGGGCGCCGTGGCCGCACCGGGGTGACTGCAATCGGCAAGTGCGAAATCGACGAAGATCGGGTATCATCCACCCTTCACCGCCGGTTCGTTCACGGCCCATCTGATGGGAGAAGCCGATGTCTACCGCCGCCGCGCGTGCCCATGCCGCCGCGCAATCGATCAGCAAAGTCGAGACCTTCTTCATGGCGCACCACGCCGCCGTGAGCCAGACCCCCGCGGTTGCCGATTTCACCTTCGGCAACCCGCATGAGATGGCGCTGCCGCCGCTTGTTCAGGCGATCAAGACCCGCGCCGAGCCACAGGACGTCAACTGGTACGCCTATAAATCCAACGAAAGTGAGGCCTGCGCCTTCCTTGCCGGGGTGCTCTCGGAGGAACTCGGGCTGCCCTATGAGGAAGAGGATATCGCCCTGACGAAGGGCGCTTTCGGCGCGATCAAGATGGCCTTCACCATGCTGCTGGAGGCGGGCGACGAATGCATCGTGCCGCTGCCCGGCTGGTTCTGCTATGGCTCGATGCTGGCTGCGGCGGGGGCGGTTGAGGTGCAGGTGCCGCTGGCGTCGGAGACGTTCGATCTGGATCTGGCGGCGATTGCCGGGGCGATTACGCCGAAGACCCGCATCGTCGTCGTCAATACGCCCCACAACCCGACCGGGCGAATCTATTCCCGCGCAGAGCTTGAGGCGCTTGCCGATCTGCTGAACGCCAAGTCGCGCGAGATCGGGCGGCGGATCTGGATCCTCTCGGATGAACCCTACCGGCGTATCCGCTTTGACGGCATCGGTTTTACTTCTCCGGCGGCGGTCTATCCGCATACGCTGATCGACTATTCCTACGGCAAGATCCTCTTGGCGCCGGGGCTGCGCCTTGGCTATCTGGCGATCACGCCGACCCTTCCCGCCGAGGAGCGCAACGAGCTGCGCGCGTTACGCTTTGCCGTGCAGATGGCCGATGGCTGGAACGTGCCGGACGCGCCGCTGATCTATGCGCTGCCCGATCTGGAAACACTCAGCATCGACCTTGGCGCGCTTGCGCGTCGGCGCGACCATATGCTGGGGGCGCTGTCGGACTGGGGCTACCGGATGACGCGCCCCGAGGGCACCTTCTATCTTTGGGGCCGCGCACCCGGCGACGATAGCGGGGCCTTTGCCGAGGCATTGGCCCAGAGCGGGATCTACGTGATGCCCGGAACCATCTTCGACCGGCCCACGGATTTCCGCATCTGCCTGACCGCGACCGATGACATGATTACAGCGGCGCTGCCCGCGTTTCAGGCGGCCGCGCAGGTCTAGGGCGTCACTCGACCGTTTCAGCGATGTCGAGCAGTTCCAGCGGTGGGTAGACACCGATCTTGCGCGCCATGTTCGTGTCGATGGTGATGGCAAAATCCTGCATCCGCGCCACGGGCAGGCTGCCGGGCAGGGCGCCCTCAAACAGGATCTGCTCGGACAGTTGGCCTGCAAGCCTGCCCACGTCGCCATAACGCGCCGCGACCGAGATCAGCGCGTGGCCCTTGCGCACCATATCCTCATAGGGGCTGATGACGGGCATCTTCGTGGCAAGGGCCGCCGCGTGGAGCGCCTCGCTTTCGGCCTGTAGAAAGGACGAGCTTCCGACATAGACAAACTCGGCGCCAGCCGCTTTCAGGGCGGCCATGCCGGCCTCGATATCCTGCGCGCGGGGGTGTCCATCCTCGCCAAGCGGCAGTTCGACGGCGGTGAAGGCGATCCCCCGTTCGGCGGCAAGCGCGGCCATCTCGTCGCGCTTCACGACCGAGTTTTTTTCATCCGCGTTGAACAGAAGGCCCAGATGGGCGAAGGCGGGCATGTAGCTGCGGATGGTCTGGAGGGTGACGGTCTCGGGCATCCGGTTGTAGGTGCCAGTGATATTCGCACGGCCGGTCTCCTCAAGCGATTGCACGACGCCCGCGCCGACCGGGTCGGCCACGATCATGAAGATCTGCGGGATCGTGTGGTTGAACTGCGGCGCCTCCAGATCGGCCAGCGTTCCGGCGATGCCGATGGTGGCGCTGGTGCCCCAGGTCAGGATCAACCCGGTCCCGCGCTGGCGCGCCTCGTCGAGGAAGCCGGGCAGGCGGGTCTTGTCCTGTGCGGCGTCGCGCAGGGTGAAGGTGACGTCGTGCCCGCTGGCTGCGAGGTAATCCTGAAAGCCCGCGCAAGCCTCTTCGCAGCCACGCCATGTCACGATCATGATATTCGCGGTCTCGGCAGTCGCCGTCCCGACCCCCAGAGCGACAGCCAGTGCGGCGGTGGCAATCTTCGATCTCATGGCCTGCGCTCTCCCTTCTCGCGGCCAGCCCATGCGATGCCGCCCGCGCCCACGACTCCCAAGACTACCAACAGTGCAAGCATTTCCAAAATCGATCCCGTGGGCAGTGTTCTCATGGCCAGCGTTGTCAGCGCCAGCCCTGCCAGCGCGCCGAGGCGCTCGGCGATGCGCAGGCCGGAAAGGCTCAGGCCCGCCGCCTGCGCGATTTCGGTGATCAGGGCCAGAAGCGGCCCGCGGATCAGCGCGTGGCCGATCCCGATGCCAGCGGTCGCAAGGATCATGGTCACGAACCCCATATCGCGCGACAGCGCGACAAGCGCTGCGGCAGTGACCATCGCCCCAAGCGTCACGGCGGCCCATCGGCCGCGTGCCAGGCCGCTCAGGGTGCCGCCCAGCAGGATCTGCGCGAGGTAGTAGAGCATGACGACCCGTGCGGTTTCCGAGGTGTCCGCCCCAAGCGCCGCAAGCTGCATCGGCGCCAGAAACCATACAAAGACCGCCGTCACGAGGTTGAGGGGGATCGCGATGCCAACTGTCAGCGCGGCGTAGCGCAGAGTTGCCAGAGGTTCTCGTCTTCCCGGCGCCGTTGCCACCGAGGCGGTGTCGGCCGGGGTGTCGGACGCCATGGTTAGCTGGCCCATCATCGCCGCGCCCAGGACAAGCGCGGCACCGACCGTCAGGGCGAAGCCGTAGCCGAAATGCTGCGCCATGACCCCGCCCAGAACCGAGCCGCAGAAGGTTCCGCCGAAGATCATCGCGATGAAGGTGCCCGAGGTGCGCGACAGCGCGGCCCCGCGCTCGGCGCGCAGCGCATATTCCTGACAGGCGATCGAGGCCAGCGCGTAGCTGATGCCGACGCCCGCGCGTGCCACGGCGATCATGAAGACATCGCGCGCCACGGCCATGACCAGAAGTGAAAGCGCCGCGGGGAGCGCCGAGGCCACGAACAGCCGCCGCGCGCCGAACCGCTCGGCCATGCGCCCGCCGAAGGGCGACAGGGTCATCACCGCCAGCAGGTAGAACAGCAACGGCAGGGCTGCTGCCAGATTGGCCGAAAGCCACTCGGGCCGCCCCTCGGCGCGCGCAAAGACCGGCAGGAACGAGGCCGAGACCTCGGTCCCCGCGACGAAGACGAAGAGGGCAAAGCGGATGTCGATGATCTCGGCATAGCGCAGGCGGGGCAGCGCGTCTGCCGCCTGACGGGTAACCGCCGCCGAGAATGCATTGAGGCGCCGCGCAAGCCGGCGGAACAGCGCGATGCCAGTGGGTCGGATGGCGCGCGAATAATCTCCGGCCTGTTGCTGCGCGAGCAGCCCCTGAATACGGCGCAGGGGTTTCCAGATTGATGCGGCCACGACCGCCAGCGCCAGCTCGACCCCGATCAGCAGAAGCGCGATGGCCAGCACCGATACGTCAAGCAGTACACCGCGCAGCTTCGTCTCGGCAAACTGCGCCGAGCTTTCGACCCGGACGGTACCCACCATGTCGTTGCGTACAAGGATCGGCAGGGCAAAACCCGTCGCCTCGACACCCAGCCGGACGTCAAGGCCGGTGCGGCTCAGCAGTGTCAGGCTGACCTCATTCGCGGCCTCGGCGATGGTCTCGCCGTGCCGGGTTTCCAGCGACACGCGCTGAACCTCGGGGAATTGGGCGATGGTGGTTGCGAGATAGCCCTCAAGCCCGGCGATGGAGCCGATCGGGATGCCCGATGCGACGCTTTGCTCGACCTTGGAGCGGATGATCTCGCCGATTAGCCGGGTGCGCTGGTGCAGTTCGGGGGCGACGGCGCGGTCGAATGAAACCAGCGTGACGAAGCTGAAGGCAAGCACGGTTGCAGCGATCAGCAGCGCCAGCATGGTAAGCATCCGGCCCCGGATCCGCTGCGTTCCTGTAATATCCGCCCCCTCAGCCATGCTCGTCACCCCGGTCGCGCAGGGCCTGCCGGTAACCCGCAAAGACCGCCCTCAGCGCCTGGCCGAGACCGTTCGTGCTTGCCACTCCGGCCGTCACGCGGCCAGACCAGACATCCTGTTCGAACGCTTCGATCTGTGCCTCGGCGCTGCTAAAGGCCGCGATCTGCGGGCGCAGCCATAGCCAGATCCCGGCGCCGGACAGGGCCGACATCACTGCCCAGATCGCCAGTGCCGAGGTCAGCAGTTCCGCCGCCATCGCGCGCACGAGGATGGTGCTTTCGCGCCGGTCGATCTCGACCACCACGGCTCCCAAGGGGTGCCCCGTCGCGCCGACGATCTGCACGGCACTGAACAGGTGCGCGCCATCCGACCAGTTCCAGCGGGTGTCCTCGGCCCGGCGCGCGGGCATCTGCAGACCTGCCCCACCCGTGGCGCGGATCACCGCCCCGTCTGCGTCAATGACATAGACGCCCGCGATGGCATCGTCACTTTGGCGCGCGCGTTCAAGGAGTGCGGCGGAATTGCGGACGCTGGCCAACGGCAACCCGATCCGCGCCGCCGCCTCGAAGGGTTCTGCCGTCATCTCGGCCAGAACCGCCAGCCGCCCGCTGAGCAGGTCGGTCTGGATCTGCTTGAAGTTCAGGATCGCAAGCCCGACGAACAGCGCCAGCACCAGCGCCAGCGTGGCCACCGCAACGGCCCAGAGCCGGAGGAAGACCGCCACTAGCCCCGGCTCCGGCTAGCGATGGTTGGGGTCGGGACTGGCACGGAGTGATCTCTCGCGTCGATTACGGGTTCCGACACACAGCATGCCATAACGCGCAGCGATTTCGAAAAAAACCGTGAGCGGCTTCAGTCGCTCCAGTCCACCTCGGCGCTAAAGATGTAGCCCGCGCCATAGACCGTGCGGATGACTTCGCCATCGTCGGGTGCGCGCGCGATCTTGCGACGCAGGCGGCAGACACGGGCGTCCATGCTGCGATCGAAGGGCTCGTTCGAGCGCCCCTGCGTCGCATCGAGCAGGTTCGAGCGGCTCAGCACACGGCCCGGTGCGCGCAGGAAAGCCTCAAGCAGGCTGTTCTCCGACGAGCTGAGCGTGACCTGGTGGCCATCGGTATGCGTCAGGGTGCAGGCCTTGAGGTTCGCGGTCCAGCCGCCAAAGCTGGCCACCGAATGTGGATCGCTCTCGGCGGCCTCGCGGCTCTTGCGGCTGCGGCGCAGGACGGCGCGCAGGCGGGCTACCAGTTCGCGCGGCTCGAAGGGCTTGACGATGTAGTCATCCGCGCCGATCTCAAGCCCGACGACCTTGTCGGTGACCGAACCGCGCCCGGTCACGATCACGCGCGGCATGTTCTCGGGCAGGGTATTGCCGTTGATCAGGCTCAGCCCGTCGCCATCGGGCAGTGACAGGTCGATCAGGCAAAGGTCCGGTGTCTGGCGGCGCAATTCGCGCTCGAACTCGGCCAGGCGGCGGAAGCTGCGCATGGTGAAGCCCTGCTGCACGAGGCTGCGCTCGATCAGCCGGCTGATATCCAGATCATCCTCGAGAAGGTACACAAGCGTGCTCATTTGCTCGATCTCTCTGCAATGGACATTCCACGGGAAATATCGCGGCGCGCGCGCTGGCGCGCCTTGGAAAGCGCGTCGGTCAGCTGCGCATCGGTAAAAGGTTTGCGTAATGCGGGAATATCGGACAGCGCGCCATCATCGGGCTGGGTCAGGCTGGCCTGACCGCTCATCAGCAGGACGGCGATTTCGGGGCGGGTGGCGGCCAGATGCCGGGCCAGCGCGAAGCCGTCGGTCTTGCCTGGCATGTCGATATCGGTCAGCACGATGCCGACCTCTTCGATATGATCCAGCAGGTTCAATGCCTCGTCCCCGGTTTCGGCCTCGATCAGCGGATAGCCAAGCGCCGCGATCTGACGGCGGATGGTGCGCCGCACCTGCATGTCATCCTCGACCAGCAGAAGCAACTCGGCCGCACCCGCCTCGGGGCTGGCCTCTGCGGTGGGGGCGGGTTCGGCGGGCGCACGCAGTTCCACCCCCGGCAACAGGATGGTGAAGCGCGCGCCTTGCCCCGGCGCGCTGTCCACCGAGATTGCCCCGTTCGACTGTTTGACGAAACCATAGACCATCGATAGCCCAAGGCCCGACCCTGCCCCTGCGGCTTTCGAGGTGTAGAAGGGTTCGAACACCCGCTCGGTCTGTTCGGCCGACATGCCGCAGCCGTCATCCGAGAAGCGGATGCGCACGTAATGGCCCACCGGCAGGTGCAGCAGTTCGGCCTCTTCGGGGGGCAGGTCGTACGGCGCGACCTCGATCTCGATCCGCCCGACGCCCCCGGTCGCATCCTTGGCGTTGATCGCAAGGTTCAGCAGCGCCATCTCCAGCTGCGCCCGGTCGACAAGGGCCGAGGGCACATCGGTGCGATACTCCTGCACGATCTCTAGGCTGCGCGGCAGGGATGAGCGCAGCAGCGTGTGGATCTCTTCCACGGCGCCGACAATATCGGTGGGTTCGGGGGCGAATTGCTCACGCCGCGCCAGGGTCAGCAGCCGCTGCGTCAGCGCCGAGCCGCGCCGCGCCGCCGAGATCGCCGGGGCAAGGTAATCCGCGACCAGTTCCCCCTCGCCCAATTCCTCGGCCAACGGCACGAGATTGCCCAGGATGATCGTCAGCAGGTTGTTGAAATCATGCGAGATGCCGCTGGCCATACGGCCAAGCGCATCCATCTTCTGCGAACCCATCAGCGCCGACATGGTGGCCTTGCGGCGCGTCACGTCGATCGACAGAAGGTAGAACCCGATCACCTCGCCCGACGAGGGCGTCTCGGGGCGCAACAGGGTGCGAATATCCTTGAAACGACCATCGGGCAGCTCGATGCGCATCTCGAAGTCCACAAGCGCACCGCGCCGCGATTGTTCGAAGAACCGCGCAGACTCGCTCAGGGTGCGCGGATGCAGGATGTCCGAGGCGTAGAGGCCGATCACCTCTTCGGGCGTGCGCCCATAGGCCCCGGCAAAGCGACGATTGGCGTACAGCACCTTCATGTCGCGGGCGATATGGGCGATGCCGGCGGGCACCTCGTCGGCGATCAGCTTGAGCCGCGCCTCGCTGAGTTGCAGCGCATGGGTCCGCTCTTCGACCAATTGTTGCAGTCGCGCCTCCTGGTTCCGGCGCTCGGTGACGTCGGTGTAGATCGTCACGAAGCCGCCACCGGGCAGGGGCGAGCCGGTCACCTCCAGTACGCGTCCGTTGGGGCGCGCGCGCTCGAACTGGTGGCGCTCGAACCGGCGGGCCTTCTCGACGCGCTCGGCCACCAGCGCATCGGGATCGCCGGGGCCATATTCACCGCGCGCGGCATTGTAATGGATGAAGCTGGCGAAATCCGCGCCCTGAAAGGCCAGATGCGCGGGGTAGTCGCACATCTCAAGGAACTGGTCGTTCCACGCGATCATGCGCAGGTGCTGATCGAAGATGGTAATGCCCTGGTCAAGCTTGCCAAGCCCCTCCAGGACGAGGCCGGAAAGGCCGAGATCATTTGGCGCGTCTCGCATCATGTCGTCCGTTGGGCGTTGGCTTGGCACATCCTACGATGCGACAGCGGGCCGGGTTTCCCAAGCCAAATTCCCGGCATGTCACAATTGGATACATTTCGTGGAAAATTGGGCAATATGCCCGTGTGTAAGTTTTGCGCATTGACTCGGAGCAGGAGGGGTTCCGGGTCGAGCGGAGGGACTTACATCATGAACAAGCACAGCATCTACGAAAGTGGACTGGATGCGAATGCGGCAAATTATGCCACGCTGACGCCCCTGTCTTTTGCAGAGCGCACCGCCTCGGTCTATCCCGAGATGACGGCCGTCGTTTACGGCGATCTGCGCCGCAATTGGGGCGAAACCTATGAGCGCATGTGCCGTGTTGCCAGCGCGCTGGCGCAACGCGGCATCGGCAAGGACGACACCGTCTCGGTCATCGCCGCCAACATCCCCGAGATGTTCGAGGCCCATTTCGCCGTGCCGATGGTTGGCGCAGTGCTGAACACCGTCAACACCCGTCTGGATGCCGAGGCGATTGCCTTCATCCTCGCCCATGCCGAGGCCAAGGCGGTCATGGTCGACCCGGAATTCAGCGATGTGGTCGAACGCGCGATCAAGATCAGCGGCCGCCGCGACATGCTGGTGATCGACATCGAGGACGCCACCTATGAGGGCGGCCACCGTATCGGCTCGGTCACCTATGACGAGTTGCTGGCCGAGGGCGATCCGGCCTTCCGTTACGATCCGCCCGCCAGCGAATGGGATGCGATCAGCCTGAACTACACCTCGGGCACCACGGGCAATCCCAAGGGCGTGGTCTATCACCACCGGGGCGCCGCGCTGAACGCGATGTCGAACATCATGACCTGGGGCATGGCTCATCATTCGCGCTACCTCTGGACGCTGCCGATGTTCCATTGCAACGGCTGGTGCTTCCCCTGGACCATCGCGGCCAATGCCGGTGTCTGCGTCTGCCTGCGCTCGGTCCGTGTCGAGCCGATCTACGAGGCGATCCGCACCGAGAAGGTCACCCATTTCTGCGGCGCGCCGATCGTTCTGAATATGCTGGCGAACGCGCCTGATGAACTGAAAGACTTCTCGCACAAGGTCAAGGTGATGACCGCCGGGGCCTCGCCGCCGGCCGCCGTGATCGAGAAGATGGAAGCTATGGGCGTCGAGGTCACCCATGTTTACGGTCTGACCGAAACCTACGGCCCCTCGGTCGTCTGCGCCTGGAAAGGCCACTGGGACGATCGCAAGCCCGAAGAGCGCGCGCGCCTCAAGGCCCGTCAGGGCGTCAAGAACGTGGCGCTGTCGGGGCTGATGGTCGCCGATCCGACCACGCTCGAGCCGGTTCCCTCGGATGGCGTGACGATGGGCGAGATCTTCATGCGCGGCAACAACGTGATGAAGGGGTATCTCAAAAACCCCTCGGCCACGGACGAGTCGTTCAACGGCGGCTGGTTTGCCTCAGGCGATCTCGGCGTGATGCATCCCGATGGCTATGTCGAGCTCAAGGACCGCTCAAAGGACATCATCATCTCGGGTGGCGAGAATATCTCGTCGGTCGAAGTCGAGGACGTGCTTTACAAGCATCCCGCGGTGATGGAGGCGGCCGTTGTCGCCCGCCCCGACCCGAAATGGGGCGAGACGCCTTGCGCCTTCGTCGAGCTGAAAACCGGGCAGGAGCTGCCCGAGGCCGACCTGATCGCCTTCTGCCGCCAGAACATGGCGCATTTCAAGGTGCCCAAGACGATCGTTTACGGGTCTCTCCCGAAAACCTCGACCGGCAAGGTTCAGAAGTTCGTCCTGCGCGAGCAGGCCAAGGCGCTGAACACGTCAAAATGACCCCCCTGAACTGGAGGCGTTGCGGGGCTTGCCCCGCACGCCGCCCTCTTTCTGCAAAGCGAGTGTCATGAGCAAATCCGACGATTTCATTCTGGAAACCCGCGGGTTGACCAAGGAGTTCAAGGGCTTCACCGCCGTGAGCGAGGTTGACCTTCGTATCCGCCGCCACACCATCCACGCCCTGATCGGGCCGAACGGTGCGGGCAAGACCACGGTCTTCAACCTGTTGACCAAGTTCCTGATCCCGACGCGCGGCTCAATCGCGTTCAACGGGCGCGACATCACCAATGCCAAGCCCGCGGAAATCTCGCGCATGGGCGTGGTGCGTTCGTTCCAGATTTCGGCCGTTTTCCCGCATATGACCGCGCGCGAAAACGTCCGCGTGGCGCTGCAACGCAAGCTCGGCACCTCGTTCCACTTCTGGCGCTCGGAAAAGACGCTGCACAAGCTCAATGACCGCGCCGACGAATTGCTCGGCATGGTGGGGCTTGAGCGCTTCTGCGACGCGATGGTCGGCGATCTGCCCTATGGCCGCAAGCGTGCGCTGGAGATCGCCACGACCCTCGCGCTCGAACCCGAGATGATGCTGCTCGACGAGCCCACGCAGGGCATGGGCCGCGAGGATGTCGAGTTGATCACCCAGCTGATCCGCAAGGTTTCGAAGAACCGCACAATCCTGATGGTCGAGCACAACCTGGGCGTCGTTTCGACGCTTTGCGACCAGATCACCGTCCTGCAACGCGGCGCCGTTCTGACCGAAGGCACCTATGCCGAGGTCTCGGCCGATCCGCGCGTCAAGGAAGCCTATATGGGGAAAGCGGCATGAGCGACGTGATCGAGAACCACGACATCGGCGGCCAGCACGTCTCGGAGCATATCGAGGAGCTGCGCATCCAGGACCTGCACGCCTTCTATGGCGAAAGCCATGCGCTGCACGGCATCGACATGAAGGTCTATCAGGGCGAACTGGTCACGCTTCTGGGCCGCAACGGCTCGGGGCGCACCACCACGCTGCGCTCGATCATGGGGCTGATCGGCCACCGCACCGGCTCGATCATGCTCAAGGGCGAAGAGGTGATCCACGCGACGCCCCATTCCATCGCGCATCTGGGCGTTGGCTACTGCCCCGAAGAGCGCGGCATCTTCTCGCGCCTGTCGGTCGAAGAGAACCTGATGCTGCCGCCGCGCGTGGCCGATGGCGGCATGTCGGTCGAGGAACTCTACGAGATGTTCCCCAACCTTGCCGAACGTCGCCGCAGCCAGGGCACCCGCCTGTCGGGCGGCGAGCAGCAGATGCTGGCCATGGCCCGCATCCTGCGCACCGGCGCCAATATCCTGCTGCTCGATGAGATCACCGAGGGCCTTGCCCCGGTCATCGTGGACAAGCTGGGCGAGGTGCTGCTTGAGCTGAAGACGCGCGGCTACACCGTCGTTCTCGTCGAGCAGAACTTCCGCTTCGCAGCCCCGCTCGCCGACCGTCACTTCGTGATGGATCACGGCAAGATCGTCGCGACCATCAAGGCCGATGAGCTGGAGAGCAAGCAGCACATTTTCGACCAATATCTGAGCGTCTGAGGAGGACGCCGGAAATCATCCTAGGAGGAGGAACTTAATGAAACTGTTCAAGAAACTCGCGGCCAGCGCCTCGGTTCTGGCGATGCTCGCCAGCGGTGCAAGCGCCGAAATCAGCGATGGCGTCGTCAAGATCGGCCTGCTGACCGACATGTCGGGCACCTATTCGGACGTGGCGGGTCCGGGCACCATCACCGCAGCCGAAATGGCGATCGAGGAATTCGGCGGCACCGTCGCCGGCGCACCGATCGAGCTGGTCTCGGCCGACCACCAGAACAAGGCCGACATCTCGGCCAACAAGGCGCGCCAGTGGGGCGACACCGAGAAGGTCGACGCCTTCGCGGAACTCGTGACCACCTCGGTTGCCATGGCGGTCTTCGAAGTGGCCAAGCAGCAGAACAAGATCGCGCTCGTCTCGGGTGCGGCCTCCTCGCCGCTGACCAACGACGCCTGCATCCCGACCGGCCTGCACTGGACCTACAACACGCGCGCGCTCGGCGTCGGCACCGGTTCGGCCGTCGTGGCCGAGGGCGGCGACAGCTGGTTCTTCCTGACCGCCGACTACGCCTTTGGCGAGGCGCTTCAGGGCGACGTGTCGAAAGTGGTCGAGGCCGCTGGCGGCAAGGTTCTGGGCTCGGTCAAGCATCCGTTCCCGGCGTCTGACTTCTCCTCCTTCATGCTGCAGGCGCAGGCCTCGGGCGCGAAGGTCATCGGCCTGGCCAACGCCGGCGGCGACACCATCAACGCGATCAAGGCCGCCAAGGAATTCGGCATCGTCGAAGCCGGTCAGAAGATCGCCGGTCTGCTGGTCTTCCTGTCGGACGTCCACGCGCTTGGCCTCGACACCGCGCAGGGCCTGCAGATGACCGTGAGCTTCTACTGGGACATGAACGACGAGACCCGCGAGTGGTCGAAGCGCTTCTTCGAGAAGACCGGCAAGATGCCGACGGGCATCCAGGCTGGCACCTACTCGGCCGTGCGTCACTACCTGAAGGCCATCGAAGCCACCGGCTCGGATGACACCGATACCGTTCTGGCCAAGATGCGCGAAATGCCGGTCGAGGACATGTTCGCCAATGGCGGCGTTCTGCGCACCGACGGCCGCATGGTGCACGACATGTATCTCGCAGAGGTCAAATCTCCGGCCGACTCCTCCGGGCCCTGGGACTACCTCAAAATCGTGCGGACCATTCCGGGTGAAGAGGCTTTCGGCCCTCTTTCCGAAAGCACCTGCCCCACGAAGTAATGCGAGATGCGACCACCGGGTGCCTTCGTGGCATCCGGTGGAGCATCCGGCAATGCAAACAAGGACATAACCTATGCTGACGGATCTGCTGGGCTTTCCCCCGCAAGTGCTTTTCGGCCAATTGCTTCTGGGCCTCATCAACGGCGCGTTCTACGCGGTGCTTTCGCTCGGCCTGGCCGTCATCTTTGGCCTTCTCAATATCGTCAACTTCGCTCATGGCGCGCTTTACATGCTGGGCGCTTTCGCCACGCTGGGGCTGACGCAATATCTGGGCATCGGCTACTGGGGCGCGCTGATCTTTGCGCCGCTGATCGTCGGTGCCATCGGTGTCGGGCTTGAGCGCGTGCTGCTGCGCCGCCTGTCGGGCATCGACCACCTCTACGGCCTGCTGCTGACCTTCGGTCTTGCGCTGGTGATCGAGGGGACCTTCGTCAAACTCTTTGGCGCCTCGGGCATTCCCTATCCCACGCCGGAAGCGCTGCAAGGCGGCGTGAACCTTGGCTTCATGTTCCTGCCCTTCTATCGCGGCTGGGTCGTGGTGGCTTCGCTCGCGGTCTGTGTGGCGACCTGGTATCTGTTCGAGCGCACCAAGATCGGCGCCTATCTGCGCGCCGGCACGGAAAACCCGCGCCTGCTGCAGGCCTTCGGTGTGAACGTACCGCTGCTGACCACGCTGGCCTATGGCTATGGCGTCGCACTTGCCGCCTTCGCCGGTGTGCTCGCCGCGCCGATCACGCAGGTCAATCCGCTGATGGGCTCGAACCTGATCATCGTCGTCTTCGCCGTAGTCGTGATCGGCGGCATGGGCTCGATCATGGGCGCGGTGGTGACCGGTCTGAGCATGGGCGTCATCGAAGGCCTGACCAAGGTGTTCTGGCCCGAGGCGTCTTCGACCGTGATCTTCGTTGTCATGGCCATCGTTCTGGTGCTGCGCCCGGCAGGGCTGTTCGGCAAGCCCGCGTGAGAGGATACGGACAATGAACAAGTTTCTCGGCTATCTCATCGTTCTGGCCATCTCGCTGGCAGCGCCGCTCTTCATCTACCCCGTCTTCCTGATGAAGCTGCTGTGCTTTGCGCTCTTTGCCTCGGCCTTCAACCTTATCCTGGGCTATGGCGGGTTGCTCAGCTTCGGTCACGCGGCCTTCTTCGGCGGCGCAGCCTATATCTCGGGCCATGCGCTCAAGGTCTGGGGCCTGCCGACTGAACTGGGCATCCTTGTCGGCGCGCTTTCGGCCGGTGTCCTCGGGCTTGCGATCGGCACTCTGGCGATCCGTCGTCAGGGCATCTACTTCGCCATGATCACGCTGGCCATGGCGCAGATGGCTTACTTCGTCTTCATCTCCTCGCCCTTCACCGGCGGTGAGAACGGTCTTCAGGGCGTGCCGCGTGGCATGGCGCTCGGGATGATCGACCTGACGAATGACCGCTCGATGTATTACTTCGTGCTGGCGATCTGTCTGGCCGGCTTCCTGCTGATCGCGCGCGCCGTGCATTCGCCCTTCGGTCAGGTGCTCAGCGCCATTCGCGACAACGAAGACCGCGCTCGTTCGCTCGGCTATGACATCGAGCGTTACAAGCTTCTGGCCTTCGTGCTTTCGGCGACGCTGGCGGGCCTGGCCGGTGCGACCAAGACGGTGGTATTCCAGCTGGCCTCGCTGACCGACGCGCATTGGCACATGTCGGGCGAGGTGGTGCTGATGACGCTGCTCGGTGGCCTTGGCACCATCGCCGGTCCGGCCGTGGGCGCGGGTATCATCGTGACGCTGCAAAACTACCTTGCCTCGGGGCCGCTGGCCGCCTGGGTGCCGGTGGTGCTTGGCGTGATCTTCGTGGCCTGCGTGCTCTCGTTCCGCCGCGGTGTCGTCGGCGAATTGCGTGAGTTCCTGCGCCGCTCGTTCTGATCCTGTCCGGGGCCCATCGGGGCCCCGGCCTCTTCTGCCCACAGGAGTGTTCCCATGAAGGTATTGGTGCCTGTTAAGCGGGTGATTGACTACAACGTGAAGGTTCGCGTGAAGGCGGACGGAAGCGG
>NZ_JAHVAI010000002.1 GCF_019264375.1 Sedimentimonas flavescens | reverse complement strand
AGATGCTGTCGCCCGTCGAGTTCGAACGGCAGCGGAAACTGAGACCCGAAGGCGTCTAGAAAACGCGGGGCTATTCACTTTGTAGTAATTGAACCCGCGCGAAACGCTTCCTCCCTCTGCTGGCGTCAGAGGGCCAGAGGTGTCTTGGCGCGTACAGCCCCGCCGGATCGGGGGGCGTCGGCTGCCTGCAGGGGCCGATCGGGTGATGTGTCTTACGACAAGGCAATCCGACATTTCTGTAGGGAGCAGACTGTGAGCAGAGCTAGCAGAGCCATGTTTGCGACGGTGGCACCGATCGCGCTTTTTTCCATACTACCGGCACCGCTTTGGTCGGGTACCTTCGATGATCTTCCGGTGATCGAGGTAATCGGCGACGGCTACATCTTCGCTGATCCGGCCGAGGGGTGCTTGAGCCTGGTTTGAAGGCGGTCACGCTGACGCCGAATGGCGATTTCGACAACCCCGACAATCCGAAGGGCGTGGACAACTGCCTGATGGCGAACAACCCAGACATCCTGTGCACGGCCTCGCAGGGAGCGGGCAAGCGCATCAAGACGCGCCTGACCGGCAAGGATGGGATGGATATTCGCCTGAGCACGCAGCCGAGCGAGGGCATCACCGAGTATTTCCTTTATGGCAAGACCTCGAACCTGACCGGCGCGCGGATCACCGGTTTCACCATCGAATTCGGCACCGGCACGGGCGCGGATTTCGTGGCCATGGACCCGAGCGATCCGGCGACGGCTGCGCTTTTTGATCCTGACTTCAACCCCTATGCGAACCTGCCCGACGGTCTGTTCGGCGACGGTGGCCAGGAAGGCACCGGCATCGGTTTCTTCGACGGCTCGGGTGCTGACATGACGGTCGAGACGGTCAACCCGGCGCTGAACCTCAGCGCGCTGTCGAACGCCACGCACGCGACCTATTTCGGCGATGCGCTGCTTGATGACAGCATGGTGCCCGACGCCTATTTCTGGGACGTCACCGGCACCGAGATCGAATCCGACGAACCGGTGTTGATCGCCTGGCACAATCTGAGCGAGGGCGCCTGGCTTTACGGCAACCTCGGGCTGGAAGAGGGCGATCTGGACCTGCGCCTTGCAGCGCTCGCCGACAGCCTTGGCGTGACCGTTGACGATCTGGCATATGCGCCGGGCGGTGAACTGCCCGAGCATATCGTGGCGCTGATGGAGGGTAACGCGCTCTTCGAGGTCGCTATCATCGAGGACCTGCGCAACCTCAACCTCAACTTCATGATCGACCTTGGCGATGTTGCGGGCAATGAGGTGACGCTGCGCCTGTCCCCGATCTTCGCCGATATCGTGCAGGAAACCCAAAGCGACTATCAGTTCGTGACTGCGGCGCTGCTCGATGCGGCGGCCAACGTACCCTATTTCGATCTGGGCAATGCCGAGGAATACCAGTCCGCCATCGCCGCGATCCTCGCGCTGGACGCGCCCGAGCAGGCCGAGGCGCTGGAGCGTACGGGCTTCAGCTTCCTCTCCGCCTTCAGTGGGCTTGGCTTCGAGATGGGCCGCGCGCAGGTTCTGGCCTTTGACGGGCTTGGCGCGGAAAGCGGCTCTGACGGGGCGGTTCTGTCCTCGAAAGGCCTGCCGAACGGCTGGATGCTGGGTGCCGACACATATGGTTTCGTCAGCCTCCAGGGCGCGGCCGCAAGCTATGAAAGCACCGCCAATAGCATCGGCTACGACGTGGACAGCTTCGGCGTCAGCGGCGGTGTCGAGCGGATGATCGACCCGACCCTGTCGGTGGGCGTCATGCTCGGCGCGGCCAGCGCCACGAGCGAGGCCTATAACGACCGCGGCGAGATCGACGCCAAGGGCTATTCGCTCGCGCTCTTCGGTCGCAAGGCCTTTGGCGAGGGCGGTACCGTGCAAGCGATCCTGGGCTATCAGGATCTGTCCTTCGATACCTCGCGCAACGTCATGGACCTGACGGCGAAGGGCGAGACCGACGGCTCGCAGATATTCGCGGCGATCAAGGCCGATTACATGTTCGAGCGCGGCGCCCTGCGTTGGGGCCCGATGGGCGGGATCGAGTATTACCACCAGAAGGTTGACGGCTTCACCGAAACCGGCGCCGACGCCTGGAACCTCTCGGTCGGCGATCAGTCGGGCGACGTGACCGTGGCGTCGCTTGGGGTAAAGGGTGACTATCGCCTGAACGCCTCGGACAGCCGCCTGACCGCGAGCCTGTCTTACAACAACGCCTCGGGCGATGATCAACTGATCCGGATGGGCTTTGTCGGCCTGCCGGGCGGGTTGGCGCCGGTCGATGGTTTCGATCAGGACTGGGTCGATGTGGCGCTTGGCTTCTCGTCGTCGATGCCGGGCGCGAACGGGCGCGGCGCGCGCATTCAGGGCGGATATGTCGGCTCGTTCGGCGACGATTACGAAAACCACGCCGTGCAGGTCGCGCTGAAAATGGCGTTCTGAGCACGCTGACGCTTTAGTTAAGAGTACGCGGGCGGGCCGGGGATTACCTCGGCCCGCTTTTCTGTACCGGTTTTTTTGGGGGAGGGGTGTGTACGCACTGATTTGGTACGGTTTGATGCGAATACCTTTCCTAACGGCACCAAATCGCGACTTTCTGCTAGAAATAGAGGATATAGCCCTTGATTGCGAGGTTCCCGCGCCGATAGGACTGAACCTGATCGATTGAAACTGTCGGCCTGAAGGGCGGGAATTTGCTGCTAGAGAACGAATACGAGTGGCAGAGAACGCCGGTCGATGAGGCGACCGGAACCGCTCAGGCGGCTTCCACGCCGGTTCTCGTGTGGTTCGGAGTGGATCCGCCGCCGGATCCTGGTCTCTACGAACTGGTGATCATCGACAGTGACGGGGATGGCAAGATTTCGCCCGAAGAGTGGGAGGACGCCACCGGAAGCGCTGGCACGAAGCTTCGCGGCGATACCACCAATAACCGCCTCTACAACCCCGACCCCTCACTGGGGAAATCGGACGGTTATGTCTATACGATCCTCCCGGTCTCGGCTGGCGAAACCGGTCTGCTCGATGACATGGTCAACGAGTTTCTTCCCGTCTATCCGACCTCTCTTGACCCCTACAACGACGTTCCCTGCTTCGCGCGCGGCACCTGGATCGAGGTTCCGGGCGGGCGTTGCCGGGTAGAGGATTTGCGCATCGGCGATGAGGTTCTGACCGCCGCCGGGCGCGCGGCCGAGATCCGCTGGATCGGGTCGCGCCGCCTGACGCGCGAGTTGCGCGAACGTCCGCACCTGCGGCCGATCCGCATCTCGGCCGGTGCCCTGGGGCCGGGCATCCCGTCCGAGGATCTTATCGTTTCACCCCAACACCGGGTGCTTGTTCGCTCGCCCATCGCGCAGCGCATGTTCGAGACCGATGAGGTTCTTGTGCCGGCCAAGCACTTGCTGGGGTATCCCGGTGTCGGCATCGTGGAAGACCTCGACATGGTCGAGTATTTCCACATCCTGCTCGATACGCACGAGATCCTGATCTCGAACGGGGCCGAGACCGAGTCGCTTTATCTTGGGCCGCAGTTCGTGAAATCCGCGGCAAGCGCCACGCTGCGCGAGATCCGCGAGATCTTCCCCGATCTTGAAGATGAGATCCCGCCGCTCGCCCACCCGGTGATCGGCGCGCGCCACGGGCGCAAGCTGACCGAACGGCATCTGCGCAATCGCAAGCCTCTGACCGTTCCGCGTGGCTAAGGCGCGGGCGCTGCGCGCCATCCTTTGGCCCGTTCGGACCCGGCCGGTAATTCACATTTGCCGCAGTTGCACGCGGGATGCGGGCGCCTATGTTTCAAGGGCCTTGACGGCACCCCCGCTACAGGAAAGAAACAGGTCCGATTTCCGCGCCGCGGCGGCCGGAAACGAGGGGGGGCTGGAACGTGTCACCGCACTTTGATTTCCCCGACCGCTGTTTTCCGGATAGGAGACTCCCATGAAATTTCGCTTTCCCATCGTCATCATCGACGAGGACTTCCGGTCGGAAAACTCGTCAGGTCTGGGTATTCGCGCTCTGGCGGAAGCCATTGAGAACGAAGGGTTCGAAGTGCTGGGGGTGACCAGCTACGGCGATCTTTCGCAATTCGCGCAGCAGCAGTCGCGCGCCTCGGCCTTCGTGCTTTCGGTCGATGACGAAGAGTTCACCCCCGGACCCGAGCTTGACCCCGCGATCATCCGCCTGCGCGACTTCATTGAGGAAGTGCGCTGGAAGAACGCCGAGGTGCCGATCTACGTGCACGGCGAAACCAAGACCGCGCGGCATCTGCCCAACGACATCCTGCGCGAGTTGCATGGCTTCATCCACATGTTCGAGGATACGCCCGACTTCGTCGCCAAGCACATCATCCGCGAGGCGAAGGGCTATCTGGAGGGCATCCAGCCGCCGTTCTTCCGCGCGCTTCTCGATTATGCCGAGGATGGCTCGTATTCTTGGCACTGTCCGGGGCATTCGGGGGGCGTGGCCTTCCTGAAAAGCCCGATCGGCCAGATGTATCACCAGTTCTACGGCGAAAACATGCTGCGCGCCGATGTGTGCAACGCGGTCGAGGAACTCGGCCAGTTGCTGGACCATAACGGCGCCATCGGTGCGTCCGAGCGCAACGCCGCGCGGATCTTCAACGCCGATCATTGCTTCTTCGTGACGAACGGCACCTCGACCTCGAACAAGATGGTCTGGCACCACACCGTCGCGCCCGGAGATGTGGTCGTGGTGGACCGCAACTGCCACAAGTCGATCCTGCATTCGATCATCATGACCGGTGCGATCCCGGTCTTCCTGCGCCCGACGCGCAACCATTACGGCATCATCGGCCCGATCCCGCACGCCGAGTTCGAGATCGAGTCGATCAAGGCCAAGATCCGCGCCAACCCGTTGCTGGAAGGCTACGACGCCGAAACAGTTAAGCCGCGCATCATGACGCTGACGCAATCGACCTATGACGGGGTGCTTTACAACACCGAGGTGATCAAGGGGATGCTCGACGGCTATGTCGAGAACCTGCATTTCGACGAGGCATGGCTGCCCCACGCGGCCTTCCACCCGTTCTACGGCACCTACCACGCGATGGGCCGCAAGCGTGGGCGCACCAAGCATTCGGTGACCTACGCGACGCAGTCGATCCACAAGCTGTTGGCGGGGATCAGCCAGGCCAGCCACGTTCTGGTGCAGGACAGCCAGGACACCAAGCTCGACCGGCATCTGTTCAACGAATCCTACCTGATGCACACCTCGACGAGCCCGCAATATTCGATCATCGCAAGCTGCGACGTGGCCGCTGCGATGATGGAGCCGCCGGGTGGCACCGCGCTGGTCGAGGAAAGCATCCTCGAGGCGCTCGATTTCCGCCGCGCGATGCGCAAGGTCGATGAGGAATTCGGCGAGGACGATTGGTGGTTCCAGGTCTGGGGCCCCGAGGCGCTGGAAGAGGAAGGCATCGGGCGCAACAAGGACTGGGTTCTGCGCCGCACCGACGAGGACGGCGTTCAACTGGCCGATGGCGAGGATAGCTGGCACGGCTTTGGCGACATGGCGCCGGGCTTCAACATGCTCGACCCGATCAAGGCCACGATCATCACGCCCGGTCTCAACCTCGACGGACGCTTCGAGCAGACCGGTATCCCGGCCTCGATCGTCACCAAATACCTGGCCGAACATGGCGTCGTGGTCGAAAAGACCGGGCTTTACAGCTTCTTCATCATGTTCACGATCGGCATCACCAAGGGCCGCTGGAACACGCTTCTGGCGGCGTTGCAGCAGTTCAAGGACGACTACGCCAAGAACCAGCCGATGTGGCGCGTCATGCCCGAGTTCTGCGCAAGCCAGAAACGCTACGAGCAGATGGGCCTGCGCGATCTGTGCGATCACGTGCACACGCTTTATGCCAAGTATGACGTCGCGATCCTGTCGACTGACATCTACCTGAGCGACCACACCCCCGCGATGAAGCCGAGCGATGCGTTCTCGCATATCGCACGGCGCACCACGCAGCGCGTGCCGATCGACGAGTTGGAAGGGCGCATCACCACCAGCCTCGTGACCCCCTATCCGCCGGGGATCCCGCTGCTCATTCCGGGTGAGGTCTTCAACAAGAAGATCGTCGAGTACCTCAAGTTCAACCGCGAATTCGCGCGCGAATGCCCGGGCTTCGAGACGGATATCCACGGCCTCGTGCAAGAGGTCGGCCCTGACGGGCAGGTGCATTACTTCGCCGATTGCGTCGCCGAGTGATCGCAGTGACAGACCGCATCCCGCCTTCGCGGTGGGGTGCGTCTTTCTTTGTCGCCGCTGTCGCGACTTGCTAAGATAGTCGCCAGAACAGTCGCCAAGGGGCATCCATGGATATCGGTTGGCTCGAAGATTTTCTCGCACTTGCCGAGCTGCGCAACTTCACCCGCGCCGCCGAGTTCCGAAATGTCAGCCAGGCCGCGTTCTCGCGCCGTATCCAGTCGCTCGAACACTGGCTGGGCACGGGGCTGATTGTGAAGGGCTCGCAGCCCGTGCGCCTGACCGAGGCGGGCGAGCAGTTTCGCGAAACCGCGCAGGTCTCGGTCGAGCGGCTGCTCGAAACCCGCGCTTCGATCCGCGGCAGTCAGTTCGACGCCATGAGCCAGATCCGCCTGGCCATGCCCAACGTGCTGGCCCGGTCCGAGTTCAAGCGCATTCTGGGGGTCATCGGGCCGCGCACCAAGACCTCGTTCTCGGTCATCGTCGGCACCACGAGCGAGGTAACCGCGCGCTACCTCGCGGGTGATGCCGAGATTCTATTCGCGCATGACGCGCCCGCGCTGCCCACGCATGAGGCGCTGGCCAGTCACGAACGGCTTGCCCTGCGGCGCGACCGTTTCCTGCCCTATGCCACGCGCGACGCGGCGGCGCGCGAGCGTTTCGGCTTTCCGGGCGCACCCGAGCGCGCCTTTCCACTGATCGCCTATTCGCAGCGCGCCTATTTCGCGCGGCTTTTTGAGCATGTGCTGGAACGCGCATCACACCGGCCCAGCTACAAGGTGACCGTGCAATGCGACATGTCGGATGTGCTCAAAGAGGTGATCGTGGCGGGCTACGGCGTCGGCTGGCTGCCGCAAAGCACGGTGGATGCCGCGAGCGCCGAGCAGATCGCGCCGGTCGATGACAAGGACTGGGCGATGGAGCTAGAAATCTGCGCCTTCCGCCCGCGCCACCCGCTTGGCCCCAAGATTGAGGCCGTGTGGGAGGCCCTTCGCGCCTCGGTCCCGCAGGGGTGATGCAAGGCCTGCATGGGCCATGCGGCATCGGCATTGGACTTGCGCGCCCGCGTGACGCTTTTGTGTCGCCAAGCTGCACCGTGCAGCGCGATACAGGAGAAAGACATGCATCACGCGATGCGCATCGAAGAGGACAACCTCGGCCAGATCACCCTGCCCAGCACCTGCCTGTGGGGCATCCACACGCAGCGGGCGATCGATAACTTCCCGATTTCGGGGATCAAGCTGAACCTCTTCCCCGAGTTCATCCGGTCACTGGCCTGGGTCAAGACCGCCGCGGCACGGGCGAACCGCTCGCTTGGAGTGCTTTCGGGCGAAAAGGCGCGGGTGATCGAAGAGGTTTGCGCCGATATCGTCGCGGGCCGCTATCACGACGCCTTCCGCGTGGACATGATCCAGGGGGGGGCGGGCACCTCGACCAATATGAACGCCAATGAGGTCATCGCGAACCTCGGCCTGATGCGGATGGGCCATGCTCCGGGTGAGTATGACTATCTGCACCCAAATGACGATGTGAACCGCTCGCAATCCACCAACGACGTCTATCCCACGGCCATGCGTCTGGCGATTGTGTCGCAATGCGACGACTTCCGCGCAGCCCAACTGCGCCTTGTCGAGGCCTTCAAGGAACGCGCCGAGGCCTTCGCCCACATCCGCAAGATCGGCCGCACCCAGTTGCAGGACGCCGTGCCGATGACCTTGGGCCAGGAGTTCGCGGGCTTCGCCGCGACGATCCTTGAGGATGTCGAGATCATTGGGCGGCTTTCGCACCTGCTGCTGGAGGTCAACCTCGGCGGCACCGCGATCGGCACCCGCGTCAACACCCCCGAGGGCTATGCCGAGGCCGCCGTGCGCGAGCTTGCCATCGTCTCCGGGCTGGAGGCCAAACTGGCCACTGACCTGATCGAGGCCTCCTCGGACACTGGCGCCTATGTCACCTTCTCGGGCGTGCTCAAGCGCATCTCGGTGAAACTCTCCAAGATCTGCAACGACTTGCGGCTGCTGTCCTCGGGGCCGCGCTCGGGCTTCATGGAGATCCGGCTGCCAGCGGTACAGGCGGGGTCGTCGATCATGCCGGGCAAGGTCAATCCGGTGATCCCCGAGGTGGTGAACCAGGTGGCCTTCCAAGTGATCGGCAACGACCTGACCGTGACCATGGCCGCCGAGGCCGGGCAGCTTCAGCTGAACGCCTTCGAGCCGGTGATCGTGCTCAACGTGCTGCAAAGCATGCGTATCCTGATGCATGCGATGGACACGCTGGCCGAGCGTTGCGTGAAGGGGATCGAGGCGAATATCGCCGAATGCGAGGGGGCGCTGGAAAACTCGCTGGTGCTGGCGACGATGCTGGTGCCGCATATCGGCTACAGCAAGGCTGCCAAGGTCGCCAAAACCGCGCTGGCCGAGGGCGCGCAGGTCATCGAGACCGCCGTCAAGCTTGGCTATGGCACGGCCGAGGAAATTGAGGCGATGATCCGATAGGAAAGGGGGGCTTCGGCCCCCTTTTTCAATTCAGCCACAGTTCGATCAGGGCGGCCTCGGGCGTTTCGGTGCCGCCATTTTCGACCCCCGCCGCCCAAAGGGCTGCACCCGCGGCATAGGCGCCGGGGGCAAGCCCGCCGGCCTCGCACTGGCTGACCGCACGGATACGCTTGCCCGCCCGCACGGCCTCAGACAGCGCCCCTATCAGAGCAGGATCGCTCATCGCCGTGCCCGCCCCGAACACACGCAACACCGCACCGTCCAGTGTGCCCAAGGCCGCACGCAGGGCCTCGGCCGGAAGCCCCGGCGAGAGGCTGAGGATCGCCAGACGCTGCGCGCCAAAGCGCCGCCGCGCGGGCAGGTGTAGCGGCGCCTGCGGCTGGCTGCGGAAACTGTCCGAGGCGTGGCTGTCGTGCTTGATCAGTCCCGCCGCAGAAAGCACACGGCCGGAAAACGCCAGATGCACCCCTTCGCCCGGTAGCAGAACCGAGCGCAGCGCGAGGTCAAGATTGCCCTCGGCATCGCCGCCCTGCGCCAGCGGCACCATCGAGCCGCAGAGCACCACGCGCCGCCCCGATCCTACCAGCGCCCGCGATAGGGCCGCGCCGGTGAAGGACATCGTATCCGTGCCATGCGTCACGATCACCGGCATCGCGGCATGCGCGTCGATCTGGTCGAGCATCCGGTTCCAGTCGGCGGGGCCGACATTGGCGCTGTCGAGCAGCGGGTCGAAGACATGGCTGGTCAGGTGAATGTTTTCGGGCAGACGCGCGGCGATAGCGGCCTCGACAAGCCCCGGCCGGGGCGTCAGGCCCTGCGCGCCCGGCACCATACCGATCGTGCCTCCGGTGTGGATCAGCAAGAGCTTCATGCGCGGCCTCCAGAGGTTCGCAACTGGGCCGGCTCAGTTCGTGACATGCGCAAGCAGCAGGCAGCTTTCGCTGTTCAGCACGCCCGGCACCTCGCGAATCTCACGCAGGACGCGGTCGAAATTGACGAGGCTGTCGGTCTTGATCTCGACCACCAGATCCCAGGCGCCGTTCGTGGCGTAGACGGTGGCGACCTCGGGGATGCGCGTCAGGGTACGGATCACGTTGCGCGACATCTTGCCTTGCAACTCGACCATGGTAATTGCGCGCACCTCACCCTCGACATCGGTGTCGGTCTCGACGGTGAAGCGGCGGATGCGGCCTTCGCGCACGAGCGCCTCAAGCCGGGCCTTGGCAGTGGTGCGCGAGATGCTGACGCGATGCGCCAGTTCGGTGATCGACATGCGCGCATCGTTGCGCAGCGCGGCGATGATCGCGCGGTCGGTGGGGGAGAGGGGCGTGCTCATTACGCGTCTTGTCCTGGACGGTGTTCAATTTGCGCAGAATAGACGTCAATCGGGTCAATTTAGCAATCAGTTTCTACATCGGATTCACGAATTCTTGTTCGCCATAAGGGAGAACAAGATGAGCCGTAGCTGTTCGATTCTCGGCGCGCCGATCCAGACGGGCGCGTCGCAGCCGGGGTGCCTGATGGGACCGGCCAGCCTGCGCACCGCGGGCCTGGGCAAAACTCTGGCCGATCTGGGCTGGAGCGTGCGTGATCTGGGGGATCTGTCGATTGCCCCGCAACAGGCGCTGAGCCACGCCAATGCCGCTATTCATGACCTGGCCGAGACCCGTGCCTGGATCGAGGTTCTGGCCAGCGCCGCCTTCGATGCCGCGCGCGATCATGACTTCCCGATCTTCATGGGCGGGGATCACTCGATGGCTGCGGGCACGGTCGCGGGCCTTGCGCGCCATGCGGCGGGGCAGGGGCGGCCGCTGTTCATCCTGTGGCTTGATGCACACCCCGATCTGCACACGCTGGCCACCACCGAAAGCGGCAATCTGCACGGCACGCCCGTGGCCTATTTCACCGGTGAGCCGGGCTTCGAGATCTACCCGCCGCTGAGCCACGCCGTCGATCCGCGCAACATCTGCATGATGGGTATCCGCTCGGTCGATCCGGCGGAGCACGAGCTGATCCTGCGCAGCGGGATCGAGGTGCATGACATGCGCGCCATCGACGAAACCGGCGTTCTGCCGCCGCTGCGCGCCTTCCTTGAGCGTGTGCGCGCCGCAAACGGGATGCTGCACCTCAGCTTTGACGTCGATTTTCTTGACCCCGACATCGCGCCCGCCGTGGGCACGACCGTGCCGGGCGGCGCCACCTTCCGCGAGGCGCATCTGATCATGGAGACGCTGTGCGACTCGGGTCTCGTGACCTCGCTCGACCTCGTCGAACTCAACCCCTTCCTCGATGAACGCGGTCGTACCGCCAAACTGATGTGCGACCTGACGGCCAGCCTGTTCGGCCGCCGCGTTCTTGACCGCATGACCCGGAGCTACTGATGAAACCGACCCCTTCGCACCTGGCCTATGTGCCCTTCGTTTCCGTCGAGAACATGATGCGCCTTGTGAATGCCACCGGGCCCGAGCGCTTCATGGCCGAGCTTGCCGGCTATATCGAGGAAGACTTCAAGCGCTGGCCCGAGTTCGACAAGACGCCGCGCGTGGCCTCGCATTCGCAAGATGGCGTGATCGAGCTGATGCCGACCGCCGACAGCGAGAATTACGGCTTCAAATACGTCAATGGCCACCCGAAAAACATGCGCGAAGGCTATCAGACCGTGACCGCTTTCGGCGTGCTCTCGTCGGTGGCCAACGGCTACCCGATCCTGTTCACCGAGATGACGGTGCTGACCGCGCTGCGCACGGCGGCCACCTCGGCGCTGGTCGGCAAATACCTTGCGCCGAAGGGCGCCGAGGTCATGGCGATGATCGGGAACGGCGCGCAATGCGAATTCCAGGCGCTGGCCTTCCGCGCGATCTGCGGGATTAACCGGCTGCGGCTTTACGATATCGACCCAGCGGCCACCGAAAAGGCCGCGCGCAACCTGATCGCGCAGGGCTTTGAGGTGGTGAAATGCGCCTCGGGCAACGAGGCGGTCGAGGGTGCGCAGGTGATCACCACCTGCACCGCCGACAAGCAATATGCCACGATCCTGACTGACAACATGGTCGGCGCGGGTGTCCATATCAACGCCATCGGCGGCGACTGCCCCGGCAAGACCGAGTTGCACAAGGATATCCTGCTGCGCTCGGATATCTTCGTGGAATACCCGCCGCAGACCCGCATCGAGGGCGAGATCCAGCAGCTGCCGGAGGACCACCCGGTGATCGAACTATGGCAAGTCATGCGTGGCGAGCTGCCCGCGCGTCGCGATGCCAAGCAGATCACGCTCTTCGACTCGGTAGGCTTCGCGATCGAGGATTTCTCGGCGCTGCGCTACGTCCATGACCGCATCAAGGGCACCGACTATTTCGCGCCGCTCGACATGCTGGCGGACCCGGACGATCCGCGTGATCTGTTCGGGATGGTTATGCGCGCGGCCTGATCGCCGCACCCTCGCTACCACAGGTGGAATCTACGCCATTCGCGCATCGAACTGATCACTTCGGTCAGAACGACATTCACGATGCGCGAATTGGCAAGTGTTTTTGGGCGCTGCCCAAAGGGATGACCTTGTCGCGCTTCTCGGGGGGAGAGGCGCCCAACGGGAAAGGGAGACTAGATGAGCGCCGATGCCATCATCGACGTGCGCGATCTGCACAAATCCTACGGCAATCTCGAGGTGCTCAAGGGCATCAGCCTGACCGCGCGCACGCATGACGTGATCTCGCTGATCGGGGCCTCGGGGTCGGGTAAATCGACCTTCCTGCGCTGCCTCAACCTGCTTGAGATCCCGACGCGCGGCGAGGTTTTCGTGCATGGCAAGCGCATGCCACTGTCCGACCCGGATCCGTCGCGGGGCGAGCGCCGCGTGACCTCGGAACGCGAACTGCGCGAGATCCGCACCCATCTGGGCATGGTGTTCCAGCAGTTCAACCTGTGGTCTCACATGACCGTGCTGCAAAACGTCATCGAGGCGCCGATCCGCGTGCGTGGCATGGCCCGCGCCGAGGCCATCGAGCGCGCCAAGGACCTGCTGGACCGCGTGGGCCTGTCGGCCAAGGTCGACAACTACCCCAGCCAGCTTTCGGGCGGCCAGCAGCAGCGCGTGGCGATCGCGCGGACTTTGGCGCTCGACCCCGAGATCATCCTGTTCGACGAGCCGACCTCGGCCCTCGACCCCGAAATGGTGGGCGAGGTTCTGGCGGTGATGCGCGATCTGGCCTCGGAAGGGCGCACGATGATGGTCGTGACCCATGAGATGGGCTTTGCCCGCGAGGTCTCGACCGAGGTCGTCTTCCTCGAAAAAGGCAAGGTCGGCGAGCGCGGCGCGCCCGAGCAGATCTTTGGCGATCCGCAGACCGCCGCCTGCAAACAGTTTCTGAACAAGGTCCTCTGACCGGAATACCCAGGGAGAATCCAATGACAAAGACCCTTATCGCGCTGGCCCTTCTGGCCGCGTCGCCCGCCGCTGCCGAACCGCTGCGCATCGCCACCGAGGGCGCCTTCCCGCCCTTCTCGGAGATCAACGCAAACGGCGAGGTCGTGGGCTTCGACATTGATATCGCCAAGGCGCTCTGCGCCAAGATGGAGCGTGAGTGCGAGATCATCGCGATGGACTGGGACGGGATCATCCCGGGTCTCGTGAACGACAAATACGACGCGATCGTCGCCTCGATGTCGATCACCGAAGAGCGCAAGCAGACCGTCGATTTCACCAACCCCTATTACAGCAACTACCTTGTGCTGCTGGCCAAGAAGGGCTCGGGGCTGACGGTTGACGGAATCGCGCAGCAGGCGGTTGGTGCGCAGCGCGCCTCGATCTCGTCGTCCTGGGCCGAGGAACAGGTCGGCGCGCGCGGTGATCTGCGCCTTTACGACACGCTGACCGCGTCGTTCACCGACCTTGAGGCCGGCCGGATCGACAGCATCGTGTCGGATTACTTCCCGGCGCTCGACTGGCTCAAGGACCACCCCGATTTCGAAGTCGTCGGTGACCGCATCGACATCGGCGATCAGATCGGCATCGCCGTGCGCAAGGACGACGCCGAGCTGCGCGACGCGTTGAACGTGGCGCTGGAGGGCATCGTGGCGGACGGTACCTATGGCCAGATCTCGACCGGCTATTTCGGCACCGACATCCACTAAGGCCGAATGCGTGCGGGCCCGCGCGGCCCGCCGCTTTCCGGGGGAGGCAAGATAATGGAACTCTTGGGTTTCGGCGCCGAGGGCTGGGGCGACGATCTGTTGCGCGGCGCGGCCCTGACGGTGCAACTCGCCGTGGTTTCGCTGGCCATCGGCCTGACCTTCGGGATGGTTCTGGCGCTGGCCAAGCTGTCGCGCTTCGCGCCGCTGCGCTGGCTGGCGCAGGGCTATACGCTGTTCATCCGCGGCGTGCCCGAGTTCCTGATCCTGCTTCTGGCCTTCTTCGGCACCGAAAAGGCGGTTGCCGCCGGTGCGGCGCTGCTGGGCCTTGAGGGGGGCATCGAGGTGCCCAAGTTCGCCGCCGCCGTGGGCGGCCTGTCGGCGATCTTCGCGGCCTATGGCTGCGAGGTGATCCGCGGCGCCTGGCTTGCCGTGCCCAATGGCCAGATCGAGGCGGGCCACTCGGTCGGCCTCAGCCGCTGGCAGATCTTCTACCGCATCCGCCTGCCGCAGTTGTGGCGCATCGCGCTGCCGGGCTTGGGGAACCTGTGGCTCGTGATGCTCAAGGACACCTCGCTGGCCGCCGTTCTGGCCATCGACGAGCTTTTGCGCGTCGCCAAGGTCGCGGGTGAGGTCACCCGTCAGCCGTTGATGTTCCTGCTGGCGGCGGGGGCGATCTATCTGCTGCTGACGGCGATTTCGGACAAGATGCGCGCCTCCTTCGAGGCGCGGGCGAACCGGGGGATGGCGCGATGAGCCTGTATCAGGATCTGAAATACGCGATCTCGGACGGGGTCTGCTATGCCGCGCAGGGCGTGACGCCCGAGGGGTTTGCCGCCTATTGCCCGCGCTACATCGACGGCTTCCTCGTGACGCTCGAATTGCTGCTGCTGTCCTCGGCGCTCGGCCTGAGCATCGGCACGCTGGTGGCCGTGGCGCGCGTGTCGCGGCAGCGCGCACTGCGCACGGCGGCGTGGGCGTGGTCTTACGTTTTTCGGGGCACGCCGCTGCTCGTGCAGCTCTGGATCGTCTATTACGGCCTTGGCAGCCTTGGGCCGGAGAAGCTGGGCATCCTGTGGCCATTCTTCAAAAGCGGGTGGGCGGTGGGGCTTGCCGTGCTGACCATCAACACCTCGGCCTATATCGCCGAGATTCTGCGCGGTGGGATCGGAACGCTGCCTCCGGGGCAACTTGAGGCCGCGCTCAGCTGTGGCATGTCGCGCGGCATGGCGATGCGCCGGATCCTGTTGCCGCAGGCCTTCCGGGTGGCCTGGCCGGCCTATGGGAACGAGTTGATCTTGCTGATGAAAGGCTCGGCGCTGGTTTCGACGATCACGGTCATGGACCTGATGGGGCAGACCCGCTCGGTCTTTGCGCGCGGCTACTCGCTGGAGACATACATGTATAGCGCGGTTCTTTACGCTTTGCTGGCGCTTCTGCTGACGGCGGGGTTGCGGGCGGTGGAAAAGCGCCTTCGCGTTGCCTAAAGCACTTCGGAAAATGACCAGAAAGGCCCGCGCATCTGTGCGGGCCTTTTTCGTTGTGCCGCGCGCGCCTCCGTCAAAGGCATTGATCTTTCCCGAAACACTAATATCATCGAATTCGAATATGAATTCATGTCTGGGGGAGGCGCATGATCGAGAAACCACAGCCATTTTGGTCGCCCGTCGCTGCGGGTGTCGCACTGGGTCTGGCCCTGCTGCTGACATTCGTCATTACTGGAAACGGGCTTGGGGCCTCGGGCTTCATCACCCGTTTTGCCGCGCAGACCAGCGCGTGGGTCGCCCCCGAGGCGACCGCGACAAACGCCTATTTCGGGCCCTTCATCCAGGCGGGCAAGCCGCTCGTGTCGTGGATTACCTGGGAAGCGATTGGCGTTCTGATCGGCGCCTATCTGGGTAGCCGCAATGCTGGCCGTATCAGTGTTCAGGTTGAGCGCGGTCCGAGCATCGGGCGTGGCGAACGTATGGTCTATGCCCTGATCGGTGGCGCGCTTGTGGGCTTTGGCGCGCGGCTTGCGCGCGGCTGCACCAGCGGCCTTGGCCTGTCGGGCGGCGCGACGCTTGCGGTCGCGGGCTTCGTCTTCCTGATCGGGTTCTTCGCGGCGGGCTTCCTTGTCAGCGCCGTCTTCCGGAGGGCCTGGCAATGAGCTTTCCGCTTTATGACTACGGCATCGCAAGCGGCCTGATCTCGGGCGTTCTGTTCGGCTACGCGCTGGAGGCGGCGGGCTTTGGCAGCCCGCGCAAACTGACGGCGCAGTTCTCGTTGCGGGACTTCTCGGTGTTCAAGGTGATGTTCACCGCCGTTCTGGTCTGCGCGGTGGGCCTGTACCTGCTGCGGATGGGCGGGATCATCGCCGACAACGCGGTCTTTGTGCCCACGCTTTTCTTCTGGGCGATCCTGGTGGGCGGTCTGCTGATCGGTGGCGGCTTCGCGCTTGGCGGCTATTGCCCCGGCACCTCGCTGGTCGGGATTTCGTCGGGCCGGATCGACGCGGTGGTCTTCACCATCGGCATGATTGGCGGCACGGCCGCCTTCGCCTTCGTCTATGAGCCGTTGCAGGATTTCTACTTTGCGGGCAAAGGCCCCGACGCACAGCGCCTGCCGGATCTGCTGGGCATTCCCGAATGGGCGGTGCTGGTGATCCTGGGGGTGTTTGCCCTTGCCGGGTTCGCCGTCGGCTCGCTGCTCGAACGCGCGCGTGGTGGCCCGCTGACCGCAGAGGAGGTCTGCACCCCTGCGGGAGAAGAGCCTATGTCGGCCTCGGGCCATGCGATGAAAATCTGAAGATCCTAGGGAGGAGATCGTTCCATGAAGACCAAGACCCGCAAGAGCCTGCTTCGTGCGGCGCTGGTGCCGGTGGCCGCGCTGGCCGTTGGTTCCGCCGTTCCGGCCATGAGCCGCGCTCAGGGCACCAACCCCTGTGCGCCCGCGATGGCACCCGCCAACCCCTGCGCTCCGGCGATGAAGCCCGCGAACCCCTGCGCGCCCGCCGCCGCACCGGCCCCGGCCACCTCGGCCGAGGCCGCCGCGATGCCCTCGGGCCCCTATGATACGACGACCAAGTATCCGCAGGCGGTCTATGGCAACGAGATGCCCAATATCGTTTCCAACTACACGCGTGCCACGCCCTATGTGGGGACGGGCGGTCTGATCGACCCCTCGGGGATCGGGATGCTGGCCGGGATGGGCTTCAAGACCATCGTCAGCCTGAACACCTCGGAAGAGGGTGCCGACACCGAGCAGCCGATGATCGAGAAGGCGGGCATGACCTTCATCGGCATCCAGGTGCCGACCAAGGCCCCGACCGCCGAACAGGTTGCCGAATTCGCCGCTATCGTCGAAAATCCGGCGAACTACCCGATGCTCGTGCATTGCGAATCTGCCAACCGCGTAGGCGCGATGTGGGCGCTGTATCGGGCCTCGAAAGGCGTTCCGGCCGAGGTTGCGGTGGAAGAGGGCCGTGCCATCGGCCTCAAGACCAGCCGCGAGCCGGCGGTGCGCGAACAGCTTGGCCTGCCGCCGCTCTGAGCGGTCAGCGCCATGCACAGCGGGGTCGCGCCACCGGCGCGGCCCGACACGGGAGGAGACATGGCGGATCACCGAGCAACCCCCGACAAGCCGCTGTCACGGCGACTGGCGCCGCTGGATCTGACCGCGCTGCCGGTCGAACGTCTTGAAGACATGCATGACGCCGCCGCGACCGTTCTGGAATGCGAGCACGCGTTGCAGAAATCTGGCATGAGCGTGATTTCCGAGGTGCTGCGCGGCCAGGGCGATTTCGTCATATGGGAGCGCTATCCCAAGGGCGACATCTTCGACTCCGAGACCCACAGCCACTACTTCTACCACTCGCACACGCCCGAAGAGATGGCCGATGGCGAGAATGGTCACTTCCACCTGTTCGTGCGGCCTGCGGGGCTCGCGCCGGGGCTGAAGCCCTGGGCCTTCTCGGGCGCGGTGATCACCGAGGACGAGGCCGCGCGCTTCATCCATATCGGCGCGATCAGCGTGGATGGCTATGGCCGCCCGCTTCGGCTGTTCACGACGAACCGGTGGGTCACGGATGAAACTCTCTATCGCGCCGCCGATATCGTGCCGCTTCTGGACCGCTTCGCCATCGAACTTGCCCACCCGAACTGGGCGGTCAGCAAATGGCTGACCTCGATGGTGCGGCTGCACCTGCCGCAGCTGGCCGCGCTGCTGCATTTGCGCGATGCGGTAATCATGGACTGGTCCTCGCGCCATGCGGCCGAGACGCTGGAGGATCGCCGCTTGCAGAATACCAGCGAGGTCGCTCTGGATATCCCGGCGCAGATCGCGGCGGTTGAGGCGGCACTTGGGCTGTAAGCGCCGCCTGCCGGTTGCTCAGTAAAACACGAAGCTGCGCATCGAGACCGAGGCGATATCGATGCTTTCGTTCATGAAGATTAGCTGGTCGCGCTCGTCCGAGGCCCCCGCAATCGTCAGCGCGGGCAGGTAGTGATCCAGCGAGGGATGCGCCATCTGCAACAGCGGGCCAAGGCCCTGACGGTCGGCCAGTGCGGCCATGTCACGTTCACCTAGACGATTGGCGAAATGGGCGTCGAACTCCTGCGCCCAGTCATAGGGCGAGCCGCCCCACCGCATGGTGCGCAGGTTATGCACCACATTGCCCGAGCCAAGGATCAGAACGCCCCGGTTGCGCAACTCTGACAGGGTCTTGCCGATCGAGAGGTGCCAGTCCATGTCCTTGGTCATGTCGATCGACAGCTGGAACACCGGCACGTCGGCCTCGGGGTAGAGGCGCGCAAGGACAGACCATGCGCCGTGATCTAGGCCCCATCGGTCATCGCCCTCGGCATGGTGGCTGGCCAGTAGCGAGATCACTTCTTTCGCGACCTCCGGGCTGCCCTCGGCCGGGTAGCTCTGGGCATAAAGCTCGGGCGGGAAGCCGTAGAAATCGTGGATCGTGCGCGGCATCGTCGAGACATCGACCAGCGTCGTGCCATGGGTCATCCAATGCGCCGAGACGACAAGGATCGCCTGCGGGCGCGGTAGGCTGCGACCAAGGGCGGCCCAACTGCGGGCGTAATCGTTATCCTCGATCGCGTTCATCGGGCTGCCGTGGCCAAGAAAGACGACCGGCATCCGGTCCGAGGCCTTGAGGCTGTCTTTCAGGGCCTGAAGTTTCTGTGCAACGCTCATCTTCTGTTCCTCCTGGCGGTTGGCCCGCCGCAGGGGATGCGGCGGGCGTATTGTCTCAGCGACGGCGCAGCGGGTAAAGGGCGTGGGCGCCATCCCCCAGCAAGGCAAGCGTGGCCTGAACCAGCGCCCACATCGCGGGATATTCCCAACCGCCGCCGGGGTTGCTCCAGCCAAACCCATTGCCGAAGTGGGCAACGAAGGCCGCACCAAGCAGCACCGGCACCAGCGCGGCCGAGACGTAGCGGGCGGCGAGGCCAAGGATCAGCGCAAGGCCGCCGCCGATCTCGGCAAGCATGGTCAGATAGCCTAGCGCGCCGGGAAGGCCGATGGATTCAAAGTAGCCGGCGGTGCCCGCAGGGGTGAAAACGAAAAGCTTCACAAGCCCGTGGTAAAGGAAAAGGGCGCCGGTCGTGACGCGCAGCAGCAATACGGCGTAGGGGGCAAGTTTGAGGTCGATCATTGGTCTGTTTCCTGTCCTGAATTAGCCGACCCATTTCGGAGCAATGCCGGCGCCTTGACCGAGCATGTAGCCGAACTGGATGTTCATGTAGCCGAGCGGCTCGAGGTAGCGGGCGTTGCTCAGCCCGCCCGCGTCGCGGACCTCAAAGCCCGCATCGGTCGCGAGAGTGGTGACGGTTGCTTTCGCCTCGGCGTCGTCGCTGGCGACGAATGTCTGGATCGGTGCGCCACCGATCTTCAGATCGCCTGCGTAATGCTGCGCGAAGACCGTGTTGAAGGCCTTGACCACTTTCGCGCCGGGCGCGAGGCGGGCGATCTCTTCGGCGGCCGAAGTGGTGTGGCCCAGTTGCAGTGCCGAGAAATCCTCGGTCACCGGGTTCGACAGATCGACGACGATCTTGCCGTTCAGGTCCGCTTCCGCCACGATCGTGGCCGAGGCGCCGTAGGGCGTGGCCAGGATCACCGTTTCGGCCGATTTGATGGCGGTTGCCACGTCGGTGGCCTGAACGCGCACGCCCTCGGCCTTGAGCTTGTCGGCAGCGGACTGGCCGCCCTCGCGGTCCGCGACCACGACGCCATGTTTCGTTTTGCCAAACACCCGCGCGAGACCCGCGCCGATGTTTCCGGTTCCAATGATTGCGATGTTCATGTGCTCTTCCTTTTGTCGCCCCGGCTTGCCGGGGGTGTCATTCGTCATGAGCGGAAGATGCGTCATTGCGTTCGACAACAAAATGGCGATGATAGCGAATGACTATCGCCATTTTGTTCTTAATTGGTGTCGTATGGATCTACTCGAAGGGATCAGGGCTTTTGTCGCAACCGCTCAGACCGGGTCGTTCACCGCGGCGGCCGAGCGGTTGGGCGTGTCGAACCGGTTGACCTCGAAATATGTGGCCGAGCTTGAGCTGCGCCTTGGCGTGCGGCTGTTGCAGCGCACGACGCGCAAGGTGGGGCTGACCCCGGCGGGGGAGGATCTGCTGGCCCGCGCGCCCGTTCTGCTCGATGAGCTTGACGATCTGGTCGCGGGACTGGGTGAAGAGGGGCGGGGGCTAAGCGGCGTATTGCGCGTCTCGGCGCCGGTGACCTTCGGCGAGGTCTTTGTGCAAGATATGCTGCGCCGCTTTGCCGAACCCCATCCCGATCTGACCATCGATCTGCGCCTGAGCGATCGCTTTGTTGATCTGGCGACCGAGGGGATCGACCTTGCCTTCCGGATTGGTGTGCCGCGTGTTTCGGCCCTGCGGGCGCGCAAACTGGGCGAGGTGTGCAGCCGTATTGTCGCCTCGCCCGACTATCTGGCGCGCAACGGTGCCCCCGAACACCCCGCCGATCTGACCAATCACGCCTGTATCCTCGACACGAACCGCGCGGCTGCATCCCGGTGGGAGCTTCTCGATGCTGGCCAGGTTGTCCCGGTCGAGGTCAAGGGGCGCTTTCTGGTGAACAGTGCGCGCGCGGCGCGCGATCTGGCGCTGGCGGGTTGTGGCATCGCCTTTTGCCCCGATTTCGTTCTCGCGGACGATCTGGCGCAGGGACGCCTGGTGGCCTTGCTGCCGGGCTATGAATCCCCGCGCCGCCCGCTCAATGCGATCTATCTTGATGGGCCGGTTCTGCCGCGCAAAGTGCGGGCACTGATCGACTTCGCCGTGCGCGAGTTGGGTTGAGATTCAGACCGCGCGGCGTGCGGGCTGCTCGGGGCAGTCGGCATCCAGCCACGCGGCGATGGCGTCGCCGGTCGGGTCGAGGCGCTCCGCGAATGCGCCCGCGAAATCTGCGAATGCGTCGATGTTCAACCCGTTCAGGCCGACGATCACGGGAATGCCGCGCATCAATGCGCTGCCGATCAGCTCGCGAAACCCGCGGCCCTCGGCTTCGTGTTTGCCGAACTTGTTGACGATCATCAGATCGGCGCCGCTTTCCAGCGCGCCTTCGGTCAGGCGCACGGCTTGCTCAAGCGCAGATGGGTCGAGGCGACAGCCCCGCGACTGTGTGCCAAGCGACTGCGAGATGCGTAGCACGGGGCCGTCGGGCAGGACGCGGACGTCCATGTCGCAATGCTTGCCGTCGGTCGGGTCGTGATTCACCTGGACCGTCCCGACGACGCGCAGCCCGCGCTGCGAGGCGCGGGCTGCGAGGTCGGAGAGCAGGCGATTGGTCTCACCCCGGCCCGTCGCCAGAACGGATGCGAGTCTCATTGCCTGCAAACCTTCAGTTCGTCTGTTGGATATTGGTCGCGACATCCTTGCCGTTGTTCGGCGTCTGCGGCGGGATGGCCCCTTCGGCCTCCAGCTTCTTGACGACTTCGCGATAGCTTTCGAGGTAACCCGCCGGCAGTTCATGCGCGATGCCCTGATGGCAGTCGATGCAGGTCTTGCCCTCATCCAGCGCCTTCTGGTGGTTCGTCGCCGCGCGGTTTTCCTGGAGCGTGAAGTCCATGAACTCGAAGCTGTGGCAGTTCCGGCATTCCTTGGAGTCGGATCGCTTCATGCGTTCCCACTCGTTGCTGGCGAGATGAAGGCGGTTCTCCTCGAACTTCTCGCGCGTCCAGATCGACTTGGTGACGAAGTGCCCGTACAGCTCCTTCGTGGCCTTGATCTTGCGGATCATCTTCGGGCCCCAGTCCTTCGGAACGTGGCAATCGGGGCAGGTGGCGCGCACGCCCGAGCTGTTGTTCTGGTGAACCGAGCCCTGATACTCCGCGAAGGCGTTGTCACGCATCTCGTGGCAGCTGGTGCAGAACTTCTCGTTGTTGGTCATTTCGAGTGCGGTGTGGAAGCCGCCCCAGAACAGAATACCCGTCAGGAAGCCGACGATCAGCAGCACGCCAAGCGAGATGGCGCCGGCCGGGCTCCAGAAAAAGCGCCACATGCGCCGGATGAGGCCCGGGCGGGCGGAAGGATTGGTGTTGGACATGTTCTTGTTCCTCTCGCCTCGGCCTTACTTGTCGGAGCTCTGGAAGGTGTTCTGGACCAACTCGGGGGCGTTGACCTGCGGAACGTGGCACTGGTTGCAGAACCAGCGGCGCGGCGCAACGTTATCGGTCTGCGCGCCGTCACGGCTGACGTAGTGCGTCATCGACAAGGTGGGAGCAGCGCGATCAGCCGCATTCTTCCAGTCGTGGCAGGCCAGACATTCGTTGGCCTTCACATCGATCTGATACTTGTCGATCGTGTGCGGGATGATCGGCGGCTGCAGGCGGTAATTGCGGTCCTGACGGCCCTCTGACTGATGATAGACCGGGGCAAGCCCGATGTCCTGATCAGGCTGGGCGCCGCGCAGCGAGGTCACCGTGCCCGAGGAGGTTCCCGCGGACTGGGCAAGCGCGAAACTGGCGGCGAACCCGAGCGAGGCCGCGGCGATGGCGCTGAAGAGAGTGGCGTTTTTCATGGCTTGGTCTCCGTAGGATCTCAGGCGGCACGCGTTTGCTGTGCCGGGGATTTGCGGGCTGCCTCGTCGCGGCCCGGAGCGGGGGCCTTGTCGAAGCGGTTGGTGAAGCGGAAGACATCGACCGAACAGACGTCGATGCAACGACCGCAATTGGTGCAGTCGGGCGACAGGATCAGAGGGGTGTCCTCTGTCTTGCCGCGCAGGGCGGGGGTGATGACATGCATTTCGGGGCAGACGGCGAAGCAATCCATGCAATCGTCGCAGGCAGCGCGGTTCGTGGCCGAGACACGCAGCAGCGCCTTGTTGCCGACAAGGCCGTAGAAGGCGCCGACCGGGCAGAGGTGGCTGCACCAGCCGCGGCGCGAGACGAACAGGTCGAACAGGAAGATCCCGAGGACGAGTGTCCAGCCAAAGCCCATCCCGAAGACCAGTCCGCGCTGAAGCATGGTGATCGGGTTGACGAACTCCCACGCGACGGTGCCGGTTGCCGCCGAGACGATCAGCAGCATCGCAAGCAACCAGTAACGCGTCGATTTCTTCGGCTGCCAGCCTTTCGGCACGCCAAGCTTGTTGTGCAGCCAGTACGCGCCATCGGTGACCGGGTTGATCGGACAGACCCACGAGCAATAGACCCGTCCGCCGATCAGCGCATAGACGGCCAGCACGATCAGCGCGCCAAGGATCGCCGTCATCTCGGGCCAGTGCCGGGCAACGATGCTTTGCAGCAAAACGAGCGGGTCGGTCAGCGGCAGCGTCTCAAGGGTCAGCGAACCGGCCAGGTTGCCCTTGACGATCCACAGCCCGAACCAGGGGCCGATCAGGAACAGACCCAGGAAAAACGCCTGCGACAGTCGGCGCAGCAGCAGCCACTTATGCGCACCGATCCAGCCCTTGGTGGCAACGGCTTCGGCGCCGATCGGTAGTTTGGTCTTCTCGCTCATTCGCTCGCCCCTGGGATCTTGAAGGCGGGCTCGAAACCACCCGGAGCGGCCAGGTTGTCTGTGCCGGGGCCGGGCAGGCGGTCGGGCAGGTCGATGATGCCTTCAACCACCGGGCCGCCCTTCTCCTGCATTTCTTCCCAGCCAAGGCGGTAATGCTCGCCCAGTTTGCCGCGGGCCAAACGTTCGGGCAGCACTTTGATGGCCGCCTCGGGGAGCACACAGGATTTCTCGCATTTGCCGCAGCCGGTGCAGTATTCGGCATGGACGGTCGGCATGAACATCGCGTGGTGGCCCGAACGCTCGTTATGCGTGAGTTCGAGCGTGATCGCCTCGTCGATGACGGGGCACACGCGGTAGCAGACGTCGCAGCGCAGACCGAGCGCGTTGAGGCAGTTCTCGCGGTCCACCAGAACCGCAATGCCCATGTTGGCGTCGCCAATATCGTCCAGCGCGGGGTCGAGCGCGCCCGTTGGGCAGGCTTTCACGCAGGGGATGTCCTCGCACATCTCGCAGGGGATGTCGCGGGCGGTAAAGAACGGGGTGCCGGTGGCCGGGCCTTCGCCCAGTTCGGCCAGTGTTAGTGTGTCATAAGGGCAGTCGCGCACGCACAGCCCGCAGCGAATGCAGGCGGCGAGGAAATCGCCCTCGGGCAGCGCACCCGGCGGGCGCAGGGCCTCGGCCGGAAGGGCGCGGGCCTGTCCGGCATAGGCGCCCAAAAGCGTGCCCGCCACCGCGCAGCCGGCCGCAACGCGCGCAGCATCCAGAAGGAAGCGACGGCGGTCGATCGGTTTGGCTTTGGCGGCGGCGGGCATCACTTGTCTCCTTGGGAGGGACGGGCGTTACGCCCGTTCCACCTTCACGGCGCACTTCTTGTAGTCGGTCTCTTTCGAGATCGGGCAGGTCGCGTCGAGCGTGAGCTGGTTAACCAGCTGGCTTTCGTCGAACCAGGGCATGAACACGAGGCCTTTCGGCGGTTTGTTCCGGCCGCGGGTTTCGACGCGGGTCACGATCGAGCCGCGACGGGTGCTCACGCGGACTTCCTGACCCCGCTTGAGGCCGCGCTCGGTGGCGTCATCGGGGTGCATGAAGAGGACCGCAGACGGGAAGGCGCGGTGCAGTTCCGGCACACGGCGGGTCATCGACCCCGAGTGCCAGTGCTCAAGCACACGACCGGTCGAGAGCCACAAGTTGTACTCTTCGTCCGGGCTTTCGGCCGCCGGCTCGTAGGGGGCGAAGATGATCTTGGCCTTGCCGTCCTTCTGACCGTAGAACTTCACGCCCTCGCCTGCCTTCACATAGGGGTCATAACCCTCGCGGAAGCGGTAGAGCGTTTCCTTGCCGCCGACGACGGGCCAGCGAAGACCGCGCGCCTGGTGGTAGGTGTCGAAATCCGCAAGGTCGTGGCCGTGGCCGCGCCCGAAGATCGCGTATTCCTCGAACAGGCCCTTTTGCAGGTAGAAGCCGAAGTCCTTGGATTCGTCGTTGTCAAAGCCCGCATAGGTGTCGGTGAGCGGATACTTGTCCACCACGCCGTTGGTGAAGAGCAGCTCGTAAAGCGTCTTACCCTTCAGCTCGGGCTTCTTGTCGAGCAGCTCGGCCGGCCACACCTCATCAGTGGTGAAGCGCTTCGAGAATTCGACCAGCTGCCAGACGTCCGACTTGGACTCGCCCGGAGCGGCAACCTGCTGGCGCCAGAACTGGGTGCGGCGCTCGGCGTTGCCGTAGGCGCCTTCCTTCTCGACCCACATCGCGGTGGGCAGGATCAGGTCGGCGGCCATCGCGGTGATGGTCGGGTAGGGGTCCGACACGACGATGAAGTTCTCCGGGTTGCGATAGCCCGGCCAACCTTCCTCGTTCATGTTCGGCGCGGCCTGCATGTTGTTGGTGCACTGCACCCAGTAGGCGTTGATCTTGCCGTCTTTCAGCAGGCGGTTCTGCAGAACGGCGTGGGCGCCGACCTTCTCCGGGATCGTGCCTTCGGGCAGGCCCCAGATTTCCTCGGTGAGCTTGCGGTGACCTTCGTTGGTCACCACCATGTCGGCCGGCAGGCGGTGGGCGAAGGTACCCACTTCGCGCGCGGTGCCGCAGGCCGAGGGCTGACCGGTCAGCGAGAAGGGCGAGTTGCCCGGCTCCGAGATCTTACCGACCAGCAGGTGCACGTTGTACATCAGCGAGTTGACCCACGAGCCGCGCGCGTGCTGGTTGAAGCCCATCGTCCAGAGCGACATCACCTTGCGGTTCGGGTCGGCATATTGCTGCGCCAACTTGAGCAGCTTTTCCTTCGGCACGCCCGAAAGCTCGGCGGTGTAGTCAAGCGTGTAATCAGCGACCATGGCCTTGTAAGCCTCGAAGTCGATCGCATCCATCTTGCCCGTGGTCTTCGGGTCAACGCCTTCTTCAAGCTTGTGGGTCGGGCGCAGGCCGTAACCGATATTCGTCTGGGTCTTTGCGAAGTTGACGTGATTGTTCACGAAGTCCCAGTTCACCGCATTGTTTTCAATGATGTAGTTGGCGATGAAGTTGAGGATCGCGAGGTCCGTCTGCGGCGCGAAGATGATGCCGTTATCGGCCAGTTCGAACGAGCGGTGCTCGAAGGTCGAGAGCACATGCACCTGGCAGCCCGGCTTGGTCAGGCGGGTGTCGGTGAGGCGCGACCACAGGATCGGGTGCATCTCGGCCATGTTCGAGCCCCAGAGCACGAAGGTGTCGGCGTGCTCGAGGTCGTCATAGCAGCCCATCGGTTCGTCGATGCCGAAGGTGCGCATGAAACCGGCCACGGCCGAGGCCATGCAGTGACGCGCGTTCGGGTCGATGTTGTTCGAGCGGAAACCGGCCTTCATCAGCTTGGCGGCGGCATAGCCTTCCCAGACCGTCCACTGGCCCGAGCCGAACATGCCGATTGCCTCGGGACCCTTGGCCTTGAGCGTGGCTTTCCACTTCTCGGCCATGATGTCGAAGGCCTCGTCCCAGGAAACCGGGGTGAATTCGCCGTTCTTGTCATAGACGCCGTTGGTCTTGCGCAGCATCGGCGTGGTCAGGCGGTCCTGACCATACATGATCTTGGACAGGAAGTAGCCCTTGATGCAGTTCAGGCCGCGGTTCACCGGGGCCTCGGGGTCGCCCTGGGTGGCGACGACGCGGCCATCCTTGACGCCTACCAGAACCGAGCAGCCCGTGCCGCAGAAGCGGCAGGCGGCCTTGTCCCAGCGGATGTTGTTGTCAGCGGCGGCCGCCGGGGTCGCCATCTGAATGCCGGCTGCCGAAGCGGTCGCTGCGGCGGCGGTGGCCTTGAGGAAGGTGCGGCGCGTGGTGTCGAGCGTCATGGGTCAGTCTCCCGGATCAGGAAAGGGTTGCAGGCGCTTCGTCTTCGAGCGCTTCGAAATGGTGGTAGGTGAGGGTCACGCCGATCACGCCCGGGATCTGGTGCATATCCATGATCAGATCAGAGGCGAGGCGTGTTTGGGTGTCCTCAACGGTCACGACGATCCGGCCCTTGTCATGGGCATGGACCTCGCTGCCTTCGGTCGCGTTGAGCGCCTCGATGACGCTTGCGGTCCGGTCGGGGGCCGTCTGGACGAGGCATCCGCAAATATTCAGCATTGGGCAGGCTCCGTCGGGTTGAAGGGGTGCAGGGCGATGGCCCCGGCAGGACAGGGCGCCACGCAGGCGCCGCAGCCGGTGCAGGCGGCATCGTCGAACAGCGGTTGCGCCGATCCGCCGGGCATCAGCCGGAAACGGATCGCGCTTGCATCGCATTGGTCCTCGCAGGCGCGGCACTGCACGCCGTTGAGCGAAAGGCAGTTGGGCTCGGCGGCGGCGCGCCAGGGGAAAGGCTGCCCCGCGATCAGCGCGCCGGTTTCGCAGGCCTCGGTGCAGGCCCCGCAGAAGGTGCAGGCGCCAGTGCGCGCGTCGAGCACGGGAAAGCCCTCGGCATCGCGCAGGATGATTTCTTCGGGGCAGGCGCGTGCGCAATCACCGCATTGGGAGCAGGCATCCTCGAACGCCATCGGCGCAAGCGCGCCGATCGGGCGCGGGTGCGGGCGGGCGTTGACCTTGCCGCGCAAGATCGCGCGCCGGGAAGGCGAGGACGTCATCGGCTTGTGGGCTCCGGGTTGAATAGGTGACGCTATCTGAACCATAGCAAAGTCCCTAGCATCACGTCCGGATGATTCCGTTGATCTGCGTCAATTAGCAGAATTGACTTCGAGGAAGAAAAGAACGTGGTGACGCTTTCAGTCTGGCGGGGCAAGAAAGGTAAAACCGCTGACATGGCTATTGCTTTGTTGGCCCGGGGCCCAAGGCGTTCGCTTCGTTCAGGCGGTGGATACCAAGGTGAAGTTTGCCGCACCTTGACCAAAGTCATTTGCATGCCGCTTTGCGGCATCAAGAAATCCGTGGAATTTGTGAAGCTTGCTATGCGGTCGATTCTACTGACCAGGCAACGCCCCGCGCGCCGTCGATGAAGCCGTCGCTGAGCCGAACCTCGGGTGTCAGCGCGGTAAGTTGCGCGATCGCGGCCTCGGGCGCGACAGAGCCCTCCAGCATCGCCCGGTAGATTCGGCACAGATCGGCGAATCGCTGCGACTGCGGCGAGAGCCGCAGGGCTGCGACACCTGCGTCGCGCAATGCGTCGATCTGGTTCAGTGTGCAGGCATGCGTGTCCGAGAGCGTCTGCACCCCGTTGATCGCCAGAAAGGGCTGCTGGTCGAGCGTCTCGACCGGGCGGCCATCGGGGTCTTCCTCGCAGGCATATTGGCAATTGTCCTTGGGCCGCCCGTAGAGGCGCGAGTGGTAGCAGCGCCCCGAGATCGCCAGCGGCAGCCGTCCGTGGCCCCAGACCTCGATCTGAACACCAAGCGCCTTGGCCGCCTGTGCAAGCACCCGGATCGAGCCAAGCGGCAATTCGGGCGGCAGGCTGATCCGCGTGGCACCGCGTGCGGCAAGCCAGGCGAGCGTGCCCTCGTTATAGGCATTGACGAGCGGTCCGACCGAGAAAGCCGTGCCTTCGGGCAGATAGGCCAGCGCGGTCAGGTCGTTGATCTCGATCTCGACGCCCATCTCGGCCAGTTCCGCCATCAGCTTGCGCTCGCGCCGCAGGGTGATCAGAGCAAGGCTGGTCAGCACAACCTCTTTGCCCGCAGCCTGCAACGTCGCCACGGCCTCGGGGATCAGATCCTGGTAGAAGGGCAGGCGTTTCGAGCAGACAAGCTCGCCCAGAACCACCCGGTCCACCGGAGCATCGGCGAGATCGGCGTGAAACTGCGCCCAGAATTCCGGCTTCCAGAAAAACTGCACGGCACCGACGGTCAGTTCCATAGTCATCTCCAGGTCTTGCGATAGGCGCCGGTGGTGTTGGCCTGCCCCTCGGACAGGCGCACCAGCATCCCCTCGGGCATGGCGCGCCCCGCGTCGAGCGCGTCCACCGCGGCGCGGAAGTTGCGCACCACCTGCGAGACATAGGACACCGAGCGTTGCCGCCCCTCGATCTTGAGCGCGGTGACGCCCGCTTTCTGAAGCTGCGGCATCAGCGCCTCGGCGTTCAGGCTGACCGGGTCTTCGAAGAGGTGGCCGGTCTTGCTGCCCGCGCTGAAGCACCCCTTGCACAGGGTCGGGTAGGGGGCGGGTTCGCCCTTGCCGACGCGGTGGATCGTGTAGCCGCCAAGGCGCGCATCCAGTTGCCCGTCTTGTTCGTGGTATTCCACATGGCTTGCGGGCGAGCAGACGCCGTTCATGTTGGGCGACTTGCCCGTCGCGTAGGATGACAGCGAACAGCGCCCCTCGGCCATGACGCACAGGCCGCCGAAGACAAAGACTTCGGTCTCCACCTCGGTCTCGGCATTGATCGCTGCGATCTCGGGCACAGTCAGGACGCGCGGCAGTACGACGCGCTTTACCCCGAAGGTGCGGCCGTAGAAATTGACGATGTCGGCGTTCGCGGCAGCGGCCTGCACCGAAAGATGGCGGCGCAACTCGGGGAAGTTCTGGTGCGCGAAGGCCAGCAGGCCGATATCGGCCAGAATGACGGCATCGGCACGGCATTTCGCGGCATCGGCGACGGCGCGATGCCACAGCGCCTCGTCCCCGGCGCGCGGATAGGTGTTGATGGCGATCAGAACCTTGGCGCCGTGATCATGGGCGAATGCGATGCTGTCGCGCATCTCGTCGCGGTCGAAGTTCAGCCCAGGGAAGTTGCGGGCGTTGGTCTCGTCGGCAAAGCCACAATAAACGGTATGCGCCCCCGCCTTGACCGCCGCGCGCAGCGCCGCCGGGGTGCCCGCCGGGCAGACGATTTCCATTACCAAGTCTCGATCTCCTCGTGTCGGCTCAGGGCAACGCCGGTGCGCCGCTCGCCGAATTCGGTCAGTCTGCGCACGAGGCCCGATGCAGGGCCAAGCGCCTCGGCCAGTTCCGCGCCCAGATCCAGCTCCGCCGCGTCGATCGCATTGCGCAGCGCCAGAACGGCCGAGGTATCGCCCTCGACGGTCAGATCGCGCGAAAAGAACAGTGCATCCCCGTCATAGGCGCCGTGGACCATTCCCAGCAGGGCCGCCAAAGGCCCTGCGATGCGTGCATCGCAGGGCTTGGGCTGACGTGACAGCGCGACAAGGGGAGCGCCGCCACGTGGCTCGATCACGATGACGAAGGGTAGGTCTGTCGGATCGATCTCGAAGCGCGCATGGGCATAGTTGCCCATGCGGCGAAACATGGAAGGGTGAGTGCGCGCCACGCGCCGCGCAAAGCGGTTCAGCGCGAGGGCGACGGGGGCCAGCGGGGCCACACGCAGGAAGCGCGCCGGAAGGCGCGGAAAGATCGGGATGTCGTCGAGGGGCTGCGACAAGGGGTGGTCCTGATGGTCTGGCACCGGTCTGTGCCGGTCTGGGGCGTTAATAGCGCGCCGCGACTCGGGGCGACTTGACCATTCTCAAGTTGCCCGCATCGACGCGCTGCTATGCCGCTTGGAACAGGAACGGATACAAGATGCGCCAACTTCCCGCCTTCCGCACGCTGCGCGATTTTCTCGATTGGTGCGCGGCCCAGAACCAGCTTGCGACGATCTCTGAGCCGGTTTCGGTGCGCCATCGCATGACCGCCGTTCATCGCGCCGCGCTGGAACGCGGCGGCCCGGCGCTTCGCTTCGATACGCCGGTGCTGGCGGATGGGCGGGTCTCGGGCATTCCGGTGGTCACCAATCTCTTTGGCACGACAGATCGGGTCGCCGCGGGGCTTGGCGTAAGTGCCGAGAGCCTGCCCGATCTCGGCGAGTTCCTGGCGGCGCTGCGCGCACCGACCCCGCCAGAAGGGATGCGCGATGCGCTTTCGCGCTGGCCGATGCTGCGTGCGGCACTGGCAACGCGACCCAAGATGGTCTCGCACCCGGCGGTGCAGGAGGTGGTCGAGGAAGGCGGCGCGATCGACCTTGGCGGCTTGCCCGTTCAAACGCACTGGCCGGGCGATGCTGGCCCCCTGATCACATGGCCTGTGGTGCTGACACGCCCCTATGGCACCGAGGCAGACAGCGTGTCGCGCTATAACGCAGGGGTTTACCGGGTGCAGGTGATCGGGCGCGACCGGCTGATCATGCGCTGGCTGGCGCATCGGGGCGGGGCCGCACATCATCGCGGTTGGGCCCGCGCGGGCGAGCCTATGCCCGTTGCCATCGTCCTTGGCGCCGCGCCGGGGTTGCTTCTGTCCGCCGCGCTGCCGCTGCCCGAAACGGTCTCGGAGCTTGGGTTTTCCGGTGTTCTGGGGGGCGCGCGCCCACGCCTGACCCCCGCGCGCTCCGTCCCGCTGCTGATTCCCGCCGACGCCGAGATGGTGATCGAGGGCTGGGTCTCTCCCGCGGAAGCCGCGCCAGAGGGGCCGTTCGGCGATCACACCGGCTACTATAACGCGGCCGAGCCCTTCCCGGTGATGCAGGTCAGCGCGGTTACGCGGCGCGCGGATGCACTTTACCTGTCCACCTATACCGGCCGCCCGCCGGATGAACCCGCGATCATCGGTGAGGTCTTCAACAAGCTCGCCCTGCCAACGATCCGCGCCCAGATCCCCGAGATACGCGATCTGTGGCTGCCGCCTGCCGCCTGTTCCTACCGGATGGCGGTCGTCAGCATCGACAAGCGCTATCCGGGGCAGGCGCGGCGCGTGATGATGGCGCTTTGGGGGATGCTTCCGCAGTTCAGCTATACCAAGGCGATCATCGTCGTGGATGATGATCTGGACCCCTCGAACTGGGACGACATCGCCTGGGCGCTTGCGACGCGCATGGATCCGTCGCGCGATGTGATGATCCTCAATGACACGCCCATGGATTACCTCGATTTCGCGTCTCCTCAGCCGGGCCTTGCCGGAAAGATGGGGATCGATGCGACGAACAAGATCGGCCCCGAGACCACGCGCGACTGGGGCACGGTGATGCGCATGACCCCCGAAGATGAGGCCGCCGCGCTGGACATTCTCGCGCGCCATCTGCCGGAGGGAATGCCATGAGCGCACCGCGCGTCGTCTTGGGAGTATCCGGCGCGTCCGGCGCGGCGCTTGGCCTTTGGGTCGCGCGCCATCTGCGCGCGCTCGGTGCGGAAATCGATCTGGTGACCAGCGCCGCAGCCGCGCGCACCTTGGCCACCGAATGCGGCCCTGCCGCGCAGGAGGAACTGCGCAGCCTTGTGGATCGCCATCACCCGATCGGAGATATCGGGGCGTCGATTGCCTCGGGCTCGGCGCCTGTCGCCGGAATGATCGTGGCGCCCTGTTCGATGCGCAGTCTCGCGGCCATCGCGCAGGGGCTGGACGACAACCTGCTCACCCGCGCGGCCTCGGTGCAACTGAAAGAGCGGCGCAGGATTGTGCTGCTGGCGCGCGAGGCGCCGCTGACGCTTGCGCACCTGCGCAACATGACCTCGGTGACCGAAATGGGGGCGGTGGTGATGCCCCCGGTGCCCGCGTGGTATCTGATGCCCGAAAGCGTCGATGACATCTCGCGCCAGATTGCGGCGCGGGCGGTCGATCTGCTCGGGCTTGGCGCGCCTAGGGCGAGCGCCTGGACGGGGTGAGGATGACGGTCTTGTCGGCCCCCTGGCGGGTGCCCCACCTGAGCTTGTTTGCTCTGGCCGGTCTTTGGGCAGCCGTGGTGCCGCTGGTCTGGGTGCTCGATCCGGGAGGCTGGCCTGCCGACCCTGTCGCATGGCACCGCCATGAGTTGATGTTCGGCATGGGGGGCGCGGCAATTGGCGGCTATCTGCTGACTGCCGCCACGCATTGGACGGGGCGACGGTTCACGCCGGGGCTGACGCAGGCCGTGGTCGCGGCATGGTGCGCGGGGCGCATCGGCTATTCGGCAGGCTGGGGCTGGCTTGGGCTACTTTATCCGGCGTTGCTCGCGGCAATTCTTATTCAGGCGGTCTGGGCCGCGCGGCGTTGGCGACGCTTGCCCATTGCGTCGATGCCGCTTGCGCTGTGTGCCGCCGAAACGGCGCTGCTGAGCGGCCACGAACCGGATGCGACGACGTTGATCTTTGGTTTCGGTGCGCTGATCGCTGTGGTCGGAGGGCGCATTGTGCCCGCGTTCTTGCGTGCCCGCGCAGGGGACGATGGTGGACGGGCATGGTCTTGGGCGAATGCCTTTGCAGACTCTACTGTGCTGGCTCTGCCGGTCTTCGCTGCCGTGGGTGTAGGCCCGCAAATCCTGGGCGTGGCAACGATACTGGCGGCCTGCGCGCAGATCTTGCGCATGCTGCGCTGGCCGATGCGGGCGGCGTCAGGGCAGGGCGATCTGATGCTCTTGCTTCTGGCGTGGCTTTGGCTGCCTGCGGGGATGGCACTGGCGGGAGGTGAGCTGTTGTTCGCGGCGGGTGGTTCTCTGGGCCGATACCTGCATATGCTGGCACTGGGCGCGATGGGGGGAATGGTTTTCGCCGTTGCCGGGCGCGCCTATATGCGCCGCGCACCGGGGCGACTGGTGCCGGGGCGCTGGCTGCGCGCCGGGTTTGGTCTGATCTGGTTGTCAGTGCCCTTGCGGCTGGCGCCCGAGTTGTTGCCCGAAGGGTTGCGCCTATCCGCGCTGGTCTGGTGCGCGGGTTGGGGCTGCTTTCTGTGCGCGGCGCTGGCCGCCCTGTGGCGCGATCTCCCCCATCCGGTCCTGAGTGCGCGGCGCGCGGGTCAGACCCTCAGCATCACGTAATAGGCCAGCCCCCCTGCGAGCAGCGCGACCAGCGTCGCCCCGGCCAGCGGTACCCAGAACTTGCGCGGACCGGCCATCGCCGCCAGAAACAGCCGCCCGAACGCGTTCGAGCTTAGCGCGATCAGGATCGCAGTCGCGATCAGGTCGGTGCCGATCGGGCCGCCGTTCAGCCGCACCGCGCCCAGAACCGCGACATCGACGTCGAACATGCCCGAGAGGGCCGAGGTGGCCAGCAGGCTTATCTCGCCGAACCAGTCCACAACCGCAGCGTTCGCCATCGAAACAAGGGCAAAGAAGCCGGCGAAGGCCAAGAGCGCGCGTAGCTCGAACGGGTTGCGGATATCGCCTTGCTCGACCGAGGAGGTGCCGTCTTGCGACAGCGCAAGCCCGCCCAGAAGCGCCATCACCAGCGCTGCGGCAAGCGTGCCGGGCAGGATCTGCACCGCGATCTGCGGCGCGAGGAACCCCACAATGATGCTGACGCGCAGCAGCGAAACCGTTGCGGCCAGCGCGGCCGTGCCGGCAAGTCTGCGCGGGTAGGGGTTGGCGCGCGCCATTCGGGCCAGCGCGACCGTCACGGCGGTGGAGGACACGACTGCCCCGGCAAGGCCGCTCAGCAGAAGTCCGCGGCGTGGCCCAAGCATCTGAACCGCGATGTAACCGGCAAAGGAAATCGTGGCGATCAGAACCGTGAAGAACCAGATCTCCCACGGATTGAGCCCGCCCCAGGGGTCGATCGTGCGGTTGGGCAGCATCGGCAGCACGATCACGGTCATCACCGCCAGAACGACAGCCGAGCGCAGCTCGACCCAGGACAGTTTGCGCAACACCGCGTGCAGCCATTCGCGGCTGGCCAGCACGGCGGTCAGGGCGGCGCCCGCGGCCGCGGCCACCTGATAATCGCCCACCACCGCCAGTGCCCCCAGTCCGAAGACACCCAGGCCCGCCATCAGGCCGGTTGCGCTGAACGTGTCCTCATGGGCGGCCTCGTGATACTGGAACGCGCCGAACAGCAGCGCAAAGCCCAGGTAGGCGGCGGCCAGAACGATCGGGGCATCCATCGCCGCGCTGATGGCGGCGAAGATCCCGCCCAGAAGGCCGAAGATGCCGAAGGTGCGCAGCCCGGCGGTGCGGCTGCCCTCGGGCTGATCGCGCTCGCGCCAGCCGCGTTCGAGCCCGACCAGCAGGCCGATCGCAAGGGCGACGGCAAGTCTCAGGATCGTGTCGGTCATCTCTGGCCCTCGGGATAGCGAATGCCTGTGCCTAGCTAGACAGCCAGCGCGCGCGATAGTCAACGTGGCCAAATGACAGGGTTTTTTGCGCCGCGCGTGGCAGCGAACGCTCCGTTCAGGGAAAATGCAGCGGTTTTCCCAATGATTTGTCGCGCAAGGCCTATGGCCGATGGATCAAATATCGAGGAACCGACAATGCGTAACCCCTTCGAGAATCGCGCCCCGGCGCTGCATGGCCCCGCGCTGGATATGGTGCCGGTGAGCCCCGCCGATGGCGCTGATCTGACCGATGTCGCCTCGGCGCTTTACGTCGAGACCGGTGGCGCGGTCAGCTTCGTGACGCTAGCGGGCGCGGTGCGCACCGTCTCGGTCGCTGACAAGTCGATCCTGCCGGTTGCGGTCCGGCGGGTGCGGGCCACGGGTACCACGGCCAGCGGCATCTTCGCGATGGTGCATGTCTGATGCTGTTTCCCGGTCTTTCCCTTCCGGCCCGGGCGGTGGCGCGGTGCCGCGCCACCGTGGCGGCATGGCTGGTGCCATACCTGTCAGGCTCGGGGGCGGTGCCCTCGCTTGTGCTCGATTATGCGGCGGGGCTTTACGCGGTGGGCGGTCAGCAGGTTGCTCAGCCCGTCACCGGGGCGCGGCTTGGCCCGCGCGCCGTCGATGGTCTGGGGCAAGGCGTGATCGTCGATCCGGCGCGCAGCAACCTTGTGACGCAGTCGGTCGCGACCGCTGCGGGCTGGTCAATCATCGGCAGCACGCAGCGCACCCAGTTGTCGGAGAATGCCCACGGCCTGTTTCCGGGCCTTGAGGTCGTCTCGGAGGGCCAGAACTGGCATCGGGCCCAACCGCCGAGCGGCAATTTCGCGGCCAACGTTCCTTATGCCGTGTCAGTCTGGTATCGGGCCGGATCGTCCGGGCGGATGCGGTGCATTCTTTACAGCGGGGCGACCAATCCGGTGACCTCGGTCGCACTGGCCGGCACGGCGGGGGCGGTGACGCTGAATACCTCTTCGGGCGCAACAATCTCGAATGTCGAGAATCTAGCGTTGGGCGGAGGGTATCACCTGCTGCGTTTCGTGATGATGCTGGCCAGCGCGGTCAGCGCCACTGCCTTCGGGGTCGGGCCGGACAGCACGGTTTCGGGCCAGAGCGTCATCGTTCACGCGATGCAGGTCGAGCAAGCCGTCGCGCCAAGCGGATACATCGGCACCTCGGGCAGCGTCGTCGCCCGTGCGGCCGATACGGCGGGGCTTGCAGGGGGCGGCTGGCTTGCGGCCCCCGAGGGGACGCTGCTTCTCCGCGCGCGCCTGCGCTGCGCGGGCGAGGTGCCTCTGGCGCGCCTGTCCGGGGCGGGGGATGCGCTGGATCTCTACCGAACGGCGGGTGGAAAGCTGCGCGCGCGGTTCGGCGGCGCGCCGGGGTTGTTGCTCGACAGTGCGGCCAGCGTCCCAAGCCACAGCGACGTTGCGATCGCGCTTGGCTGGTCGGGCAGCGGCATGTCGCTGTGCCTGTCGGGCGGTGTCGTGGCGACGGCAGGCGGGGCAGAGCCATCCGCGCTCAACCGGCTTGATTTCGCGGTGCCCGGCGTGGGGGCTGGCGCTGGCCCCGCGTTGATCCGGGCCGTCCGGTTCTACCCCAAGCGCCTGAGCGATGCAGAGCTTCAGGGCCTGACCGCCTGATCGGAGGTGCCGTGTCGCCGTTCCAGCGCCTCGGTATAGCAATGCTCAAGCAGCGCAAGGTTGGTCTCGTCTGAATAGGCAAGCGCATATTGCCGTTGCGCGGCCGCCGATAACCGGCCCGGATCGGCCCCATAGACCTCGCGGACCTTGTCCGCGAGGTCTTGTGCATCTCCGGGCGTGAAGAGGGCGCCGAACTCCGGGGAGACAATCTCGGCGGCAGCCCCGATCCGCGCAGCGACGATGGGCAAGCCTGCGGCCATCGCCTCGACAAGGGTCATGGGGAAGCCCTCATACCAGATCGAGGGGAACACCAGCAGCCGCGCCCGTGCCATGCGTTGCAGGACGGCTTCGCGCGGGAGGGCGCCGGTAAAGGTGACATTGCCCGGTGCTGCGCGGCGCAGGGCTACCTCAAGCGGGCCGCTGCCGACGACGGTCAGCGGGATCTCGGGTAGGGATCTCCACGCCGCGATCAGGCTCTCGACGCCTTTTTCCGGTGCGAGCCGCCCAACGAACAGCGCGCCCTCGCGGTGGCCGGGCGCGGGAATGTCCGCGCGCGCCACGAAGTTCGGCTTCACGAACACGCGGTCAGCCGGCAGTCCGGCCTTGGCGAAGACCTCACGGCTGAACCGGGTGAGGACGATGAAGCGGTCGATCTGCGCGCGCCAGTCACCCCGCGTGGCTGATTGCATGGCCAGAACTGTGGCGGTACCCGGCAGCGAGCCGCGATAGCAGCGACGCATCAGGGCGACGGCGCGGCTACCCTCCAGGCAATCCGTGCACAGCTTGCCATCCCTTAGAAACATCGCGTTGGCGCACAGCAGGCGGTAGTTATGCAGCGTCTGCACTACCGCAGCCCCGGCCTGCCTTGCCGCCCCATGGACGGCGGGCGACAGGAGCGGGAAGAAATTGTGGACATGTACGATCTGCGCCTGCGTTTCGCGCACAAGGTGCGCCACCTGCCTTGCCGTGTGGCGGTTATGGGCCACGCGCGCCAGCGCCCCGAAGCGCGCGCCAACCCCCTCGATCTGCTGGTTCGAGACCTGATGCAGATGGACCTCGTGCCCGGCGCGGCGCAGCAATGCGATTTCAGCCTCGACCACCGCATCCTCGCCGCCGCGCTGACGATAGGCGTTATGCAGAACGAGGATCTTCATCGGGCACCCGCAGCAGGGCAATCGCGATCACCCAGTAGTAGAAGTATGTCAGCACATTGTCGGTCAGGAAAATCAGCGCGGTATAGGTGGCGATCCCGCGAGCCACGGGCGCCGCGCGGGCCATGCGCTGAAACGCCCAGAAGGCACCCGCAAGGCCCAAAAGCCCGTAATCGCTGTAAAGCCGCAGGATGTCGTTATGCAGCAGCGGGAAATGCTTTTGCGACAGGTCGGTGCTCTCAGCCAGAAACCGTGTCGAAAACCCCGGCCCGTGACCGACGAGGCTGCTGAACAGCCCTGACTGCGCCCCAAGCCAATCCTGAAACAGTAAACTCGCGAAATAGCGCCCCGATGAGATCTGATCCGGAGAAAGCGACAGGTCGAATAGTGAAAGCGCGAGGGCGGAGAGTTGCTCATAGATCAGTGCCGAGTTCAGGCCACACAGAAAGACCGCCGCTATCAGGGCCCCGCGTAACACCGCGCCCAAGCGCACGAAACGCCCGGATTGCAGCACCTCCAGCGCAATCACGATTGCCAGTGCCAGCAGGGCGATGCGCTTGAACATCAGCACACTCAGCAGGAGGCTGAGCAGGAAGATCGGCCGCCTCCCGGTCGCATAGGCGTGGATGGCGACAAGCGGCAGGGCCAGCCCAAGTGAGGTCTCTCCCGCCGTCTGCGCCGAGCGCAGCAGATCAAACCCGGCAAACAGGCCCGCCGTGCTGCGCAGCGCCGAGATCAGCGCAACGCATCCCCCGGCAATCAACAGCGCAATCGGAAACCGCTGCGGGGTTTCGAAATGCAGTGTCAGCACCAGGAGCGAGGCGGCAACGAACAGGGCCTCATGCACACCCGCGCTGCCATTGGGTAAGGACAGTGGCAGCCAGAGCGCCAGAAAGCACAGGCCCATGAATGCCGTGCCCCGGTGTAGATCGGTGCGCCCGCTTGCCAGGCTTTCGGCGATGAAAAACAGCGGGAAAGCGTAGATCAGATCGCGCGCGCCGGCGCTTTCGGGCTGGCAGAAATAGACCGCAAGGCAGGCTGCGAACAGATAGAGACTGCGCAGCGGCGGGGGCGCGGGGATGGCGCTGGCCGCGGTCATGGTGCGCGCTCTCTGTCCCGCCGTATCAACGGATAGCCATAGCGCCAAAGCAACGGCGCGGTGAGCAACGTGACCAGCAGCCACCGCACACCGCGAAACTCGGTCAACCATCTGCGGTCAGGCGCAAGGCGTCGCGGCACCGTATCGAAGCGAAGCGGATTGCCCGAGACGGAATGGACAAGCGCCGCGCCTTCGGGCCGCGCAAGATCTGCCAGGAACGCGCGGCCCTCTGCCAGATCCTCGTAGCGCAGCAGCTGGTAGCCCGGCGTTCTGGCGAAAAGCCGGGCGGTTGCGAAATTGATGAAAAGCCAATCGAGGGCGCCCCGCAGCGCACCGATCCGGGGCATGTATTCCTCGGCCCAATGCACTTCGGGGCGGAGCTTTGGCCGCCCCCAGGAATGGGCCACGGCACGGCTGTCGCGCACGAGGTGCAGGATCGTCGCCTCGGGGGCCAGTTCGCGGATCAGGTCGATATGGGGGGGGTCTTTCGAGCTGTCGATGATCAGATCCGGCCCCGAGACGGCGGCGATCGCTTCATGGACCCGGCGCAGGATGGCCAGGTATTCGGCACGGTCTTCGGCGTAGCGCGCCGAGGGCAGCCCGATCAGCCGCCGGAGCATCAGGATGCGGTGGCGCTCGACCCGGCGACGCAGGGCCTCGATCCGCGCGGGGTCCAGCCCGTCAGGGAAGGCGCGCGCGATGACCTCGGCCCAGAACGGGCAGTCGGGGGTGGGGCGGCCACAGCCGCACAGTTCGCCGCGCATCAGCCCGCGCGACCAGAGGTATTTCAGCTCACCAACGGCAATGCCGCCCCGCGTTGCGATCATCCGCTCCAGAACAGTGCTGCCCGAGCGTCCGGTGCCCGCGATGCAGATGATCCTCATGATGCTGCCTCGGGTCTTGGGGCGGCGAGTGCGGTTCCGATCATCGCGCCAAGCGCCCCGGCGATCTGCCCGAGAACAGCCGCGACGGCCCCGAGCGGAGAAAGCAGCACAAGCGTTACGCCAATCGAGCACACCGTTCCGAAGGCCGTCGCGCGGGTGACGACCTGCGGGCGGCCGAGCGCGAGGGTCCAGCTTGTCAGCGGCAAACGCAGCAGAACGATCAGGTTGAGCAGGCAGTAAAGCAGCAACTCCGCCGAACCGCGCGGCACATCGATCTGCATCCATCGCGCGGACAAAACCGACCAGAGCGCCAGCAACGCCGCCATGGCGAGGACAAACAGGCCGGCGGTACCAAGGCTCAGGCGCAGCAACGCGCGCCGCAGGCCGTAGACGCCAAGCCTGGCATGGCAGCGCGCGGCGATTGAGGGCGCGATCTGGGACAGCGCATTAAAGGGCAGTGCCAGCAGGTTCGTCACTTGCTGAAGTGCCCGCAGAAGCCCAAGCGCGCCATCGCCCAGGATAAACCCGGCGATCAGCAGCGGGGCGTTGCCCTGCACGGTCTCAAGCAGCGTCGTCGGCAGCTGCCAGCGCGCGAGATCCCAGAGCTTCGGGCCAAGGCTGCGCGCGAACCGGGGGCGCAGCGTGGCGCGGCCGAACAGCGCAAGACCAAAGGCCACACTCGCGCTACTGCCTAGGCACAGCGCCCAAAGCGCCTCGATCTCGGTCATTTCACTGGCGGAGCGGATCAGGACCGCGATCGCTCCGATCTGCGTGGCGTGGCGCAGCACATCCTGAGCGCTGGCCGCACGGGCGCGCTCGAACACCAGCAGGTGGCGGCGCAGGAAATCGGCGAGTGTGCCGAGCAGGTTGGCCAGCGCCAGCGGGAGCGCGGCCGGCGCCGCCCAGGCATCACCATCGGCCTGTGCCAACAGAGCGAACCCTGCGAAAAGCGTCAACGACCCGATGGCGCCAAGGCAAAGCGCCAGCGCCAGCGCCAACCCGCGAAAGGCGGCAAGCGAGGTGTTGCGCAATCTTGGCCCGATTAGCGCCAGCGGCGTCAAAAGCACCGCACCCAGCAGGTTGCGCAAGATCATCAGCGCGATGAAACACAGCGAATAGCGCCCGAACCCCTCCAGCCCCATCGCGCGCACCAGCAGGACCGAGGTCGCGAAATTCCCGCCGCTGGCGACGACCTGCCCGATCAGTGTCCAGCGCGCCTCGCGCGTTTGGCGCAAAAGACCCGCCCATGGCGCGGGGCTGCGCAGCGCGGCCATCATGCCTTGGCCCCCGCGTTGCGCAGGATCAGCCAGACAAAGCGGGGCGCAAGGATCAGGTAGCGCCGCCATAACCGGCGCGGCTCTGAGATCAGCCGGTGCAACCATTCGAGCCCCGCGCGCTGCATCCAGCGCGGGGCGCGGCGCACGGTGCCGGCGTGGAAATCGAAGGCCGCGCCGACGCCGATCAGGGTGGCGGGCAGGGCCGCGACATGCTCGGCCATCCAGATGTCCTGCTTGGGCGAGGACAGGCCGACCCAGACGATATCGGCGCTGCTTTCGCGGATCAGGCGGATCACCTCGGCGTCTTCCTCGGCGGTCAGGGGGCGGAAGGGCGGGCAATAGGTGCCGACGATGTGCGCACCGGGGGCGCGGGCGCGAAAAACCTCGGCCACGCGCTCGGCCACGCCGGGCTTGCCGCCGTAGAGGAAGTGCCGCAACCCGTCCTGCGGCGCCTCGCTCAGCATCTTTTCCATCAGGTCAGGGCCGCAGCTGCGCGTGACGGGCAGGCCGCGGCTGCGCCCGATCCACACCAGAGGCATCCCGTCGGGCAGGTTCATCGCCGCACCTCGCGCGATCCGGGTCAGCGCCGGATCGTCGCGCATCGCCATCAGCGAGGGCACCTCGCGCACGCCGATATAGCGCCCTTGGCGGTCATTGGCCCAGAAGCGCAGGCTTTGCGCCGTCGCCTCAAGCGTCGTGACCGAGATCGGAATGCCTAGCACGTCGTAGCTCGGCGCCGGTTCGGCGGGCGCAGGGGCGGTCGGGGCAGGGCGAGAATCCATCAATCGGGGCCGCGCAGGAGTTCATCTTGCACAACCTTAGGATGAATTGTGGCGCTTCCGCAATCGCCATGGTTAACTAAGTGCGGAGGGCGTCAGTGCTCCGCCTCGGGCTTCACCTTGAACACCGCGCAATACAGTGCGGGCGCAAAGAGCAGCGTGATCAGCGTTCCGGCGATAATGCCGCCCATCATGGCAAAGGCCATCGGCGCCCAGAACACCTCGCGCGAGATCGGGATCAGCGCAAGGCTTGCTGCTGCCGCCGTCAGCAGGATCGGCCGCGCGCGGCTGTCCGAGGCCTCGAACACAGCCTCCCAATGGGATCTGCCCTTGGCCAGAAGCTCGGTCACCTCGTTGATCAGGATGATCGAGTTGCGGATCAGAATGCCGACCAGCGCCAGCACCCCGAGGATCGCAACGAAGCCAAGCGGCGCGCCTGCGGGCAGCAGGGCCGCGACAACACCCACCAGCCCCAGAGGGGCGACCGCCAGAACGATGAACATCAGCCGGAAGCTTTGCATCTGGATCATCACCAGCGTCAGCATGATCAGCACCATCAGGGGCACGACCTCGGTGATGGGGCCCTGGCTTTCCGAACTCGTCTCGATCACACCGCCCTTTTCGATGTGGTAGCCGGCGGGCAGGCGGGCGGCGATCTCGGCGATCTGCGGGTCAAGCTGTTTGACGATGGTCGCGGGTTGATCATCGCCGTTGACGGCGGCCTTGACGGTGATCGTGGGCACGCGGTCGCGCTGGTGGATGACCGGGGGCTCCATGTCCCACTCAAGGCGCGCGAAGCTGAACAGCGGGATCGGAATGCCCGTCGGACTGGGGATCTGCAAGGATTGCAGCGAGTTGATCGAACTACGATCCGCCGCGCCACCGCGAGCGATGACGTCGATCAGCGTATTGCCGCTGCGCAACTCGGTGACGGCGATGCCGCTGAACAGGGTTTGCAGCGCCTGCGCCACATCCTTTTGCGTCAGACCCAACTGCCGCAGCCGCTCCTGATCGAGGATTACGCGGGCGACGCGCGCAGGCTCCCCCTGATCGAGTGCAATATTCGACAGGCGCGGGTCGGTGGCCATCAGTCGGGCAATCCCGCGCGCCTCGCTCAGCAGCAGGTCGCGATCCGGGCCAGAGATGCGGAATTGCACAGGCTTGCCCACGGGCGGGCCAAGTTCCAGCGTCTTGACGAAAAGATCGACCCCCGGGATCTGCGTGGCATGTTCGTTCAGCGCGTCGCGCAGGGCGTTTCGCTCGTCCAACCCCTTCGACATGATGACGATCTGCCCCATGAAGGGCGCGGGCGTGGGCGCATCGAGCGACAGCAGGAAGCGCGGCGCCGAGCGCCCGACATAGGTCGTCCAATAGGCGGCCTCGTCGCGGGTCGCCAGCCAGTCCTCGATGCCGGCCATGGCGCGGTCGGTCTGCTCGATGGTGCTGTTCTGGCGCAGGTTGATATCGACCAGAAGCTCGGGGCGGTCGGAGGCGGGGAAGAACTGCTGCTCGACAAAGCGCATCCCGAAAAGCGACAGGCCGAAAAGCGCGACGGTGACGCCGATGGTCAGCCATTTGTGGTGCATCGAGGCCCGCAGCGCCACGCGAAACCCGCGCCGCAGGCGGCCTGCGCGATGCGCGTGATGCGAGAGTTTCGCGGGCAGGAAGGTCACCCCCAGAAGCGGCGCGAACAGGACCGCCACGATCCACGACAACAAAAGCGAGATCGCCAGCACGTAGAAGAGTGACAGCGTGTATTCGCCCGCCTGGCTCGAGTTCAGCCCGATCGGAATGAACCCTGCCACCGTCACCAGCGTGCCCGACAGCATCGGGAAGGCGATGGAGGACCAGGCATAGGAAGCGGCCTTGCCAAGGCTCTCGCCCAGTTCCAGCCGGGAAATCATGGTTTCGATTGCGATCATCGCATCGTCCACCAGCAACCCAAGCGCGATGATCAGCGCCCCGAGCGAGATGCGTTGCAGCGTCACGCCCATCATGTCGAGAATGACGAAGGTCATCGCCAGCACCAGCGGGATCGACATCGACACCACCAGCCCCGCGCGCCACCCGAGCGAGACGAAGCTGACGAAAAGCACGATGGCCACCGCCTCGGCCAATGCCTTGAGGAAATGGTTCACCGATTCCTCGACGACCTTGGGCTGGTCGGCGACCTTGTTCAGCGTGATCCCGACAGGCAGTTCCTGCTGGATACGCTCCATCAGCGCGTCAAGATCGGCGCCGAATTCCAGGATATTCGCGCTTTGGCGCATGCCGATGATCAGGCCGATGGCATCTTGCCCGTTGTAGCGAAAGATTGAGCTGCGCGGGTCTTCGTAGCCATCGCTGACGGTGGCCACATCGCCAAGCGTAAAGAAGGCGTCGTTGACCCGCAGCGGCGTTGCCGAAAGCTCGGCTGCCGAGGCGAAACGCCCCGACAGGCGCACGGCGATCATCTCATCTGCGGTGCGGATGATCCCCGAGGGCACGATCGCGTTTTGCGCCGCCAGCGTGTTCAGCACGACGGTCTTGTCGAGACCAAGCGCCGCCAGCCTGCGGGCCGAGAACTCGACATGCACCACCGGGTCGCGGGTGCCAATCAGTTCGACCTTGCCGGTGTCGCGCAGCGTCAGCACCGCCGAGCGGATATCCTCGACCCTTTCTTTCAGCTCGCGCGGGGTGAACCCGTCCGAGGTGATCGCAAAGATCGTGCCATAGACATCGCCGAAGCCGTCGTTGAACGAGAACCCGGCGAACTCTGCGGGAAACTCTCCGCGGATGTCGTTCATCATGTTGCGCACCTTGAGCCAGGTCTGCGTGACCTCCTCGCCGCGCACCTGGGGTTGCAGTTCCAGATAGACGATGGCCTGTCCGGGGAAGGTCTCTGAGCGCGTGAACTTCAGCCGCGGCAATTCCTGGAGCTTCTTCTCGATCCGGTCGGTGACCTGCTCGCGCGTTTCCTCGGCCGTGGCGCCGGGCAGGGCGGCGGCGATGGTCATGATCTTGATGGTGAACGAGGGGTCTTCCTCGCGGCCCAGATTCATATAGGCCAACGTTCCCGCGACAAGCGAGACGATGATCATGAACCACACCATCGAGCGGTGGCGCAGCGCCCAGTCCGAAAGGTTGAAGCCGCCCATCATTGCTCGCGCTCTCCCAGAATCTCGCCTTCGCTGACCGAGTGGATGCCCCGGATCAGGATCTCGTCGCCCTCGCTCAGCCCTTCGCGCACGGCGATGCGGCCGCCGACCCGGGGGCCGGGCAGGATGGTGACCTGTTCCGCGATACGGTCTGGGCCAATGCGCCAGACCGAAATCACGCCATCGGCTTCCAGCAGCGCCTCGACCGGCAGGGTCAGGATCGGAGTGTCGGGCTGGTCGAGGCGGGCATCGACCATCGTGCCCAAACGCGGCGGCTCGACCTCGGGCGAGAGGGTGATGTGCAGACGCCGATTACGAATGCTTTTGTCGGCGACCGGTTCGATCAGCCGCAGGGAGCCACCGAGCGGCGCCGCGCCAAGCGTGCGCGGCTCGATCACGAAGCGTGCGGCGGGGGGCAGAAGGCTGATCACCTCCTCGGGCACGTCGATCACCGCCTCGCGACCCTGATCGGTGGCCAGCATCAGAACCGGCGTTCCGGCCGAAACCTCGGCGCCGGGTTCGGCAAGGATCGCGGTGATCACGCCGCTGGCGGGTGCGCGCAGCGCGCCGAAGCGTTCGGCATCAAGCGCGCGGGTCAGGTTGGCGCGTGCCGCGCGCAGCCTGCCCTCGGCGCTTTCGGCCTGCGCGGTCGCGGCCTCAAGCGCTGCCTGCGAGGCCACGTTGCGTGCTTGCAGCTCACGCGCGCGGGTCAGCGATTGCTGCGCGAAATCCAGTTGCGCCTGCGCCGAGGCCAGCGCCGCGCGCGCCGTGCTGACATCCTCGTCCAGGGTGATCTGGTCGAGCGTCGCGAGCACATCGCCGGTCACGACGCGATCGCCGAGCCGGACCGGGCGGGTGGCGATCCGGCCCGAAGTCTGGAAGGCCAGCGTGGTTTCAACCTCGGCGGCGATCTGGCCGGGGTAGCTGCGCAGGGCCACGGTTTCACGCGTCAGGATCTCGGACACGACCGGGCGCGGCTGATCGGCCAGTGCGGGGGTGCACAGCAGCGCGGCAAGCATCAGGGGCAGCAGGGGGCGGATCATGGTTTGCCTCCGGCGCTGGTCACAACGCGCCCCGGGTACAGCAGCTGCGCGCCCGAGGTCACGACCTCGGCGCCCGCCGCCAACCCCTCTGACAGCTCGACCGAGCGATCGGTGAAATGGTCGATCTTGACCGGCACAAGCGCGACCTGCCGCGTCGCCGGATCGACGACCCAGACCGCCGGCCCGCCTTCGGCACGCATCAGTGCGCCCGCAGGAACGCCGATGGTTGCGGGCATGGCGAAGGAGACCTCGCTTGCCACCGCGGCCCCAAGGCTGGCGCCACCGGCGGGAGTGTCGAACCGGGCCTTGACCATGATGGTCCCCGATTGCCCGAAGATCATCGGCGAGATCTCAGAGATCGTCGCCGCAAGCCTGCGGTCGCTGCCGTCAAGGATGCGCAGCTCGATCTGTTGACCCAGAAGATCGTCGATCTCGGCAAAGTCGGGGGCGTGGAACACGGCCTCTCCGGCGCCGTCGCTGGCGATCGTCAGCACGGTCTGCGTGGCGCCCACGATCTGCGCGGGTTCGGCGGTGCGCGAGATCACGATGCCCGCCGCAGGCGAGCGGATGACGGTGTCGCGGCTTGCCTGACGTGCCTTGTTCAACTGTGCCTCGGCCTGATCGCGGCCCGATTGCGCCGCAAGCAGCGTTTGCGTGGCGGAGTCGAGCGCGGCCTGCGTCGCGGCCCCGCGCTCGGTCAGGGCGGCGATGCGTTCCTGCGCCTGCCGGGCCTGAAGCAATACCGCCTCGGCAGCGGCGAACTGCGCCTCGGCTACGGCCTCGGCGGCCTTGGCCTGCGTGTCATCCAGCCGCGCCAGGATCTGACCTTGCAGCACCTGATCGCCCATGTCGGCGACGATCTCGGTGATCCGGCCACCGCTGCGGAAGCCCATCGGCACGGCCTCGGCCGCCTCGACAGAGCCCGACAGTTCAACCGTCATCGCGGTGACGCGCTCTTGTGCGATCACGGTCTGGACGGAGAGGGGCACGTCAGCCCCCGCCGGGGAGACGGGGATGAGCACGGCCATCAGGAAAAATGATCTAACAAAACGCATATCGGCACCATGTCGCCCAGCAGGCTGCGCCACAATGTTCTGAAATCGAGGCGGGAAACAACACCATCCCCGGATTCCGTGGCGTTACCCTAGGCTGAGCCGGGGAAGGGTGGCATTTCACCTCCGAGTTGTAACTGCGGCAAATGAGCTTTCCACGCAAATCGTTAATATCAGGCTATCTTATTGAAGCGATCAATATTTACGATTTTTTCCTATGGCGCGGAGTTGCTAAACGATATGAAGCTGAGAGGAGAACGAACCCATGCCAAGCCCCCTGTGCAGGCCGCGCCCGCTGCGCCTGCTTGATGGCGATTACAGCCTTGGGTGCGGGCATATCTGAATTCAACGGTGATGCGCGCGGCCCGAGGGAAGACCTTCGGGCCGCGCGCAGCGCCCAATCCATCCACCAAGAATTGCTCTGGGAGAAAGATAATGGACGGTAATGATGTCGCGAAATCGGGCAAGTGCCCGGTTCTTCACGGGGTGAACCCGAACGTGACCTTCAAGGCACGCTCGATCCGGGACTGGTGGCCGAACCAGCTGAACCTCAAGGTGCTGCACCAGAACTCGGCCCTGTCGAACCCGATGGGCCCCGATTTCAATTATGCCGAGGCGTTCGGCAAGCTTGACCTGAACGCGGTCAAGCAAGACCTCTACGCGCTGATGACCGACAGCCAGGAATGGTGGCCGGCCGACTGGGGGCACTATGGCCCGCTCTTCATCCGCATGGCCTGGCACAGCGCCGGCACCTATCGCACCGCTGACGGGCGTGGCGGCGGCCGCACCGGCACGCAGCGTTTCGCGCCGCTCAACTCCTGGCCCGATAACGTCAACCTCGACAAGGCGCGCCGCCTGCTTTGGCCGATCAAGCAGAAATACGGCAACAGCCTGTCGTGGTCGGACCTGCTGATTCTGGCGGGCAATGCCGCGCTGGAATCGATGGGCATGAAGACCTTCGGTTTCGGCGGCGGTCGCCCCGATGTGTGGGAACCCGAGGAGGACATCTATTGGGGCGCCGAGAGCGAATGGCTCGCCCCGTCGGACAATCCCGACAGCCGTTACTCGGGCGAGCGCGATCTGGAGAACCCGCTGGCCGCCGTGCAAATGGGCCTGATCTACGTGAACCCCGAAGGCCCGGACGGTAACCCCGACCCGGTGGCCTCGGGCCGCGACGTGCGCGAGACCTTCGGCCGCATGGCGATGAACGATGAGGAAACCGTGGCGCTGGTCGCTGGCGGTCACACCTTCGGCAAGTGCCACGGCGCAGGCGATGCGGGTCTTGTCGGCCCCGATCCCGAAGCGGCGGGCATCGCCGAGATGGGCCTGGGGTGGAAGAACGCGCTCGGCTCGGGCGTCGGTATCGACACGATCTCGAGCGGCATCGAGGGCGCGTGGAAGCCTAACCCGACGACCTGGGATATGGGCTACCTCAAGGTGCTGTTCAAATACGACTGGGAACTGGTGAAGAGCCCGGCAGGCGCGCATCAGTGGCTGGCGAAAGATGTGGAAGACGAGGACATGATCGTAGATGCCCACGACCCCTCGAAGAAGCATCGCCCGATCATGACCACGGCCGACCTGTCGCTGCGTTTCGATCCGATCTATGGGCCGATCTCGCGCCGCTTCCTCGAAAACCCCGAGGAGTTCGCCGACGCTTTCGCCCGTGCATGGTTCAAGCTGACCCACCGCGATATGGGGCCGAAGGCGCTCTATCTCGGCCCCGAGGTTCCGGCCGAAGATCTGATCTGGCAAGATCCGATCCCGGCAGTGGATCACGCGCTGATCGACGCCGAGGACATCGCCGCGCTCAAGGGGCAGATCCTGTCCTCGGGCCTTAGCATTGCCGAACTCGTCTCGACCGCATGGGCCTCGGCCTCGACCTTCCGCGGTTCGGACATGCGCGGCGGTGCGAACGGTGCGCGCATCCGTCTGGCCCCGCAAAAGGACTGGGAAGCGAACCAGCCCGAGCAACTGGCCAAGGTGCTGGCGGTCTATGAGGACATCAAGGCGGGCTTCGACGCCACCGCCTCGGGCGGCAAGCAGGTTTCGCTGGCTGATCTGATCGTGCTGGGTGGCGGCGCCGCGATCGAGGCTGCGGCCAAGGCCGCCGGTCACGCGGTCGAGGTGCCCTTCACCCCGGGCCGCATGGACGCGACCGAAGAGCAGACCGATGCCGAGTCCTTCGCCGTGCTCGAGCCGCAGGCCGATGGCTTCCGCAACTACCAGAAGAAATCCTACTCGGTTTCCGCCGAAGAGATGCTGGTGGATCGGGCGCAGCTGCTGACCCTGACCGCGCCCGAGATGACCGTTCTGGTTGGCGGGATGCGCGCCCTTGGCGCCAATCACGGCGGCTCCGCGCATGGTGTGTTCACCGCGCGTCCCGGCCAGCTGACGAACGACTTCTTCGTCAACGTGCTCGATATGGGCACCGTCTGGACGCCGGTGTCCGAGGCCGAGGATCTGTTCGAAGGCCGCGACCGCGCCACCGGTTCGGTCAAATGGACCGCGACGCGCGTCGATCTGGTGTTCGGCTCGAACTCGCAACTGCGCGCCCTGTCCGAGGTCTATGGCCAGAATGACGGTCAGGCCAAGTTCGTGGCCGATTTCGTCGCCGCCTGGACCAAGGTGATGAACGCCGATCGCTTCGATATCGCCTGAGCGAGGCTCTGAAAAACGACTGCGGCGCCCCGGTTTTCGCCGGGGCGCCGTTGCCATTTTCTCCGCCCGGTCACATCTTTGCGCGGCCCTGTCCAAGTGCCTTGGGCGCGGGTAATACTGCTGCCGGACAGACCGGCACGGCCGCAAGGAGCAGACCATGATCACGATCACTCTCGAACATCCCGTGCAGGAGGATCTGGCCCTGCTACATGCGCGCCACCACGCGGCCATGCATGCCGACACCCCGCCCGAGTCGATCCACATGCTACCCCCCGATGCGCTGGCTGCCCCCGGCATCACCTTCTTCGTGATGCGCGAAGAGGGGCGCGCCGTGGGCATGGGCGCCTTCAAGCGCATCGATCCGGGCCATGCCGAGATCAAATCCATGCATGTGCTGATGGAGTTGCGCGGACGCGGGCTGGCGCGCATGATGCTGGCGCATCTGATCACCGAGGCGCAGGCTGCGGGTTATTCGCGCCTCAGCCTCGAGACCGGCGCGCAGCCCTCGTTCGAGGCCGCGCGGGCGCTCTACCTGACCGCCGGATTTGTCGAATGCGGCCCCTTCGAGGGTTACGGACCTGACCCGAATTCGGTCTTCATGACACTTGCCGTCTGAGGTCTTGCGGGGCTTGCACGCGCGCGCCCAATGCCGCAAAAGGGATGCCAGCGGCCCCTTAGCTCAGCTGGATAGAGCATCCGCCTTCTAAGCGGACGGCCGAGGGTTCGAATCCTTCAGGGGCCGCCAGACAACTTCCCGAGCTTGAGTATTGGGGCTGTCTTGGCCTCCGCGATTGTATCCATGTCAATCGTGGGCTTTCGGCCCCGCGCGCGGCGTCCTAAACAAGAGACAGGGAGGCGCTGCGGGAGTCGGTCATGCGCATATTCATCAACGGGTTCGGTCGGATCGGGCGCTCGGTTCTGCGCGCGCTGATGCTGGAGCGCGCGCGCGGCGGCGTGCGCTGGCCGGGGCTGGAGGTCGTGGGCATCAACGATATCGCCGCGCCCGAGATGTGCGCCTACCTGTTCGAATACGACAGTGTCTTCGGGCCCTGGCGCGGCTCGGTCGCGCAAGCGCCGGGTGCGCTGGTGATCGACGGGCAGCGCATCGCGCTGCACCGGGTTGACGATCTGGGGCAGCTCGACCTCTCGGGCGTGGATCTGGTTCTGGAATGCACCGGGCGCGCGGATCGGGCGGATGTGGCAGGGCAGGGGCTGGCTGCCGGGGCGGGACGTGTGCTGATCTCGGGGCCGTCGCAGGCGGCCGAGTTCACCGTGGTGCTTGGCGCCAACGAGGAAGGGCTTGATGCGCAGCGCATCGTGTCGAACGCAAGCTGCACAACGAATGCGCTGGCGCCGCTGATCCGGCTGCTCGATGACCGATGGGGAGTGGTGACCGGGTCGATGACGACGATCCACTGTTATACCGGCTCGCAGCCGACGGTCGATGCGCCCGCCGCGGATTTCGCGCGCTCGCGCGCGGCGGCACTGTCGATGGTGCCCACGACGACCTCGGCGGGGCGGTTGCTGGATGGAGTGTTGCCCGAACTCGCCGGGCGTATCATCGCCCAGGCGGTGCGGGTGCCGACCGCGAGCGTCTCGGCGGTCGATCTGGCGGTGATGACCCGCGTGCCGGTGACGGCGGAGCAGGTCAACGCAATCTTCCGCGCCGAGGCTGCTGGCGATGGGGTGATCGGTGCCACCGATCAGGCGCTGGTCTCCACCGATCTGCGCGCGCGCCGCGAAAGCGTGATCATGGCCTGCCCCGAGACCCGGGTGACCGAGGGCGGGATGCTGCGCGTCTTCGGCTGGTATGACAATGAATGGGGCTTCTCGAACCGGATGCTCGATGTGGCCTGCCTGATGGCCGAGGGGTGAGGCGCGGGGGGCGCCGGGGCATCCGCCCCGGCGCCCCCCGCGCCCCCGGGCGCCCCGCAATTGGGGCGCAACGAAAAAGCCCCGCGCGATGCGCGGGGCTTTTCCTTGTCAGGTCGCTCTGTCTGGTTACTCGCGATTGCCGAGGAACTGGAGCAGGAACATGAACAGGTTGATGAAGTCGAGATAGAGCTGCAGCGCACCCAGGATCGCGGCCTTGCCCAGGAAGTCGCTGTTCGACTCCGCCATCTGCAGATAGGTGTTCTTGATGTTCTGCGTGTCATAGGCGGTGAGGCCCGAGAACAGCAGCACGCCGATCACCGAGATCGCGAATTGCAGCGCCGACGAGGCGAGGAAGATGTTCACGATCGAGGCAACGATCAGGCCCACCAGACCCATCATCAGGAACGAGCCGAAGGCCGACAGGTTACGCTTGGTCGTGTAGCCGTAAAGCGACAGGCTCGCGAAGGCGATGGCGGTCACGAGGAAAGTCTGCGCAATCGACATGCCGGTGAAGACGACGAAGATCGACGACAGCGACGCGCCCATCAGCGCGGCATAGCCCCAGAACACCAGTTGCGCCGTCGAGGTCTGCATCTTGTGCAGCGTCGCCGAGAAGGCGAAAACCACGATCAGCGGCGCGAACATCAGCACCCATTTGAGCGGCGTGGTGTAAAGCGTGACCCCGAACGAGGTCAGGTATTTCGACGCGCCAATCTGCATCGCGGCGGCCGAGGGATCGGTCGTCATCGCCATGCTGGCCAGCATCCAGGCCACCGCGCCGGTGATCAGCATACCCACCGACATCAGGCCATAGACCTTGTTCATATGGGCGCGCAGACCCTCGTCGATCAGTTGAGCGCGCGTTCCGGCGCCAGCGCGCATGGTTTGGAACTCAGCCATTCATACCTCCGTGCATGTCCCTTTGCAGCGCCCTGGCGCCGCTTTCCGTTCGAATATTGGGGCGCCGCGCTTGGCTTTCAAGAACTTGCACCCCGAAAATCGGTCTCACTCCATCGTGACCACGACCTTGCCGGTCGAACGCCGCGAGCGCAACATCTCCAGCGCCTCGGCGGTGCGCTCCAGCGGCAGCCGAGCCGAGATATGGGGGCGCAATCCGCCCTCGGCAAACCAGCCAAACAGCGTGCGCATCGAGCCGGTCAGCACGGCGGGGTCGGTCTTGAGATAGCCGCCCCAGTAAAGCCCGTGGATTTCGAGGTTCTTGACCAACGCATGGTTGAGCCGCAGCTTCGGTTGGCTGCCGCCGGCAAAGCCGATCACCAGATAGCGCCCGCCGGGCTTGAGCGCGCCAAACGCGGCCTCACCGGCCTCGCCACCAATCGCGTCATAGACCACATCCGCCCCGCCTGCGGCCTTCAGCGCGGCCTTGAGGTCGGGCGTCTCGCTGTCGATCAGCACATCGGCGCCCGCCTTGCGCGCAACCTCCAGCTTGTCGGCGCCGCGCGCGCAGGCGATCACGCGCGCACCCATCCGCTTGCCGATCTCGACCGCCGTCAGCCCAACGCCGCCAGCGGCACCCAGAACCACCAGAGTTTCACCCGCAGCCAGCCGGCCGCGCGGCCCAAGCGCCACATGCGAGGTGCCATAGGCAATCTGGAAGGCCGCTGCCTCGTCAAAGCCCATCGCGTCGGGAAGGGGGGTGCAGCGCGCCTCGGCGAAGTTGCCCGCCTCGGCCAGCCCGCCCTGACCCGAGAAGACCGCCACTCGCGTGCCGACCGGGGTCGAGGTGCCCGGCCCGGCGGCGACGACCGTGCCCGCGAGTTCCATGCCCATGACAAAGGGCGCCTCGGGCGTGTCCTGATACTTGCCCTCGGTCATCAGCAGATCAGCGAAGTTCAGCCCGCAGGCGGCAATGCGCACCTGCACCTCGCCGGGTCCGGGCGCGGGCAGCGGCAGATCGACGAGGGCGGGAGTGCTCCCAATGGTGGTAAGCTGATAGGCGCGCATCGGGGCTCCTGTAGGGTCGGTGGTCCGTTCGGCGGCGACATTAGCGGCTCGTCCGGCCACGGACCAGCCCGATAGAGAGCGGAAAGCTCAAATCAACCATAACGCTAATTTTTCGCCCGGAAGGTGTATCTGATTCGCGAAATTTGGTGCAGAATGCGACACACGCAGGGCGCGAGTGTCCTTTTGGACAGTCTCGCTCTGGTCGCGGAGGGGAGTTTTTCCGCTTTTTGCCGATTTGCGCGCGGGTCGGTCGCCGCGCGACCTGTCTTTTTGGATAGGTTGGTGCATTTCGAACAAAAATTCCCGTCATGCGCGTGTTAGCTTGACCGCAGTTGGTGGTTTGAGGACGATTTTTATGAAACATCCCGTAGATGTCCACGTGGGGAAGCGCATCCGTCATCGTCGCTGGATGATCGGCATGACGCAGCAACAATTGGCCGACAAGGTCGGCATCAAGTTTCAGCAGATCCAGAAATATGAAACCGGCATGAACCGGGTTTCGGCCTCGCGTCTTTGGGATATCGCCGATGCGGTTGACGTTCCGATTTCTTTCTTCTTCGAAGGTCTGGCGGGCGACTCCGCTCCGGCGCGCGAAGTCTCGGGCGACATTCTTGCCGACAAGGAGGCGCTGGCGCTCGTGCGGTCCTATTACGCGATCCCCGAGGCGCAGCGGCGTCGGCTGTTCGAACTGGCCAAGGTGCTTTCGGACGCGGCCTGAACATTACGAGTATCGACGGGTGCTTGACCCGTATGAAGGGGGCGGTTACCGCTCCCTTTATTCATTTCCGAACCCGGAGGATGCGATGAGCCAGGTCCTGAGCGCGGCTGAAAAGGCCGAAGTGATCGAAATTGCGCAGGAATTGGCGGATGTTGCGCGGATTGAGACGCTGCGCCACTTCCGCGCCGATGGCGGTCTGGATGCCGAAAACAAGGAGGTCGCGCGCTTCGATCCGGTGACCGTGGCCGACCGTGCTGCCGAGGCTGCGATGCGCGAGATCCTCGTGCGGCGGCGTCCGCAGGACGGCATCTATGGCGAGGAATTCGGGATCGAGCGGGGGCGTTCTGGCCTGACCTGGGTGCTTGATCCGATCGACGGGACGCGCGGCTATATGTCGGGAACGCCGACCTGGGGGGTGCTGATTGCGCTTGCCGAAGAGGGCGAGGGTGCGCCTGGTGCGCCGCTGCTGGGGGTGATCGACCAGCCCTATATCGGCGAGCGGTTCATCGGCGGTCTGGGGCTGGCGCAAAGCATCGGCCCGATGGGCGAGCGCGCGTTGAAGGCGCGGGCGACGCGCGCGCTTTCGCAGGCCACGCTGTTCTCGACCTTCCCCGAGGTCGGCACGCCCGAGGAGGGCGCGGCCTTTGCGCAGCTTTCGCGGCAGGTGCGGCTGACCCGTTATGGTACGGATTGCTATGCCTATGCGCTGATTGCCGCAGGTCAGATCGATCTGGTGGTCGAAGCCGGTTTGCAACCCTACGATGTGCAGGCGCCGATCGCTGTGATCGAGGCGGCGGGCGGGATCGTTACCAACTGGCAGGGCGGGCCTGCCTGGGCGGGCGGTCAGGTGCTGGCGGCGGCGAATGCCGAGTTGCACGCCGCTGCCATGGCGGTGTTGAACGGCTGAGCGGGGCAGGGGGCGCTGCCCCCTCGGCCTTGCGGCCTCACCCCCGAGGTATTTCGACAAGGAGAAGGGCTGTGATGCGCGAGGTTCTGATCCGGGGTGCCGAGGTCGTTGTGACGATGGATGGCGCGCGACGGGAGTTGGCCGGGGCGGATGTGCTGATCCGCGACGGCGTGATCGCTGCCGTGGGTGTGGGGCTGGCAAGCACGGGTGAGGTGGTGCTCGCGCGCGGCTGCGTTGTGACGCCGGGGTTGGTGAATACCCATCACCATCTTTACCAGACGCTGACGCGGGCGGTGCCGGGCGGGCAGGATGCGCTGCTCTTTGGCTGGCTCAAGACGCTTTACCCGATATGGGCGAAGATGGGGCCCGAGGAGATCCGGGTCTCGGCCCTGATCGGTCTGGCGGAGCTGGCGCTAACGGGCTGCACGCTGAGTTCGGACCACCTCTATCTTTACCCGAACGGTGCGCGGCTGGAGGATACGATCCATGCGGCGGGCGAGATCGGGCTACGCTTTCACCCCACGCGCGGCGCGATGAGCATTGGCGAGAGCGCGGGGGGATTGCCGCCCGACAGTCTGGTCGAGCGCGAGGCCGATATTCTGAACGACTGCATCCGAGTGATCGACAGCTTCCATGATGCTTCAGAGGGCTCGATGTGCCGGGTGGGGGTGGCGCCATGCTCGCCCTTTTCCGTATCGCGCGGCTTGATGAAGGATGCGGCCGATCTGGCGCGCGACAAGGGCGTGATGCTGCACACCCATCTGGCCGAGAATGATGAGGATATCGCCTATTCGCTGGCGCAGTTTGGTTGCCGTCCGGGCCAATATGCGGAGGATCTGGGCTGGACCGGGGCGGATGTCTGGCACGCGCATTGCGTCAAGCTGGATAGCGCCGAGATCGACCTGTTTACGCGCAGCCGCACGGGCGTGGCGCATTGCCCCTGCTCGAATTGTCGGCTTGGGTCAGGGATCGCGCCGGTGCGCGCGATGCGGGATGCGGGCGTGAAGGTGGCGCTTGGGGTGGACGGGTCGGCCTCGAACGACGCAGGGAACCTGATTGCCGAGGCGCGGCAGGCGATGCTGTTGCAGCGCGTGCAGAACGGGGCCGACGCGATGAGCGCGCGCGAGGCGCTGGAGATTGCGACCCTTGGCGGGGCGCAGGTGCTTGGGCGGCCCGATTGCGGCAGTCTTGAGGTGGGCAAGCGCGCCGATATTGCGATCTGGGATGTCTCGGGGCTGGAGGCCGCCGGGGCCTGGGATCCGGTCGCGGCGCTTTTGCTGGCCGGGCCCCCGCGCGTGCGACACCTGTTTGTCGAGGGGCGGCAGGTGGTGCGCGACGGGCAGATCACCACCATCGACCTGCCGCGCGTGATCGAGACCCAGAACCGTCTTGCGCGCCAACTGGCCGGTTAACGCAGCTTCTTGCCGTTCACCCAGACGCTGGAGATGGCGCGGTCGTCGCCCATCATGATCGTGGGGAAAAGCGCCTCCCAGAAGCTATCGGCGCGGGCGCTGCGTTGCGCGATCACCGGGGTTGAGGCAAGGTCGAGCACGATCAGGTCGGCCTCCATCCCCGGTGCGATATTGCCGATCCGGTCGCCCACCCGCAGCGCATTGGCCGAGGCGCCGGTCGCCAGCCACCATAGCTGCGCGGGGTGCAGCGGGTTGTGGCGCAGCTGCGCGATCTCATAGGCGGCGGCCATGGTGCGCAGCATCGAGAAGTTCGACCCGCCCCCGGTATCGGTGGCCAAGCCCACCCGCAGGCGCGGCGCAAGGTGGGCCATGTCAAAGAGCCCGGATCCGATGAAGGTGTTCGAGGTCGGGCAATGCACCAGCGCCGCCCCCACCTCGGTCAGCCGGTCGATCTCGCGCGGTTCCAGGTGGATCGCGTGGCCGTAAAGCCCGTTCGGACCCAAGAGGCCGAACGCCTCGTAAGTGTCGAGGTAATCGCGCGCCTCGGGGAAGAGGCCCTTGACCCAGGCGATCTCGTCCACCTGCTCGCTCAGATGGGTCTGCATCAGGCAATCGGGATGCTCGGCCCAAAGCGCGCCGAGCGCTTCGAGCTGCGCGGGCGTTGAGGTGGGGGAGAAACGCGGCGTGATAACGTAGGACAGGCGCGCGCGGTTGTGCCAGTGCTCCAGCAGCGCCTTTGACTGATCATAGGCGCGGGCGGGGGTGTCTTGCAGCCCTTCGGGGGCGTTGCGATCCATGCAGGTCTTGCCCGCGAAGGCACGCATCCCGCGGGCCTCGGCGGCGGTGAAAAAGGCGTCCACGCTTTCGGGGTGGATGGTACAGTAGCTGCACATCGAGGTCGTGCCATGGTCGAGCGCGAGGTCAAGGTAAGTGTCGGCCACCTGCGCGGCATAGGCGGGATCGCCAAAGCGCATCTCTTCGGGGAAGGTATAGGCATTGAGCCAGTCGATCAGGCGCTTGCCCCAGCTCGCGATGATCGCGGTCTGCGGGTAGTGCACATGGGCATCGATGAACCCGGCCGAGATCAGCTCCGCGCCATAGTCATGGACCTGCGCCTGCGGATGGGCCGCGCGCATCGCGGCAGCCTCGCCCAACGCCACGATCCGGCCATCGGCGACCACGACGCCGCCCTGCGCGATGTGATGCGCGGCCTCGGGGCCCTCCAGCAGCGGATCGCCCGAGAAATGGATCACCTGTCCCAGTAGCAGTTCGGTCATGCGCGCCTCCGTTCTAAGGGCCATGCTAGGGGTTCGCGCGGGGCGCGGCAATCGCCTGCGCGCGGCGGGTTTTTCCGCGCCTCCCCCTGTTGCCCGCGCTGCGCCTCCGTTATGGTGCGCGCAAATTGCAGGGGGTGGCATGGCGGAAGAACGGGCCGAAGAGCACGAACGCGAAGAGGAAGACTATCGTCTGGATGGCGATCTGGTCGATCTGATCCTCGAAGCTGCCGAGGCGGGCGATGCAGACCGCCTCACCGCGCTTATGGAGCCCCTGCACGCCGCCGACATCGCCGACCTTCTCGAACAGGTCGGCGGGGCCGAGCGCCGCGCCATCGTGCGTCTTTACGGGCGCGAGATGGACGGTGAGATCCTGACCGAGATCGACGAGTCGATCCGTGAAGAGGTCATCGAGGCGCTGCCCAAGGACGTTCTGGCCGAGGCGGTCCGCGAGCTTGATTCGGATGACGTCGTCGACCTGATCGAGGACCTCGAAGAGCCGCAGCAGGAAGAGATCCTCAAGGTTCTGGACGAAACCGACCGTGCCGCGGTCGAGCAGTCGCTGACCTATCCGGAATATTCGGCCGGTCGTCTGATGCAGCGCGAGGTGGTGACCGCGCCCGAATTCTGGACCGTGGGCGAGACCATCGACTTCCTGCGCCGCGAGGAAGACCTGCCCGACCAGTTCTACCACGTCATCCTTGTCGATCCGGGCCATCATCCGATCGGCTATGTGACACTGGGCAAGTTGCTTGCGTCCAAGCGTGCGCTCGCGCTGAAGGACATCACTGAGGACAGCTTCCGCACCATCTCGGCCTGGCAGGAAGAGGGCGACGTTGCCTATGCCTTCAACCAGTATCACCTGATCTCGGCGCCGGTCGTGGATGACGATGATCGCCTTGTGGGCGTGATCACCATCGACGACGCCATGGCCGTTCTGGACGAAGAGCACGAGGAAGACATCCTGCGTCTGGCCGGTGTGGGCGATGAGAGTGCGATCTCGGATACCGTGATCGAGACGGTGCGTCAGCGCCTGCCGTGGCTGTTCGTGAACCTGCTGACGGCGATCCTTGCCTCGGGCGTGATCGCGGTGTTCGAGGGCACGATCGAGCGGCTGGTTGCGCTGGCGGTGCTGATGCCCATCGTGGCCTCGATGGGCGGCAATGCGGGCACGCAGACGCTGACCGTGGCGGTGCGCGCGCTGGCCACGAAGAACCTGACCGAAAGCAACGTCTGGCGTGTCGTGCGACGCGAGGCCATTGTGGGTCTGCTCAATGGTCTCGCATTCGCTTTGGTGATGGGGCTTGTCGCCTGGGTGTGGTTCGATACGGCCAGTCTGGGGCTGGTGATCGGCGCGGCCATGGTGATCAACCTCTTTGTCGCCGCCGTGGCGGGGATATTGGTGCCTCTGACGCTTGAGAAACTGGGCGCCGACCCGGCGCTGGCTTCGGGGACTTTCGTGACCACCGTGACCGATGTGGTGGGCTTTTTCGCCTTCCTCGGTCTTGCAGGGATGATGCTGCTGTGAGCCTGACCGAGCAGAAAGCCGAGGCGCGCCGCGCCGCCTTCGCCGCGCGCAAGGCCGCCCATGCCGAAGGTCCGGGCCATGCGCCCGAAATCCTGGCCGAGGTTCTCGCGGGCTGCGGTTCCGCGCCGCTTGCAGGCTATATGCCGATCCGCACCGAGATCGACCCGCTGCCCGTCATGGCGCGCCATACCGGCCCGGTCGGTGTGCCGGTCATTCAGGGGCCGGGGCGGCCCTTGGTGTTCCATCGCTGGACGCCCGGCTGCGCCATGGTCGCAGGTGAATTCGGCGCGCTGATCCCCGAGGTGGCCGATCCGATCGTGCCGCGCATCCTGATCGTGCCGATGCTGGCCTTCGATCAGCGCGGCTATCGTCTGGGCTACGGCGGCGGGTTCTATGACCGCACGCTAGAGATGCTGCGCGCTTCGGGGCCGGTGATCGCCATTGGCTATGCCTATGCGGCGCAGGAACTGCCCGAGGTGCCGATCGAGCCGACCGACCAGCCGCTCGATCTGATCGTGACCGAGGCCGGTATTCTGGCGCCCGCGCCCTGAGGCTGGCCGGTCGCCGGTGGCTTCGCGCCCCCGGACCCCCGCGGGATATTTGCGCAAAGCCGAAAGGGAAAGGGTTTGCGCTTTCGGGGCACCGGGGCTAGGGAATGGGCCATGAAAATACTCTTTCTTGGCGATGTGATGGGGCGTGCGGGGCGTGCGGCGGTGGTCGAGCGCTTGCCGAAACTGCGCGCGGAATGGGGTCTCGATTTCGTCGTGGTGAACGGCGAGAACGCCTCGGGCGGAATGGGCCTGACGGGGGACCATGCGAAGATTCTGCTGGATGCGGGGGCCGATGTGCTGACGCTGGGCGATCATGCTTTCGATCAGAAGGACATGATGCGCGCCATCGAGGGCGAGCCACGGATCATCCGGCCGCTGAACTATGCGAAAGAAGCGCCGGGGCGCGGGGCGCGGCTGTTTGAAGACCGGCGCGGGCGCAAGGTGCTGGTGGCGCAGGTGTTGGGGCAGGTCTTCATGAAGCGGCCCTTCGACGATCCGTTCTCGGCGGTGGATGCGGTGCTGCGGGCACACCCGCTGGGTGGGCTGGCGCAGGCGATCTTGCTGGATGTGCATTGCGAGGCCACGAGCGAGAAGATGGCCATGGGGCATTGGTGCGACGGGCGGGCCTCGGTCGTGGTGGGTACGCATACGCATGTGCCGACCGCCGATGCGATGGTGTTGCCGGGTGGCACGGCCTATCTGACCGATGCGGGCATGTGCGGCGATTATCATTCCGTCATCGGGATGGAGAAGGCAGAACCCATGCGCCGCTTCATCACCGGCATGGCGAAGGAGCGGTTCACGCCCGCGAATGGCGAGGCCAGCCTGAGCGGTTTCTACGTCGAGACCGACGACCGCACCGGGCGGGCTACGCGCTGCCAGACAGTGCGTGTGGGCGGGCGCTTGCCCCCGTGCGCGCCGGTCTGAGCGCCGCCTTCCACGACAGCGCGCTTGTGCGGGCGCAGCGAGCAGCTAATATCGGCCCGAGCAACCTGCTGGACGAGGTATCATGATCGAACTCCCGTTTTCCGAGACTGGCACCGCCATCGCCGCGCTGGTCATCGTTATGGGCATGTTCCTTATGTTCCTGCGAGAGAGGTTTCCGCCCGAGGTCGTGGCCATGGGCGGCGCCGCGACGATGCTGGTGCTGGGGCTGGTGCCCTATGACGACGCGGTGGGGATGCTGTCGAATTCGGCGCCCTGGACGATTGCCTTCATGTTCCTGATTATGGGCGCGCTGGTACGCACGGGCGCGCTGGATGCCATGACCCGCTATGCCGAGGCGCATATCTCGGCCCGGCCGGTGGTGACGGTGGTGATGCTGTTCGCGCTCACCATGTTCGCCTCGGGCGTGATGAACAACACGCCCGTCGTGGCGGTGATGATCCCGGTCTTCATCCAGGTGGCGCGCAAGCTGGGTTCTTCGCCCTCGCGCTTTCTGATGCCGCTGAGCTACTTCACTGTCATGGGCGGGATGCTGACGCTGATCGGCACCTCGACCAACATCCTTGTCGATGGTGTCGCGCGCAAGGACGGGCTGGCACCCTTCTCGATCTTCGAGATCATGCCCCTTGGTCTGGTCGTGGCGTTGGCAGGATCGATCTTCATGGCGCTTTTCGCCAAGAAACTGGTGCCCGAGCGGCACTCGATGTCCTTCATGCTCGGCCAGCGCCCCAAGATGAAATACTTCACCGAGGTCGCGATCCCCGAGAATTCGGGCCTGATCGGCACGCCGGTGCTGACGGTCGATGTGTTCAAGCGCGAGGGTGTGCGCGTTGTGGACGTGCTGCGCGGCGATGCCTCGCTGCGGCGCGATCTGGCCAATGCGGTCTTGCAGGCGGGCGACCGCGTCGTGCTGCGCACCGAGATGAGCGAGCTTCTCTCGATGCAGCAAAACACCGACCTGCGGCTGGTGGACAAGCTCAGCTCGGTGCAGACCGAGACGGTGGAGGTGCTGATCTCGCCCGGCTGCCGGATGATCGGGCGGAGCTTGGGTGAGCTGCGCCTGCGCCGCCGCTACGGGGTCTATGTTCTGGCCGCGCACCGCCGTAACCAGAACATCGGGCGCCAGCTTGACGATCTGGTCGTTGTCGTGGGCGACACGCTGCTGCTGGAAGGCGCGCCCGAGGATATCGGGCGTCTTGCCGCCGATATGGACCTTGTGGACGTCTCGAAGCCCACGGTGCGCGCCTTCCGCCGCTCGCACATGCCGATCGCCATCGGGGCGCTCACGGCGGTGGTGGCGCTGTCTGCTTTCAACGTGGCGCCGATCATGTCGCTTGCAATGGTGGCGGTGGCGGTGATCCTTGTGACCGGCTGCATCGACGCCGACGAGGCTTTCAGCTTCATCGACGGGCGGCTTCTGGCAATGATCTTCTCGATGCTGGTCGTGGGCGAGGCGCTGGACGCCTCGGGCTCGGTCAAGATGCTGGTCGATGCCGTGGCGCCGTTCCTGGCAGAACTGCATCCGATGACGGCGCTGTTTGCGGTCTATTTCATTGGCCTGATCCTGACCGAGTTCCTCTCGAACAACGCGGTGGCGGTGATCTACGCACCTATCGCGATCAAGCTGGCGCTGGCGCTTGGGCTTGATCCGCGGCCCTTTGCGGTGGCGGTGATGTTCGCGGCCTCGGTCGCCTTTGCCACGCCCATTGGCTACCAGACGCATATGATGGTCTACGGCCCCGGCGGCTACCGCTTCTCGGACTTCCTGCGGCTCGGAATTCCGCTCGATATCGTCACGGGCGTCGTGGCCTGCCTGACGATCCCGCTGATCTGGCCGCTATAATCGCCGCTCTGCTTGCAGGCACACCCCGGGCTGGACTATAGAGGCCGGGAATTCACAGGTATTTCGACGGAGAAGGTCATGGCAGGCCATTCCAAATGGGCGAACATCCAGCACCGCAAGGGCAAGCAGGATGCTATCCGCTCGAAAATGTTCTCGAAGCTGGCGAAGGAAATCACCGTCGCCGCGAAGATGGGTGACCCCGATCCCGACAAGAACCCGCGCCTGCGTCTGGCGGTGAAGGCCGCCAAGTCGCAGTCGATGCCCAAGGACGTGATCGACCGCGCCATCAAGAAGTCGCAGATGGGCGACGCGGCGGACTATACCGAGATCCGCTACGAGGGTTACGGCCCCAACGGCATCGCGATCATCGTCGAGTGCATGACCGACAACCTCAACCGCACCGCCTCGAACGTGCGCAGCTACTTCACCAAGTCGGGCGGCAACCTCGGCCAGACCGGCTCGGTCAGCCATGGCTTCGACCGCGTGGGCGAGATTTCGTATCCCGCCTCGGCGGGCGACGTGGACACCGTGATGATGGCCGCGCTGGAAGCGGGCGCCGATGACGTGGAGTCGGATGAAGAGGGCCACTGGATCTATTGCCAAGTCGAAAACCTCAGCGAGGTTTCCGAGGCGCTCGAACAGGCGCTTGGCGAATCGAATGAGTCCAAGCTGATCTGGAAGCCGCAGGTCAGCACCGAGGTCGATCTGGAAACCGCGCAAAAGCTGATGAAGCTGATCGACGCGCTGGAAGAAGATGACGACGTGCAGAACGTCACGCATAATTTCGACGTCCCCGAGGATGTCGCGGCGCAGCTTTAAGGCCGCGCAAAGCCAATGACGGGGCGCCTTCGGGCGCCCCTTGCCTTTGATGGGGTCACGCCCCGAACGGAAAGAGAGAGACGATGGATTACAGCAAATCCGGCGGTGCCAAGCAGGGCAAGAACACCCCGCGCCACTCCGAGCACAACGCCAAGGGCTCCGAGAAGAACCCCTTTGGCAAGACCGAGACCAAGGCCGAGCTGCTGGCCCGCATGAAGGCCGCCGCCGAGGCGCGCAAGGGCAAGTAAGCCCTAGACTTGCAACAGAACCTGCGCGGCCGCCTTGCGGATCGCGCGGGTCAATGGCGCCAGCGGCGCGCGCAGCCGCCGCAGGCTTTGCCAGTAAAGCGGCACCTCCAGCGGCTCGGGCGACAGCGCCACAAGCCGCCCCGCCGTAATCGCGCGGCCCACCATCTGTTCAGGGTTCATCCCCCATCCCATGCCCAGAAGCGAGGCCTCGACAAAGCCCGCGCTGGAGGCGATGCGGTGCTGGGGCAGGGCGGGGCTTTGCCCGGTTTCGCGCCGCGCCCAGTCGTTTTGCAGCCGGTCTTTTTCATTGAAGACAATGGCCGGCGCCTCGGCCAGCGCCTGCGCGGTGATGCCCTGCGGGAAGTGGCGTTTGACGAAGGCGGGCGAGGCCGTCGCGAAATAGCGCAGCGCGCCGAGCGAGACGACATCACAGCCCGGAACCGCCGTGGCCGAAGCGGTGACGGCACCGACCACCTCTCCGCGCCGCAGCCAGTCGGCCGAGTGGTCCTGATCGTCGATCACCAGATCGAACAGTTGCCCCTCCACTTCGGCGAGCGCTTGCAGAACCCAGGTCGCCAGGCTGTCGGCATTGACCGCGATGCGAACGGTGGGGGCGGCGTCGCGCGGGGCCAGATCGGCCTCCATCAGCGCGACGGCTTCGGCATGGCGGGCAAGGCGCAGGCCCAGGTCGGTCCCGGTGCAGGGCGTGCCGCGCACGATCAGCACGGCGCCCATCCGCTCTTCAAGCTGTTTGATGCGCTGCGAGATGGCGGGCTGCGTGACATGCAGCCGCCCCGCCGCGCCCTCGAAGGAACCCGTCGAGATCACGGCGGCAAGGGCCTCAAGCGCGGCATAGTCCAGCATAAGTATTCCTTATTTTAGATAACACAAAATAAGTCGCATGAAATCGCCGCCCCGGCTAGGGAAAAGCCCGGAGGTGCCGCATGGTTTTCGTTTCTGGCTTCAAGCTGACCCTGGGATTGATCGTCGCGATTGGGGCGCAGAATGCCTTTGTCCTGCGACAGGGCCTGCGGCGCGAGCATGTGCTGCCGGTCGCGCTCTTCTGCGCGGCCTCGGACGCGGCGCTGATCGCGCTTGGGGTTTCGGGATTTGCGGTGGCGACCCGCTCGGCCCCCTGGCTGGCCGAGGCGCTGCGGTGGGGCGGGGTGGCCTTCCTGCTGTGGTATGGCGCGCGGGCGGCGCTGGCCGCCTGGCGCGGCGGCGAGGCGCTGGAGGCCACGAACGGCGGCAAGCAAAGCCTGCGCACGGTGATGCTGACGCTGGCCGCCATTACTTGGGCCAATCCGCATGTCTGGCTGGATACGGTCGTGCTGATCGGCGCGGTCTCGGCGCAGTTTCCGGGGCAGGGGCTGGTGTTCTGGGCGGGGGCATCGGCGGCCTCGTTCTCGTTCTTCCTGGCTCTGGCCTATGGCGCGCGGCTGCTGGCGCCGATGTTCGCGCGACCCGTGGCCTGGCGTGTGCTTGAGGCCTGCGTGGCGCTGATCCTGTGGTCGGTCGCGGCCAAGCTGATCTGGGGCGGGCTGTAACCCATACAATCGGGGCCTTGCGGGGGGCTGCGGGATCGGATCATCTGGCGCGATGAACGCACATGCCACCTCGCAAGATCGGCCCGTGCTGGGCGTGATGTGGATGCTGGCCACCACGCTCAGCTTTACCGGCGTCAATGTCATCGTCCACCATCTTGGCGCCGATCTGCCCGCTGCGCAGACATCGTTCGTGCGGTTCCTCTGGGGGATACTGTTCGTGGCCCCGGCGATCTGGCAGTTGCGCAAGATGCGCTTTTCGGCGCGGATCTGGGGGCTTTTTGGGTTGCGCGGGGCGATGCAGGCGCTGGCCGTGCTGCTGTGGTTCTACGCCATGGCACGCATCCCGATCGCTGATGTCACGGCCATCGGCTACCTCAACCCGATCGTGGTGACACTAGGCGGTGCGCTTTTGCTGGGCGAGGGCTTTGCCTGGCGCCGGGGCGCGGCCATTGCGTTTGCGCTGATCGGCGCGCTGATCATCCTGCGCCCCGGCCTGCGCGAGGTCGCGCCGGGCCATGTCGCGCAGCTTGGCGCTGCGATCTTCTTCGGGCTGGCCTATCTGGTCGCCAAGCATCTTAGCGCCCATGCGCCCGCAAGCATCATCGTGGCGCTGATGACGCTGAGCATCACGCTCTGCCTTGCCCCCTTCGCCATTGCCGTCTGGCAGCCCATGAACCTGAACGAGACGCTCTGGCTGGGCCTGACGGCGGTTTTCGCGACTTTGGGGCATTACTGCATGACACGCGCCTTCGCCTGCGCGCCGGTGACGGTGACGCAGCCGGTGGCCTTCCTGCAACTCGTCTTCGGCTCGACCGCTGGCCTGCTGCTCTTTGGCGAGCATATCGACCCCTATGTGCTGCTTGGCGGCGGCATGATCATCGGCGCGGTCAGCTATGTGACATGGCGCGAGGCCAAAACGAAACGCCGGGGCGTGACCCCGGCGATTCCGCAGACCAAGGTCTGACGATCAGGAACCCATGCCGCCGCGCGGGTCGATCAGCCGCCCGATGACGCCCTCACGCGTGATCCGGCGGCCATCGCTCAGAGCCACGGCCGGGACCGAGCGCAGCATTTCCATCACGTCTTTCACGGGCGTGTCGAGCGCGAGCGCCGGGCCGTCAGCGGGGCCGACCTCGGCCAGATCCACGGCGGTCAGAACCCCAAGCGGGTTCATATGCGCAACGAAATCAGCAACATAATCGTTGACCGGGTTGGCGATGATCTCGCGCGCGGTGCCAAGCTGGACGATGCGCCCGCCCTCCATCAACGCAATCCGGTTGCCCAGTTTGAAGGCTTCGTCGAGGTCATGGCTGACGAAGATGATCGTGCGCCGGAGCGTCGATTGCAGCTCCAGCAACTCGTCCTGCAACTTGGCTCGGATCAGCGGGTCGAGGGCCGAGAAGGGCTCGTCCATCAACAAGATCGGGGCCTCGGTTGCGAAGGCGCGGGCCAGGCCCACGCGCTGCTGCATCCCGCCCGACAGCTCGCCCACCTTGCGTTCGGCCCAGTTCGACAGGCCGACGAGTTCAAGCTGTGTGTCCACGCGTTCGCGTCGCTCGGCCTTGGACATGCCGTCGAGTTCAAGGCCAAGGCCGACATTCTCGCGCACGGTGCGCCAGGGCAGCAGGCCGAACTGCTGGAAGACCATGGCCACGCGATGCAGCCGGATGCGGCGCAGGGTCGCCGGGTCGGCATGGGTCACATCCACCAGCGCATTGCCATCGCAGACATGCACCGCACCACGGCAGACCGGGTTGAGCCCGTTCACCGCCCGCAGAAGCGTGGATTTGCCCGAGCCGGACAGGCCCATGAGCACGAGGATCTCGCCTTCGGCCACGTCGAGCGAGCAGTCATGCACGCCCAGAACCTGACTGGTGGCCTTCTGGATCTCGGACCGGGTCAGGCCCTGATCCATCAGTGGCAGGGCGCGGTCAGGATGGTCGCCGAAGACAATGGAAACATTGTCGAATTTGACGGCGATGCCTGCGGTCTGCCCGGGATCGGTCGTTTGGGTCATTTGCGGCCTCCCACGCGCAGCATCCGATCAAGGATGATCGCGACGACGACGATGATGAAGCCCGACTCAAAGCCAAGCGCGGTGTTGACCGAGTTCAGTGCCCGGACGACCGGCACGCCAAGCCCGTTCGCGCCGACCAGCGCCGCGATAACCACCATCGAGAGCGATAGCATGATCGTCTGGTTCAGCCCCGCCATGATCTGCGGCGTGGCGTAGGGCAGTTCGACCTTCCAAAGCACCTGCCGGGGCGTGCCGCCGAAGGCACGGGCGGCCTCAAGCAGGGCTTGGGGGGTCGAGGAGACGCCCAGATGCGTCAGGCGGATCGGAGCGGGCAGGACGAAGATCACCGTTGCGATCAGGCCCGGAACCATGCCGATGCCGAAGAAGACGATGGCCGGGATCAGGTAAACAAAGGTCGGCAGCGTCTGCATCAGGTCAAGGATCGGCTGCATGAATGAGTAGAGACGCGGGCGATGCGCCGCGGCAATGCCGATCGGCACGCCGATGGCCATGCACACCACGCAGGCGGACAGCACGAGCGTGAGGCTCTCGGTCGTGTTCTTCCAGTATCCCTGATTGAGGATGAACATGAACCCGAGCAGCACCAGCAGGGCGGTCTTCCAGCTGCGCTGCATCGCGTAGGTAAAACCGACGAAAACGGCAATGATCACCAAGGGGTGCGGGGTCTGCAAAACCCAGAGGATCGCGTCGATCAGCCCCTGCATCAGGGCCGAGAGCGTATCGAAAAAACCACCGGCATTGTCCTTGAGCCAGTCGAAAACGAGCTTCGCGGTCTTGCCGACGGGTATCTTGTGGGCTGTAAGCCACTCCATCACGCGGTTTCTCCCTTGAACGCGTGGGAGGTGTGCGGCGGGATGCGCCGCACACCTGTTTCGGGGTTACTTCAGCGCCGCAGTCACGGCGGCCATCGCATCGCCGCCGTCCTTGGTGGTCACACCCTCAAGCCAGGGGCCGAGCACCTCGGGATGGGCCGCAAGCCAGGTCTTGGCAGCTGCGGCCGGGTCTTCGCCATCGTTGAGGATCGCGCCCATGATCTCGTTCTCCATCGCGAGCGAGAATTCAAGGTTTTCCAGAAGCTTGCCGGTGTTTGCGCATTCGGCAACATAGCCCGCGCGCACGTTCGTCGCCACCTCGGCGCCGCCGAAGTTCGGGCCGAAGAAATCGTCGCCGCCGGCAAGATAGGTCATGTCGAAATTGGCGTTCATCGGATGCGGTTCCCAGCCGAGGAAGATCACCGGCTTGCCTGCCTTGTCGGCGCGCTCGACCTGCGCCAGCATCCCCTGTTCCGAGCTTTCGATCACCTCGAAGCCAGTCAGGCCGAAGGCATCGGCGCCGATCATGTCCATGATCAGGCGGTTGCCGTCATTGCCCGGCTCGATGCCGTAGATCTTGCCATCGAGCGAGTCCTTGTTCGCGGCGATATCCGCGAAATCCTTGATGCCCAGGGCCGCGCCCGCAGCGTTGGTGGCCAGCGTGTATTTCGCGCCGACCAGGTTGGTGCGCACCGTCTCGACCGTGCCGTTGTCGCGATAGGGGGCGATGTCGGCCTCCATCGTCGGCATCCAGTTGCCGAGGAACACGTCAACGTCGCCCGTGGACAGCGCGGTATAGGTCACCGGTACCGAGAGCACCTTGATGTCGGTCTCATAGCCAAGCGCCTGAAGGACGGTCGTGGTAACGGCGGTGGTGGCGGTGATGTCGGTCCAGCCCACATCCGAGAAGGTCACCTTGTCGCAGCCAGCGGCGCCCGCGGCCGAGGTCAGTGCGATGCTGGCGGCGCCCGCCAGCAGGATGGAACGAAGGGTCATTTCAGTCTCCCTAGTTAGCCCAGTTGTGGTTGAGGCGTTTTTTGTTGATTGACGAGTCAATAAACTTACCTGTAGCTCGGAAAAGGCAAGCACTTTTTGCAGAAAGGTTACAAAACCCATGCCGAAGCTTGGCGCTGAGCCTATTCGACGGGCCGCCTTGGTGAAAGCCACGATCGAGACAGTGGGCGAGGCGGGCTCGCTTGAGGTCACGGTTGCGCAGATCGCGCGGCGGGCGGGCATGAGCTCGGCGCTCGCGCATCACTACTTCGGCTCGAAGGAGCAGATCTTTCTGGCGGCGATGCGCTCGATCCTGACGCTTTATGGCGCCGAGGTGCGCGGGGCGCTGGCCACCGCGACCGGCCCCGAGGCGCGGCTGCGGGCGATCGTCGCGGGCTCGTTCGGCGTGGGCAGCTTCCGGCGCGAGGTGATCTCGGCCTGGCTGAACTTCTACGTTCTGTCGCAGACCCAGCCCGAGGCGCGGCGTCTGCTGCATGTCTATCAGCGCCGCCTGCGCTCGAACCTGCGCCATGAGCTGCGCCCGCTGGTGGGATCGCGGGCCGAGGCGGTGGCACGCGGCCTCGGCGCGCTGATCGACGGGGTCTATATCCGCGCGGCGCTGGCGGAAGGCGCGCCGGATCGGCGCTATGCACTTAAAATCGTTACGGAATATTTGGAACGCGAGCTGGAGGGACAAGCATGAAGGCACAACCGAAAGCGAGCCATTTCGTCAATGGCGAATGGCTGGAAGATACCGCTGGCGAGGTGATCGAGGTGATCTATCCCGGCACGCTCGAGGTGATCGCGCGGCTGCACGCGGCGACGCCTGCGGTGGTAGATGCGGCGATCTCGGGTGCGGTTGTGGCGCAGCGCAAATGGGCCGCGATGAAGCCGGTCGAGCGCGCCCGGATCCTGCGCCGTGCGGCCGATATCATCCGCGAACGGGGCGAGGAACTGGCGCGGCTTGAGACGCTCGACACCGGCAAACCGATCCAGGAAACGCGCTGCGCCGACTGGCCCTCGGGGGCCGATAGTTTGGAGTTTTTCGCGGGTCTGGCGCCCACGCTGACCGGCGAGACGATCCCCCTGGGCGGCGATTTCGCCTATACGATCCGCGAGCCTCTGGGGGTTTGCGTGGGGATCGGCGCGTGGAATTACCCCAGCCAGATCGCCTGCTGGAAGGCGGCTCCGGCGCTGTCCACGGGCAATGCGATGGTGTTCAAACCCTCGGAAATGACGCCGCTTGGGGCGCTGCAACTGGCGCAGATCTTCGTTGAGGCGGGGATGCCTGCGGGCGTGTTCAACGTGATTCAGGGGCGCGGCGCGGTCGGTGCGGCGCTCTCCACCGATTCGCGGATTGCCAAGGTCTCGCTGACTGGATCGGTGCCGACGGGCGCCAAGGTCTATGCCTCGGCCGCTGCTGGCATGAAGCATGTGACGATGGAACTGGGCGGCAAATCGCCGCTGATCGTGTTCGACGACGCCGATATCGAAAGCGCGATCGGCGCGGCGATGCTGGGGAATTTCTACTCCTCGGGGCAGATCTGTTCGAACGGCACGCGGGTCTTTGTGCAGAAGGGCATCAAGGAGGCCTTCCTGAGGCGTCTGGCCGAGCGCACGGCGGCCATCGTCGCGGGCGATCCGCTGGACGAAGATACTCAGTTCGGCCCGCTGATTTCGGCCGCGCAGCACGAGAAGGTCATGGGCTATATCGAGACCGCCAAGGCCGAGGGCGCGCGGCTGGTCAGTGGTGGTGCCTCGGGCAACGAGGGACCGCTTTTCGTGCAGCCCACCGTCTTCGCCGATGTGACCGACGATATGACCATTGCGCGCGAGGAAATCTTTGGGCCGGTCATGTCTGTGCTGGATTTCGAGACCGAGGAAGAGGTGATCGCGCGCGCCAACGGGACCGAGTTTGGTCTGGCGGCGGGCGTCTTTACCGCCGATCTGTCGCGCGGGCACCGGGTGATCGCGCAGCTTGAGGCCGGCACCTGCTGGATCAACGCCTATAACCTGACGCCGGTCGAGATGCCTTTCGGGGCGGTCAAGGCCTCGGGCCTCGGACGCGAGAACTCGAAAGCGGCGGTTGAGCATTACACGCAGGTGAAGGCCGTCTACGTGGGCATGGGGCCGGTCGAGAGCCCCTATTGACGGAACCGGGGCGCTGCCCCGGGCCCCGAGGTATTTCGGCCAAGAAGAAAGCAGGAACGATGGAAGCGGATTACGTTGTCATTGGAGCGGGCTCGGGCGGATCGGCGCTGGCCTATCGGTTGGCCGAGGCCGGGCGCAAGGTTCTGATCATCGAGCATGGCGGGTCGGATGCCGGGCCGTTCATCCAGATGCCCGCAGCTTTGTCCTATCCGATGAACATGGGGATCTACGACTGGGGCTTCATGTCCGAGCCTGAGCCGGGGCTTGGCGGGCGGCGGCTGGTGACGCCGCGCGGCAAGGTGATCGGCGGGTCGTCCTCGATCAACGGGATGGTCTATGTGCGCGGGCATGCCTGCGATTTCGATCACTGGGCCGAGCAGGGCGCGCAGGGCTGGGGCTATGCCGATGTGCTGCCCTATTTCAAGCGGATGGAGACCTGGCACGGCGGCCATGACGGCGGGGATGCCGAATGGCGTGGTGCCTCGGGGCCGATGCATATCACTCGCGGGCCGCGTCGCAATCCGCTTTTCGGGGCCTTTATCGCGGCGGGCCAGCAGGCGGGCTATCCGGTGACTCCGGATTACAACGGCGGTCAGCAGGAGGGCTTTGGGCCGATGGAGGCGACGATCTGGAAGGGTCGGCGTTGGTCCACCGCGAATGCCTATCTGCGGCCCGCGATGAAGCGCGGGAATGTCAGTATTATCAGAGGCTTGGCGCGCAAGGTTCAGATCGAGAACGGGCGCGCGACCGGGGTCGAGATTGAGCGTGGCGGCAAGGTTGAGGTGATCCGGGCGCGGGCCGAGGTGATCCTCGCGGCCAGCTCGATCAACACGCCGAAGATCCTGATGCTATCGGGGATCGGCCCTGCGGCGCATCTGGCAGCGCAGGGGATTGAGGTGATCGCGGATCGCCCCGGCGTGGGCACGAACCTGCAGGACCATCTTGAGGTTTACATGCAGTTTGCCGCGCAAGAGCCTGTCACGCTTTATAAATATTGGAACCTGTGGGGCAAGGCGCTGATCGGGGCGCAGTGGTTGTTCACCAAACAGGGCCTGGGTGCGTCGAACCAGTTCGAGGCCTGCGGCTTCATTCGTTCGGACGCGGGCATCGAGTATCCCGATATTCAGTATCACTTCCTGCCGATCGCGGTGCGCTACGATGGCAAGACGGCGGCCGAGGGGCATGGATTCCAGGTGCATACTGGTCCGATGCGCTCCAAATCGCGCGGGGCGGTGACCCTGCGCAGTGCCGATCCGCGCGAGGCGCCGGTGATCTCGTTCAACTACATGAGCCACCCGGACGACTGGGCGGAGTTCCGCAAGGTAATCCGGTTGACGCGCGAGATCTTTGCGCAGCCCGCGATGGCGGGCCATGTGAAGCGTGAGATCCAGCCCGGCGCGGCGGTGCAGAGTGACGATGAGATCGACGCCTTCATCCGCGAGCACGCGGAAAGCGCCTATCATCCCTGTGGTACCGCACGGATGGGTCGGGCCGACGATCCGACGGCCGTGGTGGATCCGGAAGGTCGGGTGATCGGGGTCGAAGGGCTGCGGGTCGCCGACAGCTCGATCTTCCCGCGCATCACCAATGGCAACCTCAACGCGCCCTCGATCATGACGGGCGAGAAGGTGGCCGACCACATCCTTGGGCGCCGCCTGCCGTCGGAAAATGTCGAACCCTGGATCAATCCGAACTGGCGCGTCGCGCAGCGCTGAGGCCGAGTTTGACAAGGGTCAAAGTCGGCGCGCGCGCGGGGCGCTAGGGTCGATTCGAAACACAGGAAAAGGGAGATAACCCATGTCGAACACCCCGCATACGCTGCAGGAAGAATTCCCCTTTGACATGGAGAAACTGCACGAACTCAAGGTTTCGAATGCGCATTTCGCACGTCTGTTGAACGAGTATGACGAGGTCAACGACCAGGTGCACAATGCGGAAACGAATGTGACCCCGATGGATGGCCTGGCCGAGGTGGAGCTTCGCAAGAAGCGCACCGCGATCAAGGATGAGATCGCTCGGATGCTCGCTGCGGTGTAATCCGTGACAGGAATGACGAAGAAGCCCCGGGAAACCGGGGCTTTTTTCATGAGATGTCGTAGGGTAGCAGGCCGCGCCGGTCGGGGTTGACCGACAGGCGGCGTTCGAGCGGCGGGACCGAGCGCTGGTGGCAATCCTTGCGCTCACAGATCCGGCAGGAGATGCCGATGGGCTGATAGGCGCGCGGGTTCGACAGTTCCATGTCATCGGCATAGACGAGGCCGCGGGCATGGCTGACCTCGCAGCCCAGGCAGATCGCGTAGCGGCGCACCGGGGCGGTGAAGGAGCCGCCGGGTTTCGAGACGTCGTGCGCCAGGCACAGGTAACGCACCCCGTCGGGGGTTTCGGCCAGTTGGCGCAGAAAGCGCGTGGGCGTCTCGAACGCCTGATGGACGTTCCACAGCGGGCAGGCGCCACCGAAGCGGGCGAATTGCAGCCGCGTGGCCGAGTGGCGCTTGGTGATCGTGCCGGCCTGATCGACGCGCACGAAGAAGAACGGGATGCCCTTGGCGCCGGGGCGCTGGAGGGTCGAAAGGCGATGCGCCACCTGTTCGATCGAGGCGCCGAACATATCTCCGAGGCGTTCAAGGTCGTGCCGGGTTTCCTGCGCCGCCTCAAGGAAGACGCGGTAGGGCATCAGCGCGGCCCCGGCGAAGTAGTTTGCAAGACCGATCTTTGCGATGGCGCGCGAGGTCTCTGACTGGAAGCGCGCGAGATCGAGGGTCGCTTCGAGCAGCTCATTTTGCGTGATCAGCGCGACCTGATGCAGAAGCTGGAAAGCCTGCGTCGGGCGCCCAGCATGGGCGGAAAGGGTGATGGTCTTGCCCTCGCGGGTCCGGAGCGCCGAAGTGTCCGCGAATTGCACATCGATTCCACGCGCGTTCAGCGCCTCGGTTGCGCGAATAAAGGGCTCCAAGCGCTTGCCATCAGGGCAGGAAAATCGCTCGGCCGCGCGATCGACAACGTCGATGTAGTTGTCGCAATAGTGGAAGAAGTCGCGCACCTCTTCCCACGGGCTGACGATCGCCTGGCCGGCCTCGCGGCCGAGGGCCTCATCAAGCGAGGCGAGACGTTCATGCGCCTGCCGATAGGCGCGGTGCAGTTCAAGAAACGTCCGCGCAAGCGCCGGCGCGTTCGACGCGGCCAGCCGTAGATCGGCCAGCGGCGGGGCGCCATCGGCAAAGACCGGATCGGCCAGCGCCTCGCGCATGTCCGACACCAACCGCTCGGCATCGCCTGCGGAAAGCTCGGTCACGTCGAGGCCGAACTCCCCCGCCAATCCCAGGACGACTGCCGCCGAAACCGGGCGATGGTTGTTCTCCATCTGGTTGAGGTAAGGCAGCGAAACGCCAAGCCGGTCGGCAAAGGCCTTTTGTGTCAGGCCAAGGCGGGCGCGGGTCTCGCGCAGTTTCACACCGGCATAGAGTTTCTGAGTCGCCATAGCGCCCTCCTTTTGCAAAGAAATTGGTAGCTTTGCAAAGCGGGCGCGTCAAATCCCCAGTCGCCTGCGGCGATGAAAGACCCAAAGAATCGCGCCGACCGAGGCCGCCGAGGAGGCGAGCATGATCAGAACCAGCGGAATGGCGCCCGAGCCTGGGCCGAGCATGGCGCCCGACAGCGCGGCCAGCGCGGCCCCTCCGCCGATGCTGAGCGTCGCGCCGAGGCCCGAGGCGGTTCCGGCAAGCTCGGGGCGCACCGACATCATGCCCGCGTTCGACGAGGGCAGGGCGATGCCATTGCCCATGCCGGTCACGCCGACCATCGAGAAGAAGATGAACGGAGAAGAGTAGCCGATCATTTCCGCACCGAGCGCCACGATCAGCGCGGCGGTGGCCAGCAGCGTGCCGTAAAGCACCATGTGATCCATCCCCGTGCGCATGGCGAAACGGCCCGACAGGTAATTGCCGATCGCATAGCCGACTGCGGGCAGGGCGAAGAAATAGCCCACCTGCGCCGAGGTCAGATGAAACACCTGATCGCCCACGAAGGGCGCGCCGCCCAGGTAGGCGAAGAACAGGCCCGAGGCGAAGGCGGTGGCCAGGCAGTAGCCCCAGAACCGCTGCGAGCGCAGCAGGATCGGATAGGCGCGCAACTGGTCTTTGAACGGCACGCCGCCCTTGGCGGTGGTTTCGCCCATATCCGCCCAGACCAGCGCCGTGATCGCCACGCCGAAGGCCAGGAGCAGGGCGAAGTTCGCGCGCCAGCCGAAGGCCTCATCCAGAAAGCCGCCGATCACCGGGCCGATCATCGGCACCAGCGACATGCCCATGGTGACATAGCCGATGACCGAGGCGGCCTCGGGGCCCGGCACCATGTCGCGCACCGTCGCGCGCGACAGCACGAAGGCGGTGGCCACGACCGCCTGCACCATGCGCGCCGCGATGAAGGTCTCGAAACTGGTTGCGAGAAGGGTCGCGACGGTTGCCAGCAGGAAGATCGAGAACACGGTCAGCAGCACACGCCGCCGCCCGTAGCGATCCGAGATCGGGCCGATCACCAGCTGCAACCCCGCCGACACGGCAAGATAGCCCGAGACCGCGAGCTGCATCTGCCCGTATGGCACGCCAAAGAACCGTGCCATGCCCGGCAGCGAGGGCAGGAAGATGTTCAGGCTGAGCGCCCCGAGCCCGGAAACGAGCACGAGCGTGACGATGCTGGGGTGGGTGCGCCGGTCGAGGAAAGCCATACCCAACCGCTAGGCGCAGCGCGGTTCCTTGTCCATCAGGTAAAATGTGTGGAGCACAAGTTTGTGCCGCTCAGCCGCGCCCGGTGAAGATCACAGCACGCCCCACGACGATCTGCGCGAAGCCCGTGACGGTGCACAGGGTCACGGGCTCACCCGGCCAGAGCGCGTTGAAGGCGATGAGGATGGTCCGTGAGATGACCCCCTGAAACGTCAGGCGTTGCGCGGCGCGGAGCGCGCCATAGGCGGTGCGGTTGGCACCTGAAGGACCTATTCGAAAAAGGCGACACCCCGGATGACCAGAATCGCAATGCGGAGCAGGCTGCTGCTGTGGGGGGCGTTTCGCCCCCGGTCCGGGCAGGCCAAAGGCCCCGTCGCTTTGGGTTACACCCGCTGATCCTGCCAGTCGTTGCGCGCGTTTCGGGCGTTTGCGGGGCTGCTTCTCCCCGGCGTTTGAACCCCGCCGAGCGGCTGCGGGGATATTCGCTGGCCAACAGCACCTAGGTTGCCGTGCTCAATATCGTTGGTAACACCTATGGTGGCAGCTCCCCCACGGGTAGCACCCCCTCCACCACTCCGACCGGCAGTTTCCTGAACGAAGGCGGTGCCACGCTGAACATCTCGGGTGGCGAACTCGAAGTGGCAGGATTCACCAACAGTTCGGCGGGCAGCGGCACGACACTGGCCACTGCGGGCGTGCAGGTCGAGGCCAGCGGCATTCTGGATGCCAGCACCATCGAAAACACCGGGAGCGGTACGATCAACAACGCAGGCACGATGCGCGCCACGAGCGTGACCAATGCTGCGGACGCGACCCTTGTCAGCACCGGCACGATCAGCGGCAATACCCAAAACAGCGGGACGCTGAACGCTGCGGGCACGCTGGCCGGATCGCTGAGCAACACCGGCGCGGGCACCGTCACCACCAGCGGCGATTTGGCCGGGATCACCGCGCTGGATCAGACCAGCACCGGCCTGATTACGGTGTCCGATGGCGACACACTTGAGGCGCAGACGATCACCGTTGCGGCCGGGTCGGGGGGCATCGCGGTTGGCGCGGGCTCAACCCTGTCGGGGACCGGCAACACGCTCAACAACAGCGCGCTGATCGCGGTCGCTGCGGGGGGCACACTGAGCGATATCGGTGCGATCAACAACCTGTCCGGCGGGGTGTTCGATTTCGCGGGCGGAGGCTATCTGTCTGCCGATACCGACGCCACGGGCGACGAGGATATTACCAACGCGGGCAGCATCACCCTGGGCGCAGGCACGCTGGAGGTCGCTCTGGGCGGCGCAGGGGCCTTCATCAACAACAACCTTCTGCAGCTTGCCTCGGGCAGCGCGGTGACGGTGGACGGGCGTTATGCCAACAACGGTACGACCGACATGCAGAACGGCACTGCGGGCGAAACCGTAACGGTGAACGGCGAATATTCCGGTGGCGGTGTGTTGGCCATTGATGTCGACTTCACCGCGGACACCTCTGACCGGCTGCTGGTGAACGGGGATGTGACGGGCGCCCAGACGAGTGTCGCGGTGGCCGATGTCTCGACCGGCGGGGCCAGCGGCAACCCGGTGGTGATCGCCTCGGTCAGCGGCACCGCCGCAGCCGACGCCTTCACCCTGTCCACGCCGCTGTCCTTCGGCGCATTGGTCTATGAAATCAGCCAGAGCGGTGCGGATTTCGTTCTGGCCGGAACCGGCGGCTTCGTGCCCGAAGTGACCGGGCTTGAAGCCTTGCCCTATGCGATGCTGCAGCAAAGCAGACTGCCGAGCCTGCGCGAACGCTCTGGCACGGATCAACTGGGGGTGCCTACCGAGCTGCAGTCTGTGTGGTTCCTGGTCGATGGCGGCACATCGGAGTTTGCTCCGGCGTTTTCCGGTTCCGGCTTCCAGGCCGAGATGGATCAGGCCCGGATTCGCGGCGGCCTGAACTTCGACGCCCATACCTCCGATACCGGGCATCTGGTTCTGGGGGTCAATCTTGGCTACGGGTCCGCCCGTTCGACGATTTCCTCAGACGTCGCGACAGCGAGGATCGACACCGATGCGCGCTCGCTCGGGCTGACGGCGACATGGTTCGGCAATTCCGGCTTCTATGTCGACGGGCAGCTGCAATACACCGATTTCAGCAGCGACCTGACATCGGCGGGTTTCGCCAGCGCGATCTCGGGCGAAGGTGTCTCCAGCGAGCTTGAAATCGGCCAGCGGTTCCGCATGGCAAATTCGCCCTGGTCTCTGACGCCGCGCGGGCGGCTGAAATACAGCACGGTTAGCTATGATCCGTTCACCAGCGGGGGCGGGCTGGCGACATCGCTGGACACGGCCGAAAGCCTGCAATTGGGCATGGGTCTGGTCGCCGAGCGGCAGACCGCATCGCGCGCGGGCGGGCAGGATCAAGGCCCGACGTTCTATGGATCGGCCGACATCTTCCGCGAACTCGCGGGCGACATCACCACGATAGTTGCGGGAACGCCGGTGGTGAGCGCGGCCGAGGACTGGAGCGGCGAGATCGGTCTGGGCCTGCAGCATCGCTTCGGCAACGGGCGCGGCACGATCAATGGCGAGCTGACCTATGTGACGGGCTTTGACAATCCCGGCCGCAACAACGCGCTCTCCGTGGCGATCAGCGGTCGCATCGCCTTCTGACGAAACGGATCAGGGGCGGCCTGCACGCCAGCGCCGCCCCTGCCAGCCCCTTGGCGCAGATCACAATGCGCGTCGGACCCCAATCCAAGACTGCCTCCTCCTCCAATCGCAACCGCCCGAGAACCCGATCTTCAACGCTTGGGCAAAGGCGGAGGCCTGCGCATTGGTCGGCCCGGTGCTCTGTCGCGCGCCGGATCAGGCGGACGGGTTGGGAGATCGTAAGTGACTGATATTGCGATATTTCGTATATCAAGGACTCTAATGTCCCCTGAACTGGGTCGCCGAAATCGCCATGTGGGGTTAGAATTGCTACCGGGGTCATTTGCCAGAAGGTCTTGGGCCGCGGCGCGCGTAACAAGCGGATGAAGGTTTCGCGACTTTGCAATTCGCAATCATCGTCCTGCCAAGAATTTGCAAATTTTCGCAAATCTGCTTTGTAATGTAGTTATGTGCGTATAGGGTGCCTGAAATCTTCGGAGGGGACCCCATGAAAGACATCCTGAACCAGCTTGAAGAGCGTCGTGCCGCAGCGCGTCTTGGCGGCGGGCAGCGCCGCATCGACGCCCAGCACGCAAAGGGCAAACTGACCGCGCGTGAGCGCATCGAGCTGCTGCTCGACGAAGGCACCTTCGAAGAATTCGACATGTTCAAGGCGCACCGCTGCACCGATTTCGGTATGCAGGACGAGAAGCCCGCAGGCGACGGCGTTGTCACCGGCTGGGGCACGGTGAATGGCCGCATGGTCTATGTCTTCTCGCAGGATTTCACCGTGTTCGGCGGCTCGTTGTCCGAAACGCACGCCGAAAAGATCTGCAAGATCATGGATATGGCCATGCAGAACGGCGCGCCGGTCATCGGCATGAACGACTCGGGCGGTGCGCGTATCCAGGAAGGTGTCGCCTCGCTCGCCGGTTACGCCGAGGTGTTCCAGCGCAACATCATGGCCTCGGGCGTGGTGCCGCAGATCTCGCTGATCATGGGCCCCTGCGCGGGCGGCGCGGTTTACTCGCCGGCGATGACCGACTTCATCTTCATGGTGAAGGACTCGTCCTACATGTTCGTGACCGGTCCCGACGTCGTGAAGACCGTGACCAACGAGATCGTCACCGCCGAGGAACTGGGCGGGGCCTCGACTCACACCAAGAAATCCTCGGTCGCCGATGGCGCCTATGAAAACGACGTCGAGGCGATCGCCGAGACCCGCCGTCTGATCGACTTCCTGCCGCTGTCGAATCGCGAGAAGGCGCCGGTGCGTCCGTTCTTCGACGAGGTGAACCGCGTCGAGGATTCGCTCGACACGCTGATCCCGTCGAACCCGAACATGCCCTACGACATGAAGGAACTCATCGTGAAGATCGCCGACGAGGGCGACTTCTTCGAGATCCAGAAAGACTACGCGGGCAACATCATCACCGGCTTCATCCGCATGGAAGGCCAGACCGTTGGCGTCGTGGCGAACCAGCCGATGGTGCTGGCGGGCTGTCTGGACATCGACTCGAGCCGCAAGGCCGCGCGCTTCGTGCGCTTCTGCGATGCGTTCGAGATTCCGATCCTGACGCTGGTGGACGTGCCCGGCTTCCTGCCCGGCACCGGCCAGGAATACGGCGGGGTCATCAAGCACGGCGCGAAACTGCTGTTCGCCTATGGCGAAGCGACCGTTCCGAAGGTCACCGTGATCACCCGCAAGGCCTATGGCGGCGCTTATGACGTTATGGCCTCCAAGCACCTGCGCGGCGATTTCAACTACGCCTGGCCGACCGCCGAAATCGCGGTGATGGGTGCCAAGGGCGCAGTCGAGATCCTTTACCGCAGCGAACTGGGCGATGCCGAGAAGATCGCGGCGCGCACCAAGGACTATGAAGACCGTTTCGCCAACCCGTTCGTGGCGGCCGAGAAGGGCTTTATCGACGAGGTGATCCAGCCGCATTCGACCCGTCGCCGGGTGGCGCGCGCATTCGCTTCGCTGCGCTCGAAGAAACTCTCCAACCCCTGGAAAAAGCACGACAACATTCCGCTCTGAGGGGCGCGGAATGGGGCGCGCGGCCGGGCGAACGCAGAGATTGGCAAGTGGCCTTATGGCGGTCTTGCTGCTGTCAGCGTTTGCTCGGCCCGCCTCAGCCCAGGATGGGGCAGGGGTTTCGGTGCCGGTTCCCTCCGGGCAGGAGGTGCACTGGATCGACACGATATCGGACACGCCGGGGCCCGAGGGGCTGACGATGCGCTTCCGGTTTCTTGCGCCGCAGATCGGGGGCGACGATCCGATGGACCCGGACGTAGCCGCAGCCGACATGCAGGCGCTGTGTGAAGAGTTCGCGTTGCCGAGGCTCTCGGCCATCGGGCCCAGGCCAGCGCAGGTGGTAATCAGCCTTTCCGACCGGGTCGTGCCATTCGGCGAGACCGACGAGGAGGCGGTGCAATTTTTCGAGGCCTATTCCGTTGTGGACGGGGGCTGTGAGTGGGAGCTGTTCTGATGCAACTGCGTGGACATGAAATGTCGGGCCGGGTGGCGGGTTTCCGCCACTGCGTGGCAGCCCTGCATTCCGTGCAACGCGGTCCGCTATGCAATTGCAGCAGAAGTGATAAATTGTCGCGGGGCCGTGAGGTTCCCGGAGTGGTGCTTCCGCTCTGCACGTCATCAACAGGGCTTGGGGAAAACACGCGAATCGCACCCTCCGCCAGCCCGCTCAGGAGTTTCAAATGTCGAAGAAAGCAATCCTCGCCCTCGCTCTGGTCGCCTTCGCGGCCGCTTGCGCGCCGAAAACCGAGCCGGCACCGGTCGAGCCCATTTCGGTCGAGCCGGCTTTCACTGGCAAGTACAAGTAAGACGGTTTCGGGGCAGGGCGTTGCCCTGTCCCCTCTCTCCCCGGTCCGGGCCGGATCGTCGCCAGACTGTTTCCGGCCTCAGGCGGCATCCTTCATTGCCGTGACGTCACGTTGGCGCTACCATCGAGCTGTAATCAATAGGCTCGGGGAGGTTTCAACATGCAATACTCATTCATTCGTGTCACCGTTTTGGCGTGCGCGGCAGCCGGTGCATTGGCTGCCTGCGCGCCGCCGCCGCCCGAGCCGATTCAGCCCGAGCCAGTCTTCTACGACAAATACGGCAACCCGACCGGCGGTGAGTGTCGCCCGACCGGCGAGCGTGTCAATTCGGCCTATCCGGCATCCGTCCCCGATTGCCCGCCGCCGCCCTGTGCGCCCGGCCAGACCTCTGTCGCGTCCACCGCTTACAGCCCGGTCACTTGCGTTCCGAACAACGACGATGACCGCGACCCGGGCACTCCGGGGCGTGAACCCGGCGGTCAACCCGGCACGGCTCCTACTCGCAACTGACCTTGCAGCCGTCCGCACGTTGCGGGCGGGCGTCGAACTGCGCTATCGGGTGTCCTTCGTACAGGAGGGCACCCAATGCTGAAACACCGTGGATTTCCGGGGCGTCTGCCCGGGACCGACTTCCAATTCCTGATCCGCCGCGCGAACAAGAACGGCGCGACCAAGATCATTCGCCGCGAGCGTTATAGGGACCGCGCGGCTGCTGACCGCCGTGCCGACGCGGGCTTTATGGCCGCGCTATGGGCGCAATTCGGCGAGGAGACCTTTGAACGGGGCAACCTCGATGCCGGTCGCCTGAGCTGGCTGTTCGGGCGCGAGGTCGTGCCCGCCACCGACCCCTTCGATCCGTGCTCTTACGAGGCGCTTTTGCGCATCGACGTCAAAAAAGCCCAGGCCGCCTTCCCGGAAGTGTTCGAAGACCCCGAGGCGTTCACGTGGGACGACGAGGAGGACGATTGGGAATGATCTCGCGCGTCTCGCTTACCTATGGGCAACTTGTCGCCGATCGCGCCGCGATCGCGCGATTTGGCTTTGCCAATGTGGCTGGCGCGGCGCAGCATGGGGTAGTGCGCACCGGTGTAACCCTGCATCCGGTCTGGCGCATCTTCCCTATCCCTTCCCTTTGTCTGCGGTCTGGCCCGCTGGTCAGACCGCTTCTTTCCCCCGAAGATCAGCGGTGTGCCGCCGATTTGGCCGGCGCCGGGAGCGCCGAATGCGGTATTCGCTTTTCTTCGCGCACGGCTGCGCTAGAATCGCGGGCAAAGAAACCTGTGAATGGAGGCAGTTCAACATGCGTAAATACTCGGTTCTCGTCGCGGTTCTCGCCGTGTCCGTCCTCTCGGGCTGCTATGCAACCGAAGGGCAGCGCGCCCTTGGCGGTGCGGCCGCCGGTGCGCTCATCGCGGATGCGACCGACACCAACGTCGTCGCCGGTGCGGCGATCGGCGCCTTGGCTGGCACCTATTGCGACGACATGGGCGTGTGCCAGTAACACGTTGAACATCGGCGACGCGACCGGGCGGCGCCCGGTTGTCCGGCGCCATGCGTATCTGAATGCCATCGGGGATTCCGTCCCCGGTGGCATTTTTGTTTCCGTCAATCGAACCAGCAATCACGAAGAGCGGGGCGGCCATCATCCGTGCCCGAGGGGAAGGGACTGACATGTTCAAGAAAATCCTGATCGCAAACCGCGGCGAGATCGCCTGCCGGGTAATCAAATCGGCTCAGAAGATGGGGATCAAAACGGTCGCCGTCTACTCTGACGCCGATGCGAATGCGCTCCACGTCAAGATGGCCGACGAGGCCGTCCACATCGGCCCGCCGCCGGCAAACCAGTCCTACATCGTGATCGACAAGATCATGGATGCGATCCGTCAGACCGGCGCCGAGGCGGTGCACCCGGGCTACGGCTTCCTGTCGGAGAACATGAAGTTCGCAGAAGCCCTTGAAAAAGAAGGCGTTGTCTTCGTTGGCCCGCCGTCGCCCGCGATTGAGGCGATGGGCGACAAGATCACCTCGAAGAAGATCGCGCAGGAAGCCGGCGTGTCGACCGTTCCGGGCTACATGGGCCTGATCGCCGATGCCGACGAGGCGGTGAAGATCTCGAACCAGATCGGCTACCCGGTCATGATCAAGGCCTCCGCTGGCGGCGGCGGCAAGGGCATGCGGATCGCCTGGAACGAGCAGGAAGCCCGCGAAGGCTTCGAGAGCTCGAAGAACGAGGCCGCGAACTCGTTCGGCGACGACCGTATCTTCATCGAGAAGTTCGTGACGCAGCCGCGCCACATCGAGATCCAGGTGCTGGCCGACAAGCACGGCAATTGCGTCTATCTGCACGAGCGTGAATGCTCGATCCAGCGCCGTAACCAGAAGGTCATCGAAGAGGCTCCGTCGCCGTTCCTCGACGAAGCCACCCGCAAAGCCATGGGTGAGCAGGCCTGCGCGCTGGCCAAGGCCGTGGGTTACTCCTCGGCCGGTACGGTGGAATTCATCGTCGACGGCAGCAAGAACTTCTACTTCCTCGAGATGAACACCCGTCTGCAGGTGGAACACCCGGTTACCGAACTGATCACCGGGGTTGACCTGGTCGAGCAGATGATCCGTGTCGCCGGTGGCGAGCCGCTGCCCTTCAAGCAGGAAGACCTCAAGATCAACGGTTGGGCGATTGAATCGCGCCTTTATGCCGAAGATCCCTACCGCAACTTCCTGCCCTCGATCGGGCGCCTGATCAAGTATCGCCCGCCGGTCGAAGGTCCGACCTCGCGCGGCGGGATCGTGCGCAACGATACGGGCGTCTTCGAAGGCGGCGAGATCTCGATGTATTACGACCCGATGATCGCCAAGCTCTGCACCTGGGCGCCGACCCGCGCCGAGGCCATCGAAGAGATGCGTCTGGCGCTGGATACCTTCGAGGTTGAAGGCATCGGCCACAACCTGCCCTTCGTCGGCGCGGTGATGGACCATGACCGCTTCATCAAGGGCGACATCACGACGGCCTTCATCGCCGAGGAATACCCCGATGGCTTCCAGGGCGTGCAACTGAACGAAGAGGTTCTGCGTGACGTGGCCGCAGCCGCCGCTGCGATGAACCGCGTCTCGGAGATCCGCCAGTCGCGCATCTCGGGCACCCTTGGCAACCACGAGCGTCACGTCGGCAACGAATGGGTCGTGAGCCTGCAGGGCAAGGAATACGCGCTGCACATCGACGCCGACCGCGATGGGTCGACCGTGACCTTCAAGGATGGCGGCAAGAAGCGCGTGTCCTCGGACTGGACGCCGGGCAAGTCGCTGGCGGTTCTGGACGTGGCGGGCGAGCCGCTGGTGCTCAAGGTAGGCCTGCTTCCGATGGGCTTCCGCATCCGCGTGCGCGGTGCCGACCTCAAGGTGCATGTGCGCACCCCGCGTCAGCACGAGCTTGCGGTGCTGATGCCCGAGAAGCTGCCGCCGGATACCTCGAAGTTCCTGCTCTGCCCGATGCCCGGCCTTGTCGTGAAGATCTCGGTCGAAGAGGGCCAGGAAGTTCAGGAAGGTCAGGCGCTGGCCACCGTCGAGGCGATGAAGATGGAAAACATCCTGCGCGCCGAGCGCAGGGGTGTCGTCAAGAAGATCAACGCAGCCGCGGGCGCCTCGCTCAAGGTTGACGACGTGATCATGGAGTTCGAATGAGATGACGCTTTCGCCGGCCCGCGAAAACGCTCTCGGCTGCGCCGCGCTCTCTGCCTTTGTTTCATTGGCAGCGTTCGCGGGGTTGCAGCTGTGGGCCGCGGTGCTGGCGGGTGTCTTCGAATATCCGCTGGATGACGTCTACATCCACATGGCCATGGCCGAGGGCATTGCCTCGGGCACCTATGGTGTCAATCCGGGCGAGGCCTCTTCGGCGGCCTCGTCCATCCTGTATCCGCTGCTGCTGGTGCCCTTCGCGGGAACCGAGATGCAGCGCTGGATGCCGCTGTTGTGGAATATCGTCGGTGTTGCCGCCGTCGGTGTGCTCTGGGGGCTGGTGGTTGCGCGCGCGAACCTGTCGCGGGTAGTCACCGTTGTGCTTGCGATCGTCGGGCCGCTGGCGCTGAACGTTCCGGGCGTCGGTTTCGCCGGGATGGAGCACAGCCTGCACGCGGCCTTCGCGCTGGCCTGCCTTTTGGGCCTGTGGATTTTCGTGAAGGAAGATCGGATCTCGGCGCTGCTCGTGATCGGGGTGATCGGCGCGCCGCTCATGCGGCTGGAGGGGCTCGCCCTGTCCGGCGCGGCCTGCGGCGTGCTGTTGCTGCGCGGTCGGATCGCTGCGGCGTTTGGGCTGGGGCTGGCGGCCATCCTGCCCGTGCTGGCCTTCATGGGCTTCCTTGTGTCGTTGGGGCTCGAGCCGCTGCCCGGTTCCATCATCGCCAAGACGCAACTGTCTACCGGCAATGGGCCGGAACTGCCGGGCTTCGTGCGCGCCATTATCGAGAACATCCAAAAGAAGCCGGGGCAGATCCTTCTGGCTCTGAGCTTCTTCTCGGTGCTGATCGCGCTGGCCGTTCAGAACCTGCGCCGCGAGCGGCTGTATCTGGTGTTCTGGGCCATCGGTCTGGCGGGGATCGCGCATTTCCTCGGCGGTCGCATTGGCTGGATGAACCGCTACGAGCATTACATCTTGCTGGTTCTGATTGGCGGCCTTGTGCTGGCGCTATCGCACATGGGGCCGGTGTGGAGGGCCGTCACCGCTGCCGCTCTTGTGCTTTCGCTCGGCGTTCTGGGCGATACCTACGCGACGTCGCTGGCGGATCGTTCGGTCTGGGGACCGCGCGCGATCCATTTGCAGCAGGCCCAGATGGCCCGTTTCGCCAAGGACTATGCGCAGGCGCCCGTTGGGGTGAACGATCTGGGCTGGGTCACATGGCAAAACGATCAGTATGTGTTTGATTTATATGGGCTCGGATCGCCCTCGGCGCTGGCCGAACGGATGCGTCCGGGCGGGCCGCAGCCCGGCTGGGGCGGGCCGCTGGTGGCGCAGCACGGCGTCCGCCTGGTGATGATCTACGATAGCTGGTTCGCGGATGCGGTCGCGCCGACGTGGCAGCGCCTTGGGGAACTGACGATGGACAACCCGCGCGGAACGGTCGCGGATTGGCGCGTCGGGTTTTACGCGACCGCGCCCGAATACGCGCCGGAGCTGCGTGAAAAGCTGCGCGCCTTCGCGCAGACGCTGCCTGCCGATGCGCAGTTCACCATGGCGGAGGTGGGGCAATGATCGCCGCTTACCGCGCAGCCCCGTTGCGGATTTCCTCGCGCCGGATCGGCATCTTGTCGATGGCGCGCATGATCTCGCGCCCATCCCAGGGCAAGGGCTTGCGGATCGAGACCTGCCCGTCCTTGGTCATCAGCACCAGCGAGAAGCCACGCGGGCGCAGCTTGCGGCGGATATCCGAGGCTGGATCGAGCGTGGTGTCGGTGATCACCACAACGTCGCGCGCGGCCAGTTCCGGCCAGCGCGCCTCGATCAGCCGCAACTGCTCGGCGAAGGCCGGATCGTTGGGGCTGTCGGCGAACACCACCACGGGGCGCTTTTGCCAGACATATGCGGCCAGATCGGCCGTCGCCCCGTCGACGGGAGCGAAGACCTCGGCCGCAGCGGTCGCGGGGGCCTCCTGCGCGTTCAGCGGCGCGGCCAGCGTGGCCGAGAGCGCGAAAACCAACGCGAATCCAAGGGTTATGGGTGCAGACATCGCGGCCCTCCTTGGTTGGAATATAGGCGGCGGCGGGGGCATGTTCCATGGCCCGCGGACCGCCGGGGCAGGATTTTCGCTCAAGACGGGCGAATGACGACGGGAGTTTGCCCGGCGGGGGCTAGATCCGCCGGGTGGGGATGAATGGCACGCAACAGCGCCGGGGCAGCCCGGAGGCGGCGATACAGAAGAGGGATTGTTCCATGACGAACAAGAAAGAGGACTGGGCCAAACTTGCCCAGAAGGAACTGCGCGACACGCCGCTCGACAGCCTGACCTGGAACACGCTGGAAGGCATCGCCGTCAAGCCGCTCTATACCGAGGACGACCTTGAGGGCCTCGACCATCTGGGCAGCCTGCCGGGGATCGAGCCCTTCACCCGTGGCCCGCGCGCAACGATGTATGCTGGTCGCCCCTGGACGATCCGCCAGTATGCCGGTTTCTCGACCGCCGAGGAATCGAACGCCTTCTACCGTAAGGCGCTGGCCGCCGGTCAGCAGGGTGTCTCGGTCGCCTTCGACCTTGCGACGCACCGCGGCTATGACTCGGATCACCCGCGCGTGGTGGGCGATGTCGGCAAGGCCGGCGTGGCCATCGACAGCGTCGAGGACATGAAGATCCTGTTCGACGGCATCCCGCTCGACAAGGTCTCGGTCTCGATGACGATGAACGGCGCGGTGATCCCGGTTCTGGCGAACTTCATCGTCACCGGCGAAGAGCAGGGGCATGACCGCTCGGTGCTTTCGGGCACCATTCAGAACGACATTCTGAAAGAGTTCATGGTCCGCAACACCTATATCTATCCGCCCGAGCCCTCGATGCGGATCATCGCGGATATCATTGAATACACCTCGAACGAGATGCCGAAGTTCAACTCGATCTCGATCTCGGGCTACCACATGCAGGAAGCCGGGGCGAACCTGGTGCAAGAGCTGGCCTACACCTTGGCGGACGGGCGCGAATATGTGCGTACTGCCATCGCGGCCGGCATGGATGTCGACAAGTTCGCGGGCCGTCTGTCGTTCTTCTTCGCCATCGGCATGAACTTCTTCATGGAAGTGGCCAAGCTGCGCGCCGCGCGCCTGCTGTGGACGCGGATCATGAAGGAGTTCAACCCGCAGAAGTCGGGCAGCCTGATGCTGCGCACGCACTGCCAGACCTCGGGCGTGTCGCTGCAAGAGCAGGACCCCTACAACAACGTCGTGCGCACGGCCTATGAGGCGATGGCGGCGGCCCTTGGTGGCACGCAGTCGCTGCACACCAACGCGCTGGACGAGGCGATCGCGCTGCCGACCGATTTCTCGGCCCGGATCGCGCGCAACACGCAGCTGATCCTGCAAGAAGAAACCGGCATCACCAATGTCGTCGATCCGCTCGCGGGTTCCTATTACATCGAAAGCCTCACCGCGAAGCTGGCCGAAGAGGCCTGGAAGCTGATCGAGGAAGTCGAGGAGATGGGCGGCATGACCAAGGCTGTCGCCTCGGGGATGCCGAAGCTGCGCATCGAGGAGTCGGCGGCGCGTCGTCAGGCGATGATCGACCGCGGCGAGGAAGTCATCGTTGGCGTCAACAAGTATCGTCTGGCGAAGGAAGACCCGATCGACATTCTCGACATCGACAACGTGAAGGTGCGCGAGGCCCAGATCGCGCGTCTGACCAAGATGCGTGCGGAGCGGGACGAGGCCAAGTGCCAGGCGGCGCTGACTGAGCTGACCCGCCGTGCGAAAGAGGGCGGCAACCTGCTTGAGGGGGCCGTCGAAGCGGCGCGTGCGCGCGCCTCGGTCGGGGAGATTTCGATGGCCATGGAAGAAGTGTTCGGGCGCCACCGCGCCGAGGTCAAAACGCTGGCCGGTGTTTACGGCGCGGCCTACGAGGGCGACGAGGGCTTTGCCCAGATCCAGCGCGACGTCGAGGCCTTTGCCGAGGCCGAGGGCCGTCGTCCGCGGATGCTGGTCGTCAAGATGGGCCAGGACGGGCATGACCGCGGCGCCAAGGTGATCGCGACCGCCTTTGCCGATATCGGCTTTGACGTCGATGTGGGCCCGCTGTTCCAGACCCCGGAAGAGGCCGCGCAGGACGCCATCGACAATGACGTGCATATCGTCGGCATCTCGAGCCAGGCGGCGGGTCACAAGACCCTCGCGCCCAAGCTGATCGAGGCGCTGAAGGACAAGGGCGCCGACGACATCATCGTGATCTGTGGCGGCGTGATCCCGCAGCAGGATTACGACTACCTCAAGAAAGCGGGCGTCAAGGCGATCTTCGGGCCGGGCACCAACATTCCGGCTGCGGCGCGCGAGATCCTCGATATCGTTCGCGCGACCAAGAACTGAGGGGGGAGGGGGCTCTGCCCCGCCGAGGCTTAGCCTCGGCCCCCCGGGATATTTGGACCACATTGAAGGGCAGGGGAGACCTTGCCCTTTTCATTTTGCAGGGGCAATGTCGCGCGGAAATCAGGAGCCGCCGATGATCATTCGCCCTGCAATGCCCGCCGATTACGACGCGATCCTTGCGTTCTGGAACCCGGTAATCCGTGACACCGCAGTGACCTTTTCCAGCGAGGAGAAGACGCCTGACAGTCTGGGCGCGATGATCGCTTTGCGCCGCGATGCCGGGCAGGAGTTTCTGCTGGCCGAGGAGGCGGGGCTGGTTCTGGGCTTTGCGACCTATGGTCAGTTTCGCGGCGGGAACGGTTATCGGCACGCGATGGAGCACACGATCGTCCTGGCGCCCGAGGCGCGTGGGCGCGGTGCCGGACGGGCCTTGATGAACGCCGTGGAGGCCCATGCGCGGGCCGGTGGCGCGCATATCATGATGGCTGGAATCTCGGCCGAGAACGCCGCCGGTGTCGCCTTTCATGCGGCGGTCGGATATGTCGAGATCGGCCGGGTGCGCGAGGCGGGGCGGAAGTTTGACCGCTGGCTGGACCTTGTTCTGATGCAAAAGATCCTGTGACGCGCTAAGGTTAGGCTATGGATAAGCCGGTTTCCCTTTGGTCCCGTATCGGGCAGGCACTTGCCGCGTTGGCGCGGGGCGAGGGGCTGACGGCTGTCTTCGATCATCTGCGCGCGCCGCCAGAACGCTCGGTTGCCTTCACCATCGCCGTGATCGCGCTTGGGGCCAAGATGGCCAAGGCGGACGGCCAGGTGACACGCGACGAGGTTGCAGCCTTCCGCCGGGTGTTCCAGATACCGCCGGGCGAAGAGGAGAACGCCGCGCGGGTCTTTAACCTCGCGCGCACCGATGTGGCCGGGTTCGACGCTTATGCGCGCAAGATCGCGGCGATGTTCGGCCAGGGGAGCGAGGTTCTGAAAGACCTGCTCGAAGGGCTTTTCGTGATCGCGTTGGCGGATGGCGATTACCACGAGGCCGAGGATGCTTTCCTGGAGGAGGTCGCGCGGATCTTTGGCCTGGAGGACTGCTGTTTCCGAGCGATCCGGGCGAGCTTTGTTCCCGATGCCTTGCCCGACCCCTGGACGGTGCTTGAACTGCCGAGAGGAACGCCCTTGCCTGATGTTCGCGCACGCTGGCGCGAACTGGTGCGCGAGGCCCATCCTGATCGCGCCATCGCCCGTGGCCTGCCCCCCGAGGCAGTGCGTCTGGCCGAGGCGCGGATCATCGCCCTCAACTACGCCTGGGAGGAATTGCGGCAGGGCGCGGAGGCAAGCTGATGCGGATTGCCACCTATAATGTCGAGTGGTTCAACGAGCTTTTCGACCGGCGGGGGCGGATACTGGACGATGACGAGTGGTCTTCGCGTTATCAGGTGACGCGGGCGCAGCAGCTTGGCGCGCTTGGCATCGTTTTCACGGCGGTCGATCCCGATGTGATCCTCGTGGTCGAGGCACCCGATGAGAACGCGCGCCGCAAGACCGCAGCGATGCTGGAAAGCTTCGCCGAGTATTTCGGGCTGCGTCAGCGTCGGGCGTTGATCGGCTATGCTAATGATACGCAACAGGAAATCGCGCTGATGTATGACCCGGACGTGCTGCGCGCCCGGCACGATCCGCGCGGTGGCGAGGGGCAGAGCCCGCGCTTTGACCAGAGCCTGCGCATTGATCTCGATATCGACGCGACGCTGGACACGGTGACCTTCTCGAAGCCACCGCTGGAGGTCGAGCTGGAGACCCGTGAGGGGCGCCTGCTGCGGTTGATCGGCGTGCATATCAAGTCGAAGGCGCCGCGCGGGGCGAACTCACCCGACGCCGAGAACCGCGTTGCGATCGAGAACCGCCGCAAGCAACTCGCGCAATGCATTTGGCTGCGCCAACGCGTGGATGAACACTTGGATGCCGGCGACAGCCTGATCGTGCTGGGCGATTTCAACGACGGTCCGGGTCTGGACGAGTATGAGCGGCTGTTCGGGCGCTCGGGGTTGGAGATCGTGCTGGGCCACAGCGGGCCGCCGCGGCGGCAGATGCACGACCCGCATGCGCGGCTGCATCGCGGTCATGCGACGATGGCGGCGCCTGCATCCGCGCGGTTCTACGATCCGGAAAACAAGCAGTATTTCTCAGCGATGCTGGACTATATCATGGTCTCGCCCGACCTGTGCGCGGCGCAGCCAAAATGGCGTATCTGGCATCCGTTCGACGACCCTACCTGTTATCGCACGCCCGAGTTGCGCGAGGCCTTGCTACAGGCGTCAGACCACTTTCCGGTCAGTATGGAAATTTCGCTTTGAGCCCTTATATTGGGGCCATGAAACAGCTTCTTGCTCCGCTTCTTGTTGTCGCCATGCTCGCCTCTCCCGCCGCCGCGCAGGAGGGGGGTGAGAGTGCCGAGGCGGGCGATCTTGATGAGGGGCTCAGCCTTCTCGAAGAGGGCGCGAGGCTGATTTTCCGCGGGATCATGGAAGAGGTCGGCCCCTCGCTGGACGAGATGCAGCAGGGCTTTGACGAGGCCAGCAAGAAGCTTGGACCGGCGCTGTCTCAGCTTATGGCGCTGGTTGATGACGCGAAGAATTACGAAGCGCCCGAGCGGCTTCCGAATGGTGACGTGATCTTCCGTCGCAAGCCCGGCGCGCCGCTGCCGCCACCGATGATGGAGCCCGAGGCCGATCCGGCCCCCGAGGTGGGCGAAGAGATCGAGCTTTAGGGCAGGCGGACGCTTGGCTCCGCCTTGAGCGCGGCTGCGAGCGCGGTCAGGCGTGCCGCGGCCACCTCACCGTAAAGCCCCGCCCCGCGCTTGGTCAGGCGCAATTCCAGCAGGTTTTTCTTGGGCTTGTAGTTCAACTCCCCCGCGTCCTGCGGATCGTGGATCGAGAACATCGCGCCAAACCGCATCGCCTTGCCAAGGACTTCGGCCTCCTGGATCTGCTCGGGCGTGAGTAGGGTGAAGAGCGGCTCAAACCGCGATCCGGTGCGCGAGTTCTTGTAGCGGTGCAGCAGGGCAAGGCCGACGAAGACGCGCTCGGGGTGGCTGAGGGCCGCCATATTCGCGCGGGTGACATTGTCGAAACAGGCTTCGGCGCGGTAGTCGGGATGGGTGCGCCAGGTGGTGTCATGCAGCAGGCAGGCCGCGCGCATAAGACGGTATTTCTCGGGCGGAACCTGCCCCCAGATCGGCTGGATGAAGGCATGCAGGCGTTTGCCGAAGCCGGGCAGGCGAGCCATCGTGCGCTCGGCATGGCGGCAGGCCTCGATCAGCGGATCGCGGCGGCGCAGACGCTCGGGCATCTGTTCGTAAAGCAGCCCCTCGCGGATCCCGTAAGAGGAAATGTCGATCTCTTTCGGGCCGAAGGTGGCGATCAGCTCGCGCAGCACCATCGCGGCCAGCGGCACCAGTTCCATGCGCGCGGATGAGGTGCCGGTGCGCGAACGCAACTCGTTCAGATCGTTCTTCTCGATCCAGTCGAGGGTCTTCAGCGTGCCCTCCGGGTCCATCCGGTATTCATGCAGCACCAGAAGCGGATAGCCGCGCCGCTCCATGTCGAGCCGCGCAATCGCCCGCCAAGAGCCGCCGACAAGGTAGATGCGTTCGTGTTCGGTGCCCATTTCGCGCGCAAGACCCGCGATCACGTCCTTGATATGGGCGGCGAGTTCCTTCTTGCCGCCGGGAACCTGCTGCAGCCGGAACGGGCCAAGCGGCGATGTGACGCGGCGCCAGACCCGTCCGTTGCGGATCTCGGCCAGTTCCATCGAGTTGCCGCCGATGTCGCAGATCAGACCCTGCGCCTCGGGCCAGCCAAGCAGCACCCCCTGCGCGGACAGGCGCGCCTCTTCGGTGCCGTCGATCACATGCAGCTTGAGGCCGGTGGCGCGCTCGACCATGCGCTGGAATTCCGGGCCGTCCTGCGCCTCGCGCACGGCGGCGGTGGCCACGCAGGTGAGGGGGCCGATGCCCATGCCATCGGCCAGCAGCGCAAAGCGTTGCAGCGCGGCGAAGGCACGCTCGCGGCCCTGGGGGTTCAGCATACCGGTTTCGGCCAGCCCCTGGCCCAGACCCGCCATGACCTTTTCATTGTAGAAATAGGCCGGGCTGCGCGCCGCGCCGTCGAAAACCACCATCCGGACCGAGTTCGAGCCGACATCCACCACGCCCACGCGGCTGAGCGCCCGGGCAGAGGGATCATCGAAGAGGGGTTTGCCAAAGGGATCCCAATCGTCGGAAAGCTTCGGGCTGTGCCCCTCGGTCTTCGGGTTCATACTGTCCTGCCGTCGATAATGGGCGGCCCCGAGTCGTCCCGGCGCCGCGTCAACCTACCCTCTAGTCCATGCTATGGGCAAGTTTCGGAACGTCTTTTGCCCCGGCCGAACCACGGCCCGAAAGCGAGGGGTTCTCCATGAAGAAGCGGTGGCAGGAGAACAGATCGTCTTTCCCCGGAGGCAGGTCGCGCAGGAAGCGCCCGTCGGGTTGCAGCACCCAGCTTTGCGCCTCGTCGGCCATGTTCGCGGCCATGATCTGGCTGACGATCTGTGCCTTGACGGTGTCGTTGAGCGCCTCGACCAGCGTTTCGACCCGGCGGTTGAGGTTACGCCCCATCCAGTCGGCCGAGGAAAAGAACACCCGCGCCTTCTTCGAGGGCAGGCCGTGGCCGTTGCCAAAGCACACGATGCGTGAATGTTCGAGGAAACGCCCGACGATGGATTTCACGCGGATATTCTCGGACAGACCCTTGATGCCGGGGCGCAGCCCGCAGATGCCGCGGATCACCAGGCTGATCTTCACCCCGGCTTGGCTCGCGGCATAAAGCGCGTCGATCACCTGCGCGTCGATCAGGCTGTTCATCTTGGCCCAGATCTCGGCCGGGCGGCCATTGCGGGCGTGCTCGCTTTCGCGCGCGATCAGTTCCAGAAGGCGGGGCTTGAGCGAGATCGGCGAAATCGCAAGGTTCTCAAGCCCCTCGGGCTGCACATAGCCCGAAAGGTAGTTGAAGACCTTGGTCGCGTCGCGGCCAAGCGCGGCGTCGCAGGTGAAAAAGCTCAGGTCCGTGTAGATCCGCGCGGTAATCGGGTGGTAGTTGCCGGTGCCGTAATGGGTATAGGTGACCAGCTGATCGCCCTCGCGCCGGACCACGGTCGAGATCTTGGCATGCGTCTTGTAGTTGATGAACCCGTAGACGACATGGGCGCCCGCGCGTTCCAGCCGCCGCGACTGGCGGATGTTGGCGGCCTCGTCGAAACGCGCCTTGAGCTCCACCAGCGCCGTCACCGACTTGCCGCTTTCGGCGGCCTCGCAGAGCGCGTCCACGATCGGGCTGTCCTTCGAGGTGCGATAGAGGGTCTGCTTGATCGCCAGCACGTTCGGGTCTGCGGCTGCCTGGTTGAGGAAGCGGATCACCATGTCGAAGGTCTCGTAGGGGTGATGCAGCAGCATGTCTTTCTGGCGGATCGCCGAGAACATATTGCCATCATGGTCTTGCACCCGCTCGGGCACGCGCGGCGTGAATGCGGGCCAGAGCAGATCGGAGCGCGACGACAGCACCAGTTCCTTGAGGTCGGCGATGCCAAGCATCCCGCGCACCTCGACCACCTCGGAGGGATCGACGTGCAACTCGTCCATGATCAACGCGCGCAGGCTTTCGGGCGCGCCGGCGGTGATCTTCATGCGGATGACCTGCCCGCGGCGGCGGCGTTTCAGGGCGGTCTCGAATTCGCGCACGAGGTCTTCGGCTTCGTCCTCGACCTCAAGGTCGCTATCGCGCAGCACCCGGAAGGCGCAATGCCCGGTGTCGGCATAACCGGGGAAGAGCATGTTGAGATGCAAGAGCAGCAGTTCTTCCAGCGGTAGGAAGCGCGCCTCGCCGGGCAGGCGCACAAAGCGGTCGATCTGCTGCGGGATCGGCAGAAGGGCCTGAAGGCGGCGCTTATCGGTCTGCCGCTCCAGTTCCAGCGCCAGGCAGAAACCGGTGTTGGGGATGAACGGGAAAGGGTGCGCCGGGTCGATCGCGAGCGGCGAGAGCACCGGGAAGACCTTGTTGAGGAAGTGATCCGCCAGGAAGTCACGGTCGCGCTTGGTCAGCTTGGAGCGCGTGACAAGGTGGATGCCCACACCTTCCAGCTCGCGCTTGAGCTTGTTCCAGGTGGTCTGCTGCGTGTCCATCAGCTTGCGCGCGTCTGCGTTGATCAGCACAAGCTGCTCGGCCGGGGTCAGCCCGTCATGCGAGGGGGTAATGCTGCCCTCGCGCACCAGTTCGCGCAGGCCCGCAACGCGGACGGTGTAAAACTCGTCGAGGTTGGTCGCCGAGATCGACAGGAACCGCAGCCGCTCCAGAAGCGGGACGCGCGGGTTCGTGGCCTCATCGAGGACGCGCCAGTTGAACGCGAGCCACGAAAGCTCTCGGTTGAAGAAACGACGCGGGCCCGCGATCACTTCGGCGGGCATCTCGACAGGAGTCGGGAACGGGGTTTTGAGAAAATCTGCCTTGGTCATGATGCGCTTATGAGATGCTTTTGTAATGGCGCGATGACAGTATTTTGCGCTGCTCAGCCCAGAGTGTCCAGCACCTCGGCCGCCAAAGACCGCGTGATCGCGCGGTTCTCGGCCAGCGCGCGGGCATCTAGCGCCGCGACCAGTTGCCGCGCCGTGGCCAGAGAGCGGTCCATGCGCGTCACCAGCCAGGGGATCAGCGCGGCTGGTACTGCGATCTGGCGGTCGGCGAAGAGCTTGACGAGCACGGCAGACAAGAGCGCGTCATCGGGTGGTTCGATGCGGACATTGGCGGTGGCGAACATGCGGCTGAGCAGGTCGGGCAGGCTTAGCCCCCAGTCGCGCGGTGCGCTGCGGGCGGTCAGCAGCAGGCGCCCGCGCTCGGCCAGCATCAGGTTGTGCAGGTGGAAAAGCGCGGCCTGCGTCGCGGCGCTTTCCGCCACGCGCTCGGCATCCTCGACGACCACGGCGCCCGCGCGCACCAGATCGGGCGCGGCCTCGTCAGTCAGTTCCTCGGCCGAAATCACCGGCGCGCCTTGGGTGTCGGCCCAGATCTGCGCGAGGTGCGACTTGCCCGCGCCCTCGGGGCCGATCAGCAGCATCCGCCCCTGCGGCCAGCTTTCGGGCGCATCAAGCGTCGCCAGCGCCAGCGCATTCGCGGGGGCGACGAAGAAATCCTCTCGGCCCTGCGACTGGCGCAGGGGCAGGTCCAGGATCAGTTGACGGCTCACGTCCGGGTCAGTCCTCTGCGGGTTCATGTGCCAAGGCGGTCACGGGGGCCGCTTCTTGGCCCGATGCGAGGCCTTTGTAAAGCCGCCCCTCGAGGTATCGCTCCAGCACGAAGCGGGTCACCACGCCGATCATCGCGGCCACCGGAACCGCGACCAGCATGCCGACGAAGCCAAACAGCGTGCCAAAAGCCGAGAGCGCGAAGATCAGCCACAGCGGATGCAGCCCGACCGAGCTGCCCACCAGCTTGGGCGTGATCAGGTTGCCTTCAAGGAACTGACCGGCGGCGAAGATCGCGGCCACGATCCCGATCGACATCCAGTCGCCCCAAAACTGAAAGAGCGCAAGCCCGATGGCCAGCACACCGCCAACAAGAGCGCCCACATAGGGGATGAAGGTCAGCCCGCCCGCGATAGCCCCGGCGATCAGGCCGAAATTCAGCCCCGCGAGCATCAGCGAGATCGAGTAGAACGCGCCAAGGATCAGGCAGACTGAGATTTGCCCGCGCACGAAGCCCGACAGCACCTTGTCGATCTCATGCGCCAGCTTGCGCACGGTCGGCGCGTGATCGAGCGGCAGCCAGCTGTCGATCTTGGCCACCATATTGTCCCAGTCGAGCAGCATGTAGAAGGCTACGACCGGCACGACGACGATGAAGACGACGAAGTTCACCACACCCATCGCCGAGCTGAGCACACCAGTTGCCAGCTCTCCGCCGCGTGCCTTCACCGCCTGGCCAAGCGAGGCGAGCGTCTCGTTGATGACCGAGCCCTCCTCCATCAGTGAGGGGAAGGTGGTCGTGAGGAAGGATTGCAGGCGCCGGGCAACCTCGGGGGCGATGCCGACAAGCTGGGTCAACTGACGGATCATCGCGGGCACCACCGCCAGCGCCAGGATCACGAAGATCAGCGTGGCGACCAGCGCAATGGTCGAGGTGGAAGCCGCTCGGCTTAGTCCCAGCCGCTCCAGCCGGTCGGCCAGCGGGTCCATAAAATAGGCAATCGCGCCGCCAACAATGAAGGGCAGGATCACATCGCCTAACCCCCAGAGAGCGAGCGAAAATACCGCAGCGGTCGCCCCCCAGTAGGTCACTTGTTGTCGTGCGGGCAGGGCCATGGGTCAGTCTTTCCAATCGTTCGGGTCAGTTTGCCCAACTGCCGCGCGGTTGCAAGCGGTGGCGGCGGCCGGTCGGGCGCGAAATAGGCATGAAGACGCGCATTACATCCCCTCGGCCCGTATTTTTCTTCGCAGCCCCCTGCGCTCGCGGTGGCCGGGAGGGCGGCGTTCGTGCTCTTTTCCGGGGTGCCGTGGAGGCTGATCTTGCCCCAGCGGCCCATTTCCTCTAGGCCAGTTCGCAACGCGAAACCCAACCCGGACAAGCAAATGCGCCTTTCCCGCTACTTCCTCCCCGTCCTGAAAGAAAACCCTGCCGAGGCGCAGATCGTCTCGCACCGCCTGATGCTGCGCGCAGGCATGATCAAGCAACAGGCGGCGGGGATCTATTCGTGGCTGCCGCTTGGCTACAAGGTGCTCAAGCGCATCGAGCAGATCGTGCATGAAGAGCAGGTGCGTGCGGGCCATATTCCGCTTCTGATGCCGACGCTCCAGCCCGCCGATCTGTGGCGCGAGTCGGGCCGCTATGACGATTACGGTCAGGAAATGCTGCGCATTAAGGACCGGCACGAGCGCGACATGCTCTACGGTCCCACGAACGAGGAGATGATCACCGACATCTTCCGCAGCTACGTGTCCAGCTATAAGCAGCTGCCGCTGACGCTTTACCACATCCAGTGGAAGTTCCGCGACGAGGTTCGCCCGCGTTTCGGCGTGATGCGCGGCCGGGAGTTCCTGATGAAGGACGGCTACAACTTCGACCTGACCAAGGAAGACGCGTTGCACGCCTACAACCGCCACATGGTCAGCTACCTGCGCACCTATGAGCGCATGGGCCTGACGGCGATCCCGATGCGCGCCGCCTCGGGCCCGATCGGCGGCGACAACACCCATGAATTCCTCGTGCTGGCGCAGACCGGCGAATCCGAGGTGTTCTATGACGCCAAGGTGCCGGATCTGAAGCTGGGCGAGCGTGCCGTCGATTACGACAACCGTGATGAGGTTGCCGCGATCTGCGAAGAGTTCACCACGCTTTACGCACGCACCGACGAAACCCATGACGAGGCCGTCTTCAACCAGATCCCCGAAGAGCGCCGCATGGTCGGCCGCGGGATCGAGGTCGGCCAGATCTTCTACTTCGGCACCAAATATTCCGAATCCATGGGCGCCACCGTGGTGACCCCCGATGGCAACCGCGTGCCGGTCGAGATGGGCTCGCACGGGATTGGCGTCTCGCGCCTGCTCGGCGCGCTGATCGAGGCCAACCACGACGACAAGGGCATCATCTGGCCCGAGGGCGTGACGCCCTTCCACGTCGGCATCGTCAACCTCAAGCAGGGCGACACCGCGACCGACGCCGCCTGCGAGGCGATCTACAAGGCGCTTCAGGGCCGTGGGCTTGATCCGCTTTACGACGATCGCGAGGACCGTGCCGGCGCCAAATTCGCCACCATGGACCTGATCGGCCTGCCGTGGCGCATCACCGTCGGCCCGCGCGGGCTGGCCAATAACGTCGTCGAGCTGACCTGCCGCCGCACCGGCGAGAGCGAGGAGATGTCGGCCACCGCCGCCGTCGAGCGCATCGTCAAGATCTACGAAGCGCACTGATGCGCGGCACGCTGGCGATACTGGGCGGGCTTGCGGGGGCGGCGACGCTTTCGCAATTCCCCGAGTTTTCTCAGCAATACCTTCAGCGCCTTGGCGGTCAGGCCGAGGCGCTGGCCGCCGTCGTGGCCGAATTCGACGCGAGTGCCGAACAGGCCAACCTGACCCGCGAAGTGGCGCTGACGCAGTTGCAGGGGACAGAGTTTCTCGACACTCACGGCGGCAATATGCGCGAGCTGATCGAGCGGGCCGAACAAGCGCAGGCCGATTACGTCCTGCTGCGCGCGGCAACGCCGCTTGAGCGGCTGACGCTGCCGCAGCGGTTCCGCGACCCCGAGGTGCTGCAAGCGACCTGGGCCGATTTTCGGCCTGCAGTGCAGCTGACGCCCACCGGCATGACCGCAGCGGGCATCGGCTTTGCCCTTGGCTGGGGGCTGGTGCTTGCGCTTGCCGGTCTGATCATGCGGCCCTTCCGGCGCCGCACGGCATAGGCTTGAGCGAAACACTCGGATAATTGACCTTGGTCAATGCCGGTCTGCGGGCCGCGTCGGATAAACGCCCCCGGGGACTCGATCTGGGGTGGGCCATGAAAAAGCTGCTGTCAGGCGCTGTTGCCGCGATCTGTGTCATGGGTGGCGCGGTCGGCGCGACCGAGCCCTACGCTTCGCTGGAGGCATGGGGCGAGGCGCTGTTCTTCGACACTGACCTGTCGGCCAATCGCACCCAATCCTGTGCTACCTGCCATTCCCCCGAAACGGGCTTCGTCGATCCGCGCGAGGGGGCCGTGAGCCTTGGCGATGACGGGCATAGCCTTGGCGATCGCAATGCGCCGACTGCGGCCTATGCCGCCTTCTCGCCAGCGTTTCACAAGACCCCCGAGGGCAAATGGAAGGGCGGCCAATTCCATGACGGGCGCGCCGCGACGCTGGCCGATCAGGCCAAGGGTCCGCCGCTGAACCCAGTCGAGATGGGCATGAAGGATGAGGCCGCCGTGGCCGCGCGCCTCTGGGCCAATCCGCGCTATCTGGCGACGCTGGCTGCGCTGAAAGGGCCGGAAACCACCGCGGACCCGCTCAAGGCCTTTGACGCCATGGCCGAGGCCATCGCCGCCTTTGAGCAAAGCAAAACCTTCCAACCCTTCGATTCCAGATACGACCGTTTTCTGCGAGGCGAGGAGCGGCTGACGGATGAGGAGGAGCTTGGGCGGCTCTTGTTCTTCTCGAAGCAGTTCACCAACTGCAATATCTGCCACCAACTGCGTCCGGGGCCGTTCGAGGAAAGGGAAACCTTCTCGAACTACGAGTATCACAATATCGGTGTGCCCGCGAATGTGGCGGTGCGCGCGGTGAACGGGGTGGCGGGCGATCATGTGGATCGCGGGCTGCTCGACAATCCCGCCATCGACGATCCGGCTCAGGCTGGCAAGTTCAAGGTGCCGAGCCTGCGCAATGTCGCCGTCACCGGTCCCTATATGCATAACGGCGTCTTCACCGATCTGCGCACGGTCGTGTTGTTCTACAACAAGTACAACTCGGATCTGCCCGAACAGCAGATCAACCCCGAGACCGGCGCTCCCTTCGCCGCGCCCGAGGTTTCCCAGAACCTTTCGCTGACTGACCTGGAGACCGGCCCGGCGCTGGACGACAAGCGTATCGACGCCATCGTGGCCTTTTTGCGCACCCTGACTGACGCACGCTACGAGCCGCTTCTGGATCGGTAACCCAACAGATCCGTGAACCCGCGCGGGCTTGACCTTTAGGCCCGCGCGGGTCAGCTTGCGCGAGCTTTTGGGATAGGAACATGGCCAGCAGCACCGCGCCCTTCTCTCCGTTCGAATTCATGATTGCCTGGCGCTACCTGCGCGCGCGCCGCGCCGAGGGGGGCGTGTCGGTGATGACCTGGATCAGTCTGATCGGGATCATGCTTGGTGTGGCCGCGCTGATCATCACGCTGGCCGTGCGGGCGGGCTTTCGCGGCGAGTTCGTCGATACGATCCTGGGCGCGAATGCCCATGTGACGGTCTATTCCGCGCCGACCGAGGTTGTCGAGAACTCGGGCATCTATTCGCGGCTGATGCGCGACTACGAGGACCGCGCCGCGCGTATCCGCGAGGTGCCGGGCGTGACCCGGGCCGCGCCGCTGGTGCGCGGGCAGGTGATGGTGACGCTGGCCGACCGCTCGAACGTGGCCGAGGTTTATGGCATCGCCGCCGGGGATCTGATGACGATCCCGCGTGTGGCGCAGTCCGACGAGGCGCTTGGTGATATCGACCGCTTCGGCGAGGGGATCGCCATGGGCTCGGGCCTTGCGCGCGAGTTGGGCGTGAGCGTGGGCGACAAGGTCAAACTGATCTCGCCCAATGGCGCCAAGACCGCCTTTGGCACCAGCCCGCGGGTGAGCGCCTATGAGGTCGTCTATATCTTCACCGCCGGCCGTTGGGATATCGACCGCACGCGTATCTACATGCCCTTCGCCGAGGCGCAGAGCTATTTCAATCGCGAGGGCGGCGCAGACGAGATCGAGGTGGACGTGACCGAACCCGAGCGCGTCGATGACTGGACGCCACAGCTGATCGCGGCGGGCGGCGCTGGCACCATGCTCTGGAGCTGGCGCGACGCTTCGGGCAGCTTCCTGCGCGCGCTCGACATGGAGGATAACGTGATGTTCGTCATCCTCTCGGTCCTCGTGCTGATCGCGACGATGAACATCACCTCGGGGCTGATCATGCTGGTCAAGAACAAGGGCCGCGATATCGGCATCCTGCGCACCATGGGTCTGACCGAAGGCTCGGTTCTGCGCGTCTTCTTTCTGTGCGGGGCATTTACCGGGGTGCTGGGGACGCTTCTGGGCCTTGTGCTCGGCGTCGTCTTCTCGCTCAACATTGAGCATGTAATGAACTTCATCAACTGGCTGAACGGCGGCGGCGCGTGGGACCCTTCGGTGCGTGGGATCTACGAATTGCCCGCCAAGCTGCGCGCGGTCGATATCGCCAAGGCGGTCGGCCTGTCGCTCGGGCTGAGCTTTGTCGTCACGATCTTCCCCGCGCGCCGCGCCGCGCGCCTGAACCCGGTGGAGGCACTGCGCTATGAGTGATGTGCTGACACTGGAGCGGCTGGAAAAAAGCTACAATCGCGGCAAGCCGGGCGAGATTGCCGTGCTGCGCGGGGTGAACCTGACGATCCCGCGTGGGCAGGTCGTGGCTCTGGTGGCGCCCTCGGGGGCAGGCAAATCGACGCTGCTGCATATCGCGGGGCTGCTGGACACGCCCGACAGCGGGCGCGTGGTAATCGGCGGGCAGGATCTGAGCGGAGCCTCCGACCGCCGCCGGACCGAGGCGCGCCGCGCCGATCTGGGCTTTGTCTATCAGTTCCACCACCTGCTGCCCGAGTTCACGGCACTGGAAAACATCGTCCTGCCGCAACTGGCGAACGGGGCAGGGGGCAAGGCCGCCGAGGAACGTGCGCGCGCGCTTTTGGGGCGCGTGGGGCTTGCCGAGCGCGTCGATCACCGCCCCTCGGCCCTGTCGGGCGGAGAGCAGCAGCGCGTCGCCTTCTGCCGCGCGCTGGCCAACCAGCCCAAGCTGTTGCTGGCCGATGAGCCGACCGGAAACCTCGACCCGGCGACCTCGGACACGGTGTTCGATGTGCTGATGGAGCTGGTGCGCGAAACCGGGCTTTCGGCGCTGATCGCAACGCATAACCTCGACCTCGCCGCCAAGATGGACCGGATCGTGCGCCTCGATGGCGGGCAACTGACGGAGTAAGCGATGATCCTTTACGGCATTCCCACCTGCGACACCTGCCGCAAGGCGAAAAAGGCGCTGGAAGCCGCGGGCCATCAGGTCACCCTGCGCGATGTCCGCGCCGAACCCCTGAGCGGCGACGAGATCGCCGAGTTTGTGGCGCAGTTCGGTGAGAGAATCGTCAATCGCGCCTCAACGACCTGGCGCGGTCTGACCGAGGTCGAGCGCGCGGCGCCCGTGCCTGATCTTCTCGCAGCTCATCCGACGCTGATGAAACGCCCTGTGATCCGGGGCGCGCAGCTGACACTTGGATGGGATAAGGCCGCGCAGGCGGCTCAGGGGCTCTAGCCCCGAAATGAGAGCGGCCCGACAGGGTCGGGCCGCGGAAATTTCAGAGCAGTTTCAGGTCGCTCGCCGAGGCGCGGCCGTCACGGCCCGACTGCAGCTCGTAGCTGACTTTCTGATTGTCCTGCAGACCCTTGAGGCCGGCGCGCTCAACCGCCGAGATATGGACGAAGACGTCCTTGCCACCCTCGTCGGGCGCGATGAAGCCGTAGCCTTTGGTGGTGTTGAACCATTTCACGGTGCCAGTGGCCATTCCGTTCACTCCTTCAGGTTTTCCCGGGCAGAATTGCTTCCGGGCCGTGCAGCCAGGTCTTTCAAGTCTTCCGGCTGCCCCGCGAAGGGAGCGGTAGAAAGTCTGCAGTCACGCGAGGCCAGCCTGCCACAAGCCAAGAGAAAATCAACGAAAATAAATGTGACACCCGTGCGAAGGCCGATTTCTTGCCCAAAACGGCGTCAGGCGCCCTTGTGGGGGCGCCTGACGGGGGGCTTGGTAGGGTAACTGTGCAATCAGCGCAGGTCGGGGGGTAGAGCCTCGCCCTTGAGCGTTTCGATGATTGCGTCGAGCGCCGCCGTTTCGGTGCGGTTCTCGCCCAGGCGACGGACGGAAACGGTGCGTTCCTCGACCTCTTTCATGCCGATGGCGAAGATGTAGGGTACCTTGCCAAGCGAATGTTCGCGGACCTTGTAGTTGATCTTCTCGTTACGGGTGTCGGCCTCGGCGCGCAGGCCGGCGGCGCGCAGCGCGGCCACGACCTCGTGGACGTAATCGTCCGCATCCGAAACGATCGAGGCCACCACGATCTGACGCGGCGCCAGCCACAGCGGCAGCTTGCCCGCATGGCTTTCGATCAGGATGCCGATGAAGCGCTCGAAAGACCCGAGCGTCGCGCGGTGCAGCATGACCGGGCGGTGGCGGTTGCCATCCTCACCGATGTAGCTGGCGTCGAGACGCTCCGGCAGCACGAAGTCGACCTGAAGCGTACCGCACTGCCAGTCACGGCCGATCGCGTCGGTCAGCACGAACTCAAGCTTGGGCCCGTAGAAGGCGCCCTCGCCGGGGTTGAGCGTGAACTCGTAGCCCGCCGCCTTGGTCGCGTTGGCCAGTGCTGCCTCGGCCTTGTCCCAGACCTCGTCCGAGCCCGCGCGCTTCTCGGGGCGATCCGAGAACTTGATCTTGAACTCGGTAAAGCCGAGGTCGCGGTAGATCCGCGAGAGGAACTCAATGAAGAGCTTGGTTTCGCTCTCGATCTGGCTTTCGCGGCAGAAGATATGCGCGTCGTCCTGCGTAAAGCCACGCACGCGCATGATGCCGTGCAGCGCACCCGAGGGTTCATAGCGTGCACACGAACCAAACTCGGCCATGCGCAGCGGCAGGTCGCGGTAGGACTTGAGGCCGACATTGAAGATCTGCACGTGGCAGGGGCAGTTCATTGGCTTGAGCGCGTTGACGACCTTCTCGCGCGCGCCTTCCTCGTCCACCTCGACGATGAACATGTTCTCCTGGTATTTCTCCCAGTGGCCCGAGGCTTCCCAGAGCTTGCGGTTCACCACCTGCGGGGTGTTGACCTCGACATAGCCGCCCTTGGTCTGCTGGCGGCGCATGTAGTCCTGCAACTGGGTGTAGATGGTCCAGCCGTTCGGGTGCCAGAAGATCTGGCCGGGCGCCTCTTCCTGCATGTGGAAGAGGTCCATCTCCTTGCCGAGCTTGCGGTGGTCACGCTTGGCGGCCTCCTCAAGCATGGTCATATGCGCCTTGAGGTCGTTCTTGTTCTTGAACGCGACGCCATAGATGCGCTGGAGCATCGGGCGGGTGTTGTCGCCAAGCCAGTAGGCGCCCGCGACATGGGTCAGCTTGAACGCATCCGCCGGAACCTGCCCGGTGTTTTGCAGGTGCGGGCCGCGGCACAGATCCTGCCAGTCGCCATGCCAGTACATCCGCAGGGGCTCCCCCTCGGGGATGCGGTTCACGAGCTCAACCTTGTAGGGCTCGTTGGTGGTGATGTAGTGCTCGACCGCGCGGACGCGGTCCCAGACTTCGGTACGGACCGGTTCGCGCGCGTTGATGATCTGCTTCATCCGCGCCTCGATCTCGCCAAGGTCTTCGGGCGTGAAGGGCTCGGCGCGATCGAAATCGTAGAACCAGCCGTAATCGCGCACCGGGCCGATGGTAACCTTCACGTCGGGCCAGATCTCTTGCACGGCGCGCGCCATGATGTGGGCGAGGTCGTGGCGGATCAGCTCAAGCGCGGACTCGTCATCCTTGAGCGTGTTGATCGACACTTTGGCGTCGGTCTCGATGGGCCACTGAAGATCCCAATGCGCGCCATTCACACGCGCCGAAAGCGCGGCCTTGGCCAGCGAGGGCGCGATGGATGCAGCGACTTCCGCCGGGGTCACGCCCGCGTCATAGGAACGCTGATTGCCATCGGGAAAGGTGAGGGTGATCTGGGACATATCGTCCTCCTCGTCGGTTTGGCGCCCACGGAACGCCCGGTTGCGGGTTATGGTCGACGCCGATATGCGACGCCCGCGCGTCCAAGTCAACGGGGCGCGCTGCGGCAATCGCGCGAGCGGGGGCTCTGCCCCCGGCTTCGCCTCCCCCGGGATATTTCTGCAAAGCCGAAATAGGCGTAGTGATCTGTTCTCTTTCGGCTTTGTTCAAATATCCAGGGGGTGAGCCCGGCACGGGCGAGGGGGCAGAGCCCCTTTTTCGGCGGTTGAGGCGCGCGGACCCGCCGGTTAGGGTAAGTCCAAGTCGAAGGGGGAACGCATGACCGATTTCATCACCACGCCCGAGGGCCGCCGGATCGCCTATGCCAAGACCGAAGGGGGCGGCCCCGGGATTGTCTTTCTGCATGGCTTCAAATCCGACATGCAGGGGACGAAGGTGCTGGCGCTCGAGGACTGGGCGCGGGCGCGGGGGCGTGCGTTTCTACGGTTCGACTATTCCGGTCACGGCCAGTCTGATGGGGAGTTCTCCGATGGCGCCATCGGGGACTGGTTCGAAGACGCGCGCGACACGATTCGCGCGCTGACTGACGGGCCGCAGGTGCTGGTCGGCTCGTCCATGGGCGGGTGGATCGCGCTTCTGCTCGCGCGACATCATCCCGAGCTTGTTGCAGGGCTGGTGACCATCGCCGCTGCCCCGGATTTCACCGAAGACGGATACTGGTCCTCGTTCGACAAGGCCGAGCGGCGCGCGCTGGAAGAGGTGGGCTATGTCGATGTGCCCTCGGACTATGGCGAGCCTTACCGGATCACGCGGCGGCTGATCAATGAGGGGCGCAACCGGTTGGTTCTGCGCGATCCGCTGAGCCTGAACTTCCCAGTGCGCTGCCTGCAGGGCACCGACGATGATGCCGTGCCGGTCGAATGGGCGACCCGCCTTTTGGCCCATGCGCAAAGCCCCGATATGCGGCTGACACTGGTGAAGGGCGCCGATCATCGGTTCTCGGAGCCTGACGATCTTGCGCTGATCGAGCAGACTGTGGCCGAGGTGCTGGGCCGGATCGGTTGAGCGGGGCATTCAACGCTGTGTCGTCGTGGCGCATCGGGCGGCCAGTGAAGTCCTGTGCAGGCTCGGTGTAGCTGCGCGATTGGCTGCGGGCGCTGTTTCTGCTAGGCTGACGTTGGGTAACCGGGGCGGGCGCCTGCCGGGCGATGCAGGTAACGCATCGCCGGACGCGTCAGGCAGAGGGGATGTCGGATGAAAGCGATCGTCTGCTGGCGGGATCGCAGGCATGGATCCGCCGTGATCTATTCGGTGCGCGATGGTGCGCTGGTGTTGCTGCGCGGCGCACGCCCTGCGGATTGCTTTCCGCCCGTGGACCGGCTTCTGGCAGCCGAGTTGCTGTTGCAGCGCCTGATCTATCTGCCGCAAGACACCTGCGGAAAAGGGCGGGCCGCTCAGCGCAGCACCGCCCCTGAACCTTGTGAAACCGGTAGCTGAGCGTCAGATCCCGCGCGGCAGGGCGGCAACCCCCGTGCGGGCCACATCCGACAGACCAAGCGGGCGCATCAGTTCGGCGAAAGCGTCGATCTTTTCCGGGGTGCCGGTGATCTCGAACACAAAGCTCTCCAGTGTCGAATCGACCACATTGGCGCGGAAGATGTCGGCCAGACGCAGCGCCTCGACGCGCTTGTCGCCCGTGCCTGCGACCTTGAAAAGTGCCAGCTCGCGTTCGACAGGGGTGCTTTCAGTGGTCAGGTCGATCACCTGGTGCACCGGTACGATGCGGCCTAGCTGCGCCTTTATCTGGTCGATCACCGCAACCGTGCCGCGCGTCACGATGGTGATGCGCGAGCGGTGGCCCTTGTGGTCCACCTCGGCCACGGTCAGGCTGTCTATGTTGTAACCGCGGCCCGAAAACAGGCCGATCACGCGGGCCAGCACGCCCGCTTCGTTATCAACCAGCACCGCCAGCGTATGCGAACGCTCCACTTCCGAGTGGAAATCGCGCAGGTCATAGGCCGAATGCGAGGTCGAGCCTTTCTTGATGTTCAGAGCGGCCATTGCCCTCTCCTTTATCTTGTAAGTCCTTGGACTACATGAATTCCTGTCGCGCCCGGGGAAGGCCCCCGGGCCACTTGATCACACCAGCGTCGCGCCCGATTTGAACGCCTCGGCATCGGCTGCCAGCAGCATCTCATTGTGCGGCTTGCCCGAGGGGATCATCGGGAAGCAGTTTTCGTGCTTCTCGACGAGGCAGTCGAACAGGACCGGGCCGTCATAGTTGAGCATTTCCATGATCGCGTCGTCCAGCTTGGCCGGATCGTCGCAGCGGATGCCCTTCCAGCCGAAGCTCTCGGCCAGCTTCACGAAATCGGGCAGGCTTTCCGACCAGGAGTGCGAATAACGCTCGCCATGCAGCAGTTGCTGCCACTGGCGCACCATGCCGAGGCGCTCGTTGTTCAGGATGAACTGCTTTACCGGCGTGCGGAACTGGGTCGCGGTGCCCATTTCCTGCATGTTCATCAGCCACGAGGCCTCGCCCGCGACGTTGATCACCAGCGCGTCGGGATGCGCGATCTGCACACCGATCGAGGCCGGGAAGCCGTAGCCCATGGTGCCAAGACCGCCCGAGGTCATCCAGCGGTTCGGCGCATCAAAGCCCAGGAACTGCGCGGCCCACATCTGGTGCTGGCCCACCTCGGTCGTGATGTAGCGGTCACGGCCCTTGGTCAGCGCCTCGAGGCGTTGCAGCGCGTATTGCGGTTTGATCGTCTTTTCCGAGTTGGTGTAGGCGAGGCAATTGACCTTCTTCCAACCCTCGATCTTGGCCCACCACTTGGCGAGGCCTTCCTTGTTGACCTTGCGCCCGCGCGATTTCCAGATCTTGAGCGCGTCTTCGAGCACATGGCCCACATCGCCCACGATCGGCAGGTCCACATGCACGATCTTGTTGATCGAGGAAGCGTCGATATCCACATGCACCTTCGTCGACTTCGGCGAGAAATCCGCCACGCGGCCGGTGATCCGGTCGTCGAAGCGCGCGCCGAGGTTAATCATCAGATCGCAGCCATGCATCGCGAGGTTGGCCTCGTAAAGGCCGTGCATCCCCAGCATCCCCAGCCAGTTCTTGCCCGAGGCCGGGTAGGCGCCCAGACCCATCAGCGTCGAGGTGATCGGGAAGCCGGTGGCATCCACCAGTTCGCACATCAACTGGCTGGCCGCGGTGCCCGAGTTGATCACGCCGCCGCCGGTGTAGAAGATCGGCCGCTCGGCGGTTTCGATCAACTCGACCAGCTTGGTGATCGCATCCAGATCGCCCTTCACCTTGGGTTGGTAGTGATCGACGCGCGCAGCCTTGGGGGCGCTATAGGTGCCGGTGGCGAACTGCACGTCCTTCGGGATGTCGATCAGCACCGGGCCAGGGCGGCCCGAGGTCGCGACGTGGAAGGCCTGGTGGATGGTTTCCGCCAGCTTCTCGGTCTCTTTCACCAGCCAGTTATGCTTGGTGCAGGGGCGGGTGATGCCCACGGTGTCGGCTTCCTGGAAACCGTCGGTGCCGATCATGAAGGTCGGCACCTGGCCCGAGAACACCACCAGCGGGATCGAGTCCATCAGCGCGTCGGTCAGGCCGGTCACGGCATTGGTGGCGCCGGGGCCCGAGGTCACCAGCACACAACCCGGCTTACCGGTCGAGCGCGCGTAGCCTTCGGCCATGTGCACGGCGGCCTGCTCGTGGCGGACGAGGATGTGACGGACGTCGTTTTGCTGGAAGATCTCGTCATAGATCGGAAGGACGGCACCACCGGGATAACCGAAGATCGTATCGACCCCCTGATCCTTGAGCGCCTGAACCACCATTTTCGCGCCGGTCATCTGCCGTGCCATCACTCTCTCCATTCCCGCGGCCCTCGGGCCTCTGAACCGTTTCGCAACAAAAAGCCCTCGCGTTTCGGGCGAGGGCGCATGGGAACCATCATGGTCAAACCGTCACCGGCCCATGCACCAACCTCCTACGACGACAAGAAGCGAGAGCATCGCTGATCCTTTCCGTTGCGTTGCAGCGGACATTAGAAAGGCGCGTCGGGGGCGTCAACGGCAAATCTGTGAATATTATGTCGCAGGGGTCGAAAAAACGTTCCAAATATTGCGTAGTGACAGCTTTCAGCGGACATTTTCAGAAAATAGCACCCGGCTTCATCCTGCTGCGGGTGCAAACATGAGCTTCGCGCGGCGAATTCTGTGCCGTTGGCCCGAGTCGTGTGGCCTTGGAGCGGGTGCGGTTCGTCGCGGGTTTTCTCGAAATGGAGATGTTTCACAGCGGCACCGCGTATCCGCTTTGGGGCGCCATGACGCAGGGGCGCTGCCGCTTTTCCCGCTTCCTTTTCGCGCGACGTTCTTTATCTTGCGGTCAGCTTTCCGGGGCCACACCGGTTCGGGATCACCGCAAAATGTGCGGATGATGCAGTTTTGCGCAAACTGGTCAGAAAAAACTACCAAAATGGGCTAAATTTCTTGACGTCCGGGGGGAGTCCGTTCAAGGAATGCTGACTGCCCCTGGAGGTAGGGGGCCAAAACCGGGAAGGGGAGGACGGAGATGGGCGCTTTGCTAGCCCTGTCGCGCCTGATTGACCGAGTAAACGAGACCATCGGAAAGGCCGTATCCTGGCTGATCCTGATGGCCGTAATCATCTCGGCTGCGAACGCGACTATTCGAAAGATCTTCAACGTATCGTCGAACGCCTGGCTGGAGTTGCAGTGGTATCTATTCGGTGCCGCCTTCCTGCTGGCCGCGGCCTATACGCTCAAGCAAAACGAGCATATCCGCATCGACATCGTTTACGGCGCGTTCTCGCGCCGCGTGCAGCACTGGATCGACCTGTTCGGGCATGTCTTCTTCCTGATGCCAATGGTCAGTCTGATGCTTTATCTGCTGTATCCCTATGTGATGCTGTCCGTGAAATCGGGCGAGGTCTCGACCAACGCGGGTGGCCTGATCATCTGGCCGGCGAAAGCCTTGCTGCTGATCGGCTTCATCCTGATGTTCGCGCAGGGCATCTCCGAGATCATCAAGAAGATCGCCGTCATGCGCGGCCTGCTCGAAGATCCGCATCCGGCGACGGGCCATCACGGCCATGACATGATCGTCGAAGAGGAGGCGCTGTGATGATGGAACTGATCGCGCAGAACATGGCGCCGATCATGTTCGTCTCGCTCATCGGCTTCCTGCTTTTGGGCTACCCCGTCGCCTTCGCACTGGCCGCGAACGGTCTGGTGTTCTTCATCATCGGGGTCGAGCTTGCCCCGCTGTCGAATGGCACGATCAACCTGAGCTGGCCGCTCTTGAACGCGATGCCCGAACGGTTCTGGGGGGTGCTGTCGAACGAGACATTGCTTGCCATTCCATTCTTTACCTTCATGGGGATCGTGCTTGAGAAATCGGGCATGGCCGAAGACCTGCTCGACACCATCGGCCAGCTCTTCGGTCCGGTGCGCGGCGGTCTGGCCTATGCCGTGATCATCGTGGGCGCGCTGCTGGCGGCCACCACGGGCGTCGTGGCGGCTTCGGTGATCGCGATGGGCCTGATCTCGCTGCCGATCATGCTGCGTTATGGCTATGACCGCAGGATCGCCTCGGGTGTGATCGCGGCGTCGGGCACATTGGCGCAGATCATCCCGCCCTCGCTGGTGCTGATCGTTCTGGCCGACCAGCTCGGCCGCTCGGTGGGCGACATGTACAAGGGCGCGATGATCCCCGGCCTCGTGCTGACGAGCATCTACCTTGGCTATGTCGCGCTGATGTCGGTGCTGCGTCCGGCCTCGATGCCCGCGCTGCCGAAAGAGGCGCGCACGCTTGGCTCGGGTGTGACCTCGCTTGCTGTGGCGCTGGCTGCCGGTCTCGCGCTCTTCTACGGCGCTGAAAAGTACCTCGAAACCAACCACAACCCGAAAGACGCGGGCATCCTGGCCGCAGCACTCGCCGTTCTGGTGATCTACGCGGTCGCGGTACTCGACAAGGCGCTCAAGATCAATGCGATGAGCCGTCTTGCCCAGCAGGTCGTCATCGTGCTGATCCCGCCGCTGGCGCTGATCTTCCTGGTGCTTGGGACCATCTTCCTTGGCGTTGCCACGCCGACCGAGGGCGGGGCCATGGGTGCCGTGGGTGCGCTGATCCTGTCGGCGATGAAGCGCCGGCTGAACTACGGTGTGGTGCGCGACGCTCTGGCCGCCACGACGCGCCTGTCGGCCTTCGTGATGTTCATCCTGCTCGGCGCGCGGGTCTTCTCGCTGACCTTCTACGGCGTGAACGGCCATTTGTGGGTCGAGCATCTGCTGGTCTCGCTGCCGGGCGGTGAGATGGGCTTCCTGATCGTCGTGTCGCTGCTGGTGTTCTTCCTGGCATTCTTCCTCGATTTCTTCGAACTTGCCTTCATCATCGTTCCCCTGCTGGCCCCCGCGGCCGAGAAGCTGGGCATCGATCTGATCTGGTTCGGGGTGATCCTGGGCGTGAACATGCAGACATCGTTCATGCACCCGCCGTTCGGATTTGCGCTGTTCTTCCTGCGTTCGGTCGCTCCGAAGTCTCCCTATATCGACAAGTTGACGGGCAAGCTGACCGATCCGGTGAAGACCTCGCATATCTACTGGGGCGCCGTGCCGTTCGTGTTTATCCAGATCATCATGATCGGTATCGTGATCGCGTTCCCGGGCATGGTCATGCACTACAAGGGCAAGGCGGTCGATCCTTCGACGATCGAGCTGAAGCTGCCCGAGATGCCAGGTCTTGGCGGTGGTCTGGGCGGTCTTGGCGGGTTTGGTGCGCCTGGGGCGGCACCGGGCTCGGCTCCGGGCGGGATGGGCCTTGGCCTGCCGCCGCTTGGCGCGCCCGGCGCGCCGACCGGTGCGCCCGCAACGCCCCCGCAGGGCGGAGGGGCAAGCCTCGTGCCGGCTCCGATGGGGCTTGGCGGGCTTCCCGCCGCCAGCAACTGAAACGAAAACGGCGGCCCACGGGCCGCCGTTCCAATTTCGGTGGTAGGGTCGTTTCAGGCAGACTCGCTGGTGCGCCCCGAATGTCCGCCACGGCGCTGATGCAGTCGCGGTGCACGCGCAGGCAGTTCCCCCATGACACGGTCGCGCTCCTCGGGCGTCATGCGTGACCAGTTGCCGATCTCGTTCAGCGTGCGGTAGCAGCCCACGCAGATCTTCTCGACCGGGTGGACCGAGCACAGCTTGATGCACGGGCTTGCGATCTCGGCCCGTTTCCAGATGCGGTCGGTGTTCTCGGGGATGTTCTCAGACATTCGAGGCCCTCAGATGCGCCAGACGATCCAGCGCTCCTTGAAGGATAAACCCGGCGGCCACGTGGTCGATCACCTCGGCGCGACGCTTTCGCGACATATCCGCCTCAAGCATCGCCCGTTCGGCCGCCACGGTCGAGAGTCGCTCGTCCCAGAAGCCGATGGGCAGGGGGGTGAGCTTTTCGAGGTTGCGGGCAAAAGCGCGGGTCGATTGGCAGCGCGGCCCCTCGGTCCCGTCCATGTTCATGGGCAGGCCAAGGACTATCCCCGCGATCTCGCGATCAGTCACGATCTTGAGCAGTTTCTCGGCGTCGAGCGTGAATTTCTCTCGCCGGATGGTCGAGAGCGGCGAGGCGACCGAACGCAACGTGTCCGAGACTGCGACGCCGATCGTCTTGGTGCCAAGATCAAGCCCCGCCACCGCGCCAAAGCGGGGCAGGGCCTCGAAGAACTCTTCGATCGTGGCGCAGATCAATTCGCCACCCCGGCGGCCTGCGCGGCGCCCGTGATCACCGACAGCGCGGCCTCGTCACCCGCAAGCGCGGTGCGGGCCATGGAGTAGACCTCGGCGGCGCGCTCGGTCTGGCCAAGCGTGGCAAGCGAGGAGATCGCGCGCGCCCACTGGCTGGCGTCGCCGCCCTCAGACTCAAGTCGCTCGACCAGTCCGTTGACCATGTTCGCGATCATCTCCTGACGCTCCTCGGGCGTCATGTCCGAGGCGGACTGCATCTGCTCGTCGGTCAGTGCCGGGCCGCGCATCGGCTCGGCAGCTTCCGCCATGGGGGGCACTTCGCCCTCGGCTGCGGCCCGGATCATCTCAAGATCCTCCGGGAGATCGGCAAAGCGGCTTTGCGCCTCGCCCCAGATCGCCTGCGCGCGGTCATCCTCGCCAAGCATCCGCAGCGACGAGATCAGCTTGGCCCAATCCGCAGCCGGCCCGCCTTCGTTTGCCAGACGGTCGTTGAGTTGCGCAACCATGCCGCGGATCATCTGCTGACGGTCCTCGGGCGACATTTCCGCCGCGGCCTGCATATCGGCAGCTGAAGGGCCGCGGCCACCCGGGGCGGGCAGCTCATACCGCGTCTCGCCAGCGATCCAGGCGAGGTTCTCGATATTGGCCAAGATCGCGGGCACCCAGGGCGCTTGCGCCGGGCCATTGCGCAGCAGTGCGTCCCAGATGCGGAAGGCGCGGTCGCCGCGCCCGTTCTGCGCCATCATCAGACCGATGTAGTAGCGCGACAGGCCCTCGGCCGGGTCCATCTCGAGCGCCTTGGCAAAGTTCTCCTCGGCTTCCTTGGTCACGAGACCGCCCGCAGCGACGACCATGTATTCGCCCAGATCGGCATAATCCTGTGCGCGCGCCTTGTCGCCCAGAACCTCGACGAGGCGTTTCTTCGTTTCCCAACCTGCGCGGTAGTTGCCCATGCTCATCTCGTTACGCGCGAGAAGGGCAAGGCCCTCGGGGTCGTCGGGGCGTTCGGCCACGGCCTTGCGCAGGCGCTCCATCAGTTCAAGGAACTGCGCATCGGGTTGCGGCTGGTCGGCCTGTGCGGCTGCGGCCTGCTTTTCTGCCTCGTCCTGCGAGGGGCGCGAGTCGTAAAGCTCGTTGGCGATGGCAAAACGTTCCTTGATCGGCTGGTCGGGGTAACCCGCCGCGCCGAGGCGCTGATAGAGGTAGAACGAGGTCGCCATGATCGCGCCAAGCACAAGGATGATTGCCATCGTTGCGCCCTTGGGCGCCTCGCGGCTGTCTTGCTCGGCCTGCGAGACGCGGTCGGCCTCTAGCATCCGGCGCGAGATTTCGACGCGGGTGCGCTCGGCCTCCTCCCGGGAGATCACGCCACGGGACATATCCTTGTCGAGATCGCGCAACTGGTCGCGGTAGACCTGCACATCATAGGCAGAGGCGGGCGCATCGGCCGCGTGCCGGCGCACGAGGGCGAGGACGAAAAGCAGCGCAACAAGCGCCACGAGGGCGGCGGTAAGGGTCCAGAACAGCATGGCGTCTCCTGTGTCTGCACCCATTTAGGCCGGATAGGCCGGGCAAGAAAGGGCCAAGCGGCAAGATGGCGCGCCTTGTCGCAGGTGCATGTCGTATTTTTCCCGCAATTGCCGCTTGGGGGTGGCTTTTGGCCGGGGGGGCGGTCCATCAATAGGACGAATGACGGGGCGTTGCGGATTCGCGCCCGTCTTGAATGCGTGCCGAAGGAGTGAACATGGCTTTGAGACGCTACTCGATGTTTGCCGTTGCGCGGGAGGCCTTGCGCTTCCACGCCGGATGGGAACGCGCCTGGCAAAGCCCCGCGCCGAAAAAGCGCTACGATGTGGTCATCGTCGGCGCGGGCGGTCATGGTCTGGCGACGGCCTATTACCTTGGCAAGGTTCACGGCATCACCAATGTCGCAGTGATCGAGAAGGGGTGGCTGGGCGGTGGCAACACCGGGCGTAACACCACGATCATCCGCTCGAACTACCTGCAAGATCCCTCGGCTGCGATCTACGAAAAGGCGCGCTCGCTTTACGAGGATCTGAGTCAGGATCTGAACTACAACGTCATGTTCTCGCCGCGTGGCCTGCTGATGCTGGCCCAGTCCGAGCATGAGATGCGCGGCTACAAGCGCACGGTCTATGCCAACAACCTGCAAGGCGTCGAGACCCGCTGGATCACGCCCTCCGAGGTCAAGGATCTGGTTCCGATCGTGAATATCGACGGGCCGCGCTACCCGGTTCTTGGCGCGCTTTATCAAGAGCGCGGCGGCACCGCACGCCATGACGCGGTGGCCTGGGGCTATGCGCGGGCCTGCTCGGCCATGGGCATGGACATCATCCAGCAATGCGAAGTGACCGGCGTGCGCACCGAGAACGGCAAGGTGCAGGGCGTCGAGACCACCAAGGGCTCGATCGACTGCGGCAAGCTGGCCATCGTGGTGGCGGGCCATTCGAGCGTGCTGGCCGAGATGGCGGGCTTCCGCCTGCCGATCGAGTCGATGGCGCTGCAAGCCTGGGTGTCGGAGCCGATCAAGCCCTGCATGGATGTCGTTGTCATGGCGAACCTTGTGCATGGCTACATGAGTCAGTCTGACAAGGGCGAGATGGTCATCGGCGGCGGCACCGACGGGTTCAACAACTACACGCAGCGCGGCTCGTGGCATCATGTCGAGGAAACTACCCGCGCCCTGATCGAGACCTTCCCGATCATCTCGCGCCTCAAGATGCTGCGCCAGTGGGGCGGGATCGTGGACATGACCGGTGACCGCTCGCCCATCCTGTCGAAAACGCCGGTTGAGAACATCTTCGTCAACTGCGGTTGGGGCACGGGCGGCTTCAAGTCGATCCCCGGTTCGGGTTGGGCGATGGCGGAACTGGTCGCCAAGGGCGAGCCGGGTCCGCTGGCCGCCGACTTCGGGCTGAACCGTTTCCGGGAAGGCCGCTTCATCGACGAATCCGTCGCGGCGGGGGTGGCGCATTGACCCGTCTTCGCTTCGCTCTGCTCCACGATCTTGCGGGCGCCGTGTCGTCCGCTTCCCGAAAGGCCCTCTGACATGCTGACTCTCACCTGTCCCTATTGCGGCGTGACCGTCGAGGAAACCGAACTTGCCCCCGGCGGCGAGGCGCATCTCAAGCGCTTCGGGCCGGGCGCGTCCGACGAGGACTTCGAAGGCTATCTCTTCGCCCGCAAGAACCCCAAGGGGGTCCATTTTGAGCGTTGGCGCCATGCCTATGGCTGCGGCAAGTGGTTTCTGGCGGCGCGCTGCACCGCCACGCTTGAGGTCTTCGGCACCTATCCGGCGCAAACGACCGAGCCTCCGGCAGAGCTGATCGTGAAAATCAACGAGAAACGACCGAACTGGGGGGGCTGGAAATGAGCACGCGTCTCGCGAAAGGCGGGCGGCTGATCGACCGCGCCAAACCGCTCAACTTCACCTTCAACGGCAAGCCCATGCGTGGCTATGCGGGCGACACGCTCGCCTCGGCGCTGCTCGGGGCCGGTCAGGTGATGCTCGGGCGTTCGTTCAAGTATCACCGTCCGCGCGGCCTCGTGGCCAGCGGCGCGGAAGAGCCGAACGCGCTGGTTAACCTTGGCCGCAACAACCGCCACGAGCCCGACCAGCGCACCACCACCACCGAACTGTTTGAGGGCGCCGAGGCGACCAGCCAGAACCACTGGCCGTCGCTCGAATTCGATGTGGGCGCGATCAACGACACCTTCTATCGCTTCCTGCCGGCGGGCTTTTATTACAAGACCTTCATGGCGCCGCGCTTCGCCTGGAAACATGTGTTCGAACCGATCATCCGCCAGTCGGCGGGTCTGGGTGCTGCGCCGAAAGAGGCAGACCCAGATCGCTATGAGCAGGCCTATGACTATTGCGACGTGCTTGTCGTCGGCGGGGGCGTGGCTGGCCTTGCAGCAGCCCTGACCGAGGCGCGCGCGGGCAAGCGCGTGATCGTGATGGAGCAGACCGCGCATTGGGGCGGTCGTGCCCCGGTCGATGGCGGCCAGATCGACGGGCAAGAGCCCGAATCCTGGGTCGCCGCGGCGGTTGAAACGCTGTCGGACATGGCCAACGTGCGCCTGATGCTGCGCACCATGGCGGCGGGTCTGCACGATCATGGCTATGCGATCGGCTATCAGTCGGTGGGCGAGCACGCCGCTGACGGTCGTCCGCGTCATCGCCTGTGGCGCGTGCGCGCGGGGCTGACCATCACCGCAAGCGGCGCGATCGAGCGTCCGATCGCCTTCTCGGGCAACGATGTGCCGGGCGTGATGCTCGCTTCGGCGGTACGCGACTATCTGGTGAACTGGGCCGTCAGCCCCGGCGACCGGGTCGTCGTGGTGACCAATAACGACGACGCCTACCGCACCGCGCTTGCGGTGCAGGCTGCGGGCCTCACAGTCCCCGCCATCATCGATGCGCGCGAAGCAGCGACCGGTGAGTTGCCGGAGTTGGCGCGCGCACGCGGTATCAAGGTGATGACCGGACGCGGCGTGGCCAAGGTGCTCGGACGCAAGTCGGTCACCGGCGTCGAGATCTGCGCCCAAGCGGGCGAGGGCGGTGTGATCGAGACGGTCGCCTGCGACTGCGTCGCCATGTCGGGCGGCTGGTCGCCGGTCGTCCACCTCTGGAGCCACTGCGGCGGCAAGCTTGTGTGGGACGACGCCGCGGCGATGTTCCGCCCCGACGCCACCCGCCCGCCGACCGGCGCGGCGGGCGAGCCGCTGGCCCGCGTGGTCGGTGCCGCGAACGGCCTGCTGCAACTCGGCGCGATCATGGACGAGGCGGGCATCCCCGCCGTGTCCGAAGTCGAGGCGCCCCTTATGCCGGTCTGGGTCATGCCCGCCGGCGCGAAGGAGAAGCTCAAGTTCAAGGCCTTCCTCGATTACCAGAACGACGTGAAGGTTTCGGACGTCCAGCTGGCCGCCCGCGAAGGCTATGAGAGCGTCGAGCATACCAAGCGCTACACTACGCTCGGGATGGCCTCGGATCAGGGTAAGCTGAGTAATATCAACGGCCTAGCGATCCTTTCGGATGCACTTGGTCGGCCGATCCCGGTGACCGGGACGACCACCTTCCGCCCGCCCTACACGCCGATCAGCTTCGGTGCCGTCACCGGCGAGGCGCGGGGCGAGCTGTTCCAGCCGCTGCGCCGCACGCCGATGCATGGCTGGCACGAGGCCAAGGGCGCGCATTGGGAACCCGTGGGGCTGTGGCGTCGCCCCTATTGCTACCCGAAAGCCGGGGAAAGCCACCGCACCGCCGTCAACCGCGAGATCGTCAACACCCGCACCAATGTGGGCCTGCTCGACGCCTCGACGCTTGGCAAGATCGTGGTGAAGGGGCCGGACGCGGGGCGTTTCCTCGACATGCTCTACACCAACATGATGTCGAACCTCGCCGTGGGCAAATGCCGCTACGGTCTGATGTGCAACGAGAACGGCTTCCTAAGCGATGACGGCGTCGTCGTGCGTCTGTCCGAGGATACCTGGCTGTGCCACACGACGTCGGGCGGTGCCGACCGCATCCACGGCTGGATGGAAGACTGGCTGCAATGCGAGTGGTGGGACTGGAAGGTCTACACTGCCAACCTGACCGAGCAATATGCCCAGGTCGCGGTCGTCGGCCCGCAGGCGCGGATGCTGCTTGAGAAACTCGGCGGGATGGACGTCTCGAAAGAGGCGCTGCCCTTCATGACCTTCGCCGAAGGCACGCTTGGCGGCTTCCCGGCGCGGGTGTTCCGCATCTCTTTCTCGGGCGAGCTGAGCTACGAGATCGCCGTGCCCGCGAACATGGGTCTGGCCTTCTGGGAGGCGCTGAACGCCGCGGGCGAAGAGTTCGGCGTGATGCCCTACGGCACCGAGGCGCTGCACGTGATGCGCGCCGAGAAGGGCTTCATCATGATCGGTGACGAGACCGACGGCACCGTGATCCCGCAGGATCTGGGCCTTGGCTGGGCGATCTCGAAGAAGAAGGAAGACTATCTCGGCAAGCGCGCGCAAGAACGCAGCCACATGACCGATCCGAAGCGCTGGAAGCTTGTGGGTCTTGAGACGCTCGATGGCTCGGTGTTGCCCGATGGGGTCTATGCCGTGGCCGAAGGGCACAATGCCAACGGCCAGCGCAACACGCAGGGGCGGGTGACCTCGACCTATTACTCGCCCATGCTCAAGCGCGGGATCGCGATGGGGCTGGTGCTGAACGGACCCGACCGGATGGGCGAGGTGCTCGACTTCCCCGCTGACAAGGGGGCCGTGTTCAAGGCGAAGATCGTCGACCCGGTCTTCTACGACAAGGAAGGGGAGAAGGCCAATGTCTGAGGCAATCAGCGCACTCAAAGGCGCAAGCCACACGGGCTTTGCCACGGTTGCCGAGGCGGGCCTGACGGGGATGATCTCGATCCGGGCCGATCTGAAGTCGAAGGCGCTGGCCAAGGCTCTGAAAGGGCTCGGCCTGTCCACCCCAGGACAGCGCAAGGTCATCACCGCCGACGGGCGCAGCGTCGCCTGGATGAGCCCGGATGAGCTATTGCTCATCTGCTCCTACGACGAGGCGCCGGGCCTGAGCCAGTCGCTGAGCGAAGCCTTGGCGAAAGAGCATTCGCTGGTGACCAACGTCTCAGATGCGCGGGCGATGTTCACCGTCTCGGGCGAGAAGGGCGACGAGGTGCTGATGAAGCTTTGCCCCGTCGATTTCGCGACTTTCCCCGAAGGCGAGATGCGCCGCACCCGTGCAGCACAAGTGGCTGCCGCACTCTGGCGCTCGGGCCCGCAGGAGCTGAGCGTAATCTGCTTCCGATCGGTTGCTGCCTATATGCTCGGGCTTCTCGAGGTCTCCTCTCGCAAGGGCGGCGAGATTTTCTGAGGAGGCAGGGGGCGCTGCCCCCTCGCGGCCGGGGCCGCTCACCCCCGGGATATTTGCGCCACGTTGATGGGCAGGATCGCTCTTTCAATGTGGGGAAAATATCCTCGGGGGGTGAATTGACCGGATACGGGCAAGAGGGGGGCAGACAGCCCCCCTTCTTATTTGTGCCAAGAGGGGCTGACGGATGTGCTCAAGTGCCCTTGACCTCGGGGTCCCGCGCGCTTCTATAGGGGTAACGCTAACTGCACGCGAGAGGACAAGAAAATGGCTTTCGAACTTCCCGATCTTCCCTATGCCCATGATGCGCTTGCCGACCTTGGCATGTCGAAGGAGACGCTCGAGTATCACCACGATCTGCACCACAAGGCCTATGTCGATAACGGCAACAAGCTGATCGCCGGGACCGAGTGGGAAGGCAAGTCGCTTGAAGAGATCGTCAAGGGCACCTACCAGGCGGGCGCGGTTGCGCAAAATGGCATTTTCAACAACGCCTCGCAGCATTGGAACCACGCCCAGTTCTGGGAAATGATGGGTCCGGGCGGCAAGGCGATGCCGGGTGAGCTGGAAAAGGCGCTGGTCGAGTCGTTTGGCTCGGTTGGCAAGTTCAAGGAAGATTTCGCGGCCGCTGGCGCAGGTCAGTTCGGTTCGGGCTGGTGCTGGCTGGTCAAGGATACCGACGGCGCGCTGAAGGTGACCAAGACCGAGAACGGCGTGAACCCGCTCTGCTTCGGCCAGACCGCGCTTCTGGGTTGCGACGTGTGGGAGCATTCCTACTACATCGATTTCCGCAACAAGCGCCCGGCCTACCTCACCAACTTCCTCGAGAAGCTGGTGAACTGGGAAAACGTCGCCTCGCGCATGTAATCCGCGCTTCTGCGCGATTTCGGGGCCCGTCGGAGCGATCCGGCGGGCCTTTTCTTTTCCTGCGGCAGAACGTCTGGTCGGCTCGAAATCAACGACGTGCATCCCCATGTTGAGCAAAGAGAGACAAAAGGAGGTCGTCATGCTGCTTTCCAAAGGAATTTGGGTTGTCGTTGCGGATTCCGAGAAGGCCTTGGTTTTGCGCAATGAGGGGACGGGGCGGGAGCCGCGTCTGGCATTCGTGCGCCGCGAAGAGGCGCCCGAGGTCATCGTCGCGTCCGATGCGCCCGGGCGTCGCGCCGATGTCGGGCAGGGACAGCGCTCGGCGATGGAGGTGCCGGATTACTCCCGGCTGAATGCCGAAACCTTCATGGCGGATCTCGCCGACGATCTGGCACGCGCGCAGCGGCGCGGTGCGTTCGACAAGCTGATCCTCGTGGCGCCGCCACAGGTTCTGGGCGCGCTGCGCGCTGCGCTGAGCGAGGGGCTGGCAGCCCATGTCGTGGCCGAGATCGACAAGACCCTGACCAAGCACCCGCTGCCCGAGATCGGCAAGATCGTCGCGTCCGACATCGACGCGCTTTGACCTAGGGAAAACGCAGCCGCCCCTTTCCTTTACCGGCGCTTTCGGTCAGCGTGGCGCCGAACGGACAGGGGCGGTTCATGCGAGATCAGGTCAAGGGGTTCTGGGCGCTGCTATTCGCCTGCGTGGTGTGGGGCCTCTCGGGGCTTTACTACAAGCAACTGGCCGCCGTTCCGCCGCTTGAGGTGCTGGCGCACCGGACGCTCTGGTCGCTGGTATTCTTTGGTGCCGTCCTGACGATGCAGGGCCGGCTTCGCGCCGTGGGCCTTGCGCTGCGTGGGCGCAACCTACTGATTTTGTTACTTTCCGCGATCATGATCTCGACCAACTGGTTCGGGTTCATCTGGTCGGTGCAGAACGGGCGCGCGCTTGAGGCGAGCCTCGGCTACTACATCTTCCCCCTTGTTGCGGTGGGCCTTGGTGTCGTCGTGATGCGCGAGGCGATGACGCGCGCGCAGGCTCTGGCCGTGATGATCGCGGCCAGCGCGGTTCTGTATCTGACCTGGGGCATCGGTGCGCCGCCTTGGATGGCGCTGATGCTGGCGGGAACCTTTGGCGCCTATGGGCTTATCAAGAAGCGTCTGGATGTGGGGCCGGTGGTCTCAGTCACCGCCGAGGTGTTCTTGCTGGCACCACTGGCGCTCGCGTTGCTTCTGGGGCTGCACTACGGATGGGCAGGGGCCGCGCCGGGGTCGGGGGCGTTTGGCTCGGACTGGGGCACCAGCCTCTTGCTGGCCTTCTCGGGCGTGCTGACCGGCGGCCCGCTGATCCTGTTTTCCTATGCCGCGCGGCGGGTGCGGATGGCGACGCTCGGGTTGGTGCAATACCTTAACCCGACCTTGCAATTGTCGGTCGCCGTGATCGCCTTCCACGAACCGATCACGCAGTGGCATGCGGTGGCGCTGCCGATGATCTGGCTTGCGCTGGCGATTTATTCGCTGACGTTGCTGCGGCGCGGGTAGGTGTCAGCTTAGCGCGGTGGCCAGCGCGGTTTCGAGCGCCGAGACATCCTCGACCCAGATCAGCATCTCGGCCAGCGAGCGGTCGGCGAAGCCCTCGCTGATCATATGCTCGATGGCGGTCTTGATCGGGTTCCAGTAGCCATCGGTGTTGAGAATGAGGATCGGCTTTTCATGCAGGCCGATCTGGCGCCAGGTGAGCACTTCGAACAACTCGTCCAGAGAGCCTGCGCCGCCGGGCAGGACGACGATGGCATCCGAGTTCATGAACATCACCTTCTTACGCTCATGCATGTTTTCGGTGACGATGAAGGTGGACAGGTCGCGCTTGCCGACCTCGCGCTGGAACAGGTGGATCGGGATCACGCCGAAGGTGGCGCCGCCTGCCTGTTGGGCCGCGCGGGCGACCTCGCCCATCAGGCCCACATCGCCTGCGCCGTAAACAAGGCGCCAGCCGCGTGTGGCGAGCATCGTGCCGGTGGCCCGGGCTGCCTCGGCATAGGCGGGCCGGTTACCGGTGCGCGAGCCGCAAAAGACACAAATCGAAGGCTGGTGGGACATCAAAGCACCTTTCGGGCTGAACTGCACGGCGGGTGCAGCGAATTGTTGTTTGGTGATAGCGGCTTGGCTAAGGTTGCTCAAGTCATGCGGCGCAAGATCGCATCGGAACGAGGGGAAATGGGATGAAAAACGTCGAATCGGGGCAAGAGCCGGCCGCGGCGAAGGCGGGCTCGGGTCTGGGTGGGGCGATGCTGGGCGGCGTATCCGCGCTTGCACTGCTGGCCGTTCTGGCGGGCTACTGGGTGTTGCGCGATCCGCCGCAGCAGCCTGCGCCCGTGGCACAACTGCCTGAGGCCGCGCAGCCTGAACCTGTTGCAGCCCAACCCGCGGCTGAGGCGCCGACGACTGCGGCGGCCGAACCCGAAGCGCAGCCGACCGTGGCCGCCGCGCCAGAGTCGGAGCCTGCGCCCGAACCGGCCCCGCCCGAGCCCGCCTCCGCAGAGCCCGGTCCTGTGGCCAGCCTCGATCAGTTCCGCGCCGCGCCTGATGGCGCGCTGACGCTGGCGGGGCGGGTCGAGCCGGGTGCCAAGGTGGAAGTTCTGCTTGATGGTGCCGTCGTCGATACCGTCACCGCCGAGCCGGGTGGCAGCTTTGCCTCGGTCGTGCTGGCTGATCCCTCGGCCGAGCCGCGGCAGATGAGCGTGCGCGTCACCGGTGCCGATGGCGTGGCCCGCGAGGGCGAGGAAAGCGTGACTGTCGCACCAAGCGCCGAAGCCGTGGCACAGGCGGCCGAGGCCGAGGGCGCCTCGGAAGCAGCGGTCGCCGAACAGGTCAATGCCGCTGAGACGCTGGCGCAAACCCCGCTGGTGACCGACGAGCAGGGCGCGCGCGTTCTGGCCGAGGCCAGCGCCGATCTGTCCATCGACACCGTGTCTTTCGATGCGGGCGATCAGATCGCGGTCAGTGGGCGCGGCGCGCCCGCGGGGGCGCTTCTGCGCGCCTATATCGACAATGCCGAGGCGGGGCTGATCCAGGCGGGAACCGAGGGCAACTGGCGCATGGTGCTTCCGGCAGGCGCGCCGGGCCAGCATGTCCTGCGCATCGATGCGCTCGATGTGGATGGCAAGGTTCTGACGCGCGCCGAGACCAGCTATGACCGCGTTGCACCCGAAGCCCTTGCCGCCGCCGAAGCACCTGCGGGTGCCGAACCAAAGCGTGGCACCCGTATGATCACGATCGAGCCGGGCAACACCCTTTGGGCCATCGCGCGCGAGAATTATGGCGACCCCTATCTTTATGTGCGCCTCTTCGAAGCGAACCGCGATCAGATCCGCGATCCGGACCTGATCTATCCCGGGCAGGTCTTCGCCATTCCCGAATAGGGCTGGACTCTGACGGTTTCCGGCTTAGGTTTTGCCCGCCCGGTGGGGACTATCCCCGAACCGGGCGTCGCATTTCATGACCAGTCGAAAGGTTTTCCCTCATGGCGCCTTCCCAGATCACCGTCGCGGGCAAAGTCAGCGCGAATGAGCGCGCCCGAGGCTGGCGTACGATCCGCGCGGTCGCGCCATACCTGTGGCCGGATGCGCACCCCTGGGTGAAGAAGCGCGTCCTGATCGCGATGAGCCTGCTGGTCATGGCCAAGGTGATCGCAGTCGCAACGCCGTTCCTTTACAAGGCTGCGGTGGACGGTCTGGCCGGAACCGCGCGGGCCGAGGGCTGGCTCTTGCCGCTTGGCGCGGTCGCGCTGACGGTGGCCTATGGCGTCGCGCGGATGGCCTCGGTCGGCTTTGGCGAACTGCGCGATGCGGTGTTCGTGAGGGTCGCACAGCGCGCTCTGCGTCAGTTGGCGCTGGAAACCTTCGAGCATATCCACCGCCTGTCGATGCGCTACCACATCAACCGCAAGACGGGCGGGCTAAGCCGGATCATCGAGCGCGGCGTGAAGGGCGTCGAGTTCCTGCTGCGCTTCATGCTGTTCTCGGTCGGGCCACTGATCCTGGAACTGACGATGGTGGCGGTGCTCTTCGCGGTGCTGTTCGACTGGCGTTACGCGGCGGTGGTGATCGTGACGATCGCAGCCTATGTGACCTTTACCTTCAAGGTCACCGAATGGCGCGTCGCGATCCGGCGCAAGATGAACGAGGCCGACACGCAGGCCAACCAGAAGGCCATCGACAGCCTGCTGAACTTCGAAACCGTCAAGTATTTCGGCGCCGAGGCGCGCGAGGCCAAACGCTACGACGCCTCGATGGCGGGCTATGAGCAGATGGCGGTCAAGACCGGCCAGAGCCTTGCGATCCTGAACTTCGGCCAGAGCCTGATCATCTCGGTTGGCTTGATCGCGGTGATGGTCATGGCGGCTATCGAGGTGCAGTCGGGCAAGCTGACCGTGGGCGATTTCGTCATGGTGCAGGCTTACATGATCCAGATCACCATGCCGCTTGGCTTCCTCGGCACCGTCTATCGCGAAATCCGGCAGGCTCTGGTGGACATGGGCGAGATGTTCGACCTGCTGCACCAACCCGCCGAGATCAACGACAAGCCCGGCGCCCCGGACCTGCGCGTGCAGGGCGGTGCGATCGAATTCGAAGATGTGAAATTCGCCTACGATCCGACGCGACCGATCCTCAAGGGGGTCTCGCTCAAGGTGCAGGCGGGGCAGACCGTCGCGCTGGTGGGCCCCTCGGGCTCGGGCAAGTCGACCATCGGGCGGCTCATGTTCCGTTTCTATGACGTGACGGGCGGCGCGATCCGCATCGACGGGCAGGATCTGCGCGACATCACCCAGACCAGCCTGCACGACGCCATCGGTGTGGTGCCGCAGGACACGGTGCTGTTCAACGACACCATCGGCTACAACATCGCCTATGGCCGCGCGGATGCGACGCAAGACGAGATCATCGCCGCCGCCAAGGCCGCAAAGATCCATGACTTCGTCATGAGCCTTCCTGAGGGATATGAAACGACCGTGGGTGAGCGCGGACTGAAGCTCTCGGGCGGTGAAAAACAGCGCGTGGGTATCGCGCGCACGCTGCTCAAGAACCCGCCGATCCTGCTGCTGGACGAGGCGACCTCGGCCCTCGATACGCAGACCGAGCGTGACATCCAGGTCAGCCTCAAGGCGATGGGCGAGGGGCGCACGGTGATTTCGATCGCGCACCGTCTCAGCACGATTGTCGATGCGGACCGGATTGTGGTGCTTGAACAGGGCGAAATCATCGAGGAAGGCCGTCACGAGGAACTTCTGGCCCATGGCGGGCGCTATGCGGCGATGTGGGCGCGCCAGGGTGGCGAGGAGTATCTGCTGCGCAACTCGGTGCGTCAGCTCGAGGAGGATGGCGAGGCGGAACCTACCGACCAGCGCCACCGCACCCCGCATACCTGGACGACCTGAGCGGGCCGCGGCACCGCCCGGGCTGGCCTTGGCAATGGTCTTGGAAATGTATAAGAAAACCGCAAACCGTTAAGGGAGCCGCCTGTGGACGAGACCGACAGCTTTATCGAGGAAGTCACCGAAGAGGTCCGCCGCGACAAGCTCTTTGCCGCCATGCGCAAATATGGCTGGATCGGCGTCGTGGCGATCCTGGGGATTGTCGGCGGGGCGGCCTATACCGAATGGACCAAGGCGACGGCCCGCAATCAGGCCGAGGGCTTCGGCGATGCGCTTCTGGCCGCTGTCGAGTCCGACGATCCGGCGGACGCGCTTGCGGCGATTGAGGCCGATGGCGGCCGCGCTGCACTGGCGCAGCTGATGCTGGCCGGTCAGCAGGCCGAGGCGGGCAATGCCGAGGGCGCGCTGGCGTCCTATCGCGCCGTTGCGGCGAATGCCGCTGCTCCGGCGAGCCTGCGCGAACTGGCGCGGTTCAAGGCGCTTGGCGTTGCGGGCGATACGATGAGCGCCGAGGAACGCGCGGCCGAGCTGAGCGCGCTTGCGCAACCGGGCGCGCCTTATCGTCTGCTGGCGCTTGAGGCGCAGGCCGAGGCCGCCGTTGCGGCGGGCGATCCCGAACAGGCGATTTCGCTGGCCAAGCAGATCCTTGCCGAGGCAGGGGTCACGCCGGGCTTGCAACAGCGCGCGACAGAGTTGATTGTGGCGCTTGGGGGCGATCCGGCGGAGCAGTGACCGGAACCTCGGACCGGGCCGCATGGCCGGGTCCAAATGATGCGAGGGCAGGGGGATGAAAGCGGTGAAGCTGATCCGGGGAATGGCCGTGCTTGGCATGGCGGCGTTGGTAACCGGTTGCGAAAAGGAGCTGATCCTTGAGGGCGACCGGATTGACCCGCGCGATGTGCTGAGCCAGAGCGCAGCCGATGCTCCGCTGGCGATATCCACGGCAATCGCACTGCCCGCGCAGCAATCGAATGCGGAATGGACCCATCGGGCCGGCAACCCGTCCCATGCGCTGGTGAACCCGGCGATCGGCGGCGGCACGGCGCGCGTCTGGTCGGCCGCGATCGGCGAGGGCGCAGGGCGCAAGCATCGCATCACGGCCGATCCGGTCGTGGGCGCGGGGCGGATCTACACGCTCGATGCGCGCGCGCAGGTCGCGGCGACGGGCCTGAACGGTGCGGCACTCTGGAAGGCCGATCTGACACCGCCCTCGGACAATGCCGACGATGCCTCGGGCGGCGGTTTGGCCTATGCGGACGGGCAGGTTTACGTCACCACCGGCTTTGGTGAGCTGGTTGCGCTGGATGCAGCCTCGGGCGCGGTGAAGTGGCGCCAGAAATTCGACGCCGCCATTGGTGGCGCACCGACCGTGTCGGGCGGTCTGGTCTATGTCGTGGCGCGCGATGCCTCGGCCTGGGCGATCCGTGCCACGGACGGCAAGGTGCAATGGCAATTGCCCGGCACGCCCTCGGGCTCGGCCATGGTGGGCGTTTCCGCGCCCGCAGTGAACGAGCGGATGGTTGTCTTCCCGTTCTCGTCGGGCGAGATGGTCGGCGCGCTCAAGCAGGGCGGTCTGACGCTGTGGCAGGGCAAGGTTGCGGGCGCGCGGCTTGGCCGGGCCTTCGCGACGGTGACCGACCTGACCGGCGATCCGGTCATCGTGGGCGACAAGCTTTACGCGGGTTCCTCGGCGGGCAAGGTCGGCGCGTTCGACGTGAACTCGGGCGAGCGGATCTGGACCGCGACCGAAGGCGCGGTGTCGCCGGTGCAGGTTGCGGGCGGCTCGATCTTCCTGGTGTCGGACGAGGCGCGGCTGGTGCGTCTGGACGCGGCCACCGGCGCGACGATCTGGGCGCAGGATCTGCCCTATTTCGTCAAGGAAAAAATCAAGAAGCAGGCCAAGATCTTCGTGCATTACGGTCCGCTGTTGGCGGGCAATAAGCTGTTCGTCGCCTCGACCGACGGGCTGTTGCGCAGCTTCGATCCGGCGACCGGCGCGCTGCTTGGCCAGACCGAGATCCCCGGCGGCGCGGCGACCAACCCCGTTGTCGCGGGCGGCACGCTGTATGTTGTCGGCATGAATGGTCAGCTTCACGCTTTCCGTTGACGGAAAAAGGGTGTAGAGGGGCCGCTTGATCCGCCTCAGGAGGCAGAAATGAGCTTTACCCTGGCCGTCGTTGGTCGCCCGAACGTCGGCAAATCGACGCTGTTCAACCGCCTTGTCGGAAAACGTCTGGCGCTGGTCGATGACCAGCCCGGCGTGACGCGCGATTTGCGCGAAGGCGATGCGCGCCTTGGCGATCTGCGGTTCGTCGTGATCGACTCGGCGGGTCTGGAACTGGCCGAGGATGACAGCCTTCAGGGCCGCATGCGTCGCCTGACCGAGCGCGCAGTGGAAGAGGCCGATGTCTGCCTGTTCCTGATTGACGCGCGCATGGGCGTGACCCCGGCCGACGAGATCTTTGCCGACATCCTGCGCCGCAAGAACGCGCATGTGATCCTTGCCGCGAACAAGGCCGAAGGCAGCGCGGGCGATGCCGGCGCGCTGGAGGCCTGGTCGCTTGGTCTGGGCGAGCCGCTGCGGATCTCGGCCGAGCATGGCGAGGGCCTCGACGATCTTTATACCGTCCTGAAGCCTCTGGCGGATGAATTCGCCGAGAAGAACGCAGCCAACACCCCCGAGGTCGATGTCGAGATCGAGGAAGGCTCGGAGGAAGAGGGCGTCTATCAGGCGCCGACCAAGCTCAAGCCGCTGCAACTGGCCGTCATTGGCCGCCCGAACGCCGGGAAATCGACGCTGATCAACAAGATCCTCGGCGAGGATCGTCTGCTGACTGGCCCCGAGGCCGGGATTACCCGCGATGCGATCTCGGTCACGACCGAGTTCATGGGCACGCCCATGCGGATCTGGGACACCGCCGGGATGCGCAAGCGCGGCAAGATCAACGACAAGCTCGAAAAGCTTTCGGTGGCCGACGGTCTGCGCGCCGTGCGCTTCGCCGAGGTGGTCGTGGTGCTGCTTGACGTGAACATCCCCTTCGAGACGCAGGATCTGCGCATCGCCGACTTCGCCGAGACCGAGGGCCGTGCCGTCGTCGTCGCCGCGAACAAGTGGGATCTTGAGGAAGACAAGCCCGAGAAGCTGAAAGAGCTGCGCGAGGCGTTCGAGCGCCTGCTGCCGCAGCTGAAAGGCGCGCCGCTGGTGACCGTCTCGGCCAAGACCGGCAAGGGTCTGGACCGGTTGCACAACGCGATTATGAAGGCCCACCAGGTCTGGAACCGCCGTATCTCGACCGCGAAACTGAACCAATGGCTCTCGGCGATGACCGAGGCGCACCCGCCGCCGGCACCGGGCGGGCGGCGCATCAAGCTGCGCTACATGACGCAGGCCAAGACCCGTCCGCCGGGCTTCGTCATCATGGCGACCCATACCGACAAGATCCCGGAAAGCTACGGGCGCTACCTCGTCAACGGGCTGCGCAACGATTTCGACATGCCGGGCACGCCGATCCGCATCTACTTCCGCGATCAGGGTTCGAAGAACCCCTACAAGGATCGCAAGAAGTCGATCCCCTCGCGCCTGAAAAAGCACGTGGATGCGCGCAAGCACGAAGCGCGCAAGGGCAAGCCGGGATCCAGGCCTGAGTGACCGCTCTGGCCGTGCTCAGATGAACCCTAGGTGACTGAGCGCGGCCCGAGCTTTCTCGCGCGCCGCTGCATCGCGGCTGAGAGCCGCCGAGTTCAATCCATGCACAAGCGTCGAAAGCTTCTTTCGCGCGCGCAGGGTCTCGATATGTGCGGGAACATCCGCGTCGCGGATTCTGAGGATCTCAGTCGCCGCGAAGTCGATGGCGTTATGGTCGGTCAGCATTCCAGCCCCCAGCTGAATTGTTCCTCCCTGTGCGAATCTTAGGGCAGAAAACCGGGACTGTCAGCCGAGGAATCAGCGCTGCGCTGAAATCACGCGGCCTTAAGATCAAGTAAAAGGCCCCGAAAGGGGCCTTCTCCTTTGAATTCAAACGAGCTTGCCGTCCACCAGCCGGGTCTTGCCGCCCAGATAGGGATGCAGGGCAGCGGGCAGTGTGACCGAGCCATCCTCTTCCTGGCCGTTCTCCAGCACCGCGATCAAGCAGCGCCCGACAGCAAGGCCCGAGCCGTTCAGCGTCGCCACGAACTCGGGCTTGCCACCGGCGGCAGGCTTGTAGCGGCCATTCATGCGCCGCGCCTGGAAGGTGCCGCAGGTCGAGACCGAGCTGATCTCGCGGTAGGTGTTCTGACCGGGCAGCCAGACCTCGAGATCATAGGTCTTCTGCGCACCAAAGCCCATGTCGCCGGTGCACAGCACGATGCGGCGATAGGGCAGGTTAAGGCGTTCCAGCACTGTCTCGGCGCATTTGGTCATGCGCTCATGCTCGGCGATCGCGTCCTCGGGGCGGCAGATGGTGACCATCTCGACCTTTTCGAACTGGTGCTGGCGCAGCATGCCAGCGGTGTCTTTGCCGGCCGAGCCCGCCTCGGAGCGGAAACAGTTCGTGTGTGCGGTCAAGCGCCAAGGTAGCGTCTGCTCATCAACGATTCCGTCGGCCACAAGATTCGTCAGCGTCACTTCCGCCGTCGGGATGAGCCATTGGCCATTGGTGAGCTGATAACTATCCTCTGCAAATTTTGGCAGCTGACCGGTGCCGATCATCGCGTCTTCGTTTACAATTACAGGCGTCAGAACTTCGCGTAGTTCATGTTCGCTCGTATGTAGATCAAGCATGAACTGTGCAAGTGCTCGATGAATTTTGGCGACACCGTCGGTCAAAATTACAAAGCGGCTGCCTGACAGTCGTGCAGCGGCGCCGAAAGACATCCCGCGTTCACTGGTGGCCTTCAGTTCATAATGCTCCTTGGCGGTGAAACCAAGCTCGCGCGGGGTGCCCCAACGGTGCACCTCGACATTGTCGGCCTCGTCCGCGCCCTGCGGCACCTCGTCGAGCGGATTGTTCGGGATCAAGAGCAGCTTGTCGCGCAGTTCGGTGTCCAGCGCACCGGCGCGCGCCTGCATCGCCGCAACCTCGGCCTTCTTCTCGGCCACCAATGCGCGCAGCCGTTCGAACTCGGCCTCGTCGCCCTTGGCCTTGGCCGCGCCGACCTGCTTGGAGGCCGCGTTCTGCGCCGCCTGTGCGGTCTCGGCCGCGTGGATCGCCGCACGGCGTTCCTCGTCAAGCGAGAGGATATCCGACGACATCGGCGCAAGTCCCCGGCGCGCAAGGGCTGCGTCAAAGATCTCGGGGTTCTCGCGGATCGCGCGGATGTCGTGCATGTCATACCTCGTTGGTTGCGCGACAGGGTTTAGCGCGGAAACATGCGCCGTAAAAGCCCTGCGGATCAGCTAAGTGACACAGGTCAAAGCAGGAACCCTTGCGCGGATGTTGAATAATGGTGTAAAGGGACACATATTCAAAAAGCGGAATGTAAATTTCCGCTGATTTGCGCATACCCGAAGGGAAGGGACCCGATATGAAATCCATCATCTTGCCGCTGGCGCTTGTCGCGCTGGTTCTGCCGCAGGTGGCCGTGGCCGAATCCGGCGGGCCCTTTGTCGTGACCACCACCGAGGCCATTGACTGGAAGGCCGTCTATGGCCGGGTCGAGGCGAAGGATTCGATCCCCGCGCGTGCACGTCTGGGCGGCACCTTGGTCGAACTGACGGTGGGCGAAGGCGATCAGGTACAGGCGGGCCAGCCGCTTGGTCGGGTCGTCGATGAGAAGATCAACTTCCAGCTTTCGGCGATCGACGCGCAAATCACCGCGCTCGAGTCGCAACTGGCCAACGCCCAGTCCGAACTCAAGCGTGGCGAAGAATTGCAGGCGCGCGGCGTGACGACGACACAGCGGCTTGATCAGTTACGCACTCAGGTCGATGTCTACACCGGTCAGATCGAGGCGCAGAAGGCCAGCCGCAAGGTGATCGAGCAGCAGGCTTCGGAGGGCGAGATTCTGGCGCCGATCTCGGGCATGGTTCTCAACGTTCCCGTGGCCAAGGGGGCCGTGGTGATGGCGGGTGAGAACGTGGCCACGGTCGGTGGCGGCGGCTTCTTCCTGCGTGTCTCGGTCCCCGAGCGTCATGCCGGCGCCATTACCGAGGGCGATACGATCGCCATCGAGACAGCGTCTGGCCCGAAAGAGGGCCGACTGGCCAAGGTCTATCCGCTGATCGAGAATGGTCGTGTGACGGCCGATGTCGAGGTTCCCGACCTGGATGCGGCATTTGTCGATGCGCGCGTTCTGGTGCGTCTGCCGCTGGCCAAGCGCGAGGCGATCCGTATTCCGGCCGACCTGATCCGCACCCATTCGGGTCTGGATTTCGTGACCGTCGAGAAGGACGGAGCAAAGGTTGTGCGCACCGTGGTTCCGGGTGCGCGCTCGATGGTCGATGGCGTCGAGATGGTCGAGATCGTGACCGGCCTCAATGGCGGTGAGACGGTGGTCGCCGATGAGCACTGATCCGAGCACCCGCCCCGAGGGCGACGAATTCGAGGGCATCAAGCTTGGCATCGCCGGGCGCCTGACGCGCGCCTTCATCGAGTCGGCGCTGACGCCGCTGATGATCCTTGCAGCGCTGGCCGTGGGTTTCGTGGCGCTGGTCAGTCTGCCGCGCGAGGAAGAGCCGCAGATCTCTGTGCCGATGGTGGATATTCACATCCAGGCGCCGGGTCTGAAGGCGCCTGACGCGATGAAACTGGTGACCGAGCCGATGGAAACCATCGTCAAGGGCATCAACGAGGTTGAGCACGTCTATTCCCAGACCTCGGACGATTATGCGCTGGTGATGGCGCGTTTCGTCGTGGGCACCTCGGCCGATGCGGCGATCCTGCGGGTGCATGAGAAGGTGCGCGCGAACATGGACCGCATCCCGGTTGGCATCTCCGAGCCGATGATCGTTGCGCGAGGGATCGACGACGTGGCCATCGTGTCGCTTACCCTGTCAGGCAAGCCCGGAACCGGGATCGGCGCGAATGAATTGACCCGGATCACCCGTGAGCTGCAGGCCGAAGTCACCAAGATCGAAGATGTGGGTCTGACCTATGTCGTCGGCGAAGCGACCGAGGCGATCCGTATCGAGCCCGATCCAGAGAAACTGGCGCTTTACGGCATCACGCTGCAAACTCTGGGCTACAAGGTGCAGCAGGCCAACCGCTCTTTCTCGACCGGAAAGCTTCGCGATAATGGCGAACAGATCGACCTTGTGGTCGGGGAAACGCTGACCGCACCCGCTGAAATTGCCGGGCTTCTGCTGACCGCGCGTGATGGGCGGCCCGTCTATGTCGCCGATGTCGCCAAGGTCTCTTACGTGGGCGACACCTCGGACCAGATCGTGGCGAATGTCACGCGCGACGGCGAGACGCTCAACCGGACCCCCGCCGTGACGCTGGCGATCGCCAAGCGCGCCGGGGCAAATGCGGTCGTTGTGGCCGAAGAAATCCTGCACCGCGTCGAGGAGATGAAGGGCGAGCTGATCCCCGAATCGATCGAGGTGCAGATCACCCGCGACTATGGCGAGACCGCGAACGAGAAGGCCAACGAGTTGCTGTTCCACCTTGGCCTTGCCACGGTGTCGATCATTGCGCTGGTGCTATTTGCGATTGGCTGGCGCGAGTCGATCGTGGTGGCCATCGTCATTCCGGTGACGATCCTGCTGACGCTCTTTGCCGCCAATATCATGGGCTATACGCTCAACCGGGTGTCGCTTTTCGCGCTGATCTTCTCGATCGGTATCTTGGTCGACGACGCCATTGTGGTGATCGAGAACATCGCCCGGCACTGGGGCCTCAAGACGCCCGGCAACCGGACCCACAAGGCCATCGTGGCCGTGGCCGAGGTCGGCAACCCCACCATCGTCGCCACGCTGACGGTTGTCGCGGCGCTTCTGCCGATGCTCTTCGTGTCGGGGCTGATGGGGCCCTATATGTCGCCCATCCCCTCGAACGCTTCGGCGGCGATGATCTTCTCCTTCTTCGTGGCGGTCATCATCACGCCCTGGCTCATGGTCAAGATCGCTGGCAAGGCGCCGCTCCATCACGCTGATGACGCACATCACGGCGGCAAGCTTGGCGCGCTTTATACCCGCGTGGCGAAACCGGTTCTGGCATCGAAAAAGTCGTCCTGGATTTTTCTTCTGGTGACGGTGGTGCTCAGCTTCGGTTCGCTTGGGCTGCTTTACACCAAACATGTCACGGTCAAGCTTCTGCCCTTCGACAACAAGTCGGAACTGAGCGTGGTCATCGACCTGCCCGAGGGCGCCTCGGTCGAGGCGACCGACGCAGTGGCGCAGAAGGTGGCGGCGGTCGTGACCGAACTGCCCGAGGTGATTTCGGTCCAGACCCATGCCGGGGCGGCCGCGCCGTTCAACTTCAACGGTCTCGTGCGGCACTATTACCTGCGCCAGTATCCCTGGCAGGGCGATGTGCAGATCAACCTGACCAACAAGACCGAGCGCGACCGCGCCTCGCATGAGATCGCGCTTGAGATCCGCGAACGGATCATGGCGCTTGACGTGCCCGCAGGTACCAGCCTGAAGACGGTCGAACCGCCGCCCGGCCCACCGGTCATTTCGACCTTGCTGGCCGAGGTCTATGGCCCCGACGCCGAGACGCGCCGCGCGGCCGCGACCAAGATCCGTCAGGCATTTGAGAGCGTGCCCTATATCGTCGATGTCGATGACAGCTTCGGCACACAGGCACGCCGTCTGCGGGCCACGGTGAACGCGGACGATCTGGAGTTCTTCGAGGTCTCCGAGGGCGATGTCTTCGACACGCTCGGGCTGCTCAACGGCTCGACCACGGTTGGCTATTCGCATCGCGGCGCCGAACGCGCACCCTTGCCCATCGTGATGGAACGCTCGAAAGGCGCCAAGGTGATGGACGAGGCGACGCTGTCCACGCCGATCCCGGCAAACCTTCTGCCCGGCGCGCGCGGGGTGGTGGAACTGGGCGATGTGGTCTCGATCCGCGAGGAAAAGGCATCCTTCCCGATCTTCCGCCACAACGGGCGCGAGGCCGAGATGGTCACCGCCGAGCTTGCGGGCGACTACGAGGCGCCGCTCTACGGCATGATCGCGGTCAGCGATGCGCTCGAACAGATCGAGTGGGCCGAGGGCGAAAAGCCCGAGATTGCCCTGCATGGCCAGCCCAATGACGAAAGCAAGGTGACGCTGCTGTGGGATGGCGAGTGGGAGGTGACTTGGGTGACCTTCCGCGACATGGGCGCGGCCTTCGGCGTGGCGCTTCTGGGGATCTATATCCTCGTCGTGGCGCAGTTCGGCTCGTTCAAGCTGCCGCTGGTAATCCTGACGCCGATCCCGCTGACCTTCCTTGGCATCATGGCGGGGCATCTGCTCTTTGGTGCGCCTTTCTCGGCGACCTCGATGATCGGGTTTATCGCGCTGGCGGGGATTATCGTGCGCAACTCGATCCTGCTGGTGGACTTCATCCGCCATGCCGACCGGACCGGGAAAACCGAGATCGACATCCTGATCGAGGCCGGCGCGATCCGCTTCAAGCCGATCCTGCTGACCGCCATCGCCGCGATGATCGGGGCCGTGGTGATCCTGGCCGACCCGATCTTCCAGGGTCTGGCGATCTCGCTGCTGTTCGGTCTGCTTAGCTCGACCCTGCTGACGGTGTTGGTGATCCCGGCGATCTACCGGATCTTCCGCACCTGATCGGGTGACATGAAACGAAAAGGCCCGCCGTTATCTGGCGGGCCTTTTGCATTTCGGGGAATGGGATCAGTCCGGCTGGAAACCGTGGATCAACTGGCGTAGCCCCAACAGCCCGCCCGCGATGATCGCGGCCAGCGTAACCGGGGCCGAGAAGGCGAGGGTGGACATCGCGCTGATCCCCTGACCGACCGAGCAGCCAAGCGCCACCGTCCCGCCAATACCCATCAGCGCCGCGCCTGAAACCTGACGCCCCAGTTCACGCGGGTCTTCGCATGCTTCCCAACGGAAGAGGCCGCGGATGGCCGAACCGGCGAATGCGCCCGCCAGAACCCCGGCAACCAGACCGACCGAGAAGGTGATGCCACCGCCGGTCGAGGTCATGAAATACAGGATCGTCCGGCCAAGGGGGGCGGTGAAAGAGGGCGCCTCGACGCCAACCTCGCCCAGGCTTTCGCGCGACAGGTAGGTCGTGCCGACAAGGCACCAGACGACGGCGAGGCCAGCGGCGATGCCCCACAGGATCTTGCGGCGGTCGCCGCGTAGGGGCGCGTAGCTGAGCGCCCAGATCAGGAACAGGGCCGCGACGGGCAGGGCGAAGGTGATCGGGGCAAGGCCGGAGCGTTCCGCCAGCCAATGCGCGATGCCCTGCGGAGCGGTTGCATCCACCTGCGGCAGCAGTGCCGCGCGCAGCGGGGCCAGCGGGCCGGACAGCGTGGCGAAGGCGAAGATCCCCATCACCACCACCACCACGAGCGAGCGCAGATCGCCACCGCCGAACCGCGCCAGCGCCCCGAAGCCGCAGTTACCCGCCAGCGCCATGCCGTAGCCGAACACCAGCCCGCCCACGACCGACCCGATCGGGTTCCAGCTGATCGTCAGATAGAAGGTCGAGGTCAGATCGGCCCAACCTGCGGCCTCGGCGACGAAGGCGCCGGTGATCGCCACGGCCAGAACGATGCCCCACAAGCGTATGCGGCGCTGATCCTCGCCATAGGCGGCGGCCTCCAGCGCGCCGAGAGTGCAGAAATCTCCAAGACGCGCTGCCATCCCCAGCACGAGCCCACCAATGAGCCCCACCAGAGCGGACAACACGCCGATCGGCAGAATGTCCATAAGTCCTCCCCCTCCCGAACGCAGCGCCTCCCCAGGGCTACGATCAGACTTCGCTGCAGAACATATCGTATACTAGGGCGATGATACGCGCGGCGCGCGGGTCGCTGAGGGAGTAGTAGATCGCCTTTCCCTCGCGGCGGCAACTGACCAGACCTTCAAGACGCAGCCGCGCGAGCTGCTGGCTAACCGCGGCTTGGCGCGATTCCAGCAGGTTCTCAAGCTCGGTCACCGACTTTTCGCCGGAACTGAGGTGGCACATGATCATCAGCCGCCCCTCATGGGCAAGCGCCTTGAGAAGGTTCGAGGCATCCTGTGCCCGGCCCATCAGCTCATCCGCGTCGAGGCGTGCGCAGCCGTCATCGTCCAGCGCCGCAGCCGGCTCTCCCTTCAGCGGGGATTTTTGACCATCTGGCGCCATCGGTTGCACCAACTTCCCTTTCATCGCCTTGGCATGGCACTGACATGCACAATAGGTCCGCGCATAGCATGTATGCGCAGCAGAATCGAGAGCGAAGCAGCCGCTATTTGCGCGGCTTTTATTGGGGGGGCGGCAAGTCGGCACCCGCGTCGCGCAGCGCTATTCCCAGCAACCCCCAGAAAAAATCCTCTCCCGGATAGCCTTCGATCCTGCCGACTTCCGCGTCATCCTGCATCAAGACGAAGGTCGGAGTGAACACTGGTGCCGCGCCGATCTGGAGCCCTTCGGCCCAATCGCTGCGCAGGTCCACGTGTTCTAGCGGGGCAAGTTTTCCCTCGGGAGACTTCGGATAGATCGGGCCGATTTCGGCGTCCCACTGGGCGCAGTAGCCGCAACCGGCCTGCTCGACCATGATCAGCCGGAAAGGTGCGTCGACGGCATCGGCTGCACTCGCACCGATACTGGCCACCGGAGCCGCCGAAGCCAGCCACGACAGCGCAGGCAAGAAAATCGCCGCCAGTGCAATGCGCATGATTGACGCACCTCCCATTACATATGAATATCGTAATATGTTTGCGGGGGCGGATCAAGCAATCGATCCGGGGGAGACCCTGACAGGGAGGATAAATGATTCTGGACCCGAGTTACGGGGGCGCGCTGATTGCGGGCCTTCTGTCATTTCTGACCCCCTGCATCCTGCCGATGGTTCCGTTTTACCTGTCCTATATGGCGGGCATCTCGATGTCTGAACTGCGTGGCGGCGGAAAGATCGCGCCCGGCGCACAGCGGCGGCTGGTCTTTTCGGCCATGGCCTTCGCCCTGGGCGTCACCACGATCTTCATGCTGATGGGGTTGGGGGCGACGGCACTTGGGCAGGCGTTCCGCAGCTGGATGGGGCCGCTCAGCTACGTCGCGGCGGCGGTTCTGTTCCTGTTCGGTCTGCATTTCCTGGGCGTGCTTCGGATCCCGTTTCTCTACCGCGAGGCCCGGATTGAGGCGAAGTCCGACCCCTCGACGCTGATTGGCGCCTATGTCACCGGGCTGGCCTTCGGTTTTGGTTGGACGCCCTGTGTCGGGCCCGCGCTGGCGGCGATCCTGATGGTGGCCTCGGGGATGGGCGATCTGACGCGGGGCACGCTGCTGCTGTTCTTCTACGGCGTTGGCATGACCGCGCCCTTCATCCTTGCGGCCTTTTTCGCCCGCCCGTTCCTTGCGTTGATGAGCCGCCATCGCGCCAAGCTTGCTTATGTCGAGAAGGCGATGGGGGTCATGCTGATCCTGTTTGCCGTGCTGATCGCCACCAACAAGGTCAGCGTCATCGCCGATTTCCTGATCAAGACTATGCCCTCGCTCACGTCGTTGGGCTGATTCAAGGAGGAGACCATGCGCCGTATACTGACCGCTGCCATCACCGTCATCGCGCTGGCGCTGCCTGCGTTTTCCGCCGAACTGGGGGATGACGGCCTTCATAAGGAGCCGTGGTTCCGCGACACCTTCAAGGACATGCGCGAGGATCTGGCCGAGGCCAATGCCGAGGGCAAGCGCCTCCTGATCATCTGGGAGCAGCGCGGCTGCCTCTACTGCGCCAAGATGCACGAGGAGGTCTATTCCGATCCCGAGATTCGCGCCCAGATCGAAGGGGGGTATTTCGTCGTTCAGATGAACCTCTTCGGCGATGTCGCGGTCACCGATTTCGATGGCGAGACCCTGCCAGAAAAAGAGATGGCGATGAAATGGGGGGTCATGTTCACGCCCACCATGATGTTCTTTCCCGAAGAGGTCGGGGAGGGGATTCCCGCCAGCCGCGCCGCAGTCGCCGCCATGCCGGGCGCCTTCGGGAAAGGAACCACCGGAGCCCTTCTGACCTGGGTGCAGGAGCATGGATACGAGAGCGGTGTGAACTTCCAGAAATACGTTGCCGAGCGGGTAACCGGGCAATAGTTCGCTGTATCGCGTGCGCGCTTTCGCCCTGACTGCGTCAATTAAATTACGATTAATCAAAGTTATACTATGCAAAGTTCATCTTTTGCATGAGGCGCTTCGAGACGCGCTATCATCAGATATATAGATTTATGAATTTAACTATTGCGTCGATCTGACGCGCATGGATATGTTGTCGGTGGGAGAAGAAATGGGAGGTCTTCGATGAATCGCCACGTCGTGCTGGCGGCAGCTGCCGTCACACTCGCCACCGGGGTCGCCTTCGCTGAAACCGCACCCACCGAGGTGCAGTTCGAAGAGGGCGCGGTCGCGCAATCGCTTACCGGCCAGCCGGGCAATGCCGAAGAGGGTGCGAAGGTTGCGACCACGCGCTCGCTTGGCAATTGCGTCGCCTGCCACCAGGTGTCGTCGCTCAGCGCGGATTTCCAGGGCAACATCGGCCCGGCGCTGGATGGCGCCGCGGATCGCTGGTCCGAGGAGCAGCTGCGCGGCATCGTTGTGGACGCCAAACACACCTTCGAGGGGACCGTGATGCCCGGCATGTACAAGACCGGCCCGTTCATCCGTCCCGGAGATGCCTACACCGGCAAGGCCGCCCCGGCCGATCTGCCGCCGATCCTGTCGGCGCAGCAGGTCGAGGACGTGGTCGCCTTCCTGCTGACGCTCAAAGAGTGATCACCGAGATCAAGAGGAGAAACCAATGAAACTTTCCAGACGTGATGCGCTGGCCCTGGCCCTCGGTGGTGCTGCCGCCGCCATGCTGCCGGCCCGCGCCATGGCCGACGCTGCCGCCGACGCCATTGCCGCCTTCACCGGTGGTGCCGCGACCGGCACGGGTGGTCTGACCCTGACCGCCCCCGAGATCGCCGAGAACGGCAACACCGTTCCGATCGCCGTCGACGCCCCCGGCGCGACCGAGATCATCGTGCTGGCCACCGGCAACCCGACCCCGTCGGTCGCGACCTTTAAGTTCGGCCCCGCCGCCGGCTCGCAAGCCGCCTCGACCCGCATCCGCCTGTCGAAGACGCAAGACGTCCTCGCGATCGCGAAGATGCCCGACGGCAGCTTCGTGCAGGCCAGCTCGACCGTTAAGGTCACCATCGGCGGCTGCGGCGGCTGATTTTTCGAGGAGACACAGACATGGCTGATAACGTCAAACCCCGCGTGAAAGTGCCCTCGAAGGCGAAAGCCGGCGAAGTGGTCGCGCTCAAGACCCTGATCTCGCACCCGATGGAATCGGGTCAGCGCAAGGACAAGGACGGCAACCTGATCCCGCGCTCGATCATCAATCGCTTCACCTGCGAGTTCAACGGCGCGCTGGTGATCGATGTCACGCTCGAGCCTTCGATCTCGACCAACCCCTATATCGAGTTCGACGCCAAGGTCGATGCCACCGGTGAGTTCAAGTTCACCTGGTATGACGACGATGGCTCGGTCTACGAGGACAAGAAGTCGATCGAAGTGGCCTGAGGCCGATCCGGCGCGTGAGGGAGCGCGCCGCACCAAGGAAAGCCTGCGCCCGGCAAGGGCGCGGGCAGAACTCAGGGAGGATCAAGGAATGATGCTGCGCACTCGCGCCACTACCGCCGCCGCCGTCGCGCTGGCCCTCGGCTTTGGCCCCGCCATGGCTGAGCCGGCCGATGCCGAACTGGTGGTCAACGAAGAACTGACCATTACCACCAAGGCCCCCGCCGCAGCGCATCTGGACGGTGCACTGAGCGAGGTCTACTCGGGCTGGCTCTTCCGTGAGGACGAGACCCGCGCCATGCAGATGGACGACTTCGACAACCCGATGTTCGTCTATGCCGAGCAGGGCATGGATGCCTGGAACACCGCCGAGGGTTCCGAGGGCAAGTCCTGTGCCGATTGCCACGGCGCGATCGAGGAAAGCATGAAAGGCGTGCGCGCTGTTATGCCCAAGGTCAATGCCGCTGGCGCGCTGTGGTCGATGGAAGACTACGTCAACTCGTGCCGCACCGAGCGCATGGGTGCCGAGGCGTGGAAGTGGAACTCGGATCAGATGAAGAACATGACCACGGCCATCTCGCTGCAATCGCGCGGGATGCCGGTCGCCGTTCAGATCGACGGCCCCGCCGCCGAGTTCTGGGAGCGCGGCAAGGAAATGTACTACACCCGCTTCGGTCAACTTGAGATGAGCTGCGCGAGCTGCCACGAGTTGAACGCCGGGAACTACATCCGTGCCGACCACCTGAGCCAGGGCCAGATCAACGGCTTCCCGCTCTATCGCCTGAAAGACGCGGCCCCGGTCTCGATCCACCAGCGCTTTGTGGGCTGTGTGCGCGACACCCGCGCCGAAACCTTCGGTGCCGGTAGCCAGGAGTTCCGCGAGCTTGAGCTCTACGTCGCCTCGCGCGGCCTCGGGCTTGATATCGAAGGCGCTGGCGTCCGTCCGTAACCCGTAACGCGGGGCAGGGGCCATCCTTGCCCCGCGTTATTCTTTCCTGACACATTCAAGAATTTCTATCTATCGGATATCCTTGAGGAAATCCGGTGTGACGACCCCGGAGGCGGGGCAGAAGGAGGCTACCTCATGATTTCGCGGCGGGAGTTCATTCAGGCGAGCCTTGCGGCCTCGACCATCCTTGGCGCATCCGGCCTGAGCCGCTGGTCGCGCGTGATGGCGCAGCAGTCGCTGACCCAGGACCAATTGCTGGAGTTCGACAGCTTCGGCAATGTGACGCTGATCCACATCACCGACATTCACGCGCAGGCCAAGCCGATCTACTTCCGCGAGCCTGAGATCAACCTCGGCGTGGGCGATGCCAAGGGCCGCCCGCCGCATGTGGTGGGCAAGGACTTCCTGAGCATGTTCAAGCTCCAGCCGAACTCGCCCGAGGCCTATGCGCTGACCTATGACAACTTCACCGATCTGGCGAAGTCCTACGGCAAGATGGGCGGCATGGACCGCGTGGCGACCGTGGTCAAGGCGATCCGCGCCGACCGCCCCGAGGCGCTGCTGCTGGACGGCGGCGACACCTGGCACGGCTCGATGACCTCGCTCAAGACCGCCGGGCAGGACATGGTCAACATCATGAACGCGCTTGGCACCGATGCGATGACCTCGCACTGGGAATGGACCTTCGGCCAGGACCGCGTGAAGGAGATCGTCGAGACCCTGCCGTTCCCCTTCCTTGGCGCGAACATTTTCGACGTCGAATGGGATGAGCCCGCCTTCGAGCCCTACAAGATCTTCGAACGCGGCGGCGTTCGCATCGCTGTCATCGGTCAGGCCTTCCCCTATATGCCGATTGCCAACCCCAAGTGGATGTTCCCCGACTATTCGTTCGGGATCCGCGAGGAGCGCATGCAGGAGGTCGTGGACGAGGTTCGCGCCGAGGGCGTCGATCTGGTCGTCTGCCTGTCGCACAACGGCTTTGATGTGGACTACAAGATGGCGGGCCGCGTGAAGGGCATCGACGTCATCCTGACTGGCCACACCCATGACGCCGTGCCCGAACCGGTTCTGGTGGGTGAGACGATCCTGATCGCCTCGGGTTCGAACGGCAAGTTCGTCAGCCGCGTCGATCTGGATGTGCGCGAGGGGCGCATGATGGGCTTCCGTCACAAGCTGATCCCGATCTTCTCGGATGTCATCACCCCCGACACCGACATGGCCGCCCTGATCGACAACGAGCGCGCGCCCTACAAGGCCGAACTGGAAGAGGTTGTCGGCCAGACCGAGAGCCTGCTTTACCGTCGCGGCAACTTCAACGGCACCTGGGACGACCTGATCTGCGACGCGATCCTCTCGGAACGCGATGCCGAGATCGCCATGTCCCCCGGCGTGCGTTGGGGCACCACGCTGCTTCCGGGCGACAACATCACCCGCGAGGACATCCACAACGCCACCTCGATGACCTATGGCGCGTGCTACCGCACCGAGATGACCGGCGAGACCATCAACACGATCCTTGAGGACGTGGCCGACAACATCTTCAACACCGATCCCTACTACCAGCAGGGCGGCGACATGGTGCGTATCGGCGGCATGGGCTACCACATCGACGTCTCCAAACCGATCGGCGAGCGTGTCTCGAACATGACGCTGCTCAAGACCGGCGAGGCCATCGACCCGGCGCGCAGCTATGTGGTTGCCGGTTGGGCCTCGGTCAACGAGGGCACCGAAGGGCCGCAGATCTGGGATGTTATCGAAAGCCATGTTCGCAAGATCGGCACCGTCCAGCTGACTCCGAACGAGTCGGTCGTCGTGACGGGCGCCTGAGCAACGCGATCCAACAGATTGAACTAAAGGGAGAAGACGATGGACGAGAAGGAACGCGAAAGCAGCGGTCTGGCCATGGGTCGCCGCGGTTTCCTGCGCGCCGGAGCGGCCGCAGGCGCACTGGTCACCGGGGCGGGTGCGGCGCGCGCCGAGGGGCCCGATCCGCTGATCACCGAGGTGCAGCCCTGGGCGACCGGCTTCGGCGATGGTGTGGATGCCACGCCCTATGGCTTGCCGATCCAGTATGAATCCGACGTGGTGCGTCGCAATGTGGGCTGGCTGACGGCGGATGTGATCTCGTCGATCAACTTCACCCCGATCCATGCGCTGGAAGGCACCATCACCCCGCAGGGCTGCGCGTTCGAGCGTCACCACTCGGGCGCGATCGAGATGCGCAAGGAAGACTACCGCCTGATGATCCACGGCCTCGTGGACCGTCCGCTGGTCTTCACCTACGAGGATCTGGAGCGTTTCCCGCGTGTCAACCAGACCTATTTCCTCGAGTGCGCCGCGAACTCGGGCATGGAATGGGCGGGCGCGCAGCTTAACGGCGTGCAGTTTACCCAAGGCATGATCCACAACATGGAATACACCGGCGTCACGCTGCGCACCCTGCTGGAAGAGGCGGGCGTGCAGACGGCGGGCAAGTGGATCTATGTAGAGGGCGCCGATGCCTCGTCGAACGGCCGTTCGATCCCGATCGAGAAGGCGCTTGATGACTGCCTCATAGCTTTCAAGGCTAATGGCGAGGCCCTGCGCAAGGAGCATGGCTACCCGGTGCGCCTCTGCGTTCCCGGTTGGGAAGGCAACATGTGGGTGAAGTGGCTGCGCCGCATTGAGGTCACCGAAGGCCCGGTCGAGAGCCGCGAGGAGACCTCGAAATACACCGATACGCTGGAAGACGGCACCTCGCGCAAGTGGACCTGGGTGATGGATGCCAAGTCGGTCATCACCTCGCCCTCGCCGCAGATGCCGATCAAGCATGGCAACGGGCCTCTGGTGATCACCGGTCTCGCGTGGTCGGGCCGCGGCGCGATCACCAAGGTCGATGTCTCGCTCGACGGTGGTAAGAACTGGAAAGAGGCGCGCCTGGCCAACCCCGGCCAGCCCATGGCGCTGACCCGCTTCTACCTCGACATCAACTGGCAGGGTGAAGAGATGCTGCTTCAGGCCCGCGCAACCGATGACACGGGCTATGTCCAGCCGACCAAGGACCAACTGCGCGCCATTCGCGGCGAGAACTCGGTCTATCACAACAACGCTATCCAGACCTGGTGGGTCAAATCGAACGGGGAGGCCGAGAATGTCGAAGTTTCGTAATCTGGTGATTGCCACTGCGCTGACGGCGCCGCTGGCGGTTCCGGCCTTCGCGGAACCGCTCGGCCTTGGGCGTGCAGCGCTGCCCGAAGAGATCGCGGCCTGGAACCTCGACGTCAGCCCCGATGGCACCGGCCTTCCGCCGGGCTCGGGCTCGGTCGCGGATGGCGAGGAGCTGTTCTCGGACAAATGCGCGGTCTGCCACGGCGAATTCGCGGAGGGCGTGGACAACTGGCCGAAGCTGGCGGGCGGCATGGATACGCTCAACCGCAAGGATCCGCTGAAGACGGTCGGGTCGTACTGGCCTTACCTCTCGACGGTCTGGGATTACGCGCATCGCTCGATGCCCTTCGGCAATGCGCAGACGCTGAGCGTGGACGAGACCTACGCGATCGTGGCCTACATCATCTATTCGAACGATCTGGTCGATGATGATTTCGTGCTCTCGAACGAGAACTTCCTCGAAGTCGAGATGCCGAACGCGGATGGTTTCATCGTCGATGATCGCGAAACCGTGGAATACCCCGAGTTCTCAAAGCCCGCCTGCATGGAAAACTGCAAGGAAAGCGTTGAGATCACGGCCCATGCGACCGTTCTGGACGTGACGCCGAACGATCCCAACGATGATGCCCCCGCGACTGAGGCCCCCCCGGCCGAGGAAGCAGCCGCTCCGGCCGCTGAGGCGGCGACCGAGGTTGCTGCTGCCCCGGCAGAGGTCGATCCGGCGCTGGTCGCAGCGGGTGAGACCGTGTTCAAGAAGTGCAAGGCCTGCCACAAGGTCGGCGAGGGCGCCAAGCACGCCACCGGCCCGAGCCTGAATGGCGTGGTCGGTCGCAAGGCTGGCGGTGCCGATGGCTTCAAATACTCGCCCGCGATGATTGCTGCGGGTGATGCGGGCATGGTCTGGGATCACGAGACGATCGGCGCCTATCTGAAAGACCCCAAGGGATTTGTTCCGAAGAACAAGATGTCCTTTGCCGGTCTGAAGAAAGAGGACGATATCGCCGCTGTTCTGGCCTATATCGAAGCGACCGGCCAGTAAGGTCGTTGTCCGTAAAACAATGCGCGCCCGTCCTGCGACGGGCGCGCTTTTTTCGTTGCTTGGCACTGAAAAACGAAACGCCCCGAGCGAGGCTCGGAGCGCTGTTGACTGCCCGGTGGTGGGGGACCCGGGAGATGTCTGGCAATCACGGAGCGGAGGGAGATCGGCGGTTCGTGACCCGTAGCTGAATCTCGCGCAACAAGCCGATCACGATAGCGGCGACGGCGATGTTGTCGAAGCTGAGCAGGCCAAGGATATCCATCTGTCCCTCCTGTATTTCCTAGTTCACCATGCGAGGCGATTGCGGCGTAACGATGGCAGGACCGAGGCAATTCCCCTTCTGCGGTGCCAGACCGCTGGCATTTGGCTTGACCCGGACGCGCAAGCGGCTACCGATGGGGTGACACCTTTGGGGTAGTGCCATGCTTTACGCTTTCATCCCCGGCCCGCGAGGTCTCTTGCGTCTTGAGCAAGAAACCTCGATCTCGCCCGGCGCAGAGCTTGCCAAGGCGCTCTGGATTGATCTTTACCGCCCGCTCGACAGCCAGATCGCGGCGGTGAGCGCGCTCGGGATCGAAGTGCCCACACTGGCGGATATGGAAGAGATCGAGATCTCGAACCGGCTTTACCGAGAAGAGGGGGCCGACGTCATGACCGTGGTGCTGCCCGGGATCACGCCCGACGGGGTGCAGATCGCGGGGCCGGTCAGCTTTATCCTGACCGAGCAGCGTCTTGTCACCGTGCGCCACCATGCGCCACGCAGCTTCGAGACCTTTCCCGAACGCGCCGACCGATCGGCGGCAGGCTGCAAATCGTCCGAGCGCATCTTCCTTGGCCTGCTTGAGGAGATCATCGCCCGGCAGGCCGACCTGCTGGAGGCGGCGGGCAGGGCGCTCGACAAGGTCTCGGCGCGGGTTCTGTCTGGCAAGGGGCTGGATTCGCACCAGCTTCAGCAGGCGCTGGAGGAAGTGGGACGCCAGGGTGAACTGGTGGGCCGGGTGAAGCTTGCGCTGTTGACGCTGGAGCGCGCGCTGTCGTTCTTCGATCAGACGCTGGCCGCCAGTGCGCAGGGTAAGGAACTCAAGCCGATCGCGAAAAGCCAGATGCGTGACATCGGCTCACTCGCGGTACATGGGGATTTCCTGTCGAACCGGGTGCAGCTTTCCGTCGACGCCACGCTCGGCATGATCAGCCTTGCGCAGAACGCGACGGTGCGGATCGTCTCTGTCGTCGCGGCACTGTTCATGCCGCCCACCATGATTGCCTCGGTTTACGGGATGAACTTTCAGTTCATGCCGGAGTTGGACTGGCACTGGGGCTACCCGATGGCGCTTGGGCTGATGGTGGCCTCGGCGGTGGGAACCTGGGCGGTGTTCAAGTGGAAGAACTGGCTCTAACGCTCGAGTACGAGGCGGTCACGGGTCAACTCGACCCGGGCAAAGCGGGTCAGGTAGGTCATTCCCATCAGCGATGTGTCCATCTCGCTGTCGTTCACGACGGCACGGACATTGCTGTCACGAATCGGGCCTAGCTCCATGGTTTCAAGCCGGACCGGCGCGGTGCGCACGATGCCATTGGCGGTGCGCGCCTGCCCGATGTAGGCAAGCCCGGCCGTGTCGATCCCAACCCGCGTCGCGTCGCGTCGGGTCAGCACGATGTCGGTGGCGCCGGTATCCACGACGAAACGCACCGACACGCCGTTGATCTCGGCGGTAAGGTAGTAATGCCCGTCAGGGGCAAGGGGGGCCTCGATCCGCCCGTCCGACAGGACCGTCTGCGAGGGCATCACCGTGCTGCGGATATCCGTCCAGAGGCCCACGGCGGCCAGCGTGCCCAGAAAGATCAACCCCCAGAGGATCGCCTGCTGGATCGTGCGCTGCGGGCGTCGGCGGAACTCGATCAGGAAATACCCGCCCACAGCGACAAGCAGCAGGCCAAGGTAAACCAGTCGGGCGAAGTTTTCGGTATCCATTCCGTCGATGTAAGGTGTCACGGGAAAAATGCGAGAGGGCGGATCGCCTCAGCCCATCACGCCCGCGCCTTTCAGCCCGTCGAGGATGAACTGGATCGCCAGCGCGGCCAGCAGCATCCCCAGCAACCGCGTGACGACCATCGTGCCGGTGCGCCCCAGAAGGCGCTCAAGCGGCGAGGCGAGGACGAAGAGCGTGAAGGTGCAGCTCAGCACTGCCAGCATCACCAGATGCACCAGCACGATATGCGTCGTATCCGCACCCGGCGCCCCTGCGAGCAGAATCATCGTGGCCATTGCGCCAGGCCCCGCGATCAGCGGCGTGGCGAGCGGAAAGACCGAGGGGTCGTGCTCGGGCTCGGCCTGCTGGCCCTCACGGCGTTGGGTGCGGCGCTCGAACAGCATGTCGAGCGCGGTCAGAAACAGCAGAACACCCCCGGCAATTCGGAAGGCGGGCATCGAGATGCCGATCCCCACAAGGATCTTGTCGCCGAAAAGACCGAACAGAGTCAGCAGGATCGCGGCGATTGTCACCGCGCGCAGCCCCACGCCAAAGCGCGCGCGGGCAGACATGCCTTGTGTCAGTGCAATGAACAGCGGCGCCAGGCCGATAGGGTCCATGACGACGAAGAGGGTGACAAAAGCGGTGACGTATTCGGCGCTCGGCATGGGCGGATCCTAGCTGAGGCGTTCGTCCTTCGCCAGCCCCGGCGCTGAGCCGTCATCGGTCTCGACGGGGGCGGGAAGGGCCGCGCGGATCTTGGCGGCGAGGCTTGCCGCACCCGCGCCGATTCTGGTGTCGTGATGCGCCGCGGCCAGAACCAGCAGATGCTCAAGCGCGGCAAGCTCCTCGGCGTTCAGCACGAGGGGCGGCAGGGCCATCGCGCGGCGCAGCATATACCCCACGCCGCGCTCGCCCTCGACCGGCAGGCCGTAATTCGCAAGCTCGGCCATGTCGCGCCAGATCGTGCGGTCCGACACCCCCAGACGTGCTGCAAGATCGCGCGCGCGGTGCATCCGCCCGTCGCGCAGGATCGCGATAATCTGTTGCAGCCGCTCGGTCCGGGTCATCTGGGTCTCCGTTTCTGGCAGCATAACGCGGCAGGGGGGCAACTGACAATGAACTGTCAGTAATCTGCGCGCCGAGTCCGGCGCGGGGCCAGAATCGGGCTTTGATCGCGCTGCCAAGGGGCCTAGATGTTGAATAGCTGAATAACTGGCATCGGGTGCGGCCCTTGCCATGAGGAGAAGACAATGCTCAACAATATCGGCCTTCCCGGCCTTCTTCTGATCGCGGTTGTGGTGCTGGTGCTTTTCGGGCGCGGCAAGATTTCCTCGCTGATGGGTGAGGTTGGCAAGGGCATCACTGCCTTCAAGAAGGGCGTTTCGGATGGCTCCAAGGAAATCGAGGACGCCACGGCAGACAGCGCGCGCGACGTGACGCCGGAAAACGACAAAGACAAGGTCTGAAGTCCCGGCCCGCAAGGGTGCAGGGTGGGCCGGAGGCCTGACGTTTCATGTTCGATATCGGTTGGAGCGAGCTTCTGCTGATCGGCGTTGTGGCGCTGATCGTCGTAGGGCCCAAGGACTTGCCTGGCATGTTTCACTCGCTTGGGCGGATGACGTCCAAGGCGCGTTCCATGGCGCGCGAGTTTTCGCGGGCGATGGAGGATGCGGCGCGCGAAAGCGGGCTCGATAAGGCGGCAAGCGGTCTGAAAGACATCAAGGATGCCGCCTCGAAGAAGTCGCTTGGTATCGACGCGCTGGAGCGCGCGACCGAGAAATTCGAGAAGTGGGAGCCGAAGCTGCCGGGCACGATCAAGACGCCCGAGCCGCCGAAATTCCCCACCGACCCCGAAGATTTCGACGAACCGACACCCGAGGAGCTGGAGCCCGAACCGGCCCCGGCCAAGCCCAAGCGCGCGGCCAAGCCCAAGGCCGCCAAGGCGACCGAGGCGAGCGCCGAAGCCAAGCCCAAGGCCGCGAAGCCAAAAGCCAAGAAAGCCCCCGCCAAGAAGGGTGACGCATGAGCGCCGAGGAACAAATCGAGGATACCGCCGCCCCGCTGATCGAGCATCTGGCCGAACTGCGCACGCGAATCCTGTATGCGCTTGGCGCCTTCGTCGTGGCGATGGTGATCTGCTATTCGGTCTGGAACCCGATCTTCAACTTCCTGACCCAGCCGATCTGCCACGCGCTGGACGAGCGCGGCCAGCAATGCGGCCTTTATCTGATCAAGCTTCAGGAAGGCTTCTTCGTCGCGATCAACATCTCTTTCGTGGGTGGCTTCGCGCTGAGCTTCCCGATCATCGGCTACCAGCTGTGGCGCTTTGTGGCGCCGGGGCTTTACCGCTCGGAAAAGCAGGCGTTTTTGCCCTTCCTGCTGGCGTCGCCTGCGATGTTCTTCGCCGGTGCGGCGTTTGCCTATTACATCATCCTGCCGATGGCCTTCACCTTCTTCCTCGGCTTTCAGCAGGGCGGTCTGGGCGATAGTGCAACGAATGAGCTGGCCTCGATCGGCTTTCAGGGCTCGGTGCAGGAATACCTTGGCCTGACGATCAAGTTCATTCTGGCCTTCGGCATCTGCTTCCAACTGCCGGTGCTGCTGACGCTGATGGGCAAGGCGGGGCTTGTCTCCTCGCAAGGGCTCGCCAGTGTGCGCCGCTACGCTGTGGTCGTGATCCTGATGGTGGCCGCCGTCGCGACGCCGCCCGATGTCATCAGCCAGGTCACGCTGTTTGCGGTGGTCTATGGCCTCTATGAAGTGTCGATCCAACTGGTCGCCCGGATTGAGCGCGTGCGCGAGGCAAAGATGCGCGCCGAGGGCACCTGGATGGATGAGGAAGCCGAAGAATGACCGACCCGCTGATCCGGATCGCCGAGGCGCTTGAGCGCCTCGCCCCCGCACCGGCCGCTGCGCCCGATTTCGGATCTGCCGACGCCTTCGTATGGCACACCGCCCCGGATCGGCTGGAGCCGGTCAAGACCGTCTCGCGCGTCGATCTCGCGCTGCTGCGCGGGATTGATCGCTCGCGCGATACGCTGCTGGCCAATACCTTGCAATTCGCTCGTGGGTTTGCGGCTAACAATGCGCTGCTTTGGGGTGCGCGCGGGATGGGCAAAAGCTCGCTCGTCAAGGCGGTCCATGCCGAGGTGATCCGTCAGGGTCAGAGCCTGAAACTGGTCGAACTCGCGCGCGAGGATCTGCCGTCGGTCGGGCGGCTCCTGAACCACCTGCGCAATTCGGGCCAGCGTTTCGTGCTGTTCTGCGACGATCTGTCGTTCAGCCATGACGACCAGCATTACAAGAGCCTGAAGGCCGTTCTGGATGGCGGCATCGAAGGCCGCCCGGCAAACGTGATCTTCTACGCCACTTCGAACCGGCGCCACCTGATGCCGCGCGACATGATCGAGAATGAACGCTCGACCGCGATCAATCCCTCGGAAGCGGTCGAAGAGAAGGTCTCGCTCTCGGATCGGTTCGGGCTGTGGCTGGGCTTCCACCCCTGTGGGCAAGATGAGTTCCTAGCGATGATCGAGGGCTACTGCGCGGCTTACGGCGTCGAGATTTCCGCCGCCGATCTGCGCGCCGAGGCCATCGAGTGGCAGGCGACCCGCGGCGGGCGCTCGGGGCGCGTGGCCTGGCAGTATTTCACCGATCTGGCGGGGCGGCGCGGAATCGCGCTCTGATCTTTTCTTCTGCGGCGCAGCATGGCACTTTGCGACCATGCCCGATACTTCTGAGACCTCCCCCTCGGCCTTCAAGCGCTTGACACTCGTGGGCGGGCCGCTGGCTTTGGCGGTGACCTTGCAGATCGCACCGCCGCCGGGGCTGACGCCTGAGGGCTGGCACCTGTCCGGCATCGTTGTGTGGATGGTGATCTGGTGGCTGGGGCAGGCCGTGCCGATGGCCGGAACGGCACTGTTGCCGGTGGTGCTGATCCCGCTGATGGGGATCGCGCCCGTCGACGAGGTCACTGCGCAATATGCGAATCCGTTGATTTTCCTGTTTCTCGGCGGCTTCCTTATGGCCTCGGCAATGCAGGTGCACGGTTTGCACCGGCGGATCGCGCTGGCCATCGTCGGCTATGCCGGAGAGGCCGCTGGCCGCATCGCCGGGGGCTTCATGCTGGCGACCGCGCTGCTGTCGATGTGGATATCGAACACCGCGACCGCGATGATGATGTATGCCGTCGCGCTTTCGGTGATCGAATTTGTCGCCGCGCAAAACGACAACCCCGAGGCCGCGCGCCGGTTCGGAGTGCGGCTGATGCTGGGGATCGCCTATGGCGCCTCGATCGGCGGGGTGGCAACACTCATTGGCACGCCGGGGAACGCGCTCTTGGCCTCGGTCCTGCGCGAAAGCTACGGGATCGAGATCGGCTTTGGTCAGTGGATGCTTCTGGGCCTGCCGCTGACGTTGATCATGTTGCCCTATGCGCATTTCCTGCTGCGGCGAATGTTCCCGTCGCACGGGCTGCAACTGACGGGTGCGCATGGCCTGATCCGGGCCGAACGCGCTGCACTTGGCCCGATGAGCCGTGCCGAGATCTCGGTGGCCGTGGTCTTTGCGGCGATGGCGCTTGGCTGGATGACGCGCGGCGCGCTCGGCCTGCCGATCAGCGATGCGGGGATCGGCGTTGCCGGGGCGCTGATCCTGTTCGTCCTGCCGGATGGTCGCGGAGGCCCCGTGCTGCGGTGGGAGGCCACGCAATACCTGCCCTGGGGCGTGCTCATCCTTCTTGGCGGCGGGCTTGCGCTGGCACGTGGGATCGAGGTTACAGGACTTGGCGACTGGATTGGCAGCGGTCTGGCAGGGCTGCATGGATTGCCGCTATGGGCGCTGATCCTGACCGTCATCGTTACGGCGATCGTACTGACCGAGGTGACCTCGAACACCGCTGTCACCGCAACCTTCGTGCCGGTGCTGGCCGCCGTGGCGCTTGGGTTGGGGGTGGATGTGCCGTGGTTGACGCTGCCCGTGGCGCTGGCCTCCTCCATGGCCTTCATGATGCCAATCGCGACGCCGCCCAATGCCATCGTTTTCTCGTGGGAGGGGCTGCGCCTGTCCGACATGCTGCGGGCGGGTTTTGCGATGCACCTGCTCTCGATCTGCGGGATATTCGCCGTGGTCGAACTGCTCGCGCCCCTGATCTTCGGGCTGACCCGGTAAAACGAAGGGGCGCCGAAGCGCCCCCGGGGTCATTGCAGGTAGGGCATCGGGTCGAGGCTGTCGAGGCCCTGGCGCACCTCGAAATGCAGATAGCCCGGCTGGCTCGGCGCGACCTTGGCGATGGTCTGGCCGCGCTTCACGTCATCGCCCTTCTTCACCTGAATGTCGGTGACGTTGTAGTAGATCGTCACCAGGCCGTTGGCGTGCTTGATGCCGACGAAATAGACCTTCTCGGTATCCTGGCTGAGCAGCAGAACCTTGCCGGCCTCGGCGGCGGCGACATTGGTGCCGGGCGTCGCGGCGATGTCGATGCCGTCGTTCTTCTTCTTCACGTAGGGCCGGATGACTGCGCCCTGCACCGGCATTTGCAGCTTCGACTTTGCGGCAGCGGTGCGCGAGGCGCCAAGGTCGGGGGCCGCGCTCTTGTCGACCGGGGCCGAAGCCTTGGGCGGGGTTTCGGAGGGCAGCGGCTTGGCGGCCGAGGGCGGCGTCGGCGTGGGCGAACCCTGACCCGGCTGCGTTGTCGCGGATGCGGTCTTGGGCGGCGCGGCATTGGCCACGGGGATCATCAGATACTGGCCTTCCCGCACGCTCAGATCGGCGGGCAGGCCGTTCCATTCCGCCAGCGAACGGACCGACACGTTGTAATAGCGCGCGATCGAATAGGCGGTCTCGCCACGGGCAACCTTGTGGCGCACGGGCTCGGCCGAGGGTGTGGCGGGTTTCGCCGCAGCAGCAGGGGCGCTGGCCTCGGCCCGGTCGATGGCGTTCGAGGCAAGCGAAGTGATCGAGATTGCCTCGGAGCCGATAGCGCCGGTGTTGGTGGGCGCTGCGGCCTCGGCCACGCGGCGGGGCAGGGAGAGCACCTCTCCCTCACGCAGCGGGGCGGTGGGCGAAACAGCGTTATAGCGCGCAAGCTCCCCCGCATCGGCGCCAACGCGCGCGGCAACCGAGGCCACCGTATCGCCGCGACGTGCGACGGCAACCTGGTAATTCGGGTAGGAGATGACCCCGCGCGCATCGGGGGTCGGGCGCGCGGCAGTGGCCTGACGCGCGGCATCCGAGGTATCAAAGCCGATCTGACCGAAGTTGCGCAGGTCGGCGTCGAATGTGCCGGTCGAGTCGCAGCCCGCCAAGGCGGCTACGGCGCAGCCGGCCAGCATCAGGCGGCTCAGGCGCAGAGTCGGTCGTGCGGGAAAGGGCGTTTTCATCTGCTCGGTCCTCGTCATTCGTGCCGCGCCCCTGTGACCGGGGCTTTGCGGTCGTGTCAGTCGCTTGCCATGCCTTCGACAAGCGGAACAAAGCGCACGGGGCGCAATTCCTCGTAATCGAACCCGGTTTCCAGACGCTTCACGCGGATCAGGCTTTGCACCGTGTCAGACTGTCCCACCGGAAGAACCATGATACCGCCGATCTTGAGCTGCGACAACAGCGGGCCCGGCGGGTCCTCGGCGGCGGCGGTCACAAGGATGCGGTCGAAGGGCGCCTGTTCGGGCAGGCCGCGCGATCCGTCTGAAGCCAGGGTCACGATATTGGTCATGTTGAGCGCGCGGAACAGCTCCTCGGCCTCGCGCACAAGGCGGCGATGGCGATCCACGGTATAGACGCGCCGCACCAGCAGCGACAGGACCGCCGCCTGATAGCCCGAACCGGTGCCGATCTCTAGCACGGTATCGCGCGGTCCGACCTGGAGCGCCTGCGTCATCAACCCCACGACCGAGGGCTGCGAGATGGTCTGTCCGCAGGCGATCGGCAAGGGCATGTCCTCATAGGCGCGATCCGAGAAAATGCCGCGCACGAATAGCCCGCGGTCGATCTTCTCCATCGCGTTCAGCACGCGCGCGTCCGTCACCCCCTTGGAGCGCAGCGCGAAGAGGAAGCGCATCTTGCGCTCGGCCAGCTCTTCGGGGCTGCTCTCGGGGTGAGGGTCGTCGCTCATGCCAGCCGCACCTCAAGGTCTTTCAGAACGTCATGCGCGGTCAGGTCGGCGCGCATCGGCGTGACCGAGATCCAGCCCTCGAGGTTCACCGCCGCATCCGTGCCCGGCGCGGTCGCATTGTGCTGCGGCCCGCCCTTGATCCACAGGAAGCGGCGCCCGGTGGGCGAGTGGTGCGGCTCGACCGAGAAGAAGCTATCGGTACGGTAACCCTGCGCCGCGACCTTGAAACCCTGTACTTCAGCGGCCGGAACCGGTGGGAAATTCACGTTGTAGAACACGCGGTAGGGGCCATCGTCCCAGATCGCGCGGCCCCACAGCTTGCGCACCAACGCGGGGCCGTGGACGCGCGCGGCCTCGAACGGGTCTATCCCGGGGCCCATGCATTTCGGGCCAAGGAACTGCGAAAGCGCGATGGCGGGGATGCCCTGAAGTGCGGCCTCCATCGCGCCGCCAAGCGTGCCCGAGTAAAGCGCGTTCTCGGCCGAGTTGTTGCCCCGGTTCACGCCCGACAGGATCAGGTCGGGGCGGCCATCATTCAGCACATCGTAAAGACCCGCGAGCACGCAATCGGCGGGGCTGCCCTCGGCGGCGTAGCGGCGCTCGTCCAGACGCTCGATCATCATCGGGTGGGTGTAGCTGATGCAATGCCCCACGCCAGACTGCTCGAACGCAGGCGCCACGGTCCAGACATCGCCGTCGGGGCCGGCAAGCTCGGTCGCGATGTGATGCAGAACCTCAAGACCCGGCGCGTTGATGCCATCGTCATTGGTGATGAGAATGCGCATACTGCCCCCCGTGCCGCTGTTTTTCCCTGCTTATCCTTTGGGGGCGGGGTCGTAAAGCGGTTGAGGTGGGTGCGGCGCTATTGTCGCGTCAGAGCAGCGCCACGATACGCGCAGCCTCGGCTCGCGGATCGGCCAGCGGCGCGCGGTCTTCGCTGGGGAAGAAGCGCGCGCGGGTGGCTGTGGGCATCGGCGCCGGGGTATCGATCAGCACCTGCGGCCCGATCTTGACGTTCTCGGCCTGCCAGCTGCGCACCAGCGCCATCTGCGCGGCCTTGGTCGCGCCGTAAGAGCCGAAAAACTTCTCGCCCGCGTGGATGTCATCAAAGAACATCGCCGCGCCATTGCCCGCGCGCAGCAGCGGCTCGATCAGCGGGATCAGGGTCGCAGTCGCGGTCAGGTTGGTGGCGACCGATTTGGTCATGTCCTTGCCGGCGATATGTCCGGCCGGAGCCAGCGGCGCCGCATGGATTGCCGCATGCACCCAAAGCTGCAATCCGCCCCAACGCGCAGCGATCGAATCCGCCAGATGCTTCATCTGGTTCTCGTCGGTGACATCAAGGGGGGCGAGCGTCGCCGTGCCTCCAGCGGCCTGAATACGATCGTCAAGCTCTTCAAGCCCGCCCACCGTGCGGGCCACCGCCATCACGTGCCAGCCCGAGGCGGCAAGGGACTCGGCCATGGCGCACCCCAAACCGCGCGAGGCGCCGGTCACGAGGGCCAGTTTCTTGGGTTCCAGCGGGGCGGTGTCGGTTTTGCTCATGCGGTGCTGATGCCAGAGGCTGTGCAATCGCGCAAGGGGGTCGCTTATGCTGCGGCGGCGTGGCGCATTCGAAGATCTGCAACTCTTCGACGCTCGAAGCTAGACCTGTTTGCAGATATGCTCATTCGTTCCGTCACGAGATTGACAGGCGGGCCTTCAAAAACAGTTTGCCGGGCAATGCTTCACCTATGCGGAAGCTCCTGCCATGACGCTTTCGAAGGCCCTCGTACCCTCCAACGCGATCGTCACCCGTGTCGCGATGGTCGCCGTTGCCGGTATCGCGGCTGACCGTGGCGTGAAGTCCTTTGTCGGCCTCTCTGTCGCCGGTCTGATCGCCGGAGCCGTACTTGATGTTCCGGGCCTTGCCTGGCCTGCGCTTGTGCTTGGCAAATCGGTTCCCGAACTGCGTTCGGGCTGGATGATGCCGTTCTTGGCGGGCGATACCGTCAAGGCGATCATTGCGGCTCTGATCGTGTCGGGTGGCTGGAGCGTTCTGGCCAGGCGCCACGCCTGATCGGCCCAGTTATCGGCCCAGTTATTGTTAGGAAGACGCCGCCCAAGGAGCGGCGTTATTCGTTTCTTTATAGTGCTTTATGTGCCTGACTTGAGGCGCCCGAGGGCGGCGGTGCACATCCCGAAGGCAAGCCATTGGCACGGCGCGCAGATCTCCGAGAGCGCATTGTCCGGAAGCGCCCGCATCCGTTCCCGCGCCTCCCCCCATGTCAGCTTGTCGCCCGGTTTCAGTCCGAGGGCGGCGGCATGGGCCGCGTCAAGCTGGTTGATGTGGTAGCCGCTGCCGCAAGCGGTGCCGCGGCGCGACGGGCAGGGGGCGCAGATATCATCTGTGTCTTCGACGACCTCGATCACGACCTCATCCCCGCGTGCGGCACGCAGGCGCCCCATCACGATAGCCGTCATGTTGGTGGTGAACTCGGGCGAGTAGCCCTTGCCCTCAAAGCCGAGCGAGCACAGGAAATGGTGCGGCCGGTAGCGCAGTGGAGTGTCGTTCATGGCTCTCTCCCTTCAAACGCCAAAGGCCGGGGAAAACCCCGGCCTTCGTCTGTCTGTCCCGCGAGATCAGCGGTTCTCGACATCGAGATAGTCGCGACCTTCGGAGCCGGTGTAGAGCTGGCGCGGACGGCCGATCTTGCCCGCCGGGTCCGAGATCATCTCTTTCCACTGCGAAATCCAGCCGACGGTGCGCGAGAGCGCGAAGATCGGCGTGAACATCGAGGTGGGGAAGCCCATCGCTTCAAGGATGATGCCCGAGTAGAAGTCGACGTTCGGGTAGAGCTTCTTCGCGATGAAGTATTCGTCGTGAAGCGCGATCTGCTCCAGTTCCTTGGCGACCTGCAGCAGCGGGTTGTTGTGCACGCCCAGCAGATCCAGAACCTCGTCGGCCGATTCTTTCATGACCTTCGCACGCGGGTCGAAGTTCTTGTAGACGCGGTGACCGAAGCCCATCAGCTTGAAGGGGTCGTTCTTGTCCTTGGCGCGGGCGATGAACTCGGGGATGCGGTCAACGGTGCCGATTTCGCGCAGCATCTCGAGGCAGGCCTGGTTGGCGCCGCCGTGGGCGGGACCCCAGAGGCAGGCGATGCCGGCAGCGATACAGGCGAAGGGGTTGGCGCCCGACGAGCCGGCCAGACGGACGGTCGAGGTCGAGGCATTCTGCTCGTGGTCGGCGTGGAGCATCATGATGCGGTCCATCGCCTTGGCCAGCGCGGGCTGCACGGTATAGGTCTCGGCCGGGACCGAGAAGCACATGTGCAGGAAGTTCGACGCGTAGTCGAGATCGTTGCGCGGGTACACGAAGGGCTGACCGATCGAGTACTTGTAGGCCATCGCGGCGATCGTCGGCAGCTTGGCGATCATGCGCATGGCGGCAACTTCACGCTGCCACGGATCGTTGATGTCAAGGCTGTCGTGGTAGAAGGCCGACATGGCGCCAACGACGCCGACCATGGTCGCCATCGGGTGGCTGTCACGGCGGAACCCACGGAAGAAGTTGTGGATCTGCTCGTGCAGCATGGTGTGGCGAGTGATGCGGCCTTCGAAGTCAGCCATCTGCTCTTTGTTCGGCAGCTCGCCGTTCAGCAGGAGGTAGCAGACTTCAAGATAGTGCGACTTGTCGGCCAGCTGCTCGATCGGGTAGCCGCGATACAGAAGCTCGCCCTTGTCGCCGTCGATATAGGTGATCGCCGAGTCACAGGCCGCAGTCGAGGTAAAGCCGGGATCATAGGTGAACACGTCCGCCTGCGCATAGAGCTTGCGGATGTCCAGAACGTCGGGACCCACGGTGGGCGAGAGCACCGGCAGATCGTAGGTGTTTCCGTCAAGCGTCAGTGTGGCAGTTCGTTTGGTGTCAGCCATGAGCTTCCCTTTCCTGTCGTCCGGCTGGGCCCGCCGGGTGCTGTGTTCCGGATTTTCCGGAGTGGCGGCCCGCCCTCAGGCCGCCTGATCATTCAGTCGGGCCAGAGTTTCATCTTGGCCCAAGACGAGCATCATATCGAACACGCTCGGCGTCACACTGCGCCCAGCCAGAGCGGCGCGGAGTGGGGCGGCAAGTTTGCCAAGTCCCAGCCCATGCGCCTGCGCTACGTCGGTTACGATGGCCTCCAATTCCTCACGCATCCAGCTAGCATCTTGCAGTCGCGGCGTCAATTCTTTCAGTATACCACGGGATACAGTATCAAGGGCCTTCGCGGCCTTCTCTTCGATGTTGAGCGGTCGCGAAGTCAGTGCGAACTGCGCCTTTTCAATGAGTTGCGGGAAAGTTTTGGCACCGCCTTTCAGGAAGGGAAGCGAAGCGGCCAGACCTTTGCGCTGCATTTCGCTCAGCGCGGGTTGCTGCGCTGCGGCCAAATACCCCTCGATTTCGCTCAGCAATGCAGCATCCTCGGCGATCGAGATGTGCTGACCGGAGATATTTTCGAGCTTTTTGAAGTCCAGCCGCGCGGGCGAACGGCCGATTCCCTCCAGCTCGAACCATTCCTTGGCCTGTGCGTCGGTGAAGAACTCGTCGTCGCCATGGCTCCAGCCAAGGCGTGCCAGGTAGTTGCGCATCCCGGCGGCGGGGTAGCCCATCGCCTGGTATTCCTCGAGCCCGACAGCGCCGTGACGCTTCGAGAGTTTCTTGCCATCGGGGCCATGGATCAGCGGGATATGCGCGAAGACCGGAACGTCCCAGCCCATCGCATTATAGACCTGCACCTGGCGCGCCGAGTTGGTCAGGTGGTCGTCGCCACGGATCACATGGGTCACGCCCATGTCGTGATCGTCCACCACCACGGCCAGCATATAGGTGGGCGTGCCGTCCGAGCGCAGGCAGACCATGTCGTCAAGCTGGTCGTTACGGAAGGTCACGTCGCCCTGCACCTTGTCGGCGATCACCGTGGCGCCCTCATGCGGCGCCTTGAGCCGGATGACATAGGGCGCGTCGGGATGCGTCGCCGGGTCGGCATCGCGCCAGGGCGATTGGAACAGGGTCGAGCGTCCCTCGGCCCGTGCCGCTTCGCGGAAGGCCTCGATCTCTTCTTGCGGCGAGAAGCACTTGTAGGCCTTGCCATTGGCCAGCATCTGATGCGCGACCTCGGCGTGACGGGGCGCGCGCTCGAACTGGCTGATCGGCTCGCCGTCATAATCGAGGCCCAACCATTCGAGACCCTTCAGGATCGCCGCCGTCGCCTCGGGGGTTGAGCGCGCGCGGTCGGTGTCTTCGATACGCAGCAGGAACGTGCCACCATGGCCCCGGGCGAAGAGCCAGTTGAACAGGGCCGTGCGCGCGCCGCCGATATGCAGATATCCGGTGGGCGAGGGGGCGAAGCGGGTGACGATCTTCTGCGACATCGGGGCCTTTCCTGCGCGCGGGCCATCGGGTCGCCGCGCGTTAACCTTTTGCTAACCACGAAGCCCTTAGGCTTCCTTGCGCAGATGCATAAGCAGGCTGAGGCTGAGAAACAAGCGTGGGATCGGATGGCGCGGGCCAGATCGGGGTTTCTGGGGGGCGCAGATGGCCTTTGCAGGGGGCGGTGGCGGCGCTCGCGCGCGCCCGGGCCGATCTGCCACTCTGGGCGCCGGTCGGGCTGGGGGTGGGAATCGGGCTCTATTTCCTGTGGTGGGGCGAGCCAGGGGCCGAGGCCCGCCTGAGCGCATGGGCGCTCATTGCGATTGGCGTGCTGCTTTGGTGGCGTGCTGCCGAGGCCGCGCGGTTCGGGCTTGGTGTCTTGCTGTGTCTGGCCTGCGGATTCCTTCTGGCGCAGTCGCGCGCGCAAGCGCTGGCGGCACCTGTCCTGAGCTTTCGCTACTATGGCCCGATCGAGGGGCGTGTCGTCGAAATCGACCGCTCGGGCACCGACCGGCTCAGGATCACGCTTGATGAGGTGGTGCTGTCGAACATGTCACCAGATCGGACGCCGGCGCGCGTAAGGGTGTCGCTGCACCACATCCAGCCGGGTTTCACCCCCGAGCCGGGCCTGCGTGTCATGCTGACGGGGCATCTTTCTCCGCCGCCGCCGCCCGCTGAACCGGGCGGTTACGATTTTCGCCGCCATGCCTGGTTCGAGCAACTTGGCGCCGTCGGATACACGCGCACTCCGGTCATGCTGGTCGCCCCGCCCGCGGCTGAGGATTGGCAACTCGCCGGACACCGCGCACGGATGCGCCTTTCGGCCACGATCCAGGAGCAAATACCGGGGCAGGCGGGGGCGGTGGCCTCGGCCCTGCTGACAGGGGATCGCGCCGGGATTTCCCAAGCCACGAACGAGGCGATGCGCGCCGCGAACCTGTCGCACATCATCTCGATCTCGGGGCTGCATATGGGGATGGTTGCGGGCTTCGTCTTTGCCGCGCTCAGGCTTGGTCTGGCCTGCGCGGGGTCGCTGGCGCTGCTCTGGCCGACCAAGAAGATCGCCGCCGCCGGGGCACTTTTCGCGGCCACGGGGTATCTTTGGCTTGCCGGCCCCGAGATCGCGACCGAGCGCGCCTACCTGATGGCGGCCGTTATGCTGGCGGCGGTGCTGTTCGACCGGCGCGCGCTCAGCCTGCGCTCGGTCGCCATGGCGGCAAGCGTGCTTCTGGTGCTGCGCCCCGAAAGCCTTCTGACCCCCGGCTTTCAGATGTCCTTCGCGGCCACGGTCGCGCTGATCGTGACGTTCGAGCCCTGGGGACGGGTCGGTCCGCGCATCCCGGCGATCCTGCGCCCGGTTGCGATGCTATTGTTGACCTCGGTCGTTGCCGGATTCGCCACCGCCCCGATCTCTGCTGCGCATTTCAACAGGATGTCGGCCTATGGGTTGATCGCGAACCTGCTCGCGGTGCCGGTAATGGGCAGCATCGTCATGCCTGCAGGGGTGGTGGCCACATTGCTCGCCCCCCTTGGCCTTGAAGGTGCCGCGCTATGGGTGATGGGCTGGGGAACCCGCTGGATGATCTGGGTGGCCGAGTGGGTTGCGGGCTTCGATCAGGCCGTTGTCGCGGTTGCGACGCCCCCCGGATGGGCGATGCCCTTGATGGGATTGGGGGCGTGCATCGCCATCCTCGCGCGCGGGTTGGGGCGTGGTGTCGGGATGTCCCTGGTCGCGGTCGCATTCGTCGGATGGGCGCTGTCCGAGCGTCCGGCGCTGCTGATTGCCCCCGAAGGCGAGCTGGCCGGGCTGGTGACGCCCGAAGGCCGGGCGCTGTCCAAATCCGGGGCGAGTTTTATTGCGCAGAACTGGCTCGATGCCGATGGCGATACCCTGACGCCGGAGGAAGCTGCCGCCCGCCCGGCGTTCATCGGCCCCAAAGCTGCGCGCGAAACGGAGCTGCCCGACGGGCGCCGCCTTGTGCATCTGACCGGAAAAGGCGCCGAGTCGCGGCTGGCAGAGCATTGTCATGACGGCGCAGTGGTGATCCTTGCAGCCCGGGCGCAGGGGCTGTCCTCGGGGTGTGATCTGTGGGACCAGAACCGCCTGCGCGAGACCGGCGCTTTGGCGATCATGCCTGACGGGCGGCTGGTAACTTCATACCAAGCGACTGGCCCACGCCTTTGGGTCGGGCTCCCAAGCGAAAGGCTCGTTCAGTAGGTACGGATCAGCCCGACGAGGCGCCCTTGCACCTTCACCTGCTCCTCGCGAAGCATCCGCGTTTCATAGGCCGGATTGGCGGCCTCGAGCGCGATCATCCCGTTGCGCCGATAATAACGCTTGAGCGTTGCCTCTTGCCCCTCGACCAGCGCCACGACGATATCGCCATTGTCGGCGGTGCCCTGCTCGCGGATGACGACCACATCGCCATCGTTGATCCCGGCCTCGATCATCGAGTCGCCGCGCACCTCAAGCGCATAATGCTGCCCGCGCCCCGAGAGCATCGAGCCCGGCACCGCGACATGGTGCGAGACCTCAGAAATCGCCTCAATGGGCACGCCTGCCGCGATGCGCCCCATCACCGGCAGTTCCAGCGCATGAACGGCCTCAACCGGGATCGCGTTGCGCGGCGGATCGGTGCGGTCACCCTCAATCACGCGGGGGGCGAAGCCCGCCTTCGGCTGCGCCTTCTCCATCGCCTCGGGCAGCTTGACGATCTCGATCGCGCGGGCGCGGTGGGCAAGACGGCGGATGAAGCCGCGCTCTTCCAGCGCGGTGATCAAGCGATGGATCCCGGATTTCGAGCGCAGGTCGAGCGCATCCTTCATTTCGTCAAACGAGGGCGGAACACCGTCCCGCGCCATACGCTTCTGAATGAAGTCCAGCAATTCCAACTGCTTGCGCGTCAGCATCCGCATTTCTCCGCACGGGCAAAAAATCCATGTTCGATAAAAGTTCTAACTCTGTTCTCTTTGCGTGTCAACGTGAGACACGCGCCGGGATCAAAGCGGAATGTAATCCACGGTCTCGCCCGCGCGGCGCGCACCGTCGCCAAGCGGGCGGATCAGCAGCGCGTCGGCTTCGGCCAGGATGCCCAGAAGGGCGGAATCCTGACTGCCAAATGGGCTAATGGTCGGCAGGCCCGCGCCGGGCGTCAAGCGCGCGCGCATGTAATGCGTGCGCGGGCCGGCGGGGCCGGTATCGGCGCCAAGAATAGCCTGACGGACGTCATGTGCGGCGGGCAGGCCCTGCAGGGCGGCCAGCATCGGCTCCAGAAACAGTTTCGCGCAGACCGTGGCCGAGACCGGGTTGCCCGGCAGCCCAAGCATCGCGGCATTCCCCATCCGGCCTGCCATCAAAGGCTTGCCGGGGCGCATGGCGATCTTCCAGAAGGCGCGCTCAAGACCCAGATCCGCGGCGACCTTGCCCACAAGGTCATGCTCGCCCACCGAGGCGCCGCCCGAGGTAACGATCAGATCCGCGCCCTCGGCCAGGCCGAAGACCATGCGCAGGCTGGCCTCGTTATCGGCTGCGATCGGGAGCATCCGCACCTCGGCGCCAGCCGCTTCGGCCAGTGCTGCCAGAACGAAGTTGTTCGAGCAGATGATCTGGTCGGGGCCGGGCGTTTCGCCGGGCATGACCAACTCGTCGCCGGTCGCGATGATCGCGACGACGGGGCGGCGGTGCACCGTCAGTTCGGCCACGTTCATCGCGGCCATCAGGCCCAGGTCGCGCGCGGTTAGGCGGTGGCGGGGGAAATATGGGGTGCCCTCGGCAAAGTCCTGGCCGCGCGGGCGGATGTTGTGATTGTCCGACAGTCGTTCGGACAGGGTGATAGTGTCACCGTCGCGGGTAACGTCCTCTTGCAAGACAACCACGCCGCCCTCGGCAGGGACCGGGGCGCCGGTAAAGATGCGCACGGCCTGACCAGGGGTCAGAGTGCCGTCAAAGCCGCGTCCTGCGGCGGCCTCGCCCTCGACGCGCAGCGTGGCGCCGGGGCGGTGATCGGCGGCGGCCAGCCAATAGCCATCCATGGCCGAGGCTGCAAAAGGCGGCTGCGTCAGCGCGGCCTTGACCGGCGCGGCCATGACCCGCCCCAAGCCCTTGCGCAGAGGCACGGTTTCGGTGCCCAAGGGCTGGATAAGCTCAAGTACGCGGGCTAGCGCCTCTTCAACAGAAATCATCACTTTGCCTCGTAACGACCAGATTTTCCACCATCTTTCAGCACCACGCGGATACCTTCAATGCGCATCGATTTCTCGACCGCCTTGAGCATGTCATAGACCGTCAGCGCTGCGGTCGAGACCGCGGTCAGCGCCTCCATCTCGACCCCGGTCTGCCCCGAGGTCTTGACCGTCGCAGTGATCCGCACACCCGGCAGGGCCGCGTCGGGCACCAGATCGAGCGCGACCTTGGTGATCGGCAAGGGGTGGCAAAGCGGGATCAGGTCCGAGCATTTCTTGGCCCCCATGATGCCCGCGACGCGCGCAATCCCCAGCACGTCGCCCTTCTTGGCGGTGCCAGCCAGCACATACTCCAGCGTCTCGGGCAGCATCACGACCGCGCCTTCGGCCACGGCCACGCGGTCGGTGACCTCCTTGTCCGAGACATCGACCATATGGGCCTGACCCTGAGCGTCGAAATGCGAAAGGCTCATGCGATCTCCAGCAGGTTGCGGGTGGCCTTGGCGACGTCGGCCTGACGCATCAGGCTTTCGCCAATCAGAAAGCGACGCGCGCCCACCTCGGCCATTGAGGCCAGATCGGCGGGGGTGAAGATGCCGCTTTCGCAAACCAGGTCCCGGCCCTCGGCCAGAATGGTCGGCGCAAGCTGGCGCGTCACATCAAGGGTGACCTCGAAGGTCTTGAGATTACGGTTGTTTACGCCCATCAGCGGCGATTTCAGATGTTTGAGCGCGCGCTCAAGCTCCTCGGCGTCATGCACCTCGATCAGCACATCCATGCCCCAACCGAAGGCGGCATCTTCCAGCTCGACGGCAAGGCTGTCTTCAACCGAGGCCATAATGATCAGGATGCAGTCGCCGCCCCAGGCGCGGGCCTCGGCGACCTGATAGGTGTCATAGAGGAAATCCTTGCGCAGCGCGGGCAGCGAGCAGGCCGCGCGCGCCGCCGTCAGATACTCGGGTGCACCCTGGAACGAGGGCGTGTCGGTCAGCACAGAAAGACAAGCCGCGCCACCCGCCTCATAGGCACGGGCCAGTGCGGGTGGGTCGAAATCGGGGCGGATCAGGCCCTTCGAGGGGCTGGCCTTCTTGATCTCGGCGATGAGGCCGTAGCCGTCGGCGGCCTTGGCGGCCAAGGCCGTGGCAAAGCCCCGGGTGGGCGACTGCGCGCGGGCGGCGTCCTCAACCTGCGTCAAGGGGCGGGCGGCCTTGGCTGCGGCCACTTCCTCAAGCTTGTAGGCCTTGATCTTGTCGAGGATGTTCATTCCGCCTCCGTCGTGATCCGGGCGAGCGTTTCGACCGTTTTCAGGGCCTTGCCGGAATCGATGCTCTCGGCGGCAATGGCAACGCCTTCCTTCAGGTCCGCGGCCTTGTCGGCTACCACCAGCGCGCCGGCAGCATTCAGCAGCACCGCGTCGCGATAGGCGCCGGTCTTGCCCATCAGGATCGCGCGCAGGGCGGCGGCGTTTTCATCGGGCGTGCCGCCAAGGATGTCTTTCAGCGGATGAACCGGCAGGCCGGCGTCCTCGGGGTGGATCTCAAGCCCTGTGATCTTGCCATCCGCCAGCGCTGCGACCGAGGTCGCCCCGGTGATCGAGATTTCATCCATTCCATCCGCGCCATGCACGAGCCAGGCCTTCTCGGAGCCAAGCTCTTTCAGCGTCTCGGCCATCGGCCAGATCAGGTCGAGCGCGAAGGCTCCGGTCAGCTGGCGCTTGACGCCTGCCGGGTTGGTCAGCGGCCCGAGGATGTTGAAGATGGTCTTGCAGCCCAACTCCATCCGCACCGGCATGACGTGCTTCATCGCCGGGTGGTGCATCGGCGCCATCATGAAGCCGATCCCGGCCTCGGCCAGCGCGCGCTCGACCACGCGGGCCTCGCGCATGACATTGATGCCAAGCGCGCCGAGCGCATCGGCCGAGCCCGATTTCGACGACAGGTTGCGGTTGCCATGCTTGGCGACCGGCACACCCGCGCCCGCCACGACAAAGGCCGTCGCGGTCGAGATATTCAGCGTGCCCATGCCGTCGCCGCCGGTGCCGACGATATCCATCGCGCCCTCGGGGGCCACGACCTTGTTGCACTTGGCGCGCATCACGGCGGCGGCGGCGGCATACTCGGCCACCGATTCCCCTCGCGCGCGCATCGCCATCAAGAGCCCGCCGACCTGCGCGGGGCTTGCGGTGCCTTCGAACAGCTCCTCGAACGCGGCTTCGGCCTGGGCGCGCGACAGCGGCCCCTCGGAGGCCGCGTAGATCAGCGGTTTCATCGTGTCGCTCATGCGCTCACCTTTACCTTGGCCTCATCGAGGAAGTTGCGGATCATCTGGTGGCCATGCTCCGAGGCAATCGATTCCGGATGGAACTGCACGCCCTCGATCAGTTTTTCCTTGTGACGCAGGCCCATGATCATGCCACCCTCAAGCCATGCGGTGACCTCAAGGCAATCCGGAAGGCTCTCGCGCTCGACGATGAGCGAATGGTAGCGGGTCGCCTGGAAGGGCGAGGGAAGGTCGCGGAAGACGCCTTTGCCCTCGTGATGGATCGTGCCCATCTTGCCATGCACGATCTCGCCCGCGCGCACGACCTTGCCGCCGAAAGCCTCGCCGATGGTCTGATGCCCGAGGCAAACGCCAAGAAGGGGAAGGTTCGCCTCGGCCGCCGCCAGCGTCAGCGGCAGGCAAATGCCCGCCTGCGCCGGGTCGCAGGGGCCGGGGGATAGCACGATCGCCTCGGCGCCCATGCCCATGGCCTGCTGAACGTCGAGCGCATCGTTGCGCACCACCTTCACATCGGCGCCCAGTTCCCCGAAATAATGCACGAGGTTGTAGGTAAAGCTGTCATAGTTATCAATGAGCAGGAGCATGATCGCATTTCCCGTGTGCCGCCCGGATTCTGGGGGTGAACCGGGAGTGTCGTCGGGCTATAGATGTTCAGAGCAGTGCGCCGGGGTCAAGGGTTGCAGGCGGCTTTCCGCACCCGGGCGCAGGATTGAGATATATAAGGGAGCGCAAGAATGATGCGTGGGGTGCTCGGCGGGCTGTTGACCGGAGGTGTGGTCACGGTTCTGGGGATTGGGGCTTTGTCGTTGATCTCCCCCTTGCCACAGCAGGCGCCCGCGCCCGTGCCCGCCGCCGAGCCACAGGCTCCCGATGCCGCGCCGACCCCGCTGCCCGCTGAACCCGCGATGCCCACCGCAGAGCTTCCCGCCGCGCAACCGCCGACCGAGGCCGCGCCGCAGGTGGTTGATGGCGCGCCCGCTGCCCCCGCGATGGGCGAAGCCGCCGAGGCGCCCGGCAAGACCGCCGATCTCTCGCCCCGGCTTCCCCCGCCGGAAGGTGTCCCGAGCGTCGTGAACGGCGGCACCCGGATGGCCCAGATCGAGGCCGAGGAAACCACCTCGCCGCATTGGATCGCGACCGATCCGGGCGCGCGACCCGAGGCGCGCGAGACCCGCCCCGAGCCGCAGCCTGCGGGCGATGTTCCCACGGCGGCGCTGGAAAACGCGCCCGAGGGGGAAAGCCCGATGCCCGTTCCGCCGCCCGGCGAGGTCTTCTCGCCCGAACTTGCACCGGCAGAAGACGGCGCGCCGTCGCTGCCGCGCGTGTTCTCGGTCGATGGCGGTGCCGGGGCAGGGGGCGCGGCTTTCTCGACCGCACCCGGCGTTGTGACCGACCGTTTGCCCCGGATCGCGACTGAGGGTGCCGAGACCCCCGTTGACCCCGTTCCGGTCGCGACCGATCCCGATCTTCCCGCGTTCGAGCGTTATGCGCAGGCGTTCATCGCGCCGCCCGGTGTTCCGCTCGTGTCGGTGGTGCTGGTGGATGTCGGCACACAGGCCGGGGGGCTGGATCGCAACACGCTGAAGATGCTCGATTTCCCGGTGACTATTGCCATCGACCCCGATCGCGCCGATGCGCGGGAAGCCGCGGTCGAATATCGTGCGCGGGGGCTTGAAGTTGCCATTCTCGCACAGGCCTTGCCGGAAAATGCCTCGGCCACCGATCTAGAGGTTGCCGTTGAGGCATGGCGCGCTGCGATCCCCGAGGCGGTCGCCGTGGTCGAACCCGCGCAGCCGATGATCCAGAACAACCGCAAGCTGGCCGAGCAGATGGTGACCATTCTGAACCGCGCCGGGTTGGGGCTGATCACGCAGCGGCAGGGGCTGAACCCCGCCGCGCAGCTTGCCCGCGCCGCAAGCTTGCCCGAAGCGGAAGTATGGCGCGTTCTTGATGCCGAGCGCGAACCGGCTGCCGCAATCGAGCGCGCGCTGACCCGAGCGGCCTTCGAGGCGCAGCGCGACGGGCGCGTAACGATCATGCTTAGCGCCTGGCCGGAATCGGTTGCGGGGCTCAGTGGCTGGGCCGCGCGCCTCGGGCAGGGGATCGCGTTGGCCCCGGTTACGACGCTGGTCGAGAACTAAAAAAGGCGGGCCTTGGCCCGCCTTTCTTGTTTCCTGGTGCGCCTGCTTAGATGTTGCCGCGCTGGACGAACAGGCCCGCATCCTCGGCCGCCTTGCGCAACGCCTTGGATTTGTTGACGGTTTCCTGGTATTCGGCTTCCGGGTCGCTGTCGTAGACGACGCCGCCACCGGCTTGGATATAGAGCGTCTGATCCTTCAGAACGGCCGTGCGCAGCGCGATGCACATATCCATCTCGCCGTTGGCAGCGAAGTAGCCCACGCCGCCGCCATAGATGCCGCGCTTTTCGGGTTCCAGCTCGTCGATGATCTCCATCGCGCGCACCTTGGGCGCCCCCGAGACCGTGCCCGCAGGCAGGCCAGCCAGCAGGGCCGACAGCGCATCCTCGCCCTCGGCCAGTTCGCCGACGACGTTCGAGACGATATGCATCACGTGGCTGTAACGCTCGATGATGAACTTCTCGGTCGGGTGCACCGTGCCGATCTTCGCCACGCGGCCCACATCGTTGCGGCCCAGATCGAGCAGCATCAGGTGCTCGGCCAGTTCCTTCTTGTCGGCCAGAAGATCCTCTTCCAGCGCCTTGTCCTCGGCGGGTGTCGCGCCGCGTGGGCGGGTTCCTGCGATCGGGCGGATTGTCACCTCATTCTCGCGCAGGCGCACGAGGATCTCGGGGCTGGCGCCGACGATCTGGAAGCCGCCGAAGTTGAGGTAGAACATGAAGGGCGAGGGGTTGGTGCGCCGCAGGCTGCGGTAAAGCGCGAAGGGCGGCAGCGGGAAATCCGCCGACCAGCGCTGCGCCGGAACGACCTGGAAAATGTCGCCCGCGCGGATGTAATCCTTGGCCTTCTCGACCGCGGCCTTGTAGCCCTCGGGGGTGAAGTTCGAGCGCAGCGGGCCGACTTTGGCGATCTCGCCCATCTCGCGGGTCTGGGCAGGATTGCGGTCGAGGTCGCGCAGCGCATCCATCACGCGCTCGGCGGCCTGGGCATAGGCCGCGCGTGCCGACAGCCCCGAATCCTGGAACGCGGGCGCGCAGAGCATCACGTCGCTCTTCACGCCATCCAGCACGGCCACGACCGAGGGGCGCAGCAGCACCGCATCGGGCACGCCGATCGGGTCGGGGTTGATGTTGGGCAGATGCTCAACCAGGCGGATCGTGTCATAGCCAAGATAACCAAAGAGCCCCGCAGCTGCGGCGGGCAGATCCTCGGGCATGTCGATGCGGCTTTCGGCGATCAGGGCGCGAAGGCTTTCGAACGGGTGGCCCGGAAGCTCTTCGTAGCGATCCTCAAAACGCGCCTGTCGATTGATCCGCGCCGTCTCGCCACGGCATTCCCAGATCACGTCGGGCTTCATGCCGATGATCGAGTAGCGACCGCGAACCTCGCCGCCGGTCACCGATTCAAGCATGAACGAGTTGCGCTGCGCATCGGCCAGCTTGAGCATCAGCGACACGGGCGTATCGAGATCGGCCGCGAGACGCGCATAGACCAACTGGTTCTTGCCAGCCTTCCAGCCCGCCTCGAAGGCTTCGAACGTGGGGGAGAGGGCGACCAACTGAGCCTCCTTACTGCATCTGGGCTTGCACCGCGTTAATCGCGGTGCTGTCGATCGTCATGCCTGCTTCGGCCTGAGCGGCGCGGGCGTAGAAGTCCAGCAGGTCATTCGCCACCGACTGCGCAAGGCGCACCTCAAGCAGTTCGCGGATCTGCGCGACCTCTTCGGCGGCGCTGTCGGCAGCATGCACGCCCTCGACCTTCACCACAACGACCTTGCCGCCACCCTCGACGATCGCAGCCTTGCCGGGCGCGGTGTCGAAGGCGGTGTCCACGAGCGTCGCGGGGACGTTCTCGATGAAGCTCGAACGCTGGAGTGCGCCCACGGTGTTCACCAGCACACCCTGCGAGCCGAGCGTGGCACCGCCCTCGACCGCAGCCTTGATGGTCTCGGCACGGGCGCGCTTGAGTTTCGCCGTCTCGGCCGCGCGCCAGCTGTCGATGACCCGATCGCGCACCTCTTCGAAGGGGAACAGCGCGGCCGGGGTGATACCGTCAAGGCGCAGAGCGAACACGCCGCCATCGTCAAGCGAACCCAGTTCCGGGAAATCCTCGGCGGTCACGGTTGCGGCGGCATCGCGGAAGGCTTCGTAGCCCGCGAGGCCCTCATCGGTATCGGGTGCCAGCGAGATATGGCCGAGTTCCATATCGGTCTCATCGGCCATCTGCTCAAGCGTGGCGCCACCGGCCAGACGATCCTCAAGATCGGCACTGGCTTCGTCGATCAGGCGACGGGCGCGGTCCATGCGGGCCTCGGCCGACAGTTCCTCGCGCGCTTCCTCGAATGTCGTGTTCTGCTCTGCGATGATCGCGTTCATCGAGAAGAGCGCCGGGCCAAGGTCGGTGTCGATCGGGCCGACGACGCCGGGGGTTTCCAGCGCAAATACGGCCTCGCCCGCCGGGCCAAGGTCTTCCTGAGCGGGCTCGCCCAGATCGATATCGTCAAGCGTCAGGCCGCGCTCGGCGGCGAGATCGGCAAAGCTGACCTCGCCCGCGTCAAGGCGCGCCTTGGCGGCCGCGGCCTCTTCGGTCGTCGGGTAAACCAGCTTTTCGACCATGCGTTTTTCGGGCTGCACATAGTCGTCCTTGCGCGCCTCATAGGCAGCTTGCAGGGCGGCCTCGTCGAGCGTCACCTTCTCGGCCATCATCTCGGGCGAGAGCCAAACGTAGCTGATCTCGCGCAGCTCGGGGCGGGTGAAATCGGCTGCATGGTCCTGATGCCAGGCCCTGAGCGTCTCTTCGGTCGGCTCGGGGACGGTTTCGGTCAGATCGGCCCCGGTGACCTCCGCATAAGAGATCGTGCGCTCTTCGGTCAGGTAGGTCGCGTAGGCATCGACCACACCGGCCGGCGCCTTCACGCCCGCAGCCACTGCCGCCTGCATGATCGAGCGCGCTGCATCGGCGCGCAGTCGCTCTTCAAACTGCACCTCGGTATACCCCTCTTGGCGCAGCGCGAGGCGGTAGGTCTCGCGGTCGAACTTTCCGTCGAGGCCCTGGAAGGCGCGCGCCTGGGTGATCTGGCGGTGAATCTCGGCGTCGCCCACCGACAGGCCGATCTTGCGCGCGGCCTCACTGACGGCGGCCTGACCAAACATCCGGCCCTGCACCTGACGGTCGAGGCCCATTTGCTTGGCCTCGGCAATGGTGAAGGGGCGGCCGATCTGGGCGGTGGCGGCGTTCATCTCGTCACGCAGCGCGCGGGCGTAATCGTTGACGGGGATCTCGGTTTCGCCGACCGAACCGATCGCGGTCGTGCGCCCGCCGAAGTTGGTCATGCCGAAGCCGCCAAGGCCCAGTATCAGCATCGCCAGCAGCACCCAGACAACCACGCTCTTGCCATGGCTACGCAGCTTGTTCGACATGGGGCGTCCTCCCGCTCATTTCCGGTCGTTTTGGGGTGTTTAGGGCTTTGCGGTAAGGGCCGCAAGGCTCAGGGCGTCGCTTGGGCCAGCCGTTCCATCAATTGCGCGATCCCGGCGGCATCCACATTGGCAAAAGCGATGCGCAACTGGCGCTGTCCGGCGGGGTCGTCAGAGGGCATGAACATGGTGCCGGGCAGCAGCAACACGCCCGCCTCTTTCACCAGCCGCTGCGCGAATTCGGGCGAAGGCTGGGGCGAGGGATGTTCGACATAGGCGAAGTAGGCCCCGCAGCCAAGCGTGCGCCAGCCGGGCAGGGTGGCCAGCCCCTCGGTCATCGCCTTGCGCCGGGCAAGGATCTCGGCGCGCTCGCCCGCGACCCACTGGCGCAGGTTGCGCATCCCCCAGAGCGCCGCGATCTGGCCAAGTTGGTTGGGGCAGATCGCGACCGTGTCGAGGAACTTCTCGACTTCGGCCAGCCGGCTTTCCGAGGCGACGATGGCGCCAACGCGGTGGCCGGTCAGCCGGTAGGCCTTCGAGAAGCTGTAGAGATGGATCAGCCGCTCGTCCCAGTCCGGGTCGGCAAACAGGTCATGCGGTGCGCCGCTGCGGGCGTCAAAATCGCGGTAGGTTTCATCAAGGATCAGCGCAAGGCCGCGCGCCTGCGCCAGCTCGTAGAAGGCGCGCACAAGGGTGGCCGGATATTCGACCCCGCCCGGATTGTTTGGCGTCACCAGAACAATCGCGCGCGTGCGTGGCGTGATCAGCGCCGCCGCATGTTCGGGATCGGGCAGCAGATCGGGGCCGGTCGCCAGCGGCACGGCCTTCACCGAGCTCATATCAAGCCACATTTTATGGTTGAAATACCAAGGCGTTGGCAGAAGGACTTCATCACCCGGACCCGCCAGCGTCGCCATCACGGCGCAGAAGGCCTGGTTGCAGCCCTGGGTGATTGCCACCTGACGGCGGTGGATCGTGCCGCCGTAAGCCTCCGACCACTGATGCGCCAATTCCAGCCGCAGATCGTCGAGACCAAGAACCGGCCCGTAAAGATGCGCGGCGGGGTTGGTCAGCGCGGCCTCGGCAATCGCGCGGCGCAGCGGTTCGGGCGGCGGGTCGACCGGCGCGGCCTGGCTCACGTTGATCAGCGGGCGCTCGGGCGAGAAAACCACCCCGTCGAGCCAGCGCCGTGCCTCCATCACCGGAGGCGGGAAGGTCGCGGCCAGCGCGGGGTTGAGCGGGAAGAGGGTCATGATGCGGCTCCGAGGGGACTCGGGGCCGAGCCTAGGGTCAGCGCCCGCCGAAGGAAAGCCCCCGGCGCACACGCCATTCGTGTGAGGTCAGGGCGAGCATTAGCAGAACCACGCCCGAAGACCGCTTTGGTCCGTTGGTTTGTCTTGAACAGCCAGTGCTGGAAGGCGCCGATATGGGCGCCTATCAGGAATCCGTGCCGCGATAGGGCTGGACGTATTGCAGAGCCATGTCCCAGGGGAAGAAGATCCAGGTGTCCTGGCTGACCTCGATGATGAAGGTATCCACCTGCTCGCGGCCCTTGGGCTTGGCGTAGACCGTGGCGAAATGCGCCTTGGGATAGAGGCGGCGCACCAGTTCCAGCGTGCGCCCCGAGTCGACGAGGTCATCGACGATCAGGATGCCCTCACCATCGCCCATGAGATCCGCTTGCGGGGATTTGATCACCGCAGGCTCGCGCTGCGTCTGGTGGCTGTAGCTTTTCACCGAGATCGTATCGACCACTCGGATGTCCAACTCGCGCGCGACGATGGCGGCCGGCACCAGCCCGCCGCGGGTGATGCCCACGACTGCTTTCCACGCGCCCGCATCCGGCCCCTTGCCGTCAAGCCGCCACGCCAGCGCCCGCGCGTCGCGGTGCAATTGGTCCCAGCTTACGTGAAAACCCTTCTCATGCGGCAGACGGTCATTCATGGCAGGCTCCTACGTCAGCGCGAGCTTCACCCCGAGGGCCGCCAGAAGGCCCCCGAAGATCCGGTCGATCGTGGTTTTCAGGTTCAGATAGCCGCGCCGCGTCCGCTCAAGCGAGAAGATCCGCGCGACGATCACGTTCCAGCCCGCGTCATTCACGAAAATGATCAGCAGGATCAGGGCATAGGCCCAGATCGGCGCATGCGGCGGCACGAAGGTCAGGAAGATCGTGCCGAAAAAGACCGCGGGCTTGGGGTTGGCCAGTTGCGTCGCGATCCCCTGCCACACAAGGCCAAGGTTCGAACGGGTGGAAACCACCTCGGACATGCGATCGTCCAGCGGCTCGGGGGCGTGGCGCCACATCTTGTAGGCCAGATAGATCAGATAGGCCGCCCCTGCGAACTTCAGCGCGGTCAGCAGGGCCGGGGCCACGCGGAACAGGATCGCAAGGCCGAACAGCGCCGCGAAGGCCCAGATGCAGGCGCCAAGGCCGATGCCCACCGCCAGCCATGAGCCGCGCGCAAAGCCTTCGCGCAGGCCGGTCCGGGCCGCCAGCAGAACCGCCGGCCCGGGCGAGATCGCCGCCGCGAGATGCACGAAATAGATCGCAACAAAAGCGGCCAGCGTCATGGTTCAGTCCTTACGGCCCGTGACAACGTCGATATCGGGCGCGTCCACCGCCTTCATGCCGACGACATGGTAGCCCGCGTCCACATGCAGGTTCTCGCCCGTGGTGCCCGAACCCAGATCCGACAGCAGATAGAGCGCGGCCTTGCCAACCTCTTCCTGCGTCACGTTGCGGCGCAGGGGCGAGTTCAGCTCGTTCCACTTCATGATGTAGCGGAAATCGCCGATGCCCGAGGCGGCCAGCGTCTTGATCGGACCGGCCGAGATCGCGTTGCAGCGGATGCCGACCTTGCCGAGATCTTCGGCGATATACTTGACCGAGGCCTCCAGCGCCGCCTTGGCCACGCCCATCACGTTATAATGCGGCATGACCTGCTCGGCGCCGTAATAGGTCAGCGTCAGCAGCGAGCCGCCATTAGGCATCAGCGCCGAAGCGCGAGCGCAGACAGCGGTGAAGGAATAGACCGAAATGTCCATCGTCATGCCGAAATTGGCGCGCGAGGTGTCGACATAGCGGCCGCGCAGCTCGTTCTTGTCCGAGAAGCCGATCGCGTGGACGACGAAGTCGATCGTGCCCCAGGTTTCCTTCAGCCCCTCGAACAGAGCGTCCATGCTGGCCTCGTCGGCCACGTCGCATTCAAAGAGCAGGGGCGTGCCGAGCGAGGCGGCCAGCGGCTCCACCCGTTTTTTCAGCGCATCGCCCTGGTAGGAGAAAGCCAGCTCGGCGCCCGCATCGGCGCAGGCCTTGGCGATACCCCAGGCGATGGATTTATCGTTGGCAAGGCCCATGATAAGGCCGCGCTTGCCCGCCATCAGGTTGTTCGACATCTCGGGTTTCCCTCGCTTCCCTCTGGTAAGTGCGCCAGCATTAGGCGAAAGCTTGAGACGCATCAAGGCCGACAAGGCCGAGAGCCACTATCATGAGTACGTTACGGAAGCGGGGGCGTCATGAGCGACAGATCGGGAATTTTCGCGGGGGAAGACCCGTTTGCCATCGCGCAGGCTTGGCTGAGTGAGGCCGAGAAGAGCGAGATCAACGACCCCAATGCGATCGCTCTGGCCAGTGTCGACGCCGATGGTTTGCCCAATGTGCGCATGGTCTTGCTGAAAGAGATTGAGGCGCAGAGCGCGCCCTCGGGCGGGGCCTTCGTCTTCTATACGAACTACGGCTCGGCCAAAGGTGTCGAGATCGAGCAGGCGGGCAAGGCCGCTTTCGTGATGCATTGGAAAAGCCTGCGCCGCCAGATCCGGGTGCGCGGCCTGACCTCGCGCGAGGAGGGGCCGCAGGCGGACGCCTATTATGCGTCGCGCTCGCTCAAGTCGCGGCTCGGGGCCTGGGCGTCGGATCAAAGCCAGCCGCTGGCCTCGCGCACGGCCCTGATGGCCGAGGTCGCCAAGGTCACCGCAACGCATGGCCCGAACCCCAAGCGCCCGCCGTTCTGGGGGGGAATTCGCATCACCCCGCTTGAGATCGAGTTCTGGGCTGACGGCGCATTTCGTCTGCATGACAGGTTCCGCTGGCGCCGCCCGGACTCGAATTCTGCATGGGAAATCCTGCGGTTGAACCCCTGAATTTCACGCTTCGTGAAATGACGGCCGAGAACAATTCTAAGTTTTTTCGCTTGAATCCGGCGTGTGTCGTGTGAGAGTGGGCAGACCTGACCTGTCCAGACACATAACAAGGCGCAAAGCCGGAAGCGGATCACTGGAATGAACGAACAGCACTTCGAAACCAAGGAAGTCACCGGCAAGGTGAAATGGTTCGACCCTGTCAAAGGATTTGGCTTCATTCTGGACTCCGGCGGGGGGCCGGACATCCTGCTTCATGCCAATGTGCTGCGGAACTTCGGCCAGGGCTCGGTCGCCGACAACGCGGGGATTCGGGTGCTGGTGCAGGCGACTCCGCGCGGGGCGCAGGCCGTTGAGGTGCTGGAGATCGAACCCCCAGAGAGCGAAGAGAAACCCGCACCGATCGAGGATCTGGGCGAGACCGACCCCGCCGAGATCGCGGCGCTTCCGCTGGAACCCGCACGCGTCAAATGGTTCGATAAGGTAAAGGGATTCGGGTTTGCGAACGTCTTTGGGCGCCCCGAAGATGTATTTGTGCATATCGAGGTCCTCCGCCGCTCGGGCTTTTCCGATCTGGCTCCGGGCGAGGCGATCTGTCTGCGCGTGATCGAGGGCAAGCGTGGCCGCATGGCGGCCCAGGTGGTGTCGTGGGAAGCCGCATTGCGTCAGGGGCGCTAGGAGCGCTTATCTATCTGGCCTCGGTTGGCGGGGCACTCGCCGCGCCTTGCCGCGAGGATGTCGCCCTGTTGCGTCTGCCCGACGGGCGCGAGGCGCGCTTCTCGATCGAGATCGCCGATGATGCGGAAGAGCGCGCGCAGGGCCTGATGGGCCGCTCGAAGATGGCGGCCGGGGCAGGGATGCTCTTCGTCTATGAGGCTGAGCACGAGGTCGCCTTCTGGATGCGCAATACGCTCATTCCCCTGGACATGATCTTTATCGATGCGTCGGGGCGGGTGGTCTCGGTGCATGCCAATGCCAAGCCGCATGACGAGACACCGATTCCCTCGAAACACCCCGTCCTGATGGTGCTTGAGATCAATGGCGGGCTGGCCGCCCGGATCGGCATCGTGCCGGGGGCCGAGCTGGCCCATCCCGCGCTGGATCAGACGCGTGCTTCGTGGCGCTGCGACTAGCCTCTTTTCCTCGGGCGCATGTGCGGTTAGGAAGGGCGCGTCGGGGCGTAGCGCAGTCTGGTAGCGCGACGGTTTTGGGTACCGTAGGTCGGAGGTTCGAATCCTCTCGCCCCGACCATTTCCACTGAAAATGCGCAAATTTTGGTCAATCGGGCACCGCCCGAGCACGATGCGTGATTTCAGGGCCACAATTTTCGCTCTATCCACAAGATATTGTGTGCTGTGGATGAAGTTTATCCAGATTGTCATTTCTGCGCCGCAAAAGCGCGTGAAACAAGGGAATCCGCAGACTTGCTGCGGCGCGGCATCTTTCTGACCCCTGTGGATGAATCAAAATCGCCTTTTGGGGGCTCTTGCGCGGGAACCCGTCAACTGAAAAATCGCCTTCGAGGGAAGGAAAGATTTGTTGACCGCCCCGGCGTGCTACGTCAGTTTGTGTGAGCGGGTCGTGAAGCCACCAGATATAGTGGCGGCGGCGGGCGGGACAGAATCCTCACTTTCAGGTCGATCGGGTGCGGTCGGGCCAACTCTCTTGCGTCGGCAGAGGGGCGGGGAAGTCTTGGCTGCGGCACGGGCAGCACGGATTTTAAAAGTGTATGGGACAGGGCAGATGAAGATCGAACGCAAGTTCACGGCAGCAGAAACCGGCGCCTACGGCGAGATCGCTTTCACGACGACCGCATCGGAGATTCGTAACCCCGACGGCAAGATCGTGTTCCGAAACGAGCATGTCGAGGTTCCCGAGGGCTGGTCGCAGGTTGCCTCGGACGTTCTGGCCCAGAAATACTTCCGCAAGGCGGGTGTCCCGGCGGCGCTGAAGAAGGTCAAGGAAAAGGGCATGCCCGAATTCCTGTGGCGCTCGGTTCCCGACACCGCCGCGCTGGAAAAGCTGCCCGAGGATCAGCGCATCGTGGGAGAGACCTCGGCCAAGCAGGTTTTCGACCGTCTCGCTGGCGCCTGGACCTACTGGGGCTGGAAGGGCGGCTATTTCTCGACCGAGGAAGACGCCCGCGCCTATTACGACGAGATGCGCTACATGCTGGCCGAGCAGATGGCCGCGCCGAACAGCCCGCAGTGGTTCAACACCGGCTTGCACTGGGCCTATGGCATCGACGGCCCGTCGCAGGGGCATTTCTACGTCGATCACGAGACCGGCAAGCTGACCAAATCGGCCTCGGCCTATGAGCATCCGCAGCCCCATGCCTGCTTCATCCAGTCAGTCAAGGACGATCTGGTGGGCGAGGGCGGCATCATGGACCTCTGGGTCCGCGAGGCGCGCCTGTTCAAATACGGCTCGGGCACCGGTACCAACTTCTCCAGCCTGCGCGGCGAGGGCGAGAAGCTGTCGGGCGGCGGCAAGTCGTCGGGCCTGATGGGTTTCCTCAAGATCGGCGACCGCGCGGCGGGCGCGATCAAGTCGGGCGGTACCACGCGCCGCGCGGCCAAGATGGTGATCTGCGACATGGATCACCCCGATATCGAGCAGTTCATCAACTGGAAGGTCATCGAAGAGCAGAAGGTCGCCTCGCTGGTGGCCGGCTCGAAGATGCACGAGCGCGAGTTGAACAAGATCTTCGAGGCGATCGGTCTGTGGGATGGGGCAGTGGCCGACGCCTATGATCCGGCCAAGAACGAGGCGCTGAAGGCGGCGATCAAGTCGGCCAAGCGCATGTTGATCCCGGAGACCTATATCAACCGCGTGCTGCAGTACGCGCGGCAGGGCTATGCCTCGATCGAATTCCCGACCTATGACACCGACTGGGACTCGGAGGCCTATATCTCGGTCTCGGGCCAGAACTCGAACAACTCGGTGCGCGTGACCAATGCCTTCCTGAAGGCGGTCAAGGATGATGCCGATTGGGAATTGGTGCGCCGCACCGATGGCAAGGTCGCCAAGACCGTGAAGGCGCGCGAACTGTGGGATCAGGTTGGCCACGCCGCTTGGGCCTGCGCCGATCCGGGCATTCAGTTCCACGACACCGTCAACGAATGGCATACCTGCCCCGAGGATGGCGAGATCCGCGGCTCGAACCCGTGCTCGGAATATATGTTCCTGGACGATACGGCCTGCAACCTGGCCTCAATGAACCTGCTGACCTTCTACAAGGACGCCGTTTTCGACGCCGAGGCCTATGTGCATGCCACGCGCCTGTGGACCGTCACGCTGGAAATCTCGGTCCTGATGGCGCAGTTCCCGAGCCAGGAGATCGCGCAGCGGTCCTATGACTTCCGCACGCTTGGCTTGGGCTACGCCAACATCGGCGGGCTGCTGATGAACATGGGCTTTGGCTACGACTCGGACGAGGGCAGGGCGCTGTGCGGCGCGCTGACCGCGCTGATGACCGGCGTAAGCTACGCGACCTCGGCCGAGATGGCAGCTGAACTGGGCGCCTTCCCGGGCTATGCCAAGAACGCCCAGCATATGCTGCGTGTGATCCGCAACCACCGCGCCGCCGCCTATAGCAAGGACGCGGGCTACGAGGCGCTTGAGGTTCAGCCGGTCCCGCTCGATGCCGCAAGCTGCCCCGATCAGTCGCTGGTCGCGCTGGCCCGCAACGCCTGGGACGAGGCGCTGGTGCTGGGCGAGAAATGGGGCTTCCGCAACGCGCAGGTCTCGGTCATCGCGCCGACCGGCACCATCGGCCTTGTGATGGATTGCGACACCACCGGGATCGAGCCCGATTTCGCGCTGGTCAAGTTCAAGAAGCTCGCCGGTGGCGGCTACTTCAAGATCATCAACCGCTCGGTTCCGGCGGCGCTGGAAAAACTCGGCTACAGCTCGTCGCAGATCGAAGAGATCATCGCCTATGCGGTCGGCCATGGCACGCTTGGCAATTGCGCGGGCATCAACCACACAGCGCTGATCGGCCACGGTTTCGGCGCGCGTGAGATCGAGAAGGTTGAAGCCGCACTGCCTTCGGCCTTCGACATCCGCTTCGTGTTCAACCAGTGGACGCTCGGCGAAGACTTCTGCACCAAGACCCTCGGCATCCCCGCCGAGAAGTTGAACGACCCGACCTTTGACCTGCTGCGTCACCTGGGCTTCACCCGCGCACAGATCGAAGCCGCGAATGACCATGTCTGCGGGACGATGACGCTGGAAGGCGCGCCCTTCCTGCGCACCGAGCATTATGCCGTCTTCGACTGCGCCAATGCCTGCGGCAAGAAGGGCAAGCGGTACCTCTCGGTCGAAAGCCACATCCGCATGATGGCCGCCGCGCAGTCGTTCATCTCGGGCGCGATCTCGAAGACGATCAACATGCCGAACTCGGCCTCGATCGAGGATGTAAAGGCCGCCTACGAGCTGAGCTGGTCGCTTGGCATCAAGGCCAACGCGCTTTACCGCGACGGCTCGAAACTGTCGCAGCCGCTGGCCTCCGCGCTGGTCGAGGATGATGACGAGGCCGAGGAAATCCTCGCCAGCGGTTCGCAGCAAGAAAAAGCCGTGACTCTGGCCGAGAAGATCATCGAGAAGGTCGTCGTCAAGGAGATCGTCCGCTCGCACCGCGAAAAGCTGCCCGAGCGCCGCAAGGGCTACACGCAAAAGGCCGTGGTCGGTGGCCACAAGGTCTACCTGCGCACCGGCGAGTATCAGGACGGCCAGCTTGGCGAGATATTCATCGACATGCACAAGGAAGGCGCTGGCTTCCGCGCGATGATGAACAACTTCGCCATCGCCGTTTCGGTTGGCCTGCAATACGGCGTGCCGCTGGAAGAGTTCGTGGACGCCTTCACCTTCACCAAGTTCGAACCCGCGGGCATGGTGCAGGGCAACGACTCGATCAAGAACGCGACCTCGATCCTCGATTATGTGTTCCGCGAACTGGCCGTGTCCTATCTCGACCGCACCGATCTTGCGCATATCAAGCCGCAGGGCACGTCTTTCGACGATCTGGGCGGTGGTGTCGGCGAAGGCAAGCGCAACGTCGAGCCGGTGAGCGAGACGGCGGCCTCGAAGTCGCTTGAGGTGCTGCGTCAGATTTCCTCGACGGGCTATCTGCGCAAGCGCCTGCCGCAGGAACTCATCGTGCTGCAAGGCGGGGGCGCGGGTGCGACGGCCTTCGCGGGTGCGACCGATCCTGTGACCGCGCTGAACACGCTGGTGCCGGAAACCGCGATGGCGGTAGGCGCCTCGGCCTCGACGGCGATTTCCTCGGGCGTGGTCAGCATGGACGCGCGCACCAAAGCCAAGATGCAGGGCTATGAGGGCGACCCCTGCGGCGAGTGCGGCAACTACACGCTCGTGCGCAACGGCACCTGCATGAAATGCAACACCTGCGGGGCGACCAGCGGTTGCTCCTAAGGGGTAGGGGTTCCGGTTCGGCCGGGGCCCCGACGAAACGGCGGGGGGGATGCCCCGATGGAAAGACGGCGCATCGCAAATCTCGATGGGCCTGTGAATAGAAGGAAGTGCTCGGTGGAGCTGATCGTCGGAAACAAGCGGATTGTCCCCATGGCCACGCGGCGTATCGCGGGCGGGATCGAGGCGGAGCTGGCAGGCGAGGCGCTGACCTCGGTGCTGGATGCCACCTTCGGCGGCGGCGTCTCGATCGAGGTTCTGGGCGGCGATCTGGACCGCTGCCCGATGGACGTGGCCGATATCCGCATGCATGGCGCGGCGACCACCGTGACCTTCCTCAGCGCCGCGCAGGCGCTGCGAATGAACTGAGTTCCGGGGCGGGTGCGCTCGCCCCAGACGTCGAGAAGGCCCAGGCGAAACCAAGATACACCTCGGGCGGTGAACCAAAGAGCCTGATCGACGAAACTGGCCCCCCTCCGCAGAGAGGGGGGCCGATTTATTTGCGGATCAGGCCGAGAGCCAGCCTTCCAGCTTGGCCGGGTCGGGCAACCCGCCCGCATGGACCAACTTGCCGTCGATGCTGATGCCGGGGGTGGACATGACACCCGCGCGGGCAATGGCGGCCATGTCGGAGACCTTCTCGACGCTGACCTCGATACCCAGTTTCGCGGCGGCGGCGCGGACCATATCTTCGGTGGTGGCGCAGCGTTTGCAGCCGGGGCCGAACACTTTGATGTCCTTCATTTTTCCCTCCTTAAAACAGGGCATTGAACAGGAAGCCGACCGCGAGGATGCCGCTGGCGACAATGCCGACGAACACCGCGATCAGGCGCAATTTGAGAACCTGCTTGAGGATGATCATCTCGGGCAGGCTGAGCGCGATGACCGACATCATGAAGGCCAGAACCGTGCCAAGCGCCGCGCCCTTGCCGAGCAGGGCCTCGACGATGGGGATGACGCCCGCGGCGTTCGTATACATCGGCACACCCATCAGCACGGCCGCGGGCACCGACCACCAGGCACCGCTGCCCATCACGCGGGCCATCAGTTCTTCGGGGACATAGCCGTGGATCAGCGCACCGATCCCGATCCCGAGAATGATCCAGAGCCAGACCTTGCCGAAGATCTCGCGCACCGAATCCAGCCCGCTCCGGTAGCGGTCGGGCAGGGTGAGGGCCTCATCCTCGACCGGATCGGTCGCGCCGGCGTGGATGTCGCGTACCCAGTCCTGCAACCAGCCCTCAAGGTGCAGCCGCCCGATCACCCAGCCCGCGACGATGGCAATCGCCAGCCCGAAGCCGAGGTAGATCAGCGCCACATTCCAGCCGACCAATCCGATCAGCAGGATTAGCGCGACCTCGTTCACCATAGGCGCGGCGATCAGGAAGGAAAATGTCACCCCAAGCGGAATACCGGCCGAGACAAACCCGATGAACAGAGGCACGGCCGAGCACGAGCAGAACGGCGTCAGCACCCCAAGGCCCGCCGCCGTCACATTGGCCAGCCCCTCGCGCTTGCCCGCAAGCGCGGCGCGGGTTTTCTCGGGGCTGAAGAAGCTGCGCACGACGCCCATGGCAAAGACAATCAGCGCCAGCAGCATCATCACCTTGGGCACGTCGTAGAAGAAGAAGGCCAGCGCCTCGCCCAGGTGGCTGTGGCGCTCGACAGGCAAGCGCGCGACGAGCGCCTCGGACAGGGCGGGAAGCTGGCGATAGATGGCCCACCACAGGACGGCTGCGACGAAAACGGCTGCGCTCCAGCCCCAGGCGGGCAGGGGTTTTCGGGGGGTGTCGTGGGAAAGAACGCTCATGCCGCACTCCTTTCCGATTGCGCTGCCGCGAGAATGGCGGAAAGCGCGTTGTGCAACTCGGGCGGCAGGTCCGGGTTGATCTGGTAGCGCACCCATTGCGCGTCACGCCGGTCGGTGATCAGCCCGGCCTGCTTGAGCACCTGCATATGGCGCGAGACCCGGCTTTGCGTGGCGCCAAGGCGCTCCATCAACTCGCAGGCGCAATGCTCGCCGTGATCCCAGAGGATTTGCAGCGCCGCGAGGCGCGTGGGCTCGGCCAAGGCTGTCAGAAACTGGATCATCGCGGCCTCCTTTCCCTCATGCGTATATGCGCATAAGCGAAAAAACGAGATGACGAGGCGTCGCACCGCGTTGAAAAGCAAAACCCGCCGGAAGAGGCGGAGCGCGGGCGTTTAGCGGCGCCCGGTGCCGGACTGGCGCTCGTGGCCGAGGCTGTCCTCAAGCTTGCCACGCGCATTCTGCACCATCACGCCAAGCATCTCATCCTCGCCGGGGGTATCGATGCTTTGGGCGAGGTTTTCCTCATGATACTGGCTCAGGACCGAGTCATCCTCGGACGCCAAAGGGGTGTTGTGCCCCGCCATCGCCGCGCTGCCCAATAGAAGCGCGCCAAGCGTGAGCGGGCCGAGAAGTGAAGCGCTGCCTGATTTCATTGCTATTCCTTTGCTCGAACGACCCAACCTGATCCGGGTCTTGGGGCAAAGATTGGCGAAGGCGTCGCGTCGCGGAATGCGGCAAATCGCGCGCGGCCTGCTTACTTGCGCCCGCGCAGCGCCTGAAGGTAGGTCGCGCAGCCGGTCAGGGCCGCGTAGTCATCTTCGATGACCTGCACCGGGAATTCAGCCATCAGCACCGAGAAGCGGCCCTTGGCCCGGAATGCCTCGGCAAAGCCGAACTGCTCGAGCCAGGGGGTGAAGGCGCGGGCAACGCCGCCGCACAGGTATAGCCCGCCGAAGGGCAGGTGGATCAGCGCCAGATCGCCCACGGCCATGCCCAACATCCGCACGAAGAGCCGTCCGGTGGCCTGCGCAAGCGGGTCGCCCGCCTGCATCGCCGCCATGATCTGCGCGGCGGGAATGTCGGCGCGGGCCCCGGCCTCAGAGGTGACGAAAGCGTGGACACGTTCGAACCCACGGCCCGACAGAACGTCTTCGACGGCGGCAAAGCCATGCGCGCTATGCACGAATTCCATCAGCGCCATGTCGCGGGCATCCTGAACGGGCAGGGCTGCGTGGCCGCATTCGGAGGCGGCGACGATGCGCCCGCCCGGAGCCTCATGCACGGGGGCCGCGTTGAACCCGGTGCCAACCCCGACCACAAGGCGGCTTGCGCCTGCCTCGGCCGGGGCGCCCTCGATCAGGGTGCGCGTGGCGCCTTCGGGCAGGTGGCCCAGTGCATGGCCCTGTGCCTGAAGGTCGTTGAGGATCGCGACCGTCTCGGCGCCCGTCACGCGCGCGACCTCATCAGCCTCGATCACCCAGGACAGGTTCGTCATCTCGGCGCTGTCGCCCGCGGCCGAGACCGGCCCGGCAACGGCGATACAGGCCCCGGCAAGGTCGCGCACGCCTTCCTTGGCCATGTATTCGCTCAGGATCGGGTAGAACGAGGCGCGTCCGGCATTGGCGAAGCGCGCGATGGTCTGCGGCAGCAGGCGACCACCCTCGGCCAGCGCGACGCGCGTGTTGGTCCCGCCGATATCGGCCAGAAGCGTGTAGCGATCAGGGGTCATATCGGTCATGCGCGGGGTTCCAGTGCCTTCATCCAAGCGTGATAGGACGCCTTGGGGGTGCGCTGCAAGGTTTCGAAGTCCACATGGACGAGGCCGAAGCGTTTTTCGTAGCCAAGCGCCCATTCGTAATTGTCCATCAGCGACCAGGCGATGTAGCCCTTCAGCGGCACGCCATCGGCGATGGCGCGCCGGCAGGCCGCCAGGTGGCTTTGGAAATAGCCAAGGCGCATCTGGTCGTTGATGCTCCCGTCGCTGAGCGGGTCGGGTGAGGCCAACCCATTCTCGGTGACGTAAAGCGGCAGCGTTCCGGTGTAATCGCGCGCCAGCATGGTCAGGAAGTGATGCAGGCCGTCGGGGTAGATCTCCCATCCCATGGCGGTCTTGGGCAGAGGGCCGGGAACCTCTTGCAGCGCGGGCCAGGGGGTATCGGCGGCGGCGATGCGCTTGCAGGTGTAGTAGTTGATCCCGAACCAGTCGAGCGGCGCGCCGATCACGCCGAAATCATCTTGCCAGCCCTTCGGCATGTGTGGGCCAAGGCCCTCAAGGACCGCGTCGGGGTAGCAGCCCTTGAAAAGGCCCGAGGCGAAGCACTGGTTGTAGATCGCGTCGTAGCGTCTGGCGGCGATCTGTGCTGCCTTTGGACCATCAGCCGGATGCGCGAATTCGAAGTTGCACACCGCGCCCAGGTTCGACATGCCGAGGCCACGCATCACCTCGATCGCGCGGCCATGCGCCAGCAGGACGTGGTGCATGGCACGGGCGGTTGCCCGGATGTCGCGCAGGCCGGGGGCGTGGTGCCCCTCGAAATGGCTTAACCACGAGACGCACCAGGGCTCGTTGATCGGGGCGGCGGACCAGATCCGGTCTCCAAGGCGACGGCAGACAACCTCGGTGAAATCGGCCAGCCAGCCCGCGATGTCGCGATTGCGCCAGCCGCCCAGATCGGCCAGCGCGGCGGGCAGCTCCCAGTGATAGAGCGTCAGCGCGGGCTTCAACCCGCGCGCCAGCATCCCGTCCACGAGTCGGTCGTAGAAATCCAGCCCCTCGGCATTCACCGCGCCGCGCCCCTCGGGCATGATCCGCGCCCAGGAGGTCGAGAAGCGGTAGATGTCAAAGCCAGCTCCGGCGATCAGGTCCAGATCCTCGGGCCAGCGGTGGTAATGGTCGCAGGCGCGCGCGCTGTTCTCAGCGCGCACCACATTGCCGGGGGTCGCGGCGAAGCTATCCCAATGCGTTGGCCCCGCGCCGCCGAAGGAATGCCCCTCGATCTGATAGGACGATGTCGCTACGCCGAACAGGAAATCGGGTGGGAACTCGGCGCGTCCGGGCAGCATCGTCAGCCCTGCCGCCTGACGGGGCCGGTCGATTGCCCGACCACCAGCACCGCCTCCAGCAGTTCCGAGCGCGGGCTGGCGTCGCCCTGCGCAATCTGGTCCAGCAACATGCGCGCGCAGCGCCGCCCCGCCTCGCGCACCGAGGAGCGGGTGCAGGTGAAGATCGGCTCATCCGTGCCATTGCGCAGATAGCCCAGTTCGTCGTCATGGGTCAGGATCGAGATGTCGCGGCCCATGCGCAGCCCGGCCTCCTCGATGCCGCGCCGCGCGCCCATGGCCGACAGCAGAGAGGCGGTCAGGAAGGCGGTCGGCGGATCGGGCAGCCGCAGCATGTCTCGGGCGGTGTCATGGCCCTGTGCCTCGGTCATCTCGCCCGAGACGATCAGCTGCGGGTCCAGCGGAACATCGCGCGCCGCCAGCGCATCGGAATAGCCCCGCAACCGGCGCAATGCAAAATCCATCGTGTCGATGCCGTTGATCAGGGCAATGCGCCGATGGCCAAGATCCAGAAGGAAATCGGTCGCGCGCTGAAAGGCGCGGGCGTTGTTCACGTCCACCCATGAATAGGGCGCTTCCACCCCCGAGCAACGCCCGTGCACCACATAGGGCAGGCCGATATCGTTCAGCAGCGCGACGCGCTTGTCGCTCTCTTTCGGGCCGTGGACAATGATCCCGTCCACGTTCCCCTTGGAACGTAACTCGCGATAAGCGCGTTCCTCGTCATCGTCGGGAACGATGGTCAGCACCATGTCATACCCCGAGCGCGAATAGACCTCGCCCGCGCCTGAAATGAAATCAGCAAACACAGGGTTCACGATCTCATGCTGGGTCGAGATCGGGATGACATGGCCGATCGCCATGGCGCGCCCGGTCGCCAGCCGCTTGGCCTGCGTATTGGGGCGATAGTTATGGGTTTGTGCGGCCTCTGCCACGCGTTTGCGGGTCGCCTCGTTGACCTCTGGGTAGCCGTTGAGTGCACGGCTGACTGTCGTCGGGGAGAGGCCCAAATGGCCCGCCAGTTGCTTGAGGTTCATCGTGCACAGCTCCGTCGCGCCGCAGGAAAAAAGTTCAAAGCGGTTTGGAATTTACCGAGATTACTTGTGTGCACGTTTGACGTCAATCGGTCCATGTTAACGATAACAAATTTCTGCAGGTGAAAACCTTCCATATGTTTTATTGCACATTTGCGGCGCGCAGTTTGATTGACTTTCTTGAGCGTTTGGCCGACTGTCACGCATCCAAACCGCTTTGACAATGAGTCGGGGCAACGCGACTCTGGCGGCGGTTTCAAGGAACATTGCCGAGTCTGGGAGGGCTTAACGGTGAAATCACTTTATCTTTCCGCAGCGGTTCTGGCGCTGGCGGCCGGTGCGGCGGCTGCGCAGGATCTCAAATACGCGCCGGGCGAGGATGCGCGTTTCAACTGGGCGTCCTATGAGGCGCTGAAGTCGATGGACCTGAAGGGTCAGAAGCTGACCGTTCTGGGGCCCTGGCTCTCGGCGGACAAGGATCTGGTCGAAAGCGTGATCGCCTATTTCGAGGCCGCGACCGGGGTCGAGGTGGATTATGCCGGGTCGGACAGTTTCGAGCAGCAGATCGTGATCGACGCCGAGGCGGGCTCGCCCCCCGATGTGGCCGTGTTCCCGCAACCGGGGCTGGCGGCCGATCTGGCCAAGAAGGGGCATCTCAAGCCGCTGGCGGATGGCATCGAGCAATGGATCAAGGATAATTACGCCGCAGGCGACAGTTGGGCGGCTTACGGCAATTACACCGGTCCGGACGGGCAGGCGCATCAATATGCCTTCCCCTACAAGGCCGATGTGAAATCGCTCGTGTGGTATGTGCCTGAGAATTTCGAGGATGCGGGCTACGAAGTCCCGGCCACGATGGAGGACCTCAAGGCGCTGACCGAGCAGATCGTGGCCGATGGCGGCACGCCATGGTGCATTGGTCTGGGGTCGGGCGGCGCGACAGGCTGGCCCGCGACCGACTGGGTCGAGGACATGATGCTGCGCCTCAATGCGCCCGAGGATTACGACGCATGGGTCAAAAATGACCTCAAGTTCGACGATCCCAAGGTCGTCGCCGCGATCGACGCGTTCGGTTGGTTCGCGCGCAACGATGCCTTCGTGGCGGGCGGTGCCGGGGCGGTGGCCTCGACCGATTTCCGCGACAGTCCCAAGGGGCTCTTTGCCTCGCCGCCGCAGTGCTACATGCACCGTCAGGCCTCGTTCATCCCGTCCTTCTTCCCAGAGGGAACCGTGATCGGGCAGGATGCCGATTTCTTCTACTTCCCGGCCTATGCGGGCATGGATCTGGGTCAGCCGGTTCTGGGGGCGGGCACGATGTTTGCCAAGCTGACCGAGAACCCGGCGGCCGACGCGTTCATCACCTTCCTCGAAAGCCCCATCGCGCATGAGATCTGGATGGCGCAGACCGGCTTCGTCACGCCCTACAAGGGGGTGAATACCGATGTTTACGGGGACGAGACGCTCAAGAAGATGGGTGAGATTCTGCTGAACGCGACGACCTTCCGTTTTGACGGGTCCGACCTGATGCCGGGTGCAATCGGTGCGGGCGCGTTCTGGACCGGAATGGTCGATTACGCAGGTGGCAAGCCTGCCGGGGACGTTGCCACCTCGATCCAGGCCACCTGGGATACCCTGAAGTAAGACCAGCGCCGCCCGCCAAACGCGGGCGGCCTTTTTCTGGGGGGCGCTGTGGAACAGCTATTATTTGCAGGCGGAACCATCGTCGCGGGCGTCTTTGGCTGCGTTGCATGGTTCTGGGGGTCGAACTGGGTGCTCGACAGCCTCTACCCGCCGCGCGGCGAGGATGCGGGGCGCAACATCCTGCGCGCCAACATGATCCGCCCCTGGCTGTTCATCGGCCCGGCGGTGCTGTTTCTGGCGCTCTACCTCGTCTATCCCGTCATCAACTCGGCCTGGCGCAGCCTTATGGATGCCGACAGCCGGGATTTCGTCGGGCTCGATAACTATCGCTGGCTGATGGGCGATGCGAAGTTCCGCGAGTCGATCTTCAACAACATGCTTTGGCTGCTCGTAGTGCCTGCCGCTTCGACCTTTTTCGGGCTGCTGGCGGCGCAGGTGACCGACCGCATCCGCTGGGGTAACGCCGCGAAAAGCTTCATTTTCATGCCCATGGCGATTTCTTTCGTGGGTGCGGGCGTGATCTGGAAGTTCATCTACGACTACCGCGCCGAGGGGCAGGAACAGATCGGCCTGCTGAACGCGATCTGGACCTCGCTTGGAAACCCGCCCGAAACCTGGCTGACGCTTCTGTTCTGGAATAACTTTTTCCTGATGGCGGTGCTGATCTGGATCCAGACGGGTTTCGCCATGGTGATCCTGTCGGCCGCGCTGCGCGGCATTCCCGAAGAGACGATCGAGGCCGCGATCCTTGATGGCGCCAACCCCTGGCAGCTGTTTTTCAAGATCAAGGTGCCGCAGATATGGGGCACGATCGCCGTGGTCTGGACCACGATCACCATCGTCGTGCTCAAGGTCTTCGACATCGTTTTCGTCATGACCAACGGCCAGTGGGGCACGCAGGTGCTCGCGAACCTGATGTATGACTGGATGTTCCGCGGCGCGCCCGATTACGGCCGCGGCTCGGCGATTGCCATCGTGATCATGGCGCTGGTGACGCCGATCATGGTCTGGAACATCCGCAACGCCCGCCGGGAGATGCTGTGATGAGCGCGATTGCAGGCACCAGGGCGCGGCTGGTCTGGGCGGTCAATCTGGCGGCACTGGCGCTTGTCCTGCTTTGGACGATCCCGACCTTCGGCTTGCTGGTATCCTCGTTCCGTGACCGCGACCAGATCGCCAATTCCGGCTGGTGGCGTGCGGGCATGTCCTCGGAGGCCAGCAACTTTGTGCGTGCCGGAACCGCCGCCGATCAGGTGCAGGAGGGCGATCTGTGGGTCATCGCCGGCAATGTGCTGACCGAGGGCCAGAGCCTGAGCGCCTGGGGCACGAATTCACGCGATCCTGCGGCATATGCACCGGGTGATACGGCCGAGTTGAAGGACGGGCAGGCCCTGAGCGTGGCCGAGGACGGCAGCTACCGGCTGACCTCGCCCACCGAATTCACCGACCAACGCGGGATGCGGATCTTTCTGACCACCACCGCGCCGCCGAAATTCACGACTGAAAACTACGCCCGCGTGATCGGGGCCGAGGGGTTGGGGCAGGCGTTCCTGAATACCTTCACCGTCACGATCCCGGCCACCATCATTCCCATCCTGATCGCAGCTTTCGCGGCCTATGCGCTGGCGTGGATGGAGTTTCCGGGCCGCGCGCTGCTGATTGCCGGTGTCGTGGGCCTCTTGGTCGTGCCGCTACAACTCGCGCTGATCCCGCTGTTGAAATTCCACAATGAGATCGGCCTAGGAAAGGGCTACATGGGGATTTGGCTGGCTCATACCGGCTTTGGCCTGCCGCTCGCGATTTACCTGTTGCGCAACTACATGGTCGGCCTGCCGCGCGAAATCATCGAGAGCGCGCGCGTCGATGGCGCGACCGAGTTCCAGATCTTCCGCCGGATCATCCTGCCGCTCAGCTTCCCGGCGCTGGCCTCGTTTGCGATCTTCCAGTTTCTCTGGGTCTGGAATGACCTGCTGGTGGCCACCGTCTTCCTTGGCAACCGCAAGGAACAACTGGTGATGACGGGCGTCTTGCGAGAGCTTTTGGGCTCGCGCGGTGGCGACTGGGAGATCCTCGCCGCCTCGGCCTTCATTTCGATTGCCGTGCCGCTGATCGTCTTCTTTGCAATGCAGAAATACCTGGTGCGCGGCCTGCTGGCCGGCTCGGTGAAAGGTGGTTGATGAACGTTCTTCGGAAAGACCCGGACTGGTGGCGGGGCGCGGTGATCTACCAGATCTATCCGCGCAGCTTTCAGGACAGCAATGGCGACGGGGTGGGCGATCTGCTTGGCATCGTCCGGCGGCTGCCGCATGTGGCAAGTCTTGGTGTCGATGCAATCTGGATCTCGCCCTTCTTCACCTCGCCGATGCGGGATTTCGGCTATGACGTGTCGGACTACTGCGACGTTGATCCGATGTTTGGCTCGCTGGCCGATTTCGACCAGGTGATCGCCACGGCCCACGCGCTTGGGCTGAAGGTGATGATCGACCTGGTGCTCAGCCATACCTCGGACCAGCACCCGTGGTTCAAGGAAAGCCGGTCGAGCCGCGACAATGACAAGGCAGACTGGTATGTCTGGGCCGACCCCAAGCCCGACGGCACGGCGCCGAACAACTGGCTGTCGATCTTCGGCGGGCCCGCTTGGCATTGGGACTCGCGGCGCGAGCAGTATTACCTGCACAACTTCCTGATCCAGCAGCCCGATCTGAACTTCCACTGCACCGCCGTGCAGCAGGAATTGCTGGCGGTCGCCAAGTTCTGGCTAGAGCGCGGGGTGGATGGCTTCCGCCTCGATACGATCAATTTCTACATGCATGACGAGCAGTTGCGCGACAATCCGCCCCTGCCGGTGGCAGAACGCAACGACCAGACCGCGCCCAAGGTGAATCCCTACAATCACCAGCGCCATATCTATGACAAGAACCACCCGAAGAACGTTGAATTTCTTTGCAAATTGCGCACGCTGATGGATGGCTGCAATGCCGCTGCCGTGGGTGAGGTGGGCGATAGCCAGCGCGGGCTAGAGATCCTTGGCGAATATACCTCGGGCGAGGACCGGATGCAGATGTCCTATGCGTTCGAGCTTCTGTCCGGTCACGCACCGCTATCGGCGCAGTTCATCGCCGACACCTTCGCGCATCTTGACCGGGTGGCACCGCAGGGTTGGGCCTGTTGGGCCTATTCCAACCATGACGTGGTGCGGCACATTTCGCGTTGGGGGCTTACTCCAGCAGGCGCAAAGGCTTACGCGACGCTTTTGATGTGCCTCAAGGGGTCGGTCTGCCTCTATCAGGGCGAAGAGCTGGGCCTGCCCGAGGCCGAGATCGCCTATGAAGATCTGCAAGATCCCTACGGCAAGGAGTTCTGGCCCGAGTTCAAGGGGCGTGATGGCTGTCGCACACCGATGGCCTGGGAAAAGGACGCCGTATATGCCGGGTTCTCGACCGCGCGGCCCTGGCTGCCGGTGCCCTCGGCGCATCACCGTAGCGCCGCCGATGCGGCGGAACTTGATCCTGCCGCGCTTCTGCATCACTACCGCCGGGTCATCGCATTTCGCAAACAACACAATGCTTTGCGGGCTGGCTCTATGAAACAGATCGAGGTTCAGGGCGACGTGCTCCGCTTTGCGCGAGAAAGCGCGGGCGAGACGATCCTGTGCATCTTCAACCTCTCGGACCATCCCGTCGATACCACCGTGCCCACAGGCGACTGGATCACCATCGGCGGCGAGATCGGCTCGACCCGGCCCTTGCCCGATCACACGCTTCACCTTGGCCCTTGGCAGCCGAGCATCCTGCTTTTGAACCCCGGAGGCCGAAATGGCTGATCTTTCGCTCAAGCAAATCGCCAAGTCCTACGGCGAGGTGAATGTCCTCAAGGACATCGACCTTGAGATCGCGGCGGGGGAGCTGATCGTGTTCGTCGGTCCCTCGGGCTGCGGAAAATCGACGCTTCTGCGCATGATTGCGGGGCTTGAGCGGATCAGCGGGGGCGATCTGTTCATCGACGGCCAGCGCATGAATGATGTTCCACCCGCGCAACGCGGTATTGCGATGGTGTTTCAATCCTACGCGCTTTATCCGCATATGACGGTGCGCGAGAACATGGTCTTTGCCCTCAAGATCGCCAAGAAACCGCAGGCCGAGATCGACGCTGCGGTGGAAAAGGCCGCGCGCATCCTGCAACTGACGCCCTATCTCGACCGCCTGCCCAAGGCGCTTTCGGGCGGGCAGCGGCAGCGCGTCGCGATCGGGCGGGCCATCGTACGCGACCCCAAGGTCTATCTCTTCGATGAGCCGCTCTCGAACCTCGACGCGGCGCTGCGGGTGGCCACGCGCATCGAGATCGCGCAGCTCAAAGAGGCCATGCCCGAGCGCACGATGATCTATGTCACCCACGATCAGGTCGAGGCGATGACACTGGCCTCGCGCATCGTGGTGCTGGCCAACAAGGGTATCGCGCAGGTCGGCTCGCCGCTGGAGCTTTATGAACGCCCAAACAGCGAGTTCGTGGCGCAGTTCATCGGCTCGCCCGCAATGAACCTGCTGCCCGGCGAGGTGATCGGAACAGGCGAGGTCACCACCGTTCGCCTGAAGAACGGCGGCACCGCGCGTTCGCATGTGCCAACGCGCGACACCGACATGGGGTTACAAGTGAACATCGGCGTGCGCCCTGAGGATTTCGTGCCCGCCGAGGGCGAGGGGATCTACACCGGGACAGTCGATATCGTCGAGGCTTTGGGTGAGGTGACGCTGCTCTACTTCACCCATGCGGAGGGCGCGCCGACGATGATCGCCAAGCTTCCGGGCATCCATAGTGACCTGCGGCGGCGCAGCGTGACGCTCGGTGCCGACCCCGCCAAGGTCCACCTTTTCGCCGAGGGGCGGTCGCTTCTTTACCGCTGAGGTCGCAATCCGCGCATGGCATCCGCGCCCCTCGCGCTAAAACTGGGGAAAGGAACACGCGGAGGCCGCAATGGAAGAAACGGTTGTGCAAGCTGGTGCAGGGCGTCGGGCTCGGGGCGGTGGCGGGGCAGCGCGTCGCGCTGAACGGACCGCGCCCAAGATCGAGTTTGCGCGCTTCATCGAGCGCAACATCCCGAATATGGAGATCCTGAACGAAGAGGCGCTCCAGATCATCGAATACAACGCCGAGACGGTGCTTGAGGAAATTGGCGTCAATTTCGTCGATAACCCCGCCGCGCTGGAGCGTTGGCGCGCCGTGGGTGCCGATGTTCAGGGCGAGCGCGTGCGCCTGCCGCGCGGTCTGGCGCGCTCGCTGTGCAAGACGGCGCCGTCGAGCTTCGTCCAGCACGCCCGCAACCCCGAGCGCAACGTGACCATCGGCGGCAAGAACCTGGTTCTGGCCCCGGTCTACGGCCCGCCCTTCGTGCGTGACCGTCAGGGTGGCCGCCGCTACGCCACCATCGCCGACTTCCGCAACTTCGTGAAGCTCGGCCAGATGTCGAAATGGGTTCACCATTCGGGCGGCACCGTGTGCGAGCCGACCGATGTTGCGGTGAACAAGCGCCATCTTGATATGCTGCACGCCCATATGACGCTGTCGGACAAGCCCTATATGGGCTCGGTGACCGAGCGCTCGCGCTGTGTCGACTCGGTCGAGATGTCCAAGATCCTGTTCGGCTCGGATTTCGTCGACCAGAACACGGTCATGACGTCGCTGGTGAACATCAACTCGCCGCTGACCTTCGACCCGATCATGATGGACGCGCTCGAGGTTTATGCCGCCGCGAACCAGGCCTGCATCATCTCGCCCTTCATCGTGGGCGGTGCGATGGCGCCGGTGACGGTTGCGGGCACGCTGACGCAGGTTCTGGCCGAGGTTCTGGTGGGTGTGGCTTACAGCCAGATGATCCGCCCCGGCGCGCCGGTGATCTTCGGCGCCTTCGTGACCTCGATCGACATGAACTCGGGCGCGCCGACCTTCGGCACCCCGGAAGCGGCGCAGATCACGCTTGGTGCGGGTCAGCTGGCCCGGCGTCTGGGGCTGCCCTACCGCTCGGCCGGGTCGTTCTGCGGCTCGAAACTGCCCGACGCGCAGGCGGCCTATGAAACGGCGAACAGCCTGAATATCGGCCTTCTGTCGGGCGTGAACTTCATGCTGCACGCTTGCGGTTGGCTGGAAGGCGGTCTGGTCTCGTCCTACGAGAAATACGTGATGGACGCCGATCAGCTGGGCATCCTGCACCGCCTTGCGGCCGGTGTGGACATGAGCGAGAACGGTCAGGGCATGGATGCGCTGCGCGAAGTGGGGCCGGGTGGCCACTACCTCGGCTGCGGCCACACGCAGGCCAACTTCAAGACCGCGTTCTGGAAGACCGACCTGCTTGACTACAAGCCCTTCGAGACCTGGGAAGAGGAAGGCGCGCGCGACACCATGGCGCTGGCCGAAAAGCGGGTCGAGAAGATGCTGGGCGAGTATCAGGCCCCGGACATCGACCCCGGCACCGCCGAGGCGCTGGCCGAATATGTGGCCAGGAAGAAGGCCGCGGAGCCCGACGCCTTCATGTGATCTGAAAGGCCGGTGATCTCAGGATCGCCGGCCTTTTCGCTTAGCGGAAGGCGCGCAGGTAGTGGCGCTCGAACATGCGCTTGACCCAGTGTAGCGGCCGCAGCGCGGGCAGCACGATGTTGAGCTTGCCGCGCCGGAACACCAGCATCCCCTTGTCGAGCGAATCCATGATGCAGATCAGCTCGGCCACGAAGGTCGCATCGGGCGAGCGGCCTTGCAGCACCGCCGCGATATTCGCCGCCGCCGCCTTGGCCTGCAAATCGGCCTGGTGCGCCTGTTTGGGCATCCAGTCGGGGCCGGGGTAGCTTCCCGCATCGCCCGCAACCCAGATCGCATCGGTCCCCTCGACCCGGCAGCCAGCATCGGCGCGCACCATCCCGCCGGGCGACAGCGGCAGATCCGATTGCGCCAGCCACGCCGGGCCGGTCATGCCGGGCTGGAACAGGATCAGGTCGGCCGGGATCTCGCCGCCCTCGGTCACCACGCGGTCGGGGTCGATGCGGACCATCTTGTGGCCAAGCCGCGTCTCGATCCCGCGACGCTTCATTTCGACCAGCAACCCGTCCACCGCCTTTTCACCAAGCCGTGCGCCGGGGCGGTCCGAGGGGCTGAAGAACACCAGCTCGAAGCGGTCGCGGCGGCCCTGACGGCACAGCAGCGTGTCGAGGATGAAGAGATATTCGAACATCGGCCCGCCGCGCATCGCACCGGGTTCGTTGGGGTTCGTGGCCATGCCGATGGCGATGGTGCCGCCGTCAAGGCCCGCCAGCTTCGCGGACATCGCCTCGGCCGCCGCGATCCCCTCGCAGGGGATGATCGCGTGCTCGATCCCCGGCAGCTTGCGGATGAAGCGCCCGCCGGTGGCAATCAGGATCTGATCTGCCGTGACCGGGCCTGCGTCGGTGTCGATGCGTTTCTCGGCGGCGCTGAGGCCCGTCACCGCGGCCTTGATGAACTTGACGTTGTGACGCTCGAAGAAGCGGCGCAGCGGCAGGCGTAGGTTCTCGGCCTTGCGGACACCTGCCGGGATCCAGATGCTTGAGGGGACGTAGTGCAGCTCATCGCGTGGCGAGATCACGGTAATCTCGGCATTGCTGCCCTGGCGGCGCAACTCGCGGATGGCACTCAGGGCGGCAAAGCCCGAGCCGAGGATGACGATCTGAGACATGGTTGGCTCCGGGCTTACATTCATCGGCGTGAATGTATTTCGCAGGTCGGTCAGGGACAAGCCCCGTCAAAGTGGCAGTTCCGTGCAATAGGCAGGCGCCTGTTCTCAGCCTTGCGGCATGAGGCTATCGATGGCGTTGCGCAGGCTGGGCGAAGTGGGTTTGACGAAGGCGCCGTAGGTTCCGACGACACGCCCGTCCGGCCCGATCAGAACCTTGTTGAAGTTCCAACTGGGCGTGAAGCCTTCGGTGTCGCGCAGCCAGGCGTAAAACGGGTGAACCTCGCCCTTGGCGACGTGCAGGATGTCGGTCATCGGCAGATCAAGGCCGAAGTTCAGCGCGCAATAGCTCTTGGCTTCCTTGGCGGTGGCTAGTTCCTGATTGAAATCGTTCGAGGGTACCGTGATCACGATCAGCCCCTTCGGACCAAGCTCTTCATGCAGATCCTGAAGCGTTTCGAGCTGCGGGGCAAAGCCGCACAGCGAGGCGGTGTTCGTCACCAGAACCGTATGGCCCGCCCAATCCACCGTGTCGATCTCACCTCCATCGGCCGAGGGAAAGGTAAAGCGCGGCATCGGTTCACCCGCAAGCGCGGGCAGAGCGGCGGCAACAAGGGCGAGGCTCAGGAAGGTCCGGCGAAGCATGGCAATCCTTTGTGGCAAAAAATCAGATCAGGCGAAGGCCCGGAGTATAGGGCAAGATCTGCGCAAGGTTAAGCTGGCCCCCGCAGCGATAGAGGCAAAACACCCGGTAAAGGGGTAGAGGCACAGCCGCGCGGCAAGGGACAGGTCTTGGCGCAAATGCACGCGTGCGATCAAGATCTGTGACACGCCCGGCAGGTGTCTTGATCAGCCTCCGTGCACCGCTACGCCAGTTTGCGCGCTAACATTTTGTTGTGCCGATACACAGGGTTTGGCTTGACAGGAATTTTGACCAAGCAGTTAATCGGCGCATTCGGAGGCCGGATGAACCGGTCCGGACGCGCCCAGGGCGCGTCGCTGCTAAACAGAGAGGATACCATGCATTACAGCCGATTACTGGCAAGCGTGGCGCTTGGCGCACAGCTTGTGACCGCATCGCCCGCCTCGCTCATGGCCGAAACCCCTGCCGATACGCTCGTCCAGGCCTGGTCGATCGACGATATCATTTCGCTCGATCCCGCCGAGATATTCGAGTTCACCGCATCCGAGATCGCCGGGAACACCTATGAAACGCTGATTGGCTACGACCCGAAGGACGTGACCAACATCTTCGGCAAGGTCGCGGAAAGCTGGACCATCTCGGAGGATGGCAAGACCATCTCGTTCAAGATCAAGGAAGGGCGGACCTTCGCCTCGGGTAACCCGATCACGGCCGAGGACGCGGTATTTTCGCTGGTGCGCGCGGTCAAGCTCGACAAGTCGCCCGCCTTCATCCTGACCCAGTTCGGCCTGAACGCCGAGAACGTCGATCAGATGGTCGTCGCGACGGGCGATTACAGCTTCGACTTCAAGATGGACCAGGCCTATGCGCCGACGCTGGTGCTCTACTGCCTGACGGCGACCGTCGCATCGGTCGTGGACAAGAAGGTGGTGATGGAGCACGAGGCCAACGGCGACTTCGGCTATGAATGGCTGAAGGTCAACTATGCCGGTTCGGGGCCGTTCACGATCCGTGACTGGCGCGCCAACGAGGTGGTCGTGCTGGAGCGCAACGAGAATTACGCGGGCGACAAGCCGGCGATGGCCCGCGCGATCTACCGCCACATCCCCGAAACCGCGACGCAGCGCCTGCTGCTGGAGAAAGGCGATATCGACATCGCCCGCAACCTCGCGGCCGAGGATATCGCCGCGCTCAAGGACAATCCCGATATCAAGCTTGAGAGCGGGGCGAAGGGCTCGATCTACTATCTCGGGTTGAACCAGAAGAACGAGTATTTGTCCAAGCCGCAGGTGCGTCAGGCGATGAAACACCTGGTCGATTACCAGACCATCGCCGACACGATCATGGCGGGTAAGGTCATGGTGCACCAGGCGTTCCTGCCCGAGGGCTTCCTGGGCGCGCTGAACGACAACCCGTTCAGCCTCGATGTGGCGAAGGCCAAGGAACTGCTGGCCGAGGCCGGTGTACCCGATGGCTTCACCGTGACCATGGATACGCGCAACACGCCCGAGATCACCGCGATGGGGCAGGCGATCCAGCAGACCATGGCCGAAGCCGGCGTCAAGCTGGAGCTGATCCCGGGTGACGGCGGCCAGACGCTCACCAAGTATCGTGCGCGCAACCACGACATCTATATCGGTCGCTGGGGGCCGGACTATCAGGACCCTCACACCAATGCCGATACGTTTGCGCGTAACCCCGACAACTCGGACGAGGCAGCGTCGAAGCCGCTGGCGTGGCGTAACGCTTGGGACATCCCCGAGATGACCGGCAAGGCCGATGCGGCGATGCTTGAGGCCGACCCGGCCAAGCGCGCGCAGATGTATGTCGAGTTGCAGACCGAGAGCCAGCAGACCTCGCCCTTCGTGATCATGTTCCAGGAAATCGAGGTTTCCGGCATGCGCAAGAACGTCGATGGCTTCATCATCGGCCCGTCGTTCAACGACAACTCCTTCGCGCATCTGACGAAGTAAGACATGACGACACTCACCCAAAACAGGGGGCGCCGCGGCGCCCTCTGGCTGCGGCGGGCCGTGGGCCTGCTAGCGACTGTCGCGGCGACATTCTTCGGGCTCTTGCTCGTGACATTCCTGATCGGGCGGATCGTGCCGGTTGATCCGGTGCTGGCGGTCGTGGGCGACCGCGCGCCGCAATCGGTCTATGACAAGGTGTTCCACGAACTTGGCCTCGACCGCCCGCTATGGGAGCAGTTCTGGATGTGGCTCCAGAAAGTGGCGACCGGCGATTTCGGCACGTCCTTCCTGACCAAGAAACCGATCGTCGAGGATATCCGCCGGGTGTTTCCGGCGACGCTGGAACTGGCGACGGTGTCAATCATCATCGGTACGCTGGTGGGCGTGCCCGCCGGGGTCTGGGCTGCCGTGCGGCAGGGCCGTTGGGCAGACCAGCTTGTGCGCGTACTTGGCCTTGTGGGCTATTCGGCGCCGATCTTCTGGCTCGGGCTGCTAGGGCTTTTGATCTTCTATGCCAAGCTCGGGGTCGTGGCCGGGCCAGGGCGGATCGACATCGCCTATGAATATAGTTTCACGCCCGAGACCGGGCTTTACCTGTGGGATACGGCGCGGCAGGGCGCATGGGACGCTTTTGGCAATGCCTTCTCGCATATCATCCTGCCCGCGTCGCTTCTGGGCTATTTCTCGATGGCCTATATCTCGCGCATGACGCGCAGCTTTATGCTGGCCGAGCTGGGGCAGGAATATATCGTCACCGCACGCGTCAAGGGCGTGCCCGAGTGGCGGATTGTCTGGGTCCATGCGCTGCGTAACGCGGCGGTGCCGCTGGTGACGGTGATCGCGCTGAGCTACGCCGGTCTGCTCGAAGGCTCGGTCCTGACCGAAACGGTCTTCGCCTGGCCCGGTCTGGGCCAATACCTGACGAACTCGCTGCAAAACGCCGACATGAACGCCGTGCTTGGCGGCACGCTTGTGATCGGCGCAATCTTCGTGGGGCTGAACCTCTTGTCCGACCTTCTCTATTCGATGCTCGATGCGCGCGTGCGGAGGGGATCATGACCACCCGCGCATGGCTTTTATCCGAGCAACCCGCCTCGCGTCGGCAGGCCCGGCTGGGGCAGGCCTATCGCACCTGGCTTGCCTTTCGCGGCAACTGGCTTGCGATGGTCGGGCTGGCGATCGTGGTGGCGCTTGTTATTGTCGCGGCACTGGCCGATGTTCTGGCGCCCTACAACCCGATCCTCGGGCAGGATCTGAACACCACCCGCCTGCTGCCGCCACTGTCGCCGGGGCACCTTCTGGGCACCGACGATCTGGCGCGCGATATCCTGTCGCGGCTGATCCACGGCACGCGGCTGACGCTGATGGTCGTGGTGCTGGTTGCGCTGATCGCCACCCCCATCGGGCTGCTTGTCGGCACGACGGCGGGCTATTTCGGCGGCTGGATCGACACGGTTCTGATGCGCCTGACCGATATTGTCCTGGCCTTCCCGCGCCTTATCCTTGCGCTGGCCTTTGTGGCCGCCCTTGGGCCGGGGATCGAGAACGCGGTCATCGCCATCGCGATTACCTCATGGCCACCCTATGCGCGCCTCGCCCGGGCCGAGACGCTGACCGTGCGCAACTCGGATTTCATCGCGGCGACGCGGTTGCAGGGCGCGTCCTCGGCGCGGATCATCTGGAAACATATCGTGCCGCTGTGCATGTCCTCCGTGATCATCCGCGTCACCTTGGATATGGCGGGGATCATCCTGACTGCGGCGGGCCTGGGCTTTCTGGGCCTTGGCGCGCAGCCGCCTCAGCCCGAGTGGGGGGCGATGATCGCGGGCGGGCGGCGCTTCCTGATCGACCAGTGGTGGGTCGCGACCATGCCCGGCATCGCCATCTTCATCGTCTCGCTTGGCTTCAACCTGCTGGGGGACGGGCTGCGTGACGTGCTTGATCCGAAGGGGCGCAAATGAGCTTGCTGAATGTCGAGAACCTGCGCGTGACCTTTCCGACCCGTCAGGGCCCGGCCGAGGTCGTGCGCGGCGTCAGCTTTACCCTCGGGCGCGAGCGGTTGGGGATCGTGGGCGAATCCGGCTCGGGCAAGTCGCAGACCGGGCGCGCGATCCTTGGCCTGACGCCGCATCCGGGCACCGCCACCGCCGACCGGCTGGAGTTCGACGGGATCGACCTGCGCGGCCTCTCGTCGCGGCAGTGGCGCGGCCTGCGCGGCAAGCGAATGTCGATGGTGATGCAGGACCCGAAGTTCTCGCTCAACCCGGTGATGGCGGTGGGCAAGCAGCTGATGGAGGTTTTGCGCACCCATGGCGCTTCGCGCGCCGAGGCGCGCCGCGCCGCGCTTGAAATGCTGGAAGCGGTGCAGATCCGCGACCCCGAGCGCGTCTTCCGCGCCTATCCGCATGAGCTGTCGGGCGGCATGGGCCAGCGCGCGATGATCGCGATGATGCTGGTCTCCGCGCCCGACCTGCTGATCGCGGATGAGCCGACCTCGGCGCTGGATGTGACGATCCAGATCGAGGTGCTGCGCATCCTCGACCGGCTGGTGCAGGAACGCGGCATGGGGCTGATCTTCATCAGCCACGACCTGCGGTTGGTTTCCAGTTTCTGCGACCGGGTTCTGGTCATGTATGCGGGTCGCGTGGTCGAGGAGTTGCGCGCCTCGGATCTGTCGCAAGCGCGCCACCCCTATACGCAGGGGCTGTTGAATTGCCTGCCCGCGATTGACGGCGACCGGCGCCCCTTGCCGACGCTTGACCGCGACGCGTCCTGGGCCGAGTGAGGGTATCATGCTGGATGTCAAAGACCTCGAAGTCACCTTCACCCGCGGGGTTGAGCAGGTCCACGCGGTGCGCGGCGTCAGCTTTCGCGTCGAGAAGGGCGAAAGCTACGGTATCGTCGGCGAAAGCGGCTCGGGCAAGTCGACCGTTCTGCGCGCGATCTGCGGGCTTGCACCCACAAGCGGCGGAGAGATCTCGTTCGATGGCAACCCCTTGCCCGTGCCGCGCGACGCGGCCTTTTACCGGCGCGTCCAGATGGTGTTCCAGGATCCCTACGCCTCGCTCCATCCGCGCCACACGGTCGACTCGGTCCTGTCCGAGCCTCTGGCCATTCAGGGCTTCGACGATCGCGAACAGCGTATCGAGCGCGCTCTGGAAGAGGTCGGGTTGGGGCAGGGGTTCCGCTTTCGCTATCCGCACCAGCTTTCGGGCGGCCAGCGCCAGCGCGTGGCGGTTGCCCGCGCGCTGATCCTCGAACCCGAGATCCTGCTGCTGGACGAGCCGACCTCCGCCCTCGACGCTTCGATCCAAGCCGAGGTGCTGAACCTGCTTGACCGGCTGCGGGCTGAGCGCGGGCTGACCTATATCCTCGTGTCGCATGACCTCGCCGTCGTCTCGCATATGTGCGAGCGGCTGCTGGTCATGCAGCACGGGCAAGCGGTCGAAGAGTTGGCGCGCGACGCCCTGCGCGCCCGCGCCGCCCAGACAGATTACACCCGCCGGCTGCTGCAAGCCTCGGTCGGCTATTCACGCGAGGATGCGGCATGAGCACGCCAGTTCCGGTATTTGACGGCCACAACGATTTCCTGCTGCGTCTGTTGCGCGACCCCGCGCGGCGCGAGGCCACCTGGCTGACCGGGACCGGCGAGGGGCATCTTGACCTGCCGCGGATGCGGGCAGGGGGCTTTGTCGGTGGCTTCTTCGCGGTCTATATCCCTTCGCCGCAGGCCCATGACGATCCGGATTTCGATGCGATCATGCGCAACCCGCCGTTCAGCCTGCCGCTGCCCGACCTGATCGGGCAGGCCGAGGCGCTGCCCGTCGCCATGGCGATGGTGGGGCATCTGATGTGGATGGAGCGCACGGGGCATCTGGCGATCTGCCGCTCGGTTGCCGATATCCGCGCGGCAATGGCGGCAGGCAAGATCGCCGCGATCCTGCATTTCGAAGGGGCCGAGCCGATCGGCGCCGACCTCGATGCGCTGCATGTCTGGCACGCGATGGGGCTGCGCAGCCTTGGGCCCGTCTGGTCGCGCCCGACGGTCTTCGGCCATGGTGTGCCCTTCGCCTTCCCCTCTGGCCCCGATACGGGCGAGGGGCTGACCCCGGCGGGCAAGGCGCTTGTGCGCGAATGCAACGCGCTGCGCATCATGCTGGATCTGAGCCACCTCAATGAGAAGGGCTTTGACGATATCGCCGCGCTCTCGGATGCGCCGCTCGTCGCCACCCATTCCAACGCCCATGCCATCACGCCCTCGTCGCGCAACCTGACGGATCGGCAGCTTGCGGTGATTCGCGAAAGTGACGGCTTGGTGGGGCTGAACTACGCCTCGGGCTTCCTGCGCCCCGACGGGATCGGCGATCCCTTCACCGGGTGGGAGCCCGTCTTGCGCCACCTCGATCACCTGATCGCGCATCTCGGCGAGGATCGGGTCGGCCTTGGGTCAGATTTCGACGGGGCGACCATACCCGCCGATCTGGGCGATGCGGCGGGGCTGCCGCGCCTGATCGACGCGCTGCGCCAAAATGGCTACGGCGAAGAGCTGATAGCCAAGCTTGCGCATCGCAACTGGCTGGCGGTGCTGGAGCGCACCTGGGGCGCCTGAGTCCCCGTGATTCCCCCGCGTCAACCAAATGTGACGGGAATCGGTCACGCGATGACCGGTTTTGGCCTTAATTTCTCCTTACTTTCGCAAAGATACAACCGAAGCGGGTAAAATCGGCACATCGCGCCGATGATTTGCGCCGCATTCTTGCCTTATTCTGTACTTGGCTGCCCGGACAGACACTTGGTGGGGTGCCAGTGAACTCCCGGATCATCCGGTCATTAGGCAAAAATTGGAGACTGAAAATGAAACTGTTCAACGTGAAGAACCTGATCGCCCGCTTCCGCAACGACGAAGAAGGCGTGACCCTGGTCGAATACGCCATCGCACTGGTCCTCGCCGTCGGCGTGGGTACCGCTGCTCTGTCGACCCTTTCGACGGCGGTTCAGGGCAAGATGGATGATGCGACTGCTTGCATCGACGGAACCGGCGATGGTGATTGCACCGCACCCGCAGTTTAATTGACGCGTCGGCGTCAATCTGACACTGGCCGGCGCTTCGCTAGAAATCGGGGCGCCGGCTAAATTGTGTGGAGTTAACAGAAGCGCCACGTGATTGACGTTTCTAGATTTGAGGACGTGAGTGTAGTCCGTGTGAAATTCCAGATGAAGCGGCGCGAATTGCTGCGTTGTCTTAGTAGAAATTGAAGATCATTGTGATCGTTTCAGAGAAAGGAAGACCAAATGCGCCTCACTGCTTTGCTCACTTTTGTTGCGGGGTTGGCAGTAGCCGGTGGTTCGGCCTATCTCGCCAGCGATTTCTTTCAGAACAAGTATGAACGCGAAGCGGCCGCGGCCAAGGATCTGGCGCTGACCAATGTCATCGTCGCCTCGCAGGATATTCCCTTCGGTCAGACGATCGAAAGCCAGAAGGTGACCTCGATCAAATGGCCGGTCGAGGCGCTGCCGAAAGGCGCTTTTACCTCATTCGACAAATTGCTGCCGTCCGCCGGTCAGCAACCGCGCCGCGCGAAAGCTGCGCTTTACCAGGGCGAGCTGATGCTGGCGTCGAAAGTGTCGGAATATGGTGAGAAGGTCACTATCGTTCAGACCATCGGCCAGAACAATCGCGCCGTTTCGATCAGCGTCTCGGCTGTGACCGGTGTGGGTGGTTTCGTGACGCCCGGCGACCGAGTCGACGTGCTGCTGACGCAGGGTCGCAATGAAGAGCTGAAAACCGTCACCATTCTGCAGAACCTCCGGGTGATCGGTGTTGACCAGACCTCGAACGAGAACGCCGAGCAGGCGCAGATCGCGCGCACGGTGACGGTCGAGGTGACCCCGGAAGAGAGCCAGAAACTCGCGCTGGCGCAGCAGGCCGGAACGCTGAGCCTGGCGCTGCGGACGCTCGACTCGGACGAGGACGGGCCGCTCGAGTCGATCGGCCTCAAGGACGTTCTGCGCGAGCTGTCGCCGGTTCCGGAAGGCACGCCCCTCAAGACGATTACCGTGCGCCGTGGCATCGAAGCGACCGAGGCCGAAGTGCGCTAACGAATTGATTTCAGGAGGATTGTTATGTCTGGTTTCATCAAACGATTTCAAGCGTTTCGCTCGGATGAGGCCGGTACGATCCTGGTGTTCTGGGCGCTGTGTCTGACGGTCGTCTTCGGACTTGTCGCGCTTTCCTTCGATCTGGGTCGCTATGCGATCACGCGGACCGAGTACCAGTCCTTTGCCGACCATGTCGCTTTGGCCGCAGCCGGTGAACTGGACGGGAATGCGGGTGCGATCTCGCGCGCGACCGCGGCGGCAGCGCTTATCTCGGACCGTCAGCATTTCGGTGTCGCGGATGGGGTGCTGACGGGTGGCGAGGATTACACGCTGACCTTCTACACCACGCTGCCCGACAGCGATTTGACGGCAATGACCGCAGTCACGACCGCCGATAGCGAGGCGGCCTATGTGCGCGTTGACGTTACGCCGACCTCGGTCCTCGGCACTTTCGCGAACATTCTCCAGCCCGGTGCGAGCGGGTCTGTCACCGCATCCGCGACGGCGGGCTTTGACACTTGGGCCTGCGATGTCACGCCGCTCATGTTCTGTATGCCGGAGACCCCGCTGGTTGTGGGGAACCAGATCCTGTTGCGTTCGGGCGGGCAGGGGTCCGCTTGGGGGCCGGGCGACTTCGGGTTCCTAGACCCGAGCGACATGAAGATTGACGAGAACGGCCCCTGCGCCGAATACGTCAAGGATTGGGAAGCCGACAAGGTGAACGGGGGTGGGAAGCTTTACGCATGCATCCTGGGCGCGGTTGGCGGGCATAACGCCTGTTTCAAGAAGCGTGGCGTGGACACGCAACCCGGTCAGCGCGTTGGTCTTGGGAACGCGGCGTTCAATGTGCGCTTCGACATGTACGATTCCGTCTTGAACAATGCGAACGACGATCCGGCTTATGCGCCTGCACCGAACGTGATCAAGGGGCTCGTCGGGAACGGAAACGCGGCCTGCATTCAGGGCAAAGAGCAGCCGGCCGGCGTTGACAACCAAGGCGTGGTCAACCCCACGAAACAGTCGATCGCCCTGCCGCGGGATTCCTGCTTCAACACCGCGGGCAGCACCTGCCGTTTTGGCTCCGGTGACTGGAACCGGACGTTGTACAACGACACGAATTATGGCACAGGACCTGGTACGGCCAAGATTGGTCACCTCACCGGGATTGCGGCTGGGACTACGACGTCCGGCTCTACACGGTATGAGTATTATCTCGCAGAGATTGCACACTGGGCTGCTGCGAATAGCATTCTGCCCTCGACCAAGGAAGAGAACGGCCGTCCTACCTGCTCGAAGGCACCCCCCGCGGGCCCTGAGCGCCGTCTGATCATCGCGGCAGGTGTTGACTGCAAGACCAACCCGGTGAGCGGCAAGACCTCGAATGTGCCGGTCGAGAAGTTCGTGAAGATCTTCATCACCGAGCCGGTCGGAAGTGACGGCAGCTCTCCGCCGAGCTTCGATATTTTTGGCGAAATTGTCGATTTTGCCGACGGTTCCGGCGATCAGTCCGGCAAGGGCGGCCTTATCCGCAACATGGTCCAATTGTACAGGTGAGCCAGATGCGCATGAGTTCGAAATTCCGTGGAAAACTGAGCAGCTTTGGCAAAGGCGAAGACGGAGCACAGCTTGTGGAGTTCGCCATTGTCCTGCCGATGATGCTGTTGGTCTTCGCCGTGATCATCGAAGGTGCGCGCATGATGCGGACGTACCAGGCAGTTTCTTCGGGTGTCAGGGATGCCGCGCGTTATGTGGCGCGGGTCGCCCCTGCCAATATCTGTGTTGATACCGGGAGCGCGCAGTCGAAAATCGCGACCTACGACGCGGAGCTGAAGAACATCGTCGAAAAGTCGCAGTTCGATAACGTGCTGTTCCCGTCCGGGGCGACCATTAACACCGTTAGCTCAACGGTCACCTGCCCAACGGGAACCTTCGCAGGCTATCCGCCCGCGATCGTGCAGGTGACTGCCTCGATGACACTGACGTTTCTCTTTGATGACGTTTTCAAACTTATCGGTGGCTCTCTGGACACCTTGAACACGACCGTGGTCGATCAAAGCAGGGTGTATGGAATATGAGCGTGTTTCGCGAAAATAGCGGCTTTCGGGCATTCCTTCGGGATGAGAAGGGCGCGAGCCTTGTCGAGCTTGCGATGGTTCTCGCGCTCTTCCTGCTGATCCTCTTCGGGTTGATCGATTATGGCCGCTACGCGTTTCACTATGTCAACTCGGAGCGCGCCATTCACATCGCGGCCCGAATCGCGGCTGTCCGGCCGCCCGCCTGTGTCGGTGTTCCCGAAACCAATGTTCGGGGAACCTATCCCGGCACGAATTACAGCTATGGCGCCGACTGCAAACAGGCCTTGATCACTGGGCTCTGCGCCAACTATGGCACGATTTCCTGCGCTGGTGACACAGCGAACCCGACGGTCGCGGAAATCTGGCCGCGTCTGGACGCCGTGCTTCCGAATGGCTCGACCCCGCAGAACGTGCGTTTTGCCTACACTTTCGACGAAGAGCTTGGTTTTCTTGGTGGTCCGGCCGTCCCGATCGTCACGGTGGAGCTTCAGAACGTCAGGTTCAACTTCATCACGCCTTTGGGGAAGCTGGCCGAACTTGCAATGGGAACCGGCACTTCAAGCCTCGAGGGCGGAACCGACGATCCCGAACCCGGCATTCGGTTCCCGAGCATGAGCGTCTCGCTTCCGGCGGAAGATCTCAATCACGGTAACGAAGGTTAAATGAGGGACAAGATGGCACTCACAAGTAAATCCATTGTCCTTGTCGCAAAAGACGAAGCGCTGAGCGCCTCGCTGAGCAAGATGCTTTCGGAACTCCCCGGCGTCAGTGTCGAGCAATGCGCCGCGACGATGTCTGAGCTGAACGGGCAGGCGCAAAAGATGGCGCTTGCAAGTGATCTTATCATCTTTCGGACTCAGGACGACACGGACGAAGATCTCAAGGCGCTGAAGGTCATTCAGCAGGCTGGCGGCACCGCACGGCTGCTTGCCCTGAGCGGCGAGGACGTCACCCTTTCGAATATCCGCAAGCTGACGAATGCGGGCGTGGCCGAGGTTCTTCCCGAGAGCGTCTCGGCCGAAGAGCTCGACGATCAGGTGCGCAAGCTGACGATCGGTCGCGGGCTCGCCCTCGCTGGCCCGGCAATCCGCCAGGGCAAGGTGATCACGGTCGCCAAAGCCCGTGGCGGGATTGGCGCGACGACTCTTGCCGTGAATCTGGCCGACCAGCTGCGCGGTCAGAAGGGCCTGTTCCGCCGGCATGATCCGCATGATGTCGTCGTGGTTGATCTTGACCTGCAATTCGGCACCGTCGCCGGTTTCCTGGATGTTGAGCCGAGCCAGGCGCTCATTCAGATGGTGAAGGAAGACACCGATCCGGATGAGACCTTCATCCAGCAGGCGCTTCAGGAAACCAGCACGGGCATCTTTGTTTTTGCGGCGCCGCTTGGCTTTGCGCCGTTGAACGCGCTTCGGCCGCATCAGATCCAGGTGCTGATCGAGCGCCTGCGGTCGCGGTTTGACTATGTCATCGTCGATCTGCCGCGCGCCATGGTCGAGTGGATCTCTCCGGTCCTCGACGCGAGCGACCGGATGTACCTGGTCGCCGATACCTCTGTCCCCTGCATCCAGCAGGCCCGCCGCCTGATCGATTTCTATCGTGAAGAGAACCTCAGCCTGCCTATCGAGGTGATCATCAGCCAGGAGAAGAAGCCGATCGTCATGAACCGTCACCACGTCGAGGCTGCCAAGGCGTTGGAGCGGAAATTCCGGCACTGGCTGCCCTACGACCGTCGCACCGCGAGTGAGGCGGCCGACCGGGGTAGACCGCTATCTGCCATTTCGTCGCGTTCCGGCCTGTGCAAGGCCATCGGGCGTGTAGCTTTTGACCTCATTGCCGAGGCAGGCGCGGGAAAATCCGCCGCCACGACGAATTAACAGGGGGAAGACAATGTTCAAGAATTTCACGGATCGCGGCAAGAAATCGGCCGTTGATGACAAGATCGTCCCCTTCGCGAAAGCGGATGGCTCGGCTGCCGTTGCTGCCAAACCGGTCGAGGCATTCACTCCGGTGGTGACACCCGAGGATGCGGAACTGATCAAGTCGCTCGAACTCAAGAGCCGCCTGCATGACGCGCTTCTGGACCGGTTGAACCTGGCCGTTCTCGACAAGGTGGTTCCGGAGGAGCTGCGCCGCGAGGTTGCCGCGCTGGTGACCGAGGAGCTGCGCGACAGCAATACGCCGCTGCGCACGGATCAGTTCAAGAAGCTGGTCGATGAGCTGCTCGACGAGGTGCTCGGCCTCGGGCCGCTGGAGCCGCTGATCGCCGACCCGACGATCAACGATATTCTCGTGAACGGGCATACCAACGTCTATGTGGAACGCTACGGCGTGCTTGAAAAGGCCCCGGTCCGTTTTCGCGACGAGCGCCACCTGCTGCGGATCATCGACAAGATCGTCTCGCGCATCGGTCGCCGGGTCGATGAGAGCAACCCCTGGGTGGACGCCCGTCTGGAAGATGGCAGCCGTGTCAACGCCATCATTCGCCCCTGCGCCATCGACGGCCCGAGCGTTTCGATCCGGAAATTCTCGCGCAATCCGCTGACGCTGGAGCGTCTGGTGCAAAGCGGTGCGCTGAACGATCAGGCCGCCAAATTCCTTAAGGCATTGGTCGAAGCGCGCATGAACATCCTGATCTCGGGCGGCACGGGCTCGGGCAAGACCACGATGCTGAACGCCATTTCGGCCTTCATCGATCACAAGTCGCGCGTCGTGACGATCGAGGACGCGGCGGAACTGCAACTGATGCAGGATCACGTCGTGCGTCTCGAAACCCGTCCGCCGAACCCGAACGGGCAGGGTGCTGTTCACCAACGCGACCTCGTGCGCAACGCGCTGCGGATGCGTCCCGACCGTATCATCGTCGGCGAGGTGCGTGGCGCCGAGGCGTTCGACATGCTCCAGGCGATGAACACGGGCCATGACGGTTCGATGACCACGGTCCACGCCAACTCGGCGCGCGATGCGATCAGTCGGGTCGAGCAGATGGTGTCGATGATGGGCATGGAAATGCCGCTGAGCGCGATCCGCGCGCAGATTGCCGCCGGCCTGCACATCATCGTGCAGCTCACCCGCCTTTCGGATGGTCGCCGCCGCGTTGTCAGCATCTCGGAAATCACCGGCCTCGAAGGCGACGTGATCACGCTTCAGGACATCTTCGTGTTCCGCAAAAAGGGCAAGACTGAGGACGGCACGATCATTGGCGAGTTCATCCCCACCGGTATCCGTCCGCGCTGCGCCGACGAGCTGATCGCAGCAGGCATTCCGGTTTCGCCCTCTGACTTCATGGTCCCGAGAGGCTGATGCCATGGAAAACCTGTTCCAAAATCAGAACGCGATCTATCTGATCTACCTCGGGATCGGTGTTGGCGTCCTGCTGGTGTTCAGTGCGATGTCCAACCTGATGAGCCGGGGTGAGAACAGCACCGAGGCGCGCAGCCGTCGGATGAAGCTAGTCGCCGCAGGTCAATCGACCGAGGAGCGGCTCGCGATTCTTCGCCCGCCGCCGCGGGTGGGGTTCTTGTCAAAGGTGCCTGTGTTCGGCTCCCTTCCCCAAGATCTGCGCAGGGCCGCCATATCCATGCGCCCGGAAACCTTCCTGGTGTTGTGCCTGGGCTTGGGGTCGCTCATCGCGATATCGCTGCTGCAGTTCGTAGCACCGGTGCTCGCGGTGGTCCTCGGTATGGCAATCGGCGTGTTCATTCCCATGTTCGCGGTGCGCCTGAAGATTTCGCGGCAGGACAAGGCCCTGTTGATGCAGTTGCCCGATGCGCTCGACATGATGTCCCGCGCCTTGAAGGTGGGCCATCCGCTCAGCACCTCCATCGGGACGGTTGCGCGTCAGATGAACGACCCCATCGGGACTGAGTTCGGGATCATCCATGACCAGGTGAGCTACGGCGACGATCTTCCTGACGCCTTTCACGAATTCGCCGAGCGTGTCGATCTGGAAGACGCCTATTACCTCGCGGCGAGTATCGGTATTCAGCATGGCACCGGGGGGGATCTCGCGCGTGTGCTTGAGGTGCTGGCCTCCGTTATCCGTGGTCGGATCACCATGCGCCGCCGTATTCGGGCGATCTCGTCGGAGGGGCGGGCATCCGCCTACTTCCTGACCTGCGTTCCGATCGCGATGTACGCGTTCGTCAATATCGCAACCCCGAGCTATTACGACGGCGTGAGGGAAGATCCGATCTTTCAGCCGATGATGGGCGCGATCGTCATGCTTGTCATCCTGAACGGGCTGATTCTACGCAAGCTCGTCGATTTCAGAATCTGAGGAGGCCGCTATGTTGGAGCAGATCGAGAAATTCGCGGTACGCTACGACCTTTCTCCTGACCTGATCATTGCGCTCGGGATCGGGGTCGGGATGCTCCTCCTCATCTGGGGGGTCTACGCGATCTTTTTCCAGGACGATCATGTCTCGGAACGGTTGGCTGCGGTCGCGGGGGATCGTCGGCATGAGCGGTTCGATATGGGTTTGCTCAAGTCGGCAAACGTGGACCCCGGCGGCTTCATGCAGGCGATCATTTCCGCCGACGGCAGCAAGAAGGGGGAGCTGCAGCGTCGCCTTGAACAGGGTGGAGTCTACGGTCCTCACGCGCTTCGCAACTTCATGCTGGCGCGGGTTACGCTCGCGGTTGTCCTGCCGGGCATTCTGCTGTTGCTGATCGTTGCGTCGCGTATCCCGAATGTCAGTCTGCCTTTCAACCTGTCCCCGACCTTCAGCGGCATGACGTCGTTGAAAGTCTACCAATACATAACCTTGCTGCTCCTCGGGGGCTTCTTTGCACCGAACTACTGGCTCAATTACCGCGTAAACGCACGCCAGCGCAAAATCGAAGAGGGCTTCCCGAACGCCTTGGATTTGCTGCAGATTTCGATTGAGGCTGGCATGGGATTTGACGCGGCAATGACCCGGGTTGGCAACGAGCTGGCGCATAGCACGCCCGAGATTGCTTATGAGTTCCTTACCGTTCAGCGCCAGATTCAGGCGGGGCGCTCGCGCGAGGAGGCCATGATCGACATGGCCAATCGGGTTGGCGTGGAATCGGTCCGCTCCTTTGCGAATGTCGTGGCGCAGTCCATGCAGTTCGGCACGAGCATGGCGCAGGCATTGACGACCTATTCGGAAGACCTTCGTCAGCAGCGTGAGCTGCGTGCGCAGGAAATGGCGAACAAGCTTCCGGTGAAGATGTCCGCTGTCATGGCGTCGTTCATGCTCCCGGCGCTGATCATGCTCTCGATCGGACCGGTCGTGATTCGGTTTATCAGGAACTTCTGAGCGCGCTGAAGCGGTCAGCAGAAAGGGAGAATGCCCTCGAAAATTCCCCGCCGCGCGACGGTCACCCCTGTGGTAAGCTGACACCAGTAACCCCATTTTTTCTTTAGGTTATTCTTGGCAACAGTCTGTTTAGTTGACAGACGTTAGGCTAATGGATGACTCTGGGTGTATATTTATTGTTCAGTGTTGATTTAGCCAGTTGTTGGGAGAGGCCATGGACGCTCTTAGAGCAAGCCGTACGGGCTCAGACAAAATGCGTGTTATCGAAGCGGGCATGATTGGCGCGATTGCGCAGTGGTGCGAGTGCCTGCATGGCAAGGAACCGATTCTCAAAACGCTTGAGATTCTGGCTGTCAGCCTCGATGCCGAGGCTATTGCAATCTCGCGAAGCCCGAAAGACAGCAGCGTTGCGCCGCGTGTGATCGCGTTTGATCGCCGCGCGGCGGATGCGATGGGTGCGCGACTCGATCACTCCTACGCGCGTAGCGTGTTGCGCGACTATTTCGATCGTGCGCGGGCGGGCACCATCTGGTTCAAGTCGATGGTCGAGGACAGCATCTCGCAAGACCTGATGACCTTCCATTCCCGCCGCCATCTGAGCGAGTTGGTTGTCATCCCGCTTGAGGTCGGCGAGCGCACCATCGACACGCTTGAGATCCACTTCCTCGATCGTCCGCGCAATTACCAGCAAGCCTTGCTGAACATGCTGGGCGAGACGCTGACGCGCACCTGGCGCAACCGTGCGCGGGGCCTCTTTACCGAGGCGCTTCTGCGCGTGGAAGAGGCGCGGGCCTCGGTGCAGCCTGGGCCGCCGATCCTCAGTGTTGAGAACCCGGCGCGTCTTAGCCGGGCCGAGTATCGCGTCTGCCTGTTGCTCAGCCGCGGTCGTTCGACCGATGCCGTCAAGGAAGAGCTGCATATCAGCGACTCGACCCTGCGCACCCATCTATCAAACCTCTATGCCAAAACCGGCACGCATAATCTGGCCGAGCTGCTTTATTCGCTTGTCACGGCCGCGCCGTTCGGAGATTCTGGGTCAGGTTCCAGCAAAGTGGCCTGATGAACGCCGGATTACTGCCAATACTGCTGTTGTCGCCTGTCCTTGTTGCAGCGGGCGTCAGCGACCTTCGGATCATGCGGATTCCGAACAAGCTGGTGCTGATCGCACTGGCTTTGTTCGTCGTAACCGCGCCCTTGTTGACTTGGCATGAGATCGGGATGCGCGTCGCGGCCGCCGCGATCGTCTTTGCGATCGGCTTTGCGCTGTTTGTCGCGAAGATGTTCGGTGGGGGGGACGTCAAACTTCTGGCGGCGCTGATGCTGTTCGTGCCGTCGACCGCGCTGATACCGTTTGGCTATATCTTCAGCTTCTCGCTGCTGGTCGGGATCGTCTTTATCGTAGCCCTGCAGGCTTCACCGCTCAGCCGCAAGTTGGATTGGGTCAGCAGCCGGGCCAAGGGCAAGCTGCCGATGGGCATATCCATCGCGCTGGCGGGTATCTTGCTGCCGCTCGTCCTGATGGTCACCGCCTGACCCCGGCGTCGAGACGCCGGGCCAACGGCATTTTCAGGTGCTCAGCGCGCGTAGCACTGCGATTTCTTACCAAAGCCCGCGGGCGAGCAGATCCAGCTGCCCGAGCCGATCGGCGCATTGTAGGCGGCCAGAACCGACTTCTCGGGGCGCGGATTGCGCTTGGCAAGCCAGTCGAACTTGGCGCTGCCTTTGCCCGCAACCGATTTTGCCACGAACTTGACGGTGGGAACGGCGATCACGCCAGCCTGCTCCGCCTGAGCGGATTGGGCGGGCATGAGTGCTAACATACCAGCCGAGACCAGTGCAGCCAGGCTGGCCTGCTTCATCGATTTGATTAGCGACATTTTGCTCTGCCTATCACGAAGTTTCTAACGGCCAACGCCTTTGCCGGAGCGAGGACCAGAAGTCTTTTTCAGGTCTCCGGTTTGGGCAAAAAAAATATACCGGTCAAGCGCGGCGCTACCGGGGCCTTGGGGTGGCGAAACTGTGGCAGGGGAAAATGACAATGCGCGCGGAGGATTGTCCGCGCGCATTCAAGGGTTTAGATTCGTCGGCTCAGATCGGCAATATCTCGCCGGCTGACCCGTGCGTCATTCCAAGATGTGGTTTTTCACACGCCAGTCGGGCTGACCGAAGCCTTCGGGCCAGGGGTAAACCTCTAGCTGGTTGAAATAGACGACACCCACGAGATTCGGATACTCGGGCTTGGTCTTGCGCACCGAGTTGTCCCAGTCGTTCACGTAGCCTTCCTTGCCGACGTAACCGAGTTCCGCGACAACGACGGGCTTGCCGTATTTCGAGGCGCGCTCATAGCGCGGGGCGAAGATCTCGTCGAAGGTCTGGTCGTGGCCGATCTTGGCCTGATCCCATGCCTGAAGGCCAAAGACCGTCAGGCCGATCAGGTCGGCGTAATCGTCGCCCGGATAGTAGTCGTCCATGTCCTCATTGCCGAGCGGCGACCACATCAGGGTGATGTTGGGCGCCGAGGCCTTGCAGACATCGACCATCCGCTTGTAGGCGGCGACGTAATCCTCCGGCTTCCAGCCCGACCAGATGAACTGACCGCTTCGGTCGTCCATCTCGTGCATGAATCGCAGCGTGACCGGGCTTTTCAGCGTGCCAAGCACATCGCAGACTGCCTTCATGTTGGGATCGTATTCACCCGCGAAAATCCCGCGCCGCAGATATTGCGCGGTGTTGCGCTCGCTGCGCGACCAGGTCCAGGGCTCCAGCGTCACCAGAAGCGCGCGATTGCGTTCGAGCGCATAGGCATCCGCATCGTTGAGCGAGGGCAGATAGACGTCTTCCCAGGGCAGGAAAAGCTCCTCGATCACGACCTGCTTGTCGTCGATGAAATCGCCATCCGGGTCATAGACCCCGAAAGGCACGTCGCCGGGCGGGGCAGCGTGAACGGCTGCCGCCGTAAATACGGCACCCAGCACTGTCGCGAGTGCCGATGCCACGCCTTTGCGTAAGCCGCCGCTATGTCCTCTGAGTTCCATGTTTCACCTCCACTGGCCGAACTGGCCAATTGCCTCCCACAGTTCCGGGTTGAATCGGAACCGAACCTCGCCCGGCTTGCCCATGCCCGCGCCGGACACAACGTATTCTGCTTGCGTGACGCCCACCGGCGACAAACCATAGATGAGCGCTTGCAGGCTCTCTTCGCCGCGCATCCACAGCGCGGTTCCGGTCAGCAGGGCGATTGCCGTCAATGTCCCGGTCTGGGCCATGATCGCCCGACGTTGCTGGCGCCAGTCGATCCGGTTTTCGATCAGGTGGCGGACAATCGTGACCGCTACAAGACTCAAGTATAACATAGTGTTGACGAGAGAGAGCAAATAGAAGCCGCGCGCTTCTGTCACACCTCCGACAGCGATCACCGGAACAAGTGCGCCAAGCGCCAGAAGTGCATAGACGGCCACGATTTTCCCGGGTAGCCGGGCCGAGGCCGCTGTGCCCTTTGGGGTAATCCGAAAATCGACGAAACGGCCGGTGAGCCGGTCGCGCACCGCCATCACGCAGCCCCAGACCACCCAGGGCCATTGCAGGGTCACGAACAGCGCCTTTTCCCAGGCGATCACCTTGGCCTCGCGCGGGCGGAAGAACCCGTCGCGGCGCATCGAATAGGCGAAAACGATCATCGCCAGCACAGCTGGCAGCGAGTGCCCCAGAAACGCCGGGTAGGTCACATCCGCGATGCGGATGTCGAAGGTCACCGCGATGATCGGCACCAGATACATCATCGCCATGCTGATCGCGAAGAACACATACCACGTCTGGCACAGCAAGAAGAGCAGCTTCAGCCGTAGCGGCATGGTGCGCAGGTATCGCGGCGTGTAGCGCAGCAGCAGGCTGAGCAGGCTGCGCGACCACTGAAACTCCTGCGTAACCAGATCGGGCAGGTTCGCCGGGCCGTCGCCCATGGCAATCGCGTCGATCGCATGAACGCCGCGCCAGCCGCCCGAGGCCATCAGCATCGTGGTCGAGTGATCCTCGGCCAGTTCCGGGCCAAGGCCACCGACCTGTTTCAGCGCCGCCGTGCGCACCGCGTAATGCGAGCCGATGCACATGGGCGTCAGAACGCCCGTATAGCCCGCCTGAAAGACGCCGTGAAACGCGGCCTCGGAGTAAAGCCGCGTGCGCGCCGACCAGCTTTGCGCAGCATTCGCGCCGCAGATCGAGGGCGCCGAGACATACCCCACCGCAGGGTCGGCGAAGGGGCGCAGCATCGCGCGCAGGTAGCCCGGCTGGGGGACGTGATCGGCGTCAAGCTGGCTGACGATGTCGTAATCGCGATACCCCCATGTGTCGTAGAAGTAGGCTAGATTGCCTTCCTTGCAGCGGGTGCGGCGGGGCCACTCGGCGCGGTGATAGGCCTCGATCCCCTTGCGCGACGAGATCTTGACGCCATGCGTCGCGCACCAGGCGATGGTTTCCGAGGCCGGGTCCTCGTCGGCCAGCCAGGTGTCATGCGGGTAGTCCTGCGCCAGCATGGCCTCAAGCGTGCGGCGTACCACCTCGAAGGGCTCGGCCGGGGTCTTGGTGACGATCATCGCGACGCGCCACTGGCCGGGCTGCGGGTTGGGGGCGACGCTGCGGCGGGCCTGCAGGAAGATCAGCACGAAATAAAGCTGCATCCCGTAGATCCAGGCCATCGCGCCGGTCACGATGGCAAAACGCCATACGCCGATCACATGATCGGGGCGCAGCCACCATGCCCAGAACCACCCCGCCGCGATCAGCCACCCCCCCGCGATCAGGTGATACTTGAACGCGCGCCATCCCGTTGTCAGCGGGGCAAGAAAGGGACGCTCCTGCGTGGGCGTCTGATGCGAGGGCAGGGGCTGGTGTTTCATCTCAGCCGTCCCTGGAGTGGCCAAACCACGGGGCCGCATGGGCGGCGATCTCCTCCAGATCACGATATTGCGCGGTGAATCCCAACACTTCGGCGGCGCGTGCGGGGTCGGCGGTCAGCTCGGCCGGGTCGCCCGCGCGGCGCGGGGCTTCGGTCAGCGGCACCTTGCGGCCCGTCGCGCGTTCAACCGCTGCCACGACCTGGCGGACCGATGCGCCAATGCCTGTCCCGAGGTTCAGCGCGAGGTTCTCGCCTCCGCGCGCCAGATGCTCCAGCGCCAGCAGATGCGCGCGCGCCAGATCGGTGACGTGGATGTAGTCGCGGATGCAGGTGCCGTCTTCGGTCGGGTAATCGGTGCCAAAGACCTGCAAGGGCGGGGCCTGGCCGGAGGCTGCCATCAGCGCCAGCGGCAGAACGTGGGTCTCGGGGTCGTGGCGCTCGCCGATCTCGCCCTCGGGGTCGGCGCCGGCCGCGTTGAAATAGCGCAGCGCGGCAAAGCGCAGCCCATGCGCCGCGGCGGCATCGCGCAGCAACCATTCGCAGATCAGCTTGGTGCGCCCGTAGGGGTTGATCGGGCGCTGCGGCGCATCCTCTCGGATCGGCAGGGTGTCGGGCGTGCCATAGGTCGCGCAGCTGGACGAAAAGACGATCTGCCCGACGCCCGCCTGCCGCATGGCATTCACAAGCGCGATCATCCCGCCCACGTTGTTGCTGTAATAGGCTTCCGGCGCCGTGACACTCTCGCCGACATAGGCGAGGGCGGCGAAATGGATCACCGCCTCGATCCGATGCTCGCGCAGGGTCTGCGTCAGCAATGCCTCGTCGCGCATGTCGCCCGCGACCAGCGGCCCCCATCGCACCGCATCCGCATGGCCGCGCGACAGGTTGTCATAGACAACGGACGTGCGCCCCGCCTGATGCAGCGCCTTGCAGCAGTGAGAGCCGATATAGCCTGCGCCGCCGGTGACAAGGATTCGCCCTGGTAGGCCGTCGCTCAAGCAGATCGCTCCTTCGTGCGGGCGCTGCGCAGGATCTCCTCGCGGAAATAGGCCAGCGTGGGCACAAGCCCCTCGCGCAGCGAGACCTTGGGCGCCCAACCCAGCAACCGGATGGCCCGCCCGATGTCGGGGCAGCGCTGATGCGGATCGTCGCGCGGCAGGTCGCGATAGGTGATGCTCGCGGGCGAACCGCTCATCTCAAGGATCATATCGGCGATTTCCAGCACCGTATATTCGCCGGGGTTGCCCAGATTGACCGGGTCGGGGCCTGCGGTGTCGGTGTTCATCAGGGCAATCAGCCCGTCCAGCATGTCGTCGATATAGCATAGCGAGCGCGTCTGCTTGCCGTCGCCGTAAACCGTCAGCGGCAGCCCCGAAAGCGCCTGAACCGAGAAGTTCGAGATCACGCGGCCATCCTCGGGGTCCATGCGTGGCCCGTAAGTGTTGAAGATGCGCGCGATCCGGACGTCGGTGTTCCGGCGCAGGTGGAAGTCGTGAAACAGCGTCTCGCTGGCGCGCTTACCCTCATCGTAGCACGAGCGCGGGCCGACGGTGTTCACCAGGCCGCGGTAATCCTCGCGCTGCGGGCTGATGTCGGGGTCGCCGTAAACCTCGGAGGTTGAGGATTGCAGGATGCGCGCACCCTTGCGCCCGGCAAGCTCAAGCAGGTTGATCGCCCCGATTACCGAGGTCTTGAAGGTGTGCACCGGGTGCAACTGATATTTCGGCGGCGAGGCCGCGCAGGCGAGATTGTAGATCTGCGCCACCGGTCCCTTCACGTCGAAGGGCTGCACGATGTCGTGCAGAAAAAAACTGAACCCGGGGCGACCGATCAGATGGGCGATATTTTCCATCCGTCCGGTCTCGAGATTGTCGATGCAGACAACACATTCGCCCGATTTGACCAGCCGTTCGCAAAGATTGGAACCAATGAATCCCGCGCCACCTGTGACAAGAATGTGGCCGCGCCCAGCAATGGCGCCGGGTCCAGGATTGAAGGTTGGAAGATTATTCATGACTACCCTCTCAACCGAAGCCTCTGCGCGGCGGCACTCTGTCAAAGCCGGGTGACGTCCGAAAAAGCCTCTATTTCAAAAGCATATACAACTTTCCTCAGTATCGCTTTGAGACTGCGCAAGTTATTCATATAACGTCGATAAATATTATGGAATGCTTGGTAAAATATGCGCTGGAATGTGCGAAGACCTATCCAAAAGGATAGTATTTGCTTCGCGCGCGCGTAAGGGTTGGTGAAAAATACGGCGATTTGATGGCGCAAAAATGGGCAGCGGTTATTACCGATTCTTGCGACTCAGGGGCGTAGCTCGGAGCTGGCTGCACGCATTTGCAGGATCTGCCGCAGCGCCTCCTGCGGGGGGATGGTGGCGAAAATGTCGGCCATCATCCTCAGGTCGGCGCTGATCCCGGCACGCCAGCCGCGCTTGGAATGCTTCATCGGGCTGGCAACCTCCGGCCAGCGCACCACGCGCAGGCGCAGCCGGTGATGCAGCCACAGCCGGTTCATGAATACCTCAAGTCCGAAGCGGGGCAGTTCCGTCAGAGCCTGTAGCTGTGCCGCAAGTATGTGGCGCGGCAGCACCCTCTCGCCCGAGATGTAATCGAGCCCGATCAGCCGCCAGGGTGCAGGAGCGTTCCCGCGCAGGCTGATCGTGGCCTGAACCGCGCCGCTGCACACGGGCTCGATCAACGCGCTCAGGGCGTCTGGCGTCAGGCCAAGCAGATCGGCGTCGAGCAGCAACAGATGGCTGCCGCGCGCGGCGGCGATGCCGGCCACCACGGCGCGGGTCTTGCCGCCATTGGGCGACTGGGTCAGCACCCGGACCCCAAAGCCAGCGGCGATCTTGGCCGTGTCATCCGAGGAGCCATCGTCGATCACGATGACCTCGTCGATCAGCGGATGGTTCGCGACGGCTGCCAGAACCTGCGCAATGCGCGGCCCTTCGTTATAGGCGGGGATCAGACAGCTCAGCGTGAAGGGATCGTGGGTCATGCAGGTCTCTTGCGGGCGCATTGGCGGCTGAGCCAGATCGCGCCGATCAGTAAGGTGGCGACAAGCAGGGCGAGCGAGCCGCGGAAGATCCAGCCCTCGATCTGGCCGTAGGCGGAGCCGAAACCGTAGCCCAGGGCGACGAAGAACAGGCTCTTCGGGATCGAGGCCATCAGATTCACCCAGAGGAACCGCCAAGTGTTCATCCGGGCCACGCCAGCCGCGATCAGGATGGCGGCCCCCGCGCTATGGGTCCATTTCCCGAAGATCAGGATGCGTGCGCCCTTCTTGCGGAATTGCCCCGCCAGCAGTTCCAGCCGGGCAGGGCGCAGCCCGAGACGGCGCAGAACGCCCTGCGGCAGATGTGCAAGGCCCCATCGCCCGAGCGCATACCAGATCAGATCACCGATCAGATCGGCCAGAACCACGACCAGCGTGACGCGCCACAGATCCAGCAGGTGCTGGCTGGCCAGCCAGGCCGCGATGACGGTAACGATTGGCCCCTCGATCACGGCAATCGGCGCGACAAGCGTCAGCCCGTGCTTCGAGATCAGCGCGATAACGGTCTCAAGTCCGATCATAGCGGGTGTTCGCTCGGCACCATCTTGGTCCCGCGCCAGTCGAAATTGCGCGACCGCCAGGTGACGACCCAAAGCGCGGGCAGCATCGCGTCGCGGATGACGAATGCCAGCAGATCGCGCGCGCGCGAGGGCCAGCCCGCCACGCGCGCCAAGAGCCACTCGGTGCCATACCAGATCAGCGGCAGCACGGCGGGCACCCAGCCGGGCAACGCGCCCGTCAGCCACAGCGCGAGGCTTAGCGCCAGCGGCAAAAGCGGGCCTTGCAGGATCTCGGCGGCGAAAAGCAGGACAAAGCCATCGCGGCGCACCTTGGACCAGCGCAGCTGGCGCTGCCAGATCGTGCTGGCCGTGCGCTTGCCGATGGGTTGGGCGAAAAGCGCGCGGGGCAATCGCACTCGCAGCCCCTGTTCGCGGATGAATTTCGTAGCGGCCACGTCCTCGGCCATGTTGCGGCCAAGGGCCTCCAGCCCGCCGCCCCGGATCAGGATGTCGCGGCGCCAGAACAGTGTCTTGCCCTGCGCGAACCCGAGCCCCACGGCGTCGGCCGCAAGTTGCCAGCGCGCCTGGCAGGTGTTCAGGAAGGCACACTCGACCGCGCCCCAAAGGTTCTCGGGGCGGATGCCGGCCGGGGGCGCGCTGACAAGGCCGGTGTCTTCCTGCCAGGCGGCCACGAGGTCGCGCAGATAGGTGCGCGGCAGCAGAAGGTTCGAGTCGGCCATCGCCAGCCAGTCATGGCGCGCGGCGGCGATGCTCTTTTGCAGGTTATTCAGCTTGGGGTTCGCGGTGATGCGATCCTCGCCGATCAGAAGGCGCGCCTCGGTGCCCGGATGCGCGGCAATCAGGTCTCGCACCAGTTGCACGGCGGGGTCATCTTCATGCGCGGCGCAAAAGATCACCTCATAGGCCGGGTAATCGAGCCCGAAGGACGAGGCCAGTGTCTCGGCATCGAAAGGGTCAAGGCCGCAGACCGGGCGGATCAGCGTGATCGGCGGCAGGAGCGGAGGCGCCTCGGGGGGCGCGGGGCGGCGGTAGCGCTGCCCTGCCAGCAGCGCGGTCAGCAGGTGCAGGCCGAGGGTGAGTGCCAGACCGAATGCCAGAAGATAGGTCATGCCAGTTGCTCCCGCAGGTCGCTTGCCGGGATCGCCTCGGGCGACCATTCCAGCAGTTGCAGGCGGCCGTCTTCGCCCTCGATCAGGGCGGTCATGCTGTCTACCCAATCGCCGCAGTTGGCGTAGATCACGCCGTCTTCCTCGCGCAGGGCGGGCTTGTGGGAATGGCCGCAGATGATGCCGTCGTGGCTGGCCGCGCGTGCCAGGGCGCGCAGGCGGCCCTCGAACCCGTCGCCCATGGCCAGCAGGTGATTGATGCCGGCAAGCGCGATCTGGATCAGGCTGCGCTCGCCCTCGGACAGGTTGCGGCGACGGCGCAGCCACTGGTCGATCCGCCGCAAGAGCGCATCGCAGCGGCTGCCGATCCGCGTCATCAGGTGCCAGCGCAGGATGCGCATGTCGCATTGATCGCCATGCAGCACGAGGTAGCGCCGCCCGTCGGCGGCCTCGTGGGTCACGCGTTCTGCCACAGTCAGAGCGGGCAGCGGGCGGGGGAAGTTCACCCGCATCTCGCGGTCGTGGTTGCCGTAGAGATAGATCACCTCGCGCCCGGCGGCGACCTGCGCGCCGAACCAGTCGATGATCGCGTCATGCGTCTCGCTCCAGAGCACGGCGGCGGGGTGCCAGATGTCGAGGATATCGCCGACAAGGTAGATCCGCTGCGCCTCGACGCCCTGCAGGAACTCGAGGATGCTGGCCGCGCGGGAGCCGCGTGCCCCCAGATGCAGATCCGATATGAACAGGCTGCGTGCGCTGAGCTTGGGGGAGGCGGCGTGCTGCATGGCGAGGCTCCGTCTGATTCAGCCTCAGCTATCGCAACTTGCTGTATCGGGAATGTGACGCACCCCCCAGATCGGGTTATTTGCCGTCCATGACCTTATAATAGTGGTAGGCCATGATCAGCGCGAGCCGCCGCGCGGGCCCAAGCTCAAACCGCTTGGGCGGGGTGCGGTAGAAATCGGGCAGGGCGGTTTCGCGCCCAAGCGCAAGATCGGCCATCTGCGCGCCGCACCAGGTTCCCATTGCAACCCCGTTGCCGTGATAGGCGAACGATGCAAACGCGCGCGGCCAGTCACCGATCTGGCCCACGAAAGGCACCAGATCGCGCGCGAGGTTCGCCAGACCCGACCAGAACCAAGGCGCCTCGACCGCGCGCCAGGCGGGAAACATGGTGTCGAAGTCGCGACGGATCTCGCGCCGGATCGCGGCGTGGTCGGCGGGCGTCCAGCGCACGCCGCCGCGCATCCCGAACAGCATCTGGCGGTTCGGCATCAGGCGGAAGTAGTGCAGTAGGTTGCGCGAGTCATAGGCCATCAGGTCGCTCGACCAGCCCTGCGCGGCGATCTCATCGTCGCTCAGCGGCCGCGTGACGATGACCGAGCTTTGCACCGGCAGATAGCGCGCGCGCATCCAGTCTGGCAGGTTGTCCGAGGAATATCCGTTCGTTGCCAGAAGGATATGTCGCGCCCTTAATGTGCCGCCCGAGGTGCGCAGGACATAGTCTTCGCCCGCGCGGGTGATCTGTTCCACCGTGCTATGGGCATGGATACGCCCGCCAAGCCGGGTGACGGCCTCGGCCAGGCCAAGGACGTATTTGCGGGGGTTGAGGCCGAAGCCAAGCCGTACATGCAGCGCGCCGTGCATTCCCTGCGCGGCCAGCCCTTCGGCGGCCAGCTCGGTCGGGCCGATCAGGCGCGTCTCGCAGCCCAGTTCGCGCGCAAGCGTCGCAGCCTCGGCGCGCATCTCCTCGAAGGCGGCGGGGCGGTGGGCCAGTTGCACCTCGCCTTCGGAATGACGGTCCAGCTCGATCCCGTAGCGCGCGGCAATATCGGCGACCGTCTCGATCGAGGAGACCTCGGCGGCGCGGTGGCGCGCAAGTTCGTCGGCGCCGTAGCGGCGCAGCAGCGTCGCACCGCTGGCCTTGGAGCCGCCCATGCAGCAAAACCCGCCATTGCGCCCCGACGCGCCCCAGCCTGGCGCATGCATGTCAAGCACCGCCACATCCACACCCGCCTCGGCCAGACGCAAAGCGGCGGAAAGGCCGGTGAAGCCGCCGCCGATCACGGCAAATTCGACCCGCGCCTCGCCTGCAAGCGGCGCGTAGTCAGGCGCTTGCGGGGCGGTCGAGACCCAGTAGCAGCCGTCAAGCGACTGCGCCGCATAGGCAGCCGGTTCGTAGATGTGCTTCAGCATGAGATCACGCAGAGAAAGGGTGGGGCGGCGCGCACGCCGCCCGCATCACTGTTTGGTGCCTTCCAGCTCTTCCTGACGCTGGCGGCGGATCGCGTTCTTCGAGATCAGCGAGGTGGTGATCACCCCGGTTGCCACGATCCCGATCATGATGGTCGAGAGCGCGTTGATCTCGGGCGAGACCCCAAGGCGCACCGCCGAGAAGATCTTGATCGGAAGCGTGGTCGAGGACGGGCCAGACGCGAAGGAGGCGATCACCAGATCGTCGAGCGAGAGCGTGAAGGCCAGCAGCCAGCCCGAGATCACCGCCGGGGTGATGATCGGCAGGGTGACCGATTTGAACGCGTCGAAGGGCGAGCAGCCCAGATCCAGCGCCGCCTCTTCGAGCGAGCGGTCAAACGTCATCAGGCGCGACGACACGACCACCGAGACGTAGCACATCGAGAAGGTCGTATGTGCCAGCACGATGGTGAAGATGCCACGATCGAGGCCAATGGCGATGAACAGCAGCAAGAGCGACAGACCGGTGATCACCTCGGGCATCACCAGCGGCGCGTAGATCATGCCCGAGAACAGCGTCCGGCCAAAGAAGCGCCCGCCGCGCACCATCACATAGGCGGCCATCGTGCCCAGTACCGTCGCCGCGGTCGAGGACATCACGCCAACGCGCAGCGTCACCCAAGCGGCGTCGAGGAACTGCTGGTTGTGCAGCAACTCGCCATACCACTTGGTCGAGAACCCGGCCCAGACCGTCACCAGCTTCGAGGAGTTGAAGCTGTAGATGATCAGGATCAGCATCGGCAGGTAGAGGAAGGCAAACCCCAACGTCAGCGAGGTGACGTTGAACCAACTCATGCGACGGTTCATCGGCCGGCCTCCTCTTGTCTTTCCTGGTTGCGCTGGAACAGCATGATCGGGATCACGAGGATCATCAGCAGCACAACCGCCACCGCAGCGGCCACCGGCCAGTCACGGTTCGAGAAGAACTCTTCCCACAGCACCTTGCCGATCATCAGCGTCTGCGAGCCGCCCAGAAGCGAGGGGATCACGAATTCGCCAAGCGCCGGGATGAACACAAGGAAGCATCCGGCGATCATGCCCGGGCGCGACAGCGGCAGGGTGACCAGCCAGAAGGCTTTCCCGCGCGAGCAGCCCAGATCGACCGCGGCCTCGATCAGCGAGCCGTCCATCTTCTCAAGCGTGGCGTAGATCGGCAGGATCATGAAGGGCAGGTAGGTGTAGACGATACCGATATAGACCGCCGTCGGGGTGTTCATGATCTGCAGCGGTTCCGAAATCAGTCCGGTCCAGAGCAGGAACTGGTTCAGCAGCCCTTCGTTGGCGATGATCCCCACCCAGGAATAGACGCGGATCAGGAACGAGGTCCAGAACGGCAAGATCACCAGCATCATCAGCGTGGGGCGCCATTCATCCGGCGCCTGCGCCATAGCATAGGCAATCGGGTAGCCCACCAGCAGCGTCAGGAAGGTCGAGATCGACGCAATCTGGAGCGAGCTGAGATAGGACTTCCAGTAAAGGCTGTCCTCGGTCAGGAAGACGAAGTTCTCGAAGTCCAGCTCCGAGAAGAACTCCTTGATCCCGGTCCAGCCGGCCGAAAGGTCCAGCACCGGCCAGTAAGGCGGGATCGCGATGGCCGTATCCGAGAGCGCGATTTTCACCACGATCAGGAAGGGCACCAGGAAGAACCCCATGAGCCACAGGTAGGGGACAAGGATCAGGGTGAGGCGACGCAGGTTCATGGCTTACCTCGTCAATACGACGCCGGCAGTGTCGGTCCAGCTCAGCCAGACCTCGTCCTCCCAGGTGAAGTCACGGCGCGACAGGCGACGCGCGTTGGTCATCTGCGCCGAGATCATCTGCCCGGTCTCCAGCTCGACACGGTAGGTCGAGATGTTCCCCAGATAGGCGATGTCATGGACCTTGCCGCGGATCCGGTTGGCGCGCGTCGGATCGGGCTCGCGGCCGACGTGAATTTTCTCGGGGCGGATCGCGAAGAAGACCTTCTGGCCCGCAGTGACCGGCTCGCCGATGGTGGCGTGGATCGGCTCGACGCCCTCCGCGAAGGCGATGTCCACCTTGCCGTCCCCCATGGGCGCTGCCGCACCCTCGATAATGTTCACCTCGCCGATGAAATCCGCGACATAGACCGAGTTCGGCGTCTCGTAGATACCGGCCGGAGTGGCGACCTGCACGAGCTTGCCGTGATCCATGACGGCCACGCGGGTCGCGACCGTCATCGCCTCTTCCTGGTCGTGGGTCACGATCACGAAGGTAGTGCCGGTCTTTTCCTGAATGTCCATCAGTTCGAACTGCGTCTCCTGGCGCAGCTTCTTGTCGAGCGCCCCGAGCGGCTCATCGAGCAGCAGCAGCTTCGGCGCCTTGGCCAGCGAGCGTGCCAACGCCACGCGCTGACGCTGACCGCCCGATATCTGGTGCGGTTTGCGCTTGGCGAATTGCTCCAGCCGGGTCAGACGCAGCATCGCTTGGACGCGATCGCCGATCTGCTCCTGGGGCATGTCCGACCGCTTGAGGCCGAACGCGATGTTGTCCCAGACCGTCAGATGCGGAAACAGCGCATAGCTTTGGAACATCATGTTGACGGGCCGCTTGTTCGGCGGGATCGGCGCGACATCCACATCGTCCAGCCAGATATTGCCCATCGTAGGGTCTTCGAAGCCCGCCAGCATCCGCATCAGCGTGGTCTTGCCGCAGCCCGATGGGCCAAGCAGCGCAAAGAACTCGCCACGATAGATATCAAGATTGAGGTTGTCCACGGCGGTGAAGGTGCCGAATTTCTTCGTCACGCCCTCGAAACGGATCAACGGTGCCTGATTGGGATCTTCCCAAGGGGCAAAGACTTTCTGGGGATTGGCTTCGGCCATCACGCCCTCGACTGGCTACGGAGAGGTTTGAGAAAACGAGAACCGCGCCCGGGCAGTGCCAGGGCGCGGTCTTGTCGGGTCTGACTCAGGTGCCCGACTTGATCTTGGTCCAAAGGCGGGTGACGGTGCGCTGCACCTTCGGATCGGGGGCGGTGGTGGTGTAGAGGTTCTCCATCGTCGCCTCGTCCGGGTAGATCGCCGGATCGCCGATCACGTCCTCGACCAGGAAGTCCTGCGAGGCCTTGTTGCCGTTCGCGTAGTAGACGTAGTTCGAGGCAGCGGCCATGTTCTCCGCGTCCATGATGAAGTTCAGGAACTTCAGCGCGCCTTCGGGGTTCGGCGCATCGGCGGGAATGGCCATCTGGTCGAACCACATCAGGGCGCCCTCTTTCGGCGCGTTATAGGCGATCTCGACGCCGTTATCGGCCTCAGCGGCGCGATCGCGCGCCTGCAAGATGTCACCCGACCAGCCGAAGGCCACGCAGATCTCGCCGTTGGCGAGCGCGTTGATGTATTCCGAGCTGTGGAACTTCGAGATGTAGGGTTGCACGGCGACCAGCAGCGGCTCGACCTTGGCAATGGCTTCGGGATCCTTGCTGTCCGGGTCTTCGCCGATGTATTTCAGCGCCGCCGGGAGGATCTCGGCCGGAGCATCAAGGAACATGACGCCGCAGGACGCCAGCTTTTCCATGTTCTCGGGTTTGAAGACCAGATCGAGCGAGTTGATCGGTGCATCCTCGCCCAGCACTTCCTTGACCTTGCCGACGTTCACGCCAAGGCCGGTGGTGCCCCACATGTAGTTGATCGAATATTCGTTGCCGGGGTCGTATTTTGCGGTACGGTCCTTGATCAGGTCCCACAGGTTCGCCGAGTTCGGCATTTTCGAGAAGTCGAGTTTCTGGAACACGCCAGCCTGGATCTGGCGCTCAAGGAAGGAGCCGGTCGGAACGACGACGTCATAGCCCGAGCCACCCGCGAGCAGCTTCGTCTCAAGAACCTCGTTCGAGTCGAACACGTCGTAAATCAGATCGATGCCGGTCTCGGCCTCGAATTTTTCAAGCAGCGCCTCGTCGATGTAGTCGGACCAGTTGTAGACCCGCACCTCCTCGGCCAGGGCCGAACCACCCGCGAGGGTCAGGGCGGCAAGCGGAAGCCAGATAGTCTTCATGTCAGAGTTTCCCTATTGGATTTCGGTTGCGTTTGTTGTTTTCTCTAGTTTGATCAAATTGTGTGCGGCGGCGCAACGAATTTTTTTTTTCCTTGGCATGGCCGCAAGCCAAGGGCATCCTTCTGGCAACGTCAAGGAGTAATGAAATTTTGAACGCCGAGCTGCAAAAACAGCCAGCGCATGAAAGCGTTTATCGCGGAATGCGGACTATGATCCTCGGCGGCGATTTCGCTCCGGGGCAAGCCGTCACGATCCAGGGACTCGTCGAGTTGCTCGGCGCTGGCATGACACCGGTGCGCGAGGCGATCCGGCGTTTGATCTCGGAAGGGGCGTTACAGTTCCAGGGGAATCGGCGCGTTTCGGTGCCCGAACTGACCCTGTCGCAGATAGATGAGATCCTCTATGCCCGGACCGCGCTTGAGCCGGAACTGGCCCGACGCGCCGCGCAGAAGATAACGGCGGCACATATACATGAGTTGCGCAGCATCGACGACGCGTTGAATGCGGCCATCGCGCGGGGGGATGTGAAGGCGTACCTACTGCAAAACTATCGCTTCCATATGACGCTTTATTCGGTCGCCGAGGCCGGTGTTCTGCTGCCCCTCGTGCAGGCGCTCTGGCTGCGCTCGGCGCCGTCGTTGCGGGTAATGTGCGGGCGGTTCGGAACCCAGAACCTGCCCGACATGCATATCGAGGCGCTTGACGCGCTGAGGGCCGGCGACGGCGAGGCCGCGGCGGAGGCGATCCGTCAGGATATCGCGCAGGGTCTTGAGAACGTACGCGCCGTTCTGGTCGGTGACTGAGGCGAAATCCAAAATATGATCAAATCGTCTTGACGGCTTAAATTTTGATCATATTGTGAATTGCAGGCGCTGTGACATGCCCCGCTTTTCGTCCGGGTCGGGGCCGAGTCGCAGCACAGATCCCATCGCGCCCAGCCGAGAGATACTCACATGATCGAAAATCACCTGCCGACTGCCGAACTTCAGGCGCTTGACGCTGCCCACCACATGCACCCGTTCACCGATGGCGATGCGCTCAACAAGAAGGGCGCGCGGATCATTACCCGCGCCAAGGGTGTCTGGCTGACCGATTCCGAGGGGAACGAGATCCTTGACGGCATGGCCGGCCTGTGGTGCATGAATATTGGCTATGGCCGCGAAGAGCTGGCCGAGGTGGCCGCGCGCCAGATGCGCCAACTGCCTTTCTACAATACGTTTTTCCAGACCTCGCATATCCCTGCGATCGCGCTGGCCAAGAAGCTGGCGGAACTCGCGCCGGGCAATCTGAATCACGTGTTCTTCAACGGCTCGGGCTCGGATTCGAACGACACCAACATCCGCATGGTGCGCCACTACTGGAACGTGAAAGAGCAGCCCGAGCGCACGGTCATCATCTCGCGCTGGAACGGTTATCACGGCTCGACCATCGGCGCGGCTTCGCTTGGCGGGATGAAGGGGATGCACAAGCAGGGTGGCCTGCCGATCCCGGATATCGTCCATATCGACCAGCCCGACTGGTGGAGCGAGGGCGGCGACATGACGCCCGAGGAATTCGGCCTCGCCCGCGCGCAGGAGCTTGAGGCGAAGATCCTCGAAGTCGGGCCCGAAAAGGTCGCGGCCTTCATCGGCGAGCCGATCCAGGGTGCGGGCGGCGTGATCGTGGCCCCCGAGACCTACTGGCCCGAAATCCAGCGCATCGTGAAGAAATACGGCATCCTGTTGATCGCCGACGAGGTGATCTGCGGGTTCGGCCGCACCGGCAACTGGTTTGGTTGCCAGACCCTCGGGATCGAGCCCGACATCATGACCGTCGCGAAGGGCCTGACCTCGGGCTACATCCCAATGGGTGCGTCGATCGTCTCGGACGAGGTGGCCAAGGTCATCAACGCGGGTGACGAATTCGCGCATGGCTACACCTATTCGGGCCACCCGGTCGCCGCCGCCGTTGCGCTGGAGAACCTGCGCATCCTCGAAGAGGACGGCGTCATCGACCGCGTTCGCTCGGAAATCGCGCCCTATCTGAAGGCCAAGTGGGAAAGCCTGTCCGACCACCCGATGGTGGGCGAGGCCAAGATCGTCGGCATGATGGGCTCGATCGCGCTGACGCCGAACAAGGCCAAGCGCGCGGCTTTCGCCGCCAAGTCGGGCACCATCGGCCTGATCACGCGCGAACGCTGCTTTGCCAACAACCTGGTGATGCGCCACGTCGGCGACCGGATGATCATTTCGCCGCCGCTGACCATCACCAAGGCCGAGATTGACGAGCTGATGGTGCGGGCGCGCAAATCGCTCGACGAGGCCTACGAGAAGATCAAGGCCGAGGGCCTGTGGCAGGAACAGGCTGCAGAGTGATCGACTTGACAGGGGCGCCTTCGGGCGCCCTTCTCATGTCAGACCGGAGGTACACATGACCCAATTCAACGCTGCGCTCGAAGAGCGGCTTATCCGCTATGCGGCCGTGGACACCCAAAGCGACGAGTCGAGCAGCACGTCGCCCTCGACCGCGATCCAGCTGGATCTGGCGCGGATGCTTGAGGCCGAACTGATCCGGATCGGGGCTCAGGATGTGCGCATCACCGAGTATGGCGCGGTGCTGGCCAGCATTCCCGGCACGGTCGGGGGTGGTCCGGTGATCGGCCTGCTGGCCCATATGGATACCGCGCCCGCCTATAATGCGACGGGTGTGAAGCCGCGCGTGATTCGCGGCTATAACGGCGGCGAGATCACCTTTCCCGACGCGCCCAATCTGCGCCTGACGCCCGAGGCCGCGCCCTATCTGGCCGAGAAGGTGGGGCATGACATCATCACCGCCTCGGGCACCACGCTTCTTGGCGCCGATGACAAGGCGGGCATCGCCATCCTGATGACCATGGCCGAGCAGTTGCTCGCGGATGCCTCGATCCCACATGGCACGCTGCGCATCGCCTTCACGCCCGACGAGGAAATCGGTCATGGCGTCGATGCGCGGATGCCCGCCGATCTTGGGGCGGACTTTGCCTATACGCTCGATGGCGGCGCGGTCGGCGAGATCGAATACGAGACCTTCTCGGCCGATGGTGCCAAGGTGAAGGTCGTGGGCGTCTCGACCCATCCGGGGACGGCCAAGGGCAAGATGGTCAACGCGTTGCACCTGGCGGCAAAGATTATCGAGATGCTGCCGCAGGCTACCGAAACCCCCGAGGTCACCGACGGGCGCGACGGTTTTTGGCACATCACCAACATGGGCGGCACGGCTGCGGAATGCGAAATGTCGATCATCTTGCGCGATTTCGAGCGCGACGGGCTGGCCGCGCGCGGCGAGATGTTGCGCAAGGTCTGCGAGGCCGTCGCCGCGACCGAGCCCCGCGCCACGATCACCTGTGAGATCAAGCCTCAATACCGCAACATGCGCTACTGGCTGGAAAACGACATGACCCCCGTCGAGCTGGCCCGTGCCGCCTGCCGCGCGGAGGGGATCGAGCCGCTCTCGGTTCCGATCCGCGGCGGCACCGATGGTTCGCGCCTGACGGAGATGGGCGTGCCATGCCCCAACATCTTCACCGGGATGCAGGAGATCCACGGGCCGCTCGAATGGATCTCGGTGCAGGACATGGCGGTCGCGACCCGCGTCTGCCTGCGTCTTGTGCGCGATGCGGTGCGGCAGGGCTAAGGCGGGCCGCGACACTCTGATGTGAGCGGAATGCCCTGTAACTTGAAGGCTATTTGGATGCTGATTCTTCCGATGGTGTCTTGAACAAGGCGCCGGGCCAGCATGGCTGAGGCTGTTCTATAAGCCTTTGAGCGGCGGTCCGGGCGGCCGCCGTACTCTGTCTGCGGACATGCAACTGCGCGATCCTCCTGCCAGCGCCGGGACGCAACCGTATGCGGCCGCCCGTCCTGAGCCCATGTGCGCGGGGCGCGGGCTGATGAGCGATTTCCCCGGAGCACATTGGCGCGGGCAGAGGGGGGCTTGCAGCCGCCCCAAGGCTTGCCCATGATCCGGGCCGAACGGGGGCGGCATGAGCTTGGATGAGGACAGCGAGAGCGGTGGGCAGACCAGCCCCGAGCGTGCCTATCTTCAGGCCAGCACGAAAGCCCATCGCAGGCGTTTCGCTCAGGTGCTGACCCCGCCCGATTGCGCCGCCGCGATGGCCGATTGGGTCGGCGGAAAAGATCCAAAAACCCTTTTAGATCCGGCATTTGGGACAGGTATCCTTGCGCGCGCCGTGGTCGCCCGGCAGCCCGGCATTGCCGTCACGGGCTATGAGCTCGACGCGCAGATCGCTGCCGCTGGCCGGTCAGCTTGCGCAGGCATGAACCTGACGCTGCACGAAGCCAGCTTTTTCGAGGCACCGCTCGACGAGCGCTTTGACGCGATTATCGCCAACCCGCCTTTTCTGCGCCCCGGCGCCGGAACCGCCCTGCGCGCGCAGGTGCGCGCAACGGCCGAGCACTTCGGAATTGCGCTGTCGGGGCTGACGAATGCCTATGTTCTTTTCCTGTTCGAGGCGCTTGCGCGGCTGGCGCCGGGCGGACGGGCGGCGTTTCTGCTGCCCGCAGAATGGGCCAATGCCAATACCTCTGGGCAGCTTAAAGAACATCTCGTAAGGGGCGGATACCTAAGAGAAATCATTCAGTTCTGTGCCTATCGTCCGGTGTTCGAGAAAACCCTGACTACGGCGTCTTTGGTGCTGCTGGAGGCGCCAGCGCACGTCGAACCGATCCCGGCGGAAATCCGTGCGACCTTCGTGCCCGCCGATGCCCGGCTGCCTTCGCGCGCTGGCCCTTTGCCGCCCGGCGTCACGCAGCGGTGGGTTACGCCAGAGGCGCTGCTGGCCGCCCCGAAATGGGACGAGTTGATCCGCGACGATGAAGCGCCGATCCCGCCGGGGTTCGTGCCGCTCTCGGCGCTGGCTACCACGCGGCGCGGGATCGCCACCGGGGCCAACGGTTTCTTTCATCTGAGCCGCGAACGCGCGACGGAGATTGGGTTGCGTGCGAGCCAATGCCTGCCCTGTGTCGCGAAATCGGCGGATGTGCCATCGCTTATATTCGGGCCTGCGGAATTCAAATCGCTTATCAGGGCCGGTCGCCCGACCCAGTTCTTCGCGCCAACCAAATCCTTGACCGAGGCCGAGGCCTCCTATGTCGCGCAGGGTGAGGCCGAGGGGTTGCACAACCGCTTTCTGACGCGCAACCGCAGGCCTTGGTATGCGCCCGAGCGGCTCTACCGTGCGCCGATCTGGGCCGCGACCTTCGGGCGCGGGCAGATGCGCTTCATCCTGAACACCGCGGAGGTCTGGCAGTTGACCGCATTCCACGGCATCTTCCCTTTGCAGGACGATCCGGCCCGCTCCAAGGCGCTTGTGGCCTGCCTCAACAGCGCGCCGGTGCAGGCGCTGATGCGTGGAAGGATGCGGATTTACGCGCGCGGATTGCAAAAGGTCGAGCCGCGCGATCTGTTGGAGATCCCGGTGCCCGACCTGCGTGCGGTCTCTGCGGCGCGGATCGCGGCACTCGGGGCGGCGCTGGAGGCGCTGAACGACGGAAAAAGCGGGGCGGACGACGCTCTGACCCGGTTGGTGATGGAGGCCGCGCAGGACGCGGCAAGCGGAGGAGCGAGCGATGAAACTGTTGCGTTGGGGTGAGGCCGGGGCCGAAAAGCCAGGGATGCTGGATGAGGCCGGGGCGATGCGCGATCTGTCCTCGGTCGTGGGGGATATTTCGGGCGATGTGTTGTCCGACAAGGGGCTGGCGGCGCTGCGCGCGCTCGATCCCGCGACGCTGCCGAAGGTGCCCGAGGGCGCCCGGATCGGGGCGCCGGTTGCGGGCGTGGGCAAGATGATCGCCATTGGCCTCAACTACGCCGATCACGCCGCCGAAGCCGGGATGCAGGCTCCGCCCGAGCCCGTGGTCTTCATGAAGGCCACCAGCGCGATCTGCGGGCCCAATGACGCGACCGAAAAGCCGCGCGGGTCGGAAAAGCTCGACTGGGAGGTGGAGCTGGCCTTCGTCATCGGCAAGCGCGCGAAATATGTGACAAAGGACGAGGCGCTAGATCATGTTGCGGGCTACATGTTGTGCAATGATGTGTCCGAGCGCGGGTTCCAGACCGAGCGTTCGGGCCAATGGGTGAAGGGCAAGAGCCATGACACTTTCGCGCCGATCGGCCCCTGGCTGGTGACGCGCGACCAGGTGGCCGACCCGCAGGCGCTGCCGATGTGGCTGAGCGTGAACGGGCAGGGGATGCAGAAGGGCTCGACCGCGACGATGGTTTACGGTGTCGCTTACCTCGTCAGCTATCTCAGCCAGTTTATGACGCTAGAGCCCGGCGACATCATCACCACCGGCACCCCGCCCGGCGTGGGCATGGGGCTGAAGCCGCCGCGTTTCCTGAATGTCGGCGATGTGGTCGAACTTGGCATCGAGGGGCTTGGCGCGCAGCGGCAGGAGATTGTCGCGGCCTGACACAAGGGGCGCGCCCATCCGCCATCGCCAGATGTTCTCCCCGCGAGCGTTTCGCTGGCGGCTATGCGGCCATGACCGGAGCGGGTAGCGCACCCCTTGCCGCGTCCTCCGAAATCGCCCAAACCGGGGCCAAAGGAAAGGGTTCGGTATGAGCGAGACGCAGGCGCAACCGGGGATCGGGTTCAAGGGCTATGCCTCGCTGGTGCTGCCGCCGCTGTTCTGGGCGGGGAATTTCATCGTCGCGCGGGCCTCGCGCGGGGAGTTGCCGCCGATGGGCCTTTCGTTCGGGCGGTGGGCGATTGCGCTTTTGTGCCTGCTGCCCTTCGCATGGCCCTATATGCGGCGTGACTTCGCGCTTTACCGTCAGCACTGGCTGCGGATCGTGGGGCTGGCGGTGCCGGGGGTCGTGGCGTTCAACGCGCTCGTCTATCTGGGGCTGCAATCGACCACGGCGACGAACGGGATGCTGCTCAATTCTACGATCCCGCTGTTGATCCTGGCGCTCGGCGCGCTGTTCTGGGGGCAGCATTTGCGCGGCGCACAGATTGCGGGTCTGGTGATCTCGACGCTCGGGGTGGCGAGCATCGTTCTGCATGGCGACTGGTCTCGGCTGATCGCGCTTGAGTTTTCGCGCGGGGATCTGATCATCTTCACGGCGATGGTGTGCTGGGCGGTCTATACACTGATGCTGAAATCCTTCCCGCCCGAGGTGAACCGGCTTGGCCTGCTGGCGGTGCAGATCGCCATCGCGCTGGTCTTTCTTGCGCCGCTCTGGGGGTGGGAGCTGTCGCAGGGCCGCGCGCCGGTCTGGACGGGGGCCTCGGTTTTCGCGCTGATCTATGTGGGCGTGGTGCCCTCGGTGCTGGCCTATATCCTTTACATGCGCGCGGTGGTGATCGCGGGGCCAGCGCGGGCAGGGCAGGCGATCCACCTGCTGCCGCTTTACGGTGCGGTGCTGTCCACGATTTTCCTGGGCGAGCAGCTGCACATGTATCACGCCATCGGTTTCGGCGCGATCCTTGCGGGGATCCTGGTCGCAAGCCGGGGTTAAGGGCGGCTTAGTTCGCGTAGATCAGGAAGGCGATCCCCAACACCGCGATCAGGCTGGCCACGCGGAGCCAGGCCGGAAAACTGCCGCGGGCAAGGTAGCCCGGCAGCCACAGAAGCGCGCAGGCAAGGACGGCGTAACGCAGCAGCGGCAGCCACACCGAGGCCAACTCGCGCCGCAGCGGGGCGCCCGCCCAGATGTCGCCAATCGCGCCGGTCAGCACGATGCCAACCGCGATACCGATGACGAAGACCATCCCCTCGGCCAACACGTCGGTGATCTGCACGAAGATCGGGTTGCGCGGCAGGCCAAGCGCCAGCAGGCACCACAGGCCCGCGAAGGCGGCCAGAAGCTCGGTTCCGAGCATCGCGCGGGGCAGCTCGATCCAGGCGCGGGCCGAGCCGGGCGCGCCATGGCCGGTGACCAGCGGCAGCGCATCGGCGGCAAAAAGCGTCAGCAGATAGGCCGCGATACCGGCCAGAACGATCAGCCCGGCCTGGGAGACGACCTCTTGCAAAAGGATCAGGAAGCGTGCCATCGGTGTCCTCGGTCTGTTTCAACCTGCTTAGGCCAGAGCGGCGGGCAGGGCAATTCGCCTCGGCACAAACGAGCCCTTGCATCGCCCGCCCAATCGCCTATAACGCGCGGACTTCCGTATTCGTATGAACCGGCGGAGCCTCTCGTGGTGGGTCGCGGAAGTTTCAGACCCCACCTATGAAGCCGCCTGAGCAAAACAGGAGCACACATGCCGCTTTACGAGCATGTCCTCATCGCGCGTCAGGACCTGTCCAACGCGCAGGCCGAAGGCCTTGTCGAACACTTCTCGACCGTCCTCGCGGACAACGGCGGTAAAGTCGTTGAGAGCGAGTACTGGGGCGTGAAGACCATGGCCTACAAGATCAACAAGAACCGCAAGGGCCACTACGCCTACCTGCGCACCAACGCCCCGTCGGCGGCCGTGCAGGAAATGGAGCGTCTGGCCCGCCTGCACGACGACGTCATGCGCGTTCTGACCGTCAAGGTCGAAGCGCACGAGGAAGGCCCCTCGGTGCAGATGCAGAAGCGCGACGACCGTGAAGGCCGTCCCGAGCGCGGCGAACGCCGCGAGCGCCGTTGATCCGAGGAGCATAACCCATGGCGAACAAACCGTTTTTCCGTCGTCGCAAGGTGTGCCCGTTCTCGGGTGAAAACGCGCCGAAAATCGACTACAAAGATGTGCGTCTGCTGCAGCGCTACATCTCCGAGCGTGGCAAGATCGTGCCCGCCCGCATCACCGCCGTTTCGGCCAAGAAGCAGCGTGAACTCGCCCGTGCCATCAAGCGCGCGCGTTTCCTCGCCCTGCTGCCCTACGCCGTGAAGTAAGGAGCCAGACCCATGCAAGTCATCCTTCTGGAACGTGTGGCCAAGCTTGGCCAGATGGGCGAGGTCGTGAACGTCAAGGACGGCTACGCCCGCAACTTCCTGCTGCCGCAGGGCAAGGCGCTGCGCGCCAACGAAGCCAACATCGCTTCGTTCGAGACCCGCAAGGCCCAGCTCGAAGCCCGCAACCTGGAAACCAAGAAAGAGGCCGACGCTCTGGCCGCGAAACTTGGTGGCCAGCAGTTCATCGTGATTCGCTCGGCTTCGGACGCCGGCGCGCTCTACGGCTCGGTCACCCCGCGTGACGCCGCCGAGGCCGCCACCGCCGCCGGCTTCTCGGTGGACAAGAAGCAGGTTGCTCTCAAAGCTCCGATCAAGGACCTCGGCCTGCACGAAGTGCACGTTGTCCTGCACCCGGAAGTCGACGTGACCATCGTTCTGAACGTTGCGCGTTCGGCCGAAGAAGCCGAGCTGCAAGCTTCGGGCAAGTCGATCCAGGAACTCGCTGCCGAGGCCGAAGCCGAAGCCGAATTCGAGATCGCGGAACTCTTCGACGAAGTCGGCGCTGCCGCTGGCGACGAAGAATAATCAACCTTACAGCGCAAGCTGCGAGCCGCGCCCCATCGGGGCGCGGTTTTCGTTTGTGTCAGCCTTGGCTGTGATGGTCGCAGGTGACGTTCGGATTGAACGGCGTCAGCGTCCCGGCCGGGTTCTCGCGGAACAACCAGACGTGCTGGTCGTAATGCGGCATGAAGCCATGCGCCTCGTCGCCCGCCGTGTCGGCATTGTCGGCCATGTGATCCCACATGCGGCCGTTGATCATCGGCGGACCGTCATGCCCCGCTGCTTTCCAGGCCGCCTCGAAGACTAGGTTCTCGATGCCAACCAGCTCGAGACTGCCGTCGGCCTGCGGCTCATAAAGCAGGATCGCCGGTTTCATGAAGTCGGTATGGGTGCTCATGCCGTCAACGCGCGGCTCGGCCCCGGTGATCTGCAGGGCCGCCGGATTGAGATAGTGGATCCCCATTCCGCCCCATTCGGCAGGCAGCCCCTCGGCCGCAGCCGAAACGCAATGGCCCGAAGGGTCGGGGATGAAGCCCTCGGCGAGGGCTACGTTCACATCCTTGTATTTCTCGGTCGCGGCCCTGAGCGCGTCGAGATCGTAGTCATCTGCCAAAGCAGAGAATGGCGTGGCCAGCACAATGGCCAGAACGGTACTGGTGATCCTGTTCGCAGACATCAGAATATCCTCCCTCTCCCGGGCGGCGTTTCGTGCCGCCATGCCGATCAGTCTGCGCCTTTGGCCGAGTCGCGGCAATGCCGTGGGGAACAGCAGGTTAGGCCCTGCCACAAATGAAAAAACCGCCCCGAAGGGCGGTTCTTCCGTTTCCCGGTGGGGAAATCTTACATCTCGTCCAGGGCTTCGATGGCCTTCTGGAGGTCTTCTTTCGAGACTTCCTTGTCGGCCACTTCGGCGCCGCTGACGACGTAGTCGACAACCTTGTCTTCGAAGATCGGCGCGCGCAGCTGCTGTTGCATCTGCGGGTTCTGTTGCACGAACTCGAAGAAGGCGCGTTCCTGGCCCGGATACTGGCGCGCCTGGTTCAGCACGGCCTGGGTGAACTCGGCGTCGGTGACCTCGATCTCCTGCTTGCGGCCAAGTTCGGCCAGCAGCAGACCCAGGCGCACGCGGCGCTCGGCCAGTTTCTTGTGCTCATCGGTCGGTTCGATCGAGCCGTGGTTGTGGTCGTGAACCTCGGGGTTCTCTTCGTGCCACAGCTGGTGCGCGATCGAGGCGGCCTCGGCATCGACCAGCGACGGGGGCAGGTCGAACTTGACGGCGGCGTCGAGCTGGTCGAGCAGACCGCGCTTGAGAACCGCGCGGGCGGCGCCGACATACTCAGCCTCGAGACGCTCGGCGATCTGGCCTTTCAGCGCAGCGAGATCCTCGGCGCCGAATTTCTTGGCCAGCTCGTCGTCGATCTCGGCCTCTTTCGGGCCGCGGACTTCCTTGACGGTGCACTTGAACAGGGCTTCCTTGCCAGCGAGATGCGCCGCGCCGTACTGCTCGGGGAAGCTCACCTTGACTTCGACGGCTTCCTCTTCCTTGGCGCCGACGAGTTGATCCTCGAAGCCGGGGATGAACGAGCCCGAGCCGAGCACGAGCGGGTAGTCCTCGCCCTTGCCGCCTTCGAAGGCCTCACCGTCCACGAAACCTTCGAAGTCGATCACGACCTGATCGCCGTCCTTGGCTTTCGAGCCCTTGCGGCGCTTTTCGAAGTTCTGCGCGGTCTTGGCGAGGTTCGCCAGCGCCTCGGTCACGGCGTCGTCGCCGGCCTTGACGACCATGCGCTCAAGCTTGATGCCCGACAGATCGACCTCCGGGATCGCCGGCAGGGCTTCGTAGGCCACGGTCACGACGACGTCGTTGCCCGGCTTCCAGCTATCGCCGCCTTCCATTTCGATCTTCGGCTGCATCGCGGGGCGATCGCCGGACTTCTCGAAATGCTCCGACATCGCGCCATCGACGGCTTCCTGCATCGCGTCGCCCAGAACGCGGTCGCCGAAGGTCTTGCGCAGCATCGCCAGCGGAACCTTGCCCTTGCGGAAGCCCTTCATCTCGACTTCGGGTTGGGCTTCGAGAAGCTTCGCGGTGACTTTCTCGTCGAGTTCAGCAGCGGTGATGGTGATCGTGTAGCCGCGCTTGAGGCCTTCGTTGAGGGTCTCGGTGACCTGCATGGGGTTTCCTCTGTGTCTAAGGCCGCGCGTTGGCGCGGCCATGTCCGTCAATTTCAGCCGCCCTTCTATTGATCGCGGGCCTTGGTGGCAAGGTGAAAAGGCGCGATCCGGCACCCATTGCGCGAGGCGGCTGTGCCTGCAAGGGCACAGCGGCGGATTGCCACGCGTGCAAGGGGATGATCCCTCTCGATTTGCGCTCCGATGCCTTTAAGAATAGCGAGCAGACAGGCGCGTTTCGTCAATTCGGAGTGCAGATTGGAACCGACCACCGCCGCCGGGCTTTTCGGCGAGATCACCGTTTCGGCGTTCACCCTTTGGCAAGTCCTGCTGCTGCTTGGCCTGACCCCGCCTCTGGCAATCTGGGCGGGGCATACGCTTGGGCGTCGGCGGCGCACGCGGTTGCTGGCCGAGGGTATGGGCGTCGAGCCGTTCCTCAGCGATGCCACGCTTGGCGCCTTCATGGCGCTGCTTGGTTTGCTGCTGGCATTCACCTTCGGCAATGCGCTGACGGTGGCCCAGTCGATCAAGGGTTCGATCACCGATGAGGCCGCCGTGATCGGCACGGCCTTCTTGCGCGCGGATTACCTTGAAGAGCCCGTTCGCACCGAGTTGCAGGTGGCGCTGCTGGAGTATGGGCGCTCGCGCGTTGTGCCGAAGGGCACTTCGACCACCAAGATCGCCGACGTTCATGCCTTCGTCGATCGCAGCCTTCAGGCGCAGGCGAAGCTATGGCCGCTGACGCTAAAAGGCACGCAAGACCCGTTCCCGGCGCCGCTGAAGGGCTTCGTGGCGGGGGCGGTCAACGATGTGCTTGATGCGCATCTTTATCGGATGGCGACGCTGTCGGTGCCGCTTGCCAGCTTCATGCAGCTGGTCGTCTATCTGTCGATCATGGTGTCGCTGTTCCTGTTGGGAAACAACGTGGGCATGGTCGGCAACCCGATGACATGGCGGTTGTTCTCGCTCGCGCTGTTCATGGCCACGACAATGTATTGCGTGATCGACATCCGGCGCGGCAACGAGGGGCTTTTGCGCGTGGATGACGCGCCGCTGCGTGCGACTGTCTTCGACATGGAACAGGCCCTGAAGGGCCGGATCTGACGCGCATCGCGCGGAAAGATGTCGGGATTGCAAAGTGGTGCGGGTGAAGGGACTCGAACCCCCACGCCAAAGGCGCCAGAACCTAAATCTGGTGCGTCTACCAGTTCCGCCACACCCGCAACGCGCGCCTTTTAGCAAGACCGCGCGGCGCAGGGTAGGGGCCTTGCGAAAAATCTTTTGCGCCGCTCAGAGACCCAGATCGCGGAAGACTTGCGGCAGCATTTCTGGGAGATCTTCGGCGATCAGCCCTGGGCCGAAGGCGCGCGCGGCGGCGGCGTGAAGCCAGGCGCCGCTCGCCGCAGCCTCGAACGGCGCAAAGCCCCGCGCCATCAGCCCTGCGATGATTCCGGCCAGCACATCGCCCGAGCCCGCCGTGGCAAGCCAGGGCGCTGCATTCGCTCCGGTGGCCGCGTGCAGCGCCGCGCGACCGCTTGGGTCGGCGATGACGGTATCGGGGCCCTTGAGCAGCACCACGCAGCCCGCGCGGGCTGCGGCCGTGCGCGCCGCCTCGATCTTGGAATAGGCGGGCGCATGTAGCCGCTCCACCAGATCGGGGAAGAGGCGGCGGAATTCGCCCATATGCGGGGTCAGGACGACCTTGTCATGCAACTGCCCGAACAGCAGGGGCGGGTCTTCGGCAAATGCGCTGAGGGCATCGGCGTCAAGCACGGTGGCGCGGCGGCCCCACAGGGCGGCGGGCACCAGATCCTGCGCGCGCGATTGGCCAAGGCCGGGGCCGAGGCAGAGCGCATTCAGGCGCGCGTCCTGCAAGAGGCCGCGCAGGCTGTAGCCGTCGGGCAGGGCGGTCAGCATGATCGCATTGAGCTGCGCGGCGTGCTCGGCGATGGCGGGTTGCGGCGCGGCGATGGTGACGAGCCCGGTGCCCACGCGCAGCGCGGCCCGCGCCGCCAGACGCGCGGCGCCGCCCTTGCCTGCGCCACCCGAGAGCACAAGCGCATGGCCATGGCCGTATTTATGCCTCTGCGCGCTCTTGCCAAGAAAGACCGCCGGGCGCGCGACAAGCTGAACCGAGTCCGGCGCGGGATCTTGCGGCAGGCCTATGTCCACGACGGCGACCTGCCCGCAGCAGGCCGCGCGCCCCTCAGGCAAGCCTGCGGGTTCAAGGTAGTGCCCCCATTTCGCGCGATGGAACGAAACGCTCAGGTCGGCCCAGAACGCGCCCCCGAGATTGGCGCCGGAATCCGCGCTGATGCCGCTTGGGATATCGACGGCGACGACGCGTGGGCGGGCGGAGGGCGTGCGATGCCGAAGGGTGTCGAGGGCACGCGATGTGTGTGTCGTCTCGGGCGGCATGGGGCGGGTCAGGCCGGTGCCGAATACGCCATCCACCACAAGGCCCGAGGTCATCGCGCCAAGCCTATCCCCGATCTGCCGATCGTCCCAGGGATGCACCGGGCCTGTCTTTAGCCAGCGGTCATGATTGGTGCGCGCGTCGGGGGGCAGGCGGGCGGGATCGCCCAGAAGGTAAAGCGCGATTGCCCATCCGCGCTGATGCAGCAGGCGTGCAATGACGAAACCGTCCCCGCCATTGTTGCCCGGCCCGCACAGGATCACCGCCGTTGAGGGGCTCAGATCAGGGAAGGCGGTGGCGATCTGCGCAACAACGCCAGCCCCGGCGCGTTCCATAAGCTCAAGACCGGTGACGGCGCCGCTGGCGATGGCTTGCTGCTCGATGCCGCGCATTTGGGCGCTGCTCAGAATTTCACTCATGCGATCGCTCTAATTGTTTTCATTCTGCTGCAACTTCACGCTAACTGCACAAAAATTGGGCAATGCATGCCGAATTCCCGACCCTCGGGACACCCCGCCAAGCTAGCCGATTGCGGGCCCTTGTGGAAAGTGGTCAGAGGGTCTCGGCAAGACCTGATGGGGGGAGTCGACTACATGAAAAAGGTTGAAGCGATCATCAAGCCCTTCAAGCTGGATGAGGTGAAAGAAGCACTTCAGGAAGCGGGGATCCAGGGGCTTTCTGTGATCGAGGTGAAGGGCTTCGGCCGTCAGAAGGGCCATACCGAGCTCTACCGTGGCGCCGAATATGTCGTGGACTTTCTGCCCAAAGTGAAAATCGAGATGGTCCTGCCCGATGAGCTGGTCGATGCAGCTATCGAGGCCATCGTCTCGGCCGCCCGGACCGAGAAAATCGGCGACGGCAAGATCTTCATTTCGCCTGTCGAACAGGCCATCCGCATCCGCACCGGCGAAACCGGCGACGACGCGGTCTGAGAATTCATACGAATACGGGCCTGCCGGGGCCCGGTAAACCCATGCTCAACGAAAGGGTAAGTAGCAATGAGCGCAGTTAAAAAAGCTCTCGACCTGATGAAGGCGGAAGACGTTGAATACGTCGACGTCCGCTTCACCGACCCGCGCGGCAAACTGCAGCACGTGACGCTGATCGCCGACCTGGTCGACGAAGACTTCTTCGAAGAAGGCTTCATGTTCGACGGTTCGTCGATCGCTGGCTGGAAATCGATCGACCAGTCCGACATGAAGCTGATCCCGGATGCCTCGTCGGTCTATATCGACCCCTTCTACGCCGAAAAGACCCTGTGCGTGCACTGCGTCGTCGTCGAGCCGGATACCGGCGAGGCCTATGACCGCTGCCCGCGTCAGGTCGCCCTCAAGGCTGAGGCCTACCTGAAGTCCTCGGGTATCGGTGACACCGCCTATTTCGGGCCGGAAGCTGAATTCTTCATCTTCGACGACGTGCGCTACTCGGTCACCCCGGCCAAAGTGTCGTACCAGATCGACGCGGAAGCCGCCGCCTGGAACACCGACGCCGCTATCGAGATGGGCAACCTTGCTCACCGTGCCGGCCACAAGGGCGGCTACTTCCCGGTGAACCCGGTCGACGAAGCCCAGGACCTGCGTGGCGAGATGCTCTCGACCATGAAGCGCATGGGCATCAAGGTCGACAAGCACCACCACGAAGTGGCGACCTGTCAGCACGAACTCGGCATGATCTTCGGTGGTCTGGTCGAGCAGGCCGACAACATCCAGAAGTACAAGTACGTGATCCACAACGTGGCCCACGCCTACGGCAAGACCGTGACCTTCATGCCGAAGCCCATGAAGGGCGACAACGGCTCGGGTATGCACGTGAACATGTCGATCTGGAAAGACGGCAAGCCGCTGTTCGCGGGTGACAAGTATGCTGACCTGTCGCAGGAAGCGCTGTGGTTCATCGGTGGCATTCTCAAGCACGCCAAGACCCTGAACGCCTTCAGCAACCCCTCGACCAACTCGTACAAGCGACTGATCCCGGGCTTCGAAGCCCCGGTTCTGCGCGCCTACTCGGCCCGCAACCGCTCGGGTTGCGTCCGTATTCCGTGGACCGAGTCGCCGAAGGCCAAGCGCGTCGAAGCCCGTTTCCCCGATCCGGCTGCGAACCCCTATCTGTGCTTTGCGGCACTGATGATGGCTGGTCTCGACGGCATCAAGAACAAGATCGATCCGGGCCCGGCTTCGGACAAGGACCTCTACGACCTGCCGCCGGAAGAACTGGCCGCGATCCCGACCGTCTGCGGCTCGCTGCGTGAAGCGCTCGAGTCGCTGGAAGCGGATCACGACTTCCTGCTCGCGGGCGACGTGTTCACCAAAGGCCTCATCGAGGGCTACATGTCGCTGAAGTGGGAAGAAGTTTACGCTTACGAGCACACCCCCCACCCGGTCGAGTACCAGATGTACTACTCCTGCTAAGGGGCTGGAAAATCAACGGAAAGGGCGCCCGGACGGGCGCCCTTTTTGCTTTCTGCGGGTCGGTCTGGCGCGAACGTGATCTGCGTCTGCGCACAGACTCTGTGGGGGCGTGTGGAATTGAGACGGGGGCCTGTGGTGGGCATCTTCACCGCTGAAATCGCCATGACAGGAGTACCCCCCGCGATGAAATCCGTTCTGCTTGCCGCCGGCCTTGCCTTTGGTCTTGCCTCCGCCGTCGCTGCGGCACCCGCGACCTACACCCTCGACCCGAGCCACAGCCAGATCGTGTTCGACTACACGCACCTGGGGTTCTCGACCACGACGGGCATGTTCTCGGGCTTTGAAGGCACGATCCAGTTCGATGCGGAAGACCCGGCGGCCTCGTCGGTTGAAGTGAGCTTCCCGACCGCCTCGCTCTTCACCGGCTGGGATGCGCGCACGCAGCACTTCCTGACCGAGGACTTCTTCGGCGCCGAAGCGAGCCCGGAGATCTCGTTCAAATCGACCGGAATCGAGGTGACCGGCGAGAAGACCGGCAAGATCACCGGCGATCTGACCATCAACGGCGTGACCAAGCCGGTCGTGCTGGATGCCGAGATGACCCAGATGGGCGAGCACCCGATGGAAAAGAAGCCGTGGGTCGGCTTCAACGCCACCACCGAGATCAAGCGCTCGGACTTCGACATGGGCATGTTTGCGCCCTACGTCTCGGATGAGGTTCAGATCGCGATCTCGATCGAGGCCATGAAGGTGGAATAAGCCCCGCCCATTAAATCGAAACGGCCGCCGGATCGCTCCGGCGGCCGTTATTCTTTATGAAGGCGTGGCGTCAGGCGTCGAGAGCTGCCGAAGCAGGCTGGCGTGTAGCGCTAAGCGTGACCTGCACGGTGACGCTAAAGCCCACGGTGCTTTCGTCGGGATAGCTTTCGCCCATGCCGAAGGCGCGGCGGTCAAGCACGGCCTCACCGGTCATGGTGGCCTGATCGCCTGCGATGCTCAGCGCAAAGGGCAGGGTGAGCGGAACCGAGGCGCCGCGCAGGGTCAGGGTGCCGGTGGCCTCATGTGCGTTGCCCTGGACGCGCTTCAGATCGGCTGTGAAGGCGGCAATGGGGAAGGTGGCGGTGTCGAAGAACTCCGCCCCCTTGGCCTGATCGGTGACCGCGCCGAGGGTGAGTTGCGTCGTGTCGATCTGCACGGTGACGCTGCCGGCGCCGCTGGCCTCGTCATAGTCGATCTGCGCGGTCCAGGCGGGCAGGGAGCCACTGACCGCCGCGCCCATCTGCTGAACGGTGAAGTCAAGCGTGCCCTCGCTGACTTTCCAGTTCCCGGGGGGCTGGTTTTGTGCGACGGGGGCGGGGGCCTCGGGGCGTTCAGGTCCGGCGGGAAGGGGCAACGCGCCGCCGATCACGGCTGCCCAAATGGCCAACGCGGCCAAGGGCGCGCCTGCGCCATGTGTCACGCGGCCTTCGCCCGCCGGGGTGCCGCGCGTCATCCGTGCCATGGTTGCGTCGCGGTCGATGATCACATGCTTAAGCGCGCCCAATACGTGCAGGCCGATTGCGGCGTAAAGGACAAGGGCCGAGAGCTTGTGAATTCCCTCGAACAGATGGGCGACATCGGTCGATTGTGGCACGAAGGGCAGGGTCTGGCCGAAGGGCCACAGGATCGGGGCAAAGCCCGCCTGCGCTGCGTGGCCGATCCAGCCCGAGAGCGGCATGATCAGCATCGCGCCGTAAAGCGCCCAGTGGATCAGCTCGGCCGCGAAGGTCTCGGCCCGGCGCTCGGGGTGCAGCGGCGCGGGTTTGGGCTGTGCAAGCGACCAGAGAATGCGGGCAAGCGCGGTGAAGAAGGCGGCAACGCCGATGGTCTTGTGCGCGGAATAAATCGTGACAAGCGTGGCGACGGCGGCGTCGGTATCGCGTGGCAGGTCCTCGGCATATAGCCCTAGGCCGATCGCGGACAGGATCAGAAGCGCGGTGAGCCAGTGGAAGATCCGGGCAACCGAGCCGTAGCTGTGGGAGGTGTTGGTCAGCATGGGGGCCTCGTGTGAACTTTCCCCAGACCATAGGTCTGCGCGCGCGCATGAACCACGCGGACAGGCGCACAGACTCTGTGCGCAGGTTGTTGTCAGTGCCCTCGGGTCACGCTAGACCGAGGCAAGCACAATGTGGAGGAAGCCATGAGCCGAGCATTCGTATTCCCCGGACAGGGCGCGCAGACCATCGGTATGGGCAAGGCGTTGGCCGAAGCCTATCCCGCCGCCAAGGCGGTCTTTGATGAGGTGGACGCCGCCCTGGGCGAGAGCCTGTCGAGCCTGATCTGGGAAGGCGAGATCGAAACGCTGACCCTGACGGCCAATGCGCAGCCCGCGCTGATGGCCACCTCGATCGCGGCGCTGCGCGCGCTGGAGGCCGAGGGCTTCTCGGTCAAGGACGCGGCATTCGTGGCGGGGCATTCGCTCGGGGAGTACTCGGCGCTTTGCGCGGCGGGCGCACTGAGCGTGACCGACACGGCCAAGCTGCTGCGGATCCGTGGCGAGGCGATGCAATCTGCGGTTCCGGTGGGTGTAGGCGCGATGGCCGCGCTGCTGGGTCTGGATTTCGAGACCGCGACGCGGATCGCGGGCGAAGCCGCGGCCGCTGGCACGGGGCAGGAGGTCTGTCAGGCTGCCAACGATAACGATCCCGCGCAGGTTGTGGTCTCGGGCCATAAGGCTGCGGTTGAGCGCGCGGTCGAGATTGCCAAGGCGGCCGGTGCCAAGCGCGCACTGATGCTGCCAGTCTCGGCACCGTTCCATTGCGCGCTGATGCAGCCCGCCGCCGACAAGATGGCCGAGGCGCTGGCCTCGGTGCAGATTGCGGCGCCTGCCGTGCCGGTCGTGGCCAACGTGCGCGCCGAGGCGGTGAGCGACCCCGAGGTGATCCGCCAACTGCTGATCGAGCAGGTCACCGGCTCGGTCCGCTGGCGCGAGAGCGTGCTGTGGATGGTGGGTCAGGGCGTGACCGAGTTCTGGGAGATCGGCGCGGGCAAGGCGCTGTCGGGCATGGTCAAGCGCATTGCCAAGGAAACCGTGCAAAAGAACGTGGGCGCGCCCGAGGATATCGCCGCGCTCAAGGGCTGAGGCCCGATCAAATGACGGCAGGGCGGGGCTTCGGCCCCGCCTTTTTCATGCGCTGACGATGCGCGGCTGAGCGGGGCGCACGGGCAGGGCGGTCATCTCGGCCAGACGCAGGCGGACTAGGGCCTCGTCTGCCTCGGGGGGCAGGTCGATCAGCTTGAGGCCCGCCTTGGCCAGCGCATCGCGCTTGGCTTGACTGCGCGAGATCTGGAAGTCGCTCGGAACCTCGGTGGTCGCGTGGCATTCGATCGCGGCCACGACAAAGCCGCGCCGGTCGAGCAGGGCGAGGTCGAGATGCTCGCCCGCCAGCGCCTTGTTGGCGTCTGAGAACGTGTCCTCGGTGCCATCGGGGGAGACGGCATGAACCACCTGCGACAGCGCGACTTGCGCCAGAACGCGGTGGCCATCGCCCATTTCACGCGCGATCTTTTCGAGCATCGGCAACACCCGCGCCTCAAGCCGGTTCAGAAGCGGCACGACGCGGTAGCCGTTGTTCACGACAAGGCGTTGCGGGTCGGGCTGCATCGCGGCCAGCTTGGCCAGCGTCTCATGCCCGTAGTCGCGTTCTTGATAAGAACTTTTCGATCGGTTCGTCAGCATCTTGAACAGAAGCGGCAAGGCGGCCAGCGCGACCAGCGTCAGCGGGATCTGCGCGGAACTCATGAGGTTCTCGATCACCGCGGCGAACGGGTCCATCGGGATTTCAGTCTGTGCGAGGATGTCGGTGTTCGCCATGGTTTTCGGTCGCTTGCCTGTTCGCACTTCAATAGGCGGCCAAGGTGGCGAATTTATGGCCGGGCGCGGAAAGATGCGCCCGGTGGCTGGCAGGAAGGCCGGATCGCTGCTATTGAGGCGCAAAGTTAACCTGAGGGACGACCATGTTTGATCTGACTGGGAAATCGGCGCTGGTGACCGGCGCTTCGGGTGGTATCGGCGCCGAGATCGCCAAGGCGCTGCATGCCGCAGGCGCCAAGGTCGCGCTGTCGGGCACGCGGGTCGAGCCGCTGGAGGCGCTGGCCGCCGAGCTGGGCGAGCGCGCCTTTGTCGTGCCCGCGAACCTGAGCGACGCGGCCTCGGTCGAGGCGCTGCCCAAGGCCGCCATCGAGGCGATGGGCGGGCTGGACATTCTGGTCAACAACGCAGGCATCACGCGCGACAACCTGTTCATGCGCATGTCGGACGAGGAATGGCAGTCGGTTCTGGACGTCAACCTGACCTCGTCCTTCCGGCTGATGCGTGGCGTGCTGCGCGGCATGATGAAGGCGCGTTGGGGCCGTATCATCAACATCACCTCGGTCGTGGGCGCGACGGGCAACCCCGGTCAGGGCAACTACGCTGCCGCCAAGGCGGGCATGGTGGGCATGTCGAAATCGCTGGCCTATGAAGTCGCAAGCCGGGGCATCACCGTGAACTGCGTGGCGCCCGGTTTCATCGCCACCGCGATGACTGACAAGCTCAACGACGACCAGAAATCCAAGATCCTGACGCAGATCCCGGCAGGCCGCATGGGCGCGCCCGAGGAAATCGCGGCAGCGGTTCTCTATCTGGCCAGCCCTGAGGCGGGCTATATGACCGGTGCCACTTTGCACGTCAACGGCGGCATGGCCATGGTGTGACCAGATGCCCCGAGGCTGCAAAACGGCTTGCCTTGCGGGAAGACTGTAGATATTAGCGGCTAGGACGGGCCGGGGGCTGACCCAGCCTTTCGGCTGCCTCGCTATGCGGGGCGCATCAAGCCGCTCGAACGAGCTAGAACTAGGGACGGGCAGAGGCCCTCAAACTGAGGAAATGACATGAGCGACATCGCTGATCGCGTGAAGAAGATCGTCGTGGAGCACCTGGGCGTTGAAGAGGACAAGGTCACCGAGACCGCCTCGTTCATCGACGATCTGGGCGCCGACAGCCTCGACACCGTCGAGCTGGTTATGGCCTTCGAAGAAGAGTTCGGCATCGAGATCCCGGACGACGCTGCTGAGACCATCCAGACCTTTGGCGACGCGGTGAAGTTCATCACCGAAGCCGCCTGATCCGATTTCGGATAGGTTTTCGACGGCGCCCCCTTGTGGGCGCCGTTTTGCATTCCGGGGGGTAAATGCGGGCTTTCGTGGCGATTCCGATGCCGGAAGAGGCGGTGGCGCCTATTGTCGCGCTGCAAACCCTGTTGGGCTGCGGCCGGGCGGTGGCCGAGGAGAACCTGCACCTGACGCTGGCATTTCTGGGCGAGATCAGTCTGGCCGAGGCGCAGGCGCTGGATGAGGAACTGGCCGCCATTCCCACGCAGCCTCTGGTGCTCGAACTGGCGGGCGCCGATGTGATGGATCGCGCGCGCCCCGATCTGGTCTTTGTCGGTCTGCGCAAGAACCCGCCGCTTGAGGCCCTACAGCGCCATGTGGCGGCGGCGGCGCGTGCCGTCGGGATCGATCTGGCACGGCGGCGGTTTCGCCCGCATGTGACCCTTGCGCGCTTTGGTCGCGCCTATGGTCCGGCCGAGGAATTGCGGCTTGGACGCTTCCTGGAGGCCTCGGCCGATTTCACATTGCCGGGATTCGCAGTGGGGGAATTCGTGCTTTATCACTCGACGCTCGATCCCCATGGGCCGCGTTATGACCGTCTGGCAGAATACCCCATTGGCGATCTGCCCGGGTCGGATTGGGCGGAGGAATAATCGGGAGCAATGCCGATCCGTTAAAACGCGAGGCTCCTTGACGTTGCACCCCCCGTTTTGGCCGTGTATCAGAACGGGATCGGAGGATTAACCAAAGAGGTCGAGGATGCGTCGTGTAGTCGTCACGGGTCTGGGGCTGGTCACGCCGTTGGCTTGCGGGGTCGAAGAGACCTGGGCGCGGCTCATTGCCGGGGAGTCCGGCGCCGGTCCGATCACAAGGTTCGACGCGTCGAACGTCACCACGAAATATGCCTGCGAAGTGCCGCGGGGTGATGGCTCAAACGGCACGTTCAATCCTGATGACTGGATGGAGCCGAAAGAGCAGCGCAAGGTCGATGAATTCATCCTTTACGGGATCGCTGCGGCGGTTCAGGCCGTGCAGGATTCGGGCTGGATGCCCGAGGAAGAGGAAGACCGCCTGCGCACCGGCGTAATGATCGGTTCGGGCATCGGCGGGCTTTCGACGATTGCCGAGACCGCCCTGTTGATCAGGGAAAAAGGCCCCAAGCGGGTGAGCCCGTTCTTCATCCCGGCCTCGCTGATCAACCTGATCTCGGGTCAGGTGTCGATCCGCTTCGGTTTCAAGGGTCCGAACCATGCGGTGGTCACGGCCTGCTCGACCGGCGCACATGCGATTGGTGACGCGGCCCGACTGATCATGCTGGGCGATGCCGATGTCATGGTCGCCGGTGGCGCGGAAAGCCCGATCTCGGAGATCGGGATCGCGGGCTTCAACGCCTGCAAGGCGCTTTCGACCAAGCGCGGCGATGAGCCGACCAAGGCCAGCCGTCCCTATGACGCCGACCGCGATGGCTTCGTCATGGGCGAGGGCGCGGGCGTCGTGGTGCTGGAAGAATACGAGCACGCCAAGGCGCGTGGCGCCAAGATCTATGCCGAGGTTCTGGGCTACGGTCTGTCGGGCGACGCCTATCACATCACCGCCCCGGCCGAGGATGGCGATGGTGGCTTCCGTTCCATGAAGGCTGCGATTGAGCGTGCGGGCCTGACCCCGGATGCGATCGACTACATCAACGCGCATGGCACCTCGACCATGGCCGATACGATCGAACTGGGCGCGGTGGAGCGCCTGATGGGCAATGCCGCCGCCAAGGCCACCATGAGCTCGACCAAGTCGTCCATCGGGCACCTTCTGGGGGCTGCGGGCGCGGTTGAGGCGATTTTCTGCATCCTCGCGCTGCGTGACCAGATCGCGCCGCCGACGCTGAACCTCGACAACCCGGCGGTAGAGCCCAAGCTTGACCTGGCGCCGAACAAGGCCGTCAAACGCGAGATCAACGTGGCCCTGTCGAACAGCTTCGGCTTTGGCGGTACCAATGCGAGCCTCGTGCTGGGCAAGGTCGCCAGCTGATGTGGCGCAATATTGTCTCGAACTTTCTGACCCTGCTGATCGTCGTGTTGGTGGGGGTTGCCGGGCTGGTTGCCTGGGCCAAGCAGCAATATGAGGGGTCGGGGCCATTGACGCAGGGCGTATGCCTGCGCGTTGAGCAGAACGCGACCTTCGGCCGCGTGTCTCAGGATCTGCTGGCGCAGGGGGCGATCGCGTCGGGCTATATCTTCCGGGCGGGCGCGGATTATGAAGGCAAGAGCGGGTCGCTCAAGTTCGGGTCGTATCTGATCGAGCCGGGCTCATCGATGCAGGACATCATCGAGCAGATCACCGCCGGCGGACCGTCGACCTGCGGGACCGAGTTGAACCTGCGCATCGGCGTGAACGCGCAGCAACTGATCCTGCGCGAGCTGGACGCGGCCTCGGGGCAATATGTCGAGAAGGCCAAGTTCGACCCGGTGGCCGAGGCGAAGCCCGAAGGATTCGACGAGGCGGCAAGCAAGGCCGACGTGCGACTGCGCATCACGCTGGCTGAGGGTGTGACCAGCTGGCAGGTGGTCGAGGCGCTCAAGTCTGCGGATTTCCTCAAGGGTGAGGTTGGCAAAGTTCCTGCCGAGGGCACGCTGGCGCCGGACAGCTATGAGGTGCGCCGTGGTGCTGATCGCGCCGGGCTGCTCGATGAGATGGCCAAGCGCCAGTCCGCCATTCTGGCCGCCGCATGGGAGAACCGGGCCTCGGGGCTGCCTTACGAGACGCCGGAAGAGGCGTTGGTGATGGCTTCGATTGTTGAGAAGGAAACCGGTGTGCCGGAAGAGCGGCGTCAGGTGGCGAGTGTCTTCGTTAACCGCCTCGATCAGGGGATGAAGCTGCAAACCGACCCGACCGTGATCTATGGCGTGACCGAGGGGAAGGGCGTGCTGGGCCGTGGTCTGCGCCAGTCCGAACTGAATCGCGAGACGCCCTATAACACCTATGTGGTGGCGGGGCTGCCTCCGGGACCGATCTGCAACCCCGGCCGGGCGGCGATTGAAGCTGCACTGAACCCGGATTCGACTCGGTATCTGTTCTTCGTGGCCGATGGCACCGGCGGGCATGCCTTTGCCGAGACGCTGGATGAGCATAACCGCAACGTCGCACGCTGGCGCGAGATCGAGCGTCAGCAGAAATCGCAAGGCTCAGGAAACTGATATTGCAGATAAAAACGGGCCTGCCGAGTTCTTGGCGGGCCTTTTTCCTGGGGTTCGAGAGCAACCATAGATTTAGTGCTTGACTTACAGAACGCCCTACGATAGAGATATGTCATGCTAGGAGAAGTGGGCAAGCGCCGCGGGTAACCGTCGGCGCTTTTTCATTTCGCTCGTGCGGAACAGGCATGAGGAGCGGGTTCTGTAGCACATGGATATGACTTTCTCGGGTGGGGAAGGCCCTTCAGTGGATCTGCTGAAGGAAACGGAAACTCTTTATCGGGAAGTGGCCGAAGAGCTGGCGCTGGCGATGCGGGGGGTTCGCCAGGGCGAGGTGTCGGATGCCAAGGCCGCCATGCAGGCGGTCAAGGATCTTCGCATCGCCTTCCAGATGGTAATGGATGAAAGGACACGGGTTGAAAAACTCCGCAAACAGGTTGCCGGGGTCGTCCGAGATCATGCGCTCGACTTCGACGCAGCCCGATCTGAGATCGGGCGCCGCCTGGCTCGCCTCCGCGACGCCGGAGGATGTTGACGCGTTTCTGGACGGGCTGGAGGACAACGCGCTTCTGGCCCTGCCATGGATGTTCGAGTTCTGGGCGCTGCCGCATCAGTTGCCGCCGCAGGGGGCCTGGAAAAGCTGGGTCATCATGGGCGGGCGCGGTGCGGGCAAGACGCGGGCCGGGGCCGAGTGGGTGCGCGCGCAGGTGGAAGGCGCGTGCCCGCTCGACCCCGGCAGGGCGCATCGCGTGGCGCTGGTGGGGGAAACCTTCGATCAGGTGCGCGACGTGATGATCTTCGGCGACAGCGGGATCATGGCGTGCTCGCCCCCCGACCGGCGGCCCGAGTGGGAGGCGACGCGGCGGCGCCTCGTCTGGCCCAATGGCGCGACCGCGCAGGCGTTCTCGGCGCATGAGCCCGAGGCGCTGCGAGGCCCGCAGTTCGACGCGGCCTGGGCGGACGAGCTGGCCAAGTGGAAGAAGGCCGAGGAGACGTGGGACATGCTGCAATTCGCGCTGCGGCTCGGCGATCATCCCCAGCAGGTCGTCACGACGACGCCTCGCAATGTCGGCGTGTTGAAGGCGATCCTGAACAACCCCTCGACCGTGGTGACCCATGCCCCGACCGAGGCGAACCGGGCCTATCTGGCGGCCTCGTTCCTTGAGGAGGTGCAGGCGCGCTATGCGGGCACCCGGCTCGGTCGGCAGGAGTTGGAGGGCGTGCTGCTCGACGATGTCGAGGGGGCGCTTTGGACAACGGCAGGCCTGGAGGGGGCGCGGATCGCCTCGGCCCCCGAGATGGACCGGATCGTGGTGGCGCTGGACCCTTCGGTGACGGGGGGAAGCGCATCAGACGAATGTGGGATCGTGGTCGTCGGCGCGGTGACGCGCGGGCCGGTGCAGGACTGGCGCGCGGTGGTGCTTGAGGATTGCTCGGTCCAAGGCAAGCCGACCGACTGGGCGCGGGCCGCGATCCACGCGATGGAGAAATACGGGGCCGAGCGGCTGGTGGCCGAGGTCAACCAGGGCGGCGACATGGTGGAAAGCGTGATCCGGCAGATCGACCCGCTGGTGCCGTTCAAGGCGCTGCGTGCGGCGCGGGGCAAGGCGGCGCGGGCCGAACCGGTCGCGGCGCTGTATGAGCAGGGGCGGGTGCGCCACCTTCGAAGCGGCCATCTGGGTGCGTTGGAGGATCAGATGTGCCGCATGACCACGCGCGGCTATGAGGGGCGCGGCTCGCCCGACCGGGTGGATGCGCTGGTCTGGGCGCTGACCGAGCTGATCATCGAGCCCTCGGCGCACTGGCGCCGGCCGCAGGTCAGGGGCCTCTGAGCAGGGCAGACAATCATTCGCAAGGGCCGGGATTTCCCGGCCCTTTTCTTTGGCCGGGCCCTTAGGGCCGGGCCGCGACGAGGAGAACGGGATGGGTTTGAATTTCTTTCGCAAGGCCGAGCCGGAGGGCGCGCCCGAGCAGAAGGCCTCGGTCACAGGGCGGATCGTGGCCATGGCATCGGGGGCGGGCCGGGTGGTCTGGTCGCCGCGCGATGCCGTCAGCCTGACCCGCAGCGGCTTTACCGGCAATCCGGTGGGGTTTCGCTGCGTGAAGCTGATCGCCGAGGCGGCCGCCGCTGTGCCGCTCGTTTGCCAGGACAGCGAGCGCCGCTATGAGATGCACCCGCTGATCGACCTGATCCGGCGACCGAACGCGGGACAGGGCCGGGCCGAGTTATTCGAGGCGCTTTTTGGTCAGATGCTGCTAACCGGCAACGGCTATCTGGAGGCTGTCGCCTCGGAAACCGGCCTGCCGCGCGAGCTGCACGTGCTGCGATCCGACCGGATGTCAGTCGTGCCCGGCGCGGATGGCTGGCCGGTGGCCTATGAATATGCCGTGGGCGCGCGCAAGCATCGTTTCGACATGACCGGGCACCCCGATCCGATCTGCCATATCAAGAGCTTCCATCCGCAGGACGACCATTACGGCCTGTCGCCGATGCAGGCGGCAGCGACGGCTATGGACGTTCACAACTCGGCCAGCGCATGGTCGAAGGCGCTGCTGGATAATGCCGCGCGGCCCTCGGGGGCGATCGTCTACAAGGGTTCGGACGGGCAGGGCACGCTGAGCCCCGAGCAATATGATCGGCTGGTCTTCGAGATGGAGACGCATCATCAGGGCGCACGCAATGCGGGGCGGCCGATGCTGCTGGAAGGTGGGCTCGACTGGAAACCGATGGGGTTCAGCCCCTCGGACATGGAGTTCCACGAGACCAAGTCCGCCGCAGCGCGCGAGATCGCCGTGGCCTTCGGTGTGCCGCCGATGCTGCTCGGGATACCCGGTGATGCGACCTACGCGAATTATGCCGAGGCGCACCGGGCGTTCTATCGCCTGACGGTGCTGCCGCTTGCGACGCGGGTCAGTGCGGCGGTGGCGTGGTGGCTCTCGGGTTTCATGGGCGAGGTGGTCGAGCTGAAGCCCGACCTTGACCAGATCCCGGCGCTGGCGACCGAACGCGATGCGCAGTGGAAGCGCATCGGCGAGGCCGCGTTCCTGACGGCGGCTGAAAAACGCGCGCTGCTTGGCCTGCCACCGGTCTCGGAGGAGTGAGATGGCGGCAGGCGGGTCGCGTTTTCTCAAGGAGCCGTTCGAGGTTCACGAGCAGCGCTTCGAGGCGACCGAGCGGATCATGGAGTTGCAGTTCACCCAGGTGGATCGGCGGTTGGAGCGCATCGAGGCGATGATCGAGGGGTTGGAGAGGCGGCTGTGGATGACGGTTTACGGGGTCGTGGCCGTGATCCTGACGCAGGCGGTGCAGGGCGTTCTGGAATATGCCCCGAAATAGGGAAGTGCACATGAAGACAAGTGATTATGGGCTTGAGTTAAAGTTCTCTCAGGCGGGCGAGGCGGTGCAGGTTACCGATGGTACGGTGATCGAGGGCTATGCCTCTCTTTACGGCGTTCCCGATCAGGGCGGCGATGTCGTGCAGCCCGGCGCCTATGCCCGAAGCCTTGAGCGGCTGCGGGCGCGCGGCGGCTCGGTCAAGATGCTCTGGCAGCACGATCCCGCCCAGCCGATCGGCGTGTGGGACGAGATCCGCGAGGACGCGCGTGGGCTTTATGTCAAAGGGCGGCTCTTGCTGGATGTGGAGCGTGCGCGCGAGGCGGCGGCATTGATCGGCGCGGGGGCGATTGACGGGCTGTCGATCGGCTATCGCACGGTCAGCGCCCAGAAGGACGCAAAGGGCCAGCGGCTGCTTGCGGAACTGGAGCTTTGGGAGGTCTCGCTGGTGACCTTCCCGATGCTTCGCGAAGCGCGGGTTGCGGCGAAGGGCGACAGCCCCGACCCCGAGACCTGGCGCGAGATGGTCGAGGCGCTGAACGGCGCTGCGGCGGAACTGGCCCGGCGATAAGCCCGGCTCATACCCATGGAGATCGAGTGACGATGAAGACCGAGTGCAAGGCTCGGGCCGGGACGGGTCTGTCCGACGGCCCCGCCCCGGCGACCGAGGTGAAGACCGCGCTGGCCGGTTTCCTGAAAGAGATCAAAAGCTTTCAGGATGAAGTGAAGACGAAGATGCAACAACAGGATGAGCGTTTGACCATGCTGCAGACCAAGACTTTCGCCGGGCGTCCCGCCCTTTCTGTCGCCGCCACCGAAGAGGCGCCGCATCAGAAGGCCTTCGCGGCCTATCTGCGCTCGGGCGACGATGATGCGCTGCGTGGCCTTGTGATGGAAGGCAAGGCGCTGAACACCTCGGTTTCGGCTGAGGGCGGTTACCTCGTGGACCCGCAGACCTCCGAGACGATCCGCGGTGTGCTGAAGGCCACCGCCTCGATCCGTCAGATCGCGAATGTGGTCAATGTCGAGGCGACCTCGTTCGACGTGCTGGTCGATCATACCGAGATGGGCTCGGGTTGGGCGACCGAGACCGCGACGCTGACCGAGACGGGCACGCCGCAGATCGACCGGATCTCGATCCCGCTGCATGAGCTGTCGGCGATGCCGAAGGCCTCGCAGCGGCTGCTCGACGACAGTGCCTTCGATATCGAAAGCTGGCTGGCGGGGCGCATTGCGGACAAGTTCGCCCGTGCCGAGGCAGCGGCGTTCGTCAATGGCAACGGTGTGGACAAGCCCACCGGCTTCCTCAACCATGCGTCGGTCGCGAATGATGCCTGGGCCTGGGGTTCGCTTGGCTATGTGGCGACCGGCGCCGATGGCGACTTCGCCGCGCTGAACGCCTCGGACGCGATCGTGGACCTCGTCTATGCGCTCGACGCCGAATACCGCGCCAATGCGACCTTCGTGATGAACTCGAAAACCGCCGGTGCGGTGCGCAAGATGAAGGACGCCGATGGCCGCTTTCTGTGGTCGGACGGCCTGCAGGCGGGCGAGCCGGCGCGCCTCATGGGTTATCCGGTGCTGATCGCCGAGGACATGCCGGACATCGCCTCGGGTGCTCAAGCAATTGCCTTCGGCGATTTCAAGAATGGCTACACCATCGCCGAGCGCCCCGATCTGCGCGTTCTGCGCGATCCCTTCTCGGCCAAGCCGCATGTGCTGTTCTACGCCTCGAAGCGTGTCGGCGGCGATGTGAGCGACTTCGCAGCGATCAAGCTGCTGAAATTCGCCGCCTCGTAAGGGGCGCGAAGCTGGGTGCGCGGGAGACCGGGCACCCCTGAGCCGAGAAACCGGCTTCGGGCGGGCGCGGGTTTGACCGTCGTCGCCTAGCTGCTCCCTCCGTCCGAGCGGCGGCGGGAGGGCCTGCGTCCGATCCCCGTGGCCGCGCGCCGCGGGGGCCCATGCGACTTTCGGAGTATTTTCATGATGTTGAAAGAAGTGACGGTGGTGGCCGCGGCGACACTGCCGATGGCCGCGTTTCGCGACCATCTACAACTGGGGAGCGGGTTTTCCGATCTCGAGGCGGAGGATGCCGCGCTGGAGGCCTATCTACGGGCGGCTATCGCGGCGATCGAAGGGCGGATCGCGAAGGCGCTTCTGACCCGCGATTTCGTGCTGACGCTCTCGGACTGGCGGGATGGCATCAGCCAGCCGCTGCCCGTCGCGCCGGTTGGGGCGCTGCATTCGGTGCATTTGGTCGATACCGAAGGCGCGGTTGTCGAGGTTTCGACCGCGTGCCGTCTGGTGCCCGATATGGGGCGCCCCAGGCTAGAGGCGGTCGCGAGCAGCCTGCCGCCGATCCCACGTGGGGGCGTGGTCGAGATCTGTTTTGCCGCAGGGTTCGGCGCGGGGTGGGATGAGCTTCCGGCCGATCTGATGCAGGCGGTCATGCTGCTGGCGGCGCAGTATTTCGAGCGCCGCCATGATACCGGCGCCGGGGGGGACGCGATGCCGTTTGGTGTCGCTTCGTTGATCGAGCGCTGGCGCACCGTGAGGGTTCTGGGAGGGCGCGCATGACCCCGTTTCTCAATCGCAAGCTGGTTCTGGAAGAGGCGCAGCGTAGCCCGGATGGCGGCGGAGGGCATCGCCTTGACTGGGTGCGCCTTGGCGATCTCTGGGCGCAGGTGACGGCTGGAACGGGCAATGAGCGCTCCGGTGAGGCGGTCACACTGGCCTCGGTGCCCTATCGGATCGTGGTACGCGCCGCGCCAGTAACCAGTCCGCGCCGACCGCGCCCGGATCAGCGGTTTCGCGAGGGCGCGCGGGTGTTTCGTATCCTGTCCGTGGCCGATGCCGACCCGGCGCAACGCTATCTGGTCTGTTTCGCCCGCGAGGAGGTGGTCGCATGAGCTACGCAATCTCCGCAGCGCTTCAGGCCGCGATCTATCAGCGCCTGCTGGCCGATCCCGGCGTGTCGGCCCTGGTCGGCGGTGCGGTCTATGACGCTGTGCCACCCGGCGAAGCGCCGATGACCTATGTCACGCTTGGCCCCGAGGATGTGCAGGATGCCTCGGACATGACCGGCGCGGGCGCCACGCATGATTTTGTCGTGTCGGTCGTGACCGGCGAGGCCGGGTTTCATGGAGCCAAGGAGATCGCGGCGGCGATCTCGGACGCGCTGAGCGATGCGGCGCTGGTTCTTGAGCGCGGCGCGCTGGTGGCCTTGTGGTTCGTCCGGGCCAAAGCCCGGCGCGTCGAGAAGGGTAACACGCGGCGCATCGATCTGACCTTCCGCGCGCGGGTCGAGGGCTGAGGCCCGCCGTCCCGCCTTCGGATTTGCCCCGAACGGGCAGCATTATTCACGTTATCTAGGAGACTTCGGCCATGGTGGCGCAGAACGGCAAGGACCTTCTGATCAAGCTTGACCTCAACGGAGGCGGGCAATTCGAGACCATCGCGGGGCTGCGCGCCACGCGCATCAGCTTCAATGCGGAAACGGTGGATGTGACCTCGCTGGAAAGCCAGGGCGGCTGGCGCGAATTGCTAGGCGGGGCAGGGGTGCGATCGGCTTCGATCTCAGGCTCGGGCGTGTTCAAGGATGCGGCGACTGATGAGCGCGCGCGGCAGATCTTTTTCGACGGCGAGGTGCCGAATTTTCAGGTCATCATCCCGGATTTCGGCATCGTGCAGGGGCCGTTCATGATCACCTCGGTGGAATACGCGGGCGCGCATAACGGTGAGGCCAGCTACGAGCTGAGCATGGCTTCGGCTGGCGTGCTCAGCTTCACGGCACTCTGAGGTAGCTATGGCAAACCCGTGGGCGGGAGAGGTCGAGGTTATGCTCGACGGTGAGCGGCATGTGGCGAAGCTGACGCTTTGCACATTGGCCGAACTGGAGGCCGAACTAGGGGAGGGCAGCCTGCTCGACCTGGTTCGGCGCTTCGAGAGCGGTGCTTTCTCGACGCGCGACGTTTTTGCCCTGCTGGTTGCGGGGCTGCGAGGCGGCGGCTGGCGCGGCGGCGCCGAGGATCTGCGCGCGGTGGATATCGCGGGCGGCCCGATCGAGGCCGCCCGCACTGCCGCGCAACTGCTGGCCCGCGCCTTCACGGTGCCGGGTAGCGCATGAGCGGGCTTGATTGGCCCGGTCTGATGCGGGTTGGCATGCGGGGGCTTGGCTTGCGACCGCAGGAGTTCTGGGCGCTGACCCCCGCGGAATTGGCGTTGATGCTCGGGGAGACCTCTGGGTCGCCGCCACTGACCCGCGCGCGTTTTGATGAACTGGTGGCGCGGTGGCCCGACAAGGCCGCCGCGGGCGACAGGAAAGGAACAGGCGATGGTTGAAGTCGATGGGTTGGATGGGCTGAGCGTGCAGGCCGCCCTGCTGGAGCGCAATCTTGCAGGCGCCGAGGCGATTGCCGGGGCGTTCAACGACGAGTTGGGGCGAATGCGTGAGGGAATGTTGTTTACCGGGCGCGAGGTGAACTCGCTGACCAACAGCATCGGTCGCGGGCTGCGTCGGGCGTTCGATGGGCTCATTTTCGACGGGATGAAGCTTTCGGATGCGCTGCGCTCGGTCGCGCAGACCATGGCAGACAGCGTCTATTCGCTGGCGATGCGACCGGTGCAAAACGCGCTTGGCGGCGCTGTCGCGCAGGGGATGAGCAGCGCGCTCGGCGGACTCATGCCGTTTGCGCAGGGCGGGGCATTCAGCCAGGGGCGCGTCATGCCCTTTGCCAAGGGCGGTGTGGTGAGTTCGCCGGTCGCGTTTCCGATGCGCGGCGCGACGGGTCTGATGGGCGAGGCCGGACCCGAGGCGATCATGCCGCTGACCCGAGGCGCCGATGGTCGCCTGGGCGTGCAGACAAGCCGGGGCGGGCGCGCCATCAACGTGGTGATGAACGTCTCGACACCCGATGTCGGCGGTTTTGCCCGCAGTCAGGCGCAGATCGCCGCGCAGATCAACCGCGCCCTCGCGCGCGGGCATCGTAACAGCTGAGGAAGACTACGATGGCTTTTCACGAAGTCCGGTTTCCGGCAAATCTGAGTTTCGGCTCTGTTGGTGGCCCCGAGCGGCGGACCGAGATTGTCACGCTGACCAACGGCTATGAAGAGCGCAACACGCCCTGGGCGCATTCGCGGCGGCATTACGATGCGGGCGTTGGGTTGCGATCGCTTGATGATGTCGAGCGGCTGATCGCGTTCTTCGAGGCCCGCCAAGGGCAGATGCATGCGTTTCGCTGGAAGGACTGGGCGGATTTCAAGTCTTGCCCGGCGTCGCAAAGCCCCGGCTTCGAGGATCAGTTGATCGGGATTGGCGATGGTCAGGCGACCCGTTTTCAACTCTGTAAGACCTATGCTTCCGGCGAGGCGAGTTACGTCCGCCCCATTGCAAAGCCCGTGCAGGGCACGGTTGTGGTCGGCGTTCAGGGTGATCAGCAGGTGGAGACGGTCCACTTCTCGGTCGGCCTTGAGGATGGGTGGATCACGTTCGTGGACGCGCCGGCAGAGGGCGCGCGGATCACGGCGGGGTTTGAGTTTGACGTGCCTGTCCGCTTCGACACCGACCGCATTCAGGTTTCGGTGCAGTCGTTCCAGGCGGGTGACTTGCCGCAGGTTCCCGTGGTGGAGGTGCGCCTCAGATGAGCAACGTCAATGAGTTGAACAATCACCTCGCCTCTGGCTGCACGACGGTTGCCCGTGCCTGGGCGGTTGAGCGGACGGATGGCCTGGTGCTCGGTTTTACCGATCACGACCGGGCTCTGCACTTCGATGGGATCGAGTTCAAACCTGAAAGCGGGATGACCGCCAAGGCGGTCGTGCAAAGCACGGGGCTGTCGGTGGATAACTCCGAAAGCTATGGCGCGCTAAGCTCGGATGCGATCACGGAGGAGGACATTCTAGCCGGTCGCTACGACCGCGCTCAGGTGCGGGTCTGGATTGTGAACTGGGCCGCGCCGGACCAGCGGCAGATGATCTTCCGCGGTCATATCGGTGAGATTTCCCGCTCTTCGGGCGGGTTCACCGCCGAGTTGCGCGGCCTCTCTGAGGCGCTCGGGCAGGAATATGGGCGCATCTACCACCCGCGCTGCTCCGCGGTCCTGGGAGATCGCTCCTGCCGTTTTAATCTGGACCGCGAGGGGTATTCGGTTGAACTGACCGTCGAGACTGTCGAAGGCGATGCGAGGTTCCGTTTCTCGCAGCTATCGGGGTATCAGGCGCGCTGGTTCGAAAAGGGGTGTCTTCGTGTTCTGAGCGGAAAGGCCGAAGGGCTGTTCGGCGTGATCAAGAACGACCGCATACTGGCGAGCGGAGAGCGGTCCGTTGAACTTTGGCAGCGGATCTGTGCCGCGATCCGCCCTGGGGACATGGTGCGCCTGGAGGCCGGTTGTGACCGGCGCGCGGAGACCTGTCGCTTGAAGTTCAATAACTTCCTGAATTTTCGCGGCTTTCCGCACATTCCGGGCGAGGATTGGCTTATGAGCTATCCTGTTCGCGGCGGTGCAAACGACGGTGGTAGCCTGTTCAGATGACCGAGGTCCGAATTGGTGTGAAGCGCGACATGGCGTTGCAATGCGCGCGTGAATGGATCGGGACGCCCTATCAGCATCAGGCCTCTGTCAAAGGCGCGGGCACGGACTGTCTGGGGTTGCTGCGCGGGATTTGGCGCGCGCTCTACGGATGTGAACCCGAGGCGATCCCGGCCTATACGCCGGATTGGTCCGAACCATCGCGCGACGAGCGCATCCTGATATCGGCGCGAACGCACATGATCGAGGGGCGCGGGGCGATGGTCCCGGGGCAGGTGCTGGTCTTTCGGATGCGCGACGGCGCGGTTGCCAAGCACGTTGGCCTAATGAGCGCTGGCGGCGAGCGCGCGGCGTTCATTCACGCCTACACCGGGCATGGCGTCATCGAGAGCCCGTTTTCGACACCATGGCGTCGCCGTGTGGTCGCACATTTTGACTTTCCTTGAGGAGCCGACGATATGGCTACGATTTTGCTTTCCGCAGCCGGGGCTGCGATCGGTGGTGCTTTTGGGGGAGCCGTCCTTGGCCTTTCCGGGGCGGTGATCGGTCGCGCGATCGGTGCAACGCTCGGCCGGGCGGTGGACCAGCGCCTGCTCGGGGTCGGTTCGCAGGCCGTCGAGATGGGCAAGGTTGACCGGCTCCGGCTGACCAGCGCAAGCGAGGGCGAAGCGGTCGGCAAGCTTTGGGGACGTATGCGTGTCTCGGGTCAGGTGATCTGGGCCACGCGCTTTTTCGAGACCAAGAAAGTCAAGAAAAGCGGGAAGGGTGGCCCGCGGGTTACTACGACGACCTATAGCTATTCGGTCAGCGTTGCTCTTGCGATCTGCGAGGGCGAGATCCTGCGCATTGGTCGGGTTTGGGCAGACGGTGCCGAGATCGACAAGGCGGCGCTGAACATGCGGGTTTATAGCGGCTCGGAAAGCCAGTTGCCGGATCCCAAGATCGCCGCTGTGGAGGGCGCTGATGTTGCCCCCGCATATCGCGGCATCGCCTATGTCGTGTTCGAGGATCTGGCGCTTGCAGAGTATGGCAATCGCATTCCGCAGTTCTCGTTTGAGGTTGTGCGTCCCGCGCAAGGGCCGCAGATTGACGACCTGCCCGATCTGGTGCGCAGTGTGAATGCTGTTGCGCTGATCCCAGGCACCGGTGAATACGCTTTGGCGACCCAGCCCGCATATTTCATCACCCGCTCGAAAGGGAAGAAAAGAACCACGGTTGCGAACCAGAACGCTTCTGACAGCAAGACAGATTTCGTGTTGGCGCTTGAGGCGCTTGATGAAGAGCTGCCCGAATGCGCGGCGGTCTCTCTTGTCGTGAGCTGGTTTGGCGACGATCTGCGGTGCGGCGCATGCAAGCTCCAGCCCAAGGTCGAGAAGGCCGTCGGTGATGCGAAGGGAATGCCTTGGCGCGTCTCGGGGGTGACGCGTTACGAGGCTGCGCGGGTTCCGTTACTGGACGGAAAGCCGGTCTATGGCGGCACTCCGAACGATGCTTCGGTGATCGAGGCGATCACAGCACTGCGGGAGTCCGGAAAGTCGGTGACATTCTATCCGTTCATCCTGATGGATCAGTTGGCGGATAACGGCTTGTCGGACCCGTGGTCTGATGCGGAGGATCAACAGGCATTGCCCTGGCGTGGCCGAGTGACATTGGCTGAGGCGCCGGGCCGCCCGGGATCGGCGGATCGGTCGGCGGAAGCCCAAGCGCAGGTGCGCGCGTTCTTCGGGAACGTGGCGATCAATCACTTCGTGATCGAAAGCCAGGAAGTCTCGTACACAGGCCCGGATGAGTGGTCGATGCGCCGCTTCATCCTGCACTACGCGCATCTTTGTGCCGCGGCGGGCGGTGTGGATGCGTTCTGTATCGGCTCGGAAATGGTCGCGCTGACCCAGATCCGGGGCGCGGGCGACAGCTTTCCCGCCGTAGAAGAACTGAGGCGTCTCGCGGCCGATGTGCGCAAAATATTGGGGCCGGATTGCAAGATTGGCTACGCGGCCGACTGGTCCGAATACTGGGGATATCAGCCTGGCGACGGCTCGCGTTACTTCCATCTCGATCCGCTCTGGGCCGACGACAATATCGATTTCATCGGGATCGATAACTACATGCCTGTCTCGGACTGGCGCGATGGCGACAATCATGCCGATCAGGCCTGGGGGTCGATCTATAATATAGACTATCTCCAAGCGAATATCGAAGGCGGGGAGGGGTTCGATTGGTTTTACGAGAGCGTCTCTGATCGCGAGCGGCAAATCCGGACTCCGATCCGCGATGGCGCGCATGGTGAGGATTGGATCTGGCGCTACAAGGATATCCGCGCGTGGTGGGAAAACCCGCACCACGAACGCATTAGCGGCGTTCGCGCGGCCGAGCAGACGGATTGGGTGCCACGTTCGAAACCGATCTGGTTTACCGAACTCGGCAGCGCGGCCGTGAACAAGGCGACAAACCAGCCCAACAAGTTCGTGGACCCCAAAAGCTCGGAGAGTGCCCTTCCCTATTTCTCGGACGGTGGGCGCGATGAGTTCATTCAGATGCAGTATCTGCGCGCGGTGCTCGATTATTGGAAGAACCCGGACAAGAACCCCGTATCCGAGGTCTTTGGTGGCCCGATGGTCGATACATCGCGTGCGCATGTCTGGGCCTGGGATGCGCGCCCCTATCCGCAGTTTCCGTCCAATCTTTCGCTTTGGGCGGATGGTGAGAACTATGCGAGGGGGCACTGGATCTCCGGCCGTTCTTCGGCGCAGCCGCTGGCGAATGTCGTTGCAGAGGTTTGTAGCGATGCCGGGGTGCGGGAGATCGACACCTCCGGGCTTTACGGGGTTGTGCGGGGTTATGTGACCTCGGGCGGTGTCACCGGGCGTGGTGCGCTGCAGGGCCTTGGCTTGGCTTATGGTTTTGACGCGGTAGAACGTGATGGCGAGCTGGCGTTCGTAATGCGGGACGGCAAGGCAAGCGCGGTGTTGAGCGAAGACGATCTGGTTGAAGGGGCAGATCACGGCGGCGTCGAGGCCACGCGTGCGCCAGAGGCGGAACTCGCTGGCCGCATCCGGTTGACTTATGTCGAGGCGGATGGAGATTTCGAGGTTCGCGCCGTCGAGGCGGTGTTCCCCGATGAGCGCGCGGGGGCAGCCTCCGTGACGGAGTTACCGATCGCACTGTCGCGTTCTCAGGCCGTGGGCGTGTCGGAGCGGTGGCTTTCCGAAGCACGGGTGGCACGGGATGGCGTGCGGCTGGCGGTGGCGCCCTCGCGCAATGACCTGAAGACCGGAGACGTTTTCGATTTGCTCCAAGATGGTGAATCGCGCCTCTATCGCGCGGACCGGATTGAACGCGCAGAGGCGCTGCAGATCGAGGCAACGCGCATCGAGGCCTCGGTCTACTTGCCGTCGGATGAGGTGGAGGAGAATACGACGCTCAAGCCCTTCACGGCTTTGACTCCCGCGACGGCAGTGTTCCTCGATCTGCCTTTGCTGACCGGGCAGGAAAACCCCTACGCTCCGCATCTCGCTGTGTCTGCCGAGCCTTGGCCGGGTGAGGTTGCGGTCTATTCCGCAAGCGACGACTATGGATACGGCTTGAACATACTGGTTGAGGGCCACGCGGCTATTGGCGAAACGCTTTCGCCGCTCGCGGCTGCGCAACCCGGCGTCTGGGATCGAGGAGCACCACTGCGCATCGCCCTTGCTTCGGGTGAGTTGGAATCCGCCGACGTCGCGCGGGTCTTCAACGGAGCCAACCTGATTGCCATTGGCGATGGTTCGTCCACGAATTGGGAGTTGTTCCAGTTCGCGCAGGCGACGCTTGTCGAGTCCGATGTCTGGGAAGTCAGTCTGCGTCTGCGTGGCCAGCTTGGTACGGATACGAATATGCCGGAAGTCTGGCCGGTCGGCAGCACGGTCGTCCTGATCGACGAGGCACCCAAGCAGATCGAAGCCATTGCCTCGGCCCGAAACCTGGCGCGTCACTATCGGATTGGCCCTGCAAGTAGACCCTATGATGACCCCTCTTACGAGCATGTCGTTTCGGCATTCCCGGGTATTGGTCTGAGACCGCTCAGCCCTGTGCATCTCAAGTCAAATCGAACGGCGAGTGGCCTTACGTTCGAATGGACCCGCCGTACCCGGATTGATGGTGATAGTTGGGAAGGGGTGGATGTCTCGCTTGGCGAAAGCATCGAGCAATATTGTGTCCGAGTGCTCGTGATTGGCGCCATCCGTCGAGAAGATGTCACCGCCGTCCCGATGTGGACCTATTCGGACACGATGCGGGAAAGTGATGGGATCTCAGATGATTTCGAGATACACGTCGCCCAGATTTCCGAGGTCTTCGGGGCCGGATCCTGGGCGAAGTTGTCGGTGTCTGTGGGGTGAGCAGAAGACCTAACGCGCCGAATGCGGGCTTTTATCTCTCTCAGACTTCCCCTATTCCGCAATCAGCCTATGTGATAGGCTCGTTACAGGAAGAAGGAGCCTCAAAATGGCTGAAACACGCGCGAAATTCGCAACGGTCGATCCGGTCTGGTCGCGTATTTGCGATGAGGCGCGTGCGGCCGTTCAGGACGAGCCGCTGCTTGGAGCTCTGATCCATGCGGGTCTTTTGCATCATTCGACAATGGAGCGGGCTCTGGCCTATCGGTTTTCGCTCAAGCTCGCTTCGGGCGAAATGAGCGAACAGATCTTGCGTGAGATCGCGGATGAGGCCTATGGCGAGGATGCTGACTTGGGCCAGTCGGCCCGCGCCGACCTTGTCGCCGTGTTCGACCGGGATCCCGCTTGCCATCGCTTCTTGCAGCCGATGCTCTTTTTCAAAGGGTATCAAGCGCTTCAGTCCTATCGCATTGCGCATTGGTTGTGGCGTCAGGGGCGTCGCGATATGGCCTATTTCGTGCAGATGCGAACCTCCGAGATCTTTGGCGTCGATATTCATCCCGCGGCCCGGATCGGGAAGGGCGTGATGATCGACCACGCGCACTCGATCGTCATCGGTGAGACCGCGGTCGTGGGCGACAACGTGTCGATGCTGCATTCGGTGACCCTTGGCGGGACCGGTAAGGAAGAGGAAGACCGTCATCCCAAGATCGGCGATGGCGTCCTTATTGGTGCGGGAGCGAAGGTTCTGGGGAATATCAAGGTTGGGGCAAACAGCCGCATTGCCGCAGGTTCGGTGGTGCTGGAGGAAGTGCCCTGCTGCAAAACCGTCGCCGGTGTGCCCGCGAGGATCGTGGGCGAGGCGGGCTGCGATCAGCCATCGGTCAAGATGGATCACCGTCTGAAAGACTGCGAAGACTAATTGAAAAGGCCGGGGCATCGCTCCGGCCTTTTTTGTTTTCTGGCTCAGGCGAGCATCGCAACGGGGTTCTCGAGGTTCTCGACAATCGCCGACAGCAGTTGCGCACCAAGAGCACCGTCGATCACGCGGTGGTCGACAGACAGCGTCATCGACATCATTGTCGCGACTTCGATCTCGCCCGCACCGTTGACGATCGGCTTCTTTACACCGGTCCCGACTGCAAGGATCGCGCCATGCGGAGGATTGATCACGGCGTCGAAGTTTTCGATGCCGAACATCCCCAGGTTCGAGATCGCAAAGCTGCCGCCCTGATACTCATGCGGAGCGAGCTTGCGGTCACGGGCGCGCTTGGCAAGATCCTTCATCTCGGAAGAAAGCTTGGAGAGCGACTTGCCTTCTGCATCCTGAAGAACCGGCGTGAACAGCCCGCCTTCGATCGCAACGGCTACGGCCACATCCGAAGCTTTCATCTTCAGCACACGATCACCCGCCCAGACAGCATTCGCGTCCGGCACGGCCTGAAGCGCAAGCGCGCAGGCCTTGATGATGAAGTCGTTGACCGACAGCTTCACGCCACGGCTTTCCAGCTTACGGTTCAGATCGCCACGGAACGCCATCAGCGCATCCAGTCGAACTTCGCGACGCAGATAGAAGTGCGGAATGGTCTGCTTGGCCTCGGTCAGGCGCGCCGCGATGGTCTTGCGCATCCCGTCGAGCGACACTTCCGTGTAGCTGCGACCGTCATAAAGTTTGGTGATGGCCGAGGCCGACACTGCGGGCGCAGCCGGAGCAGCAGCGGCAGCGGCGGGGGCAGGTGCAGCCGGGGCTGCAGCGGCCTTCGGCGCGACACTCGCACCCTCCACATCCGCCTTGACGATCCGGCCGTGCGGGCCAGTGCCTTTGACGGTCGCCAGATCAAGGCCCTTCTCCGCGGCGATGCGACGGGCAAGGGGCGAGGCGAACACGCGCTGGCCGTCGGCCTTCGGTGCTGCCGGGGCAGGGGCCGGCGCCGCTGCGACCGCCGCAGGAGCCGTGGCGGCGGCCGGAGCCGCAGCTGCTTCCGGCGCGGGGGCCGCAGCCGCCGGGGCGGCGGCGCTGGCATCTTCGCCTTCCTCGACGAGAATAGCGATGGGCGTGTTCACCTTCACGCCGGCGGTGCCCGCAGCGATCAGGATCTTGCCGACGATACCTTCGTCCACGGCCTCGAATTCCATCGTGGCCTTGTCAGTTTCGATCTCGGCCATGATGTCGCCGGCCGAGACGGTATCACCCTCTTTCACCAGCCATTTCGCGAGCGTCCCTTCCTCCATCGTCGGGGACAGTGCGGGCATCAGGATTTCGGTTGCCATTGTTCTTCCCCCTCAGCGATAGGTGACCTGTTTCACGGCGGCGACGATTTCGTCGGGCGTGATCAGGGCCAGTTTTTCAAGGTTGGCAGCATAGGGCATCGGAACGTCCTTGCCCGTGCAGTTGATGACCGGAGCGTCGAGGAAATCGAACGCGCGCTCCATGATCGTGGCGCTCAGGTGGTTGCCAATCGAGGCGACCGGCCAGCCCTCTTCGACGGTCACGCAGCGGTTGGTCTTCATGACCGAGGCAAGCACGGTGTCATAGTCGATCGGGCGCAGCGTGCGCAGGTCGATCACCTCTGCCGAGATGCCCATCTCCGCCAGCTTGTCCGCCGCTTCGAGCGTATGAGCCATACCGATCCCGAACGAAACCAGCGTCACATCGGTGCCTTCGCGCCAGATGCGGGCCTTGCCGAACGGAATGGTGAAGTCGTCCAGCACCGGAACCTCGAACGACCGGCCGTAGAGGATCTCGTTTTCGAGGAAGATGACCGGGTTCGGGTCGCGGATCGCCTGCTTGAGCAGACCCTTCGCGTCCGATGCCGAATAGGGCATCACCACCTTGAGGCCGGGGATCTGCGCATACCACGCCGCGAAGTCCTGCGAGTGCTGCGCGCCGACCCGAGCCGCCGCGCCGTTAGCGCCACGGAACACGATCGGACAGCCCATCTGCCCGCCCGACATATACAGCGTCTTGGCGGCCGAGTTGATAATGTGATCAACGGCTTGCAGGGCGAAGTTGAACGTCATGAACTCGACGATCGGGCGCAGGCCACCGAAGGCCGAGCCGACCGCGATACCGGTAAAGCCGTATTCGGTGATCGGCGTGTCGATCACGCGCTTGGCGCCGAACTCGTCCAGCAGACCCTGGCTGATCTTATAGGCGCCCTGGTATTCTCCGACTTCTTCACCCATCAGGTAAACCGTCGGATCGGCGCGCATTTCCTCGGCCATGGCCTCGCGCAGCGCTTCGCGCACGGTCATCGTCTTCATCGGCGTGCCTTCCGGCCAGTCCGGCGAGGCTTTCGAGACGACCTCGACCGGGGCTGCCGCCACGGCAGCAACCGGAGCGGCCGCATCCGCGACAGGCGCGGCGACGGGGGCCGCGGCTGCGGCAGGGGCCGCATCGGCGCTTTCGCCTTCTTCGACCAGGATGGCGATCGGCGTATTGACCTTCACGCCGGCCGTGCCTTCGGCCACAAGGATCTTGCCGACGATACCTTCATCGACGGCTTCGAACTCCATCGTCGCCTTGTCGGTCTCGATCTCGGCGATGATCTGGCCGGATTTGACCTCGTCGCCTTCCTTGACCAGCCATTTCGCAAGCGTCCCTTCCTCCATCGTGGGGGAGAGCGCGGGCATCAGAATTTCGGTTGCCATGATATCACTCCCTCACGCGTAGATGTCGGTCCAAAGCTCCTCGAGCGCGGGCTCAGGGCTTTCTTTCGAGAATTCGGCGGCTTCGTTGACGATGACCTTGATTTCCTTGTCGATCGCCTTGAGGTCGTCGTCGGTCGCATGTCCACCGCTGAGAAGCAGATCGCGCACGTGCTCAATGGCATCGCGCTCTTCGCGGATCTTCTGCACTTCCTCGCGCGAGCGGTATTTCGCCGGGTCCGACATCGAGTGACCGCGGTAACGGTAGGTCTTGACCTCGAGGATGTAGGGGCCTTCGCCCGAGCGGCAGTGCGCGATGGCCTTCTCGCTCGCGGCTTTCACCGCCAGAACGTCCATGCCGTCCACCGGTTCGCCGGGGATGCCGAAGGCCTGGCCGCGGGTGTACAGTTCCGGAGTCGAGGTCGAGCGCCGCTGTGCGGTGCCCATGGCGTATTGGTTGTTCTCGATCACGAAGATCACGGGCAGCTTCCAGAGCGCCGCCATGTTGAACGTCTCGTAGATCTGGCCCTGGTTGGCCGCGCCGTCGCCGAAGTAGGCAAAGGTCACGCCGCCGTTTTCCAGGTATTTGTCCGCAAAGGCGAGGCCCGCGCCAAGCGGCACCTGCGCGCCGACGATGCCGTGGCCACCGTAGAAATGCTTCTCTTTCGAGAACATGTGCATCGAGCCGCCCTTGCCGCGCGACAGGCCGCCCTCGCGGCCGGTCAGTTCGGCCATCACGCCCTTGGGGTCGAGCCCGCAAGCGAGCATGTGCCCGTGGTCGCGATACGAGGTGATGCGCTTGTCGCCCTCGCGGGTCGCGGCCTCAAGGCCCACGACAACCGCTTCCTGGCCGATATAGAGGTGGCAGAAGCCGCCGATCAGACCCATCCCATAAAGCTGGCCCGCCTTCTCCTCGAAGCGGCGGATCAGTAGCATTTCACGGTAGTACTTGAGCAGTTCGTCCTTCGAGACGTTGGCGCCGGGGGCGCTTTTCGTCTCGGGATTCTTGCGTGTTGCCATCGGGCATCCTCCCCCAGAACAGAATAGTTCAACGTTAAACTAGTTTCTAGCGTAGCTTGAATCGAAACGCAACGCTTGTGTGGGCTGAATGTGACCCAAGGGCAATTTTATGCGGAAAAACGCCGAAAGCCCCGCTGACGGGGTGTTTCAAAGCGATTTGAGGTGGCTTAGCGGATGACGATCTCGTCCGTGCGGATGGTGCCAAGCACCTCTCGCGCGCGTTCATCCAGCAAATCGAGGTCAAGATACTCGTCTGACAGGCGCTTGGTTAGGTTCGCCATGCGCTGTACTTCGGCACGCAGGATGTCGCGCTCGGCGCTTCGGTCGGCGATCTCCGATTCCAGTTGTACGCGGCGAAACACCCCACTGGGCCCCTGCACGGCGGCAAAGGTGAAATAGGCCCCAAGCACGAAGCAGATCGAGAAGAAGATCAGAGGGCCGATGGCCCGGCGCTTTTGCATGATGGGTGCTCTGCCTGTTGTGCCTCTTATCGGGCGTGGGATGAAGGATGCCATATCCACTTTGGCTTGTGAATCCCTTGGCGGTGCTTTCATCAGAAAAATCGCACGATACAAGCGGGCAGGGGGCTGGAATGAAAACAGGGGCCCGAAGGCCCCTGTGTTCTGTCTTTGATCGGCCGATCAGCCGGCGATCGAGGCTGCGTAGATCGAGTCGATCGCACCGCCCAACATGGCGTCGAACTCTGCGTCGGTCTGCTGAGCGCTCAGCCCTTCGGTCAGCGCGCGCGAGAACGAGGCGATCATGCCGGTGTTCTGCGCCAGCATCGCGTTCGCGTCATCGCGCGAGTAGCCGCCCGACAGCGCCACGACCTTGAGCACGCGCGGGTGATCGACCAGCGGCTTGTAGAAGTTCGGCACGCTCGGCAGCGACAGTTTCAGTATGACCTGCTTGCCCTCGGGCAGAGCGTCCAGTTGCGCAAGGATTTCGGCGCGCAGGATTTCTTCGGCCTCAGCCTTGTCTGCGATCGTGATGGTCACTTCCGGCTCGATGATCGGCATCAGGCCATGGGCGATGACCTGGTTGCCCAGTTCGAACTGCTGCGCAACGACAGCCTTGATGCCCTCGGCATTGGCGGCCGAAATGACCGAACGCTCCTTGGTGCCGAAGATGCCGGCCTTGACCGCGCGGGCCAGCAGATCGTCGAGACCCGGGATCGGCTTGAGCATCTGGCAGCCGCTCACCTCGGCCTCAAGACCCTTGTCGATCTTGAGGAAGGGCACAACGCCGCGCTTTTCCCACAGGTAGGTGGCGGTCGGGATGCCGTCGACGGCGCGGTCCATGGTCTGTTCGAACAGGATGGCGCCGACGACCTTCTCGCCGGTGAAGGCGGGCGATTTGATGATCCGGGCGCGCATCGCGTGGATCAGGTCGAACATCTCGGTCTCGTTCGAATAGGCGTCCTCGTTCACGCCATAAAGACGCAGCGCCTTGGGCGTGGACCCGCCCGACTGGTCGAGCGCGGCGATGAAGCCCGCCCCCTTCTTCATCTGTTCGGTCTGCTTGGCGTTCGACATGATGCTCCCCCGGGACTGTCTGGGTGAAAGGTGATGGGCGCGGGTGCCCCTGTGGCTGCGATACCGCCTTGCTGGCGCGCGCGCAATTATGAGAACGCTAACACGCGGGCGGGAAAGAAAAGGCGACCCGAAGGCCGCCTTGGGTTCAGTTCATCAGTGCCGCGACGCCGGGCAGTTCCTTGCCTTCCATCCACTCAAGGAAGGCGCCGCCCGCGGTCGAGATATAGCTGAAATCGCCCGCGACCCCGGCCTTGTTGAGCGCGGCAACCGTATCGCCACCACCGGCAACTGAAATCAGGCTACCGGCCTTGGTCAGGCGCGCGGCGGTCTGTGCCGCGGCATTGGTTGCCGTATCGAAGGGCGCGATCTCGAAGGCGCCGAGCGGGCCGTTCCAGATCAGCGTGTTCGAGGCTTCAAAAACGCGACCGATCATGTCGACAGCTTTCGGCCCCGCATCGAGGATCATCGCATCCGCGGGGCAGGCATTGGCTGCGACGGTCTCATTCTCGGCCCCGGCCTTGAACTCTCGGGCGACAACGACATCCTCGGGTAGGACGATCCGGCAACCGGCGCTTGCGGCCTTTTCCATGATGTCGCGGGCGGTTTTGGCCATCTCGTGCTCGGCGAGCGATTTGCCAACGTCGATTCCCTTGGCGACCAGGAAGGTGTTGGCCATGCCGCCACCGATCACCAGGTTGTCCACCTTGGCCACAAGGTTCGAGAGTAGCTCGATCTTGGTCGAAACCTTGGCGCCGCCCACGACCGCCGTCACCGGGCGGGTCGGGTTGCCAAGGGCAGCCTCGAGCGCCTTGAGCTCAGCCTCCATCAGGCGACCAGCCGCCGAGGGCAGGATATGCGCCACGCCTTCGGTCGAGCTATGCGCCCGGTGCGCGGCCGAGAAGGCGTCATTCACGTAAACCTCGCCCAGGGCTGCCATGCCCGCCGACAGCTCGGGGTCGTTCTTTTCTTCGCCCGCGTGGAAGCGGGTGTTTTCGAGCAGCAGAACCTCGCCTGCGGCAAGCGCGGCGACGGCCTTCTTGGCCGGGCCACCCACGCAATCCTCGGCGAAGTTCACCTTGCAGCCCAGCTTCTCGGCCAGAACCGGAACCAGCGGGCGCAGGCTCATCTCGGGGACGACCTTGCCCTTGGGGCGGCCGAAATGCGCCAGCAGGACCGGCTTGCCACCTTTGGCCATGATGTCCTTGATCGTCGGCACGATCTTCTCAATCCGCGTCGCATCGGTGACGACACCGTTCTCCACCGGCACGTTGATATCCACACGCACCAAGACCACCTTGCTCGCAAGACCCATCTCGTCGAGCGTTTTCCAAGCCATTCTCGTCACTCCCGATTTTGCGCGCGGCGGGCTCTGGCCCCTCTCGCGCGGTTCACGCAAACTTGCCCCGATGTGCAGGCATCGTCAACGCCATGCGGCGCTTTCGCCTTCCGAATCCCGCGCCGCTTCCTTACAGTCGCCCCAAATTTCGAGGAGGACCATTCATGGCCGAGATCAAAGACCCCGAGAACACCATCATCATCGAGCTGAAGGACGGCCCCGTCGTCATCGAACTGCTCAGCGACATTGCTCCGCAGCACAGCGCGCGGATGAAGCAACTGGCCCGTGACGGCGCCTATGACAACGTGGCGTTCCACCGCGTGATCGACGGCTTCATGGCGCAGACCGGCGATGTCGAGAACGCCAACATGGAAAAAGACTACAACCCCCGCCGCGCTGGCACGGGCGGTTCGCAGTACCCCGACCTTCCGGCCGAATTCTCGCGCATTCCGCATGATCGCGGCACCCTTGGCGCGGCGCGTTCGTCGAATCCGAACTCGGCGAATTCGCAGTTCTTCATCAATTTCAACGACAACCACTTCCTGAATGGTCAGTACACGGTCTATGGCCGCGTGATCTCGGGGATGGAAAACGTGGACAAGATCGTCCGCGGCGAGCCGCCGGCGAACCCCGACCGCATGATCTCGGTCAAGGTGGCTGCCGATGCGTAAGATCCTGCTTGCGACGGCGCTGGCCTTTGCGGCCACCGGCGCTTGGGCCGAGGGCTCGGGCGTGCCGGATACGGACGGCCCGAACCTGACGCTGGAGATCGGCGGCTCGGTCAGCGGCAATGTGGTCATCGACCTGCTGCCCGACGTGGCCCCCAAGCATGTCGAGCAGATCGTCGCGCTGGCCAAGGAAGGCGCCTATGACGACGTGATCTTCCATCGCGTGATCGAGGGCTTCATGGCGCAGACCGGCGACGTGCAGTTCGGCAAGCGCGGCGGCGATACCCGTATGGCGGGCGTAGGCGGGTCCGAACGCCCGGACCTTCCGGCGGAGTTCTCGAACCGCTCGTTTACGCGCGGCATGGTGGGGATGGCACGTTCGGCCGATCCGAACTCGGCCAATTCGCAGTTCTTCATCATGTTCCAGGCCTCGCCGCATCTTGATGGCCAGTACACGATCGTGGGGCATGTGGTCGAAGGTTTGGAGATCGTCGATCAGATCCAGAAGGGCGACATGCGCCAGAACGGGCTGGTAGATCAGCCCGACTACATCGTCCACGCCACGGTCGAATAAGACCCGCGCGACAGAATCGAAAACGGGCGCCCGAAGATCGCGGCGCCCGTTTTCTTTTGTCTGTTGCGTCTTAGCTCAGTTGCACCAGCGCGTGGCGCTTCTTGCCCGCGCTAAGCTTCACCGGCTCGGCCAGATCGCCCGCGTGGAACATCCGCCCCGCATCGGCGCAGATGTCGTCGTCCACGCGCAGGCCACCCTCGGCGATCAGGCGCTTGCCGTCTTTGCCAGTCTTGGCCAGACCCGAGCGCACCACAAGCTGCGCAAGGCTGATGCCCTCGGCAACGTCCTCGGCGCTTAGGTGCAGGGTCGGCAGGTCATCGCCCACGCCGCCTTTCTCGAAGACCTCGCGCGCGGTGGCCTCGGCCGCCACGGCGGCCTCTTCGCCGTGCAGCAGCTTCGTGACCTCATTGGCCAGAATGATCTTGGCCTGGTTGATCTCGGAGCCTTCCAGCGAGCCAAGACGGTCGCACTCTTCCACCGGCAGATCGGTGTAGAGCTTGAGGAACCGGCCCACGTCCGCGTCGGTCGTGTTGCGCCAGAACTGCCAGAACTCGTAGGGGCTGAGCATCTCGCCGTTCAGCCAGATCGCGCCGCCCTGGCTTTTGCCCATCTTGCGCCCGTCCGAGGTGGTCAGCAGCGGCGTCGTCAGGCCGAAGATCTCGCGGTCGAGCACCCGGCGCGTCAGGTCGATGCCGTTGATGATGTTGCCCCACTGGTCCGAGCCGCCCATTTGCAGCAGGCAGCCGTACCGGCGGTTCAGCTCCAGGAAGTCATAGGCCTGGAGGATCATGTAGTTGAACTCAAGGAAGCTCAGCGACTGCTCGCGGTCGAGGCGCGATTTCACGCTTTCGAACGACAGCATCCGGTTGACCGAGAAATGCCGACCGATGTCGCGCAGGAACTCGAGGTAATTCAAATCGTCCAGCCACTCGGCGTTGTTGCGCATCAGCGCGCCGTTGCCGTCCTCGCGGTAGTCGAGGTAGCGCGCAAAGACCCTCTGCATCCCGTCGATATTGGCGTCGATGGCCTCGGGGGTCAGCAGGGGGCGTTCCTCGCTGCGGAACGAGGGGTCGCCGACCTTGGTCGTGCCGCCGCCCATCAGCGTGATCGGCTTGTTGCCGGTTTTCTGGAACCAGCGCAGCAGCATGATGTTCAGCAGATGCCCGACATGCAGCGAGGCCGCCGTCGCATCATAGCCGATATAGCAGGTGACCATCCCCTTGATGAGAGCTTCGTCCAGCTCTTGCAGATCGGTGCAATCCGCAAGGAATCCGCGCTCGATAATGATGCGCAGAAAATCCGATTTGGGATGGTAGGTCATCACACTTGTTCCTTTGCTAGCGCCATGCGTATATCGGGTGGGCAGCCGAAGGGGAAGCCATGTTGAAACCGGGTCCGGCCTGGGCGGTTGGGGCGATGTCGGGAACCTCGCTTGACGGCGTGGATGCGGCGCTGGTCTTGACGGATGGCGAGCGGATACTGGACTTCGGCCGCACCGATTACCGCGCCTATTCCGATGAAGAACGCAGCGCCCTGCGCGCGGCTCTTGGCTGCTGGCCGGGCGATCCGGGCGTGGATGAGGCCGCCGAGGTGGTCGAGACCGCGCATGCCGAGCTTCTCTCATCGCTGCTGGATGCTGCACTTGTAGGTTTTCACGGCCAAACGCTTGCGCATGATCCGGACGGGCGCATGGGGCCCCGGCGCACGCATCAGGCCGGCTCGGGCGAGGTTCTGGCTGAGGTTCTGGGCCGTCCTGTCGTCTGGGATTTTCGTTCGACGGATGTCGAGATGGGCGGGCAGGGCGCGCCGCTGGCGCCGTTCTTTCATTTCGCCTGCGCGAAATGGGCGGGGCTGAGTGCGCCGGTGGCTTTTCTCAACCTTGGCGGTGTGGGAAACGTGACCTGGGTCGATCCGCGCCAACCGGGCCCCGAGGCCGTGGGCGCGGTTCTCGCCTTCGACACCGGGCCCGCGAATGCACCGATCAACGACCTCGTGCGGGCGCGACTTGGCATGGATTGCGACGAGGGCGGCGCATTGGCGGCCTCGGGCACCGCCGATGAACAGATCGTCGAGCATTTCCTGTCGCATCGCTTCTTTCACCGCATTCCGCCGAAATCGCTGGACCGGAATGATTTTCACGATCTGCTGGAGGCGGTGCGAGATCTGAGCGACGCCGACGCAGCGGCAACGCTGACCGCCTGCGCCGCCGCCGCCGTCGCGCGCGGGTTTGAGCATTTTCCCGATTATCCGCGTGCGCTCTACGTCACCGGCGGCGGGCGGCTGAACGAGGCGCTGATGGTTGCTCTGACGCGTCGCCTCAACTGCCCTGTCGCGCCGATCGAGGATATCGGCCTTGATGGCGACATGCTTGAGGCGCAGGCGTTCGCCTATCTTGCCGTCCGAGTGGCGCGGGGCTTGCCGACCTCGGGCCCGACGACGACGGGCGTTGCCGGTCTGATTGGCGGCGGGCGCATCAGCTACCCGGACTGAGCGCTGGTGCCGGGGCAGGGCGATGCCGGAAGGGGGTGCAGCGCGACGCGCAACCCGAACCATTCGTGTCTCGCCCGCGCACATGATCGCCTGCCCGCCTTTGCCTCCAGACCAGATCCGCCGAGGTAATCTCGACCCATTCAGGCGCGACCGAGCGCGCGATCATTTGGGATGTGGGCGCTCTTGTTCGCCTTCCGGATCAGCGTGGGGATTGCCAGCGCGATAGATAGAACGACGCTACGCAGCTTTCTTATCCGCCAGCTTCCCTTGTGAAGGCACGCAGCATAACTTGCGCTGTGGGCAGGGAAAATGGCCGTATCACATTTGACGCCGGTCATGGCGGTGTGGTCGAATTGGGGGCATCCTTAGGGTGTTTCGTGCAAGGAGGTGGCCATGTTCGATTCTGTTTCTCATGCGATGCCAAGGCCGCGCTTTTCGATGCGGGCGGCGGCGGTGTTCCTTGTCGGTCTCAACTTCCTGTTGATGCTGGTCTCGGGGCTGGTGGTGATGATCGCCCCCTCCGGGCGCGTCGCCGGACAGATCGAGTGGACGATGCTCGGCTTGGGTCGACCGCAATGGGAGTTGCTGCACCTCGCGGGTGGTTTTCTCTTCATTGGGGCTGCGGTCTGGCACATCTGGCTGCATTGGTCGGTGATCACCAACCTGCTTTGGTCCAGCGCGGCCAAGACGCTCTGCCACCGGCGCGAGTTCGCGTTGGCCGTTGGGTTGACGCTCTTCGTTATCGTCGTAGCCGTGCTAGGCCTGCCGCCCGCAAGCTGGCTTGAGCAGTTGCAATCGTGGTTCAAACGCGACTTCTGGTGATCAGCCGGGAAGGTCGAAATCTGGCGCTCTCAGGCTGTGCGCGCCGCCCGAGAGCGCACTCGCTCATACGCGGCGGCGTTCTTGCGCGGCGACGATAATCATGGCGATGATCGCGCCGAGTGCGTTGAACACCAGATCGAGCGCGGTGTTGAAGTAGCCGCCGACGCCCGTGTCTTTCACGATCACCACGGCCGTGAACTCGATGATTTCGTTCACCGCGCCTAGGCCCATCGCGGCAAGCGCGGGGTAGGTATAGGCGGTCCAGGTGCCGCGCACATCTGGGAAGTGCCGCACGACGAGGTGCCACAGCAGCCACGCTGTCACGCCAAAGCCGAAGGCATGAACCACCTGATCGTATTTCAGGATCGTCATCTCGCCCTGGCCATCCGAGATGATCGGGATCAACTGCACCGCGTAGAGCACCTTGTCGCCCACCGGCACACCGCCGCCCGCCATATGCAGCAGGCCCCAGATCGCCAGCGCCCAGAGGATGGCGGGCGGGTATTCGGCCTTGCGCAGGCTGGAGCCGATCAGGCCGATCAGAATGGCCATGGTGATGATGTAAACGATGAACTCGGCATTGCCGATTATCAGGAACCAGGCCGAGAAGCCGATGCTGTAAAGCGCAACAAAGATCGCGACGGCCTTCTCGGCCGGTTTGATGTTCTTTGGAAAAACCATGGTGCTGCACTCCCCTTCGTTTTCGGGCAGCATGGCAGGTTCGCGCGGGGTGGAAAAGCGCTAAGCAAAAGGCCCCCGCCGGAGCGAGGGCCTTTCGTAATTCGGTTGCCGGTCCTTACTTGAGGATCGAGCGGCCTGCGTATTCGGCGGTCTCGCCCAGCATTTCTTCGATGCGGATCAGCTGGTTGTACTTGGCCAGACGGTCCGAGCGCGCCAGCGAGCCGGTCTTGATCTGGCCGCAGTTCGTGGCCACGGCGAGGTCGGCAATGGTGCTGTCCTCGGTCTCACCCGAACGGTGCGACATGACGTTGGTGTAGCGCGCGCGGTGGGCCATCTCGACGGCCTTCAGCGTCTCGGTCAGGGTGCCGATCTGGTTGACCTTGACCAGCATCGAGTTGGCGACGCCCTGCTTGATGCCATCGGCCAGACGCGCCGGGTTGGTCACGAAGAGGTCGTCACCGACCAGCTGCACCTTGTCACCCAGCTTCTCGGTCAGGATCTTCCAGCCTGCCCAGTCGTCTTCCGACATGCCGTCTTCGATCGAGATGATCGGGTAGGCGGCGCAGAGCTTGGCAAGGTAGTCGGCGTTCTCTTCCGAGGTCAGCGACAGGCCTTCGCCCTTCATCTCGTACTTGCCGTTCTTGTAGTATTCGGTCGAGGCGCAATCGAGCGCGAGGTAGATGTCCTCGCCCGGCTTGTAGCCGGCCTTCTCGATCGACTTCAGGATCAGGTCGAGCGCCGCGGTGGTCGAGCTAAGGTTCGGCGCAAAGCCGCCCTCGTCGCCCAGACCGGTCGAGAGACCGGCGGCGGTCAGCTCTTTCTTGAGCGTGTGGAACACTTCCGAACCCATGCGCACCGCGTCGCGGATATTGCCTGCCGAAACCGGCATGATCATGAATTCCTGGATGTCGATCGGGTTGTCGGCGTGCTCGCCGCCGTTGATGATGTTCATCATCGGAACCGGCAGGACGCGGGCCGAGGTGCCGCCGACATAGCGATAAAGCGGCTGCGCCGAGAAGTCGGCCGCGGCTTTCGCGCAGGCCAGCGACACGCCGAGGATGGCGTTCGCGCCGAGGCGGCTCTTGTTCGGGGTGCCGTCCAGCTCGATCATCATCTGGTCGATGGCGACCTGCTCGGTCACGTCTTCGCCCACGAGGTTCTCGGCGATCTCGCCGTTCACGGCCATGACGGCTTCCAGCACGCCCTTGCCCATGTAGCGCGACTTGTCGCCGTCGCGGCGCTCCACCGCCTCATGCGCGCCGGTCGAGGCGCCCGAGGGAACGGCGGCACGGCCCATCGTGCCGTCTTCGAGGATCACGTCGACCTCAACGGTCGGGTTGCCGCGGCTGTCGAGGATTTCGCGCGCGTGGATGTCGATGATCGTGCTCATGGAGATGCTCCGGCTGAGGGATTTGTCGCGCGCTCTATAGCCCGGCCGCCGCGCGCGCGAAAGAGGTTTGTTAGCGCTATCACGATTGTTAGCGCCGGACTTGCAAGAAATTTCCGTTTCAGCGGCGAGTGCGCCTTGCCTGCCGCCAAAGCGTGTAGAGGCCCGAGCCAACGATCACCGCGCCGCCGATCAGCGTCGCGCGGTCCACCGGCTCATTGAAGACCGTCCAGCCGATGATCAGCGCAAAGATCAGGCGGGTGTAGCGGAAGGGGGTGATCACGGCGACCTCGCCGATCCGCATGGCTGCGATCAGGGCGTAATAACCGGCGGTACCGAACAAAAGCCCGCCGCCGATCATGGCGAAGTCGCGCGGGGTCGGCAGGGTGATCTCGGCGGGGCTGAGCCAGGCCATGGCAATGCCCGCAGGGATCACGGCCGCAAAGCCATAGGTCGCCAGTTGCATCGATGAGACCGACTTGGCGACCCGACGCGTCGCGACATCGCGTGCCGCGAGGCCGACCACGGCGGCCACGGCCAGCAGCGAAAGCGCCGAAAACCCCTCAGTCCCCGGACGGATAACGATTAGCACACCGATGAAGCCCACGATGATCGCCGACCAGCGGCGCCAGCCGACCTGCTCACCCAAGAACAACGCCGCGCCAAGCGTGACCGCAAGGGGCGTCGCCTGCAGAATGGCCGAGGCCTGCGCCAGCGGCGTCAGCGCGATGGCGGACACGAAGCACATCGTGCCCAGAAGCTCGCTGAAGTTGCGCAGCAGGACCGGGCCAGCCAGCAGATCGCGCGAGATAAGCCGATCCCCGCGGATCTTGGCGAGGATACCGAAAATCGCGCTGCCCCCAAGCCCAAGCAGGGCAAGAACCATGCCGATCGGCAGGCCTCGGGCCAGCTCCTTGACGAACATGTCCTCAAGGGCGAAGCCAGCCATCGCCGCCACCATCAGAAGGCTGCCGCGCAGGTTTTCCATGATATGTCCCGTATCCCTGACCAAGCGGTCCAACCGCTTGCCTGCCGCCTTGCCTCAAGCCGAGGCGGCCGTCCAGTGCGCAATTGTGTCACGCACAATCGCTAGCGCAAAACACCCGCCACGTCGGCCCAGATCGGCAGGTGATCCGAGGCGCGTCGCGCCAAGGGCGTATCCAGAACGCCCATACGCACGATGTTGATATTCGGGCAGGTCACCACGCGATCAAGCCGCCCGAACGGCGCGCGCGAGGGGTAGGTGGGGCCCGGCGCGTGCACGTGATAGCCCGTCAGCGCCTCGAAACCGTGCTTGGAGGACCACTCATTGAAATCGCCGATGGCAAGTGCGGGGCCTTTCGCGCCGCGCAGGGTCTGGGCGATCCGGCTCCATTGCGCGCGCCGGTCGGCGCGACGCAGGCCAAGATGGGCTGCGACCAGGGTGAAGGGGGCTGCGCCCTCATGCGCGATCACAAGGCGCAGCGCACCGCGCGGCTCAAGCCCCGGCAGCGCCAGCCCGTCGATATCGAGCACCCGCCCTCCGCGCCGCACGAGCACCGCCTGCCCGTGCCAGCCAAGACTGTCCGGGCCGGTTTTGGGGCCTTCGGCAACGTGGAAATCCGTCTCTGCCTCGATCAAGCGCGCGGGCAGGGCGGAGGGGCGCGCGCCAAGCCGCCGATCCACCTCTTGCAAGGCAATCACATCGGCTCCGAGTGCGTTGATCACGGCAAGAATGCGCGCGGGATCGTGGCGGCCATCGGTGCCGACGCATTTGTGCAGATTGTATGAGGCAAGACGAACGGTCATGATGACGATATGATTGTTTTCCCGGTGGGATTCATCCCCTGGGGATGGCCCTGCGACAACGTAGCGTGTACCCATGCGACTTCGCAAACATTACGCCAGCCTTCGCGCACAACCCCGGCTGATACAAGCGATCTGGGCGATGCTGGCGATCGAGTTTCTGCTGGCGCTGTGGGAATGGCAGCTGGCGCTTGCCGCTGTCGCCTGCCTGACCTTCCTGCTGACGTTGGTGCCGATGTATCTGACCTCGCGCCTTGGAATCGCCCTGCCGACGCCGCTGCTTGTCGGCATCACGATCTTCATCTTCGCGACGATCTTTCTGGGTGAGGCCTTCGATTTCTATAACCGCTACTGGTGGTGGGATGTGGCGCTGCACGGCACCTCGGCGCTTGGCTTCGGGCTGCTGGGGTTCTTGGTGGTCTTCATGCTGTTCGAGGGCGACCGCTACGCCGCCCCGCATTGGGCGCTGGCGCTGATCGCCTTCTCCTTTGCCGTCACCATCGGCGCCCTGTGGGAGATTTTCGAGTTCGGGATGGACCAGATCTTCGGCACGAATATGCAGAAATCCGGGCTGGTCGATACGATGTGGGATCTGGTCGTGGACGTGATCGGGGCATCCCTGGGGGCGCTGGCGGGATGGCTTTACCTGATCGGGCGCGGTCCGGGGCCGACGCGCAACCTGTTTGAGGATTTCGTCGCAAAGAACCGCCGCTTCTACCGAAAGTTCAAAAGCCAAAACAAATGATTGCACCGCGAAGTTCAGGTGCCGCAGAAGGTCCGCAAAACCCGTTCGTCGGGCACTGGCGCCAGTTCGAACTCGGCGAATGCGGGGTCGTCGGCAAAGGGCGTGCGCAATGCGGCGCTTAGGCGCTCGAACGGGGCAAAGTTTCCATCCGTCGCGGCGACGATGACCTCTTCGATGCGGTGATTGCGCGGGATGCGCACCGGGTTCGCGGCAGCCATGGTCGCCGTGGGCGTTTCCTCGCGCGCAAGGCGGGCTTGCCAGGCGGGTGCCCATGTGTCGAAGGCGGCGGGGTCGATGAACTCGGCGCGCGCCTTACCGCTGCGCAGCCCGTGGAAGGTGCGGGTGAAATCGGCGCGCTCGACCGCCATACGGCTCAGCAGGTCTTCGATCAGGGGCCGGTCGTCCTCGGTTGCTGAGGAAAGGCCCAGTTTCGCGCCCATATAGCGCAGCCAGGCACCCTGGTAGATCGGGGCGAAGCCATGCACGGCCTCGGTCGCGGCCTCGATGGCCGCATCACGCTCTCCCATCAGGGGCAGCAGGCAGGTCGCCAGTTGCGCGAGGTTCCAGGCCGCGATCTGCGGCTGGTTGGCATAGGCATAGCGCCCGAATTGGTCGATCGAGGAAAAGACCGTCTGTGGGTGGTAATCATCCATGAAAGCGCAGGGGCCGAAGTCGATCGTCTCGCCCGAGAGCGCCATATTGTCGGTGTTCATCACGCCATGGATGAACCCCACGGACATCCAGCGAGCCACCAGATCAGCCTGCGCCGCGACGACGTCGCTCAGCAGGTCGAGCGGGCTTGTCGCGTCTGGATAGTGACGCGAAATCATGAAGTTGCAGAGCGATATTAGCGCATCTTCGTCGCCGCGCGCCGCAAAATACTGGAAGGTGCCAACACGTACATGGCTGGACGCCACGCGCGCAAGGATCGCGCCGGGGCGGCCCATTGCATCGCGCACCACAACCTCGCCCGTGGTAAGGGCCGCAAGCGCCCGCGTCGTGGGGATCCCAAGGGCGGCGAAAGCCTCGCTGACGATGTATTCGCGCAGAACGGGGCCGATCCATGCGCGCCCGTCTCCCCGACGCGAAAATGGCGTTCGGCCTGCACCCTTGAGCTGGATGTCAAAACGCGCGCCATCCGGCGCAACAACCTCACCCAGCAGGATCGCGCGGCCGTCGCCCAGGGTCGGCACCCAACCGCCAAACTGATGCCCGGCATAGGCCTGCGCCAAGGGCTCGGCGCCCGGCGGCATGGTGTTTCCGGCCAGCATTGCGATGCCTTCGGCGCTGGCAAGCCAATCGGCATCAAGCCCAAGCCGTTCCGCAAGCGGGCGGTTCAGCGCGGCAAGGCTTGGCGCCTTGACCGGCACGGGGTCCTGGCGTGCATAAAACCGCTCGGGCAGGCGGGCATAACTGTTGTCAAAGGGCAGGGTCATCGCATCTCCTTCGCCCGGATATAGCGCGCCTTTCGCGCCGCGCCAGCCCGACTAAAGGCGGGCAATGCGTTCGGTCAGCAGGGTGTAGAATCCTTCGGCGTCGAGCGAGCCCATGAAAAGCGCATTCGCCGGGCGGTCCGTCACGCGCCACCAGTCGGCGACGGTCATGCCCATGGTCAGTTCGGACCGGGTCTCGATCTCGACGTTGATGTGGCGGCCCTCGAACAGGTTGGGGTTCAGAAGGTAGGCGATCACGCAGGGGTCATGCAGTGGCGCGCCCTGGCTGCCATATTTCGCCATGTCGAAACGCTCGAAGAAATCGGTCCAACTGGCGACGGCATTGCCGACGCGGGTGCCAAGGGCGCGGAAGGCCTCGATCCGCGCGCGGGTGGTCAGCGCCTTATGCGTGACATCAAGTGGCATGACCACCAAAGGCACACAGGATTTGAACACGATCTCAGCAGCTTGCGGATCGACGTAAATGTTGAACTCGGCTGCGGGCGTGGTGTTGCCAACCTCGAAATAGGCGCCGCCCATCAGCACGATCTCGGCCACCTTCGGCACGATATCCGGCGCGCGGGTGAAGGCCGTGGCGATGTTCGTCAGCGGCCCCAGAGGGCACAGGGTTACGCTCCCTTCGGGGAGATCGCGCAGCGTCTCGATGATGAAATCGACGGCATGAGCATCCTGTAGGGCCATGGTCGGATCAGGTAGGGCGATCCCATCGAGCCCGGTCTTGCCGTGGACATACTCGGCGGTGACAAGGGCGCGCTGCATCGGGCGATCGCAGCCGGCGAAAATCTTGACCTCGGTCTTGCCGGCCAGTTCGCACACGACCCGCGCATTGCGTGTGGTCAGCGCCAGCGGCACGTTTCCGGCCACGCAGGTGATGCCCAGAACGTCCAGCTCAGGGCTCGCCAGCGCCAGAAGGAGGGCGACGGCGTCGTCCTGTCCGGGGTCGGTGTCGATGATGATCTTGCGCGGCATTGGGCTCTCCTTTCGGGCAGAGTGTCCGAGCCGCCGGGCGAAGTCCAGAGATCGCCGCGCGAAGAAAAAGGCCCCGGTTTCCCGAGGCCTTTCAGGCATTAGCCGTCGAAGTTCACTGCCTCGATCAGCTTCAGCGCTTCGGGGCGCAGGTTCGAGACGTCGACAAGGTTGATCGGGTCGGCGGTGAAGTCGCCCCAGCTTTCGACCAGCGCCGAGCGCTTGACGCCGTCCTTGACCGGGAACTCGTGGTTGGTCTCGGCGTAGATCGCCTGAGCTTCGTCCGAAGCCAGGAACTCCATCAGTTTCAGCGCGTTATCGCGGTTCGGTGCGGCCTTGGTCATTGCCACGCCCGAGATGTTCATATGCGTGCCCTGACCCTCGAAGGTCGGGAAGACGATGCGGACCGAGTCCGCCCAGGCTTTCTGCTCGGGGTCGGCGACCATCTGGCCCATGTAATAGGTGTTGCCAAGCGAGATGTCGCATTCGCCTGCCCAGATCGACTTGACCTGGCTGCGGTCATTGCCCTCGGGCTTCTTGGCGAGGTTGGCCTTGACGCCCTCAAGCCAGGCGGTGGTGGCCTCGGTGCCGTGATGGGCGAGGTAGGCCGCGGTCAGCGCCACGTTGTAATCCGAGGTGAAGGAGCGGGTGCAGATGCGGCCTTTCCACTTCGGGTCGGCCAGATCTTCGTAGGTGGTCACCTCGCCATCGGCCACGCGGTCGCGGCTGGCATAGACGATACGGGCGCGGCTGGTCAGACCAAACCATTGGTTCGCCGGATCGCGGAAGCTGGCGGGGACCGCGGCCTCAAGTGCGGGGTCTTCGACGGGCTGGATCACGCCGGCTTCCACGACCTGCTGGAGGCGCGCGATGTCCACGGTCATCACGAGGTCGGCGGGCGAGCGGCTGCCCTCGGCGACCAAGCGCTCGACCATGCCCTTTTCGACGAAGGCGACGTTCACACTGATGCCGGTTTCGGCGGTGAAGGCATCGAACAGCGGCTGCACCAGTTCGGGCTGACGATGCGAATAGACATTGACCTCGTCGGCGAGAGCGGGGGCGGCGACCAGAGCGGTCGAGAGGGCCAGGAAGATGCGCGTGTTCATTGGTGACTCCTTTAGTCAGAATTGCGCCTCTTAAACCCAACTCATGGTGCTTCGTCAATACCTGAGTAGAGTTCTCGGATAAATTCTTGTGACAAAAAAAGACGGGGGCCAAAGCCCCCGTTTCTGTCGTCCTTTGCTCAGATCGCCTCGGCGGCTTCAAGCTTCTCCAACGCCTCGATCCATAGCTCTTCGGCGCGGACCATCGCATCACGCGCCTCCGCGTGCTTGAGCAACCACTTGTCGCGCTCGGACGCGCGCGCGGCTTCGTAAAGCCCTGCATCTGCCAGCTTTTCGTCAAGCTTTCCAAGCATTTCCGACAGCTTGTTCACACGCTCTTCGCATTTGCGCGCCTCGGAGCGCAGGGCAAGGATCGCATCGCGCGAGGGCTTGGCGGGCTTGTCCTTGGCTTTCGGTGCGGGCCGCTCGGCCGGGTCGCCCGCCAGCAATTCGGCGCGGTATTGCTCCAGATCGCCGCCATAGGGCTGAACCGCGCCGCCCTTGACCAGCCACAGCCGGTCCGCCACGAGGCTGAGCAGGTGCATGTCGTGGCTGACAAGGATGACGGCGCCGGTATATGCGGTCAGTGCCTCGACCAGCGCCTCGCGGCTTTCGATGTCGAGGTGGTTCGTCGGTTCGTCAAGGATCAGCAGATGCGGCGCATCAAGCGTCGCAAGCAGCAGCGACAGTCGCGCCTTCTGCCCGCCCGAGAGCTTGCCGACATTCGTCTCGGCCTGATCGGCGCCAAGGCCGAACCCCGCCAGCCGTGCGCGCAGCTTGGATTGATGCTCTTCGGGGCGCAGGCGCTGAAGATGCAAGAGCGGCGTGGCGTTCAGGTCCAGCTCATCCACCTGATGCTGCGCGAAATAGCCGATCCGCAGCTTGGAGGAGCGGGTGATCGCGCCTTCCTCGACCTGCAACTTGCCCGCAAGCAGTTTCGAAAGGGTCGATTTGCCCTCGCCGTTCCGACCCAACAGGGCGATCCGGTCATCCTGGTCGATGCGCAGGCTCAGGCGGCGCAGGATCGGCGCGCCGCCATAGCCGACGGCGGCGCCTTCCATCGCGATGATCGGGGGCGAGAGCTGTTCGGGCGTGGGGAAGGTGAAGACCTGTTTGGCGGCCTCTTCCGGCGCGGTGATCGGCACCATCTTTTCGAGCATCTTCACGCGGGCCTGCGCCTGCACGGCCTTGCTGGCCTTGGCCTTGAAGCGATCGACGAAGCTTTGCAGATGGGCGCGGCGGGCTTCTTGCTTCTTGGCCTCGGCGACCAGAACGGCGCGCTGCTCGGCGCGGGTGCGGGCAAAGGTGTCGTAGCTGCCTTGATAAAGTGTCAGTCGACGGTTTTCGAGGTGCAGGATCGCGCCCACGGCCCGGTTCAGCAGGTCGCGGTCGTGCGAGATCACGATGACCGTATGCGGATAGCGCGCAAGGTATTGCTCCAGCCAGAGCGCGCCTTCGAGGTCGAGGTAGTTCGTCGGTTCGTCCAGCAGCAGAAGGTCAGGCTGCGAGAACAGCACCCCCGCCAGCGCTACGCGCATCCGCCAGCCGCCCGAGAAATCCGAGCAGGGGCGCCGCTGCGCCTCGGCGTCAAAGCCAAGCCCCTTGAGGATCGCCGAGGCACGGCCCTCGGCCGACCAGGCCTCAATATCGGCCAGCCGGGTCTGGATCTCGGCGATGCGGTGCGGGTCTGAGGCGTGCTCGGCTTCGGCCATCAGCGTGGCGCGTTCGGTGTCGGCGGCCAGCACCGTGTCGATCAGGCTTACATTGGACGAGGGCACCTCTTGCGCGACGCCGCCGATGCGGGCGCGGGCGGGCAGCGAGATCTCGCCGCCCTCCAGCGCCAACTCGCCCCGGATCAGGCGGAAAAGCGTGGTCTTGCCCGCGCCGTTCGCGCCGACAAGGCCCACCTTGTGGCCGTCGGGAATGGTGGCCGAGGCGCCCTCGAACAGAGGGCGGCCTTCGATCGAATAGGAAATGTCGGATATCTTGAGCATGGGCCAGCCATGCCCGAGCCCGACTGCGCCGTCAACGGTGGTTAGTCGAACAGGCCCGTCATCAGTTCTGCGTCGTAGCTGTGGAAGCCCACCATCGGCTGCTCGCCCTCTTCCGAGAAGACGAAGAGATTGAAGGCGTCGTTGAATAGCGCGACGCGGCAAAAGCGGCCCTCGGCGGCGAGGTCAACGGGGCAGACCGCGATATCGACATGGGGAACCGAGGCCTCGAACATCTCATAGGTGAAGGGCAGGGCGTTCGGCCCCACAGTCTCTTGCGCGGCCAGAGCAAGCGGGGCGATCAGGGCGGCGGCGAGTGGTAGCACGAAGCGGATATTCATGGGGAGCTCCTTGAGGATTTGCGCAAAGCTGACTTAAAAACTCGGGTATATGCAACGCGACATCCGGCCGCAGCTTTTTCCGCCGATCGACATTTTGGTCAGGTTTCGTGCAAAAGACATATCAAGGCGATAGAAATTGCGCATGGCAGGGGGTTTTCAAGCGCCAAACCCCATGCTAGCAGGCGCCAGAAGCAAAAATCCGACCCGGTGATCTCGCCGGGTAGTGTATCAGAAAGGGCCTCCCCTCATGGCTATCGAACGCACGCTCAGCATCATCAAGCCCGATGCGACTCGCCGCAACCTGACCGGCAAGATCAACGCCAAATTCGAAGAAGCGGGCCTGCGCATCGTCGCGCAGAAGCGCATCAAGCTGAGCCTCGAGCAGGCCGGCAAGTTCTACGAAGTCCACAAAGAGCGCCCCTTCTACGGCGAACTGTGCGAATTCATGGCTTCGGAGCCGGTTGTCGTGCAGGTGCTGGAAGGCGAAGGCGCGATCGCGAAGAACCGCGAAGTGATGGGCGCCACCAACCCGGCCCAGGCCGCTGACGGCACCATCCGCAAGGAATTCGCGCTCTCGGTTGGCGAGAACTCGGTCCACGGTTCGGACGCCCCGGAGACCGCAGCGGTCGAAATCGCGTTCTTCTTCTCGGGTCTGGAACTGGTCGGCTAACGCCGCAGCCCCACACCGATCTCATCAAGGGCCACCTCCAGCCGGAGGTGGCCCTTGTCATTTCCGGGGGTGCGCTGGCGCGCCTCGGCCTTGAGCGCGTCGAAACGCTCGCGCAGGGCGGCTTTCTCGGCGCCCCGGCAATCGTTCCAGGGGCGGCCCTGAAGCGCCATGACCAGCGCATAGTAACCGATGAAATGGGGAGGGTTCCCGGCGCGCATCCACGCCAGATAGGCGGCATCGGCCCCCATATCGCGCAGGGTCTCGGCGTCAGGGATACCCGCACGCTGAAAACCCTCCGCCGTGGCGGGGCCGATACCGTTGATGTCTGTCAAAGGGTTGGGCATGGCGGGATCAGCGAAGGGGACAAGCTACTGTGTCCCGTTGTTGTCCCGCAGGCAAGCTGCCTTAGATCGAGGCCCAGTCGTTGAAGGTCACGCCACCCTGTTGGGCGGTGGTGCCGGATTGCCCCTGCTGCTGGGGGGCAGATTTGGTTCCGGGCTTCTGCTGGTTGTCAGAGCCCATCTGTTGCGCGTGTTGCATCATCAGCCTCAGTAACCCGTCATGCCTAATTATTAGGCAGTTTGAAAACGGGAGTGCGGCGCCAGATACGACTGGTTCTTCGTTTAGGCAAGAACAGATATGGCGTTTGGCAAGGCCTCGCGCGGATGTGACCGCGCTGCTACGCCGCGACGCCCAATCGCTTAGTTGAGCGCCGCCTGAGCCGCCGTGGCTGAGGCGCCCGAGCGGCGGTTCGTTCCGCAAATCGAAATCGGCTGAGCCGTGGGCAGGCGCAGAAGATGCTCCAACGCCGCATTGTCCTCAATCAGGTCGGCGAGGGTGCGGCGGTCCATCGTGGCATAGAATGCCTCGAGTGCCTCCAGCAGCGCCTCGCGGAACATGCAGGCCTCGTGTAGCGGGCAGGTGTTGGTTTCCAGATCGAAGCATTCCGCGAAGGGCAGGGTGGCCTCGAAGGCGCGCAGCACCTCGCCCACGCCGATCTGATCCATCGGGCGCGCCAGTCGCAACCCGCCCGAGCGGCCGCGCTGCGTTTCGATGAAGCCGCGCTGAGCGAGCGTATTGACCACCTGCGCCAGGTGATTTTCGGACGCGTTGCAGGCCTCGGCGATCTCATGCTTGCGCACGATGCGATCCGGGTTCACGGCGCAGAACATCAAGGTCCGCATGGCAAGGTTCGTTCGTGTGGTCAGTCGCATCGCAATGTCCTCTGGATAGGTCTGTTTACGACAGAACAGCGGCGCGGGACTTGACTTAGATCAGGTATCGAAAATGCACCAAATGAAACGCGACTCTTGGCGGTTTTCCGCCATCGGCCCGTGGCCAAGACAGCGCCGCGGAAGGCTTGACCTTTGCGCTTGCTCGGGTCAGCTAGGGCAAAACGATGAGGTGTGCGATGGCACTGGAAGATGCCAAGAACGAGATCGACATGGCGTTCACGCGTCAGGACCTGCGCGGGCTGGCGTTTGAGAACGCCTTCGCCGGTGCGACCAGCTTCCTGCGCCGCCGCTACAGCAAGGATCTGACCGGGGTCGATCTGGCTGTTACCGGCGTGCCCTTCGATCAGGCGGTCACGCATCGCCCCGGCACGCGCTTCGGGCCGCGCGCCATCCGCGAAGCCTCGACCCTGCAAGCCTTCGATGCGCCTTACGGTTGGGGCTATGATCCGCTGAGCGAGATGAGCGTGGTCGACTACGGCGATGTGGCCTTCGATTACGCGCATACGGCCTCGTTCCCCGACCGGGTGCAGGCGCATATCGCGCACATTCTGGCGGCAGGCGCGGGGACGGTGACGCTTGGCGGCGACCATTTCATCACACTGCCCATCCTGCGGGCCTATGCCGAGAGGTTCGGCCCCGTCGCGCTGATCCAGTTCGACGCCCATTCCGATACCTGGGCCGATGACGACATGAGCCGGATCGACCACGGCACGTTCCTCTACAAGGCGATCAAGCTGGGCCTCGTCGAGGCGCCGACGACGGTCTCGGTTGGCATCCGCACCGACAATCCCGATACGCTCGGGGTGAATACTCTCGACGCGCCCTTCGTGCATCAGCGCGGCGTCGATGAGACTGTCGCGCGGATCAAGGATATTGTCGGATCCCGGCCGACCTATGTGACCTTCGATATCGATTGCCTCGATCCGGCCTTCGCGCCGGGGACTGGCACGCCGGTCTGGGGCGGGCTGGCCAGTTGGCAGGCGGCGGCGATCTTGCGCGGGCTTGCCGGGATCAATCTGGTCGGGGGCGATGTCGTCGAGGTCTCGCCGCCCTATGACACGACCGGGGCAACCGCCATCGCGGGCGCGCATGTCGCGATGGAGCTGATCGCGCTTTACGGTTGGACGCGCCGGAGCACCGCATGATCTTACGCCTCGTTCTGGCGGCCCTTGTTCTCGCCGTGCTGGCTTTTGCGGTCTGGGTGCGGCTGGCCCCGCTTCCGGCGGACCGCTATCACCGGATGGACAGCGCCAATGTACCCGGCGACTGGCCCATGCGCGGCGGGTTCGAGGCCGTGCGCCAGGTGCCGGAGCCGCGCGCGGCGCTGGTGGCCCTTGCCCAGGCGGCCGAACTGACCCCGCGCACCGAACTGCTGGAGGGCAGCGTTGAAGAGGGCCTATTGACCTTCGTGACACGCTCGGCGGTCTGGGGATTCCCGGATATTTCGAACATCTGGATTGATGGTGACCGGGTGCATCTGCGTGCCCATCTGGTGTTCGGCGGGAACGACTTCGGCGTGAACCGCGCGCGGGTCGAGGGCTGGCTGGCGCTTGCCGGGCTCTAGGATCTGTTGCGCGGAAATCACGCGCAAAACTCCCTCGGGGCGCCACCTTGCAGGCCAACCTGCGACCCCCTATTTGACCCAGAGGCGAGTGGGGACATCATGCGCATCGCACTACATTACTTTTCCTGGGCGTTCGGTTTCACGGCTCTGGGCCTGGCACTCGCGATCTGGCTCGGCTGGGCCTATTCGGGCACGCTGAGCGGCACGTTCGCCTTCTTCGTGATCGCAGCCGTGCTCGCGGTGCTTGAGATCTCGCTGTCTTTCGACAACGCTATCGTCAACGCCAACAAGCTCAAGCAGATGACACCCGAGTGGCAGCACCGCTTCCTGACCTGGGGTATCGTGATCGCGGTCTTCGGGATGCGGATCCTGTTCCCGCTTCTGGTCGTGGTGATTGCCGCCGGCATTGGCCCGATCGAGGCGGTGAAGCTTGCGGCGACGCAACCCGCCGAATACGCCCGCATCATCGGCTCGGCGCATGTGTCCATCGCTGCGTTCGGCGGTGCGTTCCTGATGATGGTCGCGCTGAACTACTTCATCGACGAAGGCAAGGAAGTCGACTGGATCGCCGCGCTGGAGCGGCGCCTGCGCGCCTGCGCCTCGATCCGCGGGCTTGAAATCGGCCTCGTCCTGAGCGTGGTCATGCTGTTCACCTGGGTGCTTCCGCCCGGAACCGAAGGTGAGTTTCTGTTCGCCGCTTGCGCGGGGCTTTTGACCTTCCTGGGTGTCGAGGTTCTGGGGCACGTGCTCGACCGCGCCTCGCTTGCCAGCGAAGCGGCGAAGGGCGGCATCGGCGCCTTCCTTTACCTTGAGGTACTCGACGCTTCGTTCAGCTTCGACGGTGTCATCGGTGCCTTCGCCTTAACGCAGAACCTCTTCCTGATCGCCATCGGCCTTGGCATTGGCGCGATGTATGTGCGCTCAATGACGATCATGCTGGTCGAGAAGAACACGCTGGCCGAGTTTCGCTACCTCGAACATGGCGCGTTCTGGTCGATCCTGATCCTTTCGGGGATCATGTTCGCGCAGACGCTGTGGCATATTCCCGAGGTCGCGACGGGCCTGATCGGGGCGGCTTTCATCGGCCTGTCGTTGCTTTCCTCGCTGCGCTTCAACCGCCGCAGCGCGCGATAATCACCGAAAATCCCTCCGTTTTGAGGGGTTTTGCCCGAGATTTGAGCATTTCGCTGGCTCGACAGGGCGCGCCTACCGCGTCATCCTGACTTTAACAGGAACACGAGCTGTCCGTGCGGTCGCGCCGCGTGACGGCGCTGGCAAGGTAACGGCATGTCCACTCCCTATTCCCGCTTCACCCCTCTTGGGCTTTGTTTTCTGCTCGCCGCGCTTTCGCTGGTCGGGCTTGTGCTTTCGGCGTGGTTCTGGGTTCCAGCGCTGATCTTCGGCGCTCTCGGTTTCGTGGGCATCTTCGACTTGATCCAGACGCGCCGTGCGGTTCTGCGCAACTACCCGATCCTTGGCCACATGCGCTATATGTTTGAGAGTATCCGCCCCGAGATCCGCCAGTACCTGATCGAGAGCGATCAGGACGAAGAGCCTTTCTCGCGCGAGCTGCGCACCATCGTCTACCAGCGCGCCAAGAACGTCGAGGACAAGCGCCCCTTCGGCACCCGGATGCGGGTCTACGATTCCGGCTATCAGTGGCTGACCCACTCGGTGCGGCCCAAGCACATCACTGACACGAACTTCCGCGTCACCATCGGTGGGCCGGACTGCAAGCAGCCCTATTCGGCGTCGATCTACAACATCTCGGCCATGAGCTTCGGCGCACTTTCGTCGAACGCCATCGAGGCGCTGAACCGTGGCGCCAAGGCAGGCAAATTCGCGCATGACACGGGCGAGGGCGGTATTTCGCGCTATCACCGCACCGGCGGCGGCGATCTGATCTATGAGGTCGGCTCGGGCTACTTCGGTTGCCGTGATGCTGCGGGCGCGTTCAGCCCCGAGAAGTTCGCTGAGACTGCGGCAGATCCACAGGTCAAGATGATCGAGATCAAGCTGAGCCAGGGCGCCAAGCCCGGTCATGGCGGGATGTTGCCCGCCGCCAAGATCAGCCCGGAAATCGCCGAGGCGCGCGGCGTGCCGATGGGGGTGGATTGCATCTCGCCCGCCTCGCATTCCGCGTTCTCGACCCCGCTCGAGATGATGCAGTTCATCGCGCAACTGCGCGAGTTGTCGGGTGGTAAACCGGTGGGCTTCAAGCTGTGCATCGGTCACCGGCGCGAGTTCATGTGCATGGTCAAGGCGATGCTGGAAACCGGCATCACCCCCGATTTCATCGTGGTCGACGGCAAGGAGGGCGGCACCGGCGCCGCTCCGCTGGAATTCGCCAACCACATGGGGATGCCGCTGGTCGAGGGGCTGACCTTCGCCCACAACACGCTGCGCGGCGCGGGCCTGCGCGAACGCATCAAGATCGGCGCCAGCGGCAAGCTGGTCACCGCGTTCGACATCGCGCGCGTGCTGGCGCTTGGGGCCGACTGGGCGAATTCGGCTCGTGGCTTCATGTTCGCCATCGGCTGTATCCAGGCGCAGGCCTGCCATACCAATCGCTGCCCGGTGGGCGTGGCGACGCAAGACAAGATGCGCGCGCGGGCGCTGGTTGTGCCCGACAAGGCCGAGCGTGTCGCCAATTTCCACGGCAACACGATGAAGGCACTGGCCGAGATGACCGGCGCCGCTGGCCTTGAGCATCCCGGTGGCTTCCTTCCGCACCACTTCCTGATGCGCGAAAAGGACGGCGAGATGGTCGTCGCCGACGAGGTTTATCCCTACATGCCGGAGGGCTTCCTGCTGCGCGAGGATGATGAGCGGTTCGGTTACCTCAAGCGCTGGCGCCGTGCGCGCGCAGCGGCCTTCGAGCCGATCGACAGCGGTGTCTGAGAATAGAGGGCGGGCCTGGTGGTGGGGTCAAGCCCGCCCCTGAAGCCGGTCACACAGTGGTCCCGGGTGACGAAGCCTGGTTCAGGGGCTTCGGGCAGCTAGCACCCGGCTTCTTGACCCGGCTGCTTCCAGGTTAGCGGCAACGCATTACTGGGCAGTCTGTCTGACCAGTATAGGACAGTTTCACAATTTTGCCACAATTCATCGCGGCCCGAAGGCAGAAATCTGTGGTCTCACGCCCCGATCTGCATGAGGTCGTAGGGCGTGCCCTGATAGATCTCATTGATCCAGTTGCCATAGAGCAGATGCGCGTGGCTGCGCCACCGGTTGGTTGGCACGCGCGCGGGGTCATCGTCCGGGTAGTAATTGGCCGGAACGTTGATCGGTTTGCCCGCCGAGACGTCGCGGTCATACTCTTCCTTCAGCGTGCCCGAGTCATATTCGAGGTGGTTGAAGATATAGAGCGCGCGGTGGCAGCTGTCCTCCACGAGGCAGGGGCCTGTCTCATCCGAGGCGATCAGCGTCTTGAGGCCCGCAGCGTCGATCTCGTCCTGATGCATCTCGGTCCAGCGGCTGACCGGGATCAGCACATCGTCCGAGAATCCGCGCAGATAGGGCGAGGCGGGCGACAGGTTGCGGTGCCGGAAGCAGCCGAAGGCCTTGTGATCAAGGATGTGCTTGTGCACGCCGTGGAAGTAGTGCGCCATTGCCATGCCGCCCCAGCACACGCCGAAGGTGGAAAAGACATGGCTCTGCGTCCAGTCGAAGATCCGCGTCAACTCGTCCCAATAGGTCACCTCCTCAAAGGGCAGGTGCTCGATCGGGGCGCCGGTGATGATCAGCCCGTCGAACTTCTCGCCCGAGGCCTCGACCTCTGCGAAGGGGCGATAGAAGGCCTCCATATGCTCGGCGGCGGTGTTCCTGGTCTGATGCTCGGTCATACGGATCAGCTGGAAGTCGATCTGCAGGGGCGTCGCGCCGATCAGCCGGGCGAACTGGTTCTCGGTCTGGATTTTCTTGGGCATCAGGTTCAGCAGCGCGATCCGGATCGGACGGATGTCCTGCATTGCCGCGCGCCCGGGCGACATCACCATGACGCCTTCCTTCGAGAGGATGTCGAAGGCGGGAAGCGTCTCGGGTAGGGTGATGGGCATGGGTCTCTCCGGGGTCCTGCTGGCCGGGGTTGGTCAGTTTGGGTTGGCGTTCGATCTCAGGCGGGAAGTGCCGCCGCGATCAGCGATGTAAAGTCTTTCTCGTCGCGGACAAGGGCCACGTCTTCTGCCTTGACCTTGACGCCCCAATGCTCGGCCATGGCGGCGTAGCGGGGCTGGCGGTGTTGGAGCGCCTGCCGATAGGTCCAGCGCACGAAATCGTCGGGGTTGACCTCGTCTTCCTTCAGGCCGCGCTCGACGCGGTATTGCACCCATTTCCGTTCGAGGAATTCGGGCTGGTAGTACATCGGCTTCGGCGCGCGGTCGAAGCGGCGCACCAGTTCCTCGGTATGGGCCTCGGAACCCTCGATCCAGACCATGAGGAAGTTCTCGGACAGGGCGCGCAGGATCGGGTCGGCCGGGTCGGTGGGGTCCACCACCTCGCAGATCGAGCCGCCGGAATCGCAGACGAAACTGGTGATGCCGTAGATCTCACGGGCGCGGCGAACGAAATGCACCGTGTCGAGCAGCGCGGCCTTCTCGGCGGCGCGATGCTGGTTCTGGCGGCGCATGTATTCCTCGAACGGCAATCCGCCCTTGGCCTCGGAGCCCGGCTTGCCGAGATAGGTGGATAGCGGCGCGAGGTTATCGAAGGTGATGTTCGAGGCGATATAGACGCTGTCGGTCAGCAGCAGCTCGCGCAGGAAGGGGCTTTTCATCGCCTCGCGCTTGAAGTTGTCGGCGATGAATTCGCCCATGTAGCGCGTGCCGATCCGGTAATCGACCGAGTAGTGGAACCACCCCGTGCCGCGCAGCATGGCCGAGAGATAGGTCTTGCCCAGGCCAGACATGCCGAACAGCAGCACTCGCTTCTGGCTTGCCGCCAACCATTCTGCGCGATTGGAATAAATCATCCCGGTCCCCTTGCTTTGGCCCGGTTTAGCGCGGCCCGCCGCCGCCGTCACGGGGTTTTGGTGCGGTTGAGCACGACAAGCCCCACCGCCAGCAGGCCAAACCCGGCCAAGGCGTTAAGGCCGACCCTCTCGCCATAGACCAGCGCGCCCGCGACGATGGCGACCGGCGGGATCAGCAGCGTTACCAAAAGCAGGTTGCCCGATCCCGCAAGCGCGAGGATCCGGTAGTAGAGGATATAGGCCAGCGCCGAGCACCCGGCCGCGAGCCAGATCAGACCGACCCAGACCGAGGGTGCCCAGTCAAAATCCGGAACGCCCTCGATGGTCAGCATGGCGGGCACCATCCAGAGGGTCGCGCCACTCAGCATTCCGGCTGCGGCGACCTCGGGGGCCAGTCCGCGCGTGGCGTGGCGCGCGTAGGCGCCCGCGAAGCCGTAGGCGATCGAGGCGCCGATCACCGCCATCTGGCCCGCCGAGGCAAGGTCAAAGCCCGCGAGCGCATCCGGTCCGATCGCCAGAACCACCCCGGCAAAGCCGATCAGAACCCCAAGGGCCCTGGCGCTGGTCAGTCGCTCATCCGCAAAGACCGCCGCCGCGATCACCACGCCGAAGATTGCGGTCGAGGCATTCAGGATCGAGGCCAGCCCCGAGTCGATGTGCTTTTGCCCCCAGACGATCAGGCTGAACGGTATGGCATTGTTCAGCGCCCCCATGATCACGAAACGTGACAGGATACGCCGGTCGTTCGGTACGGGCAGGTGTCGATAGAGAACCCAGGCCCATAGCACCGCCGCCCCCAGGGCCACCCGGAAGGTGACGACCGTCAGCACGCCCGCGCCCGCAAGTGCCGCGCGATTGGACAGGAACGATGTCCCCCAGATCAGGGCAAGCGCCCCCAGGAGGATCCAGGCAAGCAGCGAGATACGGGTTTGGGACAGGCTCTGGTTCATGGCGCGACGCTACCGTTGGTCAACGGCTTTCACCACCCGAAACCTGCGAAAAGAAACACCCCGCACGATGGCGGGGTGTTTGCGGGTTTTTGGAAGCGCGACGCCTTAGAACGAGTAGCCCACGCGAAGGCCAAAGGCGATGGCTGTGTTGTCCTCGAACTCTGCGAAGGTGCCGCAGTCCTGGTTGGGGCATTGCCCGCCAAGGAATGCCGAGGGAACCTCGGTCTTGGTATCGCCGATCATGACATAGCGCACGCCACCGGTGATCTTGAGGTTGTCGCGCGTGTAGGTGGCGGCAAGGCCAAGCGCGGTTGCGCCATCGGTCGGGCCAAGGTTGCCAGCGTATCCGCCTGTGCCGGCTTCATGGCTGACGAAGACAGCGCCCGACCAGTTCTGGTTGAAGCGGCGCCCGACACCCAGAGTGTAGGTGATCGTGTCGTCCTCGTAGGAAACCAGTGCGTCCTTGAAGTGGTTCGAAGGTGCGTTGGTATACATGTAGGGCGAGATGTCGAAGGCACTCCAGTCAACCCAGCGAACCGAGCCGAACACCAGCGTGTCTTTCGCGATGCCGGTCTGACCCTCAAGCAGGATCGATTGCGGGATATCGGTCTCGAACTCGGTGTCGAAAGTGAAGCCGCCGGCGACCTCGGTCGCGTCGAACTCGTGGCTGACGGCCGAATTGTACGTCAGGGCGACACGAGCCGCGATCTCGGGCTTCTCCCATGCAACGCCGACAACGTAACCGAAGTCGGTCTCGGTCGAAGTCTGCATATCGTAGCCAGTGAACAGATGGACCCGACCACTGGTCTTGATCGCGCGTACACCGCCGATAACGCTGAAGTTGTTCGGCAGCTTGTAGCGCAGCAGCGCCGTCGTCGCGAGCGCGTTCACGTCAGCCGTCGAGCCCCCGTAGAGGTAACCCGTCATCGGATAGGAGACGTCGGCGCCAATCGGCTCGTCCACGATCAGGGCGAAGTCCAGCTTCTCGTTGACCTTCAGCTTAAAGCCCAGGCTGTAGGTGTTATAGTTTTCCGTCATGTCGCCGGAATCTGCGCCAACAAAAGCTGCGCTCGGATACGGGAACATCTGCGTTCCCGACACTTCTGGCTTCACGCGGCCCATGTTGAATTCGATGTAATTCCCCTCTTCAAAGAGGAGAGCTACCGACTGTGCGGATCTCTCGATCCCCCCTGCATTGACCGCGCTGGCGCACAAGGCCACGGCGCTGGCCGATAGTAAGACACGTCCCATTTCTACCTCTTCCCTACGTGCTTGCTTCTTGTTTTTTCAGTGAAGCTAGCATGACGTTAACGTGAATTATTTCGGTCTGGGCAGTGACGTGGCGTCGCACTTTTCGGTGCCCGGGGGGTGCCCCGACGTCACGTGGCACAAGTGCCACGCTTCGGTGCGCGGCGCGACTTAACGGATCATTGAAGTGATTCCCAGACCTGCCATCCAAAGCACCGAAAGCGTGCCCGACAGCAGCACAGGAACCCAGATCGTGTAGCGTGGGCGAGGGATCGGCAGCCTGCATTTTCGGACCATGCTCTCTCCGGTTCGTTTCGGTCATTAAGCGCGTGTTAGGTGAATCATGGCTTAACGCGGCTATGGAAAATCTTGCCATCGTCGACACGAAACTGGGGCCGCTGGCTTGGGGCCACGAGGTAGACGCCCTCGGCGGCGGGGCCTTGCAGCAGCACTGGACCTATGGAGAGATCGCGGCACTGAAAGGGTGTCGGGTACGCCGGTGCGAAGTGTTGCTTGGGTCGCAACGGATCGCGATGGCGCAGGTAATCGGGCGCCGCGGGTTCTGGCTGCTCGGTCGCGGCCCCGTGCTTGCGCCTGGCGTGTCGGTCAGGCCGGTGCTTCGGGCGCTGGCTCGCGCGCTAAGCGGGGCGCTGATCGCCACGCCAGAGGTTGCCTGCGAGGGGTGGGGCCTTTTCCCGCTTGTCACGCCGCGCCACCATGCGATCTGGGATCTGGTGCCAGACGCCGGAACTCTGCGCGCGGGGCTGGCGGGGAAGTGGCGCAACCGCTTGGCTGTCGCGGAGCGCACCGCTCTGAGGGTGGAGATAGACCGCGCGCCGGATTGGCTGATTGCAGCGGAGGACGCTCAGCGTCGCGCCCGCGGCTACCGAGGGCCGCCAGGTGATTTTGCGCAGGCCTGGGGCAGGGCCGAAGCGGGTGGGCTGCTCGCGCTCAAAGCGACGCTGCGGGGCGCGCCGATCGCCGGGATGATCTTTTTGCGCCACGGCAGCATGGCCAGCTATCACATCGGCTGGACCGGCCCCGAGGGGCGCAGCCACCACGCGCATAACCTGCTGCTTTGGCGCGCGGCCGAGATCCTGCACGGGCAAGGTGTGCAATCTCTCGATCTGGGCGATGCGAACTCTGAGGAGGGCGCAGACCTGATGCGGTTCAAGCTGGGAACAGGGGCAGTGGCGCGCGCTCTCGGCGCCACCTGCCTTGTCATACCCGGTCAGGCGCGTTTAGCGCGTTCGTGAAAGATGAAGCCGAGGAAGTTCAGCAGCACCTGCGCGGCCAGGATCGGGGTCGAGCCGGCGGGGTCGTAGTCGGGCGCCACCTCGACCAGGTCAATGCCGACGACGTCATGCTCGCGCGCGATGCCTTGCAGGATTTCCAGCACCTCATAGTAAAGGAACCCGCCATGCGATGGCGTTCCGGTACCTGGCGCGATCGAGGGGTCGAAACCGTCGATGTCGATAGTGACATAGATGCGCGCGCCCTTGGGGATGCGCGACAGCACGCCCTCGGTGCCCAGACGGCGTACCTGCCGCACCGAGAGGATATCGTCACCCATGGCGCGGGCGGCCTCGTATCCGTCTTGCGTGGTTGAGCTGACATTGCGGATGCCAAGCGCGGTGATGCCCGAGACGAAGTCCTTCTCGGCTGCACGACGCATCGGGTTGCCGTGTCCGTGCCGCACCCCGTGGCGCACATCGACAAAATCCAGATGCGCGTCGATTTGGACGATGTGGATCGGGCCGTCCTTGGCGCAGGTCTCGTCGAAGGCCCGGATGCAGGGGATGTTGATCGAGTGATCGCCGCCGATCACCACGGGCAGGGCGCCCGCCTTGAGGATCGCGCGCACTCCGGCCTCGATATTGGCGTGGCTCGTTTCGGTGTCAGTATGGACGATGTCGGCGTCGCCGATATCCACGATGCGCACATCGCCGCCCAGATAGACGGCGTCGTCCTCATGGTCATAGGCGCCTGCATGGCCAAATGAAAACAGCGTCGAGGCCTCGCGCACCGAGCGCGGCCCGAACCGTGCCCCGGACCGAAACTGGGTGCCAAAGTCGAAGGGCGCGCCGAGGATGGCAATATCCGCATCGATCTTGCTCCAGTCCTCGACATAGGGGCGCTTGCCGAAGGTTGCGATGCCGACGAAGGGCAGGTTGAGACGCCCCGTCTCGTATGAATGCCGCGCCATATTGTCTCCTGTCATTTCCCGGCCAAGCCGTGCATGAGCATCTTGCAACGGCGCGTGCGGGGCTGCTAGCCCTGCTGTAGTCAATTCGCGGACGAGGACGAAACGATGGCATTCAAGGCACCCACCCCGACACCGAAAGGTCTTTGGCGGCGCACGCCTCCGGCGATCTTCCCGCCCGTCCTGGGGCTCTTGGGGCTGGCGCTTGCGTGGCGGCGGGGCGAGGGCGAGTTTGCCCTGCCGACCGGCCTTTCCGATATGTTCATCGGGGCGATCACCCTGTTGGCGTTGTTCGCCGTGCTGACCTATGTCGTCAAGTTCGCGCGCCGCCCGGCCGTGGTGCTGGAGGATCTGCGCATCCTGCCCGGCCGCGCCGGTCTGGCTGCGGGCGTGCTGAGCCTTTATCTGCTGGCCGCCGCCATCGGCCCCATGGCGCCAAGCGAGGCGCGGCCGATCCTGCTTCTGGGGTTGGGGATTCACCTGCTGTTCAATATCGCTGTCATCTGGACCTTCGCGAAAGGCCCGGCCGAGCAGCGCCGCGTGAACCCGGTGTGGCATCTGACCTTCACGGGTTGGATCGTCGGCGCGATGGTCGCGCAAAGCCTTGGCCTGCCGCAGCTTGGCAAGGTGCTGTTTGTCGTGGCGCTTGTGGCCGGGGTGGCGATCTGGGCGGCCTCGGCGCGCCAGTTCCAGCGTGAAAGCGTTCCCGCGCCGCTGCGCCCGCTTCTGGCCATTCACCTCTCGCCTGCGGCGCTCTTTGGCACCGTGGCGGCGGGCATGGGGGCTGCGAACCTCGCGCAGGCCTTCGCGATCATCTCGGCGGTTCTGCTGGCGGTCATGGTGGTCAAGGCGCGCTGGCTGCTTGAATCCGGGTTTTCGCCGATGTGGGGGGCCTTGACCTTCCCGGTCGCCGCGACGGCCAATTGCTGGCTGGCGGTGGGCGGTGTGTGGCGTCTGCCCGGCGCACTCATGCTGATCGCGGCCACGCTGCTTATCATCCCTATCGCGGCCAAGATCCTGAAACTCTGGGCCAAGGGGCAACTTGCCGTGAAAACCAACGCCGCCATCGCCTGAGGGGCTTGCAAAGCGCGGCCAGCCATGAAACAGGGGCGTGCCAAACGTGCCCTGCCAAGGAGGCTTCCCATGCAGATTCGTGAGGCTCTCACCTTTGACGACGTGCTCCTCGTTCCGGCCGCATCTTCGGTGCTGCCGTCGGAGGCCGATGTCTCCACATTTGTGACGAAGGCGATCCGTCTGAACATCCCGCTTCTGTCCTCGGCGATGGATACCGTGACCGAGGCCAAGATGGCGATTGCCATGGCGCAGGCGGGCGGCATGGGGGTGATCCACCGCAACCTGAGCGTCGAGCAGCAGGCCGCCGAGGTCAGCCGCGTGAAGCGCTTTGAATCCGGTATCGTCTACAATCCGATCACCCTGACGCCTGATCAGACGCTGGCCGACGCCAAGGCGCTGGTCGAGCGCTTCAACGTCTCGGGTTTCCCGGTTGTGGATGCCGCTGGCCGCGTCGTCGGCATCGTCACCAACCGCGACATGCGCTTTGCTTCGGATGATCGTACGCCGGTGCGCGCCATGATGACGGCCGATAACCTGGCCATCCTGCGCGAGCCCGCCGACCGTCAGGAAGCGATGCAACTGATGAAGGCGCGCCGGATCGAGAAGCTGCTGGTGGTGAACGCTGAGGGCAAGCTGACCGGTCTTCTGACGCTCAAAGACAGCGAGAAGTCCGTGCTGCACCCGCTGGCCTGCAAGGACGAGATGGGCCGCCTACGCGCCGCGGCAGCCTCGACCGTGGGCGACGCGGGCTATGAGCGTAGCTGCGCCCTGATCGAGGCGGGCTGCGACCTGATCGTGATCGACACCGCGCATGGCCACTCGGAAGGCGTCGCCAAGGCCGTCGAGCGCGTGAAGAAGTTCAATTCGACCGTTCAGGTCGTCGCGGGCAACGTCGCCACGGGCGAGGCCACGCGCGCGCTGATCGGTTCTGGCGCGGATGCGGTCAAGGTGGGCATTGGCCCGGGCTCGATCTGCACCACGCGGATCGTGGCGGGCGTGGGCGTGCCGCAGCTGACGGCGATCATGGATGCCTGCTCGGGCGCGGGCGAGACGCCGATCATCGCGGATGGCGGCATCAAGTTCTCGGGCGATTTCGCCAAGGCGATCGCGGCGGGCGCCAGCTGCGCCATGGTCGGCTCGGCCATCGCGGGCACCGATGAAAGCCCGGGCGAGGTGATCCTGTACCAGGGTCGCTCGTATAAATCCTACCGTGGCATGGGCAGCCTTGGCGCCATGGCGCGCGGCTCGGCCGACCGCTACTTCCAGAAGGATGCGGCCTCGGACAAGCTGGTGCCCGAAGGGATCGAGGGGCAGGTGCCCTACAAGGGTTCTGTCGCGGCTGTTCTGCACCAGATGGTGGGCGGCCTGCGCGCAGCCATGGGCTACACCGGGCACGGCACCGTTTCCGGCATGCGTGGCGGCTGTGAGTTCGTGCGCATCACCGGCGCGGGCCTCAAGGAAAGCCACGTCCACGATGTGCAGATCACGCGCGAAAGCCCGAACTATCGCATCGGCTGATTGTTTTCGCCAAGCAAGTCCCAGAACCCCCGGCGCGATCCGCCGGGGGTTTTCTTTTGTCAGGATGACGCTCCAGCCGAAGGGCGCTCAAGCGTGCGAAGGAAAACCGGCGCGCGTGTTGCCTTGCGAGAGTCGCAAATGAAAAGGCCCCGGCATGGTCGCCGGGGCCTGATAGCTTTCTCGGGGTTTGATCACTCAACGAGGCGGAAGTAATCCAGCTCGAAATTGTCTTCCATACCCGTACCGCAGTAACCGGCAGAGGAGTTCGAGGTGGCGTCGATCTTGCCGCCCGAGATGATCGAGGAACCATTCACGCCATTCTCGTTGGCCTCGAAGATCACGTCACCTTTGGCGATGATCTGGCCGCCATACATCGAGAGACCGGAGGCGACCTTGAACCCGCCCTTGGTGACGATTTGCGCGCCGCCGCCTTCAGCACAACCGTCTTTCTTGCCAATGCGAAGATTCGACGGGGCGTAGATGCTTTGGTTGTCGGTCGAGGTGTTGACCAGAACCACGTCTTCAAGTGCGGCACCGGAGCTGAACTGCACAGGGCAATGCGCGATAATGACAACTTCCTTGATCAGCGGGCCGTCGATATTCACCCCGTTGCTCTTGCTGCAATACAGGTCGTAGACATTGCCGGCAACGAAGGTGCTTGTGGGGACATTACTGCCGATCAGATATTTCTTGCCCGGTTCCTTGATGTAGTCAGGCAGGCGCTCGGCGGATTCGCTCGACATATCCGCGATGATCTCGTCGATGCGGGACAGGATGCGGATCTGGTAGAAGTTCTCGCGCAGGGCCTCGGCCAGGCCTTCGTTCTTCTCGAACATCGAGTTCGGACCGTCGAGCAGATCAAGGCTTGGCATCGACACGATGGTGCCGCTTTCGAATTCGTTGTTCTGGTTGATCGAGATCCCGGTGTTCGAATGCAGGCAGAAGCCGTTTGAGAACAGGTTGTTCGACTGCAGGTCCAGTTGACCGTCGGCGATCCAGCCCTCGGTCAGGCACTTCGGGCGATAGGTCTCGGCAATGGCATAGGTCGCCACGTCCCAATAGCTGCGGCCGATGATGCGCATCAAATAGGTCGGGAGTTGGTTGCCGCGCGACTTGAGCCGCCCCGCAGATACGCGGACCGCGCTGCGCGAGGTAATATCGGGCGTAAAGACGAGCGTTTCTTCGTTCCAACGGCCGAAAGTGACATCGGCCTCAAGCACCGAGCCCGGATCCATCGTACCCAGGTTCATGTTTGCGATCGCCAGTGCCTTGTTGGTCGCGCTCTGTGCATCCATCGTGTTGCGCATGTACAGGCCGCCAAGAGCGGCGCTATCCACAGTTTCCTGAAGAACCGTTCGTGCGCGATAGACATTCGCCACGTCAAGGCTGAGGCCGCCAACGACAATGAAGATCGACATCCAGAAGATGGCAAGCAAGCTCAGCGCGCCGTCTTCCTTTCTGAACTGCGCAATGAACCGCTGCATTGCTCATTTCTCCCTATATTGATAGGCCGCTACGGTCAGGTTGGGAGCAATGGATGAGGGCAGCACGCCCAGAACTTGAACGTTGCGGAAAGGAATGCTGACGGTCGTGCTGAATACCCCGTCTTGCTCCTTGCTCGTTACGCTGACGGTCGATCCATAGTTCGCCAACCGCGCCTTTACGGTGTTTTCAGCAACCGACATGTCCGTAATGCGCCCGAGCGCAAGGGAACGATTGATGTCCTGAATCACACCCAGAATCCGCGAGTGCGTATGGAATACCATCGAAGCATCGACGATCAGGCAGAGCATGTAGACAAACAGCGGCAACCACAGGACGGCCTCGATCGAAGCCGAGCCTTCGTCACGGTGCAAGAAGCTGCGGATATTGAGGCGTCTGAACATGAATTCGCCTAAGGTCATAAGGATGGCTTTGTGCCGTGTGGTAAATTTCCCGAAAACATGTGGCCAAAAGATGGCGGGATTTTGGGCAGCAAGTGGCGTTTTTGACGGGAGCAATTTTTTTGCGGGATTTTGGGCCGAGCGGAGGCAATATGACGGTCTCGTGACTGCGGAAATGTGGCGGAATGATGGCGATGTGGCGTTTGCATCCCGGCGTTTACATGGCCTCGAATCGCTCGACCCTTAACGGTTGTGGCGTTAGGAGGGCCGCGAAGGAGACGCCATGACCCCCGCTGCTCGCATTCAGGCCGCTATCGAAATTCTGGATCAAACGCTTGCGGGCTCTCCCGCTGAGCAGGTTCTGACCAACTGGGCGCGCGCGCATCGGTTCGCGGGTTCGGGCGACCGCGCGGCGATCCGCGACCACGTTTACGAGGCGTTGCGCCGCCGCGGGTCTTTGGCGCATCTGGGCGGCGGGCTGAGCGGACGCGGTCTGATGATCGGTCTAGCACGCGCGGAATGCCTTGATCTTGAAAGAATCTTTTCCGGAGAACGTTTCGCCCCCGCGCCGTTAACCGCGTCCGAGGTCGTGCCTGTAGACCCCGCTGATGCTTGGCTCGACTGGCCTGCCTGGCTGCGTCCTGCCCTTGAGGAAAGCCAAGCTGAGAAGGCCGCGCCGATCGTCACGGCGATGCAGAGCCGCGCGCCGGTGTTCCTGCGCGTCAACCTTGCCAAGGCGGACCCCGCGCTGGCGATCTCCATGCTGGCTGAGGACGGGATCGTCGCGCGCAGCCATCCGCTTGCCGCCACGGCGCTGGAGGTTGTGCAGGGCGAGCGCAAGATCAGCAGCAGTCGCGCTTACCAGTCCGGCGTCGTGGAATTGCAGGATGCGGCCTCGCAGGCGATTGCCTCGGTTCTGCCCATCGCTCCCGGAATGCGTGTGCTGGACTACTGCGCGGGCGGCGGGGGCAAGGCGCTTGCGCTGGCCGCGCGTGCGCCCGAGGCAGCCATTTTCGCGCATGATATCGACGCGGGGCGCATGCGCGATATTCCCGCCCGGGCCGCGCGGGCGGGTGCCCGGATCGGTGTGCGGAAGCCGGGCCAGCCCGGCGGTCCCTATGATCTTGTGGTGGTGGACGCGCCGTGCTCGGGCTCTGGCACATGGCGGCGGACACCCGAGGCGAAATGGGCGCTTACGCCTGATCGCTTGGAAGAACTCACGCGGATTCAGAGAGAGATCCTGTCGAGCGCACGCACCCTCGTGGCGCCTGGCGGGGCGCTGGCCTATATGACTTGCTCGCTTCTGGCTGATGAGAACGAACGACAAGTGGCAGCATTCCTGGCGGAAACCGGTTGGGCCGAGGACGCGCGGCTTGCGCTGACCCCGCTGGATGGTGCCGACGGGTTCTTTGCGTCAGTCTTGCGTCGGGCCGAGTGACAGATTAACGCACCTTCAGGTTGTGCTCTTGATGCCCTTAACAGGGCGTTAAGCGTTTTGCTGCCGAATGCGGGAAAGCGAATCTGAAAGGAAAGACGTTGGTGCAGCTCGAACGGCCTCAGCAGTCCCTCTTGAAAACAGCCGAGGCGCTGGCTGCAAGTGCGCCGATCCTGCTGCTCATAAGCGTTTTGGTCGGCGTGGCTGCATTCCGTGTGACCGACCGCGTCGCGCTGACGGTGATGCTATCGATCTCCGGGGCGTTTCTGGTTCTGGCGTCGCTTGTCACCGGTGCGCGCGTCCTGTCCCGGTATATTCAGGCGCAGGAATTGCGGCGGCTTGCGGATCTGATCACCCATGATGCGGTGGCCAGTTTCGCCACCGACCGCAGCGGTGCCGTGCAGATGCAAAATCGCGCCGCGATGGAGCGCTTTGGCCCACGCGAAAAGCTGACGCTGGCCAGCACGCTCGGAGAGCTGTTTGCCGAGCCGCGCTCGGTCCTGCTGCGGCTACAGGGCAGGGCTTACGCGCTTGGCTCCGCTCAGGAAGAGGTTGCGACCCGCAAGGGGCTGATGCGGATCTCGGTGCATTGCGCGGGTGACGACGTCCTTTTGTGGCGTATCGAGGAGTATGCAGAGACCGGCGGGACACGCGGCCCTGAGGTTACGCGGCTGCCGATGATGACCGTCTCACGGTCGGGCACAATTCTGTTCATGAACGAGGCCCTGCGGCACCTGATTGGCGCGCGCCATTCAACGATTGAGCAGATCTCCGAGATGCCCCTGGTTGGGGGAGAGGAGCGGGTGATCCCTTCCGTGGATGGCCCCTTGCGCTGTGTGATCGCCGAGATAGATCTTGGCGCGGGGCGGCGCGAGATCTACCTCGTGCCGGTCGCATCCGCCCGCACGGCTGACGATCTGACGGCCTTCGAGAGCCTCCCGGTCGCGCTCATGCGCCTTGACGCAGAGGGGCGTATTTCGGCCGCGAACCTGGCTGCGCGGGCTCTCATAGGGCAAATCGCCGAGAATGCGCGGCTCTTCGATGTGTTCGAGGGGCTCGGTCGCCCGATCGAGGATTGGGTGCGCGACGCGCTGACCGGGCGGGCTGACCGCCGCCCCGAGGTCATGCGGGTGCGCCGTGCCGAGCCGGAGAAGTATTTGCAGATCACGCTCAGCCGGGTGGTCGAGAATGGGCAGCAGGGTCTGGTCGGCGTGATTTCGGACGCAACCCAGCTCAAGACGCTTGAGGCGCAGTTTGTCCAAAGCCAGAAAATGCAGGCCATCGGGCAGCTTGCGGGTGGCGTCGCGCATGATTTCAACAACCTTCTGACCGCGATTTCAGGGCATTGCGATCTGCTGATGCTGCGCCACGACAAGGGGGACCCGGACTACGCGGACCTCGATCAGATCAGCCAGAACGCCAACCGGGCAGCGTCTCTGGTGGGGCAATTGTTGGCATTCTCGCGCAAGCAGACGCTCAAGCCAAAGGTGATTGACCTGCGCGACACCCTGTCTGACCTGTCGCATCTGCTGAACCGGCTGGTGGGTGAGAAGGTGACGCTGACGGTTTCTCATGATCTGGGTCTGCCGCCGATCCGTGCCGACAAACGACAGTTGGAACAGGTGATCATGAACCTCGTGGTGAATGCGCGCGACGCAATGCCTCGGGGGGGCGAGATCCGGATCGAAACCGAGAAGCTGAAGCTCTCCCAAGAACTCAGCCGTGACCGAGCCTGTGTGCCGAAGGGCGATTACGTGGTCGTGCGGGTCATCGACGAGGGCATTGGCATCGCACCCGAGAATCTCAGCAAGGTCTTCGAGCCGTTTTACACAACCAAGCGGACGGGCGAGGGGACGGGGCTAGGGTTATCGACCGCATATGGGATCGTGAAGCAGACCGGCGGCTATATCTTTTGTGACTCCGTTCCGGGGGCGGGCACGACGTTCAGCCTCTATCTTCCGGCCCTTGATCATGGGGTAGAGGCACTTGCCTATGAAGCGCCGACCCCCTCGGTCAGAGCCGCAGCAGTCGAACCTGGGGCGACGGTGCTGCTGGTCGAGGATGAAACGCCGGTGCGCGCTTTCGCGTCACGCGCGCTCAGGTTGCGGGGCTATTCGGTGCTTGAGGCAGAGAGTGGCGAAGAGGCGCTGAAAATGCTCGAAAACAATGACTTGCAGGTCGATGCTTTTGTGACCGATGTGATCATGCCTGGCTTGGACGGACCAAGCTGGGTGACGCAGGCACTCCGCGCCCGAGCCGGCACGCCCGTCGTCTTCATGTCCGGCTATGCCGAGGATGTCTTTACCGAGGGTCGCGCGCCGATCCCGAATTCGGTCTTCCTGCCCAAGCCATTCTCGTTGAGCGAGCTGACTGCCACCGTCCAGAACCAGATCGCAAAGTGTATGGCGGCGGCCTGAACGCTGTCAGCCGATGACCCGGTAGAGGTCGATGTCACGTGTCATGGCAACCCGTAACGCGGCCTCGGTCGCGGGTGAGAGCTTGACATCCACCGCCGGCGGGACGTTCACGCGGGGCAGCGTGATCGCACAATCGAGACGGTCCTCAAGAAATTGGATGAACTGGTCGATCGCCTCATATCGGAAGACCCGATCGACAAGCAGCTTGCCGGTACTGTCCGTCAGGATCTCGGACTGGGTGCCCACGGCCGCATGGGCGGGTTGCACCGCCGAGATATAGTCGCGCGCGAAGGCATCGAAGCTCAGGCCGCTCATCGGGTGCTGCGGGTCGTCGTAATCATCGCGCTGCCGGAACCGATACCATGACCGCAGCCACTCGATCGGTTCGCGCATCAGGGCGACCGTTGTGAATTCGGCGCCCGCGCGCTCTGAAAGGCAGGGGCCGATGTGCCGGTAAAAATCCACGGCACTCATATGTTTGAGTTCCGCGGGGCGCTGCATGACAACCGAGGCCAGCGGCTCGAGTGCCGCCTCGACGGCGCTAGAGCCAGCCTTCGGTGTGGCCAGGAACACCAGCCGTTGCTCCCAAAAGATCAGCATTTTCCCTCGCGCGCGATTTCCACCCTCAATAGTGGTGCCGAAGGACGACGTAAACGGGTCATTAACCAACAAGGTGAATGATTGGTTTATAGAATCATGTTGAAATGTTCTCATTTTGTGCTCATACAGATGAGAACATGAGGCGAACATCACGCGGTTTCGGTTCGATTGCCGATCAGTCTGCGCTGTGGGATAAGAAGGGGACGAAGCAATGGCGGGCCTGTTTGAGATGAACGACAAGGGTAAGGCGGACAAGCAAAAGGCGCTGGAATCGGCGCTGGCGCAGATCGAGCGGCAGTTCGGTAAAGGCTCGATCATGAAGCTTGGGGGCGATAACCCCGCGGCGGAGATCGAGGCGACCTCGACCGGTTCGCTCGGCCTCGATATCGCGCTTGGGATCGGCGGCCTGCCGAAGGGCCGTATCGTTGAGATTTACGGCCCGGAAAGCTCTGGCAAGACCACGCTGACGCTGCACGCCATCGCGGAAGAGCAGAAGAAGGGCGGCGTTTGCGCGTTTGTGGATGCCGAACATGCGCTCGACCCGCAGTATGCGCGCAAGCTCGGCGTAAATCTCGATGAGCTGCTGATCTCTCAGCCCGACACAGGTGAGCAGGCGCTTGAGATTGTCGATACGCTGGTGCGCTCGGGCGCTGTCAGCATGGTCGTGGTTGACTCTGTCGCGGCACTGACGCCGAAGGCCGAGATCGAGGGCGACATGGGCGATGCCACGGTGGGCGCGCAGGCCCGTCTGATGAGCCAGGCGATGCGGAAGCTGACGGCGTCGATCGGGCGCTCGAACTGCATGGTGATCTTCATCAACCAGATCCGCATGAAGATCGGCGTGATGTTCGGCAACCCGGAGACGACCTCGGGCGGCAACGCTCTCAAGTTCTACGCCTCGGTGCGCCTGGATATCCGTCGGATCGGCGCGATCAAGGACCGTGACGAGGTGGTCGGTAACCAGACCCGCGTCAAGGTCGTCAAGAACAAGGTGGCTCCGCCCTTCCGGCAGGTCGAGTTCGACATCATGTATGGCGAGGGGATTTCGAAGGTTGGCGAGTTGATCGACCTGGGCGTGAAGGCCGGGGTCGTCGAAAAGTCGGGCGCCTGGTATTCCTATGGCGATGAGCGCATCGGCCAGGGCCGCGAGAACGCGAAGCAGTTCCTGCGCGACCATCCCGATATCGCCTATGAGATCGAAGACAAGATCCGCGCGAGCCACGGCCTCGATTTTGGCGGCTCGGATGAGGATGCGGTGACCGAGGAGTGATTGCCTCGATCCTCGACGTGTATCGGGCCGCGCCATCAGGTGCGGCCCTTTCGCTTTAGCGGGGCGCCTCACATCCGATCCTGTGGGAACGGATCTGCGGCGCATTGAATCGGTGCCGCGTTCCCGATCTGCGGAGCTTATTGGCAATCTGCTGTTTGCCTTGCTGGACAGGGGGCAGGGCGCGGGTTAAACGGGGAAAAATCCCTATGAGGCGCCGAAGACATGCCCAGCCTGAACGATATCCGCTCCACCTTCCTGAACTACTTCGAACGCAACGGTCACCGCGTCGTTGAAAGCTCGCCTCTGGTCCCGCGCAACGACCCGACGCTGATGTTCACGAACTCCGGCATGGTGCAGTTCAAGAACTGCTTCACGGGCCTCGAGAAACGCGATTACGTGCGCGCGACGACGGCGCAGAAATGCGTGCGCGCGGGCGGCAAGCATAACGACCTCGACAACGTGGGCTATACTGCGCGCCACCATACGTTCTTCGAAATGCTGGGGAATTTCAGCTTCGGCGATTACTTCAAGAAAGAAGCGATCCCCTTTGCGTGGGAGCTGATCACCAAGGATTTCGGCATCGATGCCAAGCGTCTGCTGACCACCGTCTATCACACCGACGACGAGGCCTTCGAGATCTGGAAGAAAGTCGGCGTGCCCGAGGACCGGATCATCCGCATCGCGACCTCGGATAACTTCTGGCAGATGGGCCCGACCGGCCCCTGCGGCCCCTGCACCGAGATCTTCTACGACCACGGCGACCACATCTGGGGCGGTCCGCCCGGCTCGGCCGATGAGGATGGCGACCGCTTCATCGAAATCTGGAACGTCGTGTTCATGCAGAACGAGCAGTTCGAGGATGGCTCGATGCGCGCGCTCGACATGCAGTCGATCGACACCGGCATGGGGCTTGAGCGGATCGGCGCGCTCTTGCAGGGCAAGCACGACAACTACGACACCGACCTGATGCGCAGCCTGATCGAGGCCTCGGCGCATGCGACCTCGGCTGATCCCGATGGCCCGGGCAAGGTGCATCACCGTGTGATCGCGGACCACCTGCGCTCCACCTCGTTCCTGATTGCTGACGGTGTGATGCCCTCGAACGATGGCCGCGGCTATGTTCTGCGCCGCATCATGCGCCGCGCCATGCGCCACGCGCATATGCTGGGCGCCAAGGACCCGGTGATGTACAAGCTGGTGCCGGCGCTGGTGCGCCAGATGGGCGCCGCTTACCCGGAACTGACGCGCGCGCAGGCGCTGATCGAAGAGACGCTGAAGCTGGAGGAAACCCGTTTCAAGCAGACGCTCGACCGTGGCCTCAAGCTGCTCGATGACGAACTCTCGCGCTTGCCGGAAGGTGGGAACCTGCCGGGTGAGGCTGCGTTCAAGCTCTATGATACCTATGGCTTCCCGCTTGACCTGACGCAGGACGCGCTGCGCGAAAAGGGCCGCGCGGTCGATACCGACGGGTTCAACGCCGCGATGGACGAGCAGAAGGCCAAGGCGCGTGCGTCCTGGGCGGGCTCGGGCGAGGCGAAGGACGCGACCATCTGGTACGACATTGCCGAGGCCAAGGGTGTGACCGAGTTCCTCGGCTACGACACCGAAACCGCCGAGGGTCAGATCGTCGCGCTGGTCAATGAGGGCGCCGAAGTGGCCGAGGCCGCTGGCGCGGTTCAGATCGTCGTCAACCAGACCCCGTTCTATGCGGAATCGGGCGGTCAGGTCGGCGATGCGGGGATCATCCGCACCGAAACCGGCGAGGCCCGCGTGACCGACACCAAGAAGGTTGCTGGCGTCTTTATCCATCTGGCAGAGGTCACCTCGGGCAAGATCGTCAAGGGTCAGGCCGCAAAGCTTGAGGTGGATCACACGCGCCGTTCGGCCATCCGCGCGAACCACTCGGCCACGCACCTGCTGCATGAGGCCCTGCGCCGCGCACTTGGAGAGCATGTCGCGCAGAAGGGCTCGCTAAACGCCGAGGATCGTCTGCGCTTCGACTTCAGCCATGCCAAGTCGATGAGCGCCGAGGAAATCGCGCAGGTCGAGGCTGAGGTGAACGCCTTCATCCGCCAGAACACCCCGGTCGAGACCCGGATCATGACGCCCGACGACGCGCGTGGTCTTGGGGCGCAGGCGCTGTTTGGCGAAAAATACGGCGACGAAGTGCGCGTTGTGTCGATGGGCGAGCTTCTGGGTTCGGGCAAGGGCGCGGATGGCAAGACCTACTCGCTGGAGCTTTGCGGCGGCACCCATGTGCGGCGCACTGGCGACATCGGTGCCTTCGTCGCGCTTGGCGATAGCGCGTCCTCGGCCGGTGTGCGCCGGTTCGAGGCGCTGACCGGGCAGGCGGCGCTCGATCACCTCAAGGCGCAGAATGACCGTCTGGCCGAGGCCGCAGCCGCGCTGAAAACCTCGCCCTTGGATCTGGTCGAGCGCGTCAAGGCACTGGCGGAAGAGCGCAAGTCTCTGGCCAACGAAGTGGCGCAACTGCGTCGTGAACTGGCTATGGGCGGTGGCGCCGCTGGTGGACCGGAAGCAATTGACATCAATGGCTTGAAGTTCATTGCTCAGGTGGTTTCGGGGGTTTCCGGTAAGGATCTTCCGGCGCTGGTCGATGGGTTGAAGGACAAGATCGGCTCGGGCGCGGTGCTGGTTGTGGCCGACACCGGCGGCAAGGCAGCCGTGGCAGCCGGCGTGACCGCCGACAAGACGGACGTGATCAGCGCTGTCGATATGGTCAAGGCTGCGGCGGCTGCGCTTGGTGGCAAGGGCGGCGGTGGTCGCCCCGACATGGCACAGGCAGGGGGTGCGGATGCGTCGAAAGCCGATGAGGCCATCGCCGCCGTCAAAGCCGTCATTGCAGGAGAAATCTGATGCCCGGAGCCTACTGGATCGCCCATGTGAAAGTGACCAACCCCGAGGCCTACGCGAAATATGCAGCCGGGGCGACGGTGGCCATCGCTAATGCCGGGGGCAAGTTCCTTGCCCGCGGCGCGCGCTATGTTCAGCTTGAGGGCAATGACCGCGCGCGCAACGTCGTGGCGTGGTTCCCCAGCCTTGAGGCCGCCGAGGCCTGCTATCGCGGACCGGAATATCAAGCGGCGCTGGCCCATGCGAAAGGCGCCTCCGAGCGCGATCTCGTGATCGTCGAAGCGATCGAGTGACTTTTGGCTCGGCCGTAATTCGGTTACAGTGCGACCGAGCGAACCATTCAGGCGGGCAAACCGCCGGGCAAGAGGCAGAGCATGTGCCGTTGGGCGGCCTATGTCGGGCAACCGATTTTTCTGGATGAAATCATCAGCAGGCCGGGCCATTCGCTGATCCATCAAAGTCATTGCGCGACCCAGTGCCACACGGCGATCAACGCGGATGGTTTTGGCGTCGCTTGGTATGGTGAACCGACGCAACCGGGCCTCTACCGCGACGTGATGCCGGCCTGGTCCGACCCGAACCTGCGCTCGCTGACGGCCACGGTGAAATCGGCGCTGTTTCTGGCGCATGTGCGTGCCTCGACCGGCACGGCGACCTCGCGCAACAACTGCCATCCGTTCGTCGTGGGGCATTGGAGCTTCATGCACAACGGCCAGATCGGCGGTTACGATGCCTTCCGCCGCGCGGCCGAGATGATGATCCCCGACAGTCTCTACGCGCAACGCAAGGGTGCGACCGACAGCGAGGCGCTGTTCCTTGTGGCCCTCGGCGAGGGGCTTGAGGCCGACCCAAAGCGCGCGCTCGAACGGGCGGCCGCGCGGTTTGAGGCGCTTGCGCGTGAACGCGGCGGGGCACCGCATATGCGGTTGACGGCGGCCTTTTCCGACGGCGTTCGGCTTTATGCCGTGCGCTACGCCAGCGACGACGCGGCGCCGACGCTCTATCACAAATGGTCTGATACGCGGCGCGGGCGCGCAGTGGTCTCGGAGCCGCTTGAAGAGGATCAGTCGGATTGGGAAGAGATCCCGCCCGGTTCCTTCTGCACCTTCGAAGGCAAATCCGTCACGATCGAGCCTTTCCGGCCCGTTGCGCGCGTCGCAGCTGCCTGAGATCGCTTGGCAAGCGCGTTTCGGCGCGCTAACAAGATGCCATGAAGAACCGTGCCACCATCATTTGCATTATTTGCCGCTGACACACGTCACGCGGGCCGTTCTTCTCATTCCAAACGAGTGTTGAACCTGCTAAGCCCGCGCCGGGAAAGACCTGCGAGGACTTATGACCGAGATCCGCCTGCACAACACGAAAACCCGCCGCAAGGAGGTGTTCGAGCCGCTCGATCCGCAGAATGTGCGGATGTATCTGTGCGGCCCCACGGTCTATGACCGCGCGCATCTGGGCAATGCGCGGCCCGTCGTGGTGTTCGACGTGCTCTACCGGCTGCTACGGCAGGTCTACGGTGCGGATCACGTGACCTATGTGCGCAACTTCACCGACGTGGATGACAAGATCAACGCGACCGCGCTGGCGCGCAAGGAAGCCGGGGCCGAGGGCACGCTCGAAGAGCTGATCCGCGAGCGAACCGAAGAGACCATCGGCTGGTATCATGCCGATATGGACGCGCTTGGCGCCCTGCGCCCGAACTATGAGCCGCGCGCGACCGACTATATCGGCGCGATGATCGCCATGATCGCGGACCTGATCGAGAAGGACCACGCCTACGCCAAGGATGGCCATGTGCTGTTCCGCGTGCGCTCGTATCAGAACTACGGCGCGCTCTCGGGGCGGTCGGTCGATGACATGATCGCGGGCGCGCGGGTCGAGGTCGCGCCCTTCAAGGAAGACCCGATGGATTTCGTGCTCTGGAAGCCGTCGGATGACGAGCTTCCGGGCTGGGACAGCCCCTGGGGTCGCGGGCGCCCGGGTTGGCATATCGAATGCTCGGCCATGAGCTACGAACTGCTTGGCGCGAGCTTTGACATCCACGCAGGCGGGATCGACCTGCAATTCCCGCACCACGAAAACGAGATCGCCCAAAGCTGCTGCGCCCATCCCGAGGGGGGCTTTGCGCGCTTCTGGCTGCATAACGAGATGTTGCAGGTCGAGGGCAAGAAGATGTCCAAGAGCTTGGGCAACTTCTTCACCGTGCGCGACCTGCTGGATCAGGGCATCCCGGGCGAGGTGATCCGCTTCGTCTTCCTCCAGACGCATTACGGCAAGCCGATGGACTGGACGGCCGAAAAGGCCGCGCAGGCAGAGGCCACGTTGCGCAAGTGGCGTGGTCTCGTCGCGGGCATCGAGCCCGCGCCGAGCCCGGCTCCCTCGGTTGTCGCGGCGCTGGCTGATGACCTCAACACAGCGGGCGCCATTGCGGAGCTACATCAGATGGCCGGGGATCCGGCGCTGTTGAAAGCCTCTGCGGCCCTGCTTGGGCTTTTGGAGGATGGCATGGGCGAATGGGCCGAGGCGCCGCAGGTGGATCTGTCCGCCCATGCGGTTGCTCTGAGCAATATTCGTGCGAAAGCCATGGAAACCAAAGACTTCTCGGCTGTGGATGCGCTCAAATCGGCGCTGATGGCTGCCGGGGTCGAGGTGCGCATGTCGAAGGCCGGTGTCGAGCTGTTGCCCGGCGCGGGCTTCGACGCATCGAAATTGCCGGACGTTTGAGGCGGGGGGAGCAGATGGGCAAGGAACGCCTCTATCTATACGACACGACGCTGCGCGACGGGCAGCAGACGCAGGGTGTGCAATTCTCGGTGGCCGAGAAGGTCGCGCTGGCGAATGCGCTCGACCAGATCGGGATCGACTATATCGAGGGCGGCTGGCCCGGTGCGAACCCGACCGACAGCGATTTCTTCGCCGAGCGTCCGCAGACCCGCGCGACGTTCACGGCTTTTGGGATGACCAAGCGGGCAGGGCGTTCGGCCGCGAATGACGAGGTGCTGGCGGGCGTGATGAATGCCGCGACGCCTGCGGTCTGTCTGGTCGGCAAGACGCATGACTACCATGTCACTACGGCGCTTGGGATCACGCTGGACGAGAACCTCGAAAATATCTCGGCCTCGGTCGCGCATATGGTCGCCGAGGGGCGCGAGGCGCTGTTCGACGCCGAACATTTCTTTGACGGCTACAAGGCCAATGCGCCCTATGCGCTCGATTGCGTGCTCGCAGCCTATCGGGCCGGGGCGCGGTGGGTCGTGCTGTGCGACACCAACGGCGGCGCGCTGCCCCATGAGGTCAGCGAGATCGTCCGCGCGGTGATCGATGCGGGCATCCCGGGCGACCGGCTGGGTATTCATTGCCATGACGACACCGGGCAGGCGGTGGCGGCCTCGCTGGCGGCCGTTCTGGCGGGATGCCGTCAAATCCAGGGCACGCTGAACGGGCTTGGCGAGCGGTGCGGCAACGCGAACCTGACCTCTCTGATCCCGACGCTGCTGCTCAAGGAGCCTTTCCGCAGCCAGTTCGATATCGGCGTATCGCGCGACGCGCTGCGCGGGCTGACGAAGCTGTCGCGCAAGCTTGACGATATTCTGAATCGCGTGCCACTGCGCTCGGCGCCCTATGTCGGGGCCTCGGCTTTCGCGCATAAGGCGGGGCTGCATGCCTCGGCGATCCTCAAGGACCCCTCGACCTACGAGCATGTGGACCCGGCGACGGTGGGCAACGCGCGCCTGATCCCGATGTCGAACCAGGCGGGGCAGTCGAACCTGCGCGCGCGGCTTGTGTCGATGGGGATCGAGGTGGACCCGAAAGATCCGCGCCTCGTGCAGATCCTCGATGAGATCAAGCTGCGCGAGGATCAGGGCTATGCCTATGACGGTGCGCAGGCCTCGTTCGAGCTGGTGGCGCGGCGGGCGCTTGGGCTCTTGCCGAAGTTCTTCGAAGTCGAGCGCTATCGGGTGACGGTCGAGCGACGGCGCGATGCGCGGGGCAAGATGGCACATCTGTCCGAAGCGGTCGTCGTCGTGAACATCGGCGGCGAGCGGACGCTGAGCGTGTCAGAAGGCATCGTGGTGGATGGCACCGATGGCGGCCCGGTCAACGCGCTCTCGAAGGCATTGGCGAAGGATCTTGGGCCTTATCAGTGCATGATCGACGACATGAAGCTGGTCGATTTCCGCGTGCGCATCACGCAGGGCGGCACCGAGGCGGTCACCCGCGTCATCATCGATAGCGAGGACGGTCAGGGGCAGCGTTGGTCCACGGTTGGCGTCTCGCCGAACATAGTCGATGCCTCGTTCGAGGCGCTGCTTGAGGCGATCATGTGGAAGCTTCTACGCGACGGGGCGCAGCCGGTATGACCGCGCTGAGCGCCAGTTTGCGCGCAGCGGCCGAGCGCGTCGAGGCGGGCGACCCGGATCGGTTTCTTGCCACGATGGCGACCCGCGCTGATCTGCGCGACCGGCTCTGGCCGCTTTATGCCGCCAACCTCGAGATTGCCCGCGCGCCCTGGGCTTCGGCCGAACCGATGGTCGCCGAGATGCGCCTGCAATGGTGGGTCGATGCGCTGGAGGATCTGGCCGAGACCGGGCGCGAACCCGCGCATGAGATCGGCCCGGCCCTCGTGATGCTTCAGGGGCAGGCGGGGCTTCTGCGCGAAGTCGCAGAGGCGCGTCGGTGGGATTGCTGGCATGAGCCCTTCGAGGATGAGGCCGCTTTCGATAGCTATCTCGATGGCACGGCGGGAAATCTCTGTTGGGCTGCGGCACGTGCCTTGGGGGCGGATCCCGCTGCTGAGCCTGCGATTCGCGATTTTGCCTATGGCGCGGGCCTTGCCTCTTGGTTGGTTGCGGTTCCGGCGCTGGAAGCGCGCGGGCGTTACCCGCTGGTCGATGGCCGCCCCGAAGCGATCCGCGCGCTGGCGGCCAAGGGCCTTGCCCGGCTGAAAGCTGGCGAGGCGCAGGCCCAGGGCGCTGCGGCCCGCATCGCCTGCCTGCCGGGATGGCAGGCTGCGGGGCAGTTGAAGCGCGCGATTCAGAACCCCGCGCTGGTCGCGCAAGGCGCGCTTGCCGGGTCTGAGTTCGGACGTCGTGCGGGCCTTCTGTGGCGCGCGTTCCGCGCCGGGTGACGGCTAGCTTTCGGTGAAAAGGCGATGCAGCGCCGTCTTGGCTTCGGCGCAGGCGATCTCAATAGGTTCGCCGAATGCGATGCGCGCGGCGATGGCGCTGGCGAGATAGCAGCCGGTTCCGCGCAGCGACTTGGGAATGCGCGGCGCGGTGAAGGGCACGGGCTGCGCATCGGCTGAGAACAGAAAGTCGGTGGCCGCGATGTCCTCGGCATGGCCGCCCTTGACCAAGACATGCTGCGCTCCGTGGGCGAGAAGCTTGCGCGCGCTGGCCTCGGTCGTCCCGGTTTCGGGGCCAAGATGAGCCGCGATCACCGCAAGCTCGGGCAGGTTCGGCGTCAGCAGCAGGACGCGCGGTAAGAAGGCGATCATCGCGGAAAGCCCGGCGTAATCGAGAAGTGCACCGCCCGAGCTGGTCGCCATCACCGGATCGAGGATGATGGGCAGATCGGGTAGCTCTTCGGTCACGGCCGCGACGATGCTTGCCGTGCCGAGCATCCCGATCTTGACCGCCCCGATGGGTCCGCAGACAAGTGCCGCGCGGATCTGTGCTGCGACCATTTCCGGCGCCATGGGTTGACTCGCGAGCAATCCGCGATCGGTTTGGGCGGTCACCGCGGTGACGGCGACCCGAGCGTGGCAGCCTGCCTGCTCTAGCGCCCGAGCATCGCGCAGCAAACCCGCGCCGCCACTGGAATCCATCCCGCCGATCAGCAACACGCTTTTTGACCGCTGACCGCTCATGGACCAACCGCCAGCAACGCAATGCTCCGGTGGCCCATGTCGGTGAGTTTGCGCGCCGCGCGCATCGCGCGCAGGCCCGAGCGACAGCACAGAACCAGCCGTTGCTCGGCGGGCGCTGAAAGGGCGCTCAGTTCGGCGGGTGCGACGCGTCGTGCGGACGGGTGGGCGGGCTCGGCCGCCTCGGCCTCGGGGCGCAGGTCGATGACCAGATCGGCAGGGTCGATCTGTGTCAGCGAAATGAAAGGATAGCGGGTGGCAGGCTCGGGCGCGCCATCGAAACGCATCGCCGAAATGCGCCAGTTCGCAAGGTCCAGATGGAGCAACTGGCCGATGGGCGAGGGCTGGTGCCCGATCAGGACCGACAGTGTCATTTGCGCCTGAAGTGCCGCGATGGCCGCCACAACCGGCCCCATGACGCCGGTCTCATTGCAGCTGGCCATATGCTCCGGAACGTCGGGGAAGACGGCGCGATAGCTCGGCCCGCTGCCACAGAACGCGCCCACATAGCCCTGCCGCGCCAGCACCGCGGCCGAAACCAGCGGGAGCCCACGTGGGTGGCAGTAATCCGAGAGCATGTAGCTGACGGCGAAACTGTCGGCTGCATCGATGATCAGGTCGGCGCCCTCAAGCACGGTGGCCATGTTCGACGGCACAAGGCGCATAATCTGCCCCTCGGCGCGGATGCCGGGGTTGAGGGCGACGACCTCGCGCGCGGCGCAGAGCGCTTTTGGCTGGCCGATGTCGGTCATCCGGTAAAGCGTCTGGCGGTGCAGGTTGCTTTCTTCTACGTGGTCGGGGTCGAGGATAGTGAGTTGCCCAACACCTGCGCCGGCCAGCGCGGGGATAACGCCGCAGCCTAGGCCCCCGGCGCCGATGATGGCGACGTGGGCGCGGGCAAGGCGGGCCTGTCCTTCGGGGCCGATCTCGGGCAGGGCGGTTTGGCGCAGGTAGCGGCTCATCTTGTGGCCTCGATCCAGGTGCGGGTGCGGGCGACGGGGTCGGCGGCCTGTTGAATGTCGGTCACGACGGCGGCACAGTCGGCGCCTGCCGCGAAGACCTCGGGCAGGCGTTCAGGTGTCAGCCCGCCGATGGCGACCAGCGGCACCGAGCCTGCGCAGTCTTTCCAGGCGCGGATGCGGGCATGGCCCTGCGGCGCCCATTTCATCTGCTTGAGCAGAGTCGGAAAGATCGGGCCAAGCGCGACATAGGCCGGATCGCAGGCAAGGGCGCGCTCAAGTTCTGCTTCATCATGGGTTGATAGGCCAAAGCGAACCCCTGCGCGGCGCAGCGCCCCAAGATCGGCGGTGTCGAGGTCTTCTTGCCCGAGGTGGACGAAGTCGATGCCCAGTTCGAGCGCCAGTTCCCAGTAATCGTTCAGGATCAGCTGCGCCCCATGGGCCGCGCAAACGGCCTGTGCATGCAGTGCCTCGGCGCGCAGCAGGTCCGGCGGCAGGTCCTTGGCGCGCAACTGCACCAGCTTTACGCCAAGGGGGACAAGGCGTTCGAGCAGTTCGGCGGTGCCGGAGATCAGGTAGAACCGGTCCATCATGCCAATGCCGCCATGCCAAAGATTGGGGTGGAGGCCGAGGCCATATCGCGCCGGGGCATCAGGCCCGCGCGATGCGCCGCCAGCCCCGCCTCGACTGCCTGCCTGAAGGCGCGCGCCATGCCGACCGGGGCCAGCGCCTTGGCAACGGCGGTGTTCAATAGCACAGCGTCGAAGCCCATCTCCATCGCTTCCGCTGCTTGCGAGGGCGCGCCGATACCCGCGTCGATGACGAGGGGAGTGTCGGGGAAATGGGCGCGCATCGAGCGCAGCCCCTCGATATTGCGCAGGCCCTGGCCTGAGCCGATGGGCGCCCCCCATGGCATAAGCACGCGGCAACCGGCCTCGATCAGCTTTTCTCCGAGGATCAGGTCTTCGGTGGTGTAGGGGAAGACCTCAAAGCCCTCGGCGCACAGCACCCGCGCGGCCTCGAGCAGCGCGAAAGGGTCGGGCTGAAGTGTGTCGGCATGACCGATGACCTCAAGCTTGATCCAGTTGGTGCCGAAGACCTCGCGCGCCATATGGGCGGTGGTGATCGCCTCGCGCGCGGTGTGGCATCCGGCGGTGTTGGGCAGCACCCGGCAGCCGGTCGCGGCGATCAGATCGCGGAAGCCGCCGCCGCCCGGCCCCTCGCGGCGCAGGCTGACGGTGATGACCTCGGTGCCCGAGGCGCGGATCGCTTCAGCCAGGATCGCGGGCGAGGGGTATTGCGCCGTCCCGAGAAAGAGGCGCGAGGATAGTTCCGTTCCGTAGAACATCTCAGCCTCCCTGCATGGGGGCGAGGATCTCGATCCGCGCGCCGGGGGTAAGGGGGTGGGCGTCGCGCAGGGTGCGCGGCACGAATGTGCCATCAACGGCGGTCGCGACGCAGGGGGCCTCGAAGCCCAACTCATCGAGCAGCGCAGAGAGGGTTTCGGCCTGAACCTCGCGCGGGGTGCCGTTCACATCAACTCGCATGGCGGTGCTCCTGAAACAGGGTTTGGGCCAGTTCCTCGGCCAGTGCGGGGGCGGTGAGGAAGCCGTGGCGGTAGAGGCCGTTCACATGGCTACGCTCCCCTCGGTGCAGCACACGCGGCACATTGTCGGGCAGCGAGGGGCGCAGGCCCGCCCCCATCTCGACGATGGCGGCCTCGGCAAAGGCGGGGTGCAGGGCGTAAGCGGCGGACAGCAACTCCATCGCCGCGCGGGCGGTGACGGGGCGATCATCGTCGCTTTCCACCATCGTTGCGCCGATCATGAAGCGGTTGTCGCCGCGCGGGACGATGTAGCAGGGGAAGCGTGGATGCAGCAGTCGGACAGGGCGCGAAAGGGTGATCTCGGGTGTTTCGACCAGCAGCATCTCGCCACGCACGGCGCGCAGCTCGGGCAAGTGGTCGCGGCTGGCAAGGCCGCGACAGTCGATGATCTGGCCGCGCGGGGCGGCGCCGGTGCCAAAGTGCAGTTCTGCCCCAAGGGCGATCAGCCGGTCCCGCAGCGCGCGGGTGGCCGCGCGCGGGTCGAGATGCGCCTCTTCAGCATAGTAGAGGCCGCGCGTGAAGCGGCCTTGCAGGTCGGGCTCGATGACGCCGGGATCGACCCACGCATGCCCGCGGGTCGCACGGGCGAAGCGGTCCAATTCGGCCGTGTCGCGGGCCGGGGCGACGACGAGCGTGCCGTTTTGCAGCACGCCCGGCACGCGCTCGGCCCACCAGCGCACCGCGTCGCGGCCCATGGCGAAGACCTCTTCGGGTGCGGCCTCGGCCTCGCAATAAGGCGCGAGCATCCCGCCCGCATACCAGGATGCGCCGGTGGGGTCGGGGGAGGGGTCGATCACCTCGACCTGTGCGCCCCGTTCGGCAAGGGCTGTGGCGGCGCACAGCCCCGCCACGCCCGCCCCAAGAACGGAGAAGATCATTGCGCCTTCTCCGCCGGGAGATAAAGCGCGCCGCCCTCACGGAATTTCTCCGCCATCTGGGCCATGCCTTCCTGCTTCTGCGCCTCGGCCCGGATGTCGTGCGAGATCCGCATCGAGCAGAACTTGGGCCCGCACATCGAGCAGAAATGCGCAAGCTTATGCGCCTCTTTCGGCATGGTCTCGTCGTGGAATTCACGCGCGGTGTCGGGGTCGAGCGAGAGGTTGAACTGATCCTCCCACCGGAACTCGAACCGCGCGCGCGACAGGGCGTCATCGCGCAGCTGCGCGCCGGGGTGACCTTTGGCGAGGTCGGCGGCGTGGGCAGCCAGCTTGTAGGTGATGACCCCGGTTTTCACATCGTCCCGGTCGGGCAGGCCGAGGTGTTCCTTGGGCGTCACGTAGCACAGCATCGCCGTGCCGAACCAGCCGATCATCGCCGCACCGATGGCCGAGGTGATATGGTCGTAACCCGGCGCGATATCGGTCGTCAGCGGCCCGAGCGTGTAGAACGGCGCTTCATGGCAATGGGCCAGCTGCTTGTCCATATTGGCCTTGATCTTGTGCATCGCGACGTGGCCGGGGCCTTCGATCATGACCTGGCAATCCTTGGCCCAGGCGATCTTGGTCAGCTCGCCCAGGGTCTCAAGCTCGGCAAATTGCGCCTGGTCGTTGGCGTCGGCAATCGAGCCGGGCCGCAGCCCGTCACCGAGCGAGAAGGAGACATCATATGCCCGCATAATGTCGCAGATCTCGTCGAAATGCTCATAGAGGAAGCTTTCGCGGTGATGATGCAGGCACCACTTGGCCATGATCGAGCCGCCGCGCGAGACGATGCCGGTCACGCGCTTGACCGTCATCGGGATCATGTGCAGGCGCACGCCCGCGTGGATGGTGAAATAATCCACGCCCTGCTCGGCCTGCTCGATCAGCGTGTCGCGGAAGATCTCCCAGGTCAGGTCTTCGGCGACGCCGCCGACCTTTTCAAGCGCCTGGTAAAGCGGCACGGTCCCGATCGGCACGGGGGCGTTGCGGATGATCCATTCGCGGATGTTGTGGATGTTGCGGCCCGTTGAGAGGTCCATCACCGTGTCGGCGCCCCAGCGAATTGCCCAGACCATCTTCTCGACCTCTTCCTCCATCGAGGAAGTCACAGCCGAGTTGCCGATATTGGCGTTGATCTTCACCAGGAAGTTGCGGCCGATGATCATCGGCTCCAGCTCGGGGTGGTTGATGTTGGCGGGGATGATGGCGCGGCCTGCCGCGATTTCCTGGCGCACGAATTCCGGCGTCACGAGGTCGGGGATCGCGGCGCCGAAATCCTCGCCGTCGCGGGCCTCGGCCCAGGCCTCGGTGCGGCCGAGGTTCTCCCGGATGGCGACATATTCCATCTCGGGGGTGATGATGCCGGCTTTTGCATAGGCCATCTGCGTCACGGCGCGGTTGCCGGTGGCGCGGAAGGGGCGGCGCAGCTTCGGGAATTCCGGCACGAGGCGGTCGCCCTCGGCAAAGCCGTTATCGGCCGAGGTGACAGCGCGTCCCTCGTATTCCTCGATGTCACCGCGTGCGCGCAGCCAGTCTCCGCGCGTTCCGGCAAGGCCCTGGCGGATGTCGGTGCTGGCCGCCGGGTCGGTGTAAGGGCCCGAGCTGTCATAGACGCTGACCGGCGTCTCGTTCGAAACGTGGATCGAGCGCATCGGCACCGCGATCTGGTGCAACTGGCCGGGGATGAAAACCTTGCACGACGCGGGCAGGGCGCCGGTGGTGATCCGGGGGGTGGGCTTGTTCATAGTTGGTCTCCTCTTGCGATGAGACCCAAGCAACACGTGAGGCAAGAAGGGGCCGCTGGCCCCAAGCGAAAGGGCCGCTACGGCCCGAAAGGACCGCCCCAGTCATATGTCGGGAGGGCGCCCTTCGGTCTTCCTACGCCAGTATCAACTGGGTCAGGTTCAAAGGGTCGCTTCACCGGGGTTTCCCCCTGTCAGCCTCTCAGTCCCCTAGGCGGGACTCCCCTGACGTGGGGCGGAAGATGACGCAGGGGCGGGGGCGCTGTCAATGGGGGTTGTGCGGCTTGCGGCGGCGGGCTTGTTTGGCTAGCTTGCGCGGGTCTGGTGCCCGGCTGCGGTCGGGATAATCGGGAACGCGGTGCAACTCCGCGACGTGCCCAACGCTGTAAGGTGGATGGTGCAGCTGGAGCCACTGGCCAAGGCCGGGAAGGCGCTGTACCGCGCGAAGCCGAAGTCAGAAGACCGGCCGGACAGGATAGGCCCCCTCGCGCGGACGGCGGGGGCGGCCATGGTTGCCAGACAGGGGATGTGTCATGCCGCAATCCATTCACCTCGCGCCCGCGGGGCCTTTTTCAGACGCCGAGCGCGATGCGGTCTATCGTGCGATTCACACGCGGCGCGATGTGCGCAGCCAGTTCCAACCCGACCCGATCGCGCCCGAGGTGCTGGAGCGTCTCTTGTTGGCCGCGCATCACGCGCCCTCGGTGGGTTTCATGCAGCCCTGGAACTTTCTGCTGCTGACCGACCCCGCGACCAAGGCGCGGGTTAAGCACGCTTTTTCGCGCGCCAATGACGAGGCCGCCGCGATGTTCGGCGATGCGCGCAAGGCGCTTTATTCGGCGATCAAGCTGGAGGGGATTACCGATGCTCCGGTAAACCTGTGCATCACCTGCGACCGCGAGCGGGGTGGGCCGGTCGTGTTGGGGCGCACCCATAACCGCGACACGGATCTGTATTCGACGGTCTGCGCGGTGCAGAACCTCTGGCTTGCCGCCCGCGCCGAGGGCATTGGCGTTGGCTGGGTCAGCATCTTCAATGACGCCGACCTGCGCGAGATCCTCGGGCTGCCCGAGCATGTGGTGCCGGTGGCCTATCTGTGCCTCGGGCATGTGCGCGAACTTCATTCGGAACCTGAGTTGCAGCAACGCGGATGGGCGCAGCGGATGCCGTTGGAAGAGCTGATCTTTCACAACTCATGGGGTCAGCGCGAGAGCGGGGAATCGTCCGACTTACCCGAAATCCCGTCGCTCTGATCTGGGCTTTATGCTGCATCTGCAAAATGCCCGAAAAATGTTCTAAAAAGAGATCTGCGGCTAATAATTTAACGTGACTTTTACAATGCGCGTTAATCTTGGCAGGTATTGCGGCAGATCAATTTCTGCGTGTGCGAAGAGTGATAGACTCCTTGAGCTTGACTGAGACTGAAGGAGGACAGACATGGCAAGTAAGAAACAGAACCCGTTCGGCGCGATGGCCGGTTGTATGCCGACCCCGTCGGTTGATATGTCGATGTTCCTGCGCCCGCAGGCCCGGATGGCCGAGGCGCTGCTCAAGCAGAACATCGAGACGCTGGACTTCCTGAAAACCCGTTTTGAGCGGGACCGCAGCATGCTGGCCGATCTGGCCGATGCGAAGGATCCGAACGAAGCGATGGCGCTCTGGACGACCTTCTGGCAACGGATGCTGAGCGATTATTCGACCGAAACGAACAAGCTTGCCGCGTCGGTGACGGAAATCGCCGAGCAGGCGGTGCGTACCGCGACCGAGGAAGGCAACGCCATCATTTCGGCGACGGGCAAAAAAGACTGACGAAGGACGGGCGGATGGGCCGCCCGCCGTAACTAGGTTGAGAGATGACGACATCTGCTCCGAAGGCGCGCCGGTCGCGCGTCAAGGCTGAGGCGGCCGTGGAATCGGCCGCCCAAGCTATCTCTGGGACTGTGGTTGCCGAAAGGCCCGAAGCGCTTGCGCCCAAGGCAGACAAGGCAGAGCCCGTCCCAAATCTTCCGGCTCGGCTGGCCGAGGTCCTGTTGACCGACACGCCCGAAAAGCTGGCCGCTGAAGAGGCATTCGTCAGACTCGACCGTTTGGTCCATGCGCAGTTCGGCAAGCTCGGGGCGAGCATCTCGCCGATTTCGCTTGCGCTCGCCTGGGGCGATTGGGCGGCGCATCTGGCAATCAGCCCCGGCAAGCGGGCTGAGTTGGTCTGGAAATCGGCGCGCAAGGCGCAGCGTCTGGCGGCCGAGATCCTGTGTCAGGCGGCCGGTGGCAACGGCGAGGTCTGCGTCGAGCCGCTCAAGCAAGACCGCCGATTCGCCGGGCCCGAATGGCTGAAGTTTCCCTTCTCGCTCTATTCCCAAAGCTTCCTGCTGACGCAGCAGTGGTGGCATAACGCCACCTCCGAAGTGCACGGGGTGGAGGAGAGGCACGAGAAAGTGGTCGAGTTCTACGGGCGCCAGTTCCTCGACATGTTCTCGCCTTCGAACTTCCTGCTGACCAACCCGCATCTGATCCAGCGCACCGTCGAAGAGGGTGGCCGCAATCTGACGCGCGGTGCACAGTTCTTCTACGAAGACATGATGAAACGGATGACCGGTCAGCCTGAGGATCCGCCGGAGTTCACGCCGGGTCATGAGGTTGCGATAACGCCGGGCAAGGTCGTTTTCCGCAACCGCCTGATCGAACTGATCCAATACGCTCCGACGACGCCCACGGTGCATTCGGTGCCGTTGCTGATCGTCCCGGCCTGGATCATGAAATACTACATCCTCGATCTGACGCCGCCCCAGTCGATGATCAAGTGGCTGGTCGATCAGGGTTTTTCGGTGTTCTGCATCAGCTGGAAAAACCCCGATGAGGAAGACCGCGAGCTTGGCTTCGATGACTACCGCGAGCTTGGCGTGATGGCCGCGATCGACGCGATCAGCGCGATCACCGGGGCCGAGAAAGTGCACGGTCTGGGCTATTGTCTCGGAGGGACACTTCTCTCCGTGACCGCCGCTGCAATGGCGCGCGACGGGGATGAGCGGCTTGCCTCGATGACCATGCTGGCCGCGCAGGTTGATTTCACCGAAGCCGGTGAGCTTTCGCTTTTCACCAATGAAAGCCAGCTGTCGCTGCTGGAAGACATGATGTGGGAAGAGGGCTATCTGGACAAGGAGGCGATGGCGGGCACCTTCTCGATGCTCAAGTCGCAAGACCTCGTCTGGTCGAAGATGGTGCGCGAATACATGCTGGGCGAGCGCGAGGCGCCCTCGTCGCTTGGTGCCTGGAGCCATGACGCGACGCGGATGCCCTACAAGATGCATTCGGAGTATCTGCGCAAGCTGTTCCTCAACAACGATCTGGCGGATGGCCGGATGACCGCGGGGGAAGGCCACATCTACCTGCAGGACATCAAGGCGCCGGTCTTCGCCGTCGCGACCGAGCATGACCACATCGCGCCGTGGAACTCGGTCTTCAAGCTGACCTACCTGATGCATGGCGATGTGACCTTCGCGCTGGTCTCGGGCGGGCATAACACGGGCATCGTGGCGCCGCCCGGCAGCGCGCGCGCCAAGCACCGGATCATGACGCATGTGCCTGGCCACAACCATCCCGCGCCGGAGGACTGGGCCAAGAGTGTGCCGAAAGTGCAGGGCTCGTGGTGGGAGCCCTGGGCCGATTGGCTGCGCGTGACCGGGGGTGCAGTTGCCGGCCCGGACCAGGCGCCGCCGCCTATGGGCAATGCGGATGCGGGCTACAAGCCGCTGCAAAACGCGCCCGGCCGCTACGTACTGAAACAATAAGAAAGGGCGCCGAAAGGCGCCCTTTTCATCTACCGTCCGCGCCAGATCCAGCCGCCGCCATAGATCCGCGTTCCGCCGGTTTCGTAGAAAACGCAGGCCTGTCCGGGGCTTACACCTTCTTCCGGGTTCAGCAACTCAACCTCGGCCTCGGTCGCGCTGATCGGGCGGACAATGGCCTCACGCGGCGGGCGGGTTGAGCGGACCTTGACGCTCAGGTGCCACTCGGGGCGGGCGGTGAAGGGCTCATCCCCAAGCCAGTTGATCTCGCGCACCGGGATGATCCGGGTCGAGAGCGCCTCTTTCGGGCCGACGATCACGCGCCGCGCGTCGGGGTCAAGCCGGACGACGTAAAGCGGATCGCCGAGCCCGCCGATTCCAAGGCCGCGGCGCTGACCGATCGTGTAATGGATGACACCCTTGTGCTGGCCGAGGACATTGCCCTCCATATCGACGATCTCGCCGGGGTCCGCCGCGCCGGGGCGCAGCTTTTCGATGACCGAGGCATAGTTTCCGTTCGGCACAAAGCAGATGTCCTGGCTGTCGGGCTTGTCGGCCACCGGCAGCCCATATTTCGCCGCCAGTGCCCGCGTCTCGGCCTTCGAGGCCAAATGCCCAAGCGGAAAGCGTAGGTAGGAGAGTTGCTCGGGCGTGGTCGAGAACAGGAAATAGCTCTGGTCGCGGTTCGGATCGGCGGCGCTGTGCAACTCGGGGCCATGCGGACCCATCTTGCGCTGGATGTAATGCCCGGTCGCCATGCAGTCAGCGTCGAGATCCTTGGCGGTTTCCAGCAGGTCCTTGAACTTCACCCGCTCATTGCAGCGAATGCAGGGCACCGGCGTCGCGCCCGCCAGATAGGCGTCGGCGAATTCGTCGATCACGGCTTCGCGGAACGTGTTCTCGTAGTCGAGCACGTAATGCGGAAAGCCCATCGTTTCGGCCACGCGGCGCGCGTCGTGGATATCCTGACCCGCGCAGCAGGCGCCCTTCTTGGCGAGCGCCGCGCCGTGGTCATACAGCTGCAAGGTCACGCCCACGACATCATAGCCTTCCTCGGCCAGTTGCGCGGCCACGACCGAGCTATCGACGCCGCCAGACATGGCGACGACAACGCGGGTTTCGGCCGGGGGCTTGGGCAGTCCCAGCGAATTGAGGGGCAGATCCTTGCTCATGAAAGGGGTCCTTTGATCAGACCCGCAGGAATATAGGAAAATGCGAACTAGTCTCAACCCCGCGTTTCACCCGTCGTTAAGGCGAAGCGGTCATTTTCAGGCCAGGAAAGCGGAAGGGGGAGCAGATGTATCTCAAGAAAGTGGATGGGCCGCGTTCGGTGACCTTGCCCGATGGCTCGATTCTGACGCGGGCGGATCTGCCGCCGCCCGATACGACGCGATGGGTTGCCAGCCGCAAGGCGACGCTGGTGCAGGCCGTGACGCATGGGCTGATTCCGCGCGCCGAGGCGCTGGATCGCTACGATTTGTCGGAAGAAGAACTGGATCTGTGGATCGAGGGGGTGTCGAAACACGGGGTGGACGGGTTGAAAGTGACCGCGATCCAAAAATGGAAACAACTTTAGGTTGCAATCATTAAGAATATTGCCAGACTAACTGGGTGTTAACCAATCGGTGCAAACCTCGAACATTATCGGGGATTTAATACGGAGAACCCAGGATGCGCATTTTGTTGGTCGAGGATGATCCTACAACCTCGCGTAGTATCGAATTGATGCTGACCCATGCCAATCTAAACGTCTACTGCACCGACCTGGGTGAAGAAGGGATCGATCTGGCGAAGCTCTATGATTACGACCTGATCCTGCTCGATCTCAATCTGCCCGACATGAACGGGCATGAGGTGTTGCGCCAGCTGCGTTTGGCCCGCGTGGATACGCCAATCCTGATCCTGAGCGGGGCAGATGACACCGACAGCAAGATCAAGGGTTTTGGCTTCGGCGCAGATGACTACATGACCAAGCCGTTCCATCGCGAAGAACTGATCGCGCGAATCCATGCGATCATTCGCCGCTCCAAGGGGCATTCGCAGTCGATCATCCGTACGGGCAAGATCGCGGTGAACCTTGACGCGAAGACGGTCGAGGGGGAGGGCAAGCCCGTCCACCTGACCGGTAAGGAATATCAGATGCTCGAACTGCTCAGCCTGCGCAAGGGCACGACCCTGACGAAAGAGATGTTCCTCAACCATCTCTACGGCGGCATGGATGAGCCGGAATTGAAGATCATCGACGTGTTCATCTGCAAGCTGCGTAAGAAACTGGCTGAGGTGACGGGCGGCGAGAATTACATCGAGACGGTCTGGGGCCGCGGCTATGTGCTGCGTGATCCGGCACCGGCGATCATGGCTCAGCGATTGGCGGTGGGCGCCTGAGATACGCTCACCCTCTGGACGCTCCTCCCGGCTGACCCTAAACCAATAGGGTGGCCGAGGGGGAAGAGCATGACCGTGACGGACAAGATTGCAGTTGGTGCGCTGACCCGTGCCGAGGCAGAGGCCGAACTGCCGGGGTTGATCGCTGCGATCGAGGCGGCCAATACCGCTTACCATGCGCACGATGCGCCCGAGATTTCTGACGCCGAATATGATGCGCTCAAGCGGCGTTTGACCGAGATTGAGGCGCGTTTCCCCGAGCTGGCGCGCGCCGACAGTCCGACCCGTCAAGTGGGCGCGCCTGTCGCCGAGGGCTTCGGCAAGGTCGCGCATGAGGTTCGGATGCTGAGCCTCGAGAACGGCTTTTCCGATGAAGACGTGCTCGACTTTGATGCCCGCGTGAAATCCTACCTTGGCATCGCCGAGGCCGAGGTGCTGGCTTACACGGCAGAGCCTAAGATCGACGGTCTGTCGCTGTCGCTGCGCTATGAAGGCGGGCGGCTGGTGCAGGCAGCGACGCGCGGCGATGGTGAGGTTGGCGAAAACGTCACCGAGAATGCGCGCACGATCACCGATATCCCGCAACTCTTGCAGGACGCGCCCGATGTGCTTGAGGTGCGCGGCGAGGTCTACATGAGCCACGCCGATTTCTCGGCGCTCAACGCCCGGCAGGCCGAGCGGGGCGATAAGCCGTTCGCCAACCCGCGCAACGCCGCCGCCGGATCGCTACGCCAGCTTGACGCGCGGATCACGGCCGCGCGGCCGTTGCGGTTCTTTGCCTATGCCTGGGGTGCCTTGTCCGAACCCTTGGCCCTAACGCAGATCGACGCGATTGCGCGTCTGAAGGCATTGGGTTTCGAAACCAACCCGCTGACCGAGCTTTGCAACGGGCCGCAGGACATGCTGGCGCATTACCGTGGGATCGAAGCGCAGCGGGCCAGCTTGGGCTATGACATCGACGGCGTCGTCTACAAGGTGAACGATTTGGGCCTGCAACGCCGGCTCGGGTTCCGCTCGACCACGCCGCGTTGGGCCATTGCGCATAAATTCCCCGCCGAGCTGGCCTGGACCCGGCTTGAGAAGATCGAGATTCAGGTCGGGCGCACGGGCGCGCTCAGCCCGGTTGCGCGGCTCAGCCCCGTGACTGTGGGCGGCGTTGTTGTCTCGAACGCGACCCTTCATAATGAGGACTACATCGCCGGGCGAGACTCGAAGGGGCAAGATATCCGCGGCGGCAAGGATATCCGCGAGGGGGACTGGGTACAGGTTTACCGCGCTGGCGACGTGATCCCCAAGGTCGCCGATGTGGACCTGTCGCGCCGCCCGGCGGATGCGGTGCCCTATGTCTTCCCGCAGCACTGCCCGGAATGCGGATCCGACGCGATCCGGGAAGAGGGCGATGCGGTGCGCCGCTGCACCGGCGGCATGATTTGCCCGGCGCAAGCCGTGGAAAAACTGAAACATTTCGTCTCGCGTTCTGCGTTCGACATCGAGGGCCTGGGGGCAAAGCAGGTTGAGGCGTTCTACGAAGACGATTGGATCCGCGAACCCGCCGATATCTTCCAGCTGCAACGCAACTATGGCCCGAACAGCCTGCGTCAGCTGCGCAAGCGCGAGGGGTGGGGTGAGAAATCCGCCGACAAGCTCTTTGCCGCGATCGACGAGCGGCGGCGCATCCCGCTGGCCCGTCTGATTTTCGCGCTCGGCATTCGCCATGTCGGCGAAACCAGCGCCGCGCTGCTGGCCAATCACTACGGAAGCTGGGCCGAATTTGAGGCCGCGATGACCGGCGCGCAGATCGGTGAGGGAGCCGAGTGGGATGAGTTGATGTCCATCGACGGGGTCGGCGCGACGCTTGCAACCTCGGTCGTCAGCAGCTTCCATCAGGAGGCCGAGCGCGCCCTGATCGACCGCCTGATCGCCGAGCTGACGGTAGAGGATGCGGTGCGCCACGATACCTCGGGCAGCCCGATCGCGGGGCAGACTGTCGTCTTTACCGGGACGCTCGAACGGATGACGCGCGCCGAGGCCAAGGCGCGGGCTGAGCAGATGGGCGCGAAAGTCGCAGGCTCGGTATCGGCCAAGACCGATCTGCTGGTGGCGGGGCCGGGGGCGGGCTCAAAGGCCAAGAAAGCGGCCGAACTGGGCATCAAGGTGATCGATGAAGACGAATGGCTGGCGCTGGCGGGGGCCTCATGACCGGACGTCCGCCGATCCTTTTCCCGCTGTTCGCGGAGATCGAGACGCTGCCGGGCGTGGGCGCGAAAACCGCGCAGCTACTTGCCCAGACCGGGATCGCGCGCCCGCGCGACATGGCCTTCACGCTACCCCATTCGGTGATTGACCGCCGCCCGGTCGAGACGATCCGCGGTGTCGCGGCCCCCTGCGTCGTCAGCGTCGTCGCCGAGGTCGAGACGCATATCCCATCGCGCCGGAAGGGCGGGCCGACGCGGGTTTTGATGCGTGACAAGGCCGCCGAGTTCCAGCTGGTGTTCTTCCATGCGCGCGGCGATTACCTGCAAAAGCAACTGCCGGCGGGCGAAAAGCGGCTGATCTCGGGCAAGCTTGAGGTCTTCGACGGGGTCGCGCAGATCGTTCACCCGGATTATATCCTGCCGCCCGATGCCGTAGGCGAACTGCCGCGGTTTGAGCCTGTCTATCCTCTGACCGCGGGGGTTACGCAAAAGGTGATGGCCAAGGCGGCGGCGGGCGCGCTTGCGCGGCTGCCTGATCTTGCCGAATGGATTGACCCCTCGCTCTTGGCGCGCGAGGGCTGGCCTGCGTGGAACGCAGCCCTGCACGCGGCCCATGCACCACAGGCGCTCGCCGACACGGCGCAAGCGGCGCCCGCGCGGCAGCGCCTGGCCTATGATGAATTCTTCGCGCACCAACTGACGCTGGCGCTGGCGCGTCGCCAGCAACGCCGTTTGCGCGGGCGCGAGACCAAGGGAGCCGGTGCGCTGTCAGGCAAGGTTCTGCGCGCGCTGCCCTATGAGATGACCGACGCGCAAAGCCGTGCGGTGGAGGAGATCACTGCCGACATGGCGGGCCCGCGCCGGATGAACCGGCTGCTTCAGGGCGATGTGGGTTCGGGCAAAACACTGGTGGCCTTTCTGGCGCTTCTTGCGGCGGTCGAGGCGGGCGGGCAGGGCGTGATGATGGCCCCGACCGAGATCCTCGCGCGCCAGCATCTCGATGGGCTTGCGCCGCTTGCGGCCTCGGCGGGCGTGCGCGTCGAGATCCTGACCGGGCGCGACAAGGGCGCCGAGCGCGTCTCGAAGCTGACGGATCTGGCCGAGGGGCGCATTCACATTCTGGTCGGAACCCATGCGGTCTTCCAGAAGGACGTCGAATTCAACGATCTGCGGCTCGTCGTGATCGATGAGCAACATCGCTTTGGCGTTTCGCAGCGCATGGAGTTGGGTGCCAAGGGTGAGGCTGCCGACGTTCTGGTGATGACCGCGACGCCAATTCCGCGCTCGCTCGCGCTGGCGCAATACGGCGACATGGATGTGAGCGTGTTGGACGAGAAGCCGCCGGGGCGCAAACCGGTCAAGACCGCGCTGATCTCGACCGCGCGGCTCGATGAGGTGGTTGCGCATCTGCGCCGCGCGGTGGCCGAGGGGCGCCAGTGCTACTGGGTGTGCCCGCTGGTCGAGGAAAGCGAGCGCGTCGATCTGACCTCGGCCGAGGATCGTTTCCGCTTCCTGCGCGCGGCCTTGGATGAGGGCGTCGTGGGCCTTGTCCACGGGCAGATGGCGGTGGCCGACAAAGACGCCGCGATGGCCGATTTCACGTCGGGGCGGACGCGTGTTCTGGTGGCCACGACCGTGATCGAGGTGGGGGTGAATGTGCCCAATGCCTCGATCATGGTGATCGAGCGCGCCGAGAGCTTTGGCCTTGCGCAGCTGCACCAGTTGCGCGGCCGTGTCGGGCGCGGGTCGGCCGAGTCGACCTGCCTGATGCTGTATCAGGCCCCGCTGAGCGATTCGGGTGAGCGGCGATTGCAGATCCTGCGTGAAAGCGAGGATGGTTTCCGCATCGCCGAGGAAGACCTCGCCATGCGTGGCGCTGGCGATGTGATCGGCACCGCGCAGTCGGGCGTACCGCGCTTCCGCATTGCCGATCTTGAACGGCAGGCGGGCCTGATGGCCGTTGCGCAAAGCGATGCGCGTAACCTGTTGACCCAGGACCCCGAGCTGCAGACCGCGCGCGGGCAGGCAGCGCGGGTGCTGCTCTGGCTGATGGAGCAGGACCGCGCCATTCGCCTTATCGACGTCGGATGAACAGATGTTCTTAAAAAGTTCTTTACTTCGCGCTGAAAAAATGAGAACAAAATAGCAACAACGGAGAAGGAGGTTCCGAATGCGCCGCGAAGTTCAAGCAATTTTCAAACGTCATTCGAACGGCCTTCTGCATGATGCACTGGGCGCGATGTCGCTTTGCATCACGTTCCTTGGCGTTCTCTTCATTCCGGGTCTGTTCTGAGGCCCAACCGCTACTGCCTCGCGCTTTTCGCTGCCGCCCTGTCCCCAAACACGCGGCCTGCCTGTCGATACGGGCTATTTCGCCCGGAAAGCGCTTCCTCGCGCCGCCATCCCCGGATGGCGGCGTTTTTTTAACCCGCGTTCAGGGCGTCGAGCGTTGCCTGCGGAGCAAGCAGGATCGACGCGTGGCGATTGGAGTAATCGCGCGCCGCAAGCAGAACTTCGTAATCGGCGAAGGGGGCGGAGGGCACCGGGCCACCCTTGAGCATCGCTGCCAACTCATCGCGCAGGCGCTCAACCTCGGCCGGCGAGCGCCCGATGACATTGGCACCAAAGATCGAGGCCGAGGCCTGCCCAAGCGCGCAGGCGTGAACCTGCTGGCTGTATCCGGTGATGCGGGTGCCGTCGAAAGTCAGCTCCACCGTGACCGTCGAGCCGCAAAGCGGCGCGCGGCGGTTGGCCTTGTGGGTGGGCGCGGGCAGGGGTTCGGTATGCGGGATATCCGCCGCCAGCGCGAGGATGCGCGACGAATAGAGTTTGAACAGGTCGGTATCGCTCATGGCTTTCCCCCGCAGGCGTCCCGCGATAGATAGTGCCTTACGCCCAAGGAGAAAAGTCATGACCTTCGATCCCAGTACGCTCAAATACGACGCGAACGGCCTGATCCCCGCGATCGCGCAGGATCACAAGACGGGCGAGGTTCTGATGATGGCCTGGATGAACGCCGAAAGCCTTTCGCGTACGCTTGAGACTGGACAGGTCACCTACTGGTCGCGCTCCCGCCAGAGCTTCTGGGCGAAGGGCGAAAGCTCGGGGCATGTGCAGAAACTGGTTGAGTTGCGCGTTGATTGCGACCGCGACTGCCTGTTGATGCTTGTGGATCAGATCGGTCCGGCCTGTCACACCAACCGCCGCAGCTGCTTCTACACGGCGGTGCGGAGCGGTGAAGAGGTCGAGATCCTCGTGCCGATGGCGGATTAAAGCCCGACGAGGCGACGGATATCGGCGGGCGTGGCGCCCTCGGTGCGGTATTTCGCGATCGCACGGGCGTCATCGCGTTTTGCAAGGCGCCTGCCACTCTTGTCTCGAATAAGATTGTGATGGCAATAGGTTGGCGTTGAAAGCTTCAGTAATTTCTGAAGCGTGACGTGGATCTGAGTGGCGTCAAACAGATCCTCGCCGCGCACGACATGCGTGATGCCCTGCGCCGCGTCGTCTAGCACCACCGACAGGTGGTAAGAGGTTCCCATATCGCGCCGGGCAAGGACGATATCGCCGACGTTCTGGATCATCTGTTCGGGCGTGATGCTGTGCGTTCCGCAGTGTGCCTCGCCAATCTCATCGAATGAACAATGGGCTGCCGCGCGATCCATATGAAGCCGCAGCACTGCGTCGGGCAGAGGCTCTCCCGCCGTGCGCGCGCCCGACTCGCGGCAGGTGCCGGGATAAATGAGGCCATCCGGCCCAAGGCTGACGCCTTCCTGCGGGGCGGAGGTTGCTGCTTCGATATCGCGGCGGGTGCAAGAGCAGCGATAGAGAAGATCACTTTCCCAAAGCTTCGCAAGCGTTTGGCGGTAGATATTCAGGCGATCTGACTGACGCATGACGGGTTCTTCCCAAGTCAGGCCAAGCCAGGCGAGGTCATCGTAGATCTGCGCCTCCCATTCCGGGCGGGAGCGTTGCCGGTCGATATCCTCAATGCGCAACAGGAAGCGTCCGCTCGCCGCGCGCGCCATATCATGCGCCAGGATCGCGCTATAGGCATGGCCAAGGTGGAGCGGCCCGGTGGGCGATGGCGCGAACCGGGTGATCATCTTAGCTATGATCCGCAAGCCATTGAGTAAACGACTCTTTCGCGCGATCTGTATAGGCCTTGTAGCGGTCCTTGCGGCCCCGCCGCCCGCCTTTCGCGTCAATCGGCGGGAAGAGCCCGAAGTTCACATTCATCGGCTGGAAGGTCTTGGCCTCGGCACCGCCGGTGATGTGATTGACCAGGCTACCCATGGCCGTCTCGATGCCCGGGGGCCGCAACGCCCCCCCCTTGATCTCCGCCGCCGCCATTCGGCCCGCCAGCAAACCCATCGAGGCGCTTTCAACATAGCCTTCCACGCCGGTAATCTGCCCCGCGAACCGAATATTGGGACGCGACTTCATCCGCATTTGCGTGTCGAGCAGCGTGGGTGAGTTGATGAACGTGTTGCGATGGATTCCGCCAAGACGCGCGAAGCTCGCTTGTTCGAGGCCAGGAATCATCTTGAAAACAGCAATTTGCGCGCCGTATTTCATCTTGGTCTGGAAGCCCACGATGTTGTAAAGTGTTCCAAGTGCATTATCGCGGCGCAGCTGCACTACGGCGTAGGCTTTTTCTTCGGGCTTATGCGAATTCGTCAGCCCGACAGGCTTCATCGGCCCGTGGCGCAGGGTTTCCCGGCCACGCTCCGCCATCACTTCGATCGGCAGGCAACCGTCGAAATAGCCGGCGGTCTCACCCTCGTGGAACTCGGTTTTCTCTGCCGCCAGAAGCGCGTCGATGAAGGCCTCATACTGCTCGCGGTTCATTGGGCAGTTTATGTAGGCCTTCTGCTCTTCCTCGGTCTCGCCCTTGTCATAGCGGCTCTGGCGCCAAGCCACATCCATGTCGATCGTGTCGGCATAGACAATCGGAGCGATCGCGTCGAAGAAGGCGAGGCTCTCGGCGCCGGTCGCGGCGCGGATGCTTTCGGCCAGAGACCCAGAGGTCAGCGGCCCGGTTGCCACGATCCAGTGGCCGGTTGAAGGAAGTTCTGTAACTTCCTGTTCACTAAAGGAAATCAGAGGATGCGCGCGCAATGCCGCAGTCACTGCGCCCGAGAAAGCATCGCGATCAACGGCAAGCGCGCCACCGGCCGGAAGACGGTGCTGTTCGGCCATTTGCATGATCAGCCCACCAGCCGCGCGCATTTCCCAATGCAGCAGGCCAACGGCGTTGCGCTCATGATCGTCCGAACGGAACGAGTTCGAGCACACCATCTCGGCGAAGTCGCCGGTGCGGTGCGCGAAGGTGCCCACGTGGGGGCGCATTTCGTGAAGCACGACGGGCACGCCTGCCTCAGCCGCCTGCCAGGCAGCCTCGGATCCGGCCATGCCGCCGCCAATGATGTGTAGCGTTTCCATGGGCGCGGGTTTAACGCCGCGCCCGGATTGTTGCAATCCGCCTCAGAGGCCTGGGAGGAACTCTTGCAGGCCACGGCCGCCGAAGGTCACGCCGCCGGTTGCGCCGAAGGTGGCCTTGAGGCCGATGCCGACGAAGCTTTCGGCATCCATGCCGTCGCCATCGACGAAGCCAAGCTCGCCCGTCAGCATGGTGCCCGGGTTGATGCGGTATCCCGCCGTCGCGCTCAGGCGGCTCATGTCGTCGCCTTCGGCGTGCAGCGTGTCGAAGCGCCCGCCAAGGTCAAGCTGCGGGTTCAGCGCGTAATTCGCCTGAAGGCCCAGCTGGTTGCCATGTGTGCCGTCCGCATCCATATGGGTGAAGGCGGCCTCGTAGCTGATCTGGCCCATGGCGCCCGCGGTCTCAAGCCCGGTGTATTCGACCGACTGGCCATCGAGCCAGTCCTTGCCGATGAAGGCACCAACCGCCATGTCGCCCGGCAGGTGGTAGATCGCGTGCGCGGTCGCGTTCTTGCCGGTTTCGTCGATCCCGTCGAAGTAGCGCGTGGCGATATCGCCTTGTACCGAGAACTGCGGGCCGAAGCCCAGCTCGATCGCGCCGCCGAGGGTGGTCTTGTTGACGTCGCGGGCATTGCCGTCCGCCAACGTCGAGTAGGACAGGCCGATCTCGGCGCCGGTCACTTCGGTCGCCAGACCGGTTTGCGGCAGCGCAAGCGCTGCCCCGATCGAGAGGAGCAGGAGTTTCTGCATCGTATTGCCTCAGGTTCTTTCTCCGCGCGGAATGCGCGGAGTTATCGTTTTTTATTGCTCTGCTTCTTCATCGCCCTGGTCGGCGACCCGCGCGACCGAGACGACTTCTTCATCGGTGCCCGTGTTGAACACCTTCACCCCGCCCGCCGAGCGCGAACGGAACGAGATCCCCGCGACCGGGCAGCGGATCGACTGGCCCGTCGAGGTGGCCAGCATCACCTGATCGCTGGTCTCAACGGGGAAGGACGCCACAAGGGCGCCGCCCCGATCGGTCATCTTGAAGGCGCCGACGCCCTGGCCGCCACGCCCGCGCACGGGGTAGTCGTGGCTCGACGAGGTCTTGCCGAGGCCCTTTGTGGTGATCGTCAGGATCAGATCCTGCGCGGCCAGCATCTCGGCGTAACGCTCATCGCTCAGCGAGCCTTCGGCCGAAACCTCTTCCGCTTCGTCATCGGCGTCGATCTCTTCCTCGTTGCCCATCTCGGCGCGGAAGCGCTTGATGAACGCGGCGCGTTCCCAGGGTTCGGCCTCGAAGTGGCGGATCACGGACATCGACACGACCGTGTCGCCGCTGGCCAGACGCACACCGCGCACACCGGTCGAGTCACGGCCCTTGAAGACGCGCACCTCGGTCACCGGGAAGCGGATCGCGCGACCGCGCTCGGTCACCAGCATGACGTCGTCGGCCTCGGTGCACATGCGCACGTTCACGAGGCTGACGCCCTCGGGTAGCTTCATCGCGATCTTGCCGTTGCGCATCACATTGGCGAAGTCCGACAGCGCGTTGCGGCGCACATCGCCCTCGGATGTGGCGAAGAAGACCTGGTAGCCATCCCATTCGGCCTCGGGGGCATCGACGGGCATAAGCGCGGCGATGGTGACGCCCTGCGGGATCGGCAGGATGTTGACGATCGCCTTGCCCTTGGAGGTGCGCCCCGCCAGAGGAAGGCGCCAGCACTTGAGGCTGTAGACCATCCCGTCGGTGGTGAAGAACAGAAGCTGCGTGTGGGTGTTGGCAACGAAGAGGGTGGTGACGACGTCGTCCTCTTTGGTCTGCATCGAGGCCAGACCTTTGCCACCGCGGCGCTGCGCGCGGAACTCAGCCAGCGGCGTGCGCTTGATGTAGCCGCCCGAGGTGATGGTGACGACCATGTCCTCGCGCTCGATCAGGTCTTCGTCTTCCAGATCGCCCGCCCAGTCCACGATCTCGGTGCGGCGCGGCACGGCGAACAGCTCTCTCACCTCGCGCAACTCGGCCGAGATGATCGCCATGATGCGTTCGCGCGAGCCGAGGATTTCGAGGTATTCGCGGATCTTGCCAGCCAGTTCGGCCAGCTCTTGCGTTACCTCTTGCACGCCCATCGCCGTAAGGCGCTGAAGGCGCAGATCAAGGATCGCGCGGGCCTGGGTTTCCGACAGGTTGTAGGTGCCGTCCTCGTTGATCGGATGCAGCGGATCGTCGATCAGGCGCAGGTATTCGGCGATGTCATGTGCCGGCCAGCGGCGGGTCATCAGGCGCTCGCGCGCCTCTGCCGGGTCTTTCGACGAGCGGATCGTGGCCACGATCTCATCAACGTTCGTAACCGCAACGGCCAGACCGCAGAGGATATGGCTGCGCTCGCGCGCCTTGCGCAGCTCGTAGGCCGTGCGGCGCGCAACGACTTCCTCGCGGAAGGTGATGAAATGGGTCAGGAAGTCGCGCAGGGTCAGCTGCTCGGGGCGGCCGCCATTCAGCGCCAGCATGTTGCAGCCGAACGAGGTTTGCAGCTGCGTGAAGCGGTAAAGCTGGTTGAGCACAACGTCGGGCGTCGCATCGCGCTTTAGCTCGATCACGACGCGCACGCCGACGCGGTCGGATTCATCGGCAATCCCGGAGATGCCTTCCAGCCTCTTTTCGCGCACGAGGTCGGCGATCTTCTCGATCATCGAGGCCTTGTTGACCTGATAGGGGATCTCGTCGACGACGATGGCGAAGCGATCCTTGCGGATCTCTTCGATATGGGTCTTGGCGCGCATGATGACCGAGCCGCGTCCCTCAAGGTAGGCCTTGCGCGCACCGCCGCGCCCCATGATCTGGGCGCCGGTGGGGAAGTCCGGGCCGGGCACGATCTCCATGATCGTCTCGGAGGACATGTCGGGGTTCTCGATCAGGGCCAGCGTCGCATCGACGACCTCGCCGAGGTTGTGCGGCGGGATGTTGGTCGCCATGCCGACGGCGATACCGCCCGCGCCGTTGACCAGCATGTTGGGGAAGCGCGCCGGAAGGACGGTCGGCTCGCGGTCCTTGCCGTCGTAGTTGTCCTGGAAATCGACCGTCTCTTTCTCGATATCGGCCAGCATGAAGGCCGAGGGCTTGTCCATGCGCACCTCGGTGTAGCGCATGGCCGCCGGGCTGTCGCCGTCCATCGAGCCGAAGTTGCCCTGACCATCCAGTAGCGGCAACGACATCGAGAAGTCCTGCGCCATGCGCACCAACGCGTCATAGATCGCCGCGTCGCCGTGGGGGTGGTACTTACCCATGACGTCGCCGACCGGTCGGGCCGACTTGCGGTAGGACTTGTCATGCGTGTTGCCGGTCTCGTGCATCGCATACAGGATGCGCCGGTGCACAGGCTTCAGACCATCGCGCAGATCGGGAATCGCACGGCTGACGATCACGCTCATGGCGTAATCGAGATAGGCGGTCTTCATCTCCTCGGCGATCGACACCGTCGGCCCGTCGTAATGGGGGCGCTTCGGGCCTTCGTCGAGGGCTTCCGGCATATCAGGAGTATCGGTCACGCGCGTCTCGTTCTTCTAGATTTTGTTGCTCGTCTTATAGCGCAGTCAAGGCTTGGGGTGCAATCGAGAACCGCCCCGCGGGGCGCCCCGGCCTGCCGTGCTGCCCTCTGGGCTTACGCGCCGCGCTTGGCCGCGCGATAGGCAAGGACCCACATCACCGCGAAGACGAGCGAGAAGACCGCGTTCAGGTTGGGCATTGTGATGCCCATGAAGGACCAGACGATCTCATCACAGCGGATCAGCGGCGCGGCCTCGATCTGAGCCAGCAGATCTGCGGGCGACAGCCCCGCGATGCCGTTCGATGTGCAGGTATCGGGGCCCTCAAAGATGCCCCGTTCGACGCCAGAATGGTAGAAGCCCAGAACCGAGGTCGTCAGCGCGGCGAGCGCACCGAAGAACGCCAGCGCGAGGGGCAGGTTTAACAGCAGCATCATCCCGCCCAGAACCGCCGCCACCAGATGCGGCCAGCGTTGCAGGATGCACAGATCGCAGGGCGCGAACCCTATGGCCTGAAACAGCAGCGCGCCGATCAACACGGACGCCGATCCCGCGGCTGCAAGGCCGATCAGAAGGCGGGGCGAGGCGAGGATCTCTCGCGGCGAAAGGGGCAGATGCATCACAGATACCTCAGCACATAGAAGCCGCCGAGCAGGCCGACGACGAAGACGGTAAAGACGAGGCCAAGCCGGCGCTCGATAAAGTCGCGGATCGGTGCGCCGAACTTCCACAAGAGCGCGGCGACGATCACGAAGCGCAAGGCGCGCGCAAGGATCGACACGCCGATGAATAGCGGAAGCGACAGATGCGTCGCGCCCGAGAAGATGGTGATCACCTTGTAGGGGAAGGGTGTGACCCCGGCGATCAGCACCGCCCAACCGCCATACTCGTTGAAGCGCTGCGCCAGTTCGTCGAACTGGCCGGACTTGCCGTAGAACTCAAGGATCGGATGGCCGACCGCGTCCATGAAGCCGTAACCGATCAAGTAGCCCAGACACCCGCCCAGAACCGAGGCAACGGTGGCCACGGCCGCGAACTGGAACGCGCGCCAGGGCATTGCCAGCACCATCGGGATCAGCAGGACATCAGGCGGAATCGGGAAGACCGAGCTTTCGATGAAGGCCACGGCGGCCAGCGCCCAAATCGCGTGACGGTGGCTGGCCAGCCCCATCGTCCAGTCGTAAAGGCCTCGGATCATGTCTGTCCTCGCTGTCGTGCCCCACGCATCGCTTGGCAGGGCGGCAACGTCAAGCGCCGAGCGGCCGAAAACCTCTGTCGCGCCGGAACTCGAGTGGGTAATCTCTGTTTCGTGATCGGTGGAGGATTTTGCGATGAAGTGGCAGGGGCGGCGCGGCAGCGCCAACATCGAAGACCGTCGCGGGAGTACGGTGCGGGGCGTCGGACGCGTAACTGGCCTCGGCGCGGTTGCGATCCTGCTTCTGGGATATTTCCTTGGCGTCGATGTCACGCCGCTGCTCGATCAGGGCCCGGCCTACGAGACCTCGGGCGAGTTGACGGCACAGGACCGCGCGATGGGCGATTTCGTCTCTGTCACGCTGGCAGACACCGAAGAGGTCTGGGCGAATATCTTCACCAACGATCTGGGTCGCGAATATCAGCCGGTAACGCTGGTGCTCTATTCCCGAGTGACGCCCTCGGCCTGTGGCAATGCCTCGGGGGCGACCGGGCCGTTCTACTGCCCGGTGGACAAGAAGGTCTATCTGGACACCGATTTCTTCAACACCTTGTCGAGCCAACTGGGCGCGGGCGGCGATTTCGCGGCGGCCTATGTGGTGGCCCATGAGGTCGCGCATTATGTGCAGGACAAGTTAGGAATCCTCGATCAGGTCAACGCCGTTCGCGCGCGCTCAAGCGAGGCGCAAAGCAACGCGCTTTCGGTGCGGATCGAGCTTCAAGCCGATTGCTTCTCGGGGATCTGGGCGCGGCAGGCGGCCGAGCAATTCGGCTCGATCGAGAAGGGCGATATCGCCGAGGCGATGAACGCGGCGGCGAAAATCGGTGACGACACGCTGCAACGCAACGCAGGCAGGCGACCCATGCCCGACAGCTTCACCCATGGCACCTCCGAGCAGCGCCAGCGCTGGTTTGCGACCGGCTTCGACAAGGGCGATCTGCGGGCCTGCGACACCTTCGCTTCGCGCAATCTTTGATCGCGCGTAGGGCCTTGTCTTGCGCCTTTCGGGCGGTTAGACCGTGATCGCTGGCCCGAGTGGCGGAATGGTAGACGCAGGGGATTCAAAATCCTCCGGTAGTAATACTGTGCGAGTTCGAGTCTCGCCTCGGGCACCAGCTTTTCCTGATTGTAATCTAGCTACCATTCGCGCGCAGCGGCACGAGCGCCGTGCGCAGAATCATCACGAAATCGCGCAGCAGGGATTGGTCTGTCAGGTAGCTCTCGTCGAAGCGGACGCGCGCCGCGAAACCGGATGTTCCGCGCGCCTCAAGCTGCCAGGGGCCAGTGATCCCGGGGCGCAGGCGGTAATAGCTGCGCCCGCCTGCGGCACGGTAATCGGCCTCTTGTGAGGGCAGGAACGGGCGTGGGCCGACAAGGCTCATATCGCCTCGCAAGACATTGAAAAGTTGCGGTAACTCGTCAAGGCTTGTCGCGCGCAGCAAACGGCCAAGGCGTGTCACGCGTGGATCGCGGCGAAGCTTCTGATAATGCGCCCACTCCAGTGCAAGCTCGGGGTCACTCGCCAGCAGCTTCTGCAGCGCCGCCTCGGCATCCGGTGCCATCGTGCGGATCTTGAGGCAGTCAAAGACCCGCCCGTTGCGCCCGATGCGGCGCTGGCGAAAGAACCCCGGACCGCCGTCGCGCCGCGCAAGCCCCCAGCACAGCACGATGAGCGGCGCGCAAAGCGCAAGCAACAGCAGGGAGAAGACCAGGTCGAAGCACCGCTTGCCGCCGTTCCGGTATAGGCCGCGCCGCTGCGTTGCCTCGGCGCGGGGCGGGCTGATCTCGGACAGAAACAGGTCTGACATGGGCGATTGGCCTTCCTGTTCTTCTGGGTTCCGGCATTGGCAGAGTGGATTTCACGACTCGCGCCTAGGTTGAGTAAGCAAAAACGCCCATAGGTTGTAAATGGAAAATAGGTTAACGGCGCGATGCGCCGCTCGCTAAGCCGATATTAATGCAAGCGGGCTACCCCGATTGAAACGATCCAGTCGGGAGGCACAGAGGCGATGCCGTCAAGATCCGTGTTCAACGTGCTGCGCGCTTTCAAATCTTCCATGTGCGAGGTTCTGCTGTTCTGCCTGCTCGCCGCAGTACCAGCCCTTGCGCAGCCGCCGCACCTGGTGATCCGGGAGGATCGCGGAGGACCGCTGGAGGCACGGCTCGCCCGCGTCGAGACCTTGCGACAGGAGGGAAGGGCCGTTGCGATCCCCGAGGGGCGCTGCCTCTCGGCCTGCACGCTCTACCTTGGGCTTGAAGAGACCTGTGTCGGAAAGGCGGCGATCTTCGGGTTCCACGGCCCAACGACGCAGTTCGGGACGATTGCGTTGCCGCAGGCCGAGTTCGAACGTCTCAGCGCTTTGATGGCCCGCCGCTATCCTGAACCGTTGCGTGAATGGTTTCTTCTAAGCGCGAGATTTCATACGCTTACGTATAGATATGTGACGGGGGAAGAGCTTATCCGACTTGGCGTCGCGGAATGCCCCGACCAGATCGACTAACTCTCCGATCCGTTTCTGCCTGCGGTTGGGGCGGTAGTACTCAACGGTTGCGCGGTGCCGTTGAAGGCTGTCAGGCTGAGGGAGTTGGCATGGCCATCGGCGATCAGCTGCGCGAGCAAGGCTAAATCGCGCGCGAGGGCGGAACCCGGCGTTGCACGGCTGGCGGCCAGATCAAGCGCGGTAGAGATGGGCGCGCTCAGTTCGGGGTTGGTCTGGGCAAGCGTCAGGAGTTCGCCAGCCATCGCGGCGACAAATTCGTCGATCCGGACCTGATCGGCGCCAGACCTGCTCAGCGCGGCCAGGCTGTCTGCGACCACTGCGGGGCAGTCCGCTGAGTGGCAGGCGTTTGCGACCGAGCGAACGTCAAACGCCGTCGAGGCCGCACTACTCCCGACCGAGGCGACACAGGCCAGAATCATCGAAGCAAGAAAGCGCATGGTCAACCGAACACTACCTAAGGTAGAGTAACGATAGCACGCAGATCCAACCGGGCAAGAGAAAGGTGCGGCGATGTCGGGGCAGGGGCTTGGCTGGGGAATACGCGCGGTACTGATCGGCGGCTTCGCGGCCCTTCTCGTGACGGCGAGCGTTCTGCTTCCCGCAGAGGCCACCGCGCTGCGTCGCTCGGATGAAACCAGGCTGATCTCGGGCCTTCTGTCCGGAATCCCGGTTCAACCCGGTCGCGGGCAGCATACGGTCAGGCGCCAGATCGCGGGGTGTTTTGCCGCGCTCGATCAAGCGGCGGGGCCGCTGTTCACGATGGAAGCGCGCCGGGTGCTCTTGTCGGGATGCGATGCGCTGGCGGCGCGGCGTCTTGAGCGGGTGCCGAGCCACGCGGCGGTGCATCAGTTGCGCGCCGAGGCGATGATGGCGCAGGGGCAGGTTGCGCAAGCACTCGACGCCTTGCTGTCGAGCGAAGTCTTGGCGCCGAACACCGCATGGCTGGATCAGCGCAGGGTGGTTTTGTTGGCGCGCCTTCAGCCGACGCCCGAGACGGGGCGGCAGCTTTTTGATCGGGCGCTCGTGCGCCTGGCAAGCACACCCGAAACGCGGCTGTGGCTGGCGCGAGGATATACGCGCGATCCGGCGATGCGCGCCGCGATCAGCCAGAGTGCCGCCACGATTCCCGCCTCCGACGCAGAGCGCCTGATTATCGAGATCCGACGGCTCGACGCCGCCATGGCGCGAGGGGAATGACGATGGCCATCTCCGATCTGGCAATCACCGGCAGCACCCAGGGCGCAATGGCGGTCCGACGCGATGGACGTGAGATCCTGGCGTGGATCTTGCTGCTGCTGGTCCTGACGGCGCCGCTTCCGGCGGGTTTCAACCGGCCCGTCATCTGGCTGATGCTTGGCGGCGGACTCGGCCTTCTGGGTGTCATCTGGTTCTCGCGGCGTGGTGTGCTGATCGGACGCGGGCTGCGGGGTTGGTACGCGGTTATCGCAATCGCGATGGCGCAACCGATATGGGGGGTGGCGCAGACCCTGGGGCTTTCGCAGCCCGTCTCGATCGACCCCGGCGCAACCCTGTTGGCCGTGGTTCGCATGATGGCCAATGTCGGGTTTTTCATGCTGGCGCTTGAGGCCTTCTCGCGCCCCGGACTGGGTCGGCGGATAATGCCACTGCTGTTCATCGGGGTCTGTGCCCATGCGCTCTGGGGGCTCGTCGCCCTGCGATACCTCGGGGATGCCGCGCTTTGGGGCGAGAAACTTGCTTATCTGGGCGACGCGACAGGGGCTTTTGTGGGTCGCAACGCCTATGCTGCCTATCTTGGCATGGGGTTGGTGCTGGGGACCGTTCTGCTGGCCGATGTCTGGCGCGGTAAAGGCTTGGTGCGTCTTGGCTACCTGCTTGGGATGGTAGTGATCATGGCCGCGCTCATCTCCACGCATTCCCGGTTGGGCGTTGGTTTGGGCATGGCGGCGGCGGCTCTTGCGGCCCTGCTGATGGGTGCGCCGCGGTCTATGGTTGGCGTGCTTGCGGTGCTCGCGCTGCTTGGCCTTACAGCGTTTGGCGCGCCGCTGCTGGAGCGCGGCTTCGCCTGGCGTGGTGACATCGCGGTTCGGTGGGGTCTCTACGCCGATACGCTACGGCTGATCGCAGAGCGACCGCTGAGCGGCTTCGGGCTTGACGGTTTTGCCCAGGCCCATGAGATGACCCGCTCTCGCGCGCAGTATGATGCGTTCGTTTTTTCCGATGCCCATTCGAGCTATCTCGAATCCTGGGCCGAGGCGGGGCTGCTCTTTGGAACGATGCCGTTTCTTGTGGGCATCTTGGTATTCTCGCGGCTTCTGCGCAGTTCGTTTCGTAATCGCGCAACGGTTGTGGTGGCGATATCGACGATCAGCCTTGCCGCGCTGCATTCTCTTTTCGATTTTGCCTATGAGATCGAGGCAAATTTACTGCTGCTTTTGTTTATTGGCGCGATTGGGGCGTCCGAAGCTTACCCACGCGATGACGCGCGTCACCGGATTTCGCGAGGCTTACACGTTTAGATTGTATTTGCTATAATCGCGGTGCCATACTCCCTCAGGATGCAGGCCGGGGGACAGAATGGCGGGATCGCGAGGCGAACTGATCGAGCTGAGGGCGCTCGTGGATCTCTTTCTTGGGCAGGTACGGCTGATCGCGGGTGTGACGGCGCTGATCTTCGGGCTTGGGGTTGGCTATCTTCTGCTTGCGACTCCGATCTACCGGGCGACCGCGCTGGTGATGGTGGAGCCCGGGCAGAAAAGCCTGCTCGACGGCGCCGAGGCGCGGGGTGACTCAGCTTCGGACTATGCGCGGCTTGAGAGTGAGGTCGCCATCCTGCACTCGGACAAGGTTCTGCTGGCAACGATCCGCGAGGCCGGGCTGATGAGCGACCCGGAGTTTGGCCCGCGCCTGAGCCTGATCGCAAAGCTGCGGCTCGCGTTCGGGGTGCAGGGGCAGGGTGTCGATGACCCCGTTGCCCTGACCGCGCAGACGCTGGAGCGGTTCACGAAAGCGGTTTCCGGAAAACGCCGGGGGCAGACCCTGATCCTTGAGGTCTCGGCCGAGTCGCAACAGGCCGAAAAGGCTGCGTGGCTCGCCAATACCCTGTCGCAAACCTATATCGCGCTGCAACTCGATGCGAAGGTGGCGCGGGCCCTCGGGGCGCGGGATCTGCTTCAGGCGCAGCTTGACCGCGCACAGCAGGCGCTGGCCGGGTCGGAGGCCGCGATCGACGCCTACCTTCAGCGCGAGATCGCCGAGATCGCGACCGAGACCGGGAACATGGCGCTGATGGATCTGGCCGACCGGCTTGCCGCCTCCGAGGCGCAGCGCGCCACGCATGAGTTGGCCTATCAGCGCGCCGATACGGCCACTTCGGTGCAGGATTGGGCGCAGCTGTCCGCGCAGCTCGGCGACGAGGGGGTGGCATCGCTTGCGGCACAGCGTGCGGCGGTGCAGGCGCGCCTAGAGGCTGCGCCGGATGCCGATCAGGGCTCGGTCGTGTTGCGACAAGAACTGGCTGCGCTGGATCGGCATCTGGCACAGCAGGGGGCTTCCGCCGTCACCGATTTGCAAACCCAGGTCGCCCGTCTCGCCGCGCAATCGCGCGACCTGCGTGAGGAGCTGCGGCGCGAGGTGCTGCGCTCAGGCCTCTCGCCCGAGACGCTCAGCGCGATCTATGGCCTCCAGCAAGATGCCGAGATCGCACAGCGCCAATATGCGGCGTTGCTCGCCCGGATGCGCGATCTGGAGGCGCAGGCCGTCGTGCAGGTGGCCGATAGCCGGATCGTCTCGGAGGCGCTGACGCCACAAGATCCGGTCGCGCCCAATGTGCCTTTGGTTCTCGCGGCGGCGCTGATCGTTGGGTTTGGGATGGGCCTCGCGGCGGCGCTGGCGCGCAGCTACTTCGTGGCGGGGATCGACAGCTCGCAGCAACTGGCCGAAGTTCTGCCCGTGCCCCTGGCCGCGACAATCCCCTGGGTCGATCTGGGCAGCGGGCAGCGTTCGGTGGCCGATATGGTGCTTGATGCTCCCTTCTCGGCCTATACCGAGGCGTTCCGGCGGTTGCGCCTGTCGCTTGAGCAGGTGCCGCATCGGCGCTCTGGTGCCATGGTGATCCTTGTCTGCTCGGCTGTGCCGGGCGAGGGGAAATCGGCGGTCGCGCTCGCGCTTGCGCGCAGCTATGCGCTTGGCGGCAAGCGCACCCTGTTGATCGACGCCGATCTGCGCCGGCCGACGCTGGCGCGGCACATGGGGCTTACCCCGGAACTCGGGCTGCTCGACTATATCGAGAACGCGCAGGCCCTGACCGGCGGCGAAGAACTGTGCCGTAAAGACCCGCGATCGCCGGTCGTCGCTATTCTGGGGCAGGGGCGGCCCGAGCAACCTACCGATCAACTTCTGCACTCGGAGATCTTCGACGAGGTGCTCGATACGGCGCGCGAGGCCTTCGATGTCATCGTGATGGACACAGCGCCGCTCTTGCCCGTCGTCGATACGCAATACCTTGCCGGGCATGCGGATGCCGCGATCATGGCGGTGCGCCACGCCGCCACAGCGCAGGCCGAGACGCGCGAGGCGCTGCGCCTGTTGACCGAGGCCGGCGATGGGGCGCTTCCGGTCTTGTCCGTCCTCAGCATGGACCGCTCGAACCGCCGCCTGTCGCGATACCGGGGCTATTACGCCGAATACGCGCCCGGCTGAGCCGCGCCGAGCCGGTGGACGCCCTGTCCGAATTGCACTAAGGAGCGGCTCTCTAATCCCGCAGGGGACCGGTCAGCACGCAAGAGGACAGGGTGTCGATGACCCAGCACGACAGCTCCGCAACAGGGTTCGACGCCTGCCGGCGTTCGGCCCGCCTTTCGGTTGCGCCGATGATGGACTGGACAGACCGCAACTGCCGCTATTTCCACCGGCTGATCTCGCGCAATGCGCTGCTTTACACCGAGATGGTCACCGCCCCCGCGATCATCCACGGCCCGCGCGCGCGGCTGCTGGATTTCAATGCCGAGGAACACCCCGTCGCCCTGCAACTGGGCGGCTCCGATCCTGCCGAGCTTGCCGAGGCCACGCGGATCGCCCGTGACTGGGGTTATGACGAGGTCAACCTCAACTGCGGTTGCCCGTCGGACCGGGTGCAATCGGGTGCCTTCGGGGCCGTCCTGATGAAAACGCCCGAGCTTGTGGCCGATTGCGTCGCGGCGATGATCGCGGCCTCGGATGTCGAGGTGACGGTGAAATGCCGCATCGGCGTGGACGATCAGGACCCGGAAGAGGTTCTACCGCGTTTCCTGTCGGTCGTAGCGGGTGCGGGTGTGCGCCGCTTCACGATCCATGCGCGCAAGGCCTGGCTTCAGGGCCTCAGCCCCAAGGATAACCGTGAGATCCCGCCGCTCGACTATCCGCTTGTGCATCGGATGAAGGCCGAGTTCCCCGATCTGCACCTGTCGATCAACGGTGGGCTCGCGACGCTTGAGGCTGCGCGTGTGCAGATCGATGCGGGGCTTGATGGCGCGATGATCGGCCGTGCGGCTTATCATGAGCCGATGAACATCCTCGGCGCGGCTGATGCCGAGATCTGGGGCGAGGGCGCGCCAGCCGATCCGTTCGCCGTGGCCGAGGCGATGAAACCCTATATCGCGAACCACTTGCAAAACGGCGGGCGTCTTCACCAGATCACCCGCCACATGCTTGGCCTGTTCCATGGTCGCCCCGGTGCGCGTAACTGGCGGCGGGTTCTGTCAGAAGGGGCCACGCGCGATGGCGCCGGTCTTGGGCTTTACGATACGGCCTTGGCAGAGGTCATGCGCGTCGCGTAAGGCTGCGCCGACAGGAGGGCCCAGGATGACCCATATGGAAACTTTGCTGCCGCTGATCGCGATCCTGATTGCGGTGGGCGCCTTCGCGGGTGTTCTGGCGGGGCTTTTGGGCGTGGGCGGCGGGATCGTGCTGGTTCCGGCCTTCTTTTACCTGTTCGGCGGGCTTGGCTATGGCTCGGACCAGTTGATGCAGGTCTGCGTCGCGACGTCGCTTGCAACGATCATCGTCACCTCGGCGCGCTCGGTCATGGCGCATAACCGTAAGGGCGCGGTGGACTGGACGATCCTCAAGCAATGGGCGCCGCCGATCGCCATCGGGGCCGTTGTCGGAGTTCTCGTGGTGGCGCAATTGCGCACGCAGACACTGCAAATCATCTTCGGCGTGATGCTGGTTCTGATCGCGCTTTACATGATGCTCGGCAAGGCGAGCTGGCGGCTGTCGGATCATCTGCCGGGGCTTGGGTTTCGGGTCTGGTTCGGGCCTCTGATGGGCTTCATCTCTGTGCTTCTTGGGATCGGCGGCGGCTCGATCGGCACGCCGATGCTGACGCTGCACGGAGTTCCGATCCACCGCGCGGTTGCGACCTCGGCGGGCTTCGGGATCACGATTGCGCTGCCTTCGGCTATCGCCTTCCTGCTGACCCCCGTGGCCACCGCACCGCCTTACAGCGTGGGTGCGGTGAACATTCCGGCGTTTCTCGTGGTCATCGCCACGACGACGATCACCGCCCCCTGGGGCGCCGCGCTGGCGCACCGGCTGGACCCCAAGCGCCTGCGTCAGGTCTTTGCCGCCTTCCTGATCCTTGTGGCGCTGAACATGCTGCGCAAGGCGCTGCTCTAGGTCACTTCACGCCGCGCGCTTTCGCGTCGTTCCACAGCGCGTCCATCTCGGCCAGATCGCTGTCGGCGGGGGCTTTGCCGAGTTTACGAAGCTCACTTTCAATATGAGCGAAACGGCGGGTGAACTTGCCGTTGGTCGCGCGCAGGGCGGCCTCGGGGTCGATCCCGAGGTGGCGGCCAAGGTTCACCATCACGAAGAGCAGATCGCCATATTCCTCGGCGATCTCGTCGGCGCCAAGGGTCGTGCGTGCCTCGTTCAGCTCCTGCGCCTCTTCGACGATCTTGTCGATCACCTCAGCGGTTGAGGGCCAGTCAAACCCCACCCGCGCAGCGCGCCTTTGCAGCTTGAGCGCGCGGGTCAGCGCGGGCAGGCCAAGGGCCACGCCATCAAGCACACCGCGCTCATCCTTGCCCGCGCGTTCGGCGGCCTTGATCTTTTCCCAGTCCTCGGTCTGCTGCTCGGCCGATTTGTCGCGACTTTCCGCGCCGAAAACATGCGGGTGGCGCGAGACCATCTTGTCGTTGATCGACTTCAGCACACCGAGAATGTCGAAATGCCCGGCTTCGCCCGCCATCTGCGCGTGATAGACGACCTGCAGGGCCAGATCGCCCAACTCGCCCTGCAACTCACCCCAGGCGCGGCGCTCGATCGCGTCGGCGACCTCATGCGCCTCTTCGATCGTGTAGGGGGCGATCGTGTCGAAATCCTGCTCTATATCCCAGGGGCAGCCCGTTTGCGGATCGCGCAGGCACTCCATGATGGCCACAAGCCGCGCAAACTGGTCCCGCACATCGCCTGTTTCGTCGAATATGATCAAATCCGTCGGTTTGGGCATTGCACTCGCCTTCGTGTTGGAGTCTTCTTCGGTCAGTATCGCTTCCCAACCCGCAGAGTCCACCATGCCCGTGATCAACCGCATTGCCGCCCTTGCCCCCGAGATGACCGAGTGGCGTCGCTACCTGCACCAGCATCCCGAGCTTGAGTTCGATCTGCCCGTGACCTCTGGCTTCGTGGCCGATCGGCTGCGCGAATTCGGCGTGGACGAGATCCACGAGGGGATCGCCACCTCGGGGATCGTGGCGTTGATCAAGGGCCGCGCGCCGGGGCCGGTGATCGGCCTGCGCGCCGATATGGACGCGCTGCCCATTGATGAGGTTACGGGGGCCGAGCACGCCTCGCTCAATCCCGGGAAGATGCATGCTTGCGGCCATGACGGGCATACGACGATGCTTCTGGGGGCCGCGAAATACCTGGCCGAGACGCGGAATTTCGCGGGTACCGTGGCGCTTCTGTTCCAACCCGCCGAAGAGGATGGCGGCGGCGGTGAAGTGATGGTGAAGGAAGGCGTGATGGATCGCTTCGGGATCGAGCAGGTCTACGGCATCCACAATGCGCCCAACGTGCCCTTCGGCCATTTCCACACGACGCAGGGGCCGCTGATGGCGGCAGTTGACACCGCATGGGTGACTGTGCGCGGCAAGGGCGGCCATGGCGCGACCCCGCATGAATGCGTCGATCCCATCGTGGCGATCACCGGCATGGTCGGCGCGCTGCAAACCATCGTCAGCCGCAACGCCTTCGCGATGGATGAGCTGGTTATTTCGGTGACTCAGATCCACGTCGGCACCGCCAATAACATCATCCCCGAAGAGGGCTGGTTCTGCGCCACGATCCGCTCGTTCCACCCCGAGGTGCGAGATCTGGCCGAGCGGCGCTTCCGCGAAATCGTCGAGGGCCACGCCGCAGCCTATGGTGTTGCGGTCGAGATTGATTATGACCGGGGCTACCCGCCGACCGTGAACGACGCCACCAAAGCCCGTTTCGCCGCCGAGGTCGCGCGCGAGATCGCCGGGGCCGACGCGGTGCTGGACGACGCCGGGCGCGAAATGGGGGCCGAGGATTTCTCTTACATGCTCGAGGCACGCCCCGGCGCCTACCTCTTCCTTGGCACCGGGCCGGGGCCGGGGCTGCACCACCCTGCCTATGATTTCAACGACGAGATCGCGCCGGTCGGAGCGAGCTTTTTCGTGCGTCTGGTCGAGCGCGCGCTGCCGGTCGCGTGACGTCGGCGTGATGGACCCCGTCGCGCCTTGCCAAGCCGGGGGGCGGCGGCTAGGGTGCGCGCCGAAAACCGGGGGCATGACCCCCAGGCCCTAACGAGAGGACCACAAGATGTTCGCAACCCCCGCTTTTGCTCAGGCCGCAGGCGCTCCGGCCGGTGGCGCTGCCGCTTTCAGCCAGTTCCTGCCGCTGATCCTGATCTTCGTGATCATGTATTTCATGCTCATTCGTCCGCAGCAGAAGCGCGCGAAAGAGCACAAGGCGATGGTCGAGGCGCTGCGCCGTGGCGATCAGGTCGTCACCCAGGGCGGCATCATCGGCAAGGTGACCCATGTGCGCGAAGACGGCGAGCTTGAGGTCGAGATTGCGCCGAACGTCAAGGTGCGCGTGATCAAATCGACCGTCGTGCAGGTTCTTTCGAAAACCGAACCGGCTGCTAACGCCGGTTAATCAAGGCTCGCCGCCATGCTACAGATTCCGCTCTGGAAGCGCGTTGTCATCATTGGTCTTTGCCTTCTGGGGCTGGCCATGGCGGCGCCGAACCTGTTCTACCCGCGCGTCGAGGCGCATAACGATGCCGTCAAGGCCTTCACCGATTCCGGGGCCATGACCGATGCGCAGGCTGCGGCCAGGGCTGGCTGGCCGGATTGGCTGCCTTCGGGGCTGGTCAATCTCGGCCTCGATCTGCGCGGCGGCGCGCATCTTCTGGCCGAAGTGAAGGTCGAAGAGGTCTACAAGGCGCGCATGGATTCGCTCTGGCCCGAGGCGCGCAAGGCGCTTGCAGCCGAGCGCGCCACCATCGGCGCTGTGCGCCGTGCGCCCTCGCCCGATGACGAGTTGCGCATCCAGATCGGCGAGCCGTCGCAAATTGCCCGCGCGGTCGAGATCGCGCGCACGCTGGCAAGCCCGGTGGTGACGCTGACCGGGGTCGGTCAGAACGACATCGAAGTGACGGGGCAGGGCGACACTATCGTCATCCGTCTGAGCGAGGTCGAGCGCGTCGCGACCGACGATCGCACCATGCAGCAGTCGCTTGAAATCGTGCGCCGTCGCGTGGACGCCGCCGGTACACGTGAACCGACCATCGTGCGTCAGGGCACTGACCGCATACTGATCGAGGTGCCCGGTATCGGCTCGGCCGCCGAATTGAAGGCGCTGATCGGCACCACCGCCAAGCTGACCTTCCAGCCGGTGATCAGCCGTGGCTCGAACCCCGACGCCAATCCCGGCTCGGGCAACGAGATTCTGCCTGCCGCCGATGAGCAGGGCGTCTACTACGTGCTCGACAAGGTTCCGGTCGTGACCGGGGATGAACTGACCGACGCACGCCCCGACACCGACCAGAACGGCTATCCCGCCGTGGCCTTCCGCTTCAACGCCACCGGCGCGCGGTCTTTCGGCGATTACACCGCCAACCATATCGGCGAGCCCTTCGCCATCGTCCTTGACGGCAAGGTGATCTCGGCGCCCACGATCCAGGCGCATATCGCGGGCGGCTCGGGCATCATCACCGGGCGCTTCAGCGTGCAGGAGGCAACCGATCTTGCGCTGCTGCTGCGTGCGGGTGCGCTGCCGGCGGGCATGACCTTCCTTGAAGAACGCACCGTCGGCCCAGAGCTTGGGCAGGACTCGATCGACGCGGGCCGTGTGGCCGCGATGGTTGGGCTTGTGGCCGTCGTGGGGTTCATGGTCGCGTCTTACGGGCTGTTCGGCGTCTTTGCGTCGATTGCGCTCTTGATCAACATCGCACTGATCTTTGGTTTCATGTCGATGATCAGCGCCACGCTGACGCTTCCCGGTATCGCGGGCATCGTGTTGACCATGGGCACCGCAGTCGATGCCAACGTGCTGGTCTTCGAGCGTATCCGCGAGGAGATGCGCAGCGCCAAGGGCCCTGCGCGCGCCATCGAGCTTGGCTATGAAAAGGCCATGTCGGCGATCGTGGACGCGAACGTGACCACCTTCATCACCGGTCTGATCCTGTTCGTGCTGGGTGCGGGTCCGGTGCGCGGCTTTGCCGTGACGCTTCTGATCGGCATCGTGACCTCGGTCTTCACCGCGATCTGGGTGACGCGTCTCATGGTCACGCTGTGGTTCGCCCGGCGTCGTCCGAAACAACTGGTTCTGTAAGGAGAGCGCGTCATGGCATTCCGGCTCAAACTCGTTCCCGATCACACCAATTTCGACTTCTTCAAGTACCAGTGGGCGACCTTCGGTTTCTCGGTGTTTCTGGTCGTCGCGTCGCTGATCATCACGCTGGTGATGGGGCTCAACTTCGGCATCGACTTCAAAGGTGGCACCACGATCCGCACCGAGTCGATTCAGCCGCTGGACACCGGGGCATATCGCGATGTGCTGCAGCCCCTGAACCTTGGCGATGTGGCCATCACCGAGGTCTTCGATCCGAACTTCCGAGACGATCAGCACGTCGCCTCGATCCGCGTTCAGGCGCAGGAGGGTGATGAGGCTATCACCCCCGAGGTCATCGGCCAGATCGAAGCCGCACTGAAAACCGTTGACCCCGAGGTCAAGTTCATCTCGACCGAATCCGTGGGCCCCAAGGTCTCGGGTGAGTTGATCTGGACGGCTATCTGGTCTGTTCTGGGCGCGACGGCCGCGATCCTGATCTATGTCTGGTTACGGTTCGAATGGCAGTTCGCTGTCGGGGCCGTCGCCGCACTTGTGCATGACGTGACCGTGACCGTCGGGATCTTCGCGCTTTTCCAGATCAAGTTCGACCTGACGATCATCGCCGCGCTTCTGACGATCCTGGGCTATTCGATCAACGACACGGTCGTCGTGTTTGACCGCCTGCGCGAAAACCTGATCAAGTACAAGACCATGCCGCTGCGCGAGGTGATGAACGTCTCGGTCAACGAGACCCTGTCGCGCACCGTGTTGACGGCGGGCACCACGCTGCTTGCGCTGATCGCGCTTCTGGTTCTCGGCGGCGACGTGATCCGTGGCTTTGTCTTCGCGATGACCTGGGGCGTAATCATCGGCACCTATTCGTCGGTCTATGTCGCCAAGAACATCGTTCTGTTCCTAGGGATTGATCGGGACAAGAAGCCCGCCGATCCGTCTGCCAAGTTCTTCACCGAGGGGACTGCTGATGCCGATAACTGAGGCCGAATACGGCGCCTCACTGCCGGTGGATGGCTACGGGCCGGGGTTCTTCCGGGTCGCGGGGCAGGTGTATTGGGGTGGGATCGTCGTCGAGGCGGGCAGCGTCACGCCCTGGGCCGGATATGACGAGCGCGTGCCGCTCCTGGCCCTGTCGGGCAAGGTCGATGTGCTGTTCGTCGGCACCGGCCCAGAGATCGCCTTTCTGCCCAAAGACTTCGTGCGCGAGCTTGAGGCCGTGGGCGTGATGTGCGAGCCGATGGCAACCCCCTCGGCCGCACGCACCTATAATGTGCTTCTGTCTGAGGGCCGCCGGGTGGCCGCAGCGCTTATCGCGATGCCCGAAGGCGGCGCCGGATGACCCTGCTGGCTGTCGAGAACCTGACCGTGACGCGCGGCGGGCTGCCTGTGCTTGAGGGGCTTGGATTCACGCTTGCGGCAGGCCATGCGCTGGTTCTGCGCGGCCCCAATGGGATCGGCAAGACGACGCTGCTGCGCACCCTTGCCGGACTGCAACCGGCGTTGACGGGCTCGATCTCTATCCCGCCCGAGACGATGGCCTATGCGGCCCATGCCGACGGGCTGAAATCCACGCTCAGCGTGACCGAGAACCTGCGCTTCTGGGCGTCGGTCTATGGCACCGGCCCGATCGACCATGCGCTTGACCGGATGAACCTGCGCCAGTTGGCCGAACGCCCGGCGATGAGCCTGTCTGCCGGGCAAAAGCGCCGTCTGGGCCTTGCGCGGCTGCTGGTGACCGGGCGCCCGGTCTGGGTTCTCGATGAGCCGACCGTGTCGCTTGACGCGGCCTCGGTTGCGCTTTTTGCCGATGCGGTGCGCGATCATCTTGCCAAGGGCGGGGCTGCACTGATGGCGACGCATATCGATCTTGGGTTGCATGAGGCCGCCGTGCTCGATCTTACCCCCTTCAAGGCGCTCCCTCCTGAGGAGGGCGGCTACAAGGGTTCGTTCGACGAGGCTTTCACATGATCGCGCTGTTGCTTCGGGATTTGCGGCTTGCGGTGCGGGCAGGGGGCGGCTTTGGCCTCGGCCTCGCGTTCTTTCTGATCGTGGTGACGCTGGTGCCCTTTGGCGTCGGCCCCGAAGGCAACGTGCTGGCGCGCATCGCGACGGGCGTGCTCTGGCTTGGCGCCTTGTTGGCCTGCCTGCTCTCGCTCGACCGGATCTTCGCGCTGGATTTCGAGGATGGCTCGCTCGACCTGCTGGCCACGGCTCCGGTTCCGCTGGAGGGTGTTGTGACGATCAAGGCGCTCGCCCATTGGATCACGACGGGCCTGCCTCTGGTTCTTGCGGCGCCGGTCTTTGGCGTGCTGCTGCACCTGCCGGGGCCCGCCTATTTCTGGCTTGTAGTATCACTGCTCCTTGGCACGCCTGCGCTGTCGGTGCTGGGGGCTTTCGGTGCGGCGCTGACGGTGGGCCTCAAGCGCGGGGGGCTCTTGCTGTCGCTGCTGGTGCTGCCGCTTTATGTGCCCACGCTGATTTTCGGCGCCGAGCTGGTCAAGCGCGGCGCCTCGGGGATGGATACGCAGATGCCGCTCTTGATGCTGGCGGGGATCACGGCCGCGACCATTGCGGTGGTGCCTTTTGCCTCGGCTGCGGCGATCCGGGTGAATCTTCGCTAGCTTGACCCTCGTCAATCTGCCGCGTTGCATTTCGTGGCAAACGCAATAGTGACTTGAGCGCGAACGAACAGGAAAGTAGCAAGACCCAATGTCGATCTGGGAATACGCCAACCCCGTCAAATTCATGAAGACCTCGTCCCTCGTTCTGCCGTGGGTGACGGGGCTTGCTGCGGTCTGTCTTGTCGTGGGGCTCTACTGGGGCTTCTTCCTGACGCCCGAGGCCGAGAATTTCAAGCAATCCGTCAAGGTGATCTACGTCCACGTGCCCTCGGCGATGATGGCGATCAACATCTGGGTGATGATGCTGGTGACCTCGCTGATCTGGCTGATCCGGCGCCACCACGTCTCGGCGCTGGCGGCCAAGGCCGCGGCGCCCATCGGCCTTGTGATGACCTTCATCGCGCTGGTGACCGGTGCGATCTGGGGCCAGCCGATGTGGGGCACCTGGTGGGAGTGGGATCCGCGCCTGACCTCGTTCCTGATCCTGTTCCTGTTCTACCTGGGCTATATCGCGCTGTGGGAAGCCATCGACAACCCCGACACCGCAGCCGATCTGACCGGCGTTCTGTGTCTTGTTGGTTCGGTCTTCGCGATCCTCAGCCGCTATGCCGTGAACTTCTGGAACCAAGGCCTGCATCAGGGCGCGACGCTCTCGCTCGACAAGGAAGAGAATATCTCGGATGTCTACTGGTTCCCGCTTCTGCTGTGTATTGCGGGGTTCGTGCTGTTCTTTGTCGCGCTACTACTGCTGCGCACCCGTACCGAGATCCGCGCGCGCCGTCTGAAGGCGCTTGAGCAGAGGGAGCGCATGGCATGATACCTGATCTGGGAAAATATGCGGCCACGGTGATCTTTTCCTACGTCGGGACGATCCTGCCGATGGCGGTTCTGGTGGCACTGACCCTTTGGCGGGGCAGCAAAGTCAAACAGGCGCTCAAGCGCCAGGAAGAACGGATGAAGAAAAATGGCTAAGCCATTGATGTTTCTGCCGCCGGTGATCTTTGCAGCTCTCGCGGGCATGTTCGTCTGGGGGATGAGCCGCGAAGATCCCAAGCAGCTTCCTTCTGCACTGGCGGGCAAGGACGCGCCGCCCGTACAGTTGACGCCGATGGCGGGTTTTGAGCCCTTCACCGATGCTGACCTGCGCGATGGCGAGATCAAGCTTGTGAACTTCTGGGCGTCGTGGTGCGCGCCCTGCCGGGTCGAGCATCCGAACCTTGAGGCGCTGTCGAAGGATGGCGTGACGGTTCTGGGCGTGAACTACAAGGATGAGCCCGACAATGCCCTGGGCTTCCTGGAAGAGCTCGGCAACCCTTACGCCCGCATCGGCGCGGATCGCGCGGGCCGCATGGCGCTCGACTGGGGCGTCTACGGCGTGCCGGAGACCTTCGTGGTCGATGGCGAGGGCAAGGTGATCTTCCGCTTTGCGGGCCCCGTCACGCAGCGCGTGATCGACGAGCGTCTCGCACCGCTTCTGGCGGGTGAGGGCGAGTAAAGTCAGGGCAGGCGGCGGGACGGGCGCTCCATCTGTGCCCAGTCAGGCCAGAGCCCGGCCCATTCCAGCCCGACGATCGCGATCACGATCAGCGCGACCGCAAGAACGATCCGGAGCCTGCGCTTGGAGGGCGGATGCCGAACCCAGTTCGACATCCGCACCAACCAGATCAGGTTCATGCCTTGGTTTCTTCGGTAAAGGTGACCTTGCCGATGAAGGGCAGATTGCGGTGGCCCTGCGCGAAATCAAGGCCGTAGCCCACGACGAACTCATCGGGGATTTCAAAGCCGGTCCAGGTGGCGCGCACCTCGACCTCGCGCCGCGAGGGCTTGTCGAGCATGGCGCAGCACTCGATCCGGCGCGGGCCGCGGTCGCGCAGCAGTTCCATCACCTTCGAGATCGTGTGGCCGGTATCGACGATATCCTCGACCACCAGCACATCGCGCCCGCCGATATTGCCGCGCAGGTCTTTCAGGATGCGCACCTCGCGCGATGAGGTCGTCTCGTTGCCATAGCTTGAGGCTTCGAGGAAATCGACCTCGCAGGGCAGGTCGATCTCGCGGATGAGGTCGGCGATGAACACGAAGGAGCCGCGCAGCAGGCCCACAACAACAAGACGGTCGGTTCCCTTGAAGCTTTGCGTGATTTCCTCGGCCAGCGCCTCGACGCGCGCGGCGATACGCTTGGCGGAGATCATCTGATCAATCACATAGGGGCGTTGCGACATCCGATAACTCCTCGGATCGGGGCCTTGAACACTTGCCCGCTTTATCGCAACAAGGGGCGAAAGGGAACCTTGGGAAGGAGCGTCATGCCGACACATTCCGAAAAGCGCGTCATGCCTTATTCGGCGCGCCAGATGTATGATCTGGTTTCGGATGTGGCTCGCTACCCGGAGTTCCTGCCGTGGAACTCGGCGGCGCGCGTGCGCTCGCGCAAGCCGGGGCCCGAGCCGGGGTCGGAGGTGATCGAGGCCGACCTGGTGATCTCGTTCAAGGTGTTCCGCGAACGCTTCGGCTCGCGCGCGACGCTGCACCCCGAGGAAAACCGCGTCGAGGTCGAGTATCTCGACGGGCCGTTTAAGTATCTCAAGAGCTGGTGGCAATTTGCCGACCGCCCCGAGGGCGGCTGCAATGTCGAGTTTTTCGTGGATTTCGAATTCCGCAACGCGATCTTGCAAAAGGTCATCGGCGTGGTCTTCGACGAGGCGATGCGCCGCATCGTGCGGGCCTTCGAAGAGCGCGCCATATCGCTGTATGGCAAGGGCGCCTGATCCCCGCGCCAGAAAAAGGCCGCCCAGTGGGCAGCCTTCTTCGTTTCTGTTCACGAGTTCATATCGTAGGCGCGCTCGCCATGGGTCGAAAGGTCGAGGCCGTTTGTCTCGGCTTCCTTGTCCACGCGCATCGGGAAGATCAGCGCGACGCCCTTGGCAATGACCCAGGTCAGCGCCAGCGTATAGACGCCAACCATCACCAGCGCGCCCAGTTGCGCAACATAGCTGCCATGGCCGAACACGGCGACCATGATGGTGCCGAAGATGCCGCCCACGCCATGCACGGCGAAGACGTCAAGCGTATCGTCGATGCGGATGCGCTCGCGGATCAGGACGACGGCTTCCTGACACAGGATGCCCGCGACGGTGCCGATAACCAGCGCCTCCAGCGGGCCAACGAAGCCCGAGGCCGGCGTGATCGAGGCAAGGCCCGCGATGGTGCCGGTCACGATACCCACCAGCGACGAGCGGCCGAACTTGATGCGCTCCCACGCGGCCCAACTGAGCGAAGCCGCCGCCGCCGAGATATGCGTCACGGTGATCGCCATCGCTGCACCGCCATCGGCGGCAAGCTGCGAGCCGCCGTTGAAGCCGAACCAGCCGACCCAGAGCAGCCCCGCGCCCATGGAGACCATGCCGGGGTTATGCGGCGGGGTGGTGCGGTGACGGCGCGGGCCGATCATGATGGCCAGCAGCAGCGCGGCCAGAGCGGCGGTCTCGTGCACGACGATGCCGCCTGCGAAGTCGCGCGTGCCGACCTCACCCCAGATGCCGCCATCCGACATGATGCCGCCACCCCAGATCCAGTGGGTCACCGGCGCATAGACAAGGAACATCCACAGGGCCGAGAACAGCATGACGAAGGCGAAGTTCACACGCTCGACAAAGGCGCCGATGATGAGCGCGGGGGTGATGATCGCGAAGGTCATCTGGAAGGCGAAGAACAGGATCTCGGGCAGGGTGCCCTTGAGTGTGTCCGGACCGACACCCAGCATCCCGAAGCGCGCAAGCCCGCCCCACCAGGCATTCGCCTCGCCAAACGCGATGGAGTAGCCGCCAAGCAGCCACAGCACACTCATCAGCGCGGCCAGCCCGAAGCACTGCATGAAGATCGAGAGCACGTTGCGCGCGCGCACCAGCCCCCCATAGAACAGCGCCAGCCCCGGCAGCGTCATCAGCAGCACCAGCGCCGTCGCAACCATGATCCAGGCGGTATCAGCCCCATTCATCCGCGAATCCTCCTTCGTTCGTCCCTGAACGGGCTGGAGCATGGCGGCTGGGGTCAGAAAAGAGGCAATGCCCGTCGCGAGGCGCTCAAAATTGATGCGATCACCAGAACGCCCAAGGATTAGGCGCTTTGGGCGGCCTGGTGGCAAACGATAGGCAGTTCACGAACCCTGCGTCAGCGCAGCGGCAAGCAGTCCAAGCGCGTGATTTCTTGCGCCAAGACGCACATTCGCACGGCCGATCGCGCCGAACTCGATCGTCTCGACGCGTGTTTGAAGGCCGCGCTGCGCAAGCCCAAAGCAAACCCGGCCCTCGGGTTTGAACTCGGACCCGCCGGGGCCGGCAATGCCGGTGATCGACACACCCAGATCGGCTTGCGAATGGGCAAGCACGCCCTCGGCCATCTCACGCGCGACCTCCTCGGAGACGGCGCCATGGGCACACAGGCTGGTCTCGGTCACGCCCAGCATCTCTTGCTTGGCGAGGTTCGAATAGGTGACAAAGCCGCGCTCGAACACGTCGGAAGAGCCGGGAATGTCGGTCAGTGCCGCGGCCACCATGCCTCCGGTGCAGCTTTCGGCGGTGGCGATGCGCAGGCCCTTGGCGCGCGCCGCGGCAAGGATCTCCTCGGGACTCATCACAGCATCACCCCGTGATAGAGTCCCGCAAGCACCAGCGTCACGAGGCCCGCGAAGAGGCCCGCCCAGAGGTCGTCAAGCATCACGCCCGCCGCATCGCCACGCCGGTCAGCTCGCCCGACCAGCCAGGGCTTGGTGATGTCGAACAGGCGAAACAGCACAAAGGCCGCCACGGCGCCGGGCCAGACCATTGGCATGTCGCGCATCCAGAACCCCGCCGCCGGGAAGAGCAGGGCAAGCCACTGGCCTGCGACCTCGTCGATCACGATTTCCGAGGGGTCCTCGCCGGGCCGGTCGCGCAGCTCTTCGCCCACGGTATAGAATCCAAGCGCCGTCACCGCGATGGTCGCGACCACCAGCGGGATGAAGCCTAGGTATCGCTCGATCCCCCAGCCCACGGCCAGCGCCGCCAGCGACCCCCAGGTGCCCGGCGCAGGGCGCAGCAGCCCGGTGTAGAAGAAGGTGTTGATGAGGCGCAGCATCTCAGTCTCCGATCAGGGTCGCGGTGGCGATGGCGGCGATGCCTTCTTCGCGGCCGGTGAACCCGAGCCGCTCGGAGGTGGTGGCCTTGACGGAGATCCGATCGGGTGGCAGGCCCATGATCCGTGCAAGTTCAGCCGCCATGGCCAGCGCATGCGGGCCGATCTTGGGCCGCTCGCAGATGAGCGTAACGTCGGCGTTCGAAATCCGGTAGCCCTTGGAGGCCGCGAGCTTCACCGCGTGATCAAGGAAGATCCACGAGGCCGCTCCTTTCCATTGCGGGTCCGAGGGCGGGAAGTGTCGCCCGATATCGCCCTCGGCCAGCGCGCCGTAAATCGCGTCGGTCAGCGCGTGCATCCCGACGTCGGCGTCGGAATGGCCCAGCAGGCCCTTGGAATGGGGTACCTTGACCCCGCAGAGAATAACATGGTCGCCCTCGCAAAAGGCGTGGACATCGTAGCCATTGCCCAGACGGACATCCATGGCGCGCTCCTTTCGTGACCGAAGAACCGCCGCAGCGCGGGTGAAATCTTCGGGGTAGGTGATCTTGAGATTGTCGTCCGAGCCCGCAACGATCTGCACCGGCAGGCCCGCCGCGCGCGCGACCTCGACATCATCGGCGGCATCGCCGCCATAGGCGCGGTGCGCGGCCAGAATATCGCCAAAGCGGAAGCCCTGCGGGGTTTGCGCGCGCCACAGCCCTTCACGCGATTGGGTGCCCGCGACTTCGCCGTCAACCCCACGCCAGAGCGCGTCCGAGACCGGCAGCGCGGGGGCGGCGGCGGGGCCAGCATCCAGTGCGACAAGCACACGGTCGATAACCTCGGCGGAGATCAGGGGGCGTGCGCCGTCGTGGATCAGAACCTTGCTTATCCCGCTGCCATTAAGCGCCTCAAGCGCATTGCGCACGCTTTCGGCCCGGCTGGCGCCACCCGCAACCAGAGTGACACCGCCCCCAAAGAGCGCAACGCCGCGCGCCATGTCATCGGGATGCAGCACCACGAGGATACGCCCGACGCCCGCAAAGGCCGCGACGGTATGCGACAGGACGGGGCGGCCGCGCAGGTCGCGCCATTGTTTGGGCTCGTCGCCCCCGGCGCGGGTGCCGCGGCCCGCCGCCACGATGATCACTGCAACCGACATCGTGCCTCCTCGGTGCGGTCCGGAATTTCTGCCTCAGGCTTAGGTCATGCGCGCGCCTGGTGCAATCCGCGCCTTGCATGGCAGCTTTGTGACAAAAACAGAGGGGGTTTTGCACAATAATTAAGCGTGTGCGTATTTTTGACGCCTTTTGGGCTCGGTCAGAATTGTGATTCCCCGGCGGAGCCTATAGTTCGAAGCTATTCCAGACGACAGGAAGCGCTTGTGAGCATCGCCATTGATCAATGCCGCCTCGATCCGCCGGTTCTGCTGGCGCCGATGGCGGGTATCACCGATTTGCCGTTTCGCCGCATGGTGGCGCGTTTCGGCGCGGGGCTTGTCGTCTCCGAGATGGTCGCCTCGGGCGAGATGCTGACGGCCAAGCCCTCGGTCCGGGCCAAGGCGCGTAGCGAGTTGGGGCTGGACTTGCCCTGTTCGGTGCAACTTGCGGGGCGCGAGGCCGAGCCGATGGCAGAGGCTGCGCGCATCGTGGCCGACATGGGCGCGAGAATCATCGACATCAACATGGGCTGCCCGGCGAAGAAAGTGACGGGTGGGGCCTCGGGCGCGGCCCTGATGCGCGACCCCGATCACGCGCTGCGCTTGATTGACGCGGTCGCCGGGGCGGTCGAGGTGCCGGTCACGCTCAAGATGCGGCTTGGCTGGGATGACGAGACCCGCAACGCTGCCGACATTGCGCGACGCGCAGAAAACGCGGGCGTGCGGATGATCGTCATCCATGGCCGCACCCGGATGCAGTTTTACCGTGGCGAGGCCGACTGGCGCGCGATCAGCGAGGTGGTCGAGGCGGTGAAGGTGCCGGTGATCGCCAATGGCGATATCGTCGATACCGCCAGCGCGCGCATGGCCCTTGCGCAAAGCGGCGCTGCGGGCGTCATGGTCGGGCGCGGTGCGCAGGGGGCGCCGTGGCGGCTGGCGCAGATTGCGCATGATATTCACGGCACGGCGGCACCGACGATCCCGATGGGCAGTGATCTCGTCGATCTCATTTCCGAGCATTACGAGGCCATATTGGCCTTTTACGGCCGAGATATCGGGCTGCGCCTCGCGCGCAAGCATCTGGGCTGGTACGCCGATCAGGCCGAGGCGCCGCTGCGCGCCGAGATGATGGTGTCGCAAAGCCCCGAGGCGACGCTTGCGCTGATCCGCTTGGCTTTCGGCGAAAGGTACGCGGCATGAACCTGCCTCCTCCCGGTATCATCTGGAACTCGCTGCCCATTCCGGCGCTGCTGATCGACGAGACCGATCGCGTGGCCGAGGTGAACCCGGCGGCCGAGCTCTTCCTGAACCTCTCGGCGCGGTCGCTGCGCGGCCAGTCTGTTCTGGAACGCCTCGCGATTGCCGCTCCGCTCGAGGAGATCTTTGCACGGGTGCGCAACAACCGCGCCTCGCTTTTCGTCAACGATGTGGACGTGACCACGGGCGAGAAGGCCCCGGTGCAGTGCAACCTTCAGGTCGCGCCTATCGGGGAAGACCCGAACTCGATCCTGATGCTGATCACCCCGCGCGAGATCGCCGACCGCTTGGGCCGGGCGAGCATGGTGAAATCGGCGGCGCGCTCGGCCATCGGCATGGCCGAGATGCTGGCGCATGAGATCAAGAACCCGCTTGCCGGTATCGCGGGCGCGGCACAGCTGCTTAGCATGGGCCTGTCTGGCGAAGACCTCGAACTGACCGACCTGATCGTGGACGAGACGCGGCGGATCGTGAAGCTGCTTGAGCAGGTCGAGCAATTCGGCAACGTCCGCCCGCCGGAGAAGAAGTCGGTCAATATCCACGATATCCTCGACCGTGCGCGCAAGTCGGCTGCCGTGGGCTTTGGTGCGCATATGACGATCACCGAGGATTACGACCCCTCGCTGCCCTCAACGCTTGGCGATGCCGACCAGCTGACGCAGGTCTTCCTGAACCTGCTCAAGAACGCGGCCGAGGCCTCCAAAGGTGCCGGGACGATACGCATTCACACCTTCTACGACTATTCCTTGCGTCTGCGCCGCGCCGATGGGGGCGGTCAGTCGGTGCCGTTGCAGGTCGAGATCATGGACGACGGCCCCGGCATTCCGCCCGATATCGCGAACTCGATCTTCGAGCCCTTCGTATCGGGTCGTGAAAACGGCACGGGGCTTGGACTCGCGCTTGTTTCAAAGATCATTTCCGAGCACGACGGCTGGATCAGCCTGGATTCCGTGCCCGGTCGCACCGTGTTCCGCGTTTCACTGCCTGTCGCGCCGAAGGAGACCTGACCGATGGACGGCACCGTTCTTGTTGCTGATGACGACCGCACGATCCGCACCGTGCTTACGCAGGCCCTGACCCGCGCAGGCTGCAAGGTTCATGCCACCGCCTCGCTTGTCACGCTGATGCGTTGGGTCGAGGAGGGGAAGGGCGATCTGGTCATCTCGGATGTCATGATGCCTGACGGAAACGGGCTGGAGGCCCTGCCGCGCATTGCACAGGAACGTCCGGGCCTGCCGGTGATCGTGATCTCGGCGCAGAACACGATTATGACGGCGATCCAGGCGGCCGAGGCTGACGCCTATGACTATCTGCCCAAGCCCTTCGATCTGCCCGATCTGATGAAACGCGCAGCCCGTGCGCTGGACCAGAAGCGTAAGGCGCAGGTCGTGAGCAAGACCGCCGAGCCGCGCGCCGAAGGCGGAGATCTGCCGCTGGTGGGTCGCACCGCCGGGATGCAGGCGCTTTATCGCCTTGTCGCGCGGGTGATGAATGCCGATCTGCCGGTTCTGATCCTTGGCGAAAGCGGCACGGGTAAATCGCTGATCGCCCGCGCCATCCATGACTTTTCCGACAGGCGCACGCTGCCCTTCGTGGTTGCGCAAGCGGCCGATCTTCAGGGCGCCGATGGCCCCTCGACGCTGCTGGCGAAAGCCAAGGGCGGCAGCCTCGTGTTCGATGAGGTCGGCGATTACGACGAAGAGACGCAGGGCCGCATCGTGCGCATGCTCGATGCACTTCCTGACTCGGCACCGCGCATCATGGCGACGACACAGGTCGATCTGGGCGCGCTGATGGAGGCCGGCAAGTTCCGGCAAGACCTGTTCTATCGCATCGGCGGTGTAACACTTGCGGTTCCCAGCCTGCGCGAGCGGGTCGAGGATATCCCGCTGCTGGCAGAGCATTTCCTTGCCCGTGCCGAACGCGACGGGCTTGGCGTGCGGCGCTTTTCGTCCGAGGCGATGGCGCTCGTGCGCGCCTATGCCTGGCCGGGCAACGTGCGTCAGCTGGAAAACACCATTCGCCGACTGGTGGTGACCTCGTCCGAAGAAGAGATCACCCGCTCCGAGGTCGAGTTCGTGCTGGGCAACCAGCCCGCGATCGAGCCTCTGCGCCAGATCGGCGAGGGGGAGAAACTCTCGGCCTCTATCGCGCGGCACTTGCGGCGCTACTTCGATCTGCATGGCGGCAACCTTCCGGCGCCGGGGCTTTATGACCGGATCTTGCGGGAAATGGAGGCCCCTCTGATCGAAATCGCGCTGGATGCGACGGGTGGAAATCAGGCCAGATGTGCCGATCTTCTCGGCATCAACCGCAATACTTTGCGCAAGAAGATCACGGATCTGGATATTCAGGTGACACGCCGCCGCAAGCTGATGTAAACCTGCAACAGGGATTTGTGGCAATTCCGCCTGCCGGATTCGACGCAAATCCATGGACCGGGGGAAGTCTTGCGAACCGTCGCGCATCGTACCGCATGGGATCAACTTGTGCGCCTCAGGCGTCAACGGCGTTTTCAGAACGCGGTGACGCTTGGGTTGGTCGTGCTCGGGCCGGTGTTGGCGCTGGCGACCTTCTTCGTCATGGGCCCGATGGGGCAGGGCGCGGATTCGACCGCACTGCGGCTGATCCTTCTGGCGGACTTCATCTACTTCCTGCTGCTGGCCGGGCTGATCGTGATGCGATTGGTGCAGATGCTGGCGGCGCGGCGGGCGCGGGCCTCCGGCTCGCGGCTGACGCTGCGCTTGACGGGGGTGTTCGCCGGGATCGCACTGGTCCCGACCGTGCTGGTTGCACTGTTTGCGGGCCTGACGGTGAATATCGGCCTTGAGGGCTGGTTCTCCGACCGGGTGCGCGAGGTGGTCGGCACCTCGCTAACGGCCGCTGAGGCCTATCAGGAGGAGCACCGCGGTGATCTGGTGCAGGACGCCGAAGCGCTGGCCATCTTCCTCAACCAGCGCCGACAGGCCGCAACCTTCATGTCGGACGGCGATCTGCGCGAGTTTCTCGTAGCAGGCCAAAGCGCGATCCAGCGCGGCCTGAAGGAAGCCTATATCATCGATGGCGCGGGCGAGATTGTCGCGCGCGGCGAGCGCAGCTACCTGTTCGACTACGAGGAACCCGCACCGGAACGTCTTGTCGAGTCGCAAAAGAACGCCGTCGTGCTGATCGAAGACTGGGACAACAGCGAGTTTCGCGCGCTGATCCAGCTGAGCGCCTTCGTCGACCGCTACCTATACGTGTCGCGCACGGTGGATGGCGATATCCTCTCGCTACTCGACAACACGCGCGAAACGGTGCGGCTTTACCAACAGCTAGAGGCCACGCGCGGGCGGGTGCTGTTCGAGTTCGGCCTTGTCTATATCGGCTTCGCTCTGATCCTGATCCTCGCCGCGGTCTGGTTGGGGTTGTGGTTCGCCGAGCGCCTCTCGCGCCCGATCGGGCGCCTTGCGGCGGCGGCCGAACGTGTCGGCGCGGGTGATCTGGACGCGCAGGTGATCGAGGCAGAGGGCGACGATGAGATCGCGACGCTCGGCTCTGCTTTCAACCGCATGACCCGGCAGCTCAAGGGGCAGCGCACGGCACTGGTCGAGAACCACCGTGCGACCGAGGAAAGCCGTCGCCTGTTCGACTCGGTTCTGTCTTCGGTTACCTCCGGGGTCATCGGACTCGATGCCGAAGGACGGGTGGATTTCATCAACCGCTCGGCTCTGCGCCTGCTGGAGATGTCGCAATCCGAGGATCATGACCGAACGCTGACCGAAGCCGTTCCAGAGTTCTCGCATCTTTTCAACCGCTTGCGCGAAGGAATTCAAGAGGTTGTGCAGGAGGAGGTACGGGTCTCTCGCGGTGGCCGGCTTGAAAGCCTGTTGGTTCGTGTCGCGGTTCGGCGCGGCGACGATGGCGCGCCCGAAGGCTACGTGGTGGCGTTTGATGATGTGACCGAGCTGGTCTCGGCGCAGCGCATGGCTGCCTGGGGGGATGTCGCGCGGCGCATCGCGCACGAGATCAAGAACCCGCTGACGCCGATCCAACTGTCGGCCGAGCGCATCAAGCGTAAATTCGGACGCCTGACCGAGGGAGAGGATGCAGAGGCTCTTGATCAGTTGACCGGCGTTATCATTCGCCAAACCAATGACTTGCGGCGCATTGTTGATGAATTCTCGCGCTTCGCGCGGATGCCCGAACCCGACCGGCGCGACCATGATCTGGCGCATCTGATGCGTGACGCGGTGCTGCTGCAAGACGGGGCGTTGTACGGCGCGCGGCTGGTGGCCGACCTGCCGCAAGAGCCGGTGATTGTGGAGCTCGACGCCACGATGATCTCGCAGGCCGTAACCAACCTGATCAAGAATGCGGGTGAAGCCATCGAAAGCCTGTATGAAAAAGGTGCGCCAGAGGGTTATGATCCGGAGGTACGCGTGAGCATGGAGGCCACGCCCGCGCAGGTCACCATCCGCATCGCCGATAACGGCATTGGCCTGCCGCCCGAGCGGACGCGCCTGTTCGAGCCCTACGTAACGACGCGGGCGAAAGGCACCGGGTTGGGGCTTTCCATCGTGAAGAAGATCATTGAAGAACACGGCGGGACGCTTGTCCTGACCGATGCGCCCGCGTTTTCAGAGGGTGCTCATCCCGGCGCACTTGCCGAAATAAGACTGCCGCGCGCCCGTGCGGCCAATAGATCCATCAAGGAGCGGGGAATCGAGCCCCCGGTGAATTGAGATGACTGACATTCTGATTGTTGATGACGAAAAAGACATTCGCGAATTGATCGCGGACATCCTGAAAGACGAAGGCTTCGCCACTCGCATGGCGGCGAATTCCGACGACTGCATGGAGGCGATCAATTCCGAGGCCCCCGCGCTGATGATCCTCGACATCTGGCTGAAGGACAGCCGGATGGACGGGATCGACATTCTCAAGACGGTCAAGCGTGATAATCCCGATATCCCGATCATCATCATCTCGGGGCATGGCAATATCGAGATCGCCGTCGCCGCGATCAAGCAGGGCGCCTATGACTTCATCGAGAAGCCCTTCAATATCGACCAGTTGATGGTGGTGATCTCGCGCGCGATGGAGACCTCGCGCCTGCGGCGCGAAAACTCCAGCCTGCGCCGGCGCGATCTGCACTCGGGCGAGATGCTCGGGAACTCGGTGGCGTTTCGCAAGCTCAAGGATCAACTCGACAAGGTCACCAAGTCGAACGGGCGGATCATGCTGACAGGCGAGCCGGGATCGGGCAAGGAAACCGCCGCGCGCTATATCCACCAGCATTCGAACCGCGCCGCGGCGCCCTTCGTGACGGTCAATTCCGCCTCGATCGCGCCCGAACGGATGGAAGAGGTGCTGTTTGGCCGCGAAACTTCAGAGCGCGGGATCGAAAAGGGGCTGCTCGAACAGGCCCATGGCGGCGTGATCTATTTCGACGAAGTGGCCGAGATGCCCCTGGGAACTCAGTCCAAGATCCTGCGCGTGCTGACCGATCAGCAGTTCCTGCGCGTCGGCGGCTCGGACAAGGTGCGCGTCGATCTGCGCGTCGTCAGTTCGACCACCCGCGACCTTGGCGCCGAGATTGCCGCCGGGCGCTTCCGGCAGGAGCTTTATGATCGGCTGAACGTCGTGCCGATCCCGGTGCCTTCGCTGGCCGAGAGGCGCGAGGATGTGCCGCTTCTGTCCGAGCATTTCATCGAGGCGTTCAACCGCACCCAGGGTCTGCCGCTGCGCGAGTTGTCGGAAGATGCGATGGCGATGATGCAGACGATGGAATGGCCGGGCAACATCCGCCAACTGCGCAATGTGATCGAGCGCGTTCTGATCCTGGGCGAGGGGACCGGCCCGATCGAGGCGCGCGAACTGCCGGGCGATAGTGCCCCGGCCGAGGAGGGGCGCATTGTCCTTGGCGGCCAGCTGGCGACACTGCCGCTGCGCGAGGCGCGCGAGCTGTTCGAGCGCGAATACCTGCTGACCCAGATCAACCGCTTTGGCGGCAATATCTCGCGCACCGCGAATTTCGTCGGCATGGAACGCTCGGCCCTGCACCGCAAGCTCAAGTCGCTTGGGGTGGTCACGCAGACCAAGGCGGGCGCGCGCGTCGCAACGCTCGACGGGACCGAGGACGACTTCTGATCCGCGCCGGGGCGGCGCGATTGACCGTCCCGAGCCGGGAGCATAGAACGAACCGGGGCAGCGCGGAGAAGTGCCATGAAGGTTATCATTTGCGGCGCGGGTCAGGTTGGCTGGCAGATCGCGCGGCATCTGGCGGGCGAGCGCAACGATGTGACTATCGTCGACTCGAACCCCGAACTGGTCCGGCGCGCCTCGGATACGCTTGATGTTCAAGGCGTTGTGGGATTTGCATCGCATCCCGATGTGCTCGAACGCGCGGGCGCCCGCGACTGTGACCTGCTGATCGCCGCGACCCATTCCGACGAGGTGAACATGGTCACCTGTCAGGTCGCGCAATCGGTCTTTGGCATTACCCGCAAGATCGCCCGCATCCGCGCGCAGGCCTATCTTGCCCCGCAGTATTCTGACCTTTACCGGCGCGATCACCTGCCGATTGACGTGATCATCAGCCCCGAGCGCGAGGTCGCCGAAGCGGCGCTGCAGCGCCTCGCCGCGCCGACGACCTTTGACACCGAAAGCTTCATGGGCGGGCGGATCCAACTGCTCGGGATTGTGCTCGATGAAGATTGCCCGGTCCTGAACACCGCGCTGCGGCAGTTGACCGAGCTGTTCTCGACCCTGCGCGCGCTGGTTGTCGGGGTGCGTCGCGAGGGGCGCCTGTTCGCGCCCGAACCGGGTGATCAGCTGTTTGCCAATGACCAGATCTATGTTTTCTCGCATAACGAGGATGTCTCGCGCACGCTCGAGATCTTCGGCAAGGGCTCGAAGAAGCAAGAACGGGTTGTGATCATCGGCGGCGGCAACGTCGGCATGGGCGTTGCACGCGCGCTTGAGGCCCGCACCGACCGTATCCGCGCTAAGGTGATCGAGCGCAGCCGCGTGCAGGCCGAAAAGGCCGCCGATGCGCTGGAACGCACCATCGTTCTGAACGGCGACGGGATGAGTGCGGAGCTTCTTGAGGAAGCCAATATCGAGCGCGCCGACGCGGTTCTGGCGGTGACCGACGACGACAAGACCAACATCCTGGTTGCCGTGCGCGCCAAGCAGGCGGGCTGCAAGATGGCGATCAGTCTTGTGAACGACCCAACGCTGGTGCCGCTGATGGCGCCGCTCGACATCGACGCCTACATCAACCCGCGCGCAACGACTGTCTCCTCGATCCTGCGGCATATCCGTCTGGGCCGGGTGCGCGCGATCTACTCGATCGGCGATGCTGAGGCCGAGGTGATCGAGGCGCAGGTCATGGGAACCTCGCCGCTGGCCGGGCGCATGGTGCGCGACATCGAGTTCCCCGAGGGGGTTCTTCTGGGTGCGGTCATGAAGGGCGAGAAGGTCATCAAGCCCTCGGGCGACACCAAGATCGAAGAGGGAGATGTCATCGTTCTCTTCGCGCTGGCCGCCGATATCCCCGAGGTGGAGCGCCTGCTGCAAGTCTCCATCGACTTCTTCTGAGGTCGGCCATGCTGGACCGCGCGCTGCGCCAGTTTAAGGATCTGCCGCTGATCATCATTCTGATGGGGATCAGCGCGCTGGCGATGCTGTTGCCCGCGGTACATGGCTATATCGTGCGCGACTATCATACCTCGCGCACGTTCTTCTACTCGGCCGTGCTCTTTCTGGTGCTCGCGGGCCTGCTTGGGCTTGCCTCGGGCGCGAACCCGCGCGGCCCGCAGGGGCGCAGCCATCTTCTGGCGATGCTTGCGGCATTCACGATCTTGCCGATCCAGCTTGCCGTTCCGTTCAACGAATCCGTTGCCGACACCGGTTTGTACAATGCCTGGTGGGAGATGGTGTCTTCCCTGACCACCACCGGCGCCACGCTTTACATGCCCGAGCGTCTTGCCCCCTCGGTCCACCTGTGGCGCGCCGAGGTAGGCTGGCTTGGCGGGTTCTTCATGCTGGTGATGGCGATCGCGGTGCTCGCGCCAATGCGGCTTGGCGGGTTCGAGGTGTTCTTTTCCGGCGGGGCGAGCGGCGGTCCGATGCCGACGGCCTCGGCGCACGATGACAGCGCGGATGCGGGTGAGCGGATCATCTACTACACGCTGCGCCTGTTTCCGGCCTATCTGGGCCTGACAATGATGCTGTGGCTCTCGCTTCTGATGGCGGGGGATGAACCGCTGGTGGCGCTCTGCCATGCAATGTCCACACTCTCGACCTCGGGGATTTCGCCGATCGGAGGGGTAGGGGCCGCGCCCTCGGGTCTTGTGGGCGAGTTTTTGATCTTCGTGTTCCTCATTCCGGCGCTGTCGCGGCGCTTCTGGCCTGGCGGGGGCGAGCTGCGCGCGACCGAGAGGCTGCGCGACGACCCGGAGCTGCGCCTGGCTGCGGGCCTCGTGGTGCTGGTGCCCTCGGTGCTTTTCCTGCGCCATTGGATCGCGGCGCTGGATGTGGCAACGCCCGCCGCGACGCTTGGGCCGATCCTGAAGTCGATCTGGGGCGGGTTGTTCACCTCGCTGTCGTTTCTGACGACGACGGGCTTTGACAGCGCGGTGTGGGATGACGCCCGCGCCTGGTCGGGCCTAGGGACGCCCGGCCTGATCCTGGCGGGGCTGGTGATTACCGGCGGCGGCGTGGCCACCACGGCGGGTGGCGTGCGCCTGCTGCGGGTCTACGCACTTCTGCGCCATGGCGAGCGTGAGTTGGACAAGCTGGTGCATCCGGCCTCTATCGCGGGCGGCGGCGATATTGCGCGGCGACTGCGGCGCGAGGGTGCCTATATCGCCTGGATCTTCTTCATGCTGTTCGCCATGTCCATCGCGGTGGTGATGATGGCGGTGTCGCTGACCGGGCTGACCTTTGAGCCCGCCACGATCCTGTCGATCGCAGCACTGTCGAATACAGGCCCGCTGGCGGGGGTGGCGGCCGATACGCCTCTCTACTGGGCCGATCTGAGCGATTCCACACGCCTGATTCTCGCCTTGGCGATGGTGCTGGGCAGGCTTGAAACCCTCGCCATCATCGCACTCTTCAACCCCGAGCTTTGGCGCGGATAGCGCAAACGAGCCCTCACTACACTGCAAACGCTGCGGATAGGTCCGTAACGGACTGTTTTTAGGGGTGGAATCTATCCATTTCTTTCGCATACTGAGCAAACGGAGTGCTAAGCATCCAGACGCGCGACAGAACAAAGGCATAATAAGAATGGCAGCCGATAAACAGAACCTGCAGGACGCTTTCCTCAATCACGTTCGCAAAACCAAGGTTCCGGTAACGATTTTCCTCATTAACGGGGTCAAACTTCAGGGTGTGATTACCTGGTTTGACAATTTCTGCGTGCTCCTGCGCCGCGATGGCCAGAGCCAGCTTGTCTACAAGCACGCGATTTCGACGATCATGCCGGGTCAGCCGATCTCCCTCTACGAGGGCGAAGACTGAGCGACCCGATCTTCCAGCGTGAACGGCCCACACGGGCCTATATCTTGCATCCGGACCTCAAGGCTGCGGATGCAAGACGCATGCCCGAGCATCGCCTGGCCGAGGCGGTATCGCTTGCGGCCGCGCTTCCCAATATCGAGGTCGCGGGTTCGGAAGTGGTGCGCCTGCCCAAGCCCCATGCCGGGCATCTGTTCGGCACCGGCAAGCTGGCCGAACTGAAAGAGCGCCTGGATGAGGGCGAGGTCGATCTGGTTCTGGTCGATGGCCCTGTCAGCCCGGTGCAGCAGCGCAACCTGGAAAAGGAATGGAGCGTCAAACTGCTCGACCGCACCGGCCTGATCCTTGAGATTTTCGCGGATCGCGCGCGCACGCGGGAAGGCGTGTTGCAGGTCGAGCTTGCGGCGCTCAGCTATCAGCGCACGCGCCTCGTGCGCGCCTGGACCCACCTGGAGCGTCAGCGTGGTGGCCTCGGCTTCGTCGGCGGCCCCGGTGAAACCCAGATCGAGGCCGACCGTCGCGCCATTGACGATCAGGTGATCCGCATCAAGCGCCAGCTCTCGAAAGTCGTGAAAACGCGCGAGTTGCACCGTGCCGCGCGCCGCAAGGTGCCGTTCCCCATCGTCGCTCTGGTGGGCTACACGAACGCCGGAAAATCTACGCTTTTCAACCGGATGACCGGCGCCGACGTGATGGCCAAGGACATGCTTTTTGCCACGCTCGACCCGACGATGCGGGGCATCACCCTGCCATCGGGGCGCAAGGTGATCCTGTCGGATACGGTGGGCTTCATCTCGGACCTGCCGCATGAATTGGTTGCGGCCTTCCGCGCGACGCTGGAAGAGGTGCTGGAGGCCGACCTCATCCTGCACGTGCGCGACATCGCCCACCCCGAGACCGAAGAGCAGGCCGCCGACGTGGGTGAGATCCTCGAATCCCTTGGCGTGGATGAGGATGTTCCGCTGCTTGAGGTCTGGAACAAGATCGACGCGCTCTCGCCGCAGATGCGCGACGCGCTTCTGGTGCAGGATGCGAGGCGCAACGATATTCAAGCGGTTTCGGCGATTACGGGCGAGGGGCTGGACGCCCTGCTCTCGGCCATCGAAACCCGCTTGGGCGAGGAACGCTACGACGAGTCGCTGAAGCTGCCCTTCGAGCGCGGACGTGCCCGCGCCTGGCTGCATGAACAAAACGTGGTGCGCGCCGAGACCGAGACCGAAGACGGTTGGCAGCTTGAGGTGAACTGGTCCTCAAGCCAACGCCATCGCTTCAAATCGCTCTGATCATTCGGCCGGTGCTGCGGGTTCAAGCCGGGTGATGCCGGCGGCGGCTGCGCGCGCGAGTTCGGGGTCAAGCGACATCGGGATATACTCGCCCCGGCGCCACAGGACCGACAGATCGTCATAATGGCGGCTGAGCGGATGACCCGATTGCCCCGTTGCGATCACGAAGACCGAACTGTCGGGGTCGGCGAAGTCATAGACGCCACGGAAGCCCGCCGCATGGACGTTGGCGAAGGGATTCGGTTCCGTCCCCTTGGTCATGCCGCGCATCAGGGTGAAATCGCCGCCCGAGGTCGATTGGCGGATATTCGTCACCCAGCCAAGCAGCGGCGCGCGGCCCAGAACCTGATGGTCTTGCAAAGCCTCGTGCGCATCGCCCCAACGCCAGCTTTCGACCTTGGTGCCGAATTTCGCGCGCAGTTCCAGCAGCGCGTCGTCCAGCGCCATGCGGGCGATATCGGTGCAGGTCTCGACCGGGGCCGATTGCATGACATCGCACCAGCGACCTGCGCCGTCGGTGTTGCGGAAGACGCGCTCGACAAAAAGCGGCTCAAGCTGCGTGAACTCGGTGGCGAGCGGCCCCAGTTCGTCGCGGATCAGGCGGTTTTGCAGCGCGCGCATCCAGGCCGCATAGATCAGCGGCTCGGGCAGGTGCTCGTTCATCTCACCGTCCCAGGCGGCAAGCAGTTCCAGTGCGCGCTGGCGCATCCGCTCGGGGGTGCCGTCGGGGGCGGGGGCACCGGTGAACCACAGATCGGCCCCGACCAGCGGCAGCAGGCCGCGCGCGGCGGGCGAGACGGTATCGAGCTGTGCGGCGATGAAGCTTTCGCGCGAATGGACCTCGCGCTCGCCCATCAGGCGGGTCAGGCGCAACACGCGCTGGCTGTCGCCCCAATCATAGGAGACATGGCGGGGGAACGGACGGTCAACCGTCTTGTTGTTGGTGTTGATGACGATCCCGCCCTCGGGGTTCAGGAACTTCGGATTGTCGTCATAGGGCAGGAAGCCGGTCCAGCGGTTCGCGGCTTCCCAGCCGGGCGAGGGCATCCGACCCTGCGTTGCGTGGCCCGGATCGCGCGCGGGTAGGCGCCCGATCGTAACCATGCCGACGCTGGTCTGGTCGGCAAGGATCAGGTTCTGCGCGGGCGCGATGTAACGCTCGCCCGCCGTTGCAGCCTCGGTGACCGAGCGCGCGCGCATTAGCGCAAGCCCCGCGCTCATCGAGCTGTCCTGACGCGACAGCGCCGTCCAATTGAGCGAGACGACATGGCCGGGCGGGGTAACGCTGGCCAGGTTGAAATGGCCGCCGGGCAGCACGGGGCCGTTCGTCGTCCAGCGCAGGGTCAAGGTGACCGGATCGGCGTCCTTGACCTGAATGATCGCTCGGCGGGTCGCGAATGCCTCCCATCCTGCCGGGGTGCGGTACCGCTCGGGGTCGGCGGGGTTCAGCTCTTCGATGTAAAGGTCAAGCGTGTCGGCATAGGCAGAGGTGATGCCCCAACCAAGCTCGGCATTGCGCCCCGTCAGCACCAGCGGAATGCCCGGGATTGTGCCGCCGATGACCCCGCCCGAGGCAAGCTCGACCCGCGCGAGATACCAGACCGAAGGCGCGGTCAGCCCAAGGTGCGGATCGTTGGCCAGCAGGGATCCACCGGCTGCCGAACGCTCAGGCGCGGCGGCAAAGGCGTTCGATGCCCCGGCGAAATGGCGTGGGGGGAAGGGCGACATAGCGTCGGGCGCGGCCAGAGCGGTCTGGACATTGCGCGGTACGGTCGGGAAGAGCGCGGCATAGTCGGGCAGCGCGGCCACACCTTGCCCCGGCATGTCGGGCATGATGTCGCGGGTCCAGTCCTGACCCAGCATCGAGACGCGGGCGCGCAGCACCTCTTCGTTGAACTGGGATTCAAGTTGCACCGAGAGCAGCTTCAGGATCGCAAGCGAATCCGCCGGGGTCCAATAGGCAATCGGGGCATCGAAGAGGAAGAATTCGGGCGCGCCACGGCCGCGCGCGCCCTCGTTGACCAGCTCGATCCATTGATTGACGCCCGCCGAATAGGCCTCCAGCGCGGCCAGCGTATCCGCATCCTGCGCTGAAACGGACTCGATCGCGGCACCATAGAGATCGAGGCGGCGCATCAACTCGTCCGTCTTCAGCGTGTCGGCGCCGAAAACCTCTGACAGGCGGCCCTGCACGGTGCGGCGCATCACGGTCATCTGCCACAGACGGTCCTCGGCATGGGCAAGGCCGAGCGCGAAGAAGACATCGTGGTCGGAGGCGCCGAAGATATGCGGCACATCCTCGGTCGAGCGCACGATCTCGACCGGTGCCGAGATGCCCTCAACCGCGTAGGCCGCATTGTAATCGGGCAGCGAGCGCGAGGCGAAATACCAGATGAAAAAGCCCCCGAGCATGACCGAAAGCAGCGCGGTCGAGACGATGCGGACCATCCATCTGAACAGGGTGAACATGGCGCGTTCCGGGGCAAGAGCTATCGGGCAGACCGGTCACCGCAGTTGACGGCGCAGGCACCAGCGTTACTAAGTCAGGCTAAGCGAATGTTCAACGCGGATAACGGAGGGGTGACTGTGGCGAAAATTGCGTTTCTTGGGCTCGGGGTGATGGGTTTCCCGATGGCTGGTCACCTTGCGGCAAAGGGGCATGAGGTGACGGTTTACAACCGCACCGCCGCCAAGGCCGAGGCCTGGGTGCGCCATCACAAGGGCGAATGGGCGGCCACGCCCGCCGATGCGGCGCGCGATTGCGATTTCGTGATGGCTTGCGTGGGCAATGACGACGATCTGCGTGCGGTCTGTCTGGGTGAGAACGGCGCCTTTGCAGGCATGAAGAAGGGCGCGATCTTTGTCGATCACACGACGGTTTCGGCGGCCGTCACGCGCGAGCTGTCGGCGGCTGCGGCAGACGCCGGGCTGGGGTTTGTGGATGCTCCGGTCTCGGGCGGGCAGGCGGGCGCCGAGAATGGCGTGCTGTCGGTGATGTGCGGCGGCGCAGTGGATGACTACGCCAAGGCCGAGCCGGTGATCGACGCCTATGCCAAGATCTGCCGCCGTCTGGGCGAGTCGGGCGCGGGCCAGATGACCAAGATGTGCAACCAGATCGCGATCGCGGGCCTCGTGCAGGGCCTATCCGAAAGCCTGCACTTCGCTGAAAAGGCAGGGCTGTCGATTTCGGACGTCGTCGAGGTGATCAGCCAGGGTGCCGCCGGTTCCTGGCAGATGGCCAACCGCTACAAGACCATGGAGGCGGACCGCTACGATTTCGGTTTCGCGGTCGACTGGATGCGCAAGGATCTGGGGATCTGTCTCGATACGGCCAATGAGACCGGCGCAAGCCTGCCGGTGACGGCGCTGGTCGATCAGTTCTACAAGGAAGTGCAGAAGATGGGCGGCGGGCGTTGGGATACGTCCTCGCTGCTGGCACGGCTGCGCAAGCTCGACTGATGCGAAAAGGGGCCCCGCGGGGCCCCTTCGAATTCCTGCGTTCAGAACGGGATTTCGTCGTCGAAATCCGAGCGGCCACCGCCCGATGAGCTACCCGACGAGCCGCCGTAGGACGGGCCTTCATCATAGCCGCCGCCCTGGCCGCCGCCGTAGGAGCCACCACCACCCTGGCTGCCGCCGCCGCCGTCGCGGCTGTCGAGAAGGGTCAGGTTGCCGCTAAACGGGCGCAGCACGACTTCGGTCGTGTAGCGATCCTGGCCGCTTTGATCTTGCCATTTGCGGGTCTCAAGCTGGCCCTCGATATAGACTTTCGAGCCCTTGCGCAGATACTGCTCGGCGATTTTCGCCAGCGGCTCGGAGAAGATGGCGACCGAATGCCACTCGGTGCGTTCTTTGCGCTCACCCGAGTTGCGGTCACGCCAGGTCTCGGAAGTCGCGATGCGCAGGTTGCACACCTTGCCGCCGTTCGCGAAGCTGCGCACCTCGGGGTCGCGGCCCAGATTTCCCACCAGAATGACCTTGTTGACGCTGCCGGCCATGAATTCCTCCGCCTTGGTGGCCGCGTCCCAGTAGGCGCGGCGATTCTGATTTGTCCCAACGGGTATAGAGCATGGTCCGCCCGATCAGAAGAGGCGGGTGCACCGGCGACCCGCCCTCGCCTTAGACGGTCTCGGCCAGCCTCCGCCGAGGGCATTGACGGCGCGCTTTCCAAGCAAGGCTTTTTGCGTATAATGCCGCGCATAATGGGGTAGTGAGCGGTGATACCAATGCGGAAATTGGCCGGTCTGATGGCGGTGTGCCTGACGGTGAGTCTGGCGCCGGTTACAATCTCCGTTGCCCATGCCGAGGGGCTTTCACTGTCCGGCAGCTCTTCCAAATCCCGCACCATGCTGTTTCGCAATCAGACCCGCGTGCTCGATAGCCGGGCGGCGACGCAGTATGAGAACTCGACGCGCCTCAAGCCGAAATCCGACCTGCTGACCGAGATCTCGGGCGCGATGCCGCGCTACACCGGGCGCTACAAGGGTGAGTATATGCCGGTCGCCCGCGCCGCCGCGAACCGCCATGGCGTGCCTGAGGATCTGTTCCTGCGCCTTGTGCAGCAGGAAAGCGGCTGGAACCCGAATGCGGTCTCGCCCAAGGGTGCGCGCGGACTTGCGCAGCTGATGCCCGGCACGGCCGCAAATCTGGGGGTCAATCCCAATGACCCGCGCCAGAACCTCGAAGGCGGGGCGCGCTATCTGCGCATGATGTATAATCGCTTCGGCAGCTGGCGCTTGGCCTTGGCCGCTTATAACGCGGGGCCCGAGGCCGTGGAAAAATACGGCGGCGTGCCGCCTTATCGCGAAACCAAGAACTACGTTCGCATCATCTACGGAAGCTGAGGGCGCGCGACGAACGCGCACCCGGGGCCCGGATCAGGGGATGATCCGGGTGTATTTGGTGCCTGCCAGCGTCGCGCCTGCGATCAGGCCAGCCTGACCGAAGACCAATGCGATGACCGGCGCAAGCGAAGTCGTGGTATCGGCGCCGATCGCGCCGCCACGGTCGGGCAGGGCGTAGCGTGCATCCGCCCCGGCTTCCCAGCCATCGGCGCGGCGGAAATCGGCAAGGGCGTTCTCGGTCATGAAGAACAGCGCATGGGCATATTGCTGTGCGCCGATCTGGAACCCGAAGGATGCCGAGGCCGCCGAGTAGTAATCGACCGTCACATTGTTGATCCGCAATGCGCCCTGGCCATACGAGCCGCCGATGCCAAAGCCCGCCTCGGTGATCAGCGGCATGTAAAGCACGCCCACCGCCTTGCGCATCAGATCCTGCGTGCCGGGGTATTTCTGGATCAGGTAATCGCGCGTCGCATCCACCCGCGCGTCGATCCGCGCGGCGCCGCTGCTGCCGATGCCATTACCGCAGGCGGCAAGGCCAAGCCCCGCTCCGCCAAGCACAAGGACGCTGCGTCTGGAAAGGTTCGTCATATGCTGCTCCGCTCTTGGGTCAGGCCTTGTTGCGGCCCGTTGGCCACAACTTATAGGGCACAAACGGGCCGTTGTCACTTGTTCTTGACTGCCGCGGCAAGCCTTCGCCGATCAGCCTTGCGCCAGCAGACGTGCGGCCGCAGGGGCGAAGTAGCTCAGAACGCCATCGCAACCCGCCCGGCGGAAGGACATCAGGCTTTCCAGCATGACCTTGTCGTGGTCGAGCCAGCCGTTCTTCACCGCCGCCATCAGCATCGCGTACTCACCCGAGACCTGATAGGCATAGGTCGGCACGCCGAAGGCATCCTTTACGCGCCGACAGATGTCGAGATAGGGCATCCCCGGCTTGACCATCACCATATCCGCGCCCTCGGCCAGATCGCGGGCAACCAGGCGGATCGCCTCGTCGCCATTGGCCGGGTTCATCTGATAGGTCTTCTTGTCGCCCTTGAGTGCGCCTGTCGCCCCCACCGCATCGCGGAACGGGCCATAGAACGCCGAGGCATATTTCGCCGCATAGCTCAGGATCGTCACATCGGAATGGCCCGCAGCCTCCAGCGCCGCGCGCATCGCGCCGATCCGGCCGTCCATCATATCCGAGGGGCCAAGGATATCGGCGCCCGCCTCGGCCTGCGCGATTGCCATTTTCACGAGGCACTCGACCGTTTCGTCGTTCAGGATCACGCCGTCGCGCACCAGCCCGTCATGGCCGTTGGCGTTATAGGGGTCGAGCGCGATATCGGTCATGATCGCGATCTCGGGAACCTCGGCCTTGATCGCGCGGATCACCCGGTTCGAGATATTCTCGGGGTTCCAGGCCATCTCGCAGGTCTCGGTCTTCACAGCGGGGTCGGTGTAGGGGAACAGGCAGATCGCCGGGATGCCGAGCTTGGCGGCCTCTTCGGCGGCGCGCACCGCACCATCAAGCGTCATGCGGAACACGCCCGGCATCGAGGAGACCTCGACATCCGCGCCGGGCACATCGGTGATGAAGATCGGCCAGATCAAGTCCTTGACGCTCAGCCGGTTTTCCTGCGCCAGATCGCGCAGGGCCTGCGTGCGGCGCATACGGCGCAGGCGGGTATGCGGGAAGGGCGGAAGGATCGGATTCATGGCTCTCACTCCTCTGACTTCTCAAGGAGGTGCCACGGATCGCGCCCCGGAACAAGTCAAAGCGTCGGCTCTGCGGCGCTAAGAATTTGACTGCCCCGCCCGATGGTCTAGTGTCGGGCCAAAGCAATTGGCAGAGGCGCCTTTGAGTATTCTCGATACGCTCTTTTCCGTCATCGACATGCGTTCCTTTTCCAATTTGTGGTATTGGATCGCGCTGGCGGTGACATGGTCGTCGGCCTCGCACTGGGTGTTGGGCGTGCCTTTCGACATGGTGCTGCGTGCGCGGCGCAAGGGCGGCCAGGCCGGGGTCGAGCTGGTGGCGATGACCCGCGTCAGCGTCACGCGCATTCTGACCATCTGGCGCGACGGCGGGATGCTGCTGGCGGTTATGGTGCCCTTCATCCTGACAACCTTGCTGATCCTTGGCTTCGGCTATGGCGCCGAATTCGCACAGGCGACGGTGTTGATCCTGTTGCCGCTGGCCTGCGTGGGGCTGCTGAGCCTGCGCGCGGCGGGCCGGCTTGAAGCGACGCTCAAGGCCGAACCTGACCCAGACGATATCGCCAAGGCGCTGGCCTATCACCGGCTCAAGATTCAGGCGATTGGCATCCTCGCCATCGTGGTGACGGCGCTTTGGGGCATGATCCAGAACTTCCGGCTCTGGACCTTCGGCTAAGCACTCTTGACACCGGGCAGCAGGCGGATACCTCAGCGCGATGGAGCATCTTGTACTTTCCGGCGCCCCCGAGGGCTTTGACGGCAAACTGATCGCCAAGGAACTGGCACGGGGGCGGCCCGTCGTGCATATCGCGCGCGACGACCGGCGGCTGGAGGCCATGCGCGCCGCGCTGGCGTTTTTCGCGCCCGAGGCCGTTGTGCTGAACTTCCCGGCCTGGGATTGTCTGCCCTATGATCGCGTCTCGCCCAATCCTGATGTCTCGGCGGCCCGGATGGCGACGCTGGCGGCGCTTGCGACGGGGGTGCCCGGTCCGTTTGTGCTGCTGACCACGCTCAATGCAGCCATGCAGCGCGTGCCTGCGCGCGAATTGGTCGCGGGGGCGAGCTTTACCGCCAAGGTCGGTGGGCGGATCGACGAAAAGGCGCTGCGCGAGTTTCTGGCGCGTATGGGCTTTTCGCCCGCCTCGACCGTGTCCGAGCCCGGAGACTATGCCGTGCGTGGCGGGATTATCGACATTTATCCGCCGGGCGAGGCCGGGCCGGTACGGCTGGATCTGTTTGGCGATGTGCTCGACGGCGCGCGGCGTTTCGATCCGGTGACGCAGCGCACGACCGAACAGCTCAAGGTGGTCGAGTTTGCGCCCGTCTCCGAGGTTATTCTCGACGAGGCCTCGATCACGCGCTTCCGGCAGAACTATCGGGTGGAGTTTGGCGCGGGCGGGGCAGAAGACCCGCTCTACGAAGCCGTCAGCGCAGGCCGCAAACACGCGGGGATGGAACATTGGCTCGGCTTCTTCCATGAACGGCTCGAGTCGCTCTTCGATTACCTCCCCGAGGCATCGATCATGCTTGACGACCAGATCGACCCACAGCGCGACGCGCGTTGGGAAAGTATCGCCGATCAGTACGACACGCGGCGCGAGGCGATGACCCGCCGCGACCGGGTCGATACGGTCTACAAACCCGCACCGCCAGAACTGCTCTATCTGTCCGAGGCCGCCTGGGATGCCGCGCTGGCCACGCGCCGGGTGCTGCGCCTGCAGGTGCTGTCCGCACCCCCAGGCCCGGGTATCCTGAACGCCGAGGCGCGGATCGGCCGCAACTTCGCGCCAGAACGGCAACTTGAAAATGTGAGCCTTTTCAGTGCGCTGAAAGACCATGTTGAGGCAAAATTGGCGATTGGACCGGTGGTTCTGGCGTCATGGTCCGAGGGCGCGCGCGAGCGCCTCAAGGGGCTGATGGAAGATGAGGGCCTGACCGGCGCACGGCTGATCCGCGATGCGCGCGAGGTCAAACCGGGTGTCAACCTTACGATCTGGGCGCTCGATCAGGGGTTCGAGGCCGACGGGCTGACCGTCATCTCCGAGCAGGACGTGCTGGGCGACCGCCTCGTGACGCGCCCCAAGAAGAAGCGCAAGGCCGAGAACTTTCTGACCGAGGCGACCTCGCTCAGCCCCGGCGATCTGGTGGTCCATGTCGATCACGGCGTGGGGCGTTACAAGGGGCTTGAGACGGTGCAGGCGCTTGGCGCGCCGCTCGATTGTGTCTTGCTGGAATACGCCGGCGGCGACCGGCTGTATCTTCCGGTGGTGAACATCGAACTTCTCAGCCGTTACGGGCATGAGGAGGGGCTGCTCGACAAGCTGGGCGGTGGTGCTTGGCAGGCCAAGAAGGCCAAGCTGAAGGAACGTATCCGCCAGATTGCCGACCGTCTGATGCGCATCGCGGCCGAGCGCCTTCTGCGCGCAGCACCTATCCTTGAGGCCCCGCATCACGAGTGGGAATCCTTCGCCGCGCGCTTCCCCTATACCGAGACCGACGATCAGTTGGGCGCCATCGACGATGTGGTCGAGGATCTGAGAGCGGGCCGCCCGATGGATCGTCTGGTCGTGGGCGATGTGGGCTTTGGCAAGACCGAGGTCGCCATGCGCGCGGCCTTTGTTGCGGCGCAATCCGGCGTGCAGGTGGCGGTGATCGCACCCACGACGCTGCTTGCGCGCCAGCACTACAAGACCTTCGCCGAGCGTTTCCGCGGCACCGCCATCACCGTGCGCCCGCTCTCGCGCTTCGTGTCCGCGAAGGCCGCAAACCAGACCCGCGAGGGGCTGGCCGAGGGCACGGTCGATATCGTAATCGGCACCCACGCGGTGCTGGCCAAGGGAGTGAAATTCCGCAACCTCGGCCTGCTGGTCATCGACGAAGAGCAGCACTTCGGCGTTCAGCACAAGGAGCGGCTGAAAGAGATGCGCTCCGAGATTCATGTGCTGACGCTGACCGCGACGCCCATTCCGCGCACGCTGCAACTGTCGCTGACCGGGGTGCGCGATCTGTCGATCATCGGCACGCCGCCCGTGGACCGTCTGGCGATCCGCACCTATGTGAGCGAGTTCGACGCTGTCACCATCCGCGAGGCACTGCTGCGCGAACGCTATCGCGGCGGCCAAAGCTTCTATGTGGTGCCGCGTATCTCGGATCTGGCCGAGGTTGAGGAGTTCCTGAGAACCCACGTCCCCGAGGTCAGCTACATGGTGGCGCATGGGCAGATGGCGGCGGGGGAACTCGACGACCGTATGAACGCCTTCTACGACGGCAAGGCCGATGTGCTGCTGGCCACGACCATCGTGGAATCCGGTCTGGATATTCCGACCGCCAACACAATGATCGTGCATCGCGCAGACATGTTCGGCCTGAGCCAGCTTTACCAGATCCGTGGCCGGGTCGGGCGCGCCAAGCTGCGCGCCTATTGCTACCTGACCACCAAGCCGCGCCTGCCGCTGACGCCGCAGGCGACCAAGCGGCTGCGGTTGCTGGGCAGCCTCGATAGCCTCGGCGCGGGGTTCAATCTTGCCAGCCAGGATCTTGACCTGCGCGGCGCCGGGAACCTTCTGGGTGAAGAGCAGTCGGGCCATATCAAGGAAGTCGGCTACGAGTTGTACCAGGCGATGCTGGAAGAGACGATCTCCAAGCTGAAATCGGGTGAGCTGACCGAGGCGGGCGATGATGGCGAATGGTCGCCGCAGATCAATATCGGTGTGCCGGTGATGATCCCCGAGGTCTATGTCCCCGATCTTGACGTGCGGCTTGGCCTTTACCGGCGTCTGTCGGGCCTGACGACCAAGGTCGAGCTGGAGGGCTTTGCCGCAGAATTGATCGACCGGTTCGGCCCGTTGCCGAAAGAGGTGAACACGCTTCTTCTGGTCATTCGGATCAAGGGCATGTGCAAGCGCGCCCATATCGCGCGGCTCGATGCCGGGCCGAAAGGCGCGACGGTGCAGTTCCACAACGACAAGTTCCCGAACCCGGCGGGGCTGGTCGAGTTCCTTCAGGCGCAGCGCGGTCAGGCCCGGATCAACGGCAACAAGGTGGTGATCCAGCGAGAGTGGACCTCGGACAACGACAAGATCAAGGGCACCTTTGCCATCGCCAAGGAACTGGCCGAGAAAGTGGTCGAGGCGAAGAAAGCCGCGAAGGCTTAATCCTCGCGGATCTCGTATTCGCGCGGAATGCCCTTGGTGGCATGGCCCCAGTCGCTGGCGCGCGTGCGCGCCTGATGTGCGTCGAACGCGGCGCGATCAGTGAAGGCCTCTTCGACCATCCAAACAAGCGGATCGTCGGTCTGGGTGACCTGAAAACTCTGGCAACCGGGTTCGAGATGCGTCAGGCGGATATGTTCGGGCAGATGCGCGCGCACGATTTCGGCCTGCTTTGCGTCGGAACAGATCAGACGACCGGAAAGATACAGCGTCATCGGCGCCTCCATAGCAAAAGGCCCGCATCTTGCGACGCGGGCCTGATGGCTTATTCCCACTCGATCGTGCCCGGGGGCTTCGACGTGATATCATAGGTGACCCGGTTGATTCCCTTGACCTCGTTGATGATCCGCGTGGCGGTTTCGCCAAGGAACTCGTGGGTGAAGGGGTAGTAGTCGGCGGTCATGCCATCGACCGAGGTCACGGCGCGCAGTGCGCAGGCGTAGTCATAGGTGCGTCCGTCGCCCATCACGCCCACGGTGCGCACCGGCAGGATCGCGACAAAGGCCTGCCAGATCTCGTCGTAAAGGCCATGCTTGCGGATCTGGTCGATATAGACCGCGTCGGCCTGGCGCAGGATCTCGAGCTTTTCGCGTGTGATCTCGCCGGGGCAGCGGATCGCGAGGCCCGGGCCGGGGAAAGGATGGCGGCCGATGAACTTCTCGGGCAGGCCAAGCTCGCGGCCAAGGGCGCGGACCTCATCCTTGAAAAGTTCGCGCAGCGGCTCGACCAGTTTCAGGCCCATCTTCTCGGGCAGGCCGCCCACATTGTGGTGCGACTTGATGGTGACCGAGGGGCCACCAGAGAAGCTGACCGATTCAATGACGTCGGGGTAGAGCGTGCCTTGGGCCAGGAACTCGGCGCCCTCGATCTCGTCGGCGTATTTCTGGAACACGTCGATGAACAGGCGACCGATGGTCTTGCGCTTGACCTCGGGGTCGGTGACACCCTCGAGCTCGCCCAGGAACAATTCGGACTCGTCGGCGGCGATCAGCGGGATGTTGTAGTTGTCGCGGAACATCGAGACAACCTCGCCCGCCTCGCCCTGACGCATCAGGCCATGGTCAACGAAGACGCAGGTGAGCTGGTCACCGATGGCTTCGTGGATCAGCACCGCCGCGACCGAGCTGTCAACGCCGCCCGAAAGGCCACAGATCACGCGCTTGTCGCCGACCTGCTCGCGGATCTTGGCAATGGCGTCATCCTTGTAGGAGGCCATCGTCCAGTCGCCGGTGAAGCCCGCGAGGCGGATGAAGTTCTCGTAGAGTTTCGCGCCGCGCGGGGTGTGGTGCACCTCGGGGTGGAACTGCACGGCGAAGAAATTGCGCTTGAGGTCCGCAGTGATCGCGAAGGGCGCGCCGGGCGAGGTGCCAAAGACCTCGAAGCCCGGAGCGATGCGCGAGACGTGATCGCCGTGGCTCATCCAGACCTGCTCGCGGCCCTCGGAGAACCAGCCATCCAGAATGGCGAGGTTCGTGCCCGTGGGGGTCACGAAGGCGCGGCCGAACTCGGCGGTGCCATGACCGCTTTCCACGAGGCCGCCCAGTTCCTGCATCATCACCTGCTGGCCGTAGCAGATCCCGAGGATCGGCACGCCAAGTGTGAAGGCGGATTTCGGCGGACGGGGAGAGCCCTCACGGGTGACGCTGTCCGGTCCACCCGAGAAGATGATCGCTTTGGGGGCGAAATCGGCCAGGAACGCGTCGGTCACGTTCTGGTACGGGTGGATTTCGCAATAGACGTTCAACTCGCGCAGGCGGCGCGCAATCAGCTGCGTGACCTGGGAGCCGAAGTCGATGATGAGGAGGCGTTGGTGCTGGGTCATGTGCGGGGAATAGGCGGGGAAAGTTCGGAAAGCAAGAGGCCGGGGGCGCTGCCCCCGGACCCCCGAGGTATTTGGGCCAAGAAGAAAGGAAAGGGGGGCGCGTGGCCCCCCGTTTCGCTCGTTCTTATCGCTCTGGCAGCAGCCCTCGTGGGCTGAAGCGCAGCACGAGGATCAGCACGAGGCCCATGACGATCAGGCGCATATGGGCCGCCGAATCGACGAGGTGCCGTTTGACTGCGCCATCGGAGAGCTGATCGGTGATCATACCCATGAGGTTGGGGCCCCAGACCTCGGCCTTGATCCAGAGATACCAGATCAGCACGCCGCCCAGAACCGAGCCCCAGTTGTTGCCCGAGCCGCCGACAATCACCATCACCCAGATCAGGAAGGTGTAGCGCAGCGGATTGTAGCTGGAGGGTGTCATCTGGCCGTCGAGCGAGATCATCATGGCGCCAGCAAGACCGATCACAGCGGAGCCGATGACGAAGATCTGCAAGTGGCGGCGGGTGACGTTCTTGCCCATGGCGGCGGCCGAGATCTCATTGTCGCGGATGGCGCGCATCATGCGGCCCCAGGGCGAGTTCAGCGCGAGTTGGGCAGCGATCAACAGGAGCGCGAGCACGATCACGAAGAGCCCGGTATAGAGCAGTTTCACGAGGACGGTCGAGCCTGTCACCGGATCGACGCCGAGTGCCGCCATGCGTTCCACGAAAGCAGGGCTTTCCTGAAGGGCGATCTCGTATGGGACGGGCCAGGGGCGAGGGATGCCGTTCACGTTCAGAACACCGCGGGCCAGCCATTCCTCGTTCCGCAGGACCGAGACGATGATCTCCCCGATGCCGAGCGTGGCGATGGCGAGGTAATCCGAGCGCAGACCGAGCGCGGTTTTGCCGATAACCCAGGCCGCGCCCGCAGCAAGAAGCGCGCCGACAGGCCAGGCGAAGAGTGTCGGCAGGCCGAGACCGCCGAGATAGCCAAGCGCCGAGGGGTTGATCGCCTGGACCGCCTCGACCGCCGGGTCGAAGACCGCACGGTAGAGGAAGAAGCCCGCGACTAGAACGGCGATAACGCCAAGCGCGCGCGCCTTGCCCTTGAGGCGGCCATTCAGCCAGATGGTCAGAACGAGGCTCGCGACCGCGATCAGGAGCGCGATCAGAATCTGCCAGCCACCGGCCGAGAAGGCTCCGGGCGTGGGGGGCATGGAGATCAGCACGGGGGCAAGGCCGCCAAGTGCGATGAAGCCGACGACGCCGGTGTTGAACAGGCCCGCGTAGCCCCATTGCATGTTCACGCCAAGCGCGAGGATCGCCGAGATCAGGCCCATGTTGAGAATGCCAAGCGCGCCATTCCAGCCCGAGGTCATCCCCTCAAGCACGATCAGCCCGGCCATGATCAGGAAGAACAGCGGCGCACGCAGCGCGCCACCCTTTGCGGCGGTGGGTTGGTGTTGGCTCATACCGCTTTCCCCTTGAAAAGACCCGTGGGTTTGAACAGCAGGACGATGATCAGGATCGCGAAGCTGACGGCGAATTTATACTCGGTCGAGAGGAGCTGCATCAGGCCCTCGGCCTCGAAGCCGGGGATCGCGTAGGTGGCGACCTTCTTCCAGGCATAGGTCACGGCGACCTCGGAATAGGCGATGATGAAGCCGCCCGCGATGGCGCCAAGCGGGTTGCCAAGGCCGCCCACGATCGCCGAGGCGAAGATCGGCAACAGAAGCTGGAAGTAGTTGAACGCCTTGAAGCTTTTATCAAGGCCGTAAAGCACCCCGGCCGTGGTGGCGAGCGCGGCGGCGATGATCCAGGTCACCGCGACGACATGGTTGGGGTTGATGCCGGACAAAAGCGCCAGATCCTCGTTATCCGAGAAGGCACGCATCGACTTGCCGGTGCGGGTCTTGTTGAGGAACCAAAACAGCGCCCAGACGACCAGCCCCGCCAGGACCACCGTCAGCACCTGCGTGGTGCGGATCGCCAGCGGCTCGGCCAGGCCGGTGGCCTCGCGGAAACCCTTCGCCGAAATGACGAAACGGGCGCCATCGGTGAACTGGATCTCATCCACGCCGATCACGAAGCGGGTGACGCCGTTCATCACGAACATCACACCAACCGAGACCATGACGAGGATCACGGGCGCCGCGCGCACCTTGCGGTAATAGGCATAGACCGCGCGGTCGGTGGCCAGCACGAAAGCCGCCGTGATCGCGATGCCGAAGGGCAGGGCAATCAGGGCCGTCGGCAGCGGGCCGAAGTGCAGGCCCAGCTTTTGCAGCCCCCAGGTGACGAGGATCGTCATCGCGGTGCCGAAGGCCATCGTGTCGCCATGGGCGAAGTTCGAGAATCGCAGGATGCCGTAGATCAGCGTGACGCCAAGCGCGCCAAGCGCCAGCTGTGCGCCATAGGCGGTGGCTGGCACGAAGACATAGTTGAGGATCGCGACGATCGCGTTCAGAAAATCCATCTCAGCCCCCCAGGAAGGTGCGGCGGACTTCGGGATCGGCCATCAGCGCGGCCCCGGTGTCGGTGTATTTGTTCGCGCCCTGGACAAGCACATAGCCCTGGTCCGCGATCTCAAGCGCCTGGCGCGCGTTCTGCTCGACCATCAGGATCGAGATGCCGGTGCGGGCGACCTCGATAATCCGGTCGAAAAGCTCGTCCATCACGATGGGCGACACGCCAGCGGTGGGTTCGTCGAGCATCAGAAGCTTGGGCTGTGTCATCAGCGCGCGGCCCACGGCCACCTGCTGACGCTGGCCGCCCGAGAGCTCCCCCGCGTTCTGATGGCGCTTTTCCTTGAGGATCGGGAAGAGGTCATAGACCTGCTCCATCGTGCCGCGGAAATCGTCGGGGCGGATGAAGGCACCCATCTCCAGGTTTTCCTCGACCGACATGGTCGGGAAGACGTTGTTGACCTGCGGCACGAAACCCATGCCCTTGTGCACGCGCTCTTGCGGCGAGAGGGTGGTGATGTCTTCGCCATCCAGTTTCACATGGCCGCCGCGCAGCTTCAGCATCCCGAAGACGGCCTTCATCGCGGTCGATTTGCCAGCGCCGTTCGGGCCGACGATGACCGCGATCTGGCCTTTCTCGACTTTCAGCGTGCAGCCGTGCAGGATGTCGGCGGCGCCATAGCCGCCCGTCATGTTCTCGGCTTCGAGGAAACTCATGCCTGCGCCTCCTTCTCGGCCTTGACCTTGTTCTTGAGGCCCGTGCCCAGGTAGGCTTCGATCACGGCCTCGTTTTGCATGATGCTGGAGGCCGAGCCCTCGGCCAGAACCTTGCCCTCGGCCATCACGATGACCGGGTCGCAGAGGCGGCCGATGAAATCCATGTCATGCTCGATGACGCAGAAGGTATAGCCACGTTCTTTGTTCAGGCGCACGATCGCATCGCCGATTGTGTTCAGAAGCGTGCGGTTGACGCCTGCACCGACCTCGTCGAGGAAGACGATCTTGGCCTCGACCATCATCGTCCGGCCAAGCTCGAGCAGTTTCTTCTGGCCGCCCGAAAGATTCCCGGCCTTCTCGTTCTTGAGGTGTGAGATGGTCAGGAAATCAAGAACTTCATCGGCTTTCTTCAGAAGCGCTGCTTCCTCTTGCGCGATGCGCCCGCGTTGGAACCAGGCGTTCCACAGCGTCTCGCCCGCCTGGTCGCCCGGCACCATCATCAGGTTCTCGCGCACCGTCATCGACGGGAATTCGTGTGCGATCTGGAAGGTGCGCAGAAGCCCCTTGTGAAACAGTTCGTGCGGCGCGAGGCCAGAGATATCTTCGCCATCCATCGTCACGCGCCCCGAGGTCGGTTTGTGAACCCCGGCGATCACGTTGAAGAGGGTGGATTTGCCAGCTCCGTTCGGGCCGATCAGCCCGGTGATGGAGCCTTTGGCGATCTCGAGCGAAGCGCCATCGACGGCACGGAAGCCGCCAAAGTGCTTGTGCAGGTTTTCAACCCGGATCATGCAGTCCCCTAACTTCATGTTTTACATGAAGAATGCCATTTTAGGCCTTGTTTTCAAAGGAAACAGCCCGGATTGCTCCGGGCTGCCTCGGTTTCAACCGCGCCGCGTCAGCGGTATTTCACGGTCTCGATCTTGCCGTCCTTGACTTCGATCTCGCGGAAGGTGCCAGCGGACTCGCCTGCGCCGATCAGCTCGACCGAGGAAGCGCCCTGATAGTCGATGTCGGTGCCAGCGGCGATCAGCTCAAGCGCCTTGCCCAGCTCGCCCGGCAGAATCGGCTCGCCCGGAGCGTTGGCCACATCCATGACCTTCTCTTTGTAAACGCTCGGATCGGTCGAACCGGCAGCGGCCATCGCCAGCATGATCAGCGCGGCGGCGTCATAGGCCTCACCCGAATAGACCGAGGAGCCATCAAAGCCGGCGACCGAAGCCATTTCGATGAACTTCTCTTTGCCCGCGCCTTCCGACGACGGGATCTGGCCGAACGAACCGGCCAATTCAGCGGCAAAGTTGTTTTGCAGCGTATCGCCGATCATGCCGTCCGGAAGCACGAAGGTCTCGAACGCACCGGTGTCGAGCGAGCCGCGCAGGATGCCCGAACCGCCCTGGTCGATGTAACCCGCGATCACGAGCGCTTCGCCACCAGCCGAGGCCAGCGCGCCGACTTCGGCCGAGTAGTCGGCCTTGCCGTCGTCATGGGCTGCGACGATGGTCACGGTGCCGCCAGCGGCCTTGAAGGCTTCGGCGAAGCTGTCAGCCAGGCCCTTGCCGTAGTCGTTGTTGGTGTAGGTCACGGCGACCGACTTGATGCCGTGCTCCATGATGATCTCGGTCATCACGACGCCCTGACGCGCATCCGACGGGGAGGTGCGGAAGAACAGGCCGTTGTCCTCAAGCGTCGAAAGCGCGGGCGAGGTGGCCGACGGCGAGATCATGACCATGCCGTTCGGGATACCGACGTTTTGCAGCGAGGCGGTGGTTTCGCCCGAGCACATGCCGCCGACAACACCTTTCACGCCTTCGGTGGTGACCAGACGCTCGACGGTGGCGGTTGCCGCAGCCGCGTCAACGCAGGTCGAGTCGCCGCGCACCGGAACGACAGCAGCGCCGCCCATGAATTTGCCCGAATCCGAGACTTCCTTCATCGCCAGCTCGGCACCCTGCGCCATTGCCGGCGACATGGATTCGAGCGGACCGGTGAAGCCCAGCGAGATACCCAGCTTTACATCCTCGGCGAATGCACCACCTGCGGTCAGCGCGGCGGCGGCAGTAGCCAGAAGCAGCTTTTTCATTTGTTCACTCCCATGTTGGAACAGAGCCCCGGCAAAATTAGAGCGAGGGATCACAAAAGAAAATAGGGCTGAGTTGCTTTATGACGCAGGGAATCGACCGGCTGGGCAATTTTCTGCAGATTCATGTGACCGCAACGCAAGAATCTTCGATGCCGCGCCCCGCCGGGTTGGACTATTCGAAATCTTCGTCGTCGAAATCGATCCCGTCGAAGACAGAGTCGCCCTCGATTTCTTCAGCTGCGCCGCCCGAGGTTCCGCGCTCGCGGTAGGGCGTGGTCTGGTAGTGCGCGCGATAGCATTTCGAGAAATGCGACGGCGAGGCAAAGCCACAGGCCAGCGCCACGTTGATCACGCTCATCTCGGTCTGCATCAGCAGGTTGCGCGCCTTCTGCAGCCGGATTTCCATGTAATAGCGCTTGGGCGAGCGGTTGAGGTAGCGTCGGAACAGCCGCTCAAGCTGGCGCGTGGACATGCCGACTTCCTCGGCCAGGCGAGCTGGGCTGATCGGCTCTTCGATATTGGTTTCCATCCGCGCGATGACCTGCGCGAGCTTGGGATGGCGCACGCCGATGCGGGTCGGGATCGACAGGCGCTGGCTGTCCTGATCGGTGCGGATCGAGTTGTAGATCAACTGGTCGGCCACGGTATTGGCCAGCCCCTCGCCGTGATCACGCGCGATCAGCTTGAGCATCAGATCTATCGAGGCGGTGCCGCCCGCCGTCGTCAGCCGGTTGCCGTCGATCACGAAGACCGACTTGGTCAGCTTCACCTCTTCGAAATCCTCCGAGAAGCTGTCCTGGTTCTCCCAATGGATGGTTGCGCGTTTGCCATCCAGCAGCCCGGCTTTCGCCACCGCCCAGGCCCCGGTGCAAAGCCCGCCCACCGCCGCACCTCGGCGCGCCTCTCGGCGCAGCCAGTTCAGGATCGGCTTGGTCGTCGCTTCGGCGACATCGATTCCCCCGCAGACCATCACCGTGTCGTCGCGGGTGATCTCGGTCAGGCCCATATCGACGCGCATTCGCACGCCGTTGGAACAGGTCACGTCCTGGCCATCCTCGGAGGCCAGCTTCCAGTCATAGAGTTTCTGTCCGGACACCTGATTTGCAAGGCGCAAAGGCTCCACTGCGCTGGCGAACGCCATCATCGTGAAGCGGTCGAGAAGCAGAAAAACGTAGCGGCGCGGGCGCGCTAGAGGCGGTAGCCGAACGGTCCCCTGAGAGGGCGCAGGGCGCGTATGGGTGCGGGGGGCCGTCGAGGGGATGCGCATTTGCGACCTGTTCGTTGTCGTTTCAAATGAGAGAAGCAGGGAACGCGAAGTCTCGCAAGAGGGGATCAGATGACGGCACAAACCTGACCCCGGGCGAAAAACAGGTTTGTTCTCGCTAACGGCACGTCATATAAGCGCCAGACAGTTTTTGAATGCTCGGAGGCGAAGATGGGCAAGGGATGGACGAAATCGGACTGGCGCGCGAAACCGCGGGTGCAGATGCCGGACTATCCCGACCAGGCGGCATTGAACGCGGTCGAGGCGCAGTTGGGAAAAATGCCGCCGCTCGTGTTTGCGGGCGAGGCGCGGCGTCTGCGGGCCGATCTGGCCAAGGCCGCGCGGGGCGAGGCGTTCCTGCTGCAAGGCGGTGACTGCGCCGAGAGCTTCTCGGAATTCTCGGCCGACAATATCCGCGACACCTTCAAGGTGATGCTGCAGATGGCGATCGTGCTGACCTGGGGCGCCAAGGTGCCGGTGATCAAGGTCGGCCGCATGGCGGGTCAGTTCGCCAAGCCGCGCTCGGCCCCCACCGAGATGATCGGCGGCGTGGAATACCCGAGCTACCGCGGCGACATCATCAACGGTTTTGATGCCACGATGGAGGCCCGCCTGCCGGATCCGAACCGGATGCTTCAGGCCTACACGCAGGCGGCGGCCTCGCTGAACCTGCTGCGCGCCTTCTCGACCGGTGGCTATGCCGATATCCACCGCGTGCAGTCGTGGATCTCGAACTTCACCGATGAAGACGAGGCCGCGCGCTACCGCAAGGTGGCCCAGCAGATCTCGGACGCGATGGACTTCATGGCGGCGGCGGGCGTGACCTCGGAAACCGCGCATGAGCTTGGCACGGTCGATTTCTACACCAGCCACGAGGCGCTGCTTCTGGAATATGAAGAGGCGCTGTGCCGGATCGACTCGACCACCGGCCTGCCGGTCGCGGGTTCGGGCCACATGATCTGGATCGGTGACCGCACCCGTCAGCCCGACGGCGCGCATGTCGAATTCTGCAGCGGTGTGCAGAACCCGATCGGTCTCAAGTGTGGGCCGACCACGACGGCGGAAGACCTCAAGGTGCTGATGGCCAAGCTGAACCCGCAGAACGAAGCAGGCCGCCTGACGTTGATCGCGCGTTTCGGCGCGGGCAAGGTGGGTGACAACCTGCCGCGCCTGATCCGCACGGTTCAGGAAGAGGGCGCCAATGTGCTCTGGACCTGCGATCCGATGCACGGAAACACGATCAAGTCGGCCTCGGGCTTCAAGACGCGGCCCTTCGACTCGGTCCTGCGCGAGGTGCGCGAGTTCTTCGATATCCACAAGGCCGAGGGCACGATCCCCGGCGGCGTGCATTTCGAGATGACCGGCAAGGACGTGACCGAATGCACCGGCGGCGTGCGCGCCGTCTCGGACGAAGATCTGTCGAGCCGTTACCACACCGCCTGCGACCCGCGCCTGAACGCCTCGCAGTCGCTGGAACTGGCCTTCCTGGTCGCCGAAGAACTGCAAGACCGCCGTGCACTGGCCAAGGCCGCCTCGCTCTGATCGCTACGATCTTCTGAACAACAAGGCCCGGGGCGCAAGCCTCGGGCCTTATTCATTCGCCCGAGGTCACGATGCGGAACTTCGCGCGGCGCATTTCCGGGGTTTCGTCTTGTGCCTCGAACGGGGCAGGCGGTTCGGCAAAGCCTTGCGCGGCGCTTTCCGAGGCCGCCGCAATGCGCGTGACCGAGCTACCCGCCCAGCCAAAGCGCCGGGGAGTCAGGCCGATCTGGTGCCCATCCGTCACAAGGCCGCCAAGCGCGCGGTCGATCATGCCTGAGCCCGAAGACATCGGCAGCAGAAGCATCCGGCCCGTCAGGGCAGGGCGCCCGAGCCCGGTTTGCGCGCGCAGGTCAATTTCGGCCACGGCGGGGGTCGCGAAGACGCGTTCGGTCACCTGCGCCAGAAGGTCGCGCGTCGGCGGCGTGACCAGCGACGACAGCGGCATGCCGCGCACCTCCATGCCCATCAGGCGGGTCAGATGCTGCCCGGCGATGCGAAACCGAGCGATGCCGGGGGCGATGCGTTCCAAAACGAAGGCGAATTCCAACTGCTCCTCGATCCGGCGCGGGTCAATATCGGCGCGCGCGGGGACAACGCGGCCGCAGCGCAATCCCTCCCAATATCCGTGCAGGTCCGCAAGGACACGGTCGGCCGGTTCGGCTGGCCGAGGGGAATTCCAAGGGGTATCGTCATCGCGTGTCATCTGCTCACCAGTCGGTCGGGCCGCGCGGAGCGGCCAAAAAGCTCCATGGACTTCTGCCGACTCGGTCTTACGGTTGACCGCAGGAGCGAAATGCTTACTGAACTCTTAATACCCCGTCTCGGGGCGCTATGGGAAAATAAGTATCCAAATGGTTAAGCCTCGGATGGAAAAGCAGATCGCAACGATTTCAATGACCGGTTTCGCCGCCGGGCAGGGCGGTGCGCAGGGCTACGACTGGAGCTGGGATATCCGCTCGGTCAATGGCAAGGCGCTGGATCTGCGGTTGCGGCTGCCCGATGTCGAGGGGCTGGAGCCGCTGGTGCGCACAGCGGTCGGGCGGTTTGCCGCACGGGGCAATATCTCGGCCAATCTGCGCCTGACGCGCGTTGATGCGGCCGAGGGACTGCGGCTGAGTGCGAGTGGCCTGCGCGCCGCGCTTGCTGCGCTGCGCGAAATCGAAAGCGTGGCCGCCGCCGAGGGAATGGCCCTGGCGCAGACGACTGCCGCTGATGTGCTGACGCTGCGCGGCGTGCTGGAGCAAGGCCCCGTCCAGATGGAAGACCCGGCCGCGCTACGGACCGCGTTGATCGCCTCGCTCGAAGGTGTGCTGACCGAATTTGCTGCGATGCGCGCGGCGGAAGGTGCGCAGATCGGCGCCGTGATATCTGCGCAACTGACCCGGATCGCCGAACTGACCGAAGCCGCCGCCGAGGCCGCCGAGGCCCGCCGCCCCGATTGGGAGGCAGGCATCACCGCAGCCCTTGCCCGCGTAATCGAGGGCGCAGGCGGCGCCGACCCTGACCGTGTGGCTCAGGAACTTGCGCTGATCGCTGTCAAGGGCGACGTGACAGAAGAGATCGACCGCCTGCGCGCCCATATCGCTGCCGCGCGCGATCTGCTGGCCGATCCCAAGCCCGTGGGGCGGCGCTTTGATTTCCTGACGCAGGAATTCGTGCGTGAGGCCAATACCTTGTGCTCGAAATCCGGCTCGTCGCGGCTGACGGCGATCGGGCTTGACCTCAAGCACGTGATCGACCAGATGCGCGAGCAGATCCAGAACGTGGAGTGACCAATGACCGAAATCGCGCGCCGTGGCCTGCTGATCATCCTGTCCTCGCCCTCGGGTGCGGGCAAATCGACGCTGGCAAAGCGCCTGATGGCCTGGGATCCGACGCTGAAATTCTCGGTCTCGGCCACCACGCGGGCGCCGCGCCCCGGCGAGGTGGACGGGCGCGAATATTTCTTCAAGACCAAGCCCGAGTTCGAGACGATGGTCGCCGCAGGCGAGATGCTGGAACATGCCGAGGTCTTCGGAAATCTCTATGGCACGCCAAAAGGACCGGTCGAGACCGCGATGGCTGAGGGGCGCGATACGCTTTTTGACATCGACTGGCAGGGCGGGCAGCAGATTCGCCGCTCGACGCTGGCCAAGGATGTCGTGTCGATCTTCATCCTGCCGCCCTCGATCACCGATCTGGAATCGCGCCTGCGCGGCCGCGCGCAGGACAGCGACGAGGTGATCGCCGGCCGTATGGCAAAAAGCCGCGATGAAATCAGCCACTGGGGCGAATATGACTATGTCATCATCAACCGCGATGTGGATACTGCCGAGGCGGAACTGAAGACCATCCTGACGGCCGAGCGCGCCCGCGCCGACCGTCGCCCCGGTCTGACGGAGTTCGTGCGTGGCCTGAACAAGGAGTTTGAAGCGCGATGATCTATGAACTCGACGGAGTGGTGCCGGTTCTGGGGCAGGGCGCCTGGGTCGCACCCGATGCCAACCTGATCGGCAAGGTGGTGCTGGAAGATGAGGCCTCGGTCTGGTTCGGCTGCACGCTGCGCGGCGATAACGAGGAAATCCGCGTGGGTCGTGGATCGAACGTGCAAGAGAACGTCGTGATCCACACCGATATGGGTTATCCGCTGGTGATTGGCGCGAATTGCACGATCGGGCACAAGGCGATGCTGCATGGCTGTATCATCGGCGAGGGTAGCCTTATCGGCATGGGCGCGACGATCCTGAACGGCGCCAAGATCGGCAAGGGTTGTCTGATCGGTGCGGGTGCGCTGATCACCGAGGGCAAGGAGATCCCGGATGGCAGCCTCGTGATGGGCGCGCCGGGCAAGATCGTGCGGCAACTCGATGCCGAGGCGCAAACGCAACTTCTGAAATCAGCTGAGCATTACCGTGAGAACGCCGCGCGGTACGCTCGTGGCATGAAGGTGGTGAACTGATGCTGCTTGATCCGCAAAGCCCCGCCCTCCGCGCCCTTTGGGTCCGCATCCTGATTGCGGCGGTGCCGCTGCTTGCGGCGGCCGCCTCGTTCCGGACTGGCTATGTCTTCCTCGGAGCGTTTTTCGCGATTGTCAGCGGTTGGGTGTTCCGCCGCCTCTTCCTACCCTGATCCTCAATCCGGGCGGGGATGCACTTCGAGAATGTCGAAGTCTCCCTCTGGCCAGATCTGGCGCACCTCGGTCAGGATCACCCGTGCATTCGGCAGCGGGGCGCAGAAGGCGCGCAGTGCGCCCTTAAAGCCCAGTTCTTCAAGCCGCTTGGCCAGGTCGAGAATGTAGTGATCGCTGGTCATCAGGGGCGACAGAACCACCTCGGGTGCAGTCGTCATCAGCAGGTCTGCCGTTAACGAGGAAAACCGCGCGATCGTAACCGCGCCGCCTGCGAGATTGTTCAGCGTATTGGGAAGATCCCCGCTTGGCTCGACAATCAAAATGCGGCGCCCGCCAAGATCGTCGCGAATTTCAGTACGAATTCTACGAGTGTCCGGCCGGGGCGGATCAATCTTGGCCATCAAGCGTTCCTGAACGAATGCCTTAATTCGACAAACTTAGGCGAGCAGCCTGACACTAATTACACGCTCCGGTTTAAGGCGAATTTTAGGCTATCTCAAGAACAAAGCGTTCAAATGTTTACAAAACCGAGGTTTTGTAGATTCTGCGCGGGCGAGACAAACGGGGGCGCAAATGAGCATGGCAACGATCTTGCCGGTCCTGGAGGCGGTTCCGCTTCCAGTTCTGGTCGTGGATGCGCGCGAAAAGATTGTCGCGACCAACCGGGGCGCGCAGGCTCTGCTTGGACAGGGGCTTGAAGGGCGTCCCTTCGTTACCGTCCTGCGCCAACCCGCGCTGAACGAGGCGCTCGAACGTGCGCTGATCGCGCGGGCCTCGGATCGGGTGCGGCTGCGGCTTTCCAGCCCTGAGCGCGAGATGGTCGCGCTTGTCTCGGTCGCACCGATCGAATTGGACGAGGCGGGGAAGGTCGCCGCGCTTCTGTCCATCGAGGATATCACCGCCACCGAAGAGGCCGAGGCGATGCGGCGCGATTTCGTGGCCAACGTCAGCCACGAGTTGCGCACGCCGCTGACCGCGCTGATCGGCTTTGTCGAGACGCTGCGCGGCGCCGCCAAGGATGATCCGGTCGCGCGCGATCGGTTCCTCACGATCATGGCGCGCGAGGCGGGGCGGATGAACCGCCTTGTCGGCGATCTGCTCTCGCTCAGCCGCGTCGAGGCCGAGGAACGCCGCCGCCCGACCGCGCAGGTTGATCTGGCGAATGTCCTGCGTGGTGCGATCCAGACCCTGCAGCCGGTGGCAGAGACCGCGAAAGTGCAGATCAAACGCGAGGGTGAGCCGGGGCCGCTGCGGGTGACGGGCGATGCCGACCAGCTGACGCAGGTCTTTTCGAACCTCATCGAGAACGCGGTGAAATACGGTGGTGCGGGTGGCGAGGTGCGTGTGGTCGTCGAGAAGATCGCTCATGAACCGGTGCAGCGCGGCCCGGCTTACCGGGTCGACGTGATCGACTCGGGCGAGGGGATCGACCCGATCCATATTCCGCGCCTGACCGAGCGGTTTTACCGCGTCGACACCCACCGCTCACGCGAGCAGGGCGGCACCGGGCTTGGCCTCGCCATCGTCAAGCATATCGTCGCGCGCCATCGCGGGCGTCTGAAGATCGAAAGCGAGAAGGGCAAGGGTTCGCGTTTCAGTGTGATCCTTCCCGCGGCGTGACGCTCAGGCCCGCAGCAATCTTGCCGCGTTTGGGTCAAGCTTTAACGCGCCCTTGCCTGTCTTGGCTGCCAGCACCGGACCAATGGGCGAACCGGCTGGAGCGGGCGGGGTGACGCTGCTAGATCCCAGATTGAAGACACAGGTCAGGCTTTCGGCGCCATGCGTGCGCCGGAAGGCCAAGACCGGCTCGTGCGTCTCCTGTAACTCGGTCTTACCCGAACGCAGCGCGGGCTGAGCGCGGCGGAACGCAAGCATCGCGCGGTAGGAGTGCAGAACGGAACCCGGCGCCCCTTCCTGCGCAGCCACATCAAGTGCGGCCTGTGGGGCCTTCACGGGCAGCAAGGGCTTGGCCGTCGAGTAGCCCGCATGGGCGGAGCCATCCCAGACCATCGGCGTACGGCAACCTCTCGGCCCTTGTTCTCGGGCCAGAAACGTAGCCCGGGCGCGCGATGACATCTGTCGTGCCGAACGCGGACCGCCGCGTCACATGCCGGTTCACACCGTGGTTCGAGAAAGACCCTGACGGCGGCTCGCCGGTTGCGCCGAGATCCTCGACGATGCGGGCCTTGCCCCTTTGACCAGCGCCAACTTCGCGACCGCACACGACGGTTTCACCCTGCAAGAGCTCGTGTCCTTCTCCGAAGAGCACAACGAGGCGAATGGAAAGATGAGCCGGGATGGCCAAAGCGCCAATTCCTCCGAGCCGCAGGCCTTGCGACCTGACACGCCTGTCACTTGCGTTGCGCCTCAATCTGTTCAACTGTTCGCGCGGCCCACCGCCCAACAGGAGCAATCATGACGACCCACCCGACCACGCCGTTCGACGGCCAGAAACCCGGAACCTCGGGCCTGCGCAAGAAAACGGCGGTCTTCATGCAACCTAATTTCGTTGAGAATTTCGTTCAGGCGACTTTCGACGCCATAGGTGGCGTGCGGGGCAAGACCCTGGTTCTGGGCGGTGACGGGCGCTACTTCGGAACTGAAGCAGCGCAGGTCATCCTCAAGATGGCTGCGGCAAGCGGGGCTGCGCGCGTGATCGTCGGGCAGGGCGCATGGCTCTCGACACCGGCGGCCTCGAACCTGATCCGCAAGCGGAGCGCGGATGGCGGCATCATCCTTTCGGCCAGCCACAATCCGGGCGGGCCAAACGAGGATTTCGGCGTGAAATACAACATGGCCAATGGCGGCCCCGCGCCGGAATCGGTGACCGAGGCGATTTTCGCCCGCACCAAGGAGATCACCGAATACGCCAAGCTTGATGCGCCGGATGTGAACCTGACGGCGATCGGTGAAAGCCATCTGGGCGCCATGGTGGTCGAGGTGGTCGATCCGGTCAGTGCTTACGCCGACATGATGGAAGAGATATTCGATTTCAAAGCATTGCGTGGCCTTTTTCATGAAGGTTTCACGATGCGGATGGATTCGATGTGCGCAATCACCGGGCCTTACGCGGTCGAGATTCTCGAAAAACGCCTCGGCGCCGCCAAGGGGACGGTCGTGCATGAAACGCCGCTGCCCGATTTTGGTGGGATGCATCCAGACCCGAACCCGACCTGGGCACATGAGTTGATGGCTGAGATGATGGGCGAGAGCGCCCCGGATTTCGGCGCAGCCTCCGATGGCGATGGCGATCGCAACATGGTGCTTGGGCGCGGGGTTTACGTCTCGCCCTCGGACAGCCTCGCCGTGATTGCCGCGAACGCGCATCTGGTGCCCGGCTATGCGCAGGGGCTAAAGGGCGTGGCCCGCTCGATGCCGACCTCGGCCGCTGTCGATCGCGTGGCTACGGCGCTTGGAATCGATTGTTACGAGACGCCCACCGGCTGGAAATTCTTTGGAAATCTGATGGATGCGGGCCGTGTTTCACTTTGCGGCGAGGAGAGCTTCGGCACCGGGTCGGATCATGTCCGTGAGAAGGACGGTCTTTGGGCGGTGCTGATGTGGCTCAATATCATCGCCGCGCGCGGGCAGGGCGTGGCCGAGATCCTGGCAGAGCATTTCGAGCGCTTCGGGCGCAACTACTACTCGCGCCACGATTACGAGGCCCTGCCAGTCGATCAGGCCAATGCCATGCTGAATGATCTGCGCGACCGGCTGGCCTCGCTGAAGGGCGCGCAAAATCATAGCCTTATCGTCGAGAACGCAGATGAGTTCGCCTACACCGACCCGGTCGATGGTTCGATCTCGGCGCAGCAGGGGTTCCGCATCCTGTTCGAGGGCGGCTCGCGTGTCGTGCTGCGGCTTTCGGGCACCGGAACCGAGGGCGCGACGCTGCGGGTCTACCTTGAGCGCTACGTTCCCGGCCCGGCGGGGTTGAACGAAGACCCGCAAGAGGCGCTTGGCCCGATCATCCGCGCGACCGAGGAGATCGTCGGCATCCGAGCCCGCACCGGCCGCGCGGGGCCTGACGTCATCACCTGAGACTTAGGTCTTATATCCAACGGCAGGCGCGCGGATAGGCTTGGGCCATGTTCGGCGCTTCGCGATGTGTTCACGCCAATCGCGGGGAGGGCGGCATCCCCTTTTGGCGCGGCCGCACAATAGCCCCTTGGGGACATTCCTTTCACTTGGGCGAGCGATCAGAGTCACGGTCATCGCCGACGGTATTCAACGTTGCATTCAGCGCGGGCGTATTCCCGGCGCGGCTCGCGCGGTTCTCTGTCGGCAGCAGCGAAGAACGCACAGGCCGCGAAACGACCGACGGAGAAGACAGATGTTCGCCAAGCACCATAGCCTCGATCCGGTAGAGATCGCACAAGCGGACAAGCGTCACGTCCTGCACCCCTGGTCCGACCTCAAGACCATGCACACCGAAGACCCGCTGGTTCTGGCCGAGGCCAAAGGCATCCATATCAGCGATGCCGAGGGAAACCGTTATATCGACGGGATCGGCGGGATGTGGTGCGTCCAGGTCGGCTATGGCCGCGAGGAACTGATCGAGACGATGACCGAGCAGGCCCGCCGCCTGTGCTACTACACGCCTTTTGGCGCCATGGCGAACGTGCCCGCCGCGCAGCTTGCGCAAGCGCTGGCTGAGCGCGCGCCGGGCGATCTGAATACCGTCAGCTTCGCGACCTCGGGTTCTGGCGCCGTGGACAGCGCGATCCGCTTTGCGCATTTCTACTTCAACTGCCTTGACCAGCCGAGCAAGCGGCAAGTCATCGTACGGATGGACAGCTACCACGGCTCGACCTACCTGACGGCCTCGATGAACGGCAAACGCCGCGACTGGAGCCAGTTCGACTATGCGCGTGAGCTGGTTCACTTCCTGCCCTCGGTCAACGCCTTCCGCCGCCCCAAGGGCCAGTCGCTGGAGGATTTCGCGAACGAAAAGGTCGCCGATCTTGAGGCGATGATCCTCGAACTCGGCCCCGAGAATGTGGCCTGCTTCGTGGCCGAGCCGATCCAGGCCTCGGGTGGGGTCATCGTGCCGCCAGAGATGTATCTGCCGCGCTGCCTTGAGATCTGCCGCAAATACGACGTTCTGTATATCTCGGACGAGGTCGTCACGGCCTTCGGGCGGCTTGGCCATGTCTTCGCGTCACAGGACGTCTTCGGCATCACGCCCGATATCATCACCTGCGCCAAGGGTTTGACCTCGGGCTATATCCCGATGGGCGCCACGATTTATTCGGACCGGCTGATCAAGGCGATCAGTGGCGAGAATGCGGTCGATCACCCCTATTTCACCAACGGGTTCACCTATTCCGGCCATCCGGTCGCGGCGGCGGTGGCGCTGAAGAACCTCGAGATCCTTGAGGGCGACGGCATCCTTGAGCAGGTGCGCGATACCGGGCCCTATTTTCAGGCCGAGCTGCAAAAACTGCGCGATCTGCCCATCGTCGGTGACGTGCGCGGCATGGGGCTAATGGCTTGCGTGGAATGCGTCGTGCGCAAGATCGGCGCCGAACCGGGTGAGGCCGATATGGCGGTTGCCGCGCGTGTCGATGCACATGCGCAGGAGCGGGGGCTAATCCTGCGCCCGTTCGAAAGCCTGTGCATCCTGTCTCCGCCGCTCATCGTGACGAAGGAGGATATCGACCGGATCGTCTCGATCCTGCGCGACAGCCTTATCGCCACGCAAAACGACCTGATCGCCGAGGGCATCTGGTCGCCGCCAGCGCGCGGGTGATGGGAAAGGGGAGAGACTCGACAGGTATTCTGCCGGGTCCTATCCTGCCACACATGCAGTCCGTTTCGATGCTCGAGCGCTGGAATGACGGGGTCGCGGATCTGTTGATCCATCGCGACCGGTCCGACATCGTTGACCGGTTCCTCTCGCACCTGTCGAACTGCGTCGATTTTGACCAGTGGTATGCCGCGCTGTTTCACCGCCATGAGCCTGCCGAGCGGATCGGTTTTCTCGGCATCAAGCAGGGCAGGGACGATTACGAAGATGGGCTCTACCTGCTCGATCCCTTCTACCAGCAGTATCGCCGCAGCCCCGAGCCGAGCGTCCATCGCCTGGGCGACCTCACGCGCCCCGGCGATACGTCCCGTTCTCCCTATTTCGAGCGCTACCTGCGCAAATGGGATACGCGCGACGAAGTCGGCTATCTGGTGCCAATCGGCGGCGGGCGCTGCGTGCATCTGTCGGTGTCGCGCTCGCACGATCTGCCGCCGTTCGAGCGCGATGAGGTGCAGTTCCTTGCCTCGCTGGTCAGCGTCGTCTCCAGTGTCTTCGCACTCTATGAGCGCACCGATGTCGAGGAGCCGCAGGTTCCGGCGATTGACCGCGTGATCGGGCGAAAACTGGCGGGCTTCGGCGCCAACGTCTTGACTGCGCGCGAGAGCGAGATCGTGTTCCTTCTGCTCAAGGGCTACACCGCCGCCGAGATCGCAGGCCTGCTTGAGATCAGCCACGGAACCGCCAAGAACCACATCAAGAGCATCTATCGCAAGCTGAATGTCCGCTCGCAGGTCGAGCTTCTGGTGACGTTCATCGACGATCTTTACGAGTAACTGCCCGGCGCGATCCGCCCAAACGCGCCCAGTAAGGGCAGGGGCCTGCACCCGAGTTTTCCGATGACGGAGAGTGAGATGTCCATGACGCCGATCCCGGACTTGCCCGAGGCCGAAGTGCTGCGTCTGCGCGACGCGCCCGACTGGTTCTACCTGTTGCGCGAGTTCGATGCGCTGTTTCGCCTTGGCTCGGCTGGCGGTAGCGCGCTGATCCGCAGCCACCGGAGCAAGGTGCGCGCGGCGCTATCCGCGACATTCTCATCCAACGCGATCATCCATAGGCGTGCACCTGCAAGCAAACCGGTGACGGCCCATCTGCCGCGCGCGCTTGATCTGGGCGAGCGGGGCGTCATGCAGGGCATGGCCCGCGCGCTGCGCGAGGTGAGGGGGCAACTGACCTGGGAATACGGCTATGAGCGAATGCCCAAGCCGCTGGCCCGCAAGTTCGCCTATTGCGAGGTGCTCGGCCCGCAGGGGCCAGTCCGCAGCAACGACCTGATCCTTGGCTTCGTCCTATTTGCGCCCGCCACGACCTACCCACAGCACAGCCACGCGGGCATCGAAGAAAGCTACATCTCGATCGCCGGTGCCTGGTCTGAGAACGACGCAGCCGTGCACGCGCCCGGTTCGCTCATCCTGAACAAGCCCGGCTTCGAGCACCGCATCACAACCGGCGAAGAAGAGCCCTGCCTGCTGGCCTATGCCTGGATCGGGGCGCAAGATCGGCTGGCCGCGCCGGGCATGAAACTGACCGCCACACGCAAGGCTTCTGGAGCACCAACACCCACCTGAGGGAGGATGCGATCATGCGAAGTGACGTGGAATATCTGCGAATTGCGACCGAGGTCGCCGCGCAAAGCCGAAACGCGGGCAATCATCCCTTTGGCGCCATTCTCGTTGGCCCGGATGGGGAAGTCCTTCTGTCTTCGGGCAACACCTATATGCACGACCGAGGCGTCGGCCATGCCGAGGCAAACGTGGCAAGGGTGGCGGCACAGAACTACGAGCCATCGTTTCTTGAACGATGCACGCTGGTGACCTCGGTCGAACCCTGCTGCATGTGCGCCGGGGCCTGTTATTGGGCTGGCATCGGAACCGTGGTCTATGGCCTTACCGAAAAGCGCCTTGCGGAACTGACCGGCGACAATCCCGAAAACCTGACCCTCGACCTGAGTTGCCACCAGGTCTTTGCCGCCGGACGCCGACAGGTCGCAGTTCGCGGGCCATATCCGGAACTCGAACCGGACATCATCAAGGGGCACGAAGGATTCTGGTAATGGCGGCGCATCATGCGCCGCCGCACAGGGCGAATGGAGGATACGCCATGCCTGCTTATCTTATCGCGGATGAAACGATCACCGACCCGGACACGTTTGAGGAATACAAGCGCGCAGTCCTTCCGCTGATTGAGCAGTTTGGCGGGCGCTTCCTGTCCCGCGGCGGCGCCCTCGACGTTCTCGAAGCCGGGAAAGACTGGGTGCCGGGCCGCATGGTCATCATCGAGTTCCCAGATATGCCGGCACTCAAGAAGTGGTACAACTCCGCAGCATACGCGCCGGTGCGGGAGGTGCGACTCCGATCAGCCAAAAGCACTTTGGTCGCGCTGGATTCTGGTTCGGCAGTCCTTGCCGGGCGAGCACCACATGCGTCTTGATCGCTTCGATCATCGGATGCGATGCGACGAGCGGCGGAGTTTGATTTCGGCTAAACGCTCGTTGCCAATCTGGTCGGAGGTCGGGGGCGCGTCGAGTTCAGTTTTTTCTAAGAGGGGTCTCAGGAAATGCGCTTTTACAACATGCCGGTTAGCATAAGTCAACACCCCATAATCGGTATTATGTAGCTTGGGGCGCCAATCAGATGCGCTACGGAACCAAAACTGTACTCCCGGTCGTCATACGCGCCTCTAGCATCTCATGCGCTCGTGCCACGTCTGACAGGTCAAACGTCTGGCCGATCTCAACCGAGATCGCTCCAATTCCAATCATGGCGAACAAATCTGCGCTTGCACTTTGCAGCCAACCAGGCACCGCCGTGTGATGGAACAACGTCGGCCGCGTGAGCCGCAACGAGCCGCGTGCAAGATCGCCGATCTTGAAATCGGTCGCGGGACCAGAGCTTTGCCCGAAGCACACCAGCGAGCCAAACCTCTGTAAAACCTCCAAGGATTTCATGACCGTATCCGCTCCAACCGAGTCGTAGACAGCAGACACACCAGCGCCATCGGTCAGCTCCATGACCCTCGTGACAAAGTCTTCGCTTCTATAATCGATCACCGCATCGTAACCGTGCCGCAGCGCCAGCGCGCATTTCTCGGGTCCGCCCGCAGTTCCGATCGCACGCACTCCGAGCGCACTGAGCCATTGCCCCGCGATCAAGCCAACACCTCCGGCTGCGGCGTGGAAAAGAACGCTTTCTCCGCGGCTTACGGCATAAGAATGATACAAGAGATAATGCGCTGTGAGCCCTTTGAGCATTGCGGCCGCCGCAATCTCATCCGACACATTGTCTGGAATAACAACCGCTTGCGAGGCACTTATAACGCGGTGGGACGCGTATGCGCCGTTCGGTATGGCATAGCAAACGCGCTGCCCCGGTTTAAGATCCACGCCGACACCGACGGCCTCGATAACGCCCGCAGCCTCCGCGCCAGTCACAAGATCGCGCTCAACCGGCCAAGGATAAGACCCGGTTCGAAAGTAAACATCTATGAAATTCAATCCGATAGCGGTATGTCTTATCAGAATCTCTCCAGGCCCTGGAGCGGGAGGATCAATCTCGATCCGGCGGAATTTCTCCGCGCCGCCCGGGGATGCAATCACCATCGCGTAGGCCATGTTCACTCCTTGCCCATCTGGAATGCCGCATCAACCGGAATGCGTAAAGCATTGAGAAGTTGATTAGTTTTTCCTGCAGAGGAGACGACGCGCAGGAAATCCGTGAACTCTTCGGGGGTCATGCTCTTCGCGCGCGCAGCCGCAAGATGCGAATGCGTGCAGTATTCACAGGAATTCGCAATCGAAACAGCGGCGTAGATCATCTCTTTCACCTTTGGCTCCAGTGCTGATGGCGTGGCCATCACCGCCTTCACCTCGGCCCAGGTCTGCTCGAGAAGCGCGGGATCGAACGCGAGGTAACGCCAGACATTGTTGATGAAATCGCTGCCACGCGTTTGCCGGATATCGTCGAACACCGCCTTGACGCGCGGGTCGGACTCGGGGTCGCTCGGGGGCGTTACGGTCGCCATGTGTACCTCGTCTTTGCCCCGAGAATGGTGCGCGCGCCCTACCCCGTCAATCACGCTTCCGGATTGAAACCGTGGCGGTTTGGCGCGATAGATCGCGTGCCGGAGCTGGACAGGAGGATGGCATGTCACTCGATCTTACGGGGCTTTCGCTTGGCCCGGAGCTGACGGATGTCATGCAGCGCCTGACCCAGGTCGGCGCCGAGTTGCAGCGCCTGATAGCGCGCAACGGGATCGACGGCGATCTTGGCGCCAGCGCCGGAACCAACGCGGGCGGTGACGGCCAAAAGGCGCTCGATGTGCTGGCGGATGAGGCGTTCATGGCGGCGCTTCGGGACTCGGCGGTGGCTTACTATGCCTCGGAAGAACAGGACGACATCCTGACCTTTGGCGACGGCTCTCTGGCGCTGGCTATCGATCCGCTCGACGGCTCTTCAAATATCGACGTAAACGTTTCTATTGGCACGATTTTCTCGATCTACGCCAAGGCGGAAACTGCCGAGGCAAGCTTCCTGCGCCCGGGGTCCGAGCAGCTCGCCGCCGGGTACATGATCTTTGGCCCGCAATGCTCGCTGATCGCGACTTTTGGCCAAGGCGTGCTGCAATGGGTTCTTGATCCGAATACAGGACGTTTCGAGCGGCTTGCGGATCTGCCCCCGATGGCCCCTGAAACCTCGGAATTCGCGATCAATGCCTCGAACAAGCGGCACTGGCCAGCGCCGATCCAGGCCTTTATCGACCACCTGATCGCCGGTGCCGATGGCCCGCGCGGGCGCAACTTTAACATGCGCTGGATCGCCTCTCTGGTGGCCGAGACGCACCGCATCCTCAAGCGCGGTGGCGTTTTTCTCTATCCGGGCGACAGCCGCCGCGGATATGAGCGCGGCCGCCTGCGCCATCTCTACGAATGCGCGCCGATCGCCTTTGTCGTCACGCAGGCGGGCGGCGCGGCAACCGACGGCTATCATCCGATCCTCGATGCGATCCCCGACAGCCTGCATGCCCGCACGCCCTTCGTCTTCGGCACCGCGCCTAAGGTTCGACGCATCGCGCGCTATCACGACCACCCCGAAGAAGCGGCGCTGATCCCCGACGAGGAGCTGCATCGCTGAGCTTGCGTTACCGGGCGCTTTGAGGGAAAAGGCGCCCAGATAACCCCGCCCTGCCCCGAGGATGCCATGACCAGCTTCGATCGCTCTATCAAGATTGCCCCGTCGATCCTGTCCGCCGATTTCGCCGATTTCGGCCGCGAGATTCAGGCCATCGAGGCACAGGGCGCCGACTGGGTCCATGTGGATGTCATGGACGGGCATTTCGTGCCGAACCTGACCTTCGGACCGCCGCTGTGCAAGGCGATCCGCCCGCACATCAAGACGGTGATGGACGTTCATCTGATGATCTCGCCGGTCGATACCTATATCGACGCCTTCGCCGATGCGGGCGCCGACGTTATCACCGCGCATCTTGAGGCCGGTCCGCATATCCACCGCACGCTTCAGGCGATCCGTGGCGCGGGGTGCAAGGCCGGTCTTGCGATCAACCCGGGCACGGGCATCGACGGCATTGAATATCTGCTCGACCAACTCGACCTGATCTGCGTGATGACGGTGAACCCCGGTTTTGGTGGGCAGAAGTTCATCCACTCGCAGATCGACAAGGTGCGCGCGCTGCGCGCGCTGATCGGCGATCGTCCGATCCATATCGAGATCGACGGCGGCATCACGCCAGAAACCGCGCCGCTGATGGCCGCGGCCGGTGCCGATGTGCTGGTGGCGGGCTCGGCCGTTTTCAAGGGCGGTTCGGTCAACAACCCTGCCCCCTATGGCGAGAATATCCGCGCAATCCGGTCCGCCGCCGAGGCTGCGCGCTAAGGCTGCTTGCTCCTCCCGGCAAATGCATTCATATTCGAATGAATGAATGCCAGTAAGGGAGGACTGGAATGCAACTTACGCGCCGCACGATTCTACGCACGGCCCTGGCGGCCGGGGTCAGCGGGCTCTTGCCCGCACGCAGCTTCGCCGCCAGCCAACTGGCATTGGGCACAGCCACGCTCGACACGCTTTCGGACGGGCATCTCGTGCTGCCGATCGGGTTCATTTCGGACAATCCAGGCGCGCCCGAGCTGCTGGCTCGGCACGGGCTGAGCGGCCCGGAGATCGAATCCCCCTGCAATGTCACGCTTTACCGCGACGGCACCAACACGGTTCTCTTTGACGTCGGCTCGGGCCCGGATTTCATGCCCACTGCCGGCAAGCTTGCGGAAGCCTTCGATGTGCTTGGCGTAACTGCCGATGAGGTCACGCATGTCGTCTTCACCCATGCCCATCCCGACCACCTCTGGGGTGTGCTCGACGATTTCGACGAGCCGATCTTTGCGAACGCAACCCATCTGATGGGCCGCGCCGAGTATGATTACTGGGCCGACCCGAACACCGTCAGCACTATCAGCGGTGGGCGTGAGACCTTCGCCGCAGGCGCGATCCGACGCCTGCAGACACTTGAAGATCGCATCGTAACATTCGAGGATGGTGAAGAAATCATCCCTGGTGTCGGCGCGCGTGCAAGCTACGGCCATACGCCGGGCCATATGTCGTTCGAGGTACGCCAGGGCAATACATCTGCACTGATCGTCGGTGATGCCATCGCCAACGCGCATATGGCCTTTGAGGCGCCGTCCTGGGCCTCCGGCTCGGATCAGGACGCAGAGATGGGCGCCAAGACGCGCCTCGATCTGCTTGGGATGCTTGCCGACGGCACCATGCCGATGGTCGGCTTCCACCTGCCCGAAGGCGGCGTCGGGCGCGTCGAACGCGCGGGCGACGCCTTCCGCTTCATCCCCGAAGCCTGACCAAAGGGCGCCGCCAAGGCTTGCCTTGCGCGGCGCTCTGGCTAGGTTGACGATGACACCGGATCAGCCGCACGAAGGAGCACAGCATGGCCGTCACCCCTCCCGTCTGCGATTTCGGCTGGAAAGCGCCCGGCTTCGTGCTGTCCGGCACCGATGGCAAGAACTGGAGCCTCGACGACATCCGCGGCCCGAAGGGCACGCTGATCATGTTCATCTGCAACCATTGTCCCTATGTGCTGGCGATCATGGACCGGTTGCTGCGTGACGCCGCCGCCCTGCAAGCCGCAGGGATCGGGGTGGCCGCGATCAGCGCGAACGATGCCGATGCCTACCCGGACGACAGCTTCATCAATATGCTCCGCATGTCGCGCGAAAAGCACTTCTCCTTCCCCTATCTCTATGACGAAACCCAAGAGGTCGCCCGCGCCTACGGTGCCGCTTGCACACCTGATTTCTTCGGCTTCAACGCACAGGATGAGCTGCAATACCGCGGGCGTCTGGATGCCTCGGGGCGCAACCCCGGCCCCACGGATGCGCGGCGCGAGCTGTTCGAAGCGATGATGCTGGTGGTCGAGACCGGCCAAGGCCCGCGCGAACAGGTCGCCTCGATGGGCTGCTCGATCAAGTGGAAGGTCTGACCATGTCGCTGCCCTCGATCGTCTTCGATCTCGACGGAACGCTGATCGACTCGGCGCCCGACATCCACGCGGCCTCGAACGCCGTTCTGGCCGAGCATGGCTTTGCCCCGCTGACGCTGCCACAGGTGCGCAGCTTCGTGGGCAAGGGCGTGCCGCATCTGGTGCACCGCCTGCTGGAGGCGTCCGAGGCCGACCCGCACGGCCCGCTACATACCCGCATGGTCGCCGATTTCACCGCACGCTACGAAGAGGCCGTGACCCTGACCGCGCTGTATCCCGGCGTGCGCGGGGCGCTTGAGGCGTTGGCACTGGCGGGTCACCCGCTCGGGATTTGCACCAACAAGCCGATTGCGCCCACCATGGCCGTGCTGCGCCATTTCGCGCTCGATACGCTTTTTGATGTCGTGATCGGCGGTGACACCCTTCCGGTGCGCAAACCCGACCCGCAGCCGCTTTTGCAGGCGCATCAGGTGCTTGGGCGGGTGCGGATGCTCTATGTCGGCGACAGCGAGGTCGATGCCGAAACCGCCGCCGCAGCAGGTCAGCCGTTCCTGCTGTACACCGAAGGCTACCGAAAGACCCCGGTCGTCGATCTGCCCCATGCCATCGCCTTTTCGGACTATGCTATGCTGCCCGGCATTGTGTCGCACTTTCCTTGGGTCACCGCCGCAGCCGATTGATCGCGCCCGCGCCGACCCCATATCAAGCGCAGAAATCCGTCCGACCGCAGGAGGAGAAAATGCTCAAACCCGTCGTTCAGGCCTTTTTCGACGAGGCGACCAATACCGTGACCTATGTGGTCAAGGACCCGCAAAGCACCGCCTGCGCGGTGGTCGATAGCGTGCTTGATTTCGACTACGCCTCCGGGCGCACCGATACGCGCTCGGCCGATGCGGTGATCGCCTATATCCGCGAAAGCGGCCTCAGCGTGGCCTGGATCCTCGAAACCCATGTGCACGCCGACCACCTCTCGGCCGCGCCCTATATCCAGGAGCGTCTCGGTGGCAAGATCGGTATCGGTGACCGTATCAAGATCGTGCAGGACACCTTCGGCAAGATCTTCAACGAGGGCACCGAATTCCAGCGCGACGGCTCGCAATTCGACAAGCTCTTCGTCGAGGGCGACCGCTTCGAGATCGGCGGGCTGGTTGGCCACGTCCTGCACACGCCGGGGCACACGCCGGCCTGCCTGACCTATGTGATCGGCGACGCGGCCTTTGTGGGCGATACGCTTTTCATGCCCGATTACGGTACCGCGCGCTGCGATTTCCCCGGTGGATCGGCTGAGGCGCTCTATGTCTCGATCCAGAAAATCCTCGCCCTGCCCGATGCGACGCGCGTTTTCGTGGCGCATGACTACCTGCCCCCGGGGCGCGAGGACTACCAGTGGGAAACCACCGTCGCCGAAGAGCGCGCGCGGAACATTCATATCGGTGGCGGCAAGTCCAAGGACGATTTCGTCAAGATGCGGACCGAGCGCGATGCAACCCTTGCGATGCCGCGCTTGATCATCCCTTCGCTGCAGGTAAACATGCGAGCCGGGCAGATGCCCCCGCCCGAGGATGACGGAAGGACCTATCTCAAGGTTCCGGTCAACGGGCTCTAACGGAACGCGTGGCAGGAGACAGGCATGGAGTTGCGGCAGATTACGCCGGAGTTTGCGGTGGCGCCGCAGATCACCCCCGAGGATGTGGCCGAACTGGCCCGCATGGGGTATCGCACCCTGATCAACAACCGCCCCGATGAAGAGATCGAGGCGCAGCTCGACAGCCACGCCATGGCCGAGGCTGCCGCTGCGGTCGGCATGGTCTATGTTCACCTGCCCTATTACCCGGGCGCGATGACGCCCGATCTGGTCGCCGCCTTCGAGGCCACCATGTCGCAGATCGAGGGGCCGGTGCTTGCCTATTGCCGTTCTGGCACGCGCTCGTCGCACCTCTGGGCGATGTCCGAGGCTGGCGCGCGCCCGATCGACGAGATCGTCTCGCTGGCGGCGAAGGCGGGCTACGACCACTCGGGCCTCGTGCCGCTCTTGGCACAGCACGCCGCCAATCGCTAGAGAAAGGCCGCGCAAGCGCCCATGTTGAAAAGATATTTTCCGATTCTGACATGGGCGCCGAACTACCACCGCGCGACGTTTGAGGCCGATCTGGTCGCGGCCGTGATCGTCACGATCATGCTGATCCCTCAGTCGCTGGCCTATGCCTTGCTGGCCGGGCTGCCCGCACACGTGGGCCTCTACGCCTCTATCGCGCCGCTGCTGCTTTACACGCTCTTAGGCACCTCGCGCGCGCTTGCTGTCGGGCCGGTCGCGGTGGCCTCGCTGATGACCGCCGCCGCGGTGGGCGAGATCGCCGCGAAAGGCACGCCCGAATATCTGGGCGCCGCCATCGCGCTGGCCTTCCTGTCTGGCGCGATGCTGCTGGCCATGGGCTTCCTGCGCCTTGGCTTCATCGCGTCGTTCCTAAGCCACCCGGTCATTTCCGGCTTCATCTCGGCCTCGGGCATCCTGATCGCCGCCAGTCAGATCAAGCACCTTCTGGGCATCTCGGCGAATGGCAAGACATTGCCCGAAATCGTCGGGTCACTGACCGAGCAGTTGGGCGCGACAAACACACCGACACTGATCATCGGCATCGGAGCCGTCGCCTTTCTGTTCTGGGCGCGCAACGGCCTGCGCGGCGCATTGATCGCGCTCGGCCTGCGGGCGCGACTTGCAGGCCTGATGGTGCGGGCGGCTCCGGTCTTCGCGGTCTTCGTAACCATTCTGGCGACATGGGGGCTTAACCTTGAGGCCGAAGGCGTGCGCGTCGTGGGCCGCGTTCCGCAAGGACTACCCACCCCCGCAATGCCGCCGCTCGACCTCGCACTTTGGGCGCAACTGGCAGTGCCAGCCCTGCTGATCTCCATTGTCGGCTATGTCGAGACAATCTCGGTCGCGCAGACACTGGCCGCGAAACGGCGCCAGCGGATCGACCCGGATCAGGAACTGGTGGCGCTTGGGGGGGCAAACCTGGCCTCGGCCTTCTCGGGGGGCTTTCCGGTCACCGGCGGGTTTGCGCGCTCGGTCGTGAATTTCGATGCCGGGGCGGAAACGCCCGCCGCAGGGGCCTTTACTGCGATCGGCATGGGGCTGGCCACGCTGCTGCTGACCCCGGCGCTTTACTACCTTCCGCAAGCGACCCTTGCTGCGACCATCGTTGTTGCGGTGCTCAGCCTCGTCGATCTGGGCGCGATCCGGCGCACCTACAACTATTCGCGCGGCGATGCGCTGGCGATGGTCGCGACGATCCTTGTTACCCTCGGCGTCGGCGTCGAGGCCGGGATCTCCGCCGGCGTTGGTCTCTCCGTGCTCTTGCAACTGTGGCGCAGCTCGCGCCCGCATTATGCTGTTTTGGGCCAGGTTCCGGGGACCGAGCATTTCCGCAACATCAACCGCCATCGCGTCATCACCGCGCCGGATGTGTTGTCTTTGCGCGTCGATGCAAGCCTCTGGTTTCCCAATGCGCGCTTTCTTGAAGACACGATCTATGGCGCCGTCGCCGGCGATCCCGCCATCCGGCACGTGGTTCTGAACTGCCCGGCGGTCAACTTCATCGACTCCTCGGCGCTTGAGGCACTTGAGGCGGTGAACCAGCAACTCAAGGACGCGGGCGTTCTGCTGCATCTGTCCGAGGTCAAGGGGCCGGTGATGGACCGGCTGAAACGCTCCGACCTCATCACGCATCTCGGCGGGCAGGTGTTCCTGACCCATCATGACGCGCTCTGCGCCCTTTCGCCCGACCTGACGATGGGAACCCAAAGTGCCCCACGCTGCGAGACTGCGCGATAGCATATTTCGTTTTCGAGCCGTTTTGATTTGTTTTCTTGCTGCAACTTGCGGCGGACGAATTAGATAGGTTATAGATTCAGCGCAACGCGCACAGTTACCGTTTCCCTTTCTGCAACAATCGCCTCCGCCATGGCCGAGGCGGCTGAGGCTACAATGGATCGCCCTTTGGAGAGCAAATGCTCGAACACCTCGAACAGATTCTGAATTGCGAGGACATCGACTCCATCTGGGCGCTGCATTGCGAGCGCATGGCGCAATACGGATTTGACCGACTTCTCTATGCACTCACCCGTTTTCATACCTCCAACGGCTTTGGGAATCTCGACGACACGCTGATCTTGTCGAACCATGATCCGGCCTATCTGACCGCGTTCCTAGACACTGGCGCGTTCAACGACGGCCCGATGGTCAAATGGGCCGCGCAGAATGTCGGCTATTGCTCGTGGCGCTGGATCGCCGAGCAGATGGAGACAGGCAAGTTTAACGCGGCCGAGATGAAGGTGATCGAACTCAACCTGCGCCACGGCGTGCGCGCGGGCGTGTCGATCAGCTTTCCCGATGTCAATGTGCGCACCAAGGGGGGGATTGGCCTCTGCGCGCGCGAGGATCTGCGCCAGCACGAGGTCGATGCGATCTGGAACGAGTATGGGCGCGAGCTCATGGTGATCAACAATGTCACCCATCTGCGGATTTCGTCCCTGCCCTACAAGACCAAGCGTGGCTCGCTGACCCCTCGGCAGCGCGAGGTGCTCGAATGGGTCGCCGACGGCAAAACGGCGGCCGACATCGCGACGATCATGGGCCTGACGGTCGCGACCGTGGAAAAACACCTGCGCCTGACCCGCGATGCGCTGGATGTCGAGACGACAGCGCAGGCAGTTCTGAAGGCCTCAGTGCAAAAACAGATATTCCTTGCGGGGCCGCCGCCGCAACGCAGCAAAAACTACTGAAAGGACAGGAAAACCGGACTGGCGTTTTTCTGCCGATATGGTTTCCTAGAATGGTTCCGTGAGTGGTGGCTTTGGCCAGGAACAAGGGCTGGAACGAGGTCGATGATTGTTCCGATAGCGGACTAGCTCTCCGGTTTTCCGGACTAGGTCCGGGCGTTCGTATTCTCGGACGTCCGGCCTTTCTCTTTTCTGGGGCTGAGAAACGGACCCAGACAAAGCAAAACGCCGCCCGGTCGGGGCGGCGTTCTGTTTGTGCGAGGCGAAAGATCAGGCGCCAGCCATGGTCTTGGCGACTTCGGCGGCGAAGTCCTCTTCTTTCTTCTCGATGCCTTCGCCAACGGCGACGCGGGCATAACCGGTGATCTCGACGCCGGCCTCTTTGGCGGCCTGCTCGACGGTCAGATCCGGGTTGATGACGAAAGCCTGTCCAAGCAGCGTGTTCTCGGCGAGGAATTTCTTCATCCGGCCCGGGATGATGTTGTTGTGGATCACCTGCTCGGGCTTCGGCTTGGCCGAGGTCGCGTTCTCTTCCAGCGCCTTGGCGGTCTGCACCTGCAGTTCGCGCTCGACAACGGTCGGATCGAGGGTCGCTTCCGAGAGCGAGAGCGGGTTGGTCGCCGCGATGTGCATCGCGAACTGCTTGCCGATCTCTTGCGCCTTGGCCGCATCACCCTTCAGCGCGACGAGCACGCCGATCTTGCCCATGCCTTCGGCAGCGGAGTTGTGAACGTAGGACACAACGCTGTCGCCTTCCAGCATGTGCATGCGGCGGAAGGTCATGTTCTCGCCGATGCGGGCGATGGCGTTGGTCAGAACCTGCTCGACGGTCTCGCCGTTCAGATCGGCGGCCTTGACGACCTCAACCGATTCACCGGTTTCCAGCGCGATCTTGGTGATCTCGCGGACCAGGCTCTGGAAGTCGGCGTTCTTGGCGACGAAGTCGGTTTCCGAGTTGATCTCGATGGCGACGCCACGGCCGGCATCAACAGCCACACCGATCAGGCCTTCGGCGGCCACGCGGTCGGCTTTCTTGGCGGCTTTCGCCAGGCCCTTGGTGCGCAGCCAGTCGATGGCGGCTTCCATGTCGCCATTGGTCTCGGTCAGCGCCTTCTTGGCGTCCATCATGCCTGCGCCCGAAGTTTCGCGCAGCTCTTTCACCATCGCAGCGGTAATCGCCATGGGATCTCTCCTCTGAATTGGGTCTGGGCGGGGTTACCCCCGCCCGATGTCATCCGTGTGACGGACTACGCCTCAGGCCTCGGCAGCTTCCTCGACGGGCGCTTCTTCGAGCGCGCCGAGATCGACGCCGGCAGCGCCCATCTGGGCGGTCATGCCGTCGAGAGCCGCACGGCTCACGAGGTCGCAGTAGAGCGCGATGGCGCGCGCGGCGTCATCGTTGCCCGGGATGATGTAGTCAACGCCCTTGGGCGAGCAGTTGGTGTCAACCACGGCCACAACCGGGATGCCCAGCTTCTGGGCTTCGAGGATGGCGAGGTCTTCCTTGTTCACGTCGATGATGAACAGCAGGTCCGGCAGACCGCCCATCTCGCGGATACCGCCGAGCGAGGCTTGCAGTTTGGTCTGCTCGCGCTCCATCTGGAGGCGCTCTTTCTTGGTCAGACCTTCGGCGCCCGAGGCGAGCACTTCGTCGATCTGCTTCAGACGCTGGATCGACTGCGAAACGGTCTTCCAGTTGGTGAGCGTGCCGCCCAACCAACGGTGGTTCATGTAATACTGGGCGCACTTTTCAGCGGCTTCGGCGACGGCCTTCGAGGCCTGACGCTTGGTGCCGACGAACAGAACGCGGCCGCCCTTGGCGACGGTGTCGCGCACGACTTGCAGAGCAGCGTCCAGCATCGGGACGGTCTGGGTCAGGTCGACGATGTGGATACCGTTGCGGTCGCCGTAGATGAACTCCGCCATACGCGGGTTCCAGCGTTGCGTCTGGTGGCCAAAGTGAACGCCAGCTTCGAGCAGCTGACGCATGGAGAATTCAGGAAGCGCCATGTCCAATTCCTTTTCCGGTTTGCGCCTGAGCGGAGGATCAGGGGGATTACCCCAACCGGTGGACCGAACGGGGATTTCTCCCCCGAAGGCCCGCCTCCGCCTGTGAAGTGCGCGCGATATAGCCCCCATTGATCGCCATGGCAACCCCCTGCCCTCTTGCGTCGGCCAACAATGAGATGCACCAAGAGGCATGACAGACAAACCCGACATCCTTTGCATCGGCTCGGTCCTGTGGGACATCATCGGGCGCGCCTCGGTTCATATGCGCGCGGGTTCGGATGTGCCAGGCCATATCCTGCGCCTGCCGGGCGGTGTGGCGATGAATATTGCCATGACGCTGACACGCTTTGGCCTGCGCCCGGCGATCCTGACCGCCATCGGACGCGATAGCCAGGGCGCCGACCTGATTGCCGAGGCCGAGGTGCAGGGCATCGACTGCCGCTATCTCTACCGTTCGGACGATCTGCCGACCGACCGCTACATGGCAATCGAGGGCGCGAACGGCCTGATTGCCGCCATTGCCGATGCGCATTCACTGGAGCAGGCAGGCGACAAGATCCTGCGCCCGCTGGCCGACGGTCGCCTAGGCAGCGCTGCGGCTCCGTGGTCCGGGCCGATTGCGCTTGATGGCAACCTGACCCAGGCGCTGCTGTCCGAGATCGCGCGTTCGCCCCTCTTCGCCCGCGCAGATCTGCGTGTGGCCCCCGCCAGCCCCGGCAAGGCCGAGCGTCTTGCCCCCCTGCTGCGCCACCCGCGAACGACGCTTTATGTGAACCTCGAAGAGGCCGGCATCCTGTGCCAGCGCGAATTCGACAGCGCCGAGGCTGCAGCGCGCGGTCTGCTGGCGCGCGGGGCGACACGTGCGCTGGTAACCGACGGCGGCAAGGCGGCTGCGGACGGCGCACGGATCGGGGATGAGCAAAGTGTTCTGGTTGCAGACCCGCCCGCCGTCATGGTGACCCGGGTCACCGGCGCGGGTGATACTTTCATGGCGGCGCATCTCGTCGCCGAACGCGACGGTGCACCGCGCGCCGAAGCCCTTGCCTGCGCGCTCAAGGCCGCAGCGCGTTACGTTTCCGGAGAAATGGCCATATGACCGCCCCCCTCACCTTCGCCCCTGAAGTCCGCGCCGCCCTTGATGCGGGTAAACCCGTCGTGGCGCTCGAATCCACGATCATCACGCATGGGATGCCCTATCCGCAGAACCTAAAAACCGCCCGCGCGGTCGAGGCCGAGGTGCGCGCTGCCGGCGCCACCCCCGCGACCATCGCGATCATGGGCGGGCATATCCATATTGGCCTGACGGACGAGGAACTGGAGCGCCTTGCGCAGGCCGAGGATGTGATGAAGCTCAGCCGGGCCGACCTGGCGGTATGCCTTGCCGCGAACGGGACCGGGGCGACGACCGTCGCCGCCACGATGATTTGCGCCGCGCTTGCGGGCATCGCTGTTTTCGCGACGGGCGGCATCGGCGGCGTACATCGCGGGGCCGAGGACAGTTTCGACATCTCGGCCGACCTCGCGGAGCTAGGCCTGACCCCGGTGACGGTCGTCGCCGCGGGCGCCAAGGCGATCCTCGATCTGCCCAAGACGCTGGAGGTTCTGGAAACCAATGGCGTACCGGTGATTGCCTTTGGTCAAGACGAGTTTCCGGCCTTCTGGTCGCGCAACTCGGGGCTCAAGGCACCGCTACGCGCCGATACCGCTGCGCAGATTGCCGAAGCGCATCTGATGCGCGCCCAACTGGGCCTCAACGGTGGACAACTGGTTGCCAACCCGATCCCGCCCGAGGCTGAGATCGCGCGCGAAGAGATCGTTCCGGTGATCGAAACCACGCTGGCCGAGGCTGCCGCACATGGGATTGCCGCGAAGGCTGTGACCCCTTTTCTTCTGCAACGTATCTTTGAGCTGACCGATGGACGCTCGCTTGACTCCAATATCGCCCTCGTTCTGAACAATGCGAGGCTTGCAAGCCGCATAGCTGCCGAAATCTGCGCGCGGCGTTAGCGCGCCCATTGCGCCTTGAATTGGGCATCCCTAACTAACGGGAAACACCCATAGGGATCACCACATGACCACGCCGCCCCCCGAGCCCCACCGCCGCAGAAGCGTTTTCGCGGGGCTGCGGGCCTCATTCCTCACCGGGCTTGTGGTCATTGCACCGATCGGCCTGACGGTCTGGATCATGTGGACCGTCGCCGGATGGGTCGATAGCTGGGTGCTGCCGATGGTGCCGCACCCGTGGCGCCCCGAGCAGTATGTCGGCATCAACCTGCGCGGAATCGGCGTTCTGATCTTCCTGCTTTTCACGATCGTCGTGGGCTGGCTCGCCAAGGGTCTGATCGGTCGATCGCTGCTGCGCGCCGGAGAGCGGCTGGTGGATCGTATGCCGGTCGTGCGCTCGGTCTATAACGGGCTCAAGCAGATCGCCGAAACCGTCCTGTCGCAGGGCGAGGCCAAGTTCGACAAGGCCTGTCTGATCGAATACCCCCGGCCGGGGCTCAAGGCGGTCGCCTTTGTATCGTCGCGCGCGAAGGGTGAGATCGCCAGCAATGCCGATCCGGATGATCCGTTGATCTCGGTATTCTTGCCGACGACGCCGAACCCGACCTCGGGCTTCCTGCTGTTTGTACCGCAGTCGCAGATCACCTACCTCAACATGGGTGTCGAGGATGCCGCGAAGCTGATCATCTCGGCCGGTCTGGTCTATCCAAGCCCGAAATCGCCCGACAAACCCGCCACGAAAGAGCGCGCGCCGCAATAAGGCCCGCCCTCAGCGATCACGGCGCCGAGGCCCTCGCCCCGGCGCCGCTTTCATTAGAGCGCCGTCCAGCCGCCATCGACCGAGATCGTCGTCCCGGTGATCTGCGCTGCCGCATCCGAGCACAGGAAGACAGCAGTGCCGCCCAGTTGCTCGACCGTTGCGAACTCGCGCGAGGGCTGGCGTTCAAGCATCACCTTCTTGATGACCTCTTCGCGGCCCATGTTGTGGGTCTTCATCTGATCGGGGATCTGGGCCTCGACCAGCGGGGTCAGCACGTAGCCCGGGCAGATCGCGTTGCAGGTGATCGGCTCTTCCGCCGTTTCAAGCGCGGTGACCTTTGTCAGCCCGACGACGCCGTGCTTGGCCGCGACATAGGCCGACTTGTAGGGCGAGGCCGTCAGCCCGTGCGCCGATGCGATGTTGACGACGCGGCCCCAACCGGCCTCGCGCATCATCGGCAGCGCCGCAGCCGTGGTGTGGAAGGCCGAGCTGAGGTTGACCGCGATGATCGCGTTCCACTTGTCCACCGGGAAGCTGTCAATCGGCGAGACATACTGGATCCCCGCATTATTCACGAGGATGTCGCAGATACCCGCCTGCTCGACCAACGCGCGGCATTCTTCGGCGCTTGACATATCGGCCTTGATATAGCGTGCGACGACGCCGAATTCCTTGCCAAGATCCTCGGCCAGCTTGTGGTCCTCGGGCCGGTCCGTGAAGGAGTTCAGCACAACATTCGCCCCCGCCCTCGCCAGCTCTCGCGCCACGCCGAGCCCGATGCCCGAATTAGAGCCGGTAATGATGGCGGTCTTTCCCTTGAGCGTCATGGTCATCTCTCTCCTTCCAACGGATTTCCGGCGCGAGATTATCCCACTGCGCGGCAATATCCATGCCGCTTGAACAAAAAACTGTGAAGGGAGGAGCGAGGCAGAAAAAAACGCCCGCACAAGGCGGGCGTTAAGTCATGAGGCAGGTTTCATACAGGCAAGAAACCTATCGAGCAGTGCTTTCTATATACGCCTAACCTCTCGCCTATCCAAGGGAAAAGTTTGCCTAACCCCGCGTCGGCGTTTAGCTTGCAGTTCAAATTCGGACGTTAGACAGGGTGTGTCGCAATGATGAGATCGGTGATTATTCGTGCTCTGCGGGCCGCGTTCTTGGCGCTTAGCCCTGTTTTGCTTGGGGCCACCGCCTGGGCAGAGCCGCAGCACGCGATCGCCATGTACGGTGCCCCCGCCCTGCCCGAGGGTTTCGCACACCTGCCCTATGCCAACCCGGACGCCCCGACGGGCGGCAGAATCCGTATGGGCGAATCGGGCAGCTTCGACAGCCTCAACCCCTGGATCCTCAAGGGGCGCGCCGCGCAGGGGATTTCCGCCTATGTCACCGAATCGCTCATGGGCCGCAGCTATGATGAGCCGTTCACCCTCTACGGGCTGCTCGCCGAAAGCGTCGAGACCGATGAGGCGCGCTCGTGGGTCGAGTTCACCCTGCGCGAAAGCGCGCGCTTTTCAGATGGCTCGCCCGTCACTGTCGAAGACGTGATGTGGTCCTATGAGACCCTCGGCACCGAGGGCCACCCGCGCTACCAGAACGCCTGGCGCAAGGTTGCCAAGATGGAGCAGACCGGGCCGCGCAGCCTGCGCCTCACCTTCTCCGAGCCCGACCGCGAGCTTGCGCTGCTGATGGGGATGCGCCCCGTGCTCAAGAAGGCGCAATGGGACGGAAAGACCTTCGCCGAGGAAACGCTGACCACGCCCGTCGGCTCCGGCCCCTACCTGATCGACCGGGTCGAGCAGGGCAAATACATCAGCCTGCGGCGTAACCCCGACTGGTGGGGTAAAGATCTGGGCTTCAACCGCGGCCAGCACAATTTCGATGAGATCCGTTACGACTATTTCGGCGATGGCGGGGTCGTCTTCGAGGCTTTCAAGGGCGGCGAGATCGACACCTGGCGCGAAACCAACGCCGCGAAATGGGCGCGCGATTTCGACTTTCCGGCGGTTCAGGATGGCCGCGTCGTCAAATCCGAGATCCCGCACCAGCGCCCCTCGGGCATTCAGGGTCTGGTGATGAACACCCGCAAGCCGGTCTTCGCCGACTGGCGTGTGCGTGAGGCGATGATGCTCGCCTTCAACTTCGAGTTCATCAACGCCACGCTGAATGACGGCAGCGAACCGCGCATCGCCTCATTCTTCTCGAACTCGGTTCTGGGGATGCAGCCGGGCGCAGCGCAGGGCAAGGTTGCCGAACTGCTTGCGCCCTTCGCGGCCGATCTGCTGCCCGGCGTCATCGATGGCTACGAACTGCCGTCGTCGGACGGGTCTGAGCTGAACCGTGCAAACACACGCAAGGCCATCAAGCTGCTTGAGGAGGCCGGCTGGCAGGTGGACAAGGACGGCGTGCTGAAGAACGCGGACGGCACTCCCTTCACCTTCGAAATCGTCCTGCAACAGGGCGCCGCCGAGACCTCTTCGGTTGTTGATATCTACGTCGAGGGGCTCTCGCGGCTTGGCATCTTCCCGAAGGTGACCAATATCGACGACGCGCAGTACACTGCGCGCACCAACTCCTATGACTTCGACATGGCCTGGTATGTGCGCGCGCTGTCACTCTCGCCGGGCAATGAGCAGATGCTCTACTGGGGCGCGCGCGGCGTGGCGGAGCCGGGCTCGCGCAACTGGATGGGCATGAATGTGCCCGCCGCCGAGGCCATGGTCACCGCCATGGTCAGCGCGCGCGAGACCGAGGATTTCGTCGCTGCAACCCAGGCGCTCGACCGCATCCTGACCGCCGGGCGCTACGTGATCCCCGGCTGGTATTCGCGCGTGTCGCGGCTGGCACATATTCGTGAACTTCACTTCCCCGAGCGGCTTCCGCTATACGGGGATTGGCCGGGCTTTCAGCCCGATGTCTGGTGGTATGAGGAAGCGCAATGAAGAAACTGATCCTTCTGGCAGCCCTGGCGGGGGCACTGGCTGGCTGTAACACTGTCGCGGGTGTGGGCGATGACGTCTCAAGCGGCGCGCGCACGGTTCAGGGCTGGTTCTGACACCTTCCGCCCGCGCGATTTTCCTTTTCTTTCGAGACGTTGAGGCGCAAACTTTACCAAGGGCGTGCGAGCGAAGGAGTCGCGCCCCGGCAAGGAGTTGTCAATGAAATGGCATCACATACAGGAAAACTGGGCAGCCTTTTACGACGCCATTCTGGATCGCTGGCCTGAGGCCGACGAGGCGGAACTGGAAGAGATCGACGGCGATCAGCGCGCCTTCATCGTCTATATCGCCGAATTGTCAGGCCAGGAACCCGGCGACGCGCGCGAGGAAATCCGCGAATGGATGATGGGAGAGCTACCCTCGGACGTGGTGATGGACCCGCGTCACGACAACCATTCCATCGCCCTCTCGGCCAAATACGTCCCCGAGGGCGAAGATGAGTATGACGACGATTCCCGCTTTGGCGACGACGGGCGCGAGTGATCAGCTAAGCGAGGTTACCCAGAGCACGGTCGCATCCTCGGCGCTGACCGAGATCAGGTTGTGTCCCATCGAGGCGTCGTAATAAGCGCTGTCGCCGCGCTTGAGTTCGACGGGCTCGTAGAACTCGGTGTAAAGCCGCACGACGCCGGTCAGGACATAGAGGAACTCCTCCCCGTCGTGGCGCACCCAGCCGTTGAACTCCTCGACCTTGCGGGCACGGATGCGGGCACGGTAGGGCAGCATCTGCTTGGTGCGCAGCGCGCCCGCCAGCAATTCATGCTCATAGGTCGTGGTGATATGCGCGGCACCTTCGCCCGACTTGGTCACCGCCATCCGCCCCATCACCTGCCCCTTTGAGGGCGGCGTGAACAGCTGTGGAACTGAGATCTCCAGCCCCTCGGCCAGCTTCTTTAGCGCCTCATAGGTCGGCGACATCTGCCCGTTCTCGATTTTTGAGAGCGTCGAACGCGCGAGCCCCACGGCATTCGCCGCCTGCTCCAGCGTCCAGCCACGGGCGCGGCGCAGTTCGCGCACACGCGAAGCCAGATCAATCGGCTCGGGCGAGATTTCCTCGCCGCTCTCGCGCGCGATGCGAATGATTTTAGCCTGCTCGATCTCGCCCATCCTGGCCTCTGACTTGCATCGGAACCGGCTTGGACGTAGCAGACCTATATGATCGCTGTCTATGCCTCGCCCCCGATTGCCCCGCCGCCCGCCGCGTTCAATCTTGCGGCGCGTGTGCTGGCCTGCGCGCCAAGCATGGGCGAACGCAGCGCGATGCAGATCCTGCGCCCCACCGGGGCGGAGCGTTGGTCCTACGCTCGCCTTGAGGCCGCCGTGCGCGGCGCGGGCACCGGCCTTCTGGCCGCGGGCCTCACCCCCGGCGACCGCGTCCTGCTGCGGCTTGGCAATACGCCCGAGTTTCCCGTGGCCTTCCTTGGCGCCATTGCCGTGGGCCTTGTACCGGTGCCAACGTCGTCGCAGCTGACGGTGCCTGAGGTGACACGCATCGCGCAGGAGATCCGCCCCGCCGCGATCATCGCGGGCGAAGGGATCGCCCTGCCCGACTGGCCCGCGCTGATTATCCCCGAGGCGGCGTTGCGCGGGTTCGAGGCTCTGCCCCCCTGCGACTATGCGATGGGCGATCCGAACCGGCTGGCTTACCTGATCTACACCTCGGGCAGCTCGGGGCGGGCGCGCGCCGTGATGCATGCCCATCGCGCAATCTGGGCGCGCCAGATGATGCATCAGGGATGGTATGGCATGACCGGCGCTGACCGCCTGCTGCACGCCGGGGCCTTCAACTGGACCTATACGCTCGGCACCGGTTTGATGGACCCCTGGACGCTTGGCGCGACCGCCCTGATCCCCGGCGCGGGGGTGACACCCGACAAGCTACCGCTGCTGCTTCGTCGCTTTGATGCCACCATTTTCGCTGCTGTTCCCGGTGTTTATCGACAGATCCTCAAGCAACATGCGAAGCTGTCTCTGCCGCGCCTGCGCCATTGCCTGACGGCGGGCGAAGCCATGCCCGCCTCGATCCGTGCGCGCTGGAACGAAGCTACCGGGGCCAAGATTTTCGAGGCACTTGGGATGTCCGAATGCTCGACCTTCATCTCGGCCTCACCCACGCGTCCGGCGCCAGAGGGCGCGATGGGCTACCCGCAGGACGGCCGCAGCATCGCTGTGCTGGACCCAACCGGCGTGCCTGTGGCCCGTGGCGCGGCGGGCATACTGGCGGTGCACCGCACCGACCCCGGCCTGTTTCTTGGCTATTGGGAGCAACCCGGGGAAACGGCCGCGCGCTTCACCCCTGACGGTGAATGGTTTCTGACCGGCGACAGCGCTGCAATGGCCGGGGATGGTGCGATCTCCTACCTTGGGCGCGACGATGACATGATGAACGCGGGTGGCTTCCGGGTCTCGCCGCTTGAGGTCGAGGCCGCGATAGCCGCCTGCCCCGATGCCGGAGAGGTCGCCGCCGTCGAGATCCGCGTCAAGGCCGAGGCCTCGGTGATCGCGCTTGCCTGGACCGGAGCGGCGAGTGAAGCATCCCTGACCGCGCATGCCGCGCAGAACCTTGCGCGCTACAAACAGCCCCGCCTGTGGCGCCACGTCGCCACCCTGCCCCGCAACGCCAATGGCAAGATCGACCGCCGCGCCCTGCGCGCAGGCTGGCCTCTGCCGCCGGAGACCGAACAATGATCCGCCTCGATATCTTTGCCGACCCTGTCTGCCCCTGGTGCCTGATCGGAAAGGCACGGCTTGACCGCGCGCTGGAGGCCCGCCCGAACCATCCCTTCGTCATCGCCTGGCATCCGTTCCAGCTAAACCCCGCGATGCCCGCAGGCGGGATGCCGCGTGCCGCCTACCTTGAGGCCAAGTTCGGCCGCGCCGATGCCGCGCGCTACTATGTGCAAGTCCTAGACGCCGCGAAAGAGTCCGGGATCGAGCTGGACGTCACCTCGATCCAGACCATGCCCAATACCCGCGATGCACATCGCCTGATTCATTGGGCCGGGATCGAGGGGCGCCAGACCCCTGTCTTCGCTGCGCTGATGCGCGCCTATTGGCGCGAGGGGAGCGATATCGGCGACGCCGAAGTGCTGGCCGATATCGGTGCGCAGATGGGAATGGACCGCGACATGGTTACTCGCCTGCTGGCCTCGGACGCCGATCTGGATGTCATCGCCGAGCGCGAAACCCATGCGCGCGAGCGCGGTGTGAACGCCGTGCCCACCTTCGTGATCGCCAATCAATATGTCCTGTCTGGCGCGCAACCGACCGAAACCTGGCTGCAGGTCATCGACGAGTTGCTGGCGCAGGACAGCCCCGCGGACTGAGCATTTCTGCACAGCCCCCTGCGCGGGGCGGAGCGCCGCTGCATATGGCTATTGACGCTGACGGCGCTAAGTTAGCCGCCGTAAAGGATCTATTCTGTGACCCATTCATCGCCTCCGCCCGTCGCGTCGCGGCACCTCAGCCTGCCTGAATTCACCGCTATGCTCGCCACGCTGACGGCAACGGTCGCCTTCTCGATCGACGCCATGCTGCCAGCCTTGCCGCAGATCGCCGCAGCCCTCTCGCCCGAGGATGTGAACAGCGCGCAACTGGTGCTGACCGCCTTCGTACTGGGTCTCGGGGTTGGCACCTTCGTCGTTGGACCGATCTCAGACGCATTCGGACGCAAGCCGACGATTAACGTGGGCATCGTAATCTTTATTGTTGGAGCGATGCTCGCGACACAGGCGGGCAGCCTGGAAACCCTTCTGGCCGCGCGGTTCATCCAAGGCCTTGGTGCCTCCGCGCCGCGGATCGTGTCGATGGCACTGGTGCGCGACATCTACGCCGGCCGCGAGATGGCGCGCGTGACATCGATCATCATGATGATCTTCATCCTTGTGCCCGCGATTGCGCCCTCGATCGGCGCAATGATCATTCATCTGAGCAACTGGCGCGGTGTCTTCTGGGCCTTTGTCGTCTTCGGCATCTTCGGCCTTTCCTGGGTCAATCTCCGCCAGCCAGAGACCCTCCCGCGCGCGGCCCGGCGCTCGCTGCGACCGGCTGCGGTGTTCGCCGGTGTCAAAGAAGTGTTCTCTGATCGTGCAGTGCGCCTTTACGCGGCGGTCTTGACGCTCGGCTTTGGGCAGATGTTCGCGCTTCTGTCCTCGTCGCAGCAGCTTTTTGCGGCCTATGGCGCGGGAGACAGCTTCCCCAAGTGGTTTGCGCTGATGGCATTGCTGGCAGGGACGGGGTCGGTGTTGAACGCCCGCTTCGTCGTGCATGTCGGGATGCGCCCGATCGTAAGCGCAGCCTATCTCATGCAGGTGGTGTCTTCCGCGCTGATGCTCGGTCTGCTCGGCCTTGGCCTGCCGCAAGACGGGTTCGGCTTTGCCGTTGTGTTCGCCTGGTCGGTCAGCGTGTTCTTCATGGCGGGCGTGACCTTCGGCAATCTGAATGCGCTGGCGATGCAGAAGATGGGCCATATCGCGGGCACGGTGGCCTCGGCGGTGACCGCTGTGTCAACCGTGGGCGCAGTGCTGATCGCGGCGCCGGTCGGGTTGCTGTTCAACGGAACCGCCACGCCGATTGTTCTGGCCACGCTGATCTGCTCGGCCGCCGCGGCGCTGCTGATGCGGCGGACGGCAGAGTTCGACTGAAGCGCCGCTCAGCCCTGACGGCTACGCAGCGCGTCATCGAGCACCGATTTCAGCACATCGCGCGGTACGTCCGAGGTGACGAAGGCCTGCCCGATCCCGCGCGCCAGGATGAAGCGCATCTTGCCATCGAGGACTTTCTTGTCCTGCGCCATCAGCTCAATCAGCCCCTCGCTGTCCGGCAGGTCACCTGGAATATCGGCCAGATCCACCCTCATGCCCATAGCGGCCAGATGCGCCCGCACCCGGCTTGGCGCCTCTTGGCTGCACAGGCCGAGGCGCTGCGATAGCTCGAACGCCAGCGCACAGCCGATGGCTACGCCCTCGCCATGCAGCAGGCGGCTCGAATAACCGGTGGCGGCTTCCAGCGCGTGGCAGAAGGTATGCCCAAGGTTCAAAAGCGCGCGGTCGCCTTCTTCGGTCTCGTCGCGTGCGACGATCTCGGCCTTCATCTCGACCGAGCGCGTCACCGCGCGCAGCCGCGCGGCCTTGTCGCCCGCCGCAAGCAGCGGGCCGTTCGTCTCCAGCCAGTCGAAGAAGGCTGCATCACCCAAAAGGCCGTATTTCACCACCTCGCCATAGCCGGCCAGGAAGTCGCGCTTAGGCAGACTGTCGAGCAGGTCAATATCGGCCAGCACCAGCGAGGGCTGGTGGAAGGCGCCAATCAGGTTTTTGCCCTGCGGAGCGTTGATCCCGGTCTTGCCGCCGACCGAGCTATCCACCTGCGCCAAGAGCGTGGTCGGGATCTGAACAAAGCGCACGCCGCGCCGCAACACGGCCGCCGCGAAACCGACGAGATCGCCGATCACCCCACCGCCGAAAGCAACAACGATATCCTTGCGCTCGACCTTTTGTTCCAACAGCCATTCGCACGCGCGGGCAAAATGTGGCCAGCTTTTGGTGGACTCGCCCGCCGGCAGCGCAAGGCTGACCATCTCGACATCGCCAAGACCGTCGCGCAGGGCCTCAAGATGCAGAGCGCCAACGGTCTCGTCGGTGATCACCGCCACGCGCGGACGGCGCAGCAACGGGGCGATCTCGGCCCCGGCATTTGCAACCAGCCCCGAGCCGATCCGCACCTCATAGGCGCGCTCGCCCAACTCAACCCGCACCGTTTCGCGCATCTTATTCCTCCTCGAACAGGCCGCCCTGGGCCTGCAAAGCATCTGCAACCTTCTGCGCCATCGCCTCGATCGGCAGGGCAGGCTCGGCCTCGACAGCGACCTGAGCCAGCGCGTAAACCGGCTCGCGCTGCGCCAGCAGGTTGGTCAGCGTCGCTTTCGGATCGGCCGTACGCAAAAGCGGGCGCGTGTTCTTGTGTTTCACCCGGTTCCACAGCAGGTCAAGATCGGCCTTCAGCCACACCGAAACCCCAAGCCGCGCGATCATTTCGCGATTGCGTTCGGACATGAACGCCCCGCCGCCGGTCGAGACCACGGCAGGCGGCCCCGAAAGCAGACGCTCGATCACCTCCGATTCGCGGGCGCGGAAGAAGGGCTCACCGTCGCGCTCGAAAATCTCGGCCACCGGCATTTGCGCGGCCTTCACGATCTCTTCGTCGCTGTCCAGGAATGGCACCCCAAGCAGTCGCGCCAAAGCCGTGCCCACCGCCGTCTTGCCGGACCCCATCATCCCCACGAGGACAACCGTCTTGCGCAGGGCTTGCGGTCTGGAACTCGTCTTGGGCACGTTGGGTCTCCGTCTGGCTTGCGCAAAATCGCGCCAATCGGCGGTCCCTTGCGCAATCGTGATCGTCTGCGCCTTGAATGGCGTGAACTTCCAAGAAATGCCATATATAATCGCATCGGATATGGGCTTTCCGGCCCCCATCGGGCAAAACGAACCGCATCGAACCAAAAGAAGAAACGAAAGGCAGACCATGGGGCGCATCTTCAAGGCCATTCTCACGCTGGTAGTTCTGGGCGCGCTGGCCGTCGTGGGCTTCGCCTATTTCGGCGACATGTCCCCGGAAAGCTCCGAGCAGACCGTCGAGATCTCCCTCCCGGGGGGCACGAGTGGCAACTGAGCGCAAAGCTCTGATTCCCATTCTTTTCGGGGCGTTTCTTGCCTCGTCCGCTTCGGCCGAAACAGAGCCGATGTCGGCCATTGATTGGCTGTCGCGCTCGGTCGTGACCCCTGCGGTGATGGCGCCAGGAACGTCGGCGGCATCGCGTCAACCACTGAGCGAACCGCCCGTGACCGAAGGTGTCGGCACCGAGGATGTCGCGATCAGCTCGCTCGATCGGCCCTCTGCAAACGGTCTGGGATTGCTGCCGCCATCGCAGACCGGGCTTCCGCCTGGCCTTTGGGGGAACACGCCAGAAACCGATCTGGCGGAGGCGCTGCGCAAGGAACGCCTGGACACCCTGCCCGCAATCCAGTCGCTGCTGATCGAGCTATTGCTGGCCGAGTTGCAGCCCCCCCGCCTACGCGCGCCTGATGGACGCAACGTGCTGTTTCTGGCGCGTATCGACCGGCTGCTGGATCTGGGCGCGCTGGAACCCGCGCTGGCGATGCTCGAACAGTCCGACCCAACCGACCCCGAGATTTTCCGCCGCCATTTCGACGTCGCGCTCTTGCTGGGCGAGGAAGACGCAGCTTGCGAGATCATGGAGCGCACGCCCTCGGTCGCCCCCTCCTATTCGGCGCGCATTTTCTGCCTTGCGCGTCAGGGCAACTGGGATACCGCGGTGCTGACCCTCGGCACCGGTCGCGCGCTTGGCAAGATCGACGATGAGGTCGCAGCACTGCTGGAGCGTTTTCTGGAACCCGAACTGGCGGATGACACAGAGGATCTGCCGCCGCCAAGCCGCCCCTCGCCGCTGGTCTTCCGGATGATGGAGGCCATCGGTCAGCCGATGCCGACCGGCCCGCTACCGGTCGCCTTCGCGCAATCGGACCTGCGCGCGAACACCGGCTGGAAAGCCCGCATTGAGGCCGCCGAGCGGCTGACGCGGATGGGCGCGCTCGACCCCAACCAGCTTCTGGGCCTTTACACCGAGCGGCGCGCGGCCGCTTCGGGCGGGGTCTGGGATCGCGTGCGGATCATCGGCGATCTCGACACCGCGCTTGAACGCGAAGACACCGACGCGCTGTCCGAAGTGCTGCCCGCCGCCTACGAGGCGATGCAGGCGCTAGAGCTGGAGCCCGCGCTGGCGGCGCTTTACGGGACGCGCGTTGCGCAGGCGGGCCTTGAAGGCGATGCAGGCGCGCTGGCTTTCCGGCTCGGCCTCCTGACCGACCATTATCAGGATATCGCTGCGGCGCGCAGCCCGGCCAATCTCGACGAGCGGCTGCTGATCGGCATTGCGCGCGGCGGCACAACGGGCATTCCCGTGCAGGACCAGCTTGGCCTTGCGTTGAAGCAGGTCTTCGACATCACGCCTGGCCAGGTACCTGCGCCCTATGCCCATCTGGTGCCGGGCAAGCTGGGCGAAGCCCTGCTTAACGCCATTGATGACATCACCGAGGGCGCCAAGGGCGACTACCGCCGCCTTGTCGCGGGGCTGTCACTGATGCGCTACGTGGGGCTCGACGATGTGGCCCGCCGCACGGGCCTGCAACTGATCATCCTGGAGCGCCGCGGATGAGCGCGCCGCCAGATCCGCGCTGGATCCCCGCGTTCCTCGAAGCGCAAGCAGCCGAGGCCGGTGCCGCGCGCAACACGCTTTTGGGATATGGTCGTGATCTCAGCTACTTCGCTGACTATGCTCATGCTAAATCGTTAAGCTTCGAGACGCTTTCACAGTCCGATATCGAGCAGTACCTGATCCGCTGCGAGGCAGAGGGCCTTGCGCAATCGACCCGCGCGAGGCGCCTGTCAGCGATCCGACAGCTGTTTCGCTTCGCATATGAGGAAGGCTGGCGCGCCGACAACCCCTCCATCCGCCTGCGCGGACCGGGCAAGGCCAAGCGCCTGCCCAAGACGCTGACCGTGGCCGAGGTTGACGCCCTTCTGGAAGCCGCGCGCGATCAGGGCCGCAGCCTGCCCGAGCAGATCCGCAACCGCTGCCTGATGGAGATGCTCTACGCCACCGGAATGCGCGTGACCGAGCTGGTCTCGCTGCCCGTCTCAGCCGCGCGAGGCGATCCGGCAGTGCTGCTGATCCGCGGCAAGGGCGGCAAGGAACGCATGGTGCCCCTGTCCACACCTGCCCGAGAGGCGCTTGGCGACTGGCTCAAGTTACGCGATGCAGCCGAGGAAGAGGCCCGCATCAGCCGGCGTACGCCACCCTCGCGCTTCCTGTTCCCCTCGACCAGCAAAGAGGGGCACATGACGCGGCAAGGGTTCCACGGGCTGCTCAAAGATATCGCCGTCTCGGCCGGTATCTCGCCCGCGCGGGTCACGCCCCACGTGTTGCGCCACGCCTTCGCCACGCATCTGCTGCAAGGCGGTGCGGACCTGCGCGCGATCCAGACCTTGCTGGGTCATGCCGATCTTTCGACGACCGAAATCTATACCCATGTGCTCGACGAACATCTCAAGGAACTGGTGCTGCGCCACCATCCCTTGTCGCGCCCGACGGATGGCACTTGATCCTGACCCTTCCTCATCCTTAATTGGCAGTCATGCAGACCCCTATTCTCGACACCGCCTTCTGGCTGACCGCCGCCGCCATTATTGGCCTGTTGCTGATGTCCGGCTTCTTCTCGGGATCCGAGACGGCGCTGACCGCGGCGAGCCGCGCCAAGCTGCGCAACCGCGCCGACAAGGGCGAAAAGGGCGCCGAGGCCGCACTGAACGTAACCGAGGATAGCGAACGTCTGATCGGCGCGATCCTCTTGGGCAACAACGTAGTGAACATCCTCTCGGCCTCGCTCGCGACGGCGCTGTTCACCCGACTCTTCGGCGATTCCGGCGTTGCGCTGGCCACGCTGGTGATGACTACGCTTGTGCTGATCTTCTCTGAGGTTCTGCCCAAGACCTACGCGATCTCGAACCCCGAGACGGTGGCCTCGCGGGTCGCTCGCCCGATCCGCTTCCTGATCGTCTTGCTTGCCCCGATCGTGACGATCGTGCGCACCATCGTGCGCGGCATCCTGTTCCTGTTCGGCTACCGCACCGATGCCGATCAACACATGTTCTCGATCCATGAAGAGATCGCCGGGGCGCTGGCGATCGGGACCTCAGAGGGCACGGTGGACAAGGAAGACCGCGACCGCTTGCTAGGGGCGCTCGATCTGGGCAACCGCACGGTGGAAGAGATCATGCGCCACCGCAGCCAGATCGAGATGATCGACGCCGAAGCCGACCCGAGCGAACTTCTGGCTCAGGTTCTGGCCTCGCCCCACACCCGTCTGCCGCTTTACAAGGGCGAGCGCGAGAATGTCGTGGGTGTTATCCACGCCAAGGATTTGTTGCGCGCGGTCGAACGGTTCCTGCGCACGGGCGACGGTAAGCTTGACAGCGTGTCGGACCTTGACGTGATGAAGGTCGCGATGAAGCCCTATTTCGTCCCGGAGACCACGCCGCTAGATGAGCAGATGCGCGAATTCCTCAAGCGGCGCACGCACTTCGCGCTTGTCGTTGATGAATACGGCGATCTGAAAGGGCTGCTTACGCTTGAGGATATTCTTGAGGAGATCGTCGGCGAGATCACTGACGAATTTGACCCCAAGGCCGAGCGTCAGCTCAAGCCCACCGAGTCGGGCGACTACATCGTGGACGGCGCTATGACGATCCGCGACCTGAATCGCGAAACCGACTGGAGCCTGCCCGACGACGAAGCCAACACCGTCGCCGGCCTAGTCATCCACGAGGCCCAGACCATCCCCGACGCGGGACAGGTCTTTTCATTCCACGGGTTCCGCTTCGAGGTCATCGAGCGCAAGGACAACCGCATCACCAAGATAAAGATCCGCCCGCTTCTGGCGCTGTTGGGATGAACCGGCCGCTGTGGACAGCGCGGCGCGAAACAAGCTAAGCAGGGCCGCGCATTCTTCCGGGCGATTGCCTGACGCGCCAGGACCTACTCGCCCCGGATCGCATCGGCCCGTGCGATCCCCCAAAGCGGCCAAGCGGGCATGAGGTGTAAAGAGTGGCGACGTCCAGCCGTACAGAGTACCAGATCGCGATGCTGTGGATGGAGGGACCGCTGAGCTTCCTTGAACAGCTTTGCATCGCATCCTTCCGCGATGCGGGCCATCACGTTCGCCTTTACACCTACGGCACGGTCACTGGCATCCCCGAGGGTATCGAGGTCGCCTCAGCCGACGAGATCCTGCCGCGTACGAAGTTCATTGATCACGAGCGGACGGGCAGCCCCGCGCCGATGGCGGACAAGTTTCGCTACAACATGCTTGCGCAATGTGATCGGACGATTTGGGCGGATACGGACGCATACTGCATTCGAACGTTCGAAACCAACAATGGTCATTTCCATGGCTGGGAATCCGAAACCCATATCAACAACGGAGTCCTGGGACTTCCTCAGGATAGTGAAGCGCTGGCGGCACTGGTTGATTTCACCTCCGACCCATTCTCTATTCCGGTCTGGTATGGAGAAAAATACGCCGCGGAGCTTGAGGCGGCGCGAGACAAAGGCACGCCCCTTCACCCTGGTCAAATGCCCTGGGGCGTCTGGGGGCCGCATGCCCTGACGCATTTCCTGCACAAGACCGGCGAGGTGCAGCATTCCTTCGCCCAACACATGCTCTATCCGTTCACCTTCAAACAGCGGCGCATGATGCTGAAACCCGGCCTCGACACTTCGCCCTATATCCGGCCCAACAGCTACTCGGTGCATTTCTACGGGCGCCGGATGCGCAAGCGTCTGGTCGAGAAAGAGAACGGCCTGCCCCATCCCGACAGCCTGATCGGGCGGCTGTTGGCCAAGCATGGCATTGACCCGCGTGAGGCGCCCCTGCCCGCCCCGGCACAGCCTCAAGCCGACACCCCGAAGACCCATTTGCCGATGGTAAAGACAATCAGCACGGACGGTGTGAACCTGAGTGATCTTGCGGAGAAATACGGCTCGGACAAGGGGCCGGCGAAGCATCGCTATACCGAGCTTTACAACATGCTGTTCCATCCCTACCGGGATCAGCCGATCCGTTTTCTTGAAATGGGTCTGTTCATCGGTGGCCCGGAACATGGCATCAGCGCCGATCGGGAAACGACCGATCTGCCCTCGGTTCGGATGTGGCTTGAGTTCTTCTCGCAGGCGCAAATCCATGGCCTCGATGTTTCCGATTTTTCCTGGTTTGAGCATCCACGTTTCAGCTTCACCCGCTGCGACATGGACCGGCGCGAAAACATCCGCGATGCATTCAAGGATGCACCCCCCTTCGACATCATCATCGACGATGCCTCGCACGCGTCGCACCATCAGCAATTCGCGCTGCTTGAACTGTTCCCCAAGCTGAAGCCGGGCGGGCTTTACATCATCGAAGACCTGCGCTGGCAACCGCAGACCTATGAGCGCGCGGGGATCACCAAGACAGCGGATCTGTTCCAGTCCTACCTGCACCACGGGAGTTTCCGTCACTCTGACCCTGCACTGGCCGCCGAATTCGACGCCCTCCGCCCCGAGATTTCAGGCGCATTCCTGCATCAGGTGCGTTACCTGAAGGAAAAGAGGGATCAGGTTCTGGTCATTCACAAGCGTTAGGGGCCCACGATGGCACTGCACACCATCGGCATGCTTTGGATCGGGGGGCCGCTGAGCTACCTTGAACTGCTTTGCATTCAGTCGTTTCTGGATGTCGGCCATCCAGTCAGGTTCTATACTTATGGAGACGTTCCCAACGTTCCCGAAGGCGTCGAGATTGCCGATGCAGCGGCTATTCTTCCCGGCCCGCCGTTCCTGCGCCATACGCGCAGTGGGTCGCTCTCGCTTCATGCGGATTTGTTCAGGTTGCGCATGTTGGCGCAGGACGACGGGATCATCTGGGCCGATACGGATGCCTATTGCTTAGCGCCTTGGCGCCCCCGCGCGGGTCACTATTACGCCTTTCAGGACGAGCAGAGCGTTGCGAGCGGTGTTCTCGCTCTTCCGCACTCCAGCCTCACACTCTCCGAATTACTTGCCAGCACCCAAGACCCCACCGCCATCCCCGAGTGGTTCCCGAAACGACAGCGCATTGCGTTGGAAGCTGCCCGTGCCTCCGGCAGCCCTGTGCATGTCTCTGACATGCCTTGGGGTGTCTGGGGGCCGACGGCGGTAACGCATTTCCTGCGCAAGACCGGTGAGATCGACAATGCGCTCCCACCAGAGGTGCTTTATCCGGTCTCGTTTCAGGATCGCGGCAAGATGCTGCGGCCCGACCTTATCTCGCTCGAAGACTTTGGTGCACGCACGACTTCGGTTCACTTTTATGGCAGTCGGATGCGGCGCATGTTGCAACGTCGCCACGCAGGCGTACCACCCAACGGTTGCCTGATCGACCAGCTTTTGAAGAGACATAGCATAACCCCATCACAAGCGCCGCTTCCTGCGGAACGCAAGGCCGAGACCGTCCTGCACTCGGCGACCACGGCAACCAAGTCCCGCAAGCGCGAAACCTTCCTTGCCGTGACTTGCATGAAGGACGAAGGCGCCTTCATCCCCGAATGGATCGCCTTTCATCAGGCCGCAGGGTTCGATCACTTTCTGATCTTCACGAACGACTGTTCCGACGGCACCGATCTGATGGTTCGACGTCTGGAGGAGTTGGGCATCGCCACCCATCGCGACAACACGCGCGGCCCAAACCAGCGCGCAAGCTATCAGATCCGTGCCTTTCGCAAGACATTGAACGAGCCAGTCTACCGATCTCACGATTGGGCCATGATCTTAGATGCTGACGAGTACCTGAACGTTCACTGCGGCGCCCGAACCGTACAGGATCTTGTCGCGGCTTCCCCCGAAGCGGACACGTTCTCGCTCACCTGGCGCGTCTTCGGCAACGGGGGCATCAAGCACTACGCGCGCGAATTCCTGACCGAACAGTTCCATCGCGCAGCACCGCTCGATTGTCCGCGTCCGGCGCAGGCCTGGGGACTGAAAAGCCTTTTTCGAACCAAAGCTTACGAACGGTTGGGCACCCATCGCCCGCTCGTTCCGAATGGTGGCGATTGGGATAGTGTCAACTGGGTGAACGGCTCGGGCAAGCCGATGCCCGAACGATACCGTGAGTTGACCAGGGGAAACTGGCGTAGCGGCCCCGATAGTGTTGGCTATGAACTCGCACAAGTGAACCACTACGCACTGCGCTCGCGCCAGTCCTTCCTGCTCAAATCGCTCAAGGGCACCGTACATGGTGGCATCGACCGCAACGCTGACTACTGGCGAAGGATGAACAGAAACGAGCAGGAGGATCGGAGCATTTCCGCCCTGCTTCCGAAGATGCGCGAGTACTACGCAAATCTCATGGCCGATCCGGTCTTCTCGAAGCTTTTTGATAGCGCCTGCGAGTGGCACGAGCAGCGCATCCGCGACGCGCTCGCCATCGGGCCGATCGCCGAACTATATGAGGCGCTTGGCACATGACCGCACGCGACATCCCTTCAAACCCGGACCTGTCTGGCCATAGCCGCGAGGCTTGGCGGCGCGAGTTGATCCGTATCGGTGATGAGGGCGGGTTCTTCCGCGAGTTGGGCGAGCAGCACACAGCGCTGCATGTTCGGGCGGGGGATACGCTGGTTGTCACCTTCGAAAACCTCGATCACGTCTTTGAACTCAATGGAAACCGCCTGCCCTGGGGATTCGATTTCATTCGTTCGCACGGCTGGTCGATCCTGGGACTAATGGCGCATGACTGGACCTGGTACCGAGACCCGGCCGTCTATGACTTTTTCGACACCCTGCGCCACGAAGGGTTCTTTGAGCAGTTCTCGCAAGTTGTCTTTTATGGCGCTTCGATGGGCGGGTATGCGGCGGCGGCATTCTCCGCAGCCGCGCCAGGCGCAACCGTTATCACCATCAGCCCCCAAGCGAGCCTCGACAAGGCGCTTGTGCCGTGGGAGACGCGGTACTCAAAAGCGTGGGATCGCGATTTCTCCGATCGCTATGGCTACGCGCCCGACAGCCTGCGCGCGGCCGACAGCGTCTATCTTCTGTTCGATCCGCTGGCGGAGTTGGATGCCAATCATGCGGCACTGTTCCAAGGCGACAATATTACCAGGTTACACTGCCGAATGATGGGGCATCGGATCGCCTCTGCAATGCAGGGGATGGGCATACTGAAACCTGTTATCGAAAGCGCAATCGACAGCGGCCTGACCGAACTCGACTTCTATCAGGCTTTGCGCAGGAGGCGGGATTTCACTCGTTATCTCAAGGAGTTGTTGGTTCGCCTTGAGCAACGCGGCAATCCTTGGCTCATGTCGCTGTTCTGCCAGCACTACCTCGCAACGCGGCGCGGCCCGATGTTCCGCAAGCACCTGAACGCTGCGAATGAAGAATTGTCCAGACAGGGGCGCGAGATTCCGGGGCGTACTTCCCGCTCATAGTGCTTGATCTGACAACGGGCACCAAATACCCCTTTCATGATGACAGACCTGAATACATTGAACCGGCACTACGCGAAGCTACTCCGAGTGGTAGATATCGGTCGGCATTTCAGAACGCCTCTGCCGCAGGCGCTTTCAGGTGATTACGAGATTGCGCCCGATGTGCTGTGACCCCCGACATTCATCCAGCTGATGCCGGAGTCCGCGGTTGAGTTTGGCGCGGTTGCGCCGCGGGAGCAATGGGCGAGCGGTGGAACGTTTCCGTTTCGTGTAGCCGATCGCCCATTGCGGTGAGTTGGGTCGCGAAAGCGGC
>NZ_JAHVAI010000019.1 GCF_019264375.1 Sedimentimonas flavescens | reverse complement strand
ATGCTGTCGCCCGTCGAGTTCGAACGGCAGCGGAAACTGAGACCCGAAGGCGTCTAGAAAACGCGGGGCTATTCAGGTTGTGGCTCTTCGTTTGCATCGTAAACCCCCGTCGCTTCACATTCCCAGACCGATTTTCCGTAGGAGGCGACCTTCGCCAATTGGTCAAATCGGAAGCGTTCGATCCGGGCTTTGGAAGTGTTGCTGAACGGGCGGCTATTTGCAGATCAAGAAAGGAACACAACTTCGGACAACAATTGCACCCTGCAACATGGTCGCATGGCGTGCTCCTTCATCGGTTCCCTGTTCCGGACTGCGCTATACGATCCTCCGTTTGGTTCAAGCACTTGCGTGCCCTGGTGGTATCGATGCTATCACTCCCCTCCATGGGGTCTGCAAAAGTCAGTATGCAGATTTTTCCAGAATTCCGCCATGAAGGAATCCATGCTCGCCGTTGCAGCTCGGTGCAGCTTTCCCGTAGTTCAGTGCCAGTCCCTGCTTAACGTGGCCGAGGGTGTCTCCCCGAACAACTGACGGTAATCGCGGGAAAACCGCCCCATTTCAGTCAGCCCAACCGAAAGCGCTGCGTTCTTGACCGCCCCCCGATCAAGGGGGGCCTTGAGCAGCAGCCGCCGCGCATCGGTCAGCCGCCGTTTATGGAAGTAGGCAAGTGGCGCAACGTCGTATACCGAATGAAACGCACGATAGAGCGCAGACTGGCTGACACCTGCGGCGACGCAAAGATCAGCAAGGGAGATCGGGCGCCCCTCCGCTTCGTAATAGCGTTCCTCGGCTTTTCGAACGATCTGCTCGGGCGCCCTGCTGCGCGCGTAGGGGTCCTTTTCGGGCGTGGCATTCATGTAAGCGTCGATCAGCACGCCCAGGAACGCTTCGCTCATGCTCGCGTTCGGCGCATCGGGCCCAAGCGCCTGCTCGGACAGGATGGCGGATTTCATCAGCGCATCCATATCGTTTCGGAATCTGCGCGCGCCCTCTGCCGTTAGCCGGAGGGCGGAACGGTCGAGGTGGATGTCCTCAGTGTGAACCCCTTTCAGCGCCGCGAGCGTCGAGGCAAGATGATCTCGGCGCACCGAGATCCCGGTTGTCCGGCGAATGCCGCCCGCCGCATGGAAGCCGTCCTGATGCCCCTGAGCATAGAGAACCTGCTGCTCCGCCAGTTCGCCATTGATCCGGCATTCTTCGGGGCCATCCCACCACATGAAGCTATAACAATCCGGATTGATGATCACGACGCCCACCGAGGCCGCGTGATGCGTCAAGCCCAGAACGGACACCTTGTCGGATGAAAAGATCGCAAGGTTCGAGGGGCTGGCCCCTGGCTGGAGTTGGGTAACAGAAGCTTCCGCAACCGGCAGAAGCGGTTCAGCAAAGCTGCGATAGTCAACAACCTCGTCGACGGAAACAGCGTGCTCCGTTCGCCTATGCGTGATGCTACGCGAGACATTGTTCATGCAAATTCCACCGCAGGTTACTTTCTGAATTTATGCACGAAACGCTCTGCCAACCCAAGGAGACTTTGGGCGCGTTTTCCGAAGCGCTCCGCGGGACACCTGAAAAGACGGCTTCGCCAAAGCCCGAACCATGGGCGTGTCGGATCAGGCGGACGGCTATTTGGCCGTGCCAAAGTGGTGCCGCGAAGACGGAATGATGGGCGCGTCAGCGGTAAGCCCGACGAAGGCCAATGAGGATAAGGGCCGGCGGCTCAAGCGTGTGCGCGCCGATCTGTGGATGTGCGCCGAGCAGCTTCCTGGGGCCTTTCAGAATGCGCTGGATAACCTCGTCAGGGGGCTTGCGCAGGCGTGGCGGTGCGGGCTAGAAGTGCCGCGCCGGGTGATTAGCTCAGTTGGTAGAGCGCCTCGTTTACACCGAGGATGTCGGGAGTTCGAGTCTCTCATCACCCACCATCTCCCCCTTTCCCGTGCATCCACGCGCCGTTGCTGTTCGCGGTCGCGAATTTGGCGCGCGGGCATTCCGCGCTATCCTGTTTGGGAACAGGAGGCGCAGATGAGCTGGAACCCGTTACTCGACCCAAGGATACCGATCGGCGACTCGGTGGATGCGATCGAAACGGTCATCGTTCCCCGCGCGCGCGATCTTGGCGGGTTCGAGGTGCGGCGCGCGTTACCCTCAGCCAAGCGTCAGATGGTCGGTCCATTCATCTTCTTCGACCAGTTCGGGCCGGTCGAGTTTCTGAGCGGGCAGGGGATCGACGTGCGCCCGCATCCGCACATCGGTCTCGCGACGGTGACCTACCTTTTCGCCGGGCGGTTGCATCACCGCGACAGTCTTGGCTCGGATCAGTGGATCACTCCAGGCGCCGTCAACTGGATGAGCGCGGGCCACGGCATTACCCATTCAGAGCGGACAGATGGTCCGGTGCGCGAGAGCGGCCAGACACTTTCGGGGGTGCAGATCTGGGTTGCGCTGCCGCAGGCGCTTGAAGATGGACTGCCCAGCTTCGACCATGTTCCAAGCGCGGAACAGCCGCTGCTGGAGGCTGAAGGGAAGAAGGTACGTCTTGTGTTGGGCGATGCATGGGGCGCGCGCACGCCGCTTGATCTGCCCTCGGAGATGTTCATGGCGGATGCGGCGCTGGAGCCGCGTGCCGCGCTGCCCTTGCCCGACAATCACGAGGATCGCGCGGTCTATGTGCTTTCGGGCGTGGTCGAGGTTGCGGGCCAACGATTCGAGTCCGGGCGGCTGCTAATCTTTCGCCCCGGCGATCAGGTCGCGCTGCGCGCAGGGGAGGCGGGCGCGCGAATCCTGTTGCTTGGTGGTGCGACGCTTGAAGGCCCACGGTACATCTGGTGGAACTTCGTGGCCTCGTCGAAAGACCGGATCGAGGCCGCCAAGGAGGCCTGGCGCGCGGGCGATTGGACGCACGGACGGTTCCAGTTACCGCCTGGCGACGATGCCGAATTCATTCCGGCGCCCCCGCGATAGGCGCAAGATACGGAAAACGCGTCGTTTTGTTCTGCTTGCCGCAACCCCTCGCGGACCATGGTCGCAGTGCGTTCGGGTTTTGCGAAACTTTTCTCACAGTGCCGCTTGACGGCGCGCGCGGGGCTGCGTAATACACCCCCCACGCCCGGATGGCGATCCGGGAGATGGTGCTGCGGTTGTAGCTCAGTTGGTTAGAGTACCGGCCTGTCACGCCGGGGGTCGCGGGTTCGAGCCCCGTCAACCGCGCCATCTCCTGATCGCCCCGGCCGTGAAATGCGCGGTTGTAGCTCAGTTGGTTAGAGTACCGGCCTGTCACGCCGGGGGTCGCGGGTTCGAGCCCCGTCAACCGCGCCACTTCTTCCCCAGAATGAAGGTGGCCATGTTCGCAGCGTTTCTTGATAGAATTTCGCTGGGTCATGCATTGATTTTCGCGCTCCTGCTGGGCCTTGCGCCTTTTACGCCCGAGCCGCACGTCTGGGAAAAGCTCAAGATGCTTGCCGCTGGCACGCTGGTGCGTCCGCTCGACTGGTTTGACCTGTTGCTGCACGGCGCGCCCTGGCTTGTGTTGGCCGCCAAGGTGATCCGCCAGACCCGAACAAGCTGAACGCTTGCCGCCAAGGGGCCCAAGGGCCTATACGGAGGGCGAAGATAGAGGAGCCCTCCATGACGGACCAGATTGATGCCAAAGCCCTGATCGACCAACTGGGTGGTGCCGCGCGCGCCGCCTCGGCCGAGCTGGCTTTCGCACCATCGGCCGCGAAGGAAGCAGCGCTGATGGCCGCCGCCGATGCCGTTTGGGCGCGTCGGGTCGAGATCATGGCCGCCAATGGCGAGGACATGGCCTTTGGCGCGAACAAGGGCCTCAGCCCGGCGATGATGGATCGCCTCGCGCTTGACGAAGGCCGGATCAAATCGATTGTCGATGGGCTGCGGGCCGTTGCTGCGCAGGCCGACCCGGTGGGGCAGATCCTGTCGGAATGGGATCGCCCGACGGGGCTGCATATCCAGCGCGTGCGCACGCCGCTTGGCGTCATCGGCGTGATCTATGAATCGCGCCCGAACGTGACGGCGGATGCCGGGGCGCTTTGCCTCAAGGCGGGCAATGCCGTGATCCTGCGCGGCGGCTCGGAAAGCTTCCATTCGTCGCGCGCGATCCATGCCTGCATGGTCGAGGGGCTACGGGCTGCCGGGCTGCCCGAGGCGGCAATCCAACTGGTGCCGACGCGCGACCGCGCGGCTGTGGCCGAGATGCTCAAGGCCGTCGCCCATATCGATGTGATCGTGCCGCGCGGGGGCAAGGGGCTAGTCGGCCTCGTGCAGGCCGAGGCGCGCGTGCCGGTCTTTGCGCATCTCGAAGGCATCTGCCACGTCTATGCCGATGGCGCTGCGGATCTCGAGAAGGCCCGCGCGGTCGTGCTGAACGCCAAGACCCGCCGCACCGGGATCTGCGGCGCGATGGAATGCCTGCTGATCGACCGCGCCTTCTATGACAAGCACGGCGCGGTTCTGGTCGAGGATCTGGTCAAGGCCGGGGTCGAGGTGCGCACCGAGGGCGATCTGCTGAACGTCGTCGGCACCGTGGCCGCCGCCCCGGACGATTTCGGGCACGAGTTTCTCGACATGATCTGCGCGGCGAAGATCGTCGACGGGGTGGATGGGGCGATCGCGCATATCCGCCGCTATGGCTCGCAGCATACCGAGTCGATCCTGACCGAGGATGATGCCGCCGCCGTGCGCTTCTTCCAGCGGCTCGATTCCGCGATCCTGATGCGCAACGCCTCGACCCAGTTTGCTGATGGGGGCGAGTTTGGCATGGGCGCCGAGATCGGCATCGCGACCGGAAAGCTCCATGCGCGCGGGCCGGTGGGGGCGGAACAGCTGACTTCGTTCAAATACCTCGTCACCGGGAACGGCACCTGCCGCAAGTGACCCAAAGCCCCGCCTCGGCGGGGCTTTTCATTTCTAGAACGACAGCACGGCGCGGCTGTCGCCGATTTCATGGCTCAGGGTGCGCCCGGCCAGTCTTGCCTCGCGCGGCAAGAGCGCGAACTGCACCTGGGCGGGGGGCAGGGTGCCCGGATCTGCCGCAAGCTGTGCCCATAGTCCCGGCTCGGTTCGGATCTGGGGGCCCTGAGCCGTAACGCGCCAGCTGTCCACGGACAGGGTGATGACGACATCCCCGCCGCGCGGCAGGGCAGTTTCGAGGCACAGGATCGCCAGGAAGGCCAGCTTGACCTCTTGCCGGGGCAAGTCGCCGGCGATCTCCCATCGCACGCGCATCCTGCCTGAGCGCGCCATGTCGTCGAGGATCGTCAGAATCTCTCGCTGGCTGACGTGCTGTTCGGGCAGGGCCTGGCCGAAGGCGATGCGAAAGAACCGGATTCGCGTGTTCGCGGCGCGCACGCTTTCGGCGATCAGCTCCATTTCCGGGCTTGCCGGGGCGCCGGACATGGCGAGCAGCTCCACCCCGTTGCCGATCGCCCCCAAAGGGCTGATAAGGTCATGGCAGAGTCGCGATCCGACCAGAGCCACAAGATCGGTCTGCGGGTCTGCCATGGGGGCGGATGTCTCAAGCGGCATGGCTCTTTCCGAAAGTGAGGTCAGGATGAACGAATTTCTTGAGCCGGGCATGTTGGTACGTAATCCGCTGGCTTCCGACTGGGGCGTCGGGCAGGTACAGTCGCGCATCGGCGACAGGATCACGGTCAATTTCGAACATGCCGGCAAACAGGTTATCGACGGGCGTCGGGTGCAGTTGATGCTCGTTTTGCCCGATCAGGGTTGACAAAGGGTTAACGCCGAAGGGGCCAGGAAACAGCCGATGCGTGTGTCTTCTGCGACGCTGCGTTTGGTTCGCTCTGCGGCGTTGCATTTCGGCGCGGCTCTGCCGTAAAACTTCGCAGACGCTTTGGGGCAGGGACGCATGGCCGCGGAATCCGCACATTATCAGATCCGCCTTGCGACGGAGCCGTCAGACCTGATGGCCGCGCAAAGGCTGCGCTACTCGGTGTTCGTCGAGGAACTGGGCGGCGACGGGCCGCTGGTTGACCACGAAAACCGGCTGGAACGGGATGAGTTCGACGAGGTCTATGATCACCTGATCCTTGTGGACCCGAGCCGCGATGCCGCCGCGCTCGAACATGTGGTCGGCGTCTATCGGCTGCTGCCGTCGGATCGGGCCGAGCAGTTCGGGCGGTTCTATTGCGATGCTGAATATGACCTGAGCAAGCTGCGTGCCTCGGGCCGCAAGCTGCTGGAGCTTGGCCGCTCCTGCGTGCACCCGAACTATCGCGGCGGGGCCTCGATGCTGCTGCTGTGGAATGCGCTGGCCGACTATGTTCTGGCCAATGAGATCGAGATCCTGTTCGGCGTGGCCTCGTTCCACGGTATCGACCCGGAGCCCCTGCGTATGCCGCTGGCCTGGCTGCACTACCATCACCTTGCCCCCGAGGCGTTGCGTCCGCGCGCGCGGGCGGAGCATTTCCAGCCGATGGACCTCGTGCCCGAGGATCAACTGGACCGCAAAGCCGCGATGGCCGCGATGCCGACGCTGATCCGCGCCTACCTGCGCCTTGGCGGCTTCGTGGGCGAGGGCGCCTTTATCGACGCGCCGTTCAACACGACCGACGTCCTCTTGCTGATGGACACCAAGGCCATGAGCGAAAAGCATCTGGATTTCTACACCCGTCGCCACGAGGGCCGCGCGTGAGCACCTGGGATGACGCGACCGAGCCCGAGGCCCGGGGCATTGGCCCGGTCGGATGGTTGCGCGCGCTGCTGCGCGGCAGCGTTCTGGGGGTGGTGACCTACGGCGGCTTGATGCTGCTGCTCTTCGTGCGGCTGATCGAGCGCCCGCTGTTCCGTGAGGCGCGGCCCTGGACGCCTTCGATCACGACCACCGTCTGCCGCAGCGCCTTCCCGATCATGGGTATCCGCTACCGTGTGCGCGGCACTCCGATGGAGCATATCGGGGCCGTCGTGGCCAACCATGGCTCCTGGCTCGATATTTTCGCACTCAACGCCTGTCAGAGGGTCTATTTTGTCGCGAAGTCCGAGGTGGCGAACTGGCCCGGCATCGGCTGGCTCGCGCGTGCAACCGGCACCGTCTTCATCCGCCGCGATCCGCGCGAGGCCAAGGCGCAGCAGCAGTTGTTCGAGGACCGCATTCGCGCGGGACACCACCTGCTGTTCTTCCCCGAGGGCACCTCGACCGATGCGCGCCGCGTGCTGCCCTTCAAGCCCACGCTGTTTGCGGCCTTCTACAGCCACGGGCTTGAGAAGGTCATGCAGATCCAGCCCGTCACCGTGATCTACCGCGCACCGGAAGGCGAAGACCCGCGGTTTTACGGCTGGTGGGGCAAGATGGATTTCGGCCCGCACCTGCTCAAGATCCTCGCGGCGCCCCGGCAGGGCGAGGTCGAGGTCGTGTTTCACGAACCCGTCGATGTGGCTGATTTCCCCTCTCGCAAGCTGCTGGCTGCGCATTGCGAAGCCGCCGTGCGCTCGGCTATGCCCGAGGAAGCCTAGCCCGCAGCACGCGCAGAACGTAAAGGCGGATCGCCGTCGCCAGCCCGGTATCCACCCCGCGCGCGGTGTCGATCTCGGCGGCCAGTTCGTTCAGCCCCTTGCCCTCGGCTTCGGCGATCTCTCGGAAGGCCGCCCAGAATTCATCCTCGAGCGAGACCGAGGTGCGGTGCCCCTCAAGCGTCAGCGAGCGTTTGCGCGGCCGGCTCATTCCTCGTCGCGCCTGTGCTGCTCAAGCTTGTTGCGCGCCATGTCGGCCTCGCTCTCTTCGAGCTTGCGCTGTGCCTTGGTGCGCCCGAATTTCGCTGAATTGGCATCGGCCTGTGCGCGTTTCTTGGCGCGATCGGCCTGTTTGCGGGCGGTGTTGAGATTGACGATTTTGCCGGTCACGGGCGTGGCCTCGGGTTGGGTTGGGTCGCAGACTCGCAGGAAAGGCGTGTCGGGTGTAGGATAACCGCGGGGCGGATTTCTCACACCGACAAGAACGCCAGCCGGGCATGAGGTCAAGTCAATCAAGGGAGGGACTTCTCATGATGGTAGCGCGTTGGCATGTCAAAGCGAAATTTGGTTACAAACAGACCGTGATCGACCTGCTGAAAGAGTGGCAGGAGCAAGTCGGGCCACAAACCGGGCTCGACGTGTCGCAGGAACGGATTCTGACGGGGTCCGTTGGCGCCTGCGAATCCGAGATTGAAAGCGAGATCCACGTGAAGGATCTGACCGAGTTGGACGGCATCTTCGCCAAGCTCAACTCGATCAAGATGCACGCCGACTGGGGCCGCAAGATGAGCGAGCACGTCGTCTCTGGCTCGAACTACTGGGAGGTACTGCGGGTCGTCGAGTGATGGCGCGCAACGAAAAAGGGCGGCCCGGGGGCCGCCCTTTCGAAACAGGTCAGGCGTAATCAGCCTTTCGGGCCAATCATGTCCTCGGGGCGCACGATGCGGTCGAAGGTTTCCGCGTCCACATAGCCAAGCGCGATGGCCTCTTCCTTCAGCGTGGTGCCGTTCTTGTGCGCGGTCTTGGCGACCTTGGTCGCGGCATCGTAGCCGATGGTCGGCGCCAGCGCGGTCACCAGCATCAGCGACTCTTTCATCAGCTTGTCGATGCGGGCGGTGTTCGCCTGGGTACCCACGACCATGTTGTCGGTGAAGGCCGAGGCCGAGTCGCCCAGCAGCTGCATCGACTGGAGCACGTTGTAGCTCATCATCGGGTTGTAGACGTTCAGCTCGAAGTGGCCCTGCGAGCCGGCGAAACCGACCGCGGCGTCGTTGCCCATGACATGGGCGCAGACCATGGTCAGCGCTTCGGCCTGGGTCGGGTTGACCTTGCCCGGCATGATCGACGAACCCGGCTCGTTTTCCGGCAGGATCAGCTCGCCCAGACCCGAACGCGGGCCGGAACCCAGAAGGCGCAGGTCGTTGGCGATCTTGAAGAGCGAGGCGGCGACAGTCTTGAGCGCGCCCGAGAACATCACCATCGCGTCATGGGCGGCGAGCGCCTCGAACTTGTTCGGCGCGGTGACGAAGGGCAGGCCGGTGATCTCGGCGATCTGGGCTGCGACGCGGGTATCCCAACCCACACGGGTGTTCAGGCCGGTGCCGACGGCGGTGCCGCCCTGCGCCAGTTCGTAGATATGGGGCAGGCACATCTTCACGCGCTCGATCCCGCGCTCGACCTGCTTGGCGTAGCCCGAGAACTCTTGGCCGAGCGTCAGCGGCGTGGCGTCCTGCGTGTGGGTGCGGCCGATCTTGATGATGTCCTTGAATTCCTCGGCCTTCGCGGCAAGGGCCGCGTGCAGCTTTTCAAGGCCGGGCAGCAGCACGTCACGCGCCTGCATGCCGATGGCGACGTGCATCGCGGTCGGGAAAGTGTCGTTCGACGACTGGCCCATGTTGCAGTGATCGTTCGGGTGCACCGGCTTCTTCGACGCCATGACACCGCCGAGCATTTCGATGGCGCGGTTCGAGATCACCTCGTTGGCGTTCATGTTCGATTGGGTGCCCGAGCCGGTCTGCCAGACCACCAGCGGGAAGTTGTCGTCGAACTTGCCCTCGATCACCTCGGTCGCGGCGGCGGCGATCGCATCTGCGATCTCGGCGGTCATGTCGCCCTGGGCCTTGTTAACCAGCGCGCAGGCCTTCTTGATCACGCCGAGCGCACGGATGATCGGAACCGGCTGACGTTCCCAGCCGATCGGGAAGTTCATGATCGAGCGTTGGGTCTGGGCGCCCCAGTACTTGTCGGCGGGGACTTCGAGCGGGCCGAAGCTGTCGGTCTCGGTGCGGGTCGCGGTCATGGCTGGGCCTCCGTTCCAATGCTGCGATGAATTTCACCCTGCGTCATAAGGTGCCTGACGCTGTTTTGCAATCAGTATGCGGCGGTATACCAACTTGGTGGCGCGTGTAGGAATAGACCCGCGCGGGCGGCATGTTCAGCAAGACCTGCGGGCCGCGATGCACGGCCAGGCCCAGATCGTGCTGGACCTGCGGGTCGAGCGGCGGGCGCGGGCCATAGGTGAACTGGATGATCCGGCCATGCGGGGCCAGCGCGGCCAGACAGGCGCGCAGGATGGCGTGTTGCAGCGCGGCGGGCATCGACAGCAGCGGCAGGCTGGAAACGATGGCGCCGAGGTTCTCGACCCCGATGGCGGCCATGTCCTGAGCGGGACGATTCTCGATCCGGACACCGGGGAATTGCGCGGCGAGGCGATGGCAGAAGACCGGGTTCAGTTCGAATAGCGTCAGGTCGGCAGGGGCAACCCCGCGGGCCAGAATCTCGCGGGTGATGTTGCCGGTTCCGGGGCCGAGTTCGGCAACGAGGCCGGTGTCAGCGCCCAGTGATCGCACCATCGCCCGCGCCAGACGCCGGGACGATGGAACGACTGCGGAGATCTGCGACGGACGGCGGATTGCCTGCCCGAGGAAAAGCGCAATATTGTTCATACTCGCACCGCACCTTAGCTGAGTGACGCAGGGTCACCTTCGGGCGGATTACTACGCTATTTGCGCCACTTGTCGAGGCTTACAACCTCGGCATCGCCACGCTCCTGCGGGGGCTCGGGCTCTTCGTCTTCCTCATCCTCGTCGTCATATTCCTGCGTCTCAAAGCGCAGACCGAACTCGACGGAGGGGTCCACAAAGGTGGTGATCGCGTCATAGGGGACATAGAGCGGCTCTGGCGCATTGCCGAAATTCAGCGTGATGCCAAAGCCTTCGTCGTCCACCTCGAGATTGTCGAACCAGTGCTGGATGACGATGGTCATCTCTTCAGGATAACGATCATGCAGCCAGTCGGCCAATTCGGCGTCGGGGTGGCGCGTGTTGAAGGTGATGAAGAAGTGATGCGCGCCGGGCAGCCCGTTTTCGGCGATATCCGTCAGGACATCCTGGATCAGACCGCGCATCGCGCGATGCATGAGGTTGCCATAATCAATGCTGCGCGTCATCCGGGCCTTCCTTGGTGTTTGGCTCAGCATAGGAGATTCGCCGCGCAAGGGAAGGGGGGCCGAACTATTCAAACCGGAAGGCCCGTAATGTCAGGCCAGCGACTCACCGGAGAGGAAAAGCGCCATCGCCTCGGGCGGCAGTACGCCAAGCTGCTCGAAGAAGCTCAGCAGGTCGAAATGGTTGAATGCCTCGGCGATGCGGCCATCGTCAAAACGCATTGCGACCTGCGCTGTGAACTCGATGGGCGCGAGTGTATCGGCCGTCTTCGCGCGCACCACCAGCAGCGCCCAGAGCCAGTCATCGGTCTCCAGGTGGCGCAGAATCGTGACCGTGGGCGAGGACATCATCCGCATCAGGGCGGGGATCAGCTCTTCGAAATCTTCCGGGCGCAGGTCGAGGCCCTGCATGACGCCGGCCGCCTGCGAGTTGGGCGTGAAGAACTCGCCGATCGCGTCGAGGTCGCCGTCGATCCAGACGCGCTGGAACCAGTTTTGCAAGAATGCGAGTTTGTCCATCGAAACCCTCCAGCTCTGTTTCGACCGATCCTGCGGCAGGAAGGTTGAGGACGCGTTAATCGGCGCTGGCTTTGAGGGGGGAAGGTGCAGGATTCTGTTGCCAGGCTCCTGCGGGCCCCGCCTTAGGCGGCTAAGCGTAAGGACTTAAGTTTCGGTAACCCGAACTGCTTACGCAGCAAGAGCGACCGGAGCACGGTTGTCGTTGGCAACTGTACAATTTGCACCGATAACGGTGGTAGCTCACCGAGACAAAGCAAACATCTTTAGACGTTCGTCGATCCTATTTCGGCCCCAATCGCCCCCAACGAGGGAAGTTTGGTGGAGCCGCCGGGTACCGCCCCCGGGTCCGATCCGCTTATTTCATGCGCGTTTATGTCCATAGCCCGGGCAAGCCCGAACAAGGGCAATATAGGGGTGGCTCCGGCCGCCTGCAAGACGCAGTCATCCGATAGGGCGGCTGGAAAAGGCGTGGGCGCGCGATATGTTGCGGGGGCAGGAGGCGTCATGGACAAGGCACCGCTCATCATCTGGTTCCGGCGCGATCTGCGTCTGCACGACCATCCCGCACTTCAGGCCGCCGTTGCGGCGGGCCGCCCGATCGTGCCGCTGTTTATCCTTGATCCGCAGGCCGAGGCGCTTGGCGCGGCCCCGAAATGGCGCTTGGGGGAGGGGCTCGCGGCCTTCGCACGCGCGCTGGAAGGCCTCGGGTCACGGCTGATCTTGCGGCGCGGTCCGGCGCTGGAGGTGCTGCGCAGCGTGATTGCTGAAACCGGCGCTGAGGGCGTGCACTGGTCGCGCCTCTATGACCCCGAAGCGCGCTTGCGCGACAGCGCGGTCAAGTCCGCCCTGCGCGCGCAGGGGCATCTGGCGCGCAGCTTTCCCGGCCATCTGCTGTTTGAGCCATGGGAGGTTGAGACTAAGGGTGGCGGGCCTTACCGGGTGTATTCTCCGTTCTGGCGCGCGGTGCAGGGGCGGGCCTTGGCGCCCGTCCTGCCAGCGGTCGAGCAGCTGGAGGCTCCGGCGCGCTGGCCGCATAGCGAGCGGTTGGCCGATTGGCATCTGGGGGCTGCCATGAACCGCGGTGCGCGGATCGTCAGAAATTTCGCGCAGGTCGGCGAGGCCCGCGCTTTGGAGCGACTGGCGCGGTTTCTCGAGGAACGCCTCGATGCCTATGCGCAGGATCGCGATTTCCCGGCGAAGCCCGGCACCTCGGGACTCTCCGAGAATCTGACGCTAGGCGAGATCAGCCCCCGCACAATCTGGCATGCCGCCTGGCGGCGCCTGCACGAGGGCGCGCCCGGTGCCGAGACCTTCCTCAAGGAATTGGTCTGGCGTGAATTCGCCTGGCATCTCTATTACCACTTCCCCGAGATGGCGCGCGCGAACTGGCGCGCCGAATGGGATGCGTTTCCCTGGCGCGGCGACAACGCGGATGCAGAGGCTTGGCGCCGGGGCATGACCGGGGAGCCCTTCGTCGATGCCGCCATGCGCGAGATGTTCACCACCGGCACTATGCATAATCGCGCGCGGATGATCGCGGCCTCATATCTGACCAAGCACCTGCTGACCGACTGGCGCGTTGGTTTGCGCTGGTTTCAGGAGTGCCTGATTGACTGGGATCCGGCGTCGAATGCGATGGGCTGGCAATGGGTCGCGGGCTCGGGACCCGACGCTGCACCGTACTTTCGCATCTTCAATCCGGCGGGGCAGGCAGAAAAATTCGACCCGGAAGGCACCTACCGGAACCGCTTTCTGGCCGAGGGACAGCGCAACCCGCCCGACCCCGCGCGCGATTTTTTCTCTGCCGTTCCACGGAGTTGGCGGGTGACCCCCGATGCGGTCTATCCCGAACGGCTGGTGGCGCTGGACGCGGGGCGCGCCCGAGCCCTTGCCGCCTATCAGGGATTGCGCGGATAAACTCCAAATTTGTGCCACATTCCGCTGCGATAACCCAGATTGTCTTTATCTTGGGACAAATTCGGATTCGCTTAGATGCAACGAGTAGTAGTGCGTAACAGTACGATGCAGTTACCGACCGCGGCAAAGCTGGTCGGGGTGCTGGGGATGAGCGCCTTGGCGTTCCTGTTCGTGTCCTTGGTCCTCAATTGGCTTCCGGCGGGGGTGCGGACCGTTGGCCTGCTGCCTTTCGCGATTTCGGGCGGTGTCATCATCGGCTGGCGGGTGCTGGGAATGCAGAGCGGCAAGGGCTGGCCTCAGGTCTTCGGGCTGGGCGGACGCGCGGCATTCTACCTCGGGCTCTATGTGCTCTTCTTCCTCGGGACGCAGCAGATGATGACCAAGGCGCTGCGGATGCGTTACGACGGCCCGGTCGACGCCATCGTCGGGGTCATCGCCGAGGGAATCTCGATCGGGATCTCGCTTGTGCGCCTTGACGTGATCTTGCTGCTCTTTATCGGCGGGATGGTCAGCGCTATGTTGTCGGAATACGCGGCGCGTCGCTGGCCCTGATCGCTGGCCCGCGCCCCAGAGGCGACAGGGGCGGGGTAATACCCTCGGGCAGCAACTTGGAAATCCAGTATTTTTTCTACGGCACGTTATGCCACGTGCCGCTTTTGCGTGCGGTGATGGGGCGAGAGCCCCGGATGCAGGCCGCCACCCTTGCGGGGTTTCGCGTCCACATGGCAAGCGACGGCGCGCATGATCTTGGCTTTCCGATCCTTGTTGAAGGCGAAGGCAGCGCACGCGGTGTTTTGGTAAGCGTCAGTGCCTCCGAAGCCGAGCGCCTCAATTATTACGAGGCCGGTTTTACGCCCGTCATTCGCACGGTGCGCAATGCAACGGGAACGGAATGCGAGGCGCAGGTTTATCTGTCTGATGGGCGCTGGCTGCCGGGTGCTGAGTGGAATCAGGAGGCATGGACAGCGATCTGGGGGGACATCGCCACCGAGGCCGCGCAGGACTTCATGGCGGGAATGGGCCACATTACCCCCGAACGTGCCTTGGCGCGCTATCCGATGATGCTTGTGCGCGCGGCGTCTCGCCTGCGGGCGCGCGGGGTCAAACCCGCCGAACTGCGACGCTCTGTGGGCGCGGGTGATCTGGCGATCCACAAGCATACCCCCGCCTATGCGCGGTTTTTCGCGGTCGAGGAGTACGACCTTCAGCACAGCCTTTTCGCGGGTGGCATGAGCCGGACGCTTGAACGCGCGGCCTTTGTTTCGGGCGATGCCTCGGTGGTTTTGCCCTACGACCCGCTGCGCGACCGCGTGCTGCTGATCGAGCAGTTCCGTGTGGGGCCGATGGCGCGGGGCGACACGAACCCCTGGCTGATCGAACCCATCGCAGGTCGGGTCGATCCGACCGAAACACCCGAACAGGCCGCCCTGCGCGAGGCCGGGGAGGAGGCGGGGATCACGCTAAGCCGCCTGATTGCCGCGCCAAGCTTTTACCCCTCGCCGGGCGCCAAGAGCGAATATCTCTATTGCTACGTTGGTTTGGCCGATCTGCCTGACGGGGCAGGGCGCCCCGGCGGGGTCGAGGCCGAGGGCGAAGACATCCGCCCGCACCTGATCTCGTTCGACGAATTGATGCATCTGATCGAGACCGGCGAGGCCGATAACGGCCCGCTGCTTGTGCTGGCGCTATGGCTGGCGCGGCAGCGTCCGGCCCTGCGCGCAGAGGCCGGGATCAAGGGCTAAGCTGCCCCGACCCCAAGCGACTTCCTGCTTGGGGGCTTGAGGCGGGCGCGGATGCGGCCTAAGTCTGGGCGACAGACGTCAGAGCACGAGGGGAGACATCATGCGGATTTGCAAGGATCTGGCCGGGGCCGTTGGCAACACGCCTCTGATCCGGCTTAAGAAAGCCTCGGAACTGACGGGCTGCGAGATTCTTGGCAAGGCCGAGTTCATGAACCCCGGTCAGTCGGTCAAGGACCGCGCCGCGCTGTTCATCATCCGCGATGCGATCGCGCGCGGGCAGCTCAAGCCTGGCGGCACGATTGTCGAGGGTACGGCGGGCAACACGGGCATCGGCCTTGCGCTCGTGGGCGCATCGATGGGTTTCCGCACGGTGATCGTCATCCCCGAAACGCAGAGCCAGGAAAAGAAAGACATGCTGCGTCTGGCAGGCGCAGAACTGGTGCAGGTTCCGGCCGCGCCCTATGCGAGCCCGAACAACTATGTGCGCTACTCGGGACGTTTGGCCGAGGAACTGGCCAAGACCGATCCGAACGGCGTGATCTGGGCCAACCAGTTCGACAACGTGGCCAACCGGCAGGCGCATGTCGAAACCACCGGCCCCGAGATCTGGGACCAGACCGGCGGCAACGTAGACGGCTTTGTCTGCTCGGTCGGCTCGGGCGGCACCTTCGCGGGCGTCGGCATGGCGCTGCAACCCAAGGGCGTGAAGATCGCGCTGGCCGATCCCGATGGCGCGGCGCTGCACAACTTCTACACCAAGGGTGAGCTGAAATCCGAGGGCTCATCGATCACCGAGGGGATCGGGCAGGGCCGCGTTACCGCGAACCTTGAGGGCTTCACCCCGGACATGAGCTTCAACGTCCCCGATGCCGAGGCGCTGCCGATCGTGTTCGACCTGCTCTCGGACGAGGGACTCTGCCTTGGCGGCTCGTCGGGGATCAACATTGCAGGCGCGATCCGCATGGCGCGCGAAATGGGACCGGGGCACACCATCGTGACCGTCCTGTGCGACTACGGTACGCGCTACCAGTCCAAGCTGTTCAACCCCGATTTCCTCAAGGCCAAGAACCTGCCGGTTCCGAGCTGGCTCGACGGTGCGGGGCGAGAGGTTCCGGAGGTCTTTGAGGGATGATCCTTCGCTTTCTGCGTATATGGCTTGTGGCAATGTTCGTCGCGCTGCCGCTGGCTGCGCAGGATGTGAAGCTGCCCGATTACAAGACCTGGGATAAAGCCGCCGAGGAGGCGCAGCACATCGTCGCCGAGGGCACGGCGAACGATCAGCGGCTGACCGCGTTGCGGGTCGCCATGGTCGATTGGCGCAAGCAGTTCCTGGCCGCGCAGGGGGCGAATGCGTCAGAGATCAAGACGGTGCGCGAGCAGATTGCCGCGCTTGGCCCGGTGCCAGCGGATGGGGAAACCGAAGACACTGCGATCGCCGAACGTCGGGCGGAACTGCACGATACGCTGACCAAGTTGCAGGCGCCGGGCCTTGCCGCCGTTGAAGCTGCGACCCATGCGGATGGTATCATCCGCGAGATCGATGATGAATTGCGCGCCCGCGCGACGGACAAGCTGCTGCGGCTCTCGCCATCGCCACTGAACCCGGTGAACTGGGGTTTCGGGCTGAAAATCGTCGCTGCCCTCAGCGCGCAGCTATATGATGAGGCAGCAGAAACGTTCGCCGCGAAGGGATCGTTCGGGACGTTCTCGGAAAGCGCGCCTCTGATCGCGCTCCTGGTGCTGGTTGCTTCGGTGCTGCTGGCACGGGGCAGGCGTTGGATGAATGATCTGTCGGCCTGGCTGTTGGGCAAGGCATCGATCCGGGCCCGCTATGTCATCGAGGAAATGGCGTCTGTCGGGCATATTCTCGTGCCCATGGTCGGCTTCAGCCTGCTTCTAGTAGCCGCATCGCAAACCGGCCTCGCCGGCAGGCTTTGGGACGAGCTGCTGGGCGTGATCGGTTCCATCGTGCTGATGGGGCTGTTTGCCGCGTGGTTGGCCAGGCGCGTATTCCCCTCGCGTGCCAAGTACGAGGCACCGTTGCATTTTGCGCCCGAGCGGCGCCCCGAGGTGCGTCGGATCGTGCTGAGCCTTGGGCTTGTACTGGCGATCTGGGCACCCTTGGGCGATTGGGTCGTTGCGAAGGCCGAGAACGCGATGCGTACGGCGCAGGGGGATTCCGATTCCGTCAACCTGCTTGCGGCACATATAGATGCGGGCCTTGCCGTCCTCGCGTTTCCGCTTCTGCTCCTCGGTGGCGCGCTGCTGTTCCGCTTGGGGCAGCTGTTGCGCGTTCACGTGAAGAACGAGGCCGCGGGATGCCCTGAAAGCAGCTTTCGGACCTCGGTCATGGGCGCCGTGGGGAGCCTGCTACTAGCGGTTGGTGTGGTTGGCCCGCTTCTTGGGGGCATCGGCTATGTGAACGCCGCCAACGCGATTGTCTGGCCGATGGTCGAGACCCTGTTGCTGATTGGCTTGATCCTGGTGCTTCAGAAGTTCCTGGCCGAGCTATACGTGCTGCTGACCGATAGCGGCAATGAAGGGCGCGACAGCCTTGTGCCGGTTTTGATGGGCTTCATGCTCGTGCTGCTCTCGATGCCGATCCTGGCGCTTTTCTGGGGCGCACGGGTCGAGGATCTGGTTGAGCTCTGGGTGACTTTCCGCAACGGGATCAATCTGGGCGGGGTGCGGATATCACCCTCGGTCTTCATCACCTTCGCGATCATCTTTTCGATCGGCTATGCAGCAACCCGGATACTGCAGCGCGCCTTGCGCACCAGCATACTGCCCAAGACCAGCATCGACAAGGGCGGTCAAAATGCCATCGTCTCGGGGCTTGGCTATGTCGGGATATTCCTTGCCGGGATGGCCGCCGTCGCCACGGCGGGGATCGACCTCAGCTCGCTTGCGATTGTCGCCGGTGCGCTCTCGGTCGGTATCGGTTTTGGCCTGCAAAACATCGTATCGAACTTTGTTTCCGGCATCATCCTTCTGATCGAGCGGCCGGTCTCCGAGGGCGACTGGATCGAGGTCGGCGGTCAGCAGGGCGTCGTCAAAGCCATCTCGGTGCGTTCGACGATCATCGAAACCTTCGACCGCACCGACGTGATCGTCCCGAACGCCGATCTCGTCTCGGGGCAGGTGACAAACTGGACCCGCGGCAACAAGACCGGGCGCTTGATCGTGCCGGTGGGCGTGGCCTATGGGGCCGATACCCGTCGCGTCTCCGAGATTTTGCTCGAGATTGCGCAGGCGCAGCCCCTGGTGATGATGTCGCCCGAGCCCTTCGTGATTTTCAGCGGCTTTGGGGCCGACAGTCTGAATTTCGAGATCCGCACGATCCTGTCCGACGTCAACTTCAAGATCCGCGTGCTCTCGGAAATCAACCACCAGATTGCCGAGCGTTTCGCCGCCGAAGGGATCGAGATTCCTTTCGCGCAGCGCGACATCTGGCTGCGTAACCCTGAGGCGCTTCTTGGCCGCACCGACGCTGAGGTGGCGAATGCTGCGAAACCCAAGGCACCCTTGGAACCTGTTCCGCCGGCAGCGCCAGAGCCGCTGGAAGGCATTCAAGACACCGCCGCGCTGTCCGACAACGACGGTGCCGACGATGGTGGTGATGGGGGCGGCGGCGACGGTGCAGGCCGCTGATCCGCTTAGTCTTCGGTTTCGGGAAGCCCCTCGCGTGAGAGCATTACCGCGAGCGGGCGCAGCGTCGGCGATTGGGTGCAGATGATCATCAGCGCCACCATGATCGGCACGGCCAGGAACATGCCGGGCAGGCCCCAGATCGCGCCCCAGAAAGCGAGCGAGATGATGATGCCGAAGGAGGAAAGCCGTAGCGCGCGGCCCATCAGCATCGGGTCGATGACATTGCCGATGAAGAATTGCACCAGTCCGCAGATGGCGAAGACGCTCAAGGCCTCGGCGGCATCCTGCGTCAGCACATAAACCGCGAGGCCCGCGATCCCGGTAGCGATGATCGAGCCGATCGAGGGGATGAAGTTGAGCGCGAAGGTCAGCACCGCGACGGGCAATGCAAGCTCGAAGCCGCCGACCTTGAATACCCCGTAAACGATGACGCTGGTCACGATCGAGACCATCGCCTTGACGAGCAGGTAGTGGTTCACGCGCCGCATGATGCGCCCGACCATATCGGCAACGTTATGAGCCCGCGCAGGGTCGCCCAGAAGGCTTTCCAGTTTGGCCTGAAACCAGACCCGCTCGGCGAACAGGAAACCCACGAAAAGCGTGATCAGAACCGCCGCCGAAAGCAGGCTCGAGGCCTGACTGGCCAGTGTGCTCAGGTAGCCCGCAACCTCGATCTGCTGGATGGAGTCGAGCACCGCGGCCTCGACATCCTCGCCCATCCAGCCAAACATCGCGGCTATGGCGCGCTGCGCGGGGCCAGCGTAGGCCAGCACCATGGTGACGACCTCGTTTGCCTGTGCAAGCAGCACGGCTGACGCTGTCAGCAGTCCTGACGCGATCAGCAAAAGCGCGACGAGCGAGGCCAGCCAGTTCGGAATGCGAACCGGCCCAATATGTAGTCGCGCGATCGCGTTGATTGCCTCGGAAGTCAGCGAAAACAAGATGATCGCAATGGCGAGTGAGATCAGGATGAAGCGGGCCTGGACCAGCAGAAACAATACCAGCGCGAAGGCGATAATCCCCAGAAGCGCGTTGGTAAGCTGCCTCGGTTCGCGTCTGCGGGATGCTGGCGCGGGAGGAGTTTCGAGCCGTGGCGCATCCTTCATCGACATCTGTCCTTTGCGATCCACTCAGGCTTGTGGTGGGCTGCGACCACGTTAGGCAAGCTGCCGGACAGAGGCAAGAGTTGCCCGCTGGAAAGCCCCTTGCATCCCGCCCCGCTTTACGGATAAACCCGCCGGCGGACGGGTGGCCGAGTGGTCGAAGGCGCACGCCTGGAAAGTGTGTAGGCGGGGAACCGTCTCGAGGGTTCGAATCCCTTCCCGTCCGCCACAATCCACGCATTTGAAAACGCACAACATGCTGTTTAGTCGTCATTGTTTTCATGTTGCTGGGCTATATTGTCTGCGGCATCCTTGTTTTGCTGCACATTTTGCTGCACATTTTGCTGCACATTTCCTTGAGAGACTTGCGATTCCATTGGCTCAAAGGTGTTCCATGAAGTTGATCAGGCGCTCAGGTACTTACTACATACGGAAGCGGGTTCCGAAGAGGTATGGTCCGATCGAGTATCGAGATCATGTTTGGATTTCTTTGAAGACCGACTCTGAAAGCTTGGCGCGCCAAAAAGCCGTTACCGTATGGGCAGACATGATCGGAGCCTGGGAGGCGAAGCTCGCCGGCAACGTCGACGATTACGAGGAGCGTCTGGCGGCGGCTAGGGAACTCTCCGCGCGCCGTGGGTTCGAGTATCTGCCCGCGCCTAAGGTCGCAAAGCTGCCGATTCATCAGGTTCTCGATCGCGTCGAGGGCGTTCTGAACTCAAAGGGCCAGATCGACGCACTTGAAGCGGAAGCGCTCCTTGGTGGTGTGGAGCCACCGAAGATCACTGTCTCGCGTGCTCTTGAGCACTACTGGAAGATTGCTGCTCCTAAAGCGGCGGGGAAGAGTGAAGATCAGGTGCGGCGCTGGAAGAACCCTAAGATGAAGGCCGTCAAGAATTTCATCCGTGTAAATGGTGATGTGGATATTGCTGAGATCACCACGCCCGATCTTTACGATTTTCGTGCTTGGTGGTGGGACAGGATCATGGAGGAAGGGCTATCCGCAAACTCTGCCAATAAGGATCTCGTCCACCTGAGTTCGATCGTTAAGACTGTTGCGCGTGCAAAAGCGATCACGCTTAAGTTCAGCACAGAAGGGCTCACGATAGACGAAGGGAAGAAGAATACGCGCCCCCCGTTCTCTGTGGAGTGGATCAAAGAGAAGATCCTCGCAGCAGGCGCACTCGATGGGCTCAACTTGGAAGCTCGGTGCATCGTGCTCGCGATGGTCAATACCGGCGCCCGTCCGAGCGAGATTGCGGGGCTCTTGCCGCATCATATACATCTTGAGGCCGAGGTCCCTTACATCGAGATTCGCCCTGAGGGTCGGAAGCTCAAGACTGTGCACTCGGAGCGAGTGATACCGCTTGCTGGAGTCAGTTTGGAAGCGATGCGTCAGTGTCCGGCGGGATTCCCGCGGTACCGCGATAGTGCAGGCCTGTCGGCAGTGGTGAACAAATACATGCGCGAAAACGGCCTGCTCGAGACATCCGACCACTCGCTTTATGGGCTACGGCACAGCTTCGAGGATCGGATGCTTGCGGCCGGGATTGATGAACGGATCCGGCGCGACCTGTTTGGCCACGCGCTGAAACGCGAGCGATATGGAAAAGGCGCTGATCTCGCGTATCTTCTGAAACTTATTGAGCGCGTTGCCATTTAAGGGCACATCCCGGAAGATCGGGCGGCGACGGAAGCTATGATCCGACTTCTGCTCGCCTCCAAGAATGCAGAAAACTGACGCTGTCATAACGCAGCAATCATGATGCAGGTCACAAATCGCGCCTTGAACTGGAGGTAGTGAATGGCGAGCGCGCGGTTTCGCCGCTGGCCGCTGGATACGCCATGCATCCGAGAATGTTACTTCACCGGAAGAAAGCTTTGCTCGCCGAGACATTGAAGATCGTCGTGCGCGGCGCCAAGAACAAGGCCCAGGCGCGCGAGGAAACGGGACGGTTCTTACATACCATGATCGGGGGTTGGCTGTTGCCTTTATATAAGGGCGCATCTGCTAAGAGGCGTGTGCCAAGCCTCGCGCATGCAGGATTGCGAGCACGATGGAGATCGTGCGATGGCGGGCTTATCGGCTCGTGTTGGGACCCGCAAATTTACAGTTGCGTGAAAAAACTGACGCCCCTAGTAAGGAATCACTGAGAAGATTTTCCTATGTGATGGCGTTCCCAAGACACTGCTCTTGGCAGACACATTTTTCCTGATGATCTCGTCTTCTATGACAGTGTCTCGGCCCCGGCCGTAGCACGCAGATCATTATTTCTGAGGCAATTTTAATCACGAATCCGTCGTTCGAGTTGCCGCCTAGCGGTCTAGAGCTCGAGTGAAAATAGGCCCCGGCTTTCCTTGCCACCTGCTGGCGGGAGGCGCGAAAAAGAGGGAAAGATGATTGAAACGGCTGAGCGCATCACGCGCGCACTGAATGGGAGCTGGTATGGCCGCTACGGCACTGCCGCGTGCCCAGTATGCCAAAGCGAAGGCCGCAAAACCCAGAATGCCTTGACATTAGCAGATGGGTCGAATGGCCGCCTGTTGCTGAACTGCAAGAAGACTGGCTGCGACTTCCGAGATATTCTGGCTGCGGCCCGGATTTTCCCTGGAGATCCTGCGCAGAGCGATCCGGCGCTCATTGCCCAGCGCGAGCATCACCGGAAAGCCGAAGCCGAAAAGCGTTCGCGTCAGGCGCAAGAAGTCTGGAATGAGGCGCATTCGATCCAAGGCACGCTTGCGGAAACATACTTGCGGGGCCGGGGGATCACTGCTGCGCTGTCCCCGACGCTGCGCTTCCATCCTTCTTGCTGGCATGGACCGAGCGCCCAGCGCCATCCGGCGCTCGTGGCTCGGATCGCCGATGGTGACGGCTTCGCTGTTCATCGCACCTATCTGTGTGCCGATGGGCGACAAAAAGCCATTCTTGAGGGCGGAAATAAGCTCATGCTTGGCATGGCTCGTGGTGGTCATGTGCTGCTCGCTGAGGGCGCCGGGCCGCTTGTTGTAGCGGAGGGCCTGGAGACCGCCCTGAGTCTCGCCAGCGGTCTTCTGCGAGCCCCGGCGACGATATGGGGGGCGCTATCGGCCAGCGGCATGTCTGCACTCCATCTTCCCAAAGTTCCAGGCGAGATGACTGTCGCCACAGATGGAGATGAAGCCGGACGTGCCGCAGGGCACTCCCTCGCAACGAGAGCCTCCGCGCAGGGCTGGACCGTAAGCCTTCTTCCCGCGCCGGAAGGGCGCGACTGGAACGACATTCTGAACATGAAAGGGGCTGCATAATGAACGCGCCCGTCAAACCCGTTGAACCGATCCCGTTTGATGCCGGCAGCGATTGGCCTGAGCCTGACTTTACGCTGCTGAAACCCAACCGCCCGGTCGCACCTGTGCTTTCGGATGCAGACTTTGCGTGCATCTTCGGGCCATGGTCGAAGTGGATCAAAGACGCGGCTGAGGCCAAGGGAGCGCCAGTGGACTACGTGGCGCTGTCGCTGATTGCTGTAGCAAGCGCCGTTATTAGCAATGCGCGCTGGGCCTCCCCTTGGGATGACTGGAAAGAGCCCACAGTGATCTGGGCTATGCTTGTGGGGGATCCTTCTGCCGGGAAATCCCCTGCTCTTGATGCAGTTCTCGACTCGGTGAAAGAGATCGATGCCGGTCTTAGCGAGACATACAAATCCTCTCGCAAAGACTGGGAGGCAGACGCGGAAATTGCTGGCCTAGCTCAATCTCAATGGAAGTCTGATGTCAAACGGGCAATCTCTGATGGGGAAGACCCGCCGGAGAAGCCTCGCGTTGCAGAGGCGGGGTCACCCCCGGTCCGCGAACGGATTAGGATTTCCGACGCCACCACGGAAAAGGTGGCCGAACTGCTGGCAGCCTCGTGGCGGGGCTTGCTGTTATTTCGCGATGAGTTGGCCGGCTGGTTGTCCAGTATGGACCGATACAACGGAGGTGGAGATCGCCCGTTCTGGTTGGAAGCCTATGGTGGGCGCTCCTATACCGTCGACCGTAAGAGCAGCCCAGAACCTATTATAGTCGACCACCTGAGCGTTTCTGTGCTTGGTGGGACGCAGCCAGACAAGCTGGATCGTCTCCTGGTCAAAACTGATGACGACGGCCTGCTTGCTCGGTTCTTGACTGTTTATCCTGATCCAGTTCCGCTCTCACGCCCGGTCGCGAAAATTGACCACGAACGCTTGCAAAATGCGCTTGAGCGGCTGCGGAACATCCCCGCAGACAAGTGCGATTCAGGTAGTCCGCGACCCGCCGTGGTTCCTTTCTCCGTTGCAGCTGCCGATATGCTTCAGGAGTTTCGTGAGCAGTGCCGTAAGTGGGAAGCGGGCTCTCACGGATTTCTAAAGGGCCATATCGGAAAAATGCCTGGGCTTGCCGTTCGCCTGTCCTGTGTGCTGGCTCATTTGGATTGGGCTTTTGATGCGGAAGGTGCTCCCCCCGAGTGCATCGACGTTAATCATATCGCTCGCGCCTGCCATCTCGTTGGCGAGCATTATCGCCTTCACGCAGAACGTGCCTACGGAAATGCAGCGCCACCGCAGGAAATTCGGAACGCCCGCCGCGTTGCCCAGGTCATAATGCAGGAGCGCCCTCGCTCCCTCAAGGTTCGCGACATTCAACATCGCGGCCTGTCCGGGATGCAGTCGGCCAAGCCGATCGAGGAGGCGTTCAGCATCTTGGAGCAGGCAGATTGGGTCCGTCGCTCCATCGAGACCACTGGGGGACGCTCGAGCCTCTCTTATATCGTTAACCCTCGGCTGTGGAGGGCATTATGAGCCGTTGGCTGGACCTCGCTGCAGAGTGGGAAAATTCAAAGCGCGTACCCGACAACCGGCTAAAACCGGCAGAAAGCCTCCCGGCGGACGACAAAACAGCCTTTCTGCCGGTTTTAGCCGGTTGTCGGGCGGGGGTATCAGACAAAAGAAATGAACCGACCACGACTCAGGGGCAGGGCGATGCCTCGCCCTTCACTTGCGCCATTTGCGGGGAGCGTGACTGGACCGTTTCACTGACCGACATCGATCGTCGAAAATATCACATTGCCTGCTGGAAATCTGCGATGGATCGCAAGCAGGCCTATGGGTTTGCCCCCCCGGGTTGATGGCGCGATCCCATTCGTAGGAATGGATGGATTACTGCGGAGCAAGGTCCTCACGTCTGCGCGACGATCGAGCCGAAGCTCCGCCACTTGTTCGAGTTCTATGGCGAAGCCGAGGCGCTGACAGCAAGCTGTATCTCTTCGTGGCGATCGACCGCATCAGCAAGTTCACGGTCTGCTCGTCAGTAAGCCGACAGGCACACCGCCTGGGATTTTCTGGCGCATCGGCTCGAAGTCGTACTTTGCAGAATCCATAGGTTCTAAGCTGTGATGTGATTTGGTTCGCCGAGTTGCCGTGAAACCGCATCAACGCTTGTTCCCATCAGACGCATTGCGGCATGTGCCGTGAAACTCGCGGGATCGAGCTTCGCCCCACAGCATTCGGCAAGAGGCTTGATGAAGTCGAAACATTCAGCCCATAGCCCCTTGCTCCTTCCGATCGGGTGGGCGATTGTCCTGTGTCGACTGTGGTCGACATGGGCTGAACATCTTGGAACAGTTAGAAAAATGTGGGCAGATGTGGGCATGTGAACCGCAGCGATTTTTGGAAGTGGGCTCGACCGGTGGCATGCGCGATCGCGAAGCGACAGACAAGGTCTGACGTTTGCTATTCTACAACGCATAGAAGCAGCGTCGGGCCCTGTCTGCCTAAACCCTTTGGAAGCGGCAATAACTTGGAAATTTACTGGGACGACTTTCCGTCGCGCGCCGAAAGCACTGCACAATGACGATTTCTTCAGATCAGCCCTACAAGATGTCCTTCGCCACCGGCGGCCTGCTACTGAACGAAAGTGTGGAAGTGGCCCGGCTTCATGTCCCGACAGAAGCGTGGGACGTTACCTTGCACCGTGCGCTGGAGGAAGGGGTTACCTCGTTGCCAAAGGCCGCCTCCCGCCGTCGCACCCTTCGTGAGATCGTGAACCGGATTTCAATGCTAGACGAGGCAGAGCTCGAGTTTCTGGTTGAAGGCGCCGATCGTCAGGACCAGCAGGCATTGCTATGGCTTGCCGCCTGTCGAGCATACCGTTTTGTCCGGGAGTTCGCGACCGAAGTCATCCATGAGCGTTTCCTGTCTTTCCAGCTGGACCTGCCGCTCGATAGCTTCGATGTACTGTTCTCCGCGAAGGCTGAATGGGACGAAGGGCTTGCTGGGATCAGCCCGACGACGCGCGCGAAACTGCGCCAAGTCCTCTTCCGGATGATGCGCGAAGCAAATGTCATCTCGAATGATAACAGGATCTTGTCTGCCTATGTTTCTCCTCGCCTCAAGTCGATTTTGGTCAAGAAGTCGCCCAAGGATTTAATCCTGTTCCCCGGGTTGGCACGCGAGGGAGGTGCGTCATGACCAAGTCGATCAGCCGAAAAGAGCGAGCTGAACACCTCTTTAAGGTGGTCACGAGTCAGAGGTTCCTGACCAAGCAAGGGCTTGGCAACGAAGTGCCATTCTTCATTTGCCCCTTCCCCGCTGAAGAAGGGCTATCAATGGCGGAAGACCGACAAGACCTGATCACACGTATCACACACGCTGGGACCACGGTTCTTGACCTGAGCCTCTATGACCTGTCACTGGGCATTCTCGAAGAGCGTGGCATTCTGGACCAGGTTCTGGAGATTGAGCCTGATACCGACAAGACCGAGCTTCGTGAGCTTCTCCAATCCGTCCTGGATCCGAAGGCAAACCTGATCCCAAAAATCGGCGAGGCCATCGAGACGATTCCTCACGATGTTATTTTCTTGTCCGGGGTCGGAGAGGTCTATCCTTATATCCGGTCACACAATGTGCTGAACAACCTGCAAAGCACGGCAAAAGACAAGCCGACCGTTCTGTTCTTCCCTGGCAGCTATACCCATGCACTTGCGACGGGGGCATCGCTTGATCTGTTCGGGCGCCTGCACGACGACAAGTATTACCGGGCGTTCAATATTCTGAATTACGAGGTTTGATCCAATGACCGTTGCGATGCGTGATATTTTTGAGAAGCCTGTCGATCGGTCCATTGACGGCGTCATCAAGGCAGATGACGAAGCCAGCCTGCGTACCGAACTTGATGAGTATGTCATCACGGGTGAAATCGGACAAAGGCTTGAGCAATTCCTCGACGCCTACAATAATTACAAGACGGCCAATGGTGTCTGGATCTCCGGCTTTTTCGGCTCGGGTAAGTCGCACCTTTTGAAGATGCTTGCGCTCTTGCTTGAAAACCGGGAAGTGGACGGGGTCAGGGCGTTCGACATCTTCGCAGAAAAGCTAAAAGACGAACCGATGCTCGCCGGCGCCTTGCGCAAGGCAGTCTCGGTCCCGTCCAAATCGATCCTGTTCAACATTGACCAAAAGGCTGACGTCATTTCCAAGATTGATGTCGATGCGCTGCTTTCAGTGTTCCAGAAGGTTTTCGACGAAATGTGCGGCTACTACGGCAAGCAGCCACATATCGCACAGTTTGAACGGCAGCTCGACGAGCGCTGCCAGTTTGATGCATTCAAAGCGGCGTTCCTGGAGCTTTCCGGAAAGTCTTGGGAGACACGAGGCCGCGAGGAAGCGTTGCTTGAAGGGCGCAATATCGCTGCGGCCTTCGCTCAGGCGACGGGGACCGATGCTGCGGACGCCAAAGACATCCTCTCACAATACCGAAAGGATACTCGGGTCTCTATCGAGGATTTCGCCAACACGGTGAAGGCCTGGATTGACCGCCAGGCACCGAACTTCAGGCTGAATTTCTTTGTCGACGAGGTCGGTCAGTACATCGCTGACAACGTCAAGCTGATGACCAACCTTCAGACCATCGCCGAGAGCCTGAACACGAAGTGCAAGGGTCAGGCGTGGATCATCGTGACGGCGCAGCAGGCCATCACCGAGGTCGTGGGCGATATGACGGCCCGGCAGGAAAACGACTTCTCGAAGATTCAGGCCCGATTTGCCAACCGCATGCCCCTGAACTCAGCGGATGTGGCAGAGGTCATTCAACGCCGCCTGCTGGCCAAGACCGACGCAGCCCAGATCATGCTCGGCAATTTGCACGATAAGGAAGAAAACAACCTCAAGACTTTGTTCGATTTCGCCGACGGCTCGATCCGGCTGAAAAACTACCGCGACCGCGAGCATTTCGTCGCGAGCTATCCGTTCCCGCCCTATCAGTACACGCTCTTCCAGATGGCGATCACGTCGCTCTCCCAGCACAATGCTTTCGAGGGCAAGCACAGCTCCGTGGGCGAACGCTCGATGCTGGGCGTCTTCCAGGAGGTGGCTAAAACCCTTGCCGATCATCCTGTCGGGGGTCTTGCTACCTTCGACTTGATGTTCGAGGGGATCCGCACCGCGTTGAAGTCCTCCGTTCAACAGTCCGTCCAGATCGCCGAACGGAACCTTGACGATCCCTTTGCGGTCCGCGTGCTGAAGGCTTTGTTCCTTGTCAAATATGTCAAGGAGTTCAAACCGACTGTCCGCAATATCAGCGTTCTTCTGCTGTCTGAGTTCGAGGCCGATCAGGCGGGACAACGTCGCAAGATTGAGGATGCTTTGGCGCGACTCGAGCGCGAAACGTACATCCAGCGCAATGGCGAGGTCTATGAGTTCCTGACCAATGAAGAGAAGGATGTCGAGGCTGAGATCAAGGCGCTTGATGTCGATCCGACCGAGATCAGCAAGGAACTCGAAACCCTTGCTTTCGACACGATCCTCCGGCACCGCAAGATCAAGCACTTGACCACGGGCTATGAGTATTCCTTCAGCCGGAAACTCGACGACCACCTGCTGGGTCGGGAATACGAGCTCTCGATCAATATCATCAGCCCATTCAATGACGATGCTGCTGCTCCAGATGCCGTGCGCATGCGCAACATGGGGCGCGAGGAGCTGGCGATCGTGCTGCAGCCGGATGTCCGGTTCATTCGGGACCTGACCTTGTTCCGGCAGACTGACAAGTTCATCCGGCAGTCGCGCAGCGGGTCGCCGCAGCCCGGCCGCGACCGTATCATCCTGGAAAAGGGAGAGCAGAACAGCCGTCGTGCCAAGGATCTGGAGCTTCGGCTGCGGAAACTCATGGCCGCGGCCCGGCTCTTCGTCCGCGGCGATGAACTGGACATCGGCGGCGACGATCCCCAGGACCGCATCGTCAAGGCGTTCCAGGCGCTTGTCGACAAGGTCTACGTGAACCTGCCGATGCTGAGGGGTGTAAACTACGTCGAGGCGGACATCGCCAAGGCTGCCAGCCCGACGTCCACCCTGTTTGGTGAAGCCGGTACCGGCCTGACGGAAGCCGAACAGGATGTGCTGAACCACATTCAGAGCCAGGCCCGCAACGGCGTGAAGGTCTCAGCCAAGTATCTGACCGAACGCTTCGGGGCGAAGCCCTACGGCTGGCCAACGGTCGCCACCCTGTGCCTGACCGCCAGCCTGTCCGGCAAAGGCAAGTGCGAGGCCCGCTCGGACGGCACGCCGCTGGAAGGCGCCGAACTGGCCCGGGCGCTGAACAACAGCCACATGCTGGGCAATATCCTCCTCACCCCGCAGCTGGAGTTCACCTCATCCCAGATCCGCGCGGCGAAGGATCTCTACAAGGAACTGTTCGGCCTGCCTGCAGACGGTTCCGATGCGCGGGTTCTCGGCGGCGAGTGGACGGAGAGCGTCCGCAAGCTGGCGGACGAACTGAACCGGCTCGTCACCGAAAACTACAAGTACCCGTTCGTCGCGGCGCTGGAGCCCTTGCGGGATCAGGTGGTCGCCATGGTCGGCAAACCCGCGGCCTGGTACATCACCGAACCGGTCAAGCAGGAAGACGCGCTGCTGAACGCCAAGGAGGACATCCTCGACAAGATCCGCAGCTTCATGGGCGGGGCCCAGCGCGAGATCTACGACGACGTCCGCGACTTCCTCCAGGCGCAAGAGGCCAACATCGGCTATGTGGATGCCGCCGCCGGCGAAAAGCTGCGTGCCGCTCTGCGCGATCCAGACTGCTACAAGGGCACGGCGATCCAGGCGCTGAAGACCGACCTCTACGCCCTGAAGGACAAGGTCGAGCTCGATGTCCTGAAGGAGCGCAAGGCGGTGATCGCCGCCGTCGACGAATGTGCCGACAAGGTCGCCCAGACAGCCGAGTTCCAGGCCCTCACACCTGAGCAGCAGGACAAGATCCGCCGCAGCGTGGCCTCGCACAAGGCCGGGCTCGACGCGGTGACCATGATCCCGATCCTGCGCGACCGGGCGAATGGCGCGCGGTCCGGCCTGATGCAGCAGATGCTGGCGGACATCGCGCGGATGACGCAGCCCCCGGCGCCCACTCCGGCCGATCCCGGCCTGAACGACCGGCCCGCCCCGGCGCCAAGGCCGCCGTCCTACGTCAACGCCTCGGACATCAAGGTGGCCTATCCGCGCCCCTACCTCGCCGAGGAGGCCGATGTCGACCAATACGTGAACGAACTGCGCAAGACCCTGATGGCCGAGATCGCCGCGGGCAAGAAAGTGATCGTCTGATGGATACCAACGCCCTCAAGAAATTCGCGCAAGCCGCGCGCAATCTCCTGATCGATCAGGTCACTGCGAAACTTGCCGTCATGATCGACCCGGCCTCCTCCGCCCGGCGCGAGAACCCTGCGGCGATGAAGAAGCTCGACGCCGCCATCGCGCAGACTGGCAAGGCCCAGGTTATCGAGCAGGTCGCCTACACCTGGTTCAACCGCTTCACCGCGCTCCGCTTCATGGACGTGAACGGCTACACCAACCCGCGCGTCGTCTCGCCCGAGGGCGACGCGACGCGGCCCGAGATCCTGGCCGAGGCGATGGCGGGCAACCTGCCCGAGGGCGCGCCCGCCACCATCGCCGCGCTGCTCGAGGGCCGCAGCCCCAGCCGAGACCCGCAGGGCGAGGCCTATCGCCTGCTGCTCGTCCATGCCTGCAACGCCTGGCACAAGCCCATGCCCTTCCTGTTCGAGAAGGTGAGCGACTACACCGAACTCCTGATGCCCGAGGATCTGCTCTCGCCGACCTCGATCCTCGCCCGCCTGCGCGACGCCATGCCCGAGGACGACTGCAAGGATGTCGAGATCATCGGCTGGCTCTACCAGTTCTACATCTCGGAGAAGAAGGATCAGGTCTTCGCGGGGCTGAAGAAGAACCAGAAAATCACGGCCGAGAACATCCCGGCCGCCACCCAGCTCTTCACCCCGCACTGGATTGTCCGCTACCTGGTCGAGAACTCGCTGGGGCGGCTGTGGCTGCTGAACCGGCCGGGGTCGAAACTGGCCGAGCGGATGGACTACTACATCGCGCCGGAAGAGCCCGAGACGGATTTCCTGAAGATCGGCAAGCCCGAGGAGATCAAGGTCTGCGATCCGGCCTGCGGGTCGGGGCACATGCTGACCTATGCCTTCGACCTGCTCTACGCGATCTACGAGGAAGAGGGGTATGAGGCCGACAGGATCCCTGCGCTGATCCTGCAGCACAATCTGACAGGGGTGGAGATCGACGACCGCGCGGGGGCGCTGGCGGCCTTTGCGCTGGCGATGAAGGCGGCGGCGCGGCTGGGGCGGCGGCGATTCCTGCGGATGGAGGCGAAGCCCGACATCGTCGTGCTGCAGAACGTGACCTTCACGCCGGCCGAGATGCAGGACGTGGCCGCCGTGGTGGGGCGCGACCTGTTCACGGACGAGCTGCGCGAGACGCTGCTGCAGTTCGAGCAGGCAAAGAACTTCGGCTCGCTGATCGTGCCGAAGCTGCGCGACCCGGCCGAAACGCTTCGGGTGGTGGAAGCGCGGGACTTCGGCGGCGACCTGCTGCTGAAGGAGGTGCAGGAGCGCGTCATCACCGTGCTGCGCATGGCCGAGGCGCTGTCGCCGAAGTATCACGTGGTGGTGGCTAACCCGCCTTATGCCGGCGGCAAAGGTCTGAATAAGCTGCTGGCAGCGTGGCTCTACGGGAGTTATCGCGGATACAACTCCGATCTGTTTGCCGCGTTCATCAAGAGAATATCGGGAATTGTGCTCCGTGGCGGCGCTTCTGGCTTGATGACGCCGTTTACTTGGATGTTCATCAGTTCTTATGAGGACGTTCGAAAACTACTAACTGAGAAGAATCACATCACGAGCCTAGTCCGGCCCGAATATCACGCCTTCTTTGATTCTGCATATGTTCCTATTTGCGCATTCACCGTCCAGCATTCAAAGGCACCGGACAAGCAGGGTGTTTTTATTGATCTGAATGATTTCGTGGGGGCTGACGTTCAATCAAAGTATTTCCTTGAGGCGATCCGCGACAAATCGGTTGCTTGGCGCCACCAAGGCTCCTCGAAGGACTTCCACAAGGTTCCAGGATCACCGATAGCTTACTGGCTCTCATCGCGCGCGCTTGACGTATTCGAGATCAACGACCCGCTTTCCGCTTTTGCCGAGCCGCGGCAAGGGCTTATTACAGGCGACAATGATCGCTTCCTACGACAGTGGTTTGAAACCGAAAAAGACCGCACTTGCTTCGGAGCAAGTTCTCGATCCGAGGCCAAGAATTCCAAGAAACGCTGGTTCCCGCACCATAAAGGAGGCTCCTTTAGGAAATGGTACGGCAATCATGAGTTCGTTGTTGATTGGGAAAACGACGGGGTGCGGATTCGAAACTTCTTCGATGACAACGGGAAGCTTCGATCAAGGCCGCAAAACCTAGAGTACTATTTTCGCCCGGCTGCGACATGGACATCGCTAACCGTTGGATCCTTCAACGCGCGGATTTGCCGAGGTGGCTTCGTTTATGACGCAAAGGGGCCCATGGCCAAGCCGATTGAGGACAAGGATCTCGGCCTCTTGACTGCGCTGCTGAATTCTTCAAGCTCAAACTTCTTCCTTAAATTGCTCGCGCCCACGATGGACTATAATCAGGGTCCAGTGGGACGCTTGCCTTGGGCAAAAATCACGGCAGGACATCGCACAGCGATAGAAAACAACACCTCTTCGCTTGTTCAGTATGCTCAGTCTGACTGGGACGCCTACGAAACCTCCTGGGACTTCACCACGCTTCCTCTGCTCTCGCCGGATCACCGGGCCGGGACGCTGGAAGCCACCTATGGCCGCCTGCGTGCCCACTGGCAGGGCATGACGGACGAAATGCAGCGGCTGGAGGAAGAGAACAACCGCATCTTCATCGACGCCTATGGTCTGCAGGACGAACTTACCCCCGAGGTGCCGATCGAGGAGATCACCCTCACCTGCAACCCCGCCTATCGCTATGGCGTGAAGGGCACCGCGGAGGAGCGCGAAACCCGCCTGCGCGCCGACACCATGGCCGAGTTCCTGTCCTACGCCGTGGGCTGCATGTTCGGCCGCTACAGCCTGAACGCGCCGGGCCTGATCCTCGCCAACCAGGGCGAAACGCTGGCCGATTACCTTTCCCGCGTGCCGAACCCCAGCTTCCCGCCCGACGAGGACAACGTCATCCCCGTGCTGGATGCCGACTGGTTCGCCGACGACATCGTGGACCGCTTCCGCAAGTTCCTGCGCGTCACCTTCGGCGATGCGCATTTCCGCGAGAACCTCGCCTTCATCGAGGCGCAGGTCGGCGACATCCGCAGGTATTTCACGCGCGGCTTCTACGACGACCACGTGAAGCGCTACAAGAAGCGCCCGATCTACTGGATGTTCTCCAGCCCCAAGGGCACGTTCCAGGCGCTGATCTACATGCACCGCTACCGGCCCGACACCGTCTCGGTGCTGCTTAACGACTACCTGCGCGAGTTCATCCGCAAGCTGGAGGCCGAGCGCGCGCGGCTGGAAAAGCTCTCCGACGACCCCGCCGCCACCCAGACCCAGCGGACAAAGGCGCTGAAGGACGTGGGCGTGATCGCCAAGCAGCTCGCCGAGCTGGAGGAATGGGAGCGCGAGGTGATCTTCCCGCTGGCGCAGGCCAAGATCGAGATCGATCTAGACGACGGGGTGAAGCGGAACTACCCGCTGTTCGGCGCGGCGCTGAAGCCGATCAAGGGGCTGGAGGCGGCGGATGAGTGACCGCATCGCCGCCAGCCTGCGGCAGCTGTTCGAGGACAAGCGGCTCGTCTTCTGGTACGACGCCGACCGCGACATGCGGGCGGAGTTCGACGCGGTCGATCTGCCCGGCGTGACCAAGCTGGAGATCACGAATAACGAGTTCGGCGTGAAGTACCGGATCCTGCGGCAGGAGCCGAAGGGCAAGTTCCTGCTGTTCAAGGACGGGCCCGAGCCCGAGATGACCGACAACTGGCTTCTGGACCTGCAGCTGGCCTCGGCGGTGTTCAAGGCCGACCAGGCGGCGATCTGGCTGGCCGAGCTGGGCCTGCCGCTGCAGTTCGAGAACGTGGTGCGCGGACATATCGAGTTCTTCCGAGCCAAGGCCCGCGTCGAGGCGCTGAAGCGGCTGATGCAGGCGTCCGACACCCAGGCCCAGATGCGCCTGCGGATGCTCGCCGTCTGCGCGGGTGCCGAGGGCGGGCTGGACACCGTGATCGAGGCGTTGCTCGGCGAGCTGGCCGTGGGCCGCGACGACGCCCTGCGGCTGATCGATCGCTCGGGGCTGACGGATTTCCTCTGGAAGCAGGTCGGCCAGGCCTATGGCTACAAGCCCGATGAGCCGGATTTCGAGGACTTCGCCATCGCGCTGTTCCAGTCGGCCTATGCCCTCGCCTTGGGGGAGGATGGGTCGTTAAACGCCGAGACGCTACTGGTATTCCGGCGCTGGAAGAACAACCGTCATTGGGCTGAGGCGTTCGAGATCTTGTCGGCCCGGTATCAGAGCCTTTTGAAGATTCATCAAGACTTGTCGCGGCGCGATTTCCGCGCTGTGATTGCCGTTGATCATTTTGAGGAAATCGATCGCCACATCATCCGACAGCTTGTCCATGCGATGTCGACCCAAACCGTGAGCGCGTCCGAAGTGTTGAAATGGGTCCGAGAACGCCGACAGAGCCACTGGTATGGAACCTATGAGGACATTTATCAAGCGATCGGCTTTGCGACTGAGTTCCAGCAGGCGCTGGCCGAAGCCAATCTTGGAATGACAAGCCCTGCTGAAGGGGTGAAGCGTTATGTCAGCAGTTGGTACAAGCTCGATCAGCTCTATCGCAAATTCATCTACCATATGCAGCGCAGCGGCCATGCCTCGCTGCTCTCGGACCTCTATGAGGCGGTCGAGAACCGATATACCAATAGCTTCCTCTTGAAGCTGAATGACGCTTGGCAGGACCAAGTCACGGGGCTGACCGATTGGGTCATTTCGGGCTACGCGCGCCAGAGCGCCTTCTATGTCGAACAGGCGGCCGAGTTCCGTCGCAAAGACCAGAAGGTGGTGGTGATTGTCTCGGACGCCCTGCGCTTTGAGGTGGCCGAAGAGTGCTTGCGCCGCATCCGGGCGCTGAACCGCTTTGATGCAGGGCTGCAGCCCATGATCAGCGCGCTGCCCAGCTATACACAGCTTGGGATGGCGGCGCTCTTGCCGAACCGGGAGCTGTCTTTCGCGCCTGACGGTGGTGGCTCTGTCTTGTCTGGTGGCGAAAGCACCCAAGGCCTCACTGCGCGCGAAAAGCTCTTGGCAACAGGGCGTGCAGGCGATCGCGCAAGGGCCCTCTCTGCACGCGAGTTGCTGGATATGCGGGTCGATGAGGGCAAAGAGCTCTTCCGGGCTAATGATGTGGTCTACATCTACCACAACCTCATCGATGCGATCGGAGACAAGCTGCAGACCGAGGATCAACTTCCAAAGGCCGCGGAGGACGCGATTGAGGAGCTGACCAGGCTGGTCCGAAAGCTGACTTCAGCGAATTTCTCGAACATCGTGATCACGGCTGACCACGGCTTCCTTTATCAGCACCGAGCGCTGGATGAGAGCGACTTCGCTGTTGCTGATCCCAAGGGTGAGGAAATCCTCCTCCGCAATCGCCGGTTCGTCATAGGCCGCGGCCTCGAGGCGACCGCAGGCATGAAGAAGTTCACCTCCGCCAACCTGGGCCTCGCGGGTGACCTTGATGTCCTGATCCCAAATTCGATAAACCGTCTGCGGGTCAAAGGGGCTGGCAGCCGATTTGTTCATGGCGGGGCATCGCTACAGGAAATCGTCATCCCGGTTATCCGCGTCGGCAAACAGCGCGAGGCGGATGTGAACCAGGTCGAGGTGCAGATTATCGTATCCGGCCGAAGCCAGATCACGTCTGGTCAGACGGCGGTCATTTTCTATCAGGCGCAGCCGGTCTCCGATAAAATGCAGGCGCGCGAGTTGGTCGCGGGGATCTACGCCGCCGATGACACGTTGATTTCAGACGAACATGTCCTGCAGTTCGATTTTACGTCGGAAAATGCACGTGAGCGCGAAATGCCGCGAAAATTCCTGATGTCGCGCGAGGCAGACAAGTTCAACACCCAAGACGTTTTTTTGAAATTGCGGGAGCGTGTCGGCAAGACTAGCCACTATCAGGACTACACGAGCCATCGCTTCCAGTTGAAACGTGGCATTACAACAGATTTTGACTTCTGAGGAGCGGGCCCATGAGTGATCTGGACGCTAAGATCAATGAGCATTTTGCGGGATTCGTGGTCCGGAAGGACTTGGTGAAGGCGGTCAAGGGCAACGCGATCGTTCCCACTTACGTGCTTGAATACCTCTTGGGTCAATATTGCGCGACTGACGATGATGCTTCGATTGAGAGTGGGATCGAGACCGTCAAGGAAATTTTACGTAAGCACTACGTGCACCGTAGCGAAGCAGGACTCATCCAGTCCACGATCAAGGAGAAGGGGCGCTACAAGGTCATCGACCAGGTAAGCGTCGCTCTAAACGAAAAGACGGATAGCTACGAGGCCACTTTCGACAACCTTGGGATCAAGAAGGTTGCCGTCGACAGCGGTACGGTCAAGGCACACCCCAAGCTTCTAGTGACCGGAGTGTGGTGTATCGCAGACGTCCAATATGAGTTCTCAGAAGACAATCGCCTATCGCCTTGGATTCTCGAGACGATCAAACCTATCCAAATCGCGCGCGTCGACTATGAGGGATATAAAGAAGCGCGTTCGAAATTCACAACGGACGAATGGATTGATCTGCTCATGCAGTCGATCGGTTTTGATCCGGCGGCTTTCGGGCGGCGCAGCAAGCTACTGCAGCTCATGCGACTTATCCCATTTGTCGAGCGCAACTATAACATTATCGAGCTTGGTCCCAAGGGGACCGGTAAGTCCCATATCTATTCAGAGTTTTCGCCGCATGGTCAGCTGATTTCAGGCGGAGAGGTCACCATCCCCAAGCTGTTCGTCAACAATTCCAACGGCCGAATTGGCTTGGTGGGGTATTGGGATGTCGTCGCCTTCGATGAATTTGCCGGGCGCGAGAAAACGGCGAACAAGGCCCTCGTCGACATCATGAAAAACTACATGGCGAACAAGAGCTTCTCACGTGGCGTGAACCCAATGGGTGCAGAGGCCAGCTTTGCATTCGTTGGCAATACCGATCACAACGTTCCATTCATGCTCAAGAACAGTGACCTGTTCGAGGCGCTACCTTCCCAGTTTCATGACTCAGCCTTCATTGATCGTCTACATGCATACCTGCCTGGCTGGGAAGTGGATGTCATCCGGGGCGAGATGTTCACCTCGGGTTACGGCTTCATTGTAGATTATCTGGCAGAAATATTGCGCCATCTCCGGCAGGAGGACTTTTCCAATCGTCCCGAACGCTTCTTCCGGATTAGCGAGAAAATTTCGACGCGAGATCGTGACGCAATTTACAAGACTATGTCGGGATTGCTGAAGGTGATCTTTCCGGATGGCAGCGAAACCGAGACCGAAATGGAAGAGCTTTTGCGTCTTGCCCTTGAGAGCCGAAAACGGGTCAAGGATCAGCTCTTCCGCATCGACAGCACCTATCCCGATGTTGACTTTTACTATGTAGGCTCAAGCGGCGAGAAGCGACGGATTACGACCGTCGAAGAGGAAGAGTTCCCACAGTATTACCACAAAAAGCGCCGCGTTGAGAATCTGGCGGAAAGCAGCGCGGACATGACAGATGATGAGCCGCTGATTGAGATAGATGAGGATACTGCTGACGGGATGGCGAAAGGCACGGCGCCAGAACCGTCGCGCGCGTTGGAGGGCCACCATGACTATGCAGAGAACCGCAGGGGGCTGACATATGATGGGCTTTTCGGTCCGTATATCGAAGGAGCCACTCGTATTGACGTGACGGATCCCTACATCCGCTATTTCTATCAGATTCGGAATATGATGGAATTTGTGGAGATGGTCATTCGGCGTAAGGCACCAGAGGATCAGGTTGCCATTCATCTTACGACCGGGCCGGATGATGGGAACATCTCAAAGCAGCGCGAATTACTCGACAGTATTGTCGAAGCGTGCACCGGAAGCGGTGTAGAGTTTTCTTGGAAGTTTGATGGCACCGGCACAGGTCATGCACGCACAATTGTTGCGGATACGGGCTGGAAAATTGTGCTCGATCGCGGGCTCGATATTTATCAGGCACCCATTCGTCGGGATGGGTTTTCATTGGGGGATCGTCTGCAAGAGTACAGAATGATCAAAGGCTTCTATGTGACGTACGTGCGTGCTTGAGAGGTTTTTTTAGGACGCGTTAGAGATTAGGGTTCGGTCGTCTATTTATCTAGGGTCAGGACCCATTGATTTCCGTTTACCGGCATGATTCACGGCTCGAAAACCGAGCGGTGAACATGTCTGATCT
>NZ_JAHVAI010000018.1 GCF_019264375.1 Sedimentimonas flavescens | reverse complement strand
GATGCTGTCGCCCGTCGAGTTCGAACGGCAGCGGAAACTGAGACCCGAAGGCGTCTAGAAAACGCGGGGCTATTCAAACAGTCACTCTGGCGGTCATTGCCGGATTGGTATTGGGAAAGCCGATCGGCGTACTCGGTTTCAGCTGGCTTGCAGTTCGTTCCGGTATTGCGGTGCTTGCGCCGGGCCTGTCCTGGCCCTTCATCGTGGCCGGCTCGTTTCTGGCGGGCATTGGGTTCACGATGTCGGTCTTCATCGCGGATCTGGCCTTCGATGCGACGATGCTTAACGCTGCCAAACTAGGAATCCTGTCAGGATCGGCCTTCGCTGCGACAATCGGCACACTGATACTGCTTCAACTGACACGGCTCGAGACGAGGACATGATACGCAACCCATGACGACGCTCAGAGACTGCAGCCTTTTGGAGTGCCCAGGATTTTGGATTTGGGCCAGGGCGCTGCAATACAGCTGTCACCGGCGCCCTGACGAGCGGACAGGTTGCACCGCCGTTTGCCATGAGTGCGACGCTTTGCACCGCCGACAAATCCGTTCCCCGAAGCCTTCACTCGGAAAGGGCGTGCGGCAACGGAGACAAAGACGCTCTTTCGGGACATCGTCGATGGCCCGCACAGGCCCATTGTCCTGATCCACGAGTTCGGTCATCGATCTGCGCCACCCTCTTCAATCAGCCGTGCCAGATCACCAAGCGTGCGCTCGATGAGTTCCTGTCGCCGGGCGTCACTGGCTTCGGCGGTTTCCGAGTAGCGCCGTATCAGATACTGCGCTTTGAGCGCTGCCTCATGCCAGTTGGCGGCGGGTTGGGCGAGGAGCTGTACTTCGAGTTCCTCCTGCCGCAAGCGGAGCGCTCTTTGATCGGCTTCGAAATCCTTCAGGGAGTGTCGCCGGATGTCGGCCGCGATCCGGCCTTCGGCGCTTCGCCTTGTATCGAGGTCAACCGGATCGTCGGTCATCGCTATTGTCTCCCTGGTATCATCGTTCGACCAACGCTTCGGCCCCTGCACGGGCAGGGTCAGCCCCTGCGCCTGGCGTTTCTCCTTCCATTGCCCTCAGGTATCCGAAGAGATCGCTGTCGGTCGTGAGAACAAGTGTCGTTCCGCCCGCGATCATATCCTTGTAGGCCTGCATGGTTCGCGTGAACGCGTAGAATTCAGCGGCCTCGGGAGTGATGTTGTAGGCTCTTGCATAGATGTCCGCCGCCGAGGCATCTGCCAGGCCCCGGATTTCTTCCACCTCCCGGTAGGCTTCGGATTGGATCTTGTTCAGGTCGCGCACGCGGTTGCCGCGGATACGCGCGGCTTCGCCATTGCCTTCGGACAGGAAACGCTCGGCGATCTGTCGTCGCTCCGAGATCATGCGATCATAGATCTTCGGACGCACGCTTTCGTTGTAGTTGATCCGCTTGAAGCGGATGTCGAGGAGTTCTATCCCGAAGACACGAACCTTCTCTGCGGCAGCCGCGAAGATCTCCTGCTCCACCATTGCCCGGCCCTTTTGTATGGGGACCAGCGCACCGATGTCCTGCGCGCGCTCTTCATCCGTCAGGAGCGTGTCCCGCAGCGGCACCCTGCCTTTCGTTGTTCGAATGATCTCGATCAGCTCGTGCTTGGCGACGGCATTGCGGGTCTCGCTGCCGAGAATGTCGTCGAGCCGCGATTGCGCGCTGCGCTCGTCGCGCAGGCGCAGGAAATACTGCAACGGATCTGTAATTTTCCAACGGGCGAACAAGTCCACGGAAATATAGAGCTTATCCTTGGTTGGCATGTCCGAAGGGTTGCCGTCCCACTCGAGAACCCGGCGATCGATCCGATTGACCTCCTGAATAAAGGGGAGTTTCAGCTTGAGGCCGGCTGTCGTGATCGGTTCTCCAACGGGTTTGCCGAATTGCGTAATGATCGCCTGTTCGACCTCGCCAACCGTGTAGAAGGCGCCCGGGGCGGTCACGACAACCGCAACGGCGAGACCTGCAAGAATGCCAGATTTCAGTTTCATGGCTGATCCTCCCGGGCCCGATCGAGCGTCAGAAGCGGGAGAATGCTCGCGGTCGAGCCATCGACGATGATCTTCGACCCGATCCCTGGCAGCACGTCCTGCAGGGTCTCGATATAGATGCGCCGTCTCGTGACTTCGGGCGCCTTCACATATTCGGCCAGAAGCGCGGTGAACCGTGCGGCATCACCTTCAGCCTCGTTGATGCGTTTCAGGCGATAGCCATCGGCCTCGCGGATGCGCTGGTCTTTCTCGCCCTCGGCCAGCGGAATGACTCTGTTGTATTCGCGACGCGCTTCGTTGATCAGGCGCTCCTTCTCCTGCTGCGCCTGATTGACCTCATTGAATGAGGCCTGAACCGGTTCGGGCGGGTTGATGTTCTTGAGCTGCACCTGATCGATGCTGATCCCCATCGCATATTTGGTCGTCAGCGCCTGCATCTTCAGAAGCGCTTCGCTTTCGATCTCCTGTCGGCCTATGGTGATGACCTCGTCGACCGTGCGGTCGCCGACCACCTCACGCATCACGGATTCGGAAACATATCGAAGCGTCGCGCCCGGCTGACGCACCTCGAAGAGGAATTTCAGAGGCTCTGATATCCGGTATTGCACCACCCACTCCACGAGAGCGGCGTTCAGATCGCCGGTTACCATCTCGGTTTCGCGACGGCCATCGACTGGACTTTGAAACGGATCACTCGCGCCCGGCGTTGTGAAGCCGAATTCCTGTTTAAGCTGACGCTTCACGGGAACCAGCGTTGCCACATCGATTCCAAGCGGAAATTTGAAGTGAAGCCCCGGCGGAACCTCATCAGTGTATTTTCCAAATCGCTGGACGACTGCGACGGAGTCACTCGGAACCGTGTAGTAGGACGACCAGGCGACAACTGCGAAGAAAGTAACAGCCCCTAGCACCGCGATGCTCTTGGCGGGCGGCAGCCCACTTGGCAACAGGCCACCCAAGCGTTCGCGACCCTGGCGGAGAATGGCATCGATCTCTGGTGGAGCGCGCTTCTGTCTGGTGTTCCAAGGCCCTCGATCTTCCGGGCCGTCATCCTCATGATCAGTCATGGTGTTTTCCTCTTTTTGGGTTGCGGCCATCTCTGATGAGGCCGAGAGCCGAAGGGTCTGCGTATGTACTTCGGCACGGCTCAATTTGGCCGCGGTGGCATTCCCTCATTCTCCGCAGCCTGAATCGAACATTTGTCCTGCGGCGTTCTGACTTCACGGACGGGTGTCGTGGCATCAGGGGCGGCCTCAGACGAACGTCTACCTGAGTAGAGTTGCCGAAGCTGCATTTCAGAGACGCCATCGGCCTGCATAACCAGCCGCACCATCGGGTCTGCCAGCATCTCTTCGAGGAAGAGCTCCGTGAGTTCTTTCCCGGTGAGTTCATCTTTTGCGCGCGCCGCATCGAGGTCAACCAGAGAAACCGTCAAGGTTCGTGACAGTCCTGGATGTGAAGTTCGCGGATGCAGATTTATCAGGACCGAGGCCTTCCAGGCATCGGGGTTTCGGTCATCGGGCGGCGCACTCAGCTCGGTTTCGATGTCGTAGGTTCCGGCCGGCAGCATTTCGTCAAAACCCGGGACAGTGAACGGTCTCGAAAACACCGCAACGCTCTTTAGTTTGGGGTGTTCCATCTGCGTCCTCCTTGTTTACGGTCAATTCGGTGATCTCATGTTCCGCCAGCGGCCTCCCCTGCGTTGGAAGACCTTCAAATCCAGAGCCTTGCCTCAGAGAGGATCAGAGCCGTGATCGCCTGATGGCCGACCACTTGGATTGAGGCCCGATCAGGTCAATTGATCGGTCCAGACCCGGAATTCCAACAGCGTGCTTGGCCCGAAGGTCTGCGTCAAAGGCACATCCGCGGCATCCCGGCCGCGCGCGATCAGGATCCTTGCGGTGCGCCGTGTGTTGTTGCGCGGATCGAAGACCCACCAGCGACCCTCGAGAAAGACTTCCATCCAGGCCGCGAAATCTCCGGGCGGATAGGGCTCGGGCTCGCCAATATCGCTCAGATAGCCCGTGCAATAGCGGGCCGGAATGTTCATGCATCGGCAGAAGGCGATGGCGAGATGCGCAAAATCACGGCACACACCGGCCCGGCCGGCAAGCGTCTGAGAGGCTGTGCGGGTCGCATTCGCCTGCATATAGTCGAAAGCCACAGTCTCGTGGACGAAATCGCAGATCGTCTGGACCCTGGCCCATCCGGGCCTTGTGTTCTCAAACAGCCGCCAGGCTTCGTCGGACAGAAGATCCGTGTCGCAATATCGGCTGCCGAGCAGATAGACGAGCGTCTCGAACGGCAGATCCTGGACCGCGTGCTGGGCCGCATCCGGAGCAGCGGGGTCGAGCAACCCGCCATCCCGGAAAATGCCATCGGAGGACAAGGTGAAATCGCCCGCTGGTGCCACCATGCGCGTGCACCAGTTTCCGAAACCGTCACGGTAGCTTTCGAGCGGGACGCTGGGAGAGGTGACGAGATAGTCGGCGCGCTCCAGATCACCGAAGCGCGAATAGTGTACATTCAGCATTGCGATCAAGGGCGTCGGTTGGGTCAACGCGTAGCGCAGGCGGCATCCTAAGCTGACGCTCATGCCGGACGCACGAGGACCCCCCGAAGTGTGCGGATCATCGTCCAAGAGCACACCCCCCATCGGACAAGTGAAAGCCTCGGTCACAGGTCCAGCGGTTGCCGGATCGGTCGAGATGAGCGTTTTGCGGCAACTCGATCGCGACGCAGTTCCGATCCTTGCTCTCATATCCACGTTCGCAACGCCATCCAGGCCCGTAGGTATCTGTATCCAAGAAGGCATTGGCCGGTAGCACGACGACATCGCAGCGATCGTCCACCTCGAAAAATCCTCTATCGCACCGCCAAGTATCGCCGTACTCGGCGTTAGTCAGATAGCCGTTCTCCGGCACCGCAACTGGCACGCATGCATCCTCGCCCGCGACGAAGCCGCGATCACAGGTCCAGCCCGTGCCTCCGGGATCTTCCGTGAGAAATGCGTGTTCCGGCAGGATGATTGGAACGCAGGTTTCGCGGTCCTGCCGATATCCGCGTTCGCACTGCCAGTCGTAACCGGAAGATTGCAGGAAGGCGTTGGCGGGCACAAGGATGGGGGCGCAAGATGCCTCACCCACCTCTTCGTATCCGCGGCGACATTCCCACCCCGTTCCGTAGGAACGACCCGTCGCATAGGCATTCTCCGGCAGTTCAATCGCAAGGCACTCAGCGCCATCCACCCGATACCCCAGGACACAGTTCCACCCTCCGCCATAGCTGCGGGCCTGCGCGTTCTGCGGGATCGGTCCAGTCCCGTCCTGCGCAAAGACTGGAAACGCGAGAGAGGCGATCATGCCGGCCACCGCAGTCAGTTTCGCAAAAAGGCGCCCGAGGGTCCTGCCATGTGAATGCGCATCGTGTTTCATTTGCTCAATCCTTCGCAGTGGGGGGCTTCGCGGTCGGGGGTGGTGCGCTTGCGCGCCTGATTTCGGGTGCACCGGCCGGGATGTTGCGGTTTGCCGCCGGGCGCCTGCGTCGCGCCACGGGAACAGCCACCGGTCGTGTCGGCATGCCTTCGTTCTCCGCTGCCTGGACCGCAAACTCGATCTGTCCTGTGGGTCGAAGACCCCTTTCGAGAGCGATCACACGACCTTCAAGCTCTGTAGTCTCAGCGCAGCGCGCGGAAATCTCTTCCGTTGCGGGCGGGGTCTTTTCGTTGCTGACATTTGAGGGCTGTTCCATTTGGACCCCTTACAGTTCGAGCTCTGCGAGACAGGCTTGCGCGATGTCGCGGTTCGGAGCGTCTGCGCCTGGTACGGTGGCCCATCCGGCCTTCATAAGCGCGTCGCGCTTCTGATAGGTGGAGGCAGCCCGGATCGCTTCCAGCTTTGCAGCCCGCTCCGGATCGGTCCGGGCCATTTCCAAGCATACGGGCACCATGGCCGCGACAACATCGTTATGGGCCATGGTCATGGCCCTGTCGCTCGAGGTTCCACCGGTCACCCAGCCGCCCCAGGTAAATCCGACAACGCCAAAAATGACCGCGCCGATTGCGGCGCCGTAGATTCCGGGTTTGAGCCATTCGGGAGTGTTCATTCCAAGTCCTCCGACGGGGAAAGCGCCGTCTCGCTATTTGGCTTCACGGACCTTCTGTCCAATTCAAGTGCCGTTTCCAGATCGAGCTCGCTGGTCGGTCGTCGTTCGACTAGCCCCGCCATGCGTCCCTTTCCGCGAACGGTCAGATACGTGGCCGTTCGCCGGTAGGCCGCGAAGCTGAGACCTTCCAGAAGCTCTTCCTCGACGACCACGTCGTAGTCGCCGGCGGGCAATTCATCCGTGTAACCGGACAAGAGAAACGGGTGTTCGAACGTCACAGTCGACTTGGTCGAGCGCATGGCCATACCTGATCTCCGTGCTGTCTGCGGGGGGGCAGCACCACGTCCACCCCATGATTTCGGGGAAGAGGCACAGCGTGCTGGTATCAGTACTTTTACCTGACGATCGGACGACACGCCCTGACCCATGTTAGCATGGCTCGCAATGGTGAGCTGACGGGCAAGACCCGAGCGGGTCTGGCATTGGCAGCGTCAGCTTGGCGCCAGACTGATCTGCATCAGCCCGTGCAGGGCGGAATTTGGGCAGGATCGACGCCAACCGAGGTCTTCTCGGCCGGAGTTGGCGACCCAGATCGTTCTGTGTCTAAACCTGCCGAGATCCCGAGCCCCATTTCTGGAGGAAGCAAAAATGCCCGTAGCCGGTATCCTCAATTCCCATGACCCCGCATTGGAGCGGTTTCTCTACGCCTCTGTCGGCGAAGATCGAAATGGCTCCAGCGTGACCGTGCTCTCTGCGCTTGCCCGGCTGGACCTCGATCCTTGGGACGTGGCCGCCGAGCTTGCGTCTTCGGGGCGTCGAGCGGCCGTCTCGCGTCTGGGAAAGCTGCTGTCACGTAGCATTGACGTGCCTGCACTTGCGACGGAGAATGGAGAGGTGGCCCGCAGCCTTGCCGCTCTCCTTCCGGGTGCCGCACCGGCCGCTACGAGTTTTAGCGATGCGTTGCATAAGGGCGTCGCCTTCTCGCCCGGAGCCGTCCTGTCGGTGACGCTCGTGATCCTGATCCTGATCCAGATCCTCTTTTCCGGCACATGGGAGACAGCCGAATGACCCTCTCCGTGCCGCAAAAGACCACTGTCGAACATGCTGCAAATAAGATCGGCAGGCCCTCTCCAGCGGATCAGGAAAGTCTCTGGGCTATGGAAGAGCGCTTCTGGACCAATGGCGCCGACAACGCGCGCACGACAACTGCGAAAAACGCAGTCATGATCTTTCCGTATCCTTCGGGTATCCTGCAGGGCGATCAGATCTGGCATGGCCTGACGCGCAGGACCGGCTGGCGGTCCGTGGCGATGGCTGAGCGCAGAGCAATGCAATGTGGCGACATTGTCATTCTCAGCTACCGTGCCTCTGCTGAGAAACCCGATCTGCCCATCTATGAAGCACTTTGCGCCTCCACCTATCTGAACGATGTGGGTGGCTGGCTCCGCACGTCTCACCAGCAGACTCCAGTCGACTGAGCCGTATGATGAGCCCATAGAGCGGTTCCGTATTTGCCTGAATCAAAGGCCGATTCCGGATCGGGTTGTTCAGAATATGGTCAAGGTAGCTAGCATCGGAGACCGATGCCGTATGCAAACAATTTTCGCGAAAGAGTTAACAGATCGAAGCATCTAGGGGATAGCCCGTCGTCGAGAATTCCAGTTTAGAGGATTCTGACGTAGTTTAGAGCGGTTGCGGGGCAGGATTTAAACCAACGGCCTTCATATTCTCAGTCCGAATGGGCGTTCTCATTTCAATGCGCTCTACCCTGTCCCAACCGCTTCGCCCTCTCCGCCATCCTAACAACTTGCACACTTGCCATCGCCACGGAGCTCTGCGCGGACGCAGGCGCCTGCACAAGGCCTCTCCCAATCACCTCCCCGCTGGTCAGCGCACCAATCCGCGACCTGCCTTTGACGCCGGCCGTGTTGAAGATCCCACGCACGACCCCAGCCGATCCAGCGACAATGGCGGGCGCGGCCGCCACCATCAGGTTGCCCGAAATCCCCCTCACGATCAGAGGTGTCGCCGCGACGAAACCTTTCGCCAGGAAGACCATCACGAAGAATGGCACTAGCGATCCGATGTTGGTTGCCGAGTTCGGATCGCCGAGCTGGGCGAGCAGCGAATTCGCCATGCCGACGACCGTCGAGAACATTGCTGCGATTACGATGGGGTAGAAGGCATAGCTGACTGTCGTCGAGACCCACCTATGGAAGAAATCCTTGGTCGCGTCGAAGAGCGACAGTGCGATCATGATCGGAGCGAGGCCGAGCATGAGGGTCAGCATCATCTTGGCGAAGATGAGGACGATGCCGGTCATAAAGCCAAGGAGGCTCAAAAGAACAAGCCCGATGCCGCCTAGGATCGCGCCCGTCATCCAGTTCAGGTTGCTGCCGATGGCATTCAGGTACCGGCTGAATTTTTCGATCAGGATGTCGAATTCGCCGGCAAAGTGTGTGGCTCCGGCTCCTCCGCCGCCAACCGAAGACACCAGTGCGCCAGCGACGTAGTCCAAGCCTCCAATGACTGCGTTTGCTACTGCATTGAAGTTTGCCCAGTTGAAGGCGAACAGACCGATAAGGGTCAGCTTGATCAGGTACCAGAAGAAGCTGGCCCCATCCATGCTGCGGAACTGGAATGCCATGTTGATGCAGACGCCGATCAGCGAAAGCGTGACCATCAGCAGGACGATCGTGCCGGTATTGCTTGCCACGGCCCCGAACTGGGACTCAGCCGCATCGACAAGGAACGCGTCTGCCGTTTCGACCATCCAGCTGACAACGCCCATTACCAGTTGCCTTGAGCTTCGCAGATTGTACGCACTCTCGGCTCGAGTTGCTTCTTTACTTCAATCCAGTCGCGGCGAAACGCCGAATGCTCGGCTTGGCTAAGGCCTGCATACCTTTCATGATATTCGCCATCGGAGCTATCCCAAGCGGGAAAGCGGGTTTCACAGCCGCAGTCGCCAGATTCAGCAATCTCTTCCCAGGCCCGAATTTCGTACAACTCCATCAAAGCTGCTGCCTTGTAAGCTTCACGCGGATTGATTTCGTCCATCCAAGTCGGTCGCGCCGGACGCTCGTTGCAGATCCGGTACTGTTGAGGCGACATATCGACTGTGAGATCGTTTGAGACCTGAGGCGAAGTCTGCGCCATAAGGGGACCCGCCAAGGCGGCAAGCATGAGTGCAAGAATTGGTTTTCGCATCTGGGGGTTCCTTTCTTACTCAACGGCAACGGAGGGGCTCTTGTTACCTCTGCCGTCGACCGTGTCGAGGTTCAAATCTGTGGTTTGACCCGGCAGGAAGAACTCGGTGATTCCGCGCGCGCCTTCATGGCGGCCTGCCTGAATGATCACGTCGATCGAGCCCTCAATGTAATCGATCATGTCGGCATAGGTCATCGGCACATCGGTTTTCAGGGCGGCGATGGCGAGGCGGCGAACAGCAAGTTGTGGGGTCTCGGCATGGAGCGTAGTCAGCGATCCACCGTGGCCGGTGTTGATTGCCTCGAGAAATGTCATCGCCTCGCGCCCGCGGACTTCGCCTAGGACGATCCGGTCAGGTCGCATGCGAAGCGTTGAGGCCAAGAGCACATCGGCACTGCGGGCATCCGTGTCCCGGTCCGCGATCAACGTCACGGCATTGGGCTGCTCGGGGCGCAGCTCGGCCGCCTCCTCGATGGTGATGATCCGCTCTTCGGGCGGGATCAGCGAAAGGATCTTGCGCGCCGCGACCGTCTTGCCGGTCGATGTGCCGCCCGAGACGATCATATTGAGCTTGTTCTCGACGCAGAAGCGCAGCGCGGCGTCGATGTCGCCGGAGGCAACCACATTGCGCAGCGCGGCGTTCCGTTCCCGGCGCAGATCCTCAAGGCTGCGTTCCTTGCCGAAAAGGAATCCGAGTTTGATCTTCTCAAGCGGCAGGGAGGAAAAGAACCTAAGAGAAATCGAGAAACCGCCCTCGACTGCCGGCGGCTGGATCACCTGCGCACGGATCGGGCGATCTCGATACAGGATCGAGACAGAGACGATGGGCTTCTTGGTGCTGAGCGTGGTCGAGGCGGCCGAGGCGATTTGGTTGCCGAGGTCCTTGATCTCGGTCTGGCTCAGCGGGCTGCCGAGACCTCGCATGAAGTGATCGCCCTGGAATTCGCCCCAGACTTGTCCGTCGGGATTGATGCAGATCTCGATCGTGTCGTCGCGCAGGACTTCGGGGCCGAAACGGTCGAGCGACGCCTCCAGATAACTTGCAGCCATGTCAGAAAATCTCGAGGTCACGATCAACCATGACCGTGATCCGTGTACCCTGATCGACATGTATCACCGGCCGGATCGCCAGATAGTCCTGCATCACGCTTTGCGTACTATCGCGCAGATCGGTGCCGACATCACTCGCAACATCGGCCGCCGCCTCGCTGTCGATTTGACCCGCTGCAGCCGCAGGCAGGGCACCGATCAAGGAGATTAGCGCGGCGGAGCCGAAGCGTTGCGCGAAACGGGTGTCGACAAACCCGGTGGTGCCAGTACGGCCGAGTTCGTCTCCACCGAAGGCGCTAATCTGAACGGTCTGATTATCGGGAAGGATGATCCGGTCCCAGGCCACCATGACGCGCGATTGGGCGAGTGCGACATCGGAGCGGTAGCGCCCGATCAGGCGCGCGCCGCGCGGGATCAGGATACGCGTTCCATCGAAAGAATGGACGTCTTCCGAAACGATGGCGCGGATCGCGCCGGGCAGTGTGCTGTCGAGGGCCGTCTCAGTCACAGCCTGAATCATGGTGCCCTGAACAACCGTGTTCGATGGGTTCGCGATCACTTCGGCACGTGTCACCTGTGCAGGTTGCGCGCCCGAACGAACAAAGGCTTCATCTGCATTCAAACGTGCGGCTTCCAGCGTATTCTCCCTATCCGCACCTGCGCCCATCCCGGAGAAGGCGATCATAGGAGACGCGATACGCTCTGCGCGGGCCTCGGCTTCGGCTGCGCGCCGCCTTTCGAGTTCGGCCAGCCGCAATTCTTCTTCACTTGGTCCCAATGAGGTCGGCTCTGGTGGCGCAAGCCTTGCAAGTTCCAAGTCCATTCGGAGCTGATCCAATTCGCGATCCCGCTCTGTCAGCTGCCGCTCGAGGGCACGCTGAGCCTCGGCGGATGCTTCCTGTAAGGTGGCAATTTGCGCCGTCAGGTCCGCAATCGCCTGCTCCGCCCCGCTGTCCGCGGCCTCGGCCGGTCTTGCGCGTAGTTCCTCGAGTTCCGCTCTCAATGTCGCAAGACTTTCCATCAGCGCGAGTTCCGACTCGCTCGGACCTGTGTCCGCAGGCGGGGCTTGGCTGGGCTCCGGGGCAGAAATCGGCGCCAGATCTCCGAATCCGGGGCCGTTGCTCTGAAACTCTTCCGGCGCGGCGGTCGCCATTGGTGCTTCTGCCGACGGCTGCAGGGCAGCCCACGCCAGACCACCTGCTGCGGCGATGCCGACGACTCCAAGGATCGCGGCAAGCGGTGCAGGCCGCTTGTTGGCCTTCGCTTTGCCTGTCGAACCTTCGAGAGCCGCGAGGCGCGCGGCGAGGTCTTCCGTACCTTCGGTCATGATGTGGCCTGTCCTGCGTCCTGGACGCAAACCACATCTTCTCCAAGGCGAAGGACCCATTGTCGGTTGACGCCAGACACGCGGATGACGCCGTCACTTGAGGTGTGGCTGTTCACCGCGCGTTCCCTGCCGTTCGAAAATCGGAAGATGGCGGGCACCGGCGCGTTCCGTGCAAACCGGAAATACGTGAAGGTACCATCATCCCAGATGGCCGTCGGCGTGAACTCTTCTCGGGCGCTGACCGCATAGTTCGCGTTCGGCGCATCGGCTGCAACCGCCCTGGTGGGTTGCACGCGGTTTTCAGGATAGCGGAACTGCACGACGTAATGCGGCGTCTCCCGGGCTTCGACGACATGGAAGTAGTAGGAGTGGCGGTTGGTGTAGACGGTGATGTTGGTGGCGACGCCAGATGCTGTTGGCTTGATGGCGAAGGCACGGCCACCCGGGACACCGTCGAATTGAAACCCGACCGTATCGCCGGCGATGATCGAGCGGATGGTTTCACCCTCACCGAATTCGACCGTGGTGACGCGGGTCAGAGTCGTGACGACACGGTAAACCTGGCCCTCAGTCCAGGTCGCCACGCGCACGCGATTGTCGTGCGAGCCTGGGCGGGGGGTGGTCTCGGCCAAGGCAGTTGTTCCCGCGAACGCGAGAATGCTGGCGGCCAACAGCGTAGAGATTAGAGTGCGAGTCATTCGGAACGGTCCGATCGGATGGCATATTGGGTAACAGTGAAGCCGAAAGGGTTTTGCCAGACATCGTCGATCGCGCGGGTCCGCTCGGGCCGGAATTCGAACATCAACGTGGCAGTGAACGATCCATCCTGTACCCCTTGCGGGCTTGTCAGGCGCTTTCTGAGCCGCACCTGGGCGCGGTTATCGCCAATAAGGGTGATCGATGCGATCTCAACGGCCATCTCGGCCGCAGCCCCGTAACGCGTCGGCGGATAGCTGTCCTGCCCCGATGTCCACATCGCGCGCATGTTGGCCTCGGCTGATCCGGAAGACTGTACGAGGACACGGCGGACACGAAGATCGTTGTCAAGCTGGTTGTAGGTCTCGCGGTCGAGAATATAGCGGTAGATTTGCGCTTCGATCACGGCAGGCCGTTCGGCCAGCGACACGGTTTCAACCGTGGCATTGGGGAGCGCCATCCCGGTCGCGGGATCGTAGGGCACAACCACGGGAGGCGGCGTCTCGACCATCAGCGCGACAGCCGCAGCCGCCAAACAGCCGAATACGCCAAAACCTGCCCCGGAAATGCCGATCATCCGCCAAAGCTGTTCCCGGCGCAGGGCACCGTAGACAAGTTCCTCTTCCACGAGCTCGCGCGCAGTCATCACCCCTGCCCCACTCACGGCTCAAGATCCGGCAAGGTGAAGTCCATGTAGCGGCGTTCTTCGGCAACGGTGGCGGCGTCAACCACGCCTCCATTGCCTGCGCCTAGGGTTTGGATCGCTTCCAGCTCCCACATCCGGGTCATGGCGATGGCAAGTTCCGCCGTGACGCGTGTGTTATGATCCATCGAGGCTTTGAGATCTTCCATGTCCGGGATCATCTCGACCAGACGTTCCACCCGCTCGAGAGACTGTTCCGCCTCTGCGTGGCTGTTCTGCGCCGCCGCCGACATCACAGCACCTGTGGTTGCCCGCGTGGCCACGCCTTCGGCGCCCGGATTGCCGCTGGTGGCGATCTCGCGGAGTGAATCCTCGTCGAACCCGGCGCTTGCCAGCGCCTGTTCCATCTGCGTGCGCATGGGCCCGGCATTGGGCCCGATGAGAGCGCTCCAATCGCCCGCCTGGATGCCTCGGATCAGGCCGGGGATGTCTTCGAAGTTGGCCTCAAGCAAGGTGTCGAGGTCCCCGCCCATGGCGAGCCCGAGGATGCTGCGCGGCCCGGTGAGCGAGGCATACATCTCGTTCAGCTGATCGAGCTGGCTTTGCAGCATGTCCAGTTGCTCCAACGCATTGTCCAGAAGATCGGTCTGGATCCCGAAATCCTGCAGCATCTGTTGAAGCTGGCGGATTTCCTGAGCAATGTTCTGAGTGTCCACCGTGGGCACACCCTGTGCCGCGACAGGTCCGGTGACATTGAGGGTGAGCGCGAGAGCAATGCTACCGGCGAAAAGGGAACGGGGCAGGCGCAGGTTCAACGCAAATCCTCCTGACTGAAATCCATGTATTGCCGCTCGGCAGCCTGGGCCGCCGCCAAGGCGATCTGCTCGGCACTGAGTGGCTCGGTTCGGGCGGCCTTGATCCGGGTCCGGATTGCGACCAGCCGGGCCAGTTCGGCCCGGGCATAGGTGTTGAGCGCGATGGCCTCGTGGAGATCCTCGGTCTCACCGATGCGGGTGATGATGTCCTGAACCCGCAGGGCGGCGGCACGGACCGAAACCAGCGAATAGTCGCCATAGACCCCTGCGCCGTGGGCCGAGAGGCTGAAACTCGCGTTGGCGAGTAGCACAGGGTCGATGGTGCCGAGCGCATCGATGCCGCCTACGGCCGCGAGGTAGCTGTTGTACTGCTGCGGGATCACCACGACATAATGCTGGGTTTCCGCGAAGGGTGGCACACCGCCATAATCCTGCACATTGCCCGGCCCGGCGTTATAGGCGGCGAGCGCATGGATAATGTTGCCATCGAACATGTTCAGCATTTGTGCGAGGTATCGCGCACCGCCGGTGACCTGCAGATAGGGATCGTCGTAATAGGCCGGGTAGATCCCGAGATCGCCCGCGGTACCGGGCATGATCTGGGTAAGTCCGAAGGCCCCCACGGGTGAGCGTGCCCCGATCTGGAAACGGCTTTCCTGCCAGATCAGCGCCTGCAAGAGACAGCGCCATTGCACGAGCGAAAGACCTGCGCGGCCGACCCCGGACAGACTATGGGTGTCGCGTGCTGCGCGGATGATCAGCTCCTCGATCCCCTCCCTGGCATCGCCGAACATCCGCGCTGCCGCTGGATTGGTGTCCTCGGGCGCATAAAGACTGGCGGCCGCGCTTTCGACGTCGTCTACCGCCCCCTGCCCCGCCTCGAGCCCCGCCACGGTTCCGGCCACGTCTCCAGCGCCAAGCGACATGGCATCCATCAGCCCCTCTAACGACGCGAGTTGCTGGCGCTCGATCTCGGCCAGTTCCTCCTCGCGGCTTAGCCGGTCCTGTTGCAGTGCCAGGTCCCGATCGGTCTGCTCAAGGATCGCCTGCCGCTCTGCGAAGAGGCGCAGATCGAAGGTTGGCACGCCTTGGGCGACCGCCGGCCCCGCCGCGGGAGCTGCCAGTGCAAAGCCGATCATCGAGAGAGGAAGCCAGGTCCGCATTGGCTCAGCCGCCCGCCCCCAAGAGGACGAAATCGCAGGCCGTGTCGCGGCGCGTGACGTCCGCCCCCATGGTCGAGATCGTGGCGGTGGCGGTTCCTGCCTGCGCAGGAGCCTCGCGAAAACTGAAGCAGTTGGCTTGCGGGGCGTTATGCTGCGCACAGGCTGTCAGCGTCAGGCCGAGCCCGAGCAGCACGACGCTGCGAATGATGGTACGGGTCATGTCACTCTCCAGAAATCAGGACGTTCGCGATAATCGGCGCCGACAAGCGCTTCGCCCTTCTCCATTCCGCCAAGGATGGTCACGAGCGGGCCGAGCGCGCTGAGATCGGCATCGATCACGACGGAACCCCGGTCGTCGCGTACAAGCGCGAGCCGCGAGGCCGAGCCGACGCCCAGAAGCACGTCGAGCTCTTTCTCGGTCAGGCCGAGCATCGCGTAGTCAGCGGCGGAAGCACGAATGTTGGGCAAGAGCACCTGAGTCGGCACCGCTTCCACGATGGTCTTGCCGGTGCGCGTGCGCTCGAGCTGGCTGGCATATTGGGTCATCATCACGACGACGGCGTTCTGCTTGCGGGCGGTCACCAGCCAGTTTGAGAGCCGCTCTGCGAAGTAGGCGTTGTCGAGGGCTTTCCATGCCTCGTCGATGACGATGATGGTGGGCTTGCGGTCCTCGATCACCCGTTCGACCCGGCGGAAGAGGTAGGACAGGACTGCCATGCGTTCCCGCTCGCTCTCGGAATCGAGGATGCCGGTGAGGTCAAAGCCCGCGACGTCACCGTCGATGCTGAAACTGTCCTCGGCATTGGCCCCGAAGATCCAGCCGTAGCGACCCTCGGCCGTCCATTCCTGCATACGCTCGAAGAGATCGCCTTCGTCATCGGTCGAGACCAGCAGCGAGGCGAAATCCGACCAGTTCCGTAGGCCCGCATGTCCTGCGCTCGCGTTCTGGCGCACGACTTCCTGCAGTCGGTTGGTCTGAACCGGGGTTAGCGGTCGATCGCGCCGCTCCAAGAGGCTCGCGAGCCAATCAGCAAGCCATGCCTGGCCCCGCACGTCGATCTCGGTCTGGAGCGGATTGAGGCCCGTGGGGCGCCCCGCCCGCACGGTCGAATAGCTGCCGCCGAGCGCGCGGACGGCCATCTTCATGCCCGCGCGATAGTCGAATACGAAGACCCGCGCACCTGCCCGCCGTGCCATAGTCATCAGGAAAGCCGCCAGGACAGATTTGCCGGAGCCGGGACGGCCGAGGATCAGCGTGTGGCCTCCCGTGGGCTCGCGATCCGGCGCGCCCTGTTCGTGGAAGTTGAAGCGAAAACCACTGCGCTCGGGTGTCGGAAAGAGCGTGATCGGCACGCCCCAGGGGACTTCCCGCCCTGTCTTTCCGAGCGGGGTGCGGTGGAAGGTAGCGAGATCGGCGAAGTTGTGGTTCGTGATTGCGGCCTTGCGGCTGCGCGCCCCTGTGTTCCCGGGATGCTGCGCCATGAAATGCGCCCGCGCCCCGAAGGCTTCCGAGATCAGGTTGATCCCGGAAGTGGCGGAGATGTTGCGGATTTCGGCCGCGATGTCGTCGAGGGCGGCCTGGGATCGCGCATAGACAGCTACGGTCATGTGGTGCTCGCCGAAGATCAGACGTTTGGATTCCAGATCGTCCTGCGCGAGTTCCAGTTCCTGGGCGAGACTGACAGCTCCGTCATTGGCGGCCTGCATTAGCCGCAGCTGCCGCTTGATCCGGCCCGCCATGATGTTGGCGTTGATCGGCACAAAAGAGTGCGTGACCACCATGTCGACGGGCAGATTCAACTCGTCGAGCATCAGGCTATCGGTCTTGGCCGGGTAGTTCTTCACCGCAAAGATCGCCCCGAGCTTGTCGCCGACGGCACCGTCCGAGAGTGCGATGGTCGTGCCGCGGAAGGTGACGCGCGTATTGGCTACGTCCTCGGCGATCACACCGAGGCGCGACCGGGGGAAGAGCGGGTGCTCCTCGCCTGTGTTGAGTGAACCGAGGAAGCCCAGAAGCTCGCCGCTGCTGGCGGCCAGCAGGCGGGGCTTCAACTCGTCGAAGGAGGACAGCAGAAACCCCACAACCTCGTCGAGTTTTCGCAAGCGCCGGGTTGTGTCCGCCGCATGTCGGGCGCGGGACGCGCCCAGACCGAAGGGCAAGCGGCTGCCGGTCTCCGGGCGCTTCAACACAGTCAGGGTCAGCGTCTTGTCGCGCAAGCCCGCGCGGCCGAGATGCGCGTGCCATCGTTTGTCGACGGCGGCAGAAAACCCCTCGCCCGGAATGGGCGGCAGGGTCACGTCGACCGCTTTCGAGACCTTGTGCAGGTAGAATGAGAACTCGGTCCCGACCTGCGCGACGATGCCAGCCAGCAACCCTCCGATCCGGTCGAGATGCCCGTCCTCGCTCGTGGTGCTGTTCACCCCCTCGAGGCGGATGCACTGCATCAGTTCGTTGCCGCGTGTCCGGATCGTTCGGTCGTTCACGAGGCTCACATAAGGCAGCATCATTGAGAGCCGCTTCTCGCCCTTGACCCATGCAGGTAGCGCGGTCAGCGGATCGATGGCGTTCTCAACCTCATCGGCAATTCCATCACGGGGCATAGCTGTCGCCTCCGTGCAGCTTGCGGTTCGTCGTGGGCGGGGTTTCCTGCAGAGTGGTCACCAGGACATCGAGGAAGTTCGGATCCCAGTCTGCGGCTTTCCAGAGCGCCGGCCAGGCCAGCCCCGCGAACACAGCCACCACCCAGCTCTGCACCCAGAGGAACAGAAGCGTCGAGCCGAAGAGCCAGACCATGGCGTACATGATCGGCAAGCCCATCAGCTTGGGTGGCCTGAGAAGACCGATGAACACGCGGGACTGGTCAGCCATGGACGGAGCTCAGGTGGTCCAGATGGCGGCGACGATGGTGGGTGCTGCGGCGATGCCGGCGATGGCAACCACGACCCAGAGCGCCTGACGAAAGTCGAGGATGCCAAAGAGCCAGGAAAGGAACACCCCGATCAGTGCGAGCGTGCCAATCACGATCCCCAAGGGACCGGTGATCGCATCGACAATTCCTTGAAGCAGGGTCTGTACCGGCGAGAGGTCGATGCTCTGTGCAAGCGCTGGACCCGCCAGCACGATAAGAGCCATCGCGCCGAGCGCGACGATCGAAGGTCTCGATGTCATGAAAGATCTCCTCTGAGCCGCTCAAACACGGCAGTCACACGGGCCACATGCCCTTGGGTTTCTCGAAAAGGGGGAATGCCGCCGTGGCGCGTGACCGCCTCCGGACCAGCGTTGTAGGCCGCAAGGGCCAGAGAGCCCTCGCCGAACTGGTCGAGCATCATCAGCAGGTAGCGGGCTGATCCGTCGAGGTTCTGCGCAATGTCATGTGGGTCCACGCCGAGATCGCGGGCGGTGTCTGGCATAAGCTGCCCCAGGCCTATGGCACCGACAGGGCTGCGTGCAGCCGGATTGTATGCGCTCTCGACTTCGATATTGGCCCGGTAAAGGAGCGCCCAATCAGTTACGGAAAGCCCTGCGCGACGCAGCGCACCATGCCCGGCATACCGCAGAGCCGTGGTCTCGATCGCATGGAGGATTTCTGGAGTGGCGCGGGCGGCGGATTGAGCCGGGATCGCTGTCTCGACAGTGGCGTCAGGTACACGAGGTTCTGCGAAGAGAAAAAGGCGCCCGTTTGCCTCTTGAGAAGTGGAAATCAATTGGCCTTCTGGGCCAACCGAGAAGATGAAACCGTCGGCCAGGGCCGGGGGCGCGGAACAAACGCCTGTACCCAAAGCAACGACGAGCGCAGTCGCGCGGTCAGCTGCCTTTGACCGGAGGCGCGGCGTGGCGCTCGCGGCCACCTTCTTCAAGTGGGATGCTAGCGGTCGTACAGCCCATGTCGGCCAGGAAACTGACAAGACCAACGATGGTTTTGAAGTCGCGGAGCTTGAGGACGCTTCGGCTGGTGACGAGCATTTTATCGTCACGCCCATCAGTGGCGACGGCGCGGATGACCCACGAGCCGTACCAGCTGTTATGGCGCTTCTCCGCTCGCTCCTTGCAGACCACCTCAATGAGGTAGCCCTCGGCGAGCAAGCCGCGCAGTCCGTCTTCTGTAACCACATTCGGGGCTTCTTCTATCATGGCCTTCCCTTGGGTCCTTGTTCTGCCTGGGTGCAGTATCAGGCCCACGGGGTCGCAACACCGTGAGCGATACAAAACAACATTAATGATAGCAAGACAATAATAACGTGTTGACGAAGTTCGCCTTGCTCCGATAACGGTGATAGCCGACAGAATGATAATCTTAAAGGCGGCAAAGGAGTTTTGCTCTGCGCTTGTTTATTGCGCGCAACGCACCGTTGCTGTTCGCGCTCCTGCTTGGAAGCATGCCGGTAGCCGCGGCTGCGGATTGCGTACCTCCCGAACGACCGTTCTTGCCTCAGTCGCAAGAAGACATGCGTGCCTACGCCGATCTGCTGCGTTCTGATTTTGAGGGCTACATCGCCGACATCCAGGGATACTTCCGTTGCCTTGATGCCGAGCGCCAACGCGCGTTTCAGGAGGCGCGCGAGGTCAGTGAGGACTATGGAAGGTTGGTCGAGCTATTGGATTGAGGGAACGCATGGCTTAGCCGCCGTCGAGATCCTCGTAGTAGACGAGCGCGGGCATGTTGCGGCGCTGGTGCACGATGCGCAGGATGACTGCCGCACCATCCGTCGCATCGAGCCGCTTGTAGAAGATCACGTGACGCTGGCAGTTGACGGACCGCATCCCCGGGACAAAGAGACTCCTGTCCCGGCCCGCGTCGGGATCGCCAGTGATCCGCTCGAAGGCGGTGACCAACTGACGGTAATAGGCGAGCCATTGGTCCCTGCCCCAAGTTTCGACGGTGTAGGCACGGATCTCTTCAAGGTCGGCTCTGGCCCGACCGGAAAGTCGAATGGTCATGCGGGTCAGCGATCAAACGCATCCGGTTCGAAGGCTTGAGCATCGAACTCGGCGAAATCCCCATTTTCGGCTAGGGTGGCTGTCTCCTCTAGGTCGGCCTTGAGGGCATAGAATTGCCGGGCGCCATCCTTCTCCATCAGCATCCTTACGCCGGCGCGCACGACTTCGCTCAGATTGGCGTAGGCGCCGGACTCGATCTGCGCCTGCACATATTTCTGCATCGGTTCGGTCAGGTGGACGTTTGGCATCAGACTCTCCTATCTATGCTCAATCATATCAGATACTGATATAAATCTTCAAGCTGATGTTCGATCCCAACATAGGCTCGTTGCTTCATCCCGACCTTTTGCTCCAGGAGCCCAACCGGGGAACCAGGCGGGACAGTTTTCCGATACTGCCCGTCCCGAGACCATGAGCGCTGCGACTCGCCGTTTGACGGGCTCATACTGTCTGTTCTGCCGTGACCGCTTTCTTGGCCGTATTGGAACGCCACATTTGTATTTTATTACAGATGTTAGTTTGGAGATTTACATGAAAGGGGTCCGCAATTTTGGCCACTTTCAAGACGCCGAAACAGCCAACACCGGCGTCATATCTTGGAAGCCGTCAAGCGGCACAAGCGAACAATCGCGCGCAACCATCAATCAAATCTCCTTGCTATCACTAATGTTGTTTCGTATCGCTGCACCATTATAGATGGAGTCGGCATCATGAAGCAGGTGATCCACGGCGTGGCCACCGCCACGGCAATAAGCATATCCGGACTAATGGCCTCGTCAGGTCCGGCTCAGGCCTATCAGGTCGACTGTGCGATCCTCCTCTGCCTTGCGGGCGGCTGGCCTGCCTCCGCGCCCTGCGCGCATGCCAGAGCGGTCTTCATTCGGCGGATCACGCCATGGCCGATCGAGCCGCCCTTACAAATCTGGCGGTGTCCGATGGGTGTGTCGCTCAACGATCCCAGTCCGATGTCGCCTATGGAACGCCTTTATGACATCACGTTCCGCGATCCGCCCGAACCGCCGAAATCGACTCCGATCCCCCTTGTTCGCGTCCAAGCAGATGAGCAAGCCGACATCGACATCTCAGGCGACGCCTTTGATTTCGTGCGTAGCATTCGCGTTTATCACATCCAGTACCGCCAGCATGAAAACCGAGATGGCGACTGCAATCGCAGCGACTCTACGCGGTTGGGGTCCTACGGCGTGCAGGGCGATTACCGATGGACAAGGTCGAACGTGGGCCAAGTGCCGACCGCATCCGGACTGAGCATCCCGAATGGATGTGGCAGCTACTTTTACCGTTCCGTCTTCGTCGACTGGCGTGATCACGCCGGGAACTATGGTTCTGAAGAAGTTCGCTACTGACAAAATCTGCGCGCGGTTTTGCCGCGCGCGTCATCTCAACCCCGCACGGGAGGCTGTGCAAAACCCCTGAAAAGGAGACGACGCCAGACCGTGAAGCCTGACGCCGTGCTAGAAAACTCCGTGAGCAAGAGTTTCCTAGCGCACCGCTAAAACACCTGCAACCAGCAAAGTTGTTTTGCTGGCAAGAATGTTGTTGTCTCACGACATGGCGTCGGATCTCCAAGGAGACCTCGACCATGGAACCTACGACCGGCCTGATCCTGCGACGGATCACGCAGACAAATCTCTCTGTTGCTGCGCACAAGCTTGCTACCCTCATCCTCGATGTCATCGCTTGGAAGGATGGCTACAACGGTTTGTCGCGCGGAACGGCAGCCTTCACCCTCTCGGCCCTAGCGGAGAAGATGGGTGTCTCACGACAATATCTTTCGGTTCTTTTGAGCGAACTTGAGACGTCGGAATTGCAGCTCGAGCGGGCGAAGCCGAATGGCAAGTTCGCGCCCTGGATCTTTCGGTTTTCCGCCTTCGACAAGGAGAGTGAAACCCATGATCTCGTGTCAGGTGAAGGCGACACATCACTATCTAGAGATAATAATAACAAAACTATCTTCTCAGGGCTGATCGAAATCACCGCGAGTTCGAACGTTTTCCAGACCAGTTGGGCAGAGCTCATCAAAGCAGCGAAGGCCACGTTGCCTTGCTGGAACATCGACACCCAGGTCATCTGGGATCGCTTCCTGGCCTTCAACCGGTCCCGAGGCAACGGAAAGGTGCCGGCCGGCTTCCTGCTTGGCTTCATGCGCCGATGGCGAAATTCGTCGGGGACTCCGCCTCGTCCCGAGGTGAAACCATCGCAGAAACGGGTAGCAGACCCCAAAGAGCGCGAATTGCTGAGACAGATGCAAGCCGCACCAACTGCGAACCGCCAGTTCCATGCGTCCGACCTGTGTCGTTTGATCGGGCACGCTGCTTACGAAGCGCGGGTACTCGATGTGATCCGCAAGTTTGGGTGCCAGAGGTTTTCAGCAACCTTGGCCGTGCACGGACGAGCGGTGTTGGTAGGGGAAATTTCTAGGTAGGCTCGCTTGCCAGGCTTTGGAGTCGGGAAAATACGACCACAGATGTCAAGATCCGATAGGGAAGTTTATGTTCCGTCGCTTGCTGTATCGACATCTCCACAGGGTTTGCTGAGCCAGATCTGCTAACCAGCAGAAGCATAGAACAAATCCATCCAATCCCCCATCGGCGCCAGAAGCGACTGAGTCTCAGAAAGACCTTAGCAAAGACGTTGCGACGACTATGCGACAAGAAAAACCATTCTTCTTTGATGGGGCAGGCGCTGCGTGACCCGCATGCCAACGTCGGCGTCGGGAACAGGCGTAGCGTTTTATTGGACGTAGGGACACCGCTCCTCGGTCCCGTTGGAATTCCGCTCAAGGCCTTTTCATTTCCGCTATGATCCGGGCCTGCAGGTCGGCCGGCAGCGCGCCTATCGCGCGCGACATGGTCGCGATATCCTGCAGCGCGGCGTGCAATTGGTCGATGAGCGAGATCACAATGCCCAGGCCGATCTCATCCAGATCAAGGTCTTGGGACAGATCGCACAAAAGCTCCAGCCGCGCGAGATCGATGCGGCGAAAGACATACGCGCCCGCTTCGCGCTCTGGCCTGACAAAATCACCTTCGATGAAGGTAACAAGCTGGCTGCGGGTCAGCCGCGTCACGCTGGCAACGACGTCGTCTTCGGAATAGCGGTCTGTCATGTCCCGGCCCCTTTCATCAGATCGGCGCGCGGGTCGTAGGCATGGGTCTTGCGCCATTCCGCAAGGAACTCGCGCAGTCCAACGTCCACGTCAGGCGGCGCGACGATCTTCAGCTCGACCCGCTGGTCGCCCTTTGTCTGGCGCCCTGCCCGTGCGACCCCGCGCGCCCGCAGACGCAGAACCTGGCCCGAGCTTGTCCCCGGGGGAATGGTGAGACCTACGGGGCCGTCGATGGTCGGTGCCGTGACCTTGCCGCCGAGAACAGCCTCGTCGATGGTGATCGGGAGCGTCAGGAGAATGTCGTCGCCGTCACGACGGAACACCGGGTGGGGCCGCACCAGAACGGTGACGAGCGCATCCCCTGCCGGACCACCACCGAAGCCGGGCGCGCCTTTTCCGCGCAACCGGAGCGTCTGGCCGTCCTCGGTGCCCCTTGGGATCTTGACGGCGAGGCTCTGGCCATCCGGCAGTGTGATACGGGTCTCGGCACCTCGTGCTGCATCCAGAAACGGCACCTCAAGCGTATAGCGCACATCCGGGCCATGGGCTGAAAACCCACGGTCAGAAAAGTCGCCACCGGACGACCGCGAACGATTGCGCAGGATCTCCGCGAAGATGTCAGCCGGATCGGCATTCTGCCCGTACCCGCGCGTTTGCTGGTAGGCGTTATCCGACGCGTCTGCAAAATCACGATAGTACTGCCGCTGTGGGCGCTCTGCGCCGAGCCCGTCGATCTCTCCCGCATCATATCGGGCGCGGGTCTCGGGATCTTTCAGGATCTCATAGGCAGCAGAGATTGCCTTGAACCGCGCCTCGGCCCCGGCATCGTCGGGATGCAAGTCAGGATGGCTTGTCCGCACCAGTTTCCGATACGCCTTCTTGATGTCGTCGGCCAATGCGGCCTTGGTCAGGCCAAGCACCTCATATGGATCGTCGGGCATCGGAGCCTCCCATTGGACAACCGGCTCAAGGCCGGGCGACGCGCGCGCAGGTGGCCTCTTCCCGTTCTAAATGCCATGGCGATGCCGGTGGCGTCCCTGATCCATGTCAGGGCGCGGTCGCGCTGGCCGGATATCTTGTCCCGGCCGCTGTCTGATCGGAGCCATCACTCCGCCGATGCGGAATGACGTTCGGAAAGGATCCAGCTTGGCCTCGGCAAACACCATGGAGACACGGGATAACCCCCGCGCCGGAACGGAAAACGAGGCTGCATCAGCGCCGCGCGTGCCAGCCCTGCGCCCGGTCGCGCCCACCCCTGTGAAAAGGCGTCGCCGATGGCTTTGGGGGGGTGCGGGCCTGCTGGTCCTTGCGGTTGGCGGCCTGGTCTGGTCGCAGGTCTGGATGGCACGGCCGACCGTTGTCACGGTCGAGATCGCGACCCTCGCCCCGGTCACGCGTGTACTTGCCGTCAACGGCCGGATCGCGGCGGTTCGGTCCGTCGATGTCAGATCGGTGGTTTCCGGCACCCTCGCGCAGCTTCCGGTGGCAGAGGGTGACATGGTCGAGGCAGACCAGATCCTCGCGCAGCTCGATGCGGGCGCGCAGGCCGCCGCCGTCCGGCAGGCCATGGCCGCGCTCGACGCCGCACTGGTGACACAGCAACAAGCGTCGGAGGCCTATGATCGCGCTGTCGCGCTGGGCGACAACGTCGCTCGGACCGTACTTGAGGCGGATACCTTCGCCTTGCGATCCGCGGCACAGGAGGTGGCGCGACTGACCGCGCTGCTCGACCAGGCGCACATCGCGCTTGGGACCTACACGATCCGGGCGCCCATTGCGGGCACCGTCCTTGAGCTTGACGCCGAGGCGGGGCAGATCGTCGGCCCGTCCGCACGTTTGCTGACCTTGGCCGATCTCACGGAACTTGTCGTCGAAGCGGATGTGGACGAGGCCTATGCGACACAGATCGCGGTCGATCTGCCCGCCATCGTGCAACTGGCCGGGGAACCCATGACGCGGGAGGGTCATGTCAGCTTCGTGTCGAACCGCGTGGACGAGGCCACCGGGGGCCTTGCCATCAAGATCGCCTTCGACAGCCCGGTTTCGGCCCCCATCGGCCTTACCGTGGCGACGAATATCATCGTCGAGCAGCGCGAGGCCGCGCTGACCGTGCCGCGCACCGCCTTGCTGAACGACGACGGGGTTTTCGTGGTGTCGGACGACGTGACGGAGTTGCGGCCCGTGACGGTGGTGGACTGGCCAGCCGCGCGCCTGATCGTGACCGGCGGCCTTGAGGCGGGCGAGGCGGTGATCGTGGACGCCACAGGCATCGCGGATGGGCAGACGGTCGCAGTGGATCAACCCTGATGCTCTATGCCCTGAAGATCGCGACCCGGTATCTGACGGCGAGCAAGGCCCAGACTGCCCTGTTGGTCACAGGTGTGGCGGTGGGCGTGTTCATCTTCATCTTCATGTCGGCCCTGATCGGGGGGCTGGCCGAATTCATCTTGTCACGCACCGTGGGCGACATCAGCCATATCACCATCGAGGCCGAGACCGACGACCCGTCCGTGCTGATCTCGCCCGAGGGCCATGTGCTGGTCGTGGCCGAACGGGGGCGCACCCGCACCGCGACGCTGTCCGAGGCCGCGACCTGGCTGCCCCTGATCGAAGGGGTTCCGGGGGTCAGGTCCGTCTCGCCGCAGATCAGCGGCGCGGGGTTCGTCACTCGCGGGGCGCAGGTCGCGCAGGTCAGCGTGACCGGGGTCGAGCCGGGTCGCGAATCCGCCATCCTCGATCTGGCGGGCTACATGGTCGAGGGGGATGTGCGGCTTGGGTCGGGCCTGATCGTGCTGGGTCGCGATCTGGCCGATGATCTGGCGCTGTCGATCGGCCAGACGCTGCGGCTGGAAAGCTCGAACGGTGTCACGGCGGCGCTGACGCTCAGCGGTATCTTCAAGACCGGTAATGGCAGCATGGACAGCGCGCGGGCCTTCGTCAGCCTGGCGACCGCCCGGACGCTCTATGCCATGCCGCAAGGCGTCACGCGGATCGAGATCAAGCTGGACGATCTGAACGCGGCAGACGCCACGGCCCTGCGGATCCGCGCCCTGACGGGCCTTGACGCGGTGCCCTGGACGGACGGGGCGGAGCAACTGATGGAGGCGCTGAACGCACAGGCGCAGACCGGGTATTTCCTCAAAACCTTCGCGCTCATCACCATCGTGATCGGCGTCGCCTCGGCGCTCTTGCTGTCGACCTACCGCCGCCGCCCCGAGATCGGGATCATGCGCGCGATGGGAGCCGGGCGCGGGTTCGTCATCTTCGTCTTCGTCACGCAGGGCGCGCTGATCGGACTGATGGGAGGTATCATGGGCGCGGCGCTGGGATACCTTGCCCTTCTGCCTTTTCCGTCGCGCGACGCGTTTGAGCCGGGAACCCTGCCGATGGACATCACGCAAGGATCCTATGGCCTGGCCATCACGCTGACCGTGATCGGCGCGATCCTCGCCTCGATCCTGCCCGCACGTTCGGCCGCCCGCGTGGATCCCGTCACGGCGATAGGCCAATGAGCGCGCTTCTGGAGGTAACCGACCTGTTCAAGACCTACGGGACGGGAGAGGCCGCGACACGGGTCCTGCGCGGCCTTTCCTTGCGCCTGGACACCGGCGAGATGGCGGCACTGCTGGGGCCGTCGGGGTCGGGCAAGAGCACGCTCTTGACGATACTGGGCACCTTGATGAAGCCGACATCGGGCAGCTATGTCATGCTGGGCGAGGACATGATTTCCGCCGATGACCGGGCCCTGACCGAGTTTCGCAATGCGCACATCGGCTTCGTCTTCCAGTTTCACAACCTCTTGCCGGATTTCACCGCGCTGGAAAACGTGGTCTTCCCCACGGCCGTACGTGAAGGGCGCGAGACGCCTGCCGCCCGTGCGCGTGGCCGCGATCTCTTGTCCCGCATGGGGCTGGCCGACCGCATCGAATTCCCCTCGGCCAACCTTTCGGGCGGGCAAAAGCAACGAGTCGCAGTTGCCCGTGCCTTGATGAACAGTCCGGAACTGGTGCTGGCGGACGAGCCGACCGGGAACCTCGACCGAGACTCGGCAAACCAGGTGATGGACCTGATCGGACAGATCAACCGCGAGGAAGGCACGACCTTCCTGATCTCGACACATGACGAAAAGATTGCCGGTTTCTGTCGGCGACAGATCGTCGTGGGTGATGGGGTTGTGACCGGTTAGGCCCACGCAGCGGGTGTTTACTGCGCGGTATAGCCCCCGTCGACGAGGTGGTAGCTTCCGGTGATGAAACTGGTCTGATCCGAGAGCAGGAAACAGGTCATCGCCGACACCTCCGCAGCCTCACCCAGCCGCCCGATTGGGTGCAGGGCGGCGATGCCGTCCAGCACCGCTGCGTCGAGGTGCTTTTCCAGAAGCGGCGTCGCGATGAAGCCCGGACCAACCGCGTTTACCCGAACCCCGGCCTTGGCGTATTCGATGGCCGCAACCTTTGTCAGGCCGACAACCCCATGTTTCGCCGCGACATAGGCACCGGCCGTCGCAAAACCGACCGACCCTAGGATAGACGCCATATTGACGATCGCGCCGCCACCCGCCTTGACCATTTCGGGAAGGCCAAAGCGCATGCCATGAAACACACCGGTCAGGTTGACGTCGATGACCTGCTGCCAACCATCCAGAGGATATTCCCCAACCGGATGCGCGGGGCCACCGATACCGGCGTTGTTGACAAGAAGATGCAATCCACCCGTCTGCGCCACTGCGAACGCGACAAGGGCCTCCACCTCAGCGGCAACGCTTGTGTCGGTCTTGTGGATGAAGGCCTCCCCACCGGATACCTTGATCTGTTCGGCCACGGCAGACATCCCTGCCTCGTCCATATCCGCCAGAACGACCCGTGCCCCGTAGCCTGCCAGATCATGCGCGATTGCGGCGCCGATGCCGGAGGCGGCACCAGTCACGATGGCTGTCTTGGCATTGAACTCAATGCTCATTTTCAGTCTCCTGCAAATGGATAATTCTGGGAGAGGCTGCACAGATTGAATCGTGGCGCGCCAACTTGGGTGAACCGGGCCAATTTCAGTTCCGCCTGCCCTCGCCCAGGGATCGCGCCAGAACAAATGCTGCCGTGAACGCAATCTGAGAGGCTAATCCGGTTTCGCCGGTTGCAGGTGCCGCCGGTTGGGAGACCGGTGGGTCGGTCAGAGCCCTTTTCGCAAATCGATTTCTGGCGAAGACCAGAAGGACCGCAGCCAAAATCGTTAATCCGAGGCCGATCAAGAGGGACGCTGGACCTTGCCCTACCGCAATACTGAGCGTGAGATACGCCCAAGCCGTCAGGAACGCCACTCCTGCGGCTGCTGTCAGTCCCCCGACCAGAGTAAGCAAGATCGGCAACAGCAATCGTCTAGCGTCCCTTCGGACGTTTCGGCCAACGCTGTGCAGGATGTCATCGACAATACCCATCAGCGCCGCGACAGGGCGCCAACCAAAAAACCCGCACCCGCGGCGAGGCCAATTGTCATGAAAGGGTGGGCCGCAACGGACTCCTCCAGTCGCGCCTCTGCAGAGCGGCCCTTGCTTGCTGCATAATGCTTCGCTTCGTCAAAGCCTTCCGCGATGTCCGCGGCCATGCGGCTGCCGCGCCGTCCCGCGATCCCGCTGACAGTCTCGGTGAGTCGGGACAAATCCTCTCGCAGGGCGGCCATTTGACGGCTGACCGCCTCGATATCAGTTGCGGCGGTAGCTTGCGGGTTCGTCTTGCTATCAAGTGACATTTTGATTTCCTTTGTTTGTTGGGGAGTGGGGTATTGTGCCGCCTGACATTCTGTCCGAGAGCGGCGTGAATGCGTCGTGCATCATGTTTGGGCCGAAACCCGGACCACCTCTGAAGCCCGCTCGGTGCCTTCTCCCGAGAAAGCCTCGTCAGACGCATCGGCCTCGCTCTTCGTCTTTTGAACCAGTTGGTCCTCGTGATGCGGTGGGCCGTAAAGGGTGTAGAGCTTGAGAGCCTCATGCCCGGTGCAGATCACGTTGTGATGCGTGCCGGCTGGAACAACCACACCGTCGCCGGGGCCAACCTTGTGCGGCGTGCCGTCGATCACGACCCGTCCCTTGCCCTCTTCGATGCGAAAGAACTGATCCGTTTCAGCGTGTATCTCGCCACCGATTTCCGTCCCGGGCTCAAGCGACATCAGAACCAGTTGCAGCTTCGTTCCTGAATAAAGAACACGCCGAAAGTCGGTGTTTTCTTCGGTCAGTTCCTCGACGTTCGCAACATATCCGATCATGACGCCTCTCCGTTCATTTCATCGTCTGGCTCGAAGACGTGACCCTGTGTGCCGCGGATAAACCCTCGCCGCACTGATCGGCGTTAGCAGCGTGCTACGTTTATCTTCGCGGTGGTGCGGTTGGCCGAAATCGGCCTTTCGTCGAACGTCCTCACCCCGGGCGTCATGAATCGCGCCGCTTCGTTTCATAGCCCAAAGACGCGTGCACTTGCTCCGGCCTACCACCGCCAAAAGCAGGCGTGGGATCAGGTTTGGTGACCGTAGGTGCCAGGCGGGCCACTAGGAACTGGATGCGGCGCATTTTGCTTACGCCCTGTGCGGCAACCATGCGTTGGGGCCGCATTGATGCAAGTTAGCGCCGACCGCCGCGCAGCGTTCTATGCCTCGTTCAAGTGTTCCCCGCAGGCTGCTGTTTTCTGGCTGGCTGCCCGTGACAGGCAAGAAAAGAGGCCCCGTTTGACACCCAAAAGCTCAGACCCGACACCGAACATGGACGCTACCCGCGTCGGGAACGGCGCAAAGGTGGTTGATTGCGGCTTGCCTCTCGACGGCGTGGTGCATGCCGTCCGGGGGGCGGTCGTGGATGTCGTCTTTGCCGGGGCCGAGCTTCCACCGATCAATTCTGCCCTGGTCGTGAAATGGGACCGCCCGACCGTCCTTACTCTCGAAGTCCACAGCCACCTTGATCAGAAGACAATACGCGCTGTGGCGTTCCAATCTACAGCGGGGCTTGCCCGAGGCGTGCCGGTGCAGGCCAGCGGCGCGCCGGTTACCGTGCCCGTGGGCGAAGCCGTTCTTGGGCGGCTTCTGGATGTGGTGGGCAATCCGCAGGATGACGGGCCTACCCTGCCTGACGATACGCCGCGCCGGTCGATCCACGCCCTGCCACCGCTTCTGAAATCCCAGACTGGCGCCACCGATGTGTTCGAGACCGGCATCAAGGTGATCGACCTGCTGACGCCCATGGCGCAGGGCGGCAAGGCCGCGATGTTCGGTGGCGCCGGGGTCGGCAAGACCGTTCTGGTGATGGAATTGATCCGCGCCATGGTCGAGAAATATGAAGGTATCTCCGTCTTCGCGGGCGTCGGTGAGAGATCACGCGAGGGCCATGAACTGCTGACCGAAATGCAGGACTCGGGCGTGCTGGAGCGCACCGTGCTGGTCTACGGTCAGATGAACGAGCCACCCGGCGCGCGCTGGCGCGCGCCGCTGACAGCGTTGACGATTTCGGAATATTTCCGCGACCAGAAGCACAAGAACGTCCTGCTTCTCATGGATAACGTGTTCCGCTTTGTTCAGGCCGGAGCCGAGGTCTCGAGCTTGCTAGGCCGCCTGCCCTCGCGCGTGGGCTATCAGCCAACCCTGGCGACCGAGGTGGCGGGCCTGCAAGAGCGTATTGCCTCTGTGGCAGGCTCTGCCGTGACCGCGATTCAGGCGGTCTATGTGCCTGCCGACGATTTCACCGACCCCGCGGTGACCACGATTTCCGGGCACATGGATTGCGTCATCATGCTGTCCCGCGCCCAGGCCTCCGAAGGGTTCTATCCGGCGATTGACCCGCTGGGCTCGTCATCGATGCTGCTCGATCCGCTGGTTGTCGGTGACGCGCATTACCGGACCGCCGAAGCGGTCCGTCAGGCACTGGCAAGATTCCGCGAGTTGACCGACATCATTTCGCTGCTTGGAGTCGAGGAACTGGGCACCGCCGACCGCCTGATCGTCAAACGCGCACGCCGGTTGCAACGGTTCCTGACCCAGCCCTTCATGGTGACCGAGGCCTTTACCGGCACACCAGGCGCCAGCGTGCCCCTCACCGAGACCCTCTCGGGGTGCCGCGCCATTCTGGACGGCGAAGCCGACGCGTGGTCCGAAAGCTCGCTCTACATGATCGGAACGCTGGAGGACGCAAGAAAGAAAGAGGCCGCCGCAAATGCCTTGGAAGCCACCGACGCCGAGGCCGCTGCATGAGATTGCGGATCGTGACCCCCCTATCCGTCGTTGTGGACGAGGATGCCGAAAGCTTGCGGGCTCAGGACGCCAGCGGCAGCTTCGGCATTCGGCCCGGCCACGCCCCATTCCTGACCGCGCTCTCGGTATCCATCCTCAGTTGGAAGGCCGCCGGGCTTGAGCGGTTCTGCGCATTGCGCGGCGGGGTGCTGACCGTGACCGGCGGTAGCACCGTCGCGATCGCCACCCGCGAGGCCGTGGCGGGCGACGATCTGGCCACGCTGGACGCGGAGGTTCTGACCCGGTTTCAGACCGACGCCGACGAAGAACGGGTCGAACATATCGAGACGATGCGCCTACAGATGAACGCCATCCGCCAGATGATCAGCGGGTTGCGCCGGGGCGCAGACACGGGAAAGTTCCGGTGACCGAAGACCCATCTGAGCCCCCAGAAACCGATCCTCTGGTCGAGGAAATCCGCAAGCATCGCAGCCGGCGCGAGCAGTGGTTGCGCGAAGGTGACATGTCCGTCGGCAGGCGTCTGGCGCAGATCGGCGTGCTGGGCTGGATTTTCGTGGTGCCGACTCTGGCGGGCCTGTTCTTCGGACGCTGGCTCGATGCGCAATTTGAGACGGGCATTTTCTGGAGCGCCCCGATGATGCTGCTCGGGCTTTGCATAGGCGGCTGGACCGCTTGGAAATGGATGAACGCACGATGACCGATCCCTCCACTCTCCCGCTCATCGTCCTTCTTCCGATCTGCTTTCTGGGTGGGTTATTCATCGGATGGGGCTATTTCCGTGCGCTTCGCGAGACCGCCAACCTGATCGTGGGTGGGGGCAAACCGCTCAGGGCGATCGTCCTGACTCTCGCGCGCATCTCGCTTCTGGCCACCGGGTTCTTCATCGTCGTGCTGGCAGGCGGCCTTGCCCTGTTGGCGGCCCTTGCAGGGGTCCTCTGCGCAAAGTGGATCCTGCTCCGCAGGATGGGGGATATCCAAACATGAACTCTCCCCTCGACTCCACCGTTCTGTTCCAGATCGGACCGGTTCCGATCACGCAAGCCATTGTCACGACATGGGCGATCATGGCGATACTGGTGATCGGGGCGTTCCTCTTGACCCGGCGGCTTGATCTCAGACCAACCCGGCGTCAGGCAGCGCTGGAGCTGATGGTCGCTACGCTCGATACCCAGATCACCGAGACGACAGGCGCCGCGCCCGCCCCCTATCGAGGGTTCATCGGCACGCTCTTTGTGTTCATCCTCGTGGCGAATTGGTCCTCTCTTGTGCCGGGGATCGACCCTCCGACCGCAAAGCTTGAAACCGATGCCGCCCTCGCCGTTCTGGTGTTCCTGTCCGTAATCTGGTTCGGCATACGCGCGGGCGGTGTTGGCGGCTGGCTGAAAACTTTCGCCGCGCCCAATCCGGTGATGATCCCGCTGAACATCCTGCAAAGCCTGACGCGGGTCTTTTCCATGTTCGTCCGCCTGTTCGGCAACGTGATGAGTGGGGTATTTGTCATCGGCATAGTCGCCTCATTGGCTGGCCTGCTGGTACCGATCCCATTGATGGCGCTCGATCTGCTGACCGGGCTGGTGCAGGCCTACATCTTCGCGGTGTTGGCGATGGTGTTCATTACCTCTGCGGTCGAGGACGGCGCGCGGACTCAACCGACTATCGACCTTGCCCCTTCCCCAACGAAAAAGGATTCATGATGGACTATGCTTCGCTTGCCAGTATCTTCTGTGCGGCCTTTGCGGTTGCCTTTGGCGCTATCGGCCCCGCCCTTGCAGAGGGGCGCGCCGTTGCCGCGGCGATGGATGCCATCGCCCGTCAGCCCGATGCCGCAAATACGATTTCGCGCACGCTGTTTGTCGGGCTCGCGATGATCGAGACGACGGCAATCTATTGTCTGGTTATTGCGCTCCTGCTGCTCTTCGCCAACCCGCTACTGGCATGAGCGCATGACCCTCGATTGGTGGGGACTGGGTCTTCAGGCCATCAACGTCCTAATCCTCGTCTGGCTGCTCAGCCGCGTGTTCTGGCGGCCGATAGCCGGGGCCATCACCCGGCGACAGGACGCGGCGCAGGCCATGCTGGAGGAAGGCAAGACAGCACAAGCGAAAGCCGACGCTGCGCTGGCCGAGGTAGTTGAGACCCGCGCAGGAATCGCGAAGGAACGCGATGCCATACTTGCCGAGGCCAAGGCGGCTGCGGACAAAGCCACGAAAGCCGAGCTGAAGGAGGCGCAGAGCAAGGCGGACGCCATGATCGCTGCCGCGCGCACCGCCATTGACCGCGACAGAAACACAGCGCGGAAAGAGAACGCAACGAGGGCCGCCGAATTGTCGGTCGAGATTGCAGCCCGGCTTCTGGGCCGGTTCAACACGCCTGCGGTTCAGGCGACGTTCCTTGCGCAACTTGTCGAGGCGATCGCGGGCATGTCCGCCTCCGACCGAACGGCGCTGATAGCCTCGGCAGACGACATCGAGATCATCACCGCGACAAACCCGGAGGACGCGGAAAGGGCCAACATCGAACAAGCGGTAAAGGATGCATTGGACGGCACGCCCAGCGTTCGTCTTGTCACCGATCCCAGCCTGATCGCCGGACTGGAACTCCGCAGCGGGCATTTCGTGCTTCACAACAGCTGGCGGGCCGATCTGGAGAATGTCCTGAAGGAGGTCGAGAATGCCGGTTGATACACCAGACTGGTTCGCATCGGCGCAAGACGCGGTGCGGCGCGCGGCACTGGGTCCGAGACCCGAACACAGGGGCCGTGTCGAAGAGATCGGGGACGGTGTGGCCATGATCTCTGGGCTGCGCGATGTGCGGCTGGACGAGGTTCTGCGGTTCGAGGGCGGCCAATTCGGGTTCGCTCGGGTTCTGGACCCAGACCTGATTGGCTGTGTGTTCATCGACGCGGCGACCAAGGTCGAGGCGGGCGATGCCGTTTTCGGCACCGGCGAAGTGATAAGCGTGCCTGTCGGTGACGCGCTGCTTGGGCGCATCGTGGACCCGCTCGGCCGCCCGCTGGACGGCGAGGGAGCGATCGAGGCAGAGGAGCGCTGGCCGATCGAGCGCCCGGCGCCGTCGATCATCGAACGAGATCTCGTGACCCAGCCGGTGCAAACCGGGATACTCGTGATGGACACGCTGTTCGCGCTTGGCCGGGGCCAGCGCGAGTTGATCGTCGGGGACCATTCCACCGGAAAGACGACGCTGGCCACCGACGCGATGATCGCCCAAGCGCACAGCGACATGATCTGCGTCTATGTCGCCGTGGGGCAAAAAACATCCAGCGTGCGACGTGCCATCGACGCGCTTCAGGCGCATGGGAATTTCGCACGCTGCATCGTGATTGTTGCGGGCTCCGCCTCGGCGCCGGGACTGCAATGGATCGCGCCCTATGCGGGCGTTACGATGGCGGAATACTTCCGCGACAAGGGCGGGCACGCCCTCGTGGTGATCGACGATCTGTCCAAACACGCCGCCACCCACCGCGAGATCGCCCTCCTGACCCGGCAATCGCCGGGGCGCGAGGCCTATCCGGGGGACGTGTTCTACATCCATGCCCGCCTGCTGGAACGGGCGGCCAAGCTTTCGAAGGCGCGTGGCGGCGGGTCTCTGACCGCCTTACCGATCGCGGAAACCGATGCGGGAAACCTGTCGGCCTATATTCCTACCAATCTGATCTCGATCACCGACGGGCAGATCGTGCTGGACGCGGACCTGTTCCATCAGGGGCAGAAACCGGCTGTGGACGTGGGGCTGAGCGTCAGCCGTGTGGGTGGCAAGACCCAGGCGCCTGTGCTGCGCGAGGCGGCCGGCACGCTGCGGCTCGATCATGCGCAGTTTCTGGAACTCGAGGTGTTTACCCGGTTCGGGGGCATGCCCGAAGGTCGCGTGCGCGAGCAACTCAGACGCGGGAAAAGGATCCGCGCAATCCTGCGTCAGCCGCAGAATGCGCCGCTTCGCCTGGCAGATGAGGTGGCGATCCTGCTCGCCGTGCAGTCAGGGCTGCTGGACCCCCTGTCGCTCGATGCGGTTGCTACCTTTCGGGACAAACTGCCGGAAAATCTTGATCAGGATGCCGCCGATGCACTGCGTGCCATTGCCGAGACAGGGGAACTGAATGAGACGGCACGAGCCACCCTGATGGCCGCGATGACCCGCCTCGCGACGCAGCTTGGCAATGCGGAGCCCGCGCCATGACCGAACGGTTGGCCGATGTCAGCGCCCGGATCGACGGCATTCGCCAGTTGGGGGCCGTGGTAAACGCGATGAAGGGCATCGCCGCGGCGCGCGCCAGCACCGCGCGCACCGAGATCAAGGCCGTCGACAGCTATGCCGCGACAATTGCAACCGCCATATCCGATGCACTTGGCCCCGCAAGTCCCGCATCATCGGCCAAGACCTCCGATAGCCAAGCCGACGGCAACACCGGTCTTTTGGTGTTCTGCGCAGAACAGGGCTTTGCCGGGGCCTTCAGTGAACGCGTTCTGGACAGCATCGAAGACGACTTGTCGGCCACCAGCTTGTTTCTGATCGGCACCCGTGGCTTGTCGATCGCCGCCGCGCGCGGGCTAGATCCGGTCTGGTCTGCGCCGATGTCCTCGCACACGCCCGGCATTCCGAAACTGGCCGATCAAATTACCAAGGCGATCTACCGCGCCCTGGGCGAGGGTCGTTTTGAGCGTATGGATATGGTCCATGCCGGATGGGCGTCCCGGCAACCTCAAGTCGTCCGGCAGGTTCTGTTGCCGGTCGATCTGTCGGCCCTGCCGCCGCCCGGGGCGATACGTCCGCTGACCCAGCTTCCAACAGACGCCCTGATCAATAGCCTCAGCGGGGACTATCTTCATGCTCTGGTCTGCAAGGCAGCACTTCATGCCTTTGCCGCCGAGAACGAGGCGCGCATGGAGGCCATGTCCGCCGCGGGCAGCCAGATCACGCGCGAGCTGGGTGAATTCGAGGCGACTCTGCGCCAGGTACGACAGGAAGCGATCACAGCCGAAATCATCGAACTGGGGACCGGGACCGCGTCCGCGCGAGGCGTAAGGTGAGCGCTACAGGGCTATCGTAGCCTCCTATTGATCTGGGTAAGTACAAGGTAACGCGATTTCCGTCATGTTGGTCGTCACCAAAGGTGTGGCACCCGCCCGTTTTGGTTCGACCGGCGCCATGACATCGGCCAGTTCGGCTCATGCAAACGGCGCCAGCAAGGATCCCGCAATGGCATACGCCCCGACGCAACTTGGACAAGACCCGCAATTCGAGCCGTTTCTGTACGCACCCTTGGGTGAAGATCGACGCGGAAGAAGCGTCACCGTTCTATCGATGCTCGCCCGGCTCGGCATGGATCCCTGGAGCGAAGCCTCGGAGCTTTCCAGGCTGCCCGCAGCGGCGGCACGGCAAAGGTTGGAGGCGCTGATGACACGTTTCCATGACGTACCGACCCCTGTTCCGGATCGGAGCAGGATTGTCTCGGGCCTTCTTGCCCTGCTGCCGAGGCGGGCGACGATGGCAAGTTCGCCCCGGGACGGCACTCCGGCCAAGCTTGCGCTGCCGCCGCAGGGATCCCCCTTCTACTGGATCATTGCTGCAGCCCTGTTCATTGGCTGGGTCGCCGTGCTTGCACAAGGCCAGTGAGATGAACCCCCGCGCAAAACAGCGATCACCCAGCACAACCGTCAATCTTGAAAGGAGCCTTGAGTGACTGCAGATGACACTATCTGGGATCTGGAAGAACGCTTCTGGACACAAGGCGCCGACAGTGCGCGTCACGCCACGGCAAAGGGAGCTGTCTTCGTCTTGCCGTACCCTGCAGGCATTCTTCAGGGCGACGCGCTCTGGAGAGAAAAAGACGTCGCCCAGCGGTGGCGTTCGGTCGTGATGAGCGAGCGTTACCTCTCCCTCCAAAACGACATTGCCGTGTTGGCCTATCGTGTCTCTGCCGAACGGGGCGACGAGCCGATCTATGAGGCGCTCTGCACCTCGACCTACCTGAACGACGACGGCAAATGGTTGCGGTTAGCGCACCAGCAGACGCCGCTGAGTTGATCGCGAGAGTTACCCGGCGCGGGTCCAGACGGGCGGCAAGGTTCAGGCGAAGCATCGCGGGCACAGTTCGCGTTCTGATCCACAAGCCTCTGTGATGCGCGCAGCCTAACCTCGGTCAGTCCGCCATTTGCGATCCTGGATCATGATTGGGTTGGCCGCCGGTTCTTTTTCATGACCGGACAGGGAAAGGATCTCATCATGCCCCCCACCACAACGACATCTGCCGAACGCAGCCCCCGTTTCCACTTCCCCTCTGCCTACACCATCCTGTACGCGCTGATCGTGATTATAGCAGGCCTTACATGGGTGATCCCGGCCGGCCAGTATGAACGCGTGGCGTCCGAGGCGCTTGGCAAGGACGTTCCGGTTGCCGGCACCTACGCCCCCACCGACGCAAATCCGCAGGGCTTCTTCGACGTCATCCTGGCCCCGATCGCGGGCTTCTACGATCCGGGCAGCTACTCTGCCAATGCCATCGACGTCGCGCTCTTCGTCCTGATGATCGGCGGGTTCATCGGTGTTGTGACGGCCACGGGGGCCATCGATGCGGGCATCAAACGCGCAATGGCACGGCTGAAGGGGCGGGAAAAGTGGATGATCCCGATCCTCATGGCGCTTTTTGCAGCGGGCGGCTCGACCTATGGCATGGCCGAGGAAACGCTGGCTTTTTACGTCATCCTGACGCCGGTGATGATCGCGGCGGGCTACGACGCGCTGACGGCCGTGGCGGTGATCCTGCTGGGCGCCGGGGTGGGCGTGCTCGGCTCGACCGTGAACGCCTTTTCAACCGTGATCGCGTCGGACGCCGCCGGAGTGCCCTTCACCGACGGGCTTATGCTTCGGCTGGTCCTGCTTGCGCTGACCTTCGCCGCGGCCGTCACTTACGTCATGCGCTATGCCGCACGGATCAAGGCCGACCCGTCGCGGTCGCTGGTCTTTGACAGAAAGGCCGAGAACGAGGCGCATTTCCTGAGCACGACCGAGGCCGAGACAAGCGATTTCACAGGTCTGCACAAGATCGTCCTGCTGCTCTTCGGCGCGACCTTCGCGGTGATGATCTGGGGCGTGTCCTTGGGCGGCTGGTGGATGGCCGAAATGAGTGGGCTCTTCCTGTTCGCCGGCATCGGCATCGGCATCGTGGGACGTCTGGGCGAAAGGAAACTGGTCGACGCCTTCGTCGGCGGTGCGCGCGACCTTTTGGGCGTGGCGCTGATCATCGGGTTGGCCCGCGGCATCGTCGTGATCATGGACGCGGGCCACATCACCGACACGATCCTGCACTGGGCCGAAGGCACCGTCGCCGGCCTTAATGAGGTGATCTTCATCAACGTGATGTACTGGATCCAGGTCGTTCTGTCCTTCTTCGTGCCCTCCACCTCCGGCCTTGCCGTCCTGTCCATGCCGATCCTTGCCCCCGTCGGCGACTTTGCCGGGGTATCGCGCAGCCTCGTGGTGACCGCGTTCCAGTCGGCCGAAGGCGTGGTCAATCTGGTCACCCCCACCTCTGCGGTCGTCATGGGCGGCCTTGCCATCGGGCGGGTGCCCTATGAGCGCTGGCTGCGCTTCGTCTGGCCGGTGCTTCTGGGTCTCACGATCATCGTCATGGCTGCCCTCAGCCTTGGCGTTCTTTTGCAAGGAACACCGACATGAGCATCACCTACGGTGTCCATTCCGAGGCGGGCAAGCTGCGCCGCGTCCTCGTTCACAAGCCCGGAGCCGCCATGGCGCGCCTGACGCCCGCCAACTGCGCCGAGCTGCTGTTCGATGATGTGATGTGGGTCAAACAGGCGCGGATTGACCACATGACGTTTACCGATGCCATGCGCAATCGCGGGGTCGAGGTGGTGTATCTGCGCCAGTTGCTGATGGAAACGCTAAAAGATATGGACGCCCGCAAATGGCTGCTCGATGCGCGGATCAGCGACAACACCGTCGGCGTCGGTCTGGCCGATGACCTCATGGCCCACCTGATGGAGGTCGACGCCGATCTACTGTCGACCATCCTGATCGGCGGCATGAGCAGGGCCGAACTGCCGATCCCGGAAAAGGGTGTGCTGGCCCCCATGCTGGAGCCCGCAGATTTTATCCTGGCGCCGCTGCCCAACCACATCTTCACCCGCGATACGACGGCTTGGATCTATGGCGGCGTTACACTCAACCCGATGCACTGGCCCGCGCGGCGGCTGGAGACGCTGAACCTCGCCGCGATCTACCGCTTTCATCCCGACTTCAAGGACGTGGGCTTTCCCGTCTGGTGGGGCGACCCGATGGCCGATCATGGCCCGGCGACGGTCGAAGGCGGGGATGTCATGCCCATCGGAAACGGCACCGTTCTGATCGGCATGGGGGAGCGCACAACACCACAGGCCGTCGGCCAGATTGCCCGTGGATTGTTTGCCGGTGGCGGTGCGACACGTGTCATTGCCTGTCAGTTTCCCCGTGCGCGCGGGTCCATGCACCTCGATACGGTCTTTACCTTCTGCGACCGCGATCTGGTCACGGTCTTTGCCGAGCTGACCGATGCCATCCGTTGCTACAGCCTGCGCCCCGGCAAGGGCGAGGACGTCGTCGTGGAGGCCGAAACGAAACCGTTTCTGGCGGTCGTGGCCGACGCCCTTGGCCTCAAGAAACTGCGTACCGTGCCCACGGGCGGCAATGCTTACGAATCCGCCCGCGAACAATGGGACGACGCCAACAACGTGGTCTGCCTCGAGCCTGGCGTTGTCGTCGGATACGAACGCAACGTCTACTCCAACACCCTTCTGCGCAAGGCGGGTGTCGAGGTCATAACCATTCCCGGATCAGAGCTTGGGCGCGGGCGCGGTGGGTCGCATTGCATGACCTGTCCGCTGATCCGCGACCCCATTTGAGGAACATCCAATGCCACAGAACCTGCGCGGACGTAGCTTTATCAAACTGCTGGATTTCACACCGGACCAGATCTGGCACCTGTTGCAACTCGCCGCCAGCCTCAAGATGGCGAAAGCAGGCGGATATGAACGCTCCATGCTTGAAGGCAAGAACATCGCCCTCATTTTCGAGAAGGACAGCACGCGCACCCGCAGCGGGTTTGAGGTGGCGGCCTACGATCAAGGCGCGCATGTCACTTATCTGGGACCATCCGGCAGCCATATCGGCCACAAGGAAACCATGAAGGACACCGCGCGAGTTCTGGGCCGATTTTATGATGGCATCGAGTATCGCGGCTTCGGCCAAAAGGATGCCGAGGTGCTGGCGGAGTTCTCCGGCGTGCCGGTGTTCAACGGGCTGACGGACGATTTTCACCCGACACAGATCCTCGCCGACCTGATGACCATGCGCGAGTTTACGCACAAGCACCTGTCTGATATCGCCTTTTGCTTCATGGGGGATGCAGGCAACAACATGGGCTCAAGCCTGATGGTTGGTGCCGCCCTGATCGGCATGGATATCCGCCTGTGTGGCCCACAAAGTTGCTGGCCAGATGCAGACCTTGTCACGCAATGTCGCACCATCGCCGAGACCACGGGAGCGCGGATCACGCTGACTGAGAAGCATGCCGAAGGATTGGAAGGGGCCGATTTCGTTTATACCGATGTCTGGGTCTCCATGGGCGAACCTGATGAGGTCTGGGAAGAACGGATCGCACTGCTATCGCCCTATCAGGTCAACACTAAAGTCATGGAGATGACCGGCAATCCTTATGCCAAGTTCCTGCATTGCCTGCCGGCTTTCCACAACCGCGACACTGAACTGGGCGAGGCGCTGTTCCAAAAGTTCGGGATCGACTGCATGGAAGTGACCGAAGAGGTGTTCGAAAGCGCAGCGTCGGTCATTTTTGATCAGGCGGAAAACCGAATGCACACGATCAAGGCCGTTCTTGTCGCCACGATGGGGTCCTAAGATGCGGGTGGTAGTGGCTCTTGGCGGCAATGCGCTTTTGCAGCGAGGACAGCCCATGACAGCTGACGCGCAACACACGAACGTCCGGATCGCGGCAATCGCGCTGGCAGATTTGGCCCGCGATCATCAGATCGTCGTGGCACACGGCAATGGGCCGCAGGTCGGTCTCTTGGCGCTACAGGGGGCGGCCTATGATCCGGCGACACCTTGGCCGCTGGATGTGCTGGGTGCCGAAACCGAGGGCATGATCGGATATCTGATCGAGCAGGAACTGATGAATGCGCTGCCCGAGGGCTCCCAATGCGCCACCCTGCTCAGCCGAGTGGAAGTGGACCCGGAGGATCCGGCTTTTGAGGCCCCGAGCAAACCCATCGGCCCCATCTACACAGAGACAGAAGCTGATCGGGTAGCACGCGATCATGGCTGGGCCATGATAACCGAGGCATCAGGAGGCCGCCGTCGCGTGGTTCCCTCTCCACTGCCCCTTAGGATCATGGGGCTGGAAGCCATCAAACTGCTCCTGGGCGCCGGGCACACCGTGATCTGCGCCGGGGGTGGTGGCATTCCCGTCATGCGGAACGCGGACGGAGAGATGATGGGCGTGGAGGCGGTCATCGACAAGGATCGGACGTCAGCATTGCTGGCTTTGGGCGTCGAGGCCGACGCGCTCCTGCTGCTGACCGATGTGCCGGCGGTCTTCCGCAACTATGGCAAGGCGGATCAAAGCGCGATTGGCGCAGCGACACCCGAGGCGATGGGCGACCTCGAGCTCGCACCGGGGTCGATGGGTCCGAAGGTCGGTGCCGCAGTCGCCTTTGTCCAGGCCAGCGGCAAGCTTGCCGGCATTGGCCAATTGACAGACGCTCGCGCGATCTTAGAAGGCAAAGCCGGAACCCGCATCCTGCCGGATAAGGTCAAAACCACTCCAAACGCCAAATTCGGCCCAAAAACCTCCGGATTCACGGGCCAAGACCAACCTGTATCAGTGTGGCTCGACGACGGCGGTGCGATCGTCTGAGTGTTAGCCGAGTATCGGTGGACATTTACCAGTACGAGTGAGCCAGAGACGCGCTAGGCAAGTTGTCCCCTCGTTCCCCTGCCTTGCGTGTCTCTCGTTTCCGGAGCGTCCAAGAAAGAACAATGCAATGACACCCGAAACAAACAAATAGACCAACGCTGCCGCCTGGCGATCGCGCACGAGCCAAAATCCGTCCGGAGTATCGAGCAGATTTCCGCTCCAACAGACCAAAGGATTATCAGATGTACTTCAAAGCCATTCTTCTCCTGCCGGTCTTGTTTGGCCTCGGTGGATGTCTCGGAAGCGATACAGAACGCGGTGTTGCCGGTGCTGCAGGCGGCGCGGTGATTTCCGGAGCAACTGGCGGAAGCCCTGTTACCGGCGCTGTTATCGGCGGCGCCGCGGGTTACTTTTGCAGAGACCTGAACGTGCCCGGCTGCCGCAACGAATAGTGGGTCAAAAGCCATCGGAACAAGCGCTTGATACATGTTCCCTTGGACACGCCTAACACCGGAAAGCTGAAAGGAAGACGGCAATGAGTCGCAACTTCTTGATCATCCTGATCGCGATGCTCGCCATTTTCGCCATCGGGGCTGGGTATCTCTACTATCAGGAACGCCAAAGTGGCATCGATATCGAGATCAACGAGCATGGCGTGACCATCGACGGGAACTGAACTGACCGGCCTCGCGGCGCAGAGGTCAGTCACGCCGTCAATCATGACCCGCCCCTTGCCTTCTTCGATGCGAAAGAACTGATCGGTATCGGCATGGATCTCGCCGCCGAGTTCTTCCCCCGGCTTGACGCACATCAGAACCAGTTACAGCTTCGAGCCTGAATAGAGAACACGTCGAAAGTCGGTGTTCTCTTCCGTCAGTTCTTCAATGTTAGCGACATATCCTATCATGATGCTTCTCCGCTCAATGTGTCATCTGGTTTGTCGACAGGTCTCTTTGTGCCGCGGATATACTGACGCCGCACTGATCGGCGTTAGCGGCTCCCCAGGTATCAAGACAGCGCCGTGCACCCGGCCATCAACGGCCTATTGTCGAGAGTCCGTTCTACACCGAGCACCGCGATGCCCGGTGCTGTGACCCCCGATAATTCCTCCAGTTGATGCTAGAGTCCGACCCAACAGAAGGATCGGACCATGAAGCCATCGA
>NZ_JAHVAI010000017.1 GCF_019264375.1 Sedimentimonas flavescens | reverse complement strand
CAGCCCCGCGAAATCCACAGCAAAACAGGGACCAGAACCGCAACCGCAACATAATCCGCACCGCAACATGTTCCGTAAACTTGCCCGCTGCCCCTGGTCCCGACGCAGGGCCCGTCAAACGCACGAAGAGCGAGCGGCCGGGGTTGTTTTGCAGGTCACCCACGATCCAGTAGGATCCTTCCCGCCGTCCGGCGGGAAGGTAGGCACGACAGACGCCTTCGGCATTTTCTGCCAGCTCGCGCACGAGGTCTTCGGTCTCGGAATACATGGGTCAACAACCTCCGCGATCATGTAGCCTTGCGACAGGACAACGTGCAAGCAGGCGATCCAGTATCGCGACGCCATCGGCGTCGGTCGGGCAGAACAGCCGAAGCTTCCAACTAATAATCTCCGAGAAGAAGCCATCGGCCTTGAGCCGATCCTTGGCTGCCTCCGAGAAGCCCGAGAGTTCGATCCGGTTCGCGCCCATGACGCGCGAGCGGTGCAATTCCATCCCTTCGGCCAGGCGCACCACAGTCTTGCCCTCCAGAACGAGGGCATGGACCTGCGCGGCCGAGAGCTTGGGCGCATCGGCGGCCAGCGTGGTCACGACCCAGGCAGGCGAGACGCGGCGGCCGATGATGCGCTGCCCGTCATCGGTCTGCAGGCGGTAGACGCGGGTTTCATCCTGGGGAAGCTGCTTCCAGATCGGCAGCAGAAGACCTGCCACGATGTGCAGTGTGGAGACCGAAAACTCCGGCACCTCGGCCAGTTCCGCAATCCACGCCGCTGTGAAGGCCGCGCGGTCGGCCTCGAGCCAGTGGGTGTCCTCCATGACCTTGGCCGGGACCGTGCTGGCATCAAGCGGGCGGATCAGGCGCAGGCGCGGCTCGATGGTCCCATCGTCCAGCATGTGACTGGTGGCGGGAACCTGCACGGCAGCCCGGCCCGAGCGGCTGTTGACCAGAAGCCGCGCCTGCGGGTCATCCAGCCATTCGAGCGCATCGGCCAGCGAGGTAGGCGTGTTGCGGCGCTTTTCCGCGATGGTCAGCAGCTGGGTTTCCGCGCCGGAGCCCGGATGGGTGTAGATGACCTGTACGTCGGTCACCCGGAAGCTCTCAGCACGGAGTGTCTCGAGCCCGAGATCATAGACCCCGGCGGCGATGGCGCCCTCAATTCGCTGATCGAGCAGCTCCTCGAAACCCGCGAACAGCACGGCCTGCATGTCGATCGTCAGCGCCAGCAGGCGATTGAGGAAGGTCGTGATCGGCGGCAGGTCATCCTTCAGCCCGTTATCATCGGTCAGGCTGAGCCCGGTCGCATCCTCGAAAGCCCCGAGCGAACATCCGGCCAGATCGCCGCGATAGATGCGGCGGTAAAGCTGGCGCAGGGCGTCGCGGGCGTAACGAGACTCGAGGTTATCCTCCGGGCGGAACAACCCCTGCCCGCCGGTCTGGCGCTGGCCGCGCGTGATCGCGCCAAGCGTGTCAAGACGACGCGCGATGGTCGACAGGAACCGCTTCTCCGCCTTCACATCGGTGGCCACCGGCCGGAACAGCGGCGGCTGCGCCTGGTTGGTCCGGTTGGTGCGTCCGAGGCCCTGAATCGCCGCGTCTGCCTTCCAGCCGGGTTCCAAGAGGTAGTGGACCCGCAGGCGCTGGTTCTTCGCCCCGAGATCGGCGTGATAGCTGCGCCCGGTGCCGCCGGCATCCGAAAAGATCAGGATACGCTTTTCGTCATCCATGAAGGCTTGGGTTTCCGCGAGGTTCGCGGCTCCGGCCCGGCTCTCCACCACGAGCCGTGCCGAATGCCCTTCGCCCTTGCGCACGATGCGCCGTGAACGCCCCGTGACCTCGGCCACGAGATCGGTGCCGAAGCGCTGGACGATCTGGTCGAGCGCCCCCGGCACCGGCGGCAGCGAGGCCAGCTTTTCGATCAGCGCGTCACGACGGCGAACGGCATCGCGACATTCGACGGGCTGGCCGTCCCGTGTCACGGGCCGCGACGAGAGGTTGCCCTCGCTGTCGGTGAAGGGCTCGTAGAGCTGCACCGGGAAGGAATGGGCGAGGTAGTCCAGGACATATTCCCTGGGCGTGATGTCACAGCGGATGTCGTTCCATTCGTCTGTCGGGATTTCGGACAGGCGGCGCTCCATCAGCGCCTCACCCGTCGAGACGATCTGGATGACCGCCGCATGACCCGCTGCCAGATCGGCATCGATGGATGCGATCAGCGTGGGGGTCTTCATCGAGGTGAGCAAATGGCCGAAGAAACGCTGCTTGGCGGACTCGAAAGCTGACCGGGCAGCAGACTTGGCCTGCCGGTTCAGCGTACCGCTGTCGCCCATGACGTTCGCGGCCTCCAACGCCGCGGTCAGGTTGTTGTGGATGATGGCGAAGGCCCCGGCATAGGCATCGTACATGCTGCGCTGCTCGGGGCTGAGCGCATGCTCCAGCATCTCGTATTCGACACCATCATAGGACAGCGACCGCGCCGTGTAGAGGCCGAGCGCCCGAAGGTCGCGGGCCAGAACCTCCATCGCCGCGACACCGCCAGCCTCGATGGCTTCGACAAACTCGGCGCGGGACGCAAAGGGAAAATCCTCCCCGCCCCAAAGCCCGAGCCGCTGCGCATAGGCGAGGTTGTGGACGGTCGTCGCGCCCGTGGCCGAGACATAGACCACGCGGGCATTCGGAAGTTTGTGCTGCAGGCGCAGACCCGCCCTGCCCTGTTGCGAGGCTTGTGTTTCGCCGCGTTCGCCTTTGCCCCCGGCGGCATTCGCCATGGCATGGCTTTCGTCAAACAGGATCACCCCGTCGAAATCTGCCCCGAGCCAGTCGACGATCTGGTCGACGCGGGATTTCTTGGCACCCCGTTCTTCCGAGCGCAGCGTCGCATAGGTGGTGAAGAGGATGCCCTCGGTCAGCGGGATGTCGCGGCCTTGTGCGAAACGCGACAGCGGCGTCACCAGCAGGCGCTCCTGCCCGAGCGCCGACCAGTCGCGCTGCGCGTCCTCGAGGAGCTTGTCGCTTTTCGAGATCCAGAGCGCCTTGCGGCGGCCTTGGCACCAGTTGTCGAGCAGGATCCCAGCCGACTGGCGGCCCTTGCCCGCACCGGTGCCATCGCCGAGGAAAAAGCCGCGGCGGAAGCGGACGGCGTCAGCGGCGTCCTCCGGTGCAGCGGCGACCACGTCTCCGGTCTCATCGACGGCCCACGACCCGGCGAGGTATGCGCAGTGGGCTTCGCCCGCGTAGATGACGGTCTCAAGCTGCGCGTCGGACAGCAGGCCGTCGCGCAGGATGGTCGCGGGAAGCTTGGGGCGGTAGCTGGGTTTCGGCGGTGCGACCGAGGCCATGGCCGCGGATTGCACAAGCTTGGTCGGGTGTTGGGCCGCGCCCGGGATCTCGATCGCCTGCAAACGGAAGGTCTCGTAGATCGCGTCGGACAGGCGTGTCGCATCTTCGTCCTCGGCGGCGTCGCGGAGAGCGTAGTCCAGTTCCTCGGCCTCAATCGGTGTGTCTGGTTTCGCCGGTTGAGCTGCGGAGGTCGCGCGGGATCGGCTGACGGGTTTGCGGGTGGTCGGGGCAGGACTTCCCGGGAAGAGGGAAGTGTGGCCCAGACTCACAGTAACTGCCGGATCAAGCTCCAGGCGCGGCGGAACCTCTGCAGTGACCCTGGACATCAGATGCGCTACGTCCGGGGACGTGGGCTGGTGCAGGTCAGCGGTGATGCCGCCCGGCTCACCGCCGCGGCATTTATCGAAGACAGAAATCCGCGTCTCGAAGCTGGTGCCGTGCTTGGCGAAAGCTGCGCCCGACACCGCGCCGGTGAAGATGAGATGGGCCGTCTCGGTCAGACGGCCGAAGGTCTCGGCCCAGGCCGGCGCATCCGGCGCGAAACCGGCCCCTGTGATGGCCACGAGCCGTCCGCCGGGAACCAAGCGCGCAAGGGCCGAGCGCAGATGTCGGGCCGTCGCCTCGGTCGACCGACCATCGACATTGGCTTGGGCCGAGAAGGGCGGGTTCATCAGAATGACGCTCGGGCTTGAGCAGGCATCGAGATGATCGTCGATCTGCGCGGCATCGAACCCCGTGACCGGTCGGGCCGGGAACAGCAGGCGCAGAAGATCGGCGCGGGTGCCCGCCAACTCGTTCAGAGCCAGAGTGCCGCCGGCGATCTCGGCGAGGATCGCCAGAAGCCCGGTCCCGGCAGACGGCTCTAGGACAAGATCACGGGGCGTGATCTGTGCTGCCGCCACAGCCGCGAGCCCCATGGGCAGCGGCGTCGAGAATTGCTGAAAGCGCTCCATCTCTTCCGACCGCCGGGTGTGCGTGGGCAAGAGGCCTGCCACCTTGGCGAGGATCGGCAAGAGCGCCGCAGGCGAGCCGGCACGCGCAAGCAACGCCCGACCGAATTTCCGCAGAAAGAGGATCAGCGCCACCTCGCCCGCCTCATAGGCGAACTTCCAGTCCCAGGCACCGGTCGCATCGGAACCGCCAAAGGCATGTTCCATCTCGCGGCGGAGGCGCAGCGCGTCGATCTGAAGCCCTTGCGCCAGATCGGGCTGCAGCGCTTCGGCAACAGCAACGATCGCAGGGGCAGGATTTGCTGCCAACGGGACAATGGGCGCAGGCAAGGACGCCTGCGCAACAGGGGCAAGATGGGTCATCGGGAAACTCCGGAATGAAGGACAGGATAAGGCCCGTACACCCTCTCTCGGGCAGCCTCGGACCTGATCTTTCCCGGCCCCTCTCTCCCTCTCGAATCCGACGCGTCCCGGAAGCTCGGCTTGATTTTGTTCTTGTTCTGTTCTATATTCTGAGCCAAGCCAGAAAGGGGGTTCCACCATGGAAAGCACCAAGAACGCCATGCCCGTAACACCCAAGCAGATTGCCTATGCGCGGTCGCTCGCCCTGCGCAACCGGACGCTCCTGCCCTGGGAGGTTCAGCAAGACCGGCGATCTTTGAGCGCTTGGATCGAGGCTCAGGCCCAGCTGAAGCCGGTATCGGACATGGACCGGCTGCCCACGTCCAGGCAGGTGGCCTTCGCTGAGAAACTCGCCCGGATCAAACAGCGCGCCGTTCCGGACGAATGCTTCCGCGACAAGGGACTCATGTCGAAGTGGATCGACGGGAATAAGTGAGCACAGCACAGGCTAGTGACGCTCTGTGCGGTCGTCCAGCTTTTTGCCACATCATAGTTTGGCAAACCGAGCGCAGCTGCCAACCTGTAGGTTGGCAGATAGGCCCTTCGGGACATCAGCCTCGGTCAAACTCCTGTCCGAAGGACCAAGGCCTGGTCCCGGCGGCACGCCGGGAGGTGCACCGCTGCGACCTTCGGTAACCACCGCAAGTCGTAGCCGTCTCTCAACCCAGCGTCTTCAGATCTCCCTCCCCTTGGGGCTAGTCCCTCAGTTCTTTGAAAATAGTGAGATAGGAGCGTCCATAACGCTGTAAAAGTATTTTTATCAAAGAAAACTGTGGATGTCTCTTTGAAAATCTGTCACTTTAGGCATCATGAACACCGCAAGGTCACAGAATCTGAAGAAACTGCTCGATGCCGTACCCGCCGGCTATCTGGTCGATGCGGCATGGCTCGTCTCGCAAGGCATCGCCTATGAGAGCTTCCGTGACTATGTGAAGCGCGGCTGGCTGGACCGCATCGCACGCGGTGTCTTCCGCCGGCCAGTCCCGAATATGCAGGCGTCCAACAGCATCGACTGGAAGACCTGCATCCTTTCGATGCAACATATCATGGGTCATGATTTGCATGTCGGCAGCACAACGGCACTCGGTGAACAAGGACATGCCCACTACCTTCGCCTTGGCGAAAGCGCTCCAGTCTGGGTCTATGGGGACAAGGTCCCGAACTGGCTGATCAAACTGCCGACGGATGCCCCGATCAATATTCGCACCCGTTCCTTGTTCACCGATCCGAAGCTGGGTGTGATCGAGGGCAAAACGACAGGCCTACCATGGGACTGGGGTCTGACGATGTCGACGCCGGAGCGCGCAATCCTGGAAGCCATGGACGAGTTGCCCCACCATGAGAGTTTCCACACGCTCGACATGGTCTTCGAGAGCCTGACAACCCTGCGCCCAAGGCTGATTTCCGACCTCCTGCAAGCGTGCCAGAAGATCAAGGTCAAGCGCCTGTTCTTCGTCTTCGCGGACCGCCACGATCATCCGTGGCGCAAACGGATCGACCCGCAGGTATTCGACCTCGGAAGCGGCGACCGGGCTCTGGTCCAGGGCGGCAAGATCCACCCGCGCTATCGGATCATGGTGCCGGAAGAATTCGTGAAACCGGAGGCCGAACATGGCGCGTGAGACCTATGAAGCCCAGGTTGCGCTCCTGGTGCGCGTCCTGCCCCATGTCGCGGGCGAAAGCGTCTTCGCACTCAAGGGCGGGACGGCCATCAACCTCTTCTACCGCGACCTGCCTCGGCTGTCGGTCGACATCGACCTGACCTACCTGCCAATCAAGGAACGCGCCGAGAGCCTGGACGAGATCAACGCCGCGATGGATCGCATCGCGGCTTCCATCGAGACCGGAATCCACGGCGCGAAATCGCAGCGCATCCAAGGGGGCGGCGGCGGAGCCACCCGGCTCCTGGCGCGCCTGGACAATGCCGAGATCAAGATCGAAACCTCGCCCGTGACCCGGGGCGTGGTCCACGACCCGGAAGTCCGGACCGTCTCTGCCGCCGTGGAGGATGCCTATGGCTATGCCGAAATGCAGATCGTCTCGTTCGAGGACCTGTTCGCTGGCAAGCTGCACGCCGCCCTGGACAGGCAGCATCCCCGGGATCTCTACGACGTCACGCTCCTTTACGAAAACGAGGGTGTGACGCACGACCTCTTCCACACCTTCCTGATCTATGTCGCCAGTTCGCCACGACCGGCGCATGAGCTTCTCGATCCGAACCTGATCGATCTCGAGCAACCCTACGCACGGGAATTCGAGGGCATGACCAGAACACCCGTCCCTCTCACTACACTTTTGGCGACACGCCTGAAGTTGGTCGCCGATCTGCAATCGAGGCTCGATGACAAGGCGAGGCAGTTCCTCCTGACGCTTCAGGACGGCGAGCCTGACTTTGCGGCGATCAACCGCTCGCAAGCCGCTGAGCTACCGGCCGTGAAGTGGAAAGTCCTCAACCTGAACAAACTGAAGCGCGACAACCCCGAAAAACATGCCACGCATCGCGACGCCTTGTTGAAGCTCCTGGGTTGAGCCACGGCCATCACCGTCGTGAGGGGCGCTTTGCGTTGGCCGTCCTCATCGCGTCGATGGGAGGCGCCGAAGACGGGTGAACTCAGTCGGCGCTTCCAAGCCCTGTGTTTCGCTGAAATGACCGCGTTTTCGCCCGACGAAAGGCAGAGCGCAGTGCTTCGGTCGGCAAAGGCGGCGAGTCCATCGCTTCAAAGAAGTGCGCATGGTCGATCTGCTTGAGATCGGTGCGGTCAGGGCTTTCAATATCAGGCGTTGCCATCCTTATAGGCCTCCGGGGCAATTACGGTTTTGCGGATTAGCTGACAGCCGCAATCGAGTAGTGCGGTGTCCCATCCCAAACAAGATCCCAAGACGCGCCCGGACGAACGTTCTGAATTGCGTGGGGCTCGAAGCAGACCAGGCAATTCCCGCCCGGTGCAGGAGCCCGGACCGAAGGGTAAATCAGGCCCTTGGATCCGCCCCGACGCAGATGCTGTGCCAGGCTTTGGCCCTCGGGATACCCGACAGCCGGATCCGGATGCAGCGCCGGATGACCTGCCTCATCGGTCATGTCGTTGAAGACGCCGATGAAGTCGGCCAGCAATTCCACATAGCGGGCGCTGTCGTGGAAGCTGCCGGTAAAGCCGAGTTCGCGTGTGCGGTGCCAGGCCACTTCGCTGACAGAAACCATCACATCCCATGCGCAGTACCAAGCGCCGCGCTCCTCGGCGTTGAAGCGGTTTCCGCCGGCGCGGGTGTAAGTGAAGGCTGCGTTGACGTGACTGTCCCCATAGATGCGCAGATCGCGGCTACGGCGTTGCCAAGCGAGTTCGCGCGGGTCCAGATGTGGGTTGCGCCCGCGTTCGGCCTGTAGACGTCCACTGGTCAGGCCCTCGATCTCTGCCAAGATCTCCATCTCGTCATCGGTATCGACGAGACCGCGCAGGGATGGCGGCTTGTGGTAGGTGGCAGTCAGGAGACGAACGAGACCGCGATCTGAAACCTCGGTCTGCTTCATGCCCCACCACGCAACGCATCGAGATAGGTCCGCACCGCGAGGATCTGCGGCAACCCCCCGTCGATGGCGGTGTCGACTGGTCGGCTTCCACCAAAGAGCGGACCGGTGTTCGGTCGGGTAAACCAGCTTTTTGCCAGAGGCTCCGAGAAGTAGAGTTCGAGCGACTTGAAGATGCCAATTACAGCGCTGAGCCGCAGCAGTTGGTCCTTGGTGAGCTCTCCGGCGAAATCCGGCTTCTTGGCGCGCTTCCACGTGCTCTCTGACATGTCGGCAAGGCCAGCCGCTTCCTTGAGACTGAGACCCCAAGCATCGGCCACGCGTGCATAAGCTTTCAACGCGACGGCGTTGATCTGTGCGGGTTCCCGGATTTTCTCAGCAACGTACATGGCGTCCTCCATTGGCCCGAATATAGATCATATGACCTCCTTGTAAAGATCAAATGAACTGCCTGCGCTCTCACCCGAAGCGGCGCCCGGCTTCCGTGAAGGTGTACTCGTTCACGATGATCCCCTCCTCGATGGCCTCGTCCGAGGTCAGGTGGTCGTATTCGGCTTCAAGCTGGCGGTAGAGCCAGCGGGCCAGATCACGCAGCGCCTCGGTCACGATGTCTTCGGCGTCCTCTGTCGGCGGCTGCCAGGTCGGGCTGTCCCGCGTGACATCAACGGCCATGGTGTATTCGTGGTAGTAGCGCCCGCGATGGCTGACCTCGGCGGCGAGTTGGTAAAAGTTCCGCCGCTGGATGGCCTGCAGCCGGTCGGCGATGCCTTGCAAAGCCGCGTCTTGGGGCGCGTAGTCGCGGATGCGTGTGGCCCCGCCCTTGGCGTGGGACCAGTAGCCTTCGAAGCAAGCCCCGTCGCCCTGGCTCCAGAACCCGGAGAACCAGATACAGGGCTTGGCCCGCGTCCCGCCGCCCATCAGCCGCACGGGCGTGGTCTTCAGGCGGATGCCGAGGATCTCGCAGACCCTTTCGAAATCCTCATAGACCGCGTCCCACCAGTCGTCGTGGGGGCCGAGTTCGCGATACCAGCTGCGCGCCTTCTCCTTGGTGGCATCCGAGAGTTCGGGGAACTGGTAGACGGTGGTGCAGATCACCTCAGGCATCGATGTCCTCCCCGTTCAATGCGGCGGCCAGCCATTCTTGCGTGCTGGACCAGCCGATGGATTTGCGCGCGCCGAGATCGATGGCATGCGCGCCGCCACCAAAGGCTTCGAGTCGTGGCCGAGAGCAGGTCAGAGAATACTGGAACCCCCAAAGGCCGGTGAGGTTGAGGTCTTCGGCGAGGCGCAAGACGAAGCGGATGACGGCTTCGACATCGCCGTGTTCGTCATCATGGATCCAGAGGGTGCTGCCATCGGGCGCGTCCTGGCGCACGAGGTCGAAGCCTGCGACCTCCGGGTCATCGGCGTCCTCATCTGCGGCGCGAAGTTCTTGGAACAGCGCGAGCGCGCGGGCGGCCTTGTCGGGGCTACCGACGTCGATCAGGCATGAGAAATGGGTGAAGTAATCCGCCATGGGGACCTCCTGAATGGGGAAAACCCGGCCGGGCGGCCGGTTACTGGATTTGGATGAAGGGATGGGTGGGGCGATCAGCCGGTGGGCTGGTCGCCTGACGCCTGACGCGCGGCATGCGCGCAGAGCATCTGCCGGTAGAAGCGCTTCCGCGCCAGCCGGAGACCGCAAACAGCGCGCGTGTCGGGGTGTAGCGACCGGACCGCCGCGCGAACCACTGCCAGTCGCGAAGCGGTCGGCGGCAAGCCAAGACGTCGATAAGTGGGATCGGTCATTTCACGTGACCTCAACCACGGGCGAAACGAGATGCGGATCGACCCGTGCCTCGATCCGTTCGGTTCGACCCATCCAAGGCTCGGGCCGAATGGCCTTCACCCAATCGGCGAAGCTCGGGATGAAGCCAAGGTCTTCCCTTACATGCTGCTCGCCGACCCACCGAGTCGGGATGATGCGTCCGGTCGAGAGCGTGAGGGTCTGGCCGAAGATCGTCTCGGCCATGAAGATGCCCTCGGCATGGTGGCGCAGCGCCCGGTGCCGAAAATCGGCTGTGATCTCCTTGCTCTGGTCGAACCAGGAATGCACGGCGAGGTAGTCGTCGACCGTGCCGCCCCATTTCTGCACCGAGGACAGGGCGTGGTGGTAGGGATGTGCCATCGCCGCCCCCTCAGAAATCGTGCGTGTAGAGTTCGGACGAGCTGAAGCGCTCGTTGAACTCAAGGTGGATGGTGCGAGCGCTCGCGTCGAAGCAGAATTCGCCGTAAGCCCCGTCGTTGTTCTCCCAGCCGCAATGGGTGTCGGAGAGGAAGTCGTAGGCCAGTTGCTCGACGACATCTTCGAGCGAAAGCGCCCGCATCTCGACCTCCGGGTCGTCCCAGGTCAATGCGGCATAGGCGATCTGGGTCTTGGGGAAAGTGACTTCGGCGTCGCCAGCGTAGGCTTCGATGCTTTCAACCTGGCCGCTATCGCCATAGCCGTCAAAGCTCACGGTCACATGGGTGATGCCCGCGGCAGTCAGGCCATCGAAGAGGCGCTCCTTGTTGGCCGGACGCAAAGCTGCGATCCGCGCGTCACGCTCGGACTGCCGAGCCAGCACGGCGGCGAAATCAATCCTGGACGGCGCCATCGGCGCGGCCAAGGTGGGTTCGATCTTGGACATTGGAAACTCCGAAATGAGGGAAAGGATCTGAACCCCGAGGCTCTCTCGTCCTCCTAGGCTCACATCCTCCCCTGCCCTTCTCTGACTCTGGGGCGTCACGCCGCGATCTGCAGTGCGCGAGACGCGAAGACACGCCAGAGCGGATCGACAAGACGGGCATCGAGAACGTCGGCGTGGTGCCGCAGCCGTCGCGCGAGGCCATGTGCATGCCACTCGGCCGCCCGCATGGCCTGCGCGCGGGTCTGGCTGGCCTCGGACACGACGGCGCGGGCTTCGGCGGCATCCGAGACCGGGTGGCACCATGCGACCCCGCCATCATAGGTAGCCCCGGCCAGAACGAGGCGGCCCTCCCGATCGAGGATCGCCAGGATGCGCGGCGCGTCTTCAGGGGTGACATTTTCGGCGTGAACGATTGCCCCCTGCATGGCTTCGGCCAGCGTGGCAAACCGCTCCAGTACCTTGGGGTGTGCATGCCCGGACATGAGCGCCGCGGGAGCATGGCAAGCCGTCGTGAGCGCAAACGGCAAGTCTTGATCTGCAAGAACGGTCAGGAAGCTCGGCGGCAAACCTGTTTTCTGTATTTCCGGCTGAGTTTGGAGAGTAAGATCGAACATGGGCATATCTCCGACGGTGCGTAGAGCCTCTCTCCCCGCTTCAAACCGTCAAAGACCAAACCGCCCCCTCGGACTCTCTGTCGCTGATCGGGCCGATCATTTCGGCGTTGGTAAATCGCCCCATCGAACCCGCAAGTAGCGCCCTTCGCGCTTTGGAAGATCTTTTCGGTCGATCATCCGACCCGAGACCTGAAAATCCTCGTTGATCTTTACAACCAAGAGCTTGTTGAAATGCCCATTGGTATCGACCACAACCACATCCTTTGTCTTGAATGGCGTAATGGTTTTGACCTCGACATGATCATTGCCAAGTCTTCCGTCAGCACCCTGGGCGTAGGTCTTGTTCAGCTTGATACCGTACGTGATAGCACCGAACAGCTCACCGATATCGCCGTAGACAGAGAGGTGAAGGCCGGTCTCGAGGTGGTAGCTTTCCGCGAGGGACAGGAGATCCTCAAAATATGGGATCATAGACCGGATCGCGTTCGGGTATTTAGCGCCCCACTCCTTGTAGCGAAGCTGCTCGTCGATTTCCGACCAGGTAACCCATTCGCCGTCATCATAAAATGCACGATCTGACCAATCGATTTCTTCCATGCGCGTACTTCCAATACCTAAACATGTCGGGCACGGTAGCAGATCGATGAAACAGGGACGAGACCGGAGGCGATATCGCCTCCGGTCGCCACCTCAACCAACGCGGTCGAGAAGCTTCTTGGCGCGCCCTTCCATATCAAGGCGGGCATCCTGCTGAGTCTTGTCGCGCGCAAGCCGGGTAATGCCCTGTACGAAGTCGAAGATGCTCTCGGGCGGGCGACCTTCCTCCACCAGCACCTTCTCGATGATCTTGCCGGATTCGGCCTTCGAGAAACCCCGTTTGCGCAGGAAATCGGCACGGTCCTCATCGCTGCGCGCCACGACCTGCTGTCGAGCTGCCCGGATCCCGTTCACGAACCCCTGCGGCGAGGAATTGGCAAACCGCGTCAGCGCCGGCGCCGCCTCATGTGCGAAGCGCGACGCGGCGTATTTCGAGTGACGGATCTTGATCTCTTGGAAGTCCTCGACACCCCAGAGGTTGCGGTTCTGGCACACCGCCCGCAGATAGAAGCTCGCCATGCCAAGGGTCTTCGCGCCCACCTCGGAATTCCAGCAATAGAAGCCCCGGAAATAGAGATCGGGGGAGCCGTCGGGTAACTTGCCTGCTTCGATCGGATTGCGATCGTCGACCAGGAACAGGAAGACATCGCGGTCTGAGGCGTAGAGCGTGGTCGTGTCGCGACTTATTTCGACATCGGGGTTGTAGACCCCGGTCGACCAATCCAGCACACCCGGTACCTTCCAGCGCGTATCGCCCGTGCCATTGCCCGCGATGCGCTGAACCGCCTCGACAAGCTCGAAGTCATGGATGCGGCCGTAGTCGGGACCGGTCACGGCGCGCAGTTCCGTGCGGCCATCCTCGGTCTCGAAGGTCTTCACCTGCTCGGCGCGGTGGTTGGTCAAACCGTATTGCAGGTTGATCCCCGCCAGAGGCGCGGGAAGCTGCCGCAGGTAGGATGCCGGGGCACCGACGATGCTGGCAAGCTGGCCGAAGGCCCAGTGCGTGGGTGCGATCGGCTCATGCGCTTTCGGCAGGACCAAGTGCAGCCGCTCTGCACTGTCGCGCGCTGCCTCGACACGGATGTCGGCGGTTTGCACCACCCGGCTGCGGCTGCGCTCAGAGCGACCCTTCACATTGGCCCAGAGATCGTCGAGCGACAGGTACCGCTCGTCATCCGGCCTGTTGAACCATTCGGACGACACCCGCCCATTCCGGTCACCCCGGCTCACATCCACTTTCCAGCCACCAGCCCGCGTCGGCTGTACCGCATCCAGAACTTCCAAAACGCCCATCGGCATTCCTCCGCGACAGGCGCCGGGAGCCACTCTCCCAGCCCTCAACCCGTCACCGGGAAACCGGCACTCCTGTAACTCTCGAAAGAGGCGGGAGAGGCATGCGCGAATTGCGGCTGACCGATGCTGCCGCAGGCATCGCCGACGTGTTCGAGGATATCGGGGCGCTAGCTGCAAGATGCCGGTTCACCGACTGCGAGCATGAGACTGAGCCCGGCTGCGCCATCCTCGCTGCCGTCGAAGACTGCAGCCTCGACCCTGCGCGGCTCGCCCGCTGGCATAAACTACAGGCCGAGGATGCCTTCAACTCCGCCAGCCTTGCCGAGCGCCGCGAAAAGGACCGCGCCTTCGGCAAGCTGGTGCGGAGCGCCGTGAAGGCGAAATCGGACCGATAGTTTCCTAAAACAACATAGGACCCGGCGGGTTGCCCCACCGGGTCCAAGGGGGAGAGCCCGTTCCTCAGAACGGGATCTCATCGTCACGGTCTACCAGCTCGGGGTTTTCGTTCTCGGCCGACTTCGGGCGGCTCAGGAAGTCGACCTTTTCGGCGATGATCTCGCAGCCGTAGCGGTCGTTCCCCATGCTATCGATCCACTTGGTGTAGTGGATGCGGCCGTGGACGAGGACCTTCATGCCCTTTTCGCAATGCTCAGCGACCGTCTTGCCGAGACCGTTGAAGCAGGTGATGCGGTGCCATTCGGTGTCCATGACCCGGTAGCCGTTCTCGTCGCGCATCACACGGCCTTCCGAGAGGCGGGGACGCGAGGTGGCGAGGCTGAAGTTGGTGATCTTGGTGCCGCTCTGGGTGGTGCGGACTTCGGGGGTCTGACCGGTGTTGCCGGCGAGGATGACGATGTTCTGCATGATAAGCTCCTGTGTTTCCTGTCTTCGGGACCGTCCCTTCGACAAGACCCTGAAAAAGCCCATCGGGTGACGCGTGCACGGTGGACAACATGGACACCGGACACCCCCAGAGGACCGGGGTGGAGCGGGCAGGACGCCAAAGGCGGCCAACACGGCCCGGACTGACGCGGGGTTGCGCGCAGGAGACCGAACGGGATTAGGGGATTGTCAGTCGAAGGGATGGCCCAGGAGACAGAGAGATGCGGGGAGCCCATGCCAGACCATGTCCCCTTGCCAATCGGGACTGTTTGAACCAAAGCCCAGCACACCGCTAGCGGCCTAAGTGGCTATCACCAGCTCTCACCCCTGCCCTTGCCTGCCGGGAAATGCAGGGCCCTACCGCGACGGGCTATCGATACCGGAATATTCCGGACACCGACCGCACCAAATAACTGATTTCGATCTCGGGACATTGTCGCCCAACGCTCTGCAGAAAATGCGGAAGAAAGTCGCCAGGTCAATCTCCACGGTCTCGGATTGGCAGATGGCGAAAGGTTGCACCAATGCGGAAGCCATCGCCAAGGGATGGACCACTTCCTGGCCGAACTGATCGGGGAGAATGGAATCCGCTTGTGCGCCGGTATCGCAGGGTTTCCGGCACCCTGAGCTTTTGGCACCGACCTGGTCCGATCAAGGCCGAAAACTACGGCTGTTCGTCAATGTGACGACGATAGATTGACGACAGACGAGATGACTGCATGGAAAACTCCGGGTTCAGTCTAGGTTGGGCGGATCAATTGTGTCCAACTCGAAAATCGTTGCCTCGGGTTTTGGTCCCATCACACGCGTTGGCAGATTAGGCGCAGGCAATTGCCCTCTGTGGTGCCCCTTCACCAACACAACTTTACCGCTGCGATAGCGCCGCTCATGTTCGCTCACCCAATGGCGAACAGGGCCGCTTCGCCCGTCCTGGACCTGACGCTCGAACTCAAGGCGAGCCTGCCGCTCCTGCATGTGAGCCGCGGCCTGCGGACCAATGCGGATTGTAAGATGGGATTTCTGCGCGCCTAGAATCCAGGACTTCCCGAACTTTCGAGCGGTCTTTGCATCCTTGGCTGTGAACGTCTCGTTTTCCGTGGGAATGATGCCACCCAAGTCCGGGGAAACCAGCATCGCAAAGAGCGCGTAAGGGATGAACAGGTCGTAGCCTGTTTCAACTTGGTGCACCGTGCGCCGACCGTTGATCATTTCCATCGTATCACCGCTCCGCACACGGAATTCGACCATGGAACGGCTCAACTCGACTTCGACGTTGTCGTAATTCAACTCGCCTGTCGGAATTCGCTTCACGAGCAAAGCGCAGATTGGATCGACGACCCGCGAATTCTCGCGGCGATGGAACATCGTGATCCGCAAGTGGCCCTTGTTTCGATCATCGATGAGATAGCCGCGTAGACCAGTGCCTACGGGTTTGTCGTCATGTCTCGTTACAGGTGAAGCCCGTTCAAAGCGCGCGACACCCAGCTCTCGATCGTCGAATTCGACCCAAACAACGTCGGCGGGGAGCTTTACCTCACCCAGAATGGCCATTGCGGGAAGACCGGTTTCCGAAGCCTGTTTGGCGACTGCGTCATGAAGCGTATCGGCATAGGCTGCAGCCATATGGTCGAGCAGGTACACTTTCGCCTGCTGCAGGGCATCGAGCGCATACTCGCGAAAAAGCCTCAGATCCTCGGACGGCGCAAAGTGCCAAACCAGGTCGTCAGCAGGAGCCGATTTACCCGCAAGCGATGAACCGTATAAGGAAATCAATGATTTGTAGAGCATGCGACGTGACCTGAACCAAATATAACGCAGCTTCCGACGAACCCTGACGATGTTCAAGCTGCATTCATTGCACTGCAATTGACCGCTGATGTCTGTGCAAAGCCAGATTGGCTGACGCTCGAGCTTGTTTTCTTAATGCAAAGGCATGCCGACCATCGTCGGCTCAGTCTGCCGGTCGGCCGGAACGGTGGACAAGCGAAAGGCCCGGATCGGAGCTTTGCCCCGAGCCCGAGCTGTCTTCGACCCCGTGGGCTTTACGCCCACGGGTCGATCTCACCCACCACCTGTACCTCGTCTCCGTCGATTTCATCGGCGGGGACGGCGCCAAAGGTTCCATCTCCTGCCTGGAAGACGACGATCGAGACCATGAGCGTGGCGGCGAGGGAAGCGGCGAAGGCGTGAGCATCTTTGCGGGACATCTGTTTGGCTCCTGTCTTGGAGGCGGAGGACCATCCCCCGCGCGACAGGACCCCGCAGGCCCGAAGACTGGCTGACATCACCGGGTGCGTTCGGCTCGTCCGAATCCACCCGGCGGCACGGGCTCGCCCGTAGTCCGACCCCTCGCGGGTTGATCTCGAAGACGGGATTCGGGGCAAGGAAGGGAATGGCGAGCGGGGGATGGTGCGACGGCTGACTGGAGCCGGGTGTCCCGCTGATGCTATCGCTGCCAGCCTCCCGGCAGACATTTGGTACCAGAGCTAGTTTCGTGTTGGATTGGACCCTATGGTGCCCCGCGATCTCGCGGGAAAGAGTCGTGATGGGTGAGAGGCCCGCGCTTTGGCGGACCCCTTGGATTCTACATGCTTAGGCGGCAAGTTCCGCATCCCCTGCCCTATCGCCGCCCTCGCTGCCGACGATCTCGAGCCGCGCGTTGCGATAGCCTTCTCTGGCGATCCAGAGTTCCGCAGCCGTGACAGACTCGGCCAGGTGGAGCAGCTCCGTGCAGCCGCCAAAATCCACCAGGACGCGCACCTGTCCGGGCTTCGGTTCCTCTGCTACCTTGAAGGTCAACGCACTGTCAGCCAAATGCGTTCGCATGATGGTCACGAGTATGACCCCGTCCGAGGAGAAGTTCCCCTCGTGCAGCGTGAACGACGCCGGCGCCGTCCAGGTTGGATAGGCTCGCGGCGGCTCCTTTTTGACGAGACGGCCGACGCCGTTCGAGCGTTCCCAGGCCGCGAGCTTCTTCGTGAACCGCGCAGGTGGTTTCGGACTGTTGTCGGTGTAGCGAATGAGCGCGCCCAGGGGCGCGGTGTCGAGAATGGTGGTTGCAGACATGATTCCTCATCCTGAATGCGTCACTTTGCATTCATCATATTGATATTGTTGTATTTTATGTGATTGAGGGCGGGTTTCCCCGCCCTCGGATGGTCCAGATCACTCCGCGGCCATCATCGATGCTTCATTGCTCGGCAGCTCAGCGGTGAGGAAGGCGGGAAGGTCGACATCTTCGGCCTGCTCGGAGCCGGGAACGGGCTCAGACACCCCCTGCCCGTCTTCGGCATCGAGCGCCGCCAGGTCGTGACGGCGAAGAACCTCCGGCAACCAGCCGCTGCCTTTCAGCAGACGCTCGGCTTCGGTCGCCATCTCGCCCTTCTTCAAATGATCGAGGAGTTGCGCCGTCCCCTCCCCTTTCGCCTCGCGCACGGCCTCGAGGATCCGGGCCTTGGGCACACGGTTCAGATAAGTATCGACCGTCGGCTCCCAGCCCGCCTCGACCATGTCGAGTTCGACCGCCTGTGCGACCAAGTCGGACTGTGTCATCCGCTTGGTCAAACCGCTGGCGGAGATACCGGCACCATAAGGGTTCACCTTCTCATGGAGCGCGTTGATCCCGAAGCTGAGGCAATGCGCGAGTAGCGACAGCCGGCTCGCCTGATCGAGGGAAGCCAGGTAGTCCCAAAGAACGGCATCGTCGCCGAGCGGCAAGTCGGCCTCCCACTCGGCGTGGCGATCATCCACCAGCTTTGCCACCACGCTATCCTTCAGATCGCTCGCCTGCGCGGACATGTAGACGTGACGCACCGAGGCCTCAAGGCAGCTGCCGGCCGAACTGGACGTCCGGAAGGTGTCATTGACGAGCTTCAGGAGCAGCAGCGTCAGGGCGACGTCAGGAGAACGCCCGACAGCTTCCCGCAGTGCCAATGTCCGGTGCGCCGTCAACTCCATGATCAGCCGCTCGGGCAAGGGCTTCAACGCACCATCGTCCTCGTCGTCGGGCATGTTCGCGCCAAGCATTTGACCGGCAGAGGTGATCACCGTGCCATGGCCGATACCATCTACTTTGCTCCCCGTTGAAAGCTCAACGCCCTGCCCGTCTGCCGCCTGTTCACCGCTGTGGACGTCTACGTCTGCCCGAGGTTCATCCTCGGGCCGGACAAAGCCCCGATAAACTGCAAGCTCGCCATAGCGATCAAGCGTCACGAAGGCCCCTGCCCTCGCGATCTCCTCCGCGTCGAAGATCAGCGGCCTGGCCTCGAGCTTCTCCATCGCGACTTCCAACTCGCCAAGACGCGCGTCGATCTCTTCGGGGAATTCATCCTGGCCCTCGTATTCCTCTTCGAGCGCTCGGTATTCGGCAAGCAGTTTGTCATGGGCCGCGCCTTCGTCATCCGTCATCGGCGCCGGGTCTCCGCTCAGCCGCCGCAAACCGTGGCTGTAGCCATAGGGCAGGTCGAGCGAGACCTCGATCCATTTCCAACCTTCGGTCGCGATCGCTTCGGCTTCAGCCTGAAGCTTCTCGCTGACCTGACGATCCAGCAGGGCCGGGTCTTCCAGCCAGCCGCCGTCATCGCCCTGGAAGAGGTCATGCAACATGGTGCCACCAGCCGTCTCGTACGCCTCGACGCCGACAAAGACGGCCCGACGGTCAGAGGCGCGTACCGAGGTTTCCGTCAGCATCCGCCGGATCTGATAGGGCTCCTTGTTCCATGATGACTTGATCGCATCCCAGACCTGAACCTGGCGCTCGTGATCCGGATTGACCGTGAAGGCCATCAGCTGCTCCAGCGTCATCTCGTCCTCGGCATAAAGCTCGAGCAGGGCAGGGGCCACGGCTGCGAGTTTCAGGCGCTGTTTGACCACCTGCGGCGTGACGAAGAAAGCGGCTGCGATCTCCTCATCGCCCTGACCCTTCTCCCGCAGCGCCGCGAAGGCGCGGAACTGATCGAGCGGATGCAGGGCAGCGCGCTGCATGTTCTCAGCGAGTGAGTCGTCTTCGGCGAGGATGGTGGAATTGGCATCCCGCACGATGCAGGGGATGGGTGTCGTCTTGGCCAGACGCTTCTGCTTCACCAGGAGCGAGAGTGCTTGGAAGCGCCGGCCGCCAGCGGGGATTTCGAACTTGCCGGTCTCGGACCCGTCATCCGCCAGAATGGGCCGAACGCTCAGGCTCTGCAGCAACCCGCGGCGGGCGATGTCTTCGGCCAGTTCCTCGACCGAGATGCCGGCCTTGATGCGCCGGACGTTGGACTGGCTCAGCACGAGCTTGTCGAAGGGAATGTCCCGGGACGGGGACAGGGTGACTTTCTGGGCAGATTTCGCCATCAGATCTTCTCCACGACGGGCGCCGGAAGCCACTCTTCCGTTCTCACTTCCCGTCACCCCTTTCACAGCCCATCTCTCCCTCTCAACATGTCCACCGCGGTGGACATCACGCAGTTGCTGCCCCAGAATGAGAAAGCCTCTCCAACAACAGTGATGGGTTGAAGTCAGTTTCTCTGCGACCGAGCGTGATGCTGTGGAAATACGCTCCAAAGTCTCGGATGCGATTGCTCATCTGGAGAATTATGAAGATGGCGCATGATGCTTTTTGAGAGCCTATCTTCCTAGCAGCCTTTTCGAAGGTGCTTTCGTGGATTCCCATCATTGGAGCGAGCGTTCTCGCGTGGCTTTCGACATCGTGCCAGTTCCTAAGTGTGTTGGTTGCGAACGATGTAGCCTGGTCACAAACGCTTGTGAGCGTTTGCAGGGGAAGTGTTTCGCTGTTGGTCCCGCTTTCTAAATCTTTTTGTTCTTTTTTAGACTTAGAATGGTGGCGGACAGTTTGCCCGTCATTGGCGGGCAGTTTCATTGTTTCTGGTGCGTCCACCGCGGTGGACATCTGTTTGCATTGAGCCTCCAGTTCGCCGAGCAAAGCACGATACTCCGCGATCGAGAGCTTCCTCCGAAGAACTCGGCGTACCTGATGAGTGAGTTCGTTCTCGGGGTCAGCTTCGTCGATCTGAGCAAGTTTGGTTAGGATTTGCTTTCGCAAAAACACGCGATCCCGACGAGCGTTTTCCATCGCTTGGGCTGTCGCAAGTAGTTCGCCGGCACGCGCGAGCAACGGAGCCAGCGACAAGCCATAGCTAATGGACTGACCTTCGGAGGACTTCACTCGGTATCTCTTGCGATTTGGGCTGTCGTGGCGCTTCATGAAACCGAGTTCAACAAAGCGATCGATGTGCCTACGGAGGGTTCGTTCATCGATCCCGCCAACTCGACGGCAGATCTCGTCGTTGGAAGCGAAGACTGTGTCTCCATGCCCAGGCTTGAGAAAGCTCAGCATCGCTTGGAGCGTTTGAACATGTCCTGGACGGAGACCGAACAGGCTGCGAGTATCTCTGAGCGCGCGGAAGACTGCCCAGATGTCGGTTTCAGGTGTTGACGTGGCGGGAGTGCCCTTGCCGACGCCAAAGGTCTGAACGGAAAGCTTTGTGAATGCCATGTTTGTTGAACGACGACCGTTGCGGCCCACAACTTCCCCGGCTCTTCCCGCTGTGTTTGGCGAGAAAAGGCAACAAAAAGACGTCCACCGAATCGGTGACTCTTGACCGGTATGTCGGAGATTGCTACATCACAGGTGCTAATCAGATGATGAGGGCTCTCCGGGGGAAACCTTGGGGGGCTCTTTTCTTTTTGGTCTTCGCCTTTCTCCTCTGCTCGTGTTTTTGGTTATGACCGGGGATCAGCTCCCCGAGCCTCTCTCATTCTGCCATTGTTCAAAAAGCTCTCGCAGCGTGGTTTCCGCGCGCTCTTCGAGCCATTGGCCGAATTCCGGGTTGTCCTTGCGGGTGATCTTGATAGCGATCGACTTGCCATCGACTGAAAGTGTGCCGACAGGGCTACCACTATTGTCCTTTACCACGGTCGTTTGGCCACGGGCGCTTTGGTTGGCTGCGCTACGCGCCTTGCTGGAGCACGCAACATAGACGGCTTGAAACTTGTCCGAGCTTGGAGTGGTGTCAGGCAGAGAGGCAAGTGTCTCACGCGCAATGTCGACAAGCGGAGCCTTCTCTGAAAGTGCAGCAAGATCACCCCATTGCCGTCGACCTACGCCATGAGCCGGTCCGATAAGCCGGACAAGTTCGTCAGGCAGCTGCTCAATGACTACACGATGGTTCGACACACCTTGCCGGGTGAGGCCTAGGGCATCCTGAATGACGCCAGGCTTGTAACCGGCCTCCTGCATCTCTTTGATAAAAAGAGATTTTTCAATGAAGGACGGATCCAGCCGCAGGTTGTTTTCCTGACCCTGCGCGATCAGAGAAGCATCATCATCGAGCGTTCGAACGATCGCTTTGACGGTTCCACCAACTCTTCGAATGGCTGCAAGTCTGCGACGCCCGTAGATGATGCGGTATCGATCCGGTTGGTCAGAGGGGCGAACCATGATCGGCACTTGCTGACCATGCTTGCGAATGCTTTCGGCGAGGTCTTCAATGCTACTATCTTCCAGGATCAGGCGATCCCGGAGACCATCCATATCGATCCGGTCGGGTTCGATATCTCGGATTGAGTTGGCAGTGATTTCCCGGAGAGAATCCCGCAATCCGCCAACCGAGCCAGGTAGCTTCGAGGATTTGACCGGGGCAGGGGAGGGGGCTGCCGACTCTTTCTCGTCTTTCGGTGGCTGGTTGAAGATATTTCGAGCCATCAGCGACGCCCCCATGCCATTTGGATTGTCTGCTCCAGCTCATCGGCAACGCTGTTCACGCTGGTCAAAGCCCGATCAATGGTCTTCCGAATGAGCTGGCTCGGGTCTACCTCGTAGATGGTTTGCTGAGTCATGCCGGCGTCAGAAATGGCTGTCGACTTCAGCATCGGTTCAGTCATGACTTGGCCCGCGAGGATTGAGCGCAGGTACCCGGCCATTTGCGTTTGTGGTCCGTCCGACGGCTCGTAGCGTGTGATCAGGAACTTTACGAAGTCCCAAGTGACATGTCGTCCAATCGCCTCTTCGACGGCTTTGACCGTTTCCGAAGCGAGTTTGAGGAACTGGCTCATCGAAGCGATGTCGAGCATGCCGGGGACGACCGTCACGAGTAAGCCCGTGGACGCTGCCAATGCTGTCAATGTCAGGAAGCCCAACTGCGGAGGGCAATCGATCAGCACGATGTCATAGTCTGAGTCGACTTCCTCTAGCGCCAGAGCAAGACGCTCTGCGAAAATCGGCTGAACCCTGCGCGCAAGGGCATTCGCTGTTTCGGTTTCGTACTCGGACAACATCAAGCCGGCCGGGACCATGTCGAGCTTGTGGAAGTATGTTTTCTGGATGACCTCCGAGAGCGGAACTTGATCATCGTATCTCAATGCGTCGTAGATTGTGCCGCCTTCGGCAAATTCGAGCTCAGGCCGGAAGCCGAAAAATGTCGTCAAACTGGCTTGTGGGTCGAGGTCCAGCACAAGCACGCGGTAGCCACGAAGGGCATACCTGTGTGCCAAATGGATCGTCGCTGTTGTCTTCGAGCTGCCGCCTTTGAAATTCACGACCGAAATGACCTGAAGACGGTCGCCGTCTCGGCGGCCAGGTCTGTACGCGTCAGCATTTTTGCCTGTCCGCGCCAAAATGTTGCGGAGGTCGTCAACTTCTTCGGCTGTGTAGAACCTATGACCACGACCGTCAGTGTGAACTTCTGGGAAGCTGCCCTCTTTGTGGCGGTTGCGCAGGTTCGACGTACTAACGCGCAGCAACTCGGCGACCTCGGTCGAGCTGAAGCGGCGCAAGGACTTGCGTTCTTCTGGCTCGAACGCAACTTTCATCTGCCGGTCAAGCGACTCAGCAAGACTGTCTGCGAATGCTCCGATGTCGGAAGAGCCTATTCCTTGCGCGTAGCCCGTATTTCGATCATCCATGTTCTGCCGCCTCTCATGGCCTTTGCTAAGGCTCTTTGTCGTTCTGACGGTCGAAGCCGCGTCTGACGCGTTTTGCCGTCAGTATGGAGATGCCACGAACATCTGAGTCCGGCAAGAAGAATCTAAATGTAGTGGAAAAGTTATCCACAGCACCAATTTGGCCGCGTGGGGCCTGTGCTGTATAACGCATTGATTAATAACGATAAAGACCGAATCTGGCGAGGTTGGTATCCTTCGAGATATTTTCTGCTCGCGCCAACTAACCCCAAGGCTTTGTTGGATATTTAGGTAATCTTAGTCCAATTGAGGCGATGATTCTGGAAGATTTTGGCTGAGCGACAAGAGTAGTTTGCCGACCATTGGGCCTACAAAAGGCCGAGACGCTCTGCCCGCTCCAGCAGCATTCTGACTGAGGAAGGCTGCCAGCTGGTGCGACCGCGAGGGGTGCGCTCACGCATGGATTCCAGTCGGTCGCAGATTGCCTGCAAGGTGATCTCGGGGTCAGCACCTTTGATTGCGGCGACAATCGCGGGCAGGCGATCGTCGGTTTCGCGACGTCCAGCGCGTCCAAGCACTTCAGCGGGCAGGAATCCGTCCGCCACGTATGCCTTCACGGCGCGGAGCAGGCGGCTTTGCGTCCAGCGCCGATCATGGGGCAGGGGGCCATTGATGATCCGCAGGACGTCTTCCCAAGCCATATCGGGGCGCAAACGGCGCACATGGGGCACCCAATCCTGCGCAGTTTCGTTCAAGCGCTCCATGTAGCCGTCCTGTCGCGCCAGCCGCACCTTGCGCAGCGCTTCAGGGTCCTTGGCGCGAAGACCTGGGTTGCCGCCGACGCGGCCCTTTGAGCGTGCCGAGGCAAGTCCGGCTTTGGTACGCTCGCGGATCAGAGCGCGTTCGAACTCAGCCGCAGCGCCCAGAACCTGCAACGTGAACTTGCCCTGGGGCGAGGCAGTGTCGATCGGGTCCTGGAGCGAGCGGAAGAACGCCCCCTTGCCCTCCAGTTTTTCGATCACCTCAAGTAGGTGCGACAAAGACCGCGCAAGCCGGTCGATCCGCACGACGACCAGCGTGTCGCCCTTGCCAATCCGCTCCAGCACACGTGCAAGCACGGGCCGCGCGCGATTGCCGCCCGAGGCGTGCTCTTCAAAGATCTCGGCGCATCCCGCAGACTGCAGTGCCTCAGACTGGGGCAGGGGGGTCTGATCCTCGGTGGAGACGCGCGCATAGCCAATCAGGGGCATGAAACTGGGCCGTTTGCAATTTAATATATCGTCAATAAACGACCGTTTGCAAACGAATGCAAGCAAGTGTTCTCTCGTCGTGCTGGCGTACAATGCCTTGGTTTCCTTGCGCTGAGCGCGATCTGAGAGGTTCCGCCGGCAGTCGCGTGCGCATACTATATAAAGGGTACATGCAGCGGCCACAAAAATGCTTGGGTAATGTGCAAAAGAACGGTATTTTGCATATATGAAGACCCAACCATCTGCATTGACTAATGATTTTGATGACCCCCTCATCACAATCGAGGAGGATGAAGAGGCTCACGACGAGGATCTCTGGTTTCTGCCTGGGCCACTCGAGGAAGAACTGGATGATTTGCCTCCTGGGCCACGGGCGGAACCGCCAGACACTGCTGTCATCGAAGACTGGGCAAAGGCAGAAGGCATTCACGCTGCGCGACTGGCACGGGTCGCTGGACGCCTGGGTGCTCTGGATGACCGGCTGCTGCGCGGCCCGGAAGGCTGGCGGCATCGGCTTGCTCTGATCGAGGCAGCGGACCTTAGCTGGTTCGCAGGGGATCGGGTCAGTGCTGACCGCCTGGCGCTCTGGATATCGATGCGGCTCTCGGGCGCACAGGATGACCAAAATGCCCTTGCAAGAGTTGGATGGGCTGTTCGGCGCCTGGCAGGCGGTCCCGGACCAAAAGCTGATTTGGCCGCCTTCCTGGATCGCCGCGATCCCGAGAACATTGAAGACAGCGCTGAGCGTTTCGAAGATCGCGCGGGCGGATGGCTGGATGTAATGACAGCCGCAGCCGAGCTCCACCCAATCACCCGGGCTTGCATGGGCTTTCATCTCTGGAGTCTGGCGGGCCTCGGACAGCACGGAGACCAGATCGAAGCCGCCGTCACCGCGTCCAGGGTCGCGGCCTGCGACGGAAGCGGCGCCGTCTTCGCGCCGCTGGCTATGGGCGGGGCAGGGGGGCTGCGTGGCTCGGGCACGCCTACCGAACGCTTGGCCCGCTGGTTGGATGGCATGAACAGCGCAATTCTGACGGCGATGCGAACACTTGACGATATTGAAGCGTGGACGGGTCGGGCAGAAAACGTCATGGCGCAATTGTCTGGCCGCACGCCGCTTGCCTTGCGAAGAACTTTCTCTCAGTGGCCCTTGGTCTCCGCCCCAATGGCTGAGGCCATGACCGGAGCCAGTCGCGCCGCCGTTCAGCGCAATCTGGCGTGGATGGAAGAAAACGGTTTGATCCGCGAAGTGACAGGGCAGGGGCGGTATCGAATGTGGAAAGCGACAGTCTGACGGATCGTCCAGTGATGGATTCGAAATTTTTGTAGTTAAATACAAAATCTTAATGGATGTCGTGTGCGCTGTATATGCAACTTGAAATCGCGCTATGGCGCGCTTCGCTCAGCGATTGGCGATTGGCGATTGGCGATTGGCGATTGCGTCGGTCTGGTCTATTTGAAGTCTGATTGAACCTATGAATTCATTTTTTCTTTAAAGCCCGTCATCGAGTAGCTCGCGGTATTGAAAGCGGCGATACGACGTTCCCAATCACAGCCGCGGTTCACCTTGCGATTTTGACTCTCGTCGCACCTAAACTCAGCACTGACCGAGATCAGGGTATCCGCGGGCCTTTTGAACCACCATCGCTGCAACGCCAGAATCGACGCATGATGGATCACAGGTATGAACGCAACGATGCTCGCTCCGGAACTGGCCCAATCTGGGCTAACTGCAGCCGAGGCGAAGGCGCGGTTGGCCGCTGACGGACCCAATGTGTTGGCGACGGCAAAGCGAAGGTCTCCCTTTCGCATCGTATTGGATGTACTGAAAGAGCCGATGCTGGTTCTGCTCCTGGTCGGGGGCGTGGTTTATCTGCTGCTTGGAAGCAGGGCCGAAGCGCTGATCCTGCTGGCCTTCGCCTGCATGTCCATCGGTATCACAGCGGTGCAGGAGGCTCGCACCGGTCGAGTTCTGGAGGCGTTGCGTGATCTGTCCAGCCCCCGCGCACTGGTGATCCGGGACGGTGCGCGCCTGCGTATCGCGGGGCGTGAGGTGGTGCGCGGTGACCTGATCGTTCTGTCCGAGGGCGACAGGGTGCCCGCCGACGCGATGCTGATCGAGTCCGCGGACCTGTCGGCGGACGAGTCCCTCTTGACGGGCGAGGCTGAGGCCGTGCGCAAGACGGTGGGAGCGGGAGGGGCCGATGTGCGTCCGGGCGGCCACGACTTGCCGCAAGTGTTTGCCGGCACGCTGATCGTGCGCGGATCGGCGCTGGCTGAGGTCACAGCGATCGGCGCTGAAAGCGAGATCGGCAAGATCGGCAAGAGCCTGAGCCAGATCGAGCCCGAGACGCCTCATTTGCAAAGCCAGATGCGGCGCCTTGTGATTGCCATGGCTGGAATAGGCATAGGCATAAGCGCAGTCGTGGTAGCGCTCTACGGTTTCTTGCGCGGCGGCTGGCTGGATGCCCTGCTGGCCGGGATCGCGGTCGGCATGGCGATGCTGCCCGAAGAGTTTCCGATGGTCCTTGCGGTTTTCATGGCAATGGGGGCCTGGCGCATTTCCAAGGCCCGGGTGCTGACGCGCCGCGCCTCCGCCATTGAAGCTTTGGGGTCGGCAAGCGTGCTGTGCACCGACAAGACCGGGACTCTTACCGAGAACCGCATGACAATTGTCGCCTTGCAACTGGTCGATGGCTCAGCCCACCAGATTGCAGGGAAAGTGCCCTTGCCCCCCGCCTTTCGCGAGCTGGCCGCGGCGGGTGTCATGGCCTCGGCACCCAAGCCGTTCGACCCGATGGAAGTGGCGTTTCACGCGCTGGCAGCCGATGACCTAAGGGAAGGTGAGACCTTGCCGGGGGCTGGGCGGACTCTGATCCGCAGTTATCCGCTGTCGCCCGATCTTCTGGCCATGTCGCAGGTCTGGCAGGCCGAGGATGCCTTTGCCATAGCTGCCAAGGGCGCACCCGAGGCGATTGCCGATCTGTGCAAGCTGGAAGCAGATCAGCGAGTCGTCATCTCGGCACAACTGGACGCGATGGCCGCCAAGGGTCTGCGCGTGCTGGCTGTGGCCGAGGCGTCATGGCCAGCCGGGCAGGACCTGCCCGAAACGCAGACCGGGTTTGCCTTTCGACTGCTGGGCCTCGTCGGTCTGGCTGACCCCTTGCGTACCTCGGTCCCCGCTGCCGTGGCTGAATGTCGGACGGCAGGAATTCAGGTTATCATGATCACCGGGGACCATCCGGTCACGGCGCGCGCGATTGCGGCCGAAGCGGGGTTACCCGGCGATATCGTGCTGACGGGGGATGATCTGTCGGCGATGTCGGAGGATGACCTTGCCACAGCGGTCACGACCGTAACGATCTTCGCCCGCATCCTGCCCGAACAGAAACTGCGTATCGTCAATGCGCTAAAGGCCAAAGGCGCCGTAGTGGCGATGACCGGCGACGGGGTGAACGATGCGCCCAGCCTCAAGGCCGCCGATATCGGCGTGGCGATGGGCGAACGTGGCACGGATGTTGCGCGCGAGGCGGCGTCGATTGTCTTGTTGGACGATGATTTCGGCTCCATCGTCACAACGGTACGGCTGGGCCGACGGATCTATGACAACCTGCGCAAGGCAATGAGCTTTATCATCGCCGTGCATGTGCCGATTGCGGGTCTTGCGCTGATGCCGCTGCTTTTTGGCATGCCGCTTTTGTTTGGCCCAGTGCATATCGCCTTTCTGGAGATGGTGATCGACCCTGTCTGTGCGCTGGTCTTCGAGGCCGAGCGCGAAGAGGACGGCGTGATGCAACGCCCGCCGCGCCCTGCGGATGAGCCGCTGTTTTCCTGGCCCACAGTGGTCTGGAGCCTGTTGCAGGGCCTGATGGTGCTGGGGATTTCAGGCTCTGCTGCTTGGTTTGCGCCAGGCTACGGCCTTGATCCCGATCAGGTGCGCGGACTGGCGTTTACCACGCTGGTTTTCGGCGTTGTCGCGTTGATCCTGATCGATCGGTCCAACTCCAATTCGATCTTGTCGGCACTGCTGCGGCCGAACAAGGCGCTAGCCGTCGTGCTGCCGATTGTGGCGTCGCTGCTTGCGGTGACATTCCTTTGGGCTCCGGCCCGGGATCTGTTCGGTTTTGGCGTCCTCGGAGGCATCTGGCTGGCCGTGCCGCCCTTGGCCGGGGTCGGGGTTCTGCTGGCGCTGAAAGCGCTGAAGCCGCTTTGGCGCATGGTTCTGAGCGCGCGTGAACAGGCCGAACGACCAGGGGTAAAATCCTAACCGGCTTGATGGCAGTGCAGGGCGAGCTGCTCTGCGGTCTGTTCCCATTGCCGCTAGAGTTCGACCCGTCGCAGCCGCAGTGCGTTGGTGATGACTGAGACCGAGGAGAGGCTCATCGCCGCCGCGGCAATCATGGGAGACAGGAGCAGGCCGGTGAGCGGATAGAGCAATCCTGCTGCGATCGGCACGCCAAGCGCATTATAGGCGAAGGCGAAGAACAGGTTTTGCTTGATGTTGCGCAGGGTGGCGTGGGCCAGCTTGCGCGCCCGAACGATGCCCATCAGATCGCCGCCGAGTAGGGTGATCCCCGCGCTTTCCATCGCCACGTCTGCGCCGGTGCCCATGGCGATGCCAACGTCGGCTGCCGCCAGGGCGGGGGCGTCGTTCACCCCATCGCCCGCCATCGCGATCTTGTGACCGCCCTTGCGCAACTGGTCGATCAGCGTCTTCTTGTCTTCCGGCAGGACACCCGCGCGCACGTCATCGATGCCGAGTTCGCCCGCCACTGCCTCTGCCGTGCGTTCGTTATCACCGGTAGCCATGATAACACGCAGGCCCAGAGCATGAAGTTCCTTGATCGCCTGCGCGGTGCTTTCCTTGATTGGATCGGCTACCGCAACGATGCCCGCCAGCGCCTCGTCGACCGCGATGAACATCGCCGTCTTGCCCTCGGTGCGAAGGGTGTCGGCCCTATCTTCGGCAACGCCCGTGTCGAGCCCCATGTCCTTCATCATCGCCGCATTGCCGAGGACAACTGCGCGCCCGCCGATCTGTCCGCGCACGCCTTTGCCGGTGACAGCCGCAAACTCGGCGGCCTCTTGCCGGGCGGCGCCCGCCGCCTCGGCCCCCTCCACGATCGCTTCGGCCAGCGGGTGTTCCGAGCCGCGTTCCAGCGCCGCGGCCAGCGACAGTAGCTCGGCCTCTGTGATAACGGCAAGCGCCACCATATCGGTCAGTTTCGGCTTGCCCATGGTCAGCGTGCCGGTCTTGTCGACGATCAGTGTGTCGACGCCCGCCATGCGTTCCAGCGCCTCGGCATCCTTTATGAGCACGCCCGCCTGCGCTCCGCGCCCCGCCGCCGTGGTGATCGAGATCGGGGTCGCCAGCCCAAGCGCGCAGGGGCATGCGACGATCAGCACCGACACGGCGGCCGCCATTGCAAAGACCAGCACGGGTTCCGGGCCGAAGATCATCCAGAGGGCAAAGGCGAGGATCGCCACCCCGACCACGGTCGGCACAAAGACTGCCGAGACCCGGTCTGCCAACCCCTGGATCGGGGCGCGCGACCGCTTCGCGTTCGACACCATCGCCACGATCTGCGCCAGCACTGTATCCGCACCGACCTTGCTCGCTTCGATCACGAGGCTGCCGTTCCTGTTGATCGTGGCCCCGGTCACCGCATCGCCCGGACCCTTTTCCAACGGCATCGACTCGCCCGTCAGCATGCTTTCATCCAAAGAGGACCGCCCCTCGATCACCACGCCATCGACCGGGATCGCATCGCCGGGTCGCACACGCAGGCGATCGCCCTCCACGATGGAGTCCAACGGAACGTCGCTTTCGGAGCCATCTGCCTCGATGCGCCGCGCGGTCTTTGGCGCGAGGTCAAGAAGCGCTCGGATCGCATCGCCCGTGCGTTCGCGCGCCCGCAGTTCCAGCACCTGACCGAAAAAGACCAGCGCTACGATCACGACGGATGCCTCGAAATAGGTACCGACGCCATCGCCCGTTCGGTATTGTTCGGGGAACAGGCCCGGCAGGAAAACCGCAAAAAGCGAGTAAATATAGGCCGCCGCCACGCCCAGCGAGATCAACGTCCACATGTTCGACGCACGGTTGACGATTGACGCACATCCACGTTGGAAAAACGGCAGTGCGGCCCAAAGGACGACTGGCGTCGCGAGCGCAAACTCAAGATAGCCCGCGGTCTTAGCCCCAAGCCAGTCGCGCACGGGCAAACCCACCATTGGCCCCATCGTCAGCACGATCAGCGGGGCAGCCGCCGCCACCGAGATCCACATGCGGCGGGTGAAGTCCACCAGCTCGTGGTTTGGCCCGTCCGTCGGCTCCATCGGTTCCAGCGCCATACCGCAGAGCGGGCAGGCACCGGGTGCGTCCCGAAGGATCTCGGGGTGCATCGGGCAGGTGTACTGGACCTCGGCCGGGGCGGTGTTAACGGGCTGGTCAAGCCGGCAAGTGATATGCGATGGCGGATCGGCCTTGAAGGTCGCCTGACATTTTTCTGAGCAGAAATGATATGTTTTGCCGTCAAACGTCTCGGACCGAGTGTCAGGCTTCAGCGCAACGGTCATCCCGCAGACTGGGTCGACGTCAGCAGACCCGGTGTCCGGGTCGCGCTCCAGCTCAGAAAGATCGTCGTCGGTTGGGTCCCGATGGTCTGTTTGCGGATGGGTGGGGGACATGCAAAGCTCCTTGAGTTTGCTTGAGCCCGCACCAGCAGCCTGATGCGGTTTCACGAATTGCCCGCGCCCGCCTTTCGTTTGAGGGGGCAGGGCCATGTGACGCCGGTCTTCAGTAGCTCAGATCGCCGCGACGGCCTTGGCCAGCAGGTCGCGCACCTGGCCTGCGACGGCTGTCAACTCGGTGTTGTCGATCGCTTGCATTGAGGCCACCGGGTCGACCGAGCTGACCTCGACCCCGCCCTCAACCTCGCGCAGGATCACGTTGCAGGGCAACATTGCGCCGACGCGTGGTTCGATCCCAATGGCTTGATAGGCCATCTTCGGGTTGCAGGCGCCGAGGATTCTGTAGGGCGGCATCTCGACATCCAGCTTCTTCTTCATCGTCGCCTTGACGTCGATCTCAGTCAGAATGCCAAAGCCATTGTCGGCCAGCGCGGCGCGCGTCCGGGCGTCAATATCCTCGAAGGATACCCCCTCGAAGAAGCGGTTGATCGTGTAGTTCATGGCAGCATCCTTTCAGTCGAAACCATCGACCGCGTGGTCCGGCCTTTCCGAGGCGCGTGTCCGCGCTGCCGCATCGGGCTCAAGGCCCACGCTTCGAAGGTCTTTATCTCTTCGTTATGATATCCCGTGAAAGCAGCGCGCAGGGTGATGCAGATCAGTGCGCGTTCCGGTCATTTCCGATTTGATAACGGCAGAGCGGCCTTTGCCGTCACTTTCAAGGAGATGCCCGATGAGACTCTGGATTGCGGCACGCTCGGCGACCTTGGCCATCGCAGCGGCCCTGACGGCCAACATGGCCTTGGCGCAAGCCGACGAAATGCCCAACCGCGATGCACCCTTCTATCACGGGCACGATATGATGTGGGGCGGTGATCAATGGGGAGGGTTCGGAATGGTACTTGGTCCGATCTTCATGATCCTGATCCTGGTCGGGATCGTCGTTGGTGCAATCTACCTCCTACGGCTGTTCGGTGTGGCCGGTAGTGGCGGGCCTGCACCTGATCGAGCGCTGATGTTGCTCAAGGAGCGCTACGCAAAGGGTGAAATCGACACTCAGGAATTTGAAGAGCGCAAGAAACTGCTGGCGCACTGACTGATATCAATCTGGCACAAATTTCGATGTGCCAAACTTGGCGATGCAGATGGGCAATGGTCCTTCTCAGAACGGATAGGAATACAATGAACCGGATCATATACATCGTCGGCCTCGTGGTCATTGTCTTGTTCATCCTCGGCTTTTTCGGCCTTCGCTGAGTGCGGATATCTTCGTAGCGGAACAATTGGAGGCAAAGCGATGACTAAAGGTAAAACCCCGAAACCCGACACTGCCGACCACGGGCTTGGTGCCAAGGGCACCATCTCTCAAGCCGGGCGTTCCGGTGGACGTTTGCCGCGTGACATCGGCACACAGGATGAGTTGAAGCGGGCAAACGAACGCCCCGCCGGCAAGACCCGCGTCACCAAATCCGACGAAAAAGACGGGTAGCCGGAATGTATTTGAGGCCTCACGGATCGTCTGATCACCGCGTTCGAAGCTGACATGTCGTTCGCGCGACGAGGTCATGAAGGACCATGACAGTATCCCTACCGGGGTGCGGAGAACGATGCGCGGCCACTTCAAACTCATATCAAGGACATGGGACCGACTGCACAGCAGTTTCTGGTTTCTGCCGTCGGTCATGGCACTCTCGGCCATGGCAACGGCTATCTTGTTGGTCATGCTGGACGCTCTTGAGGCAGCATGGCTCGGATGGATCGACGAATGGACTTATGCCTTCGGGCCAGAAAGCGCGCGGGCGATCCTGTCGGCTATTGCGGGATCAATGATCACCGTCGCTGGCGTCACATTCTCGATGACGATGCTGACCCTGCAATTGGCATCTTCACAGTTCGGCCCCCGAATGCTGCGCAATTTCATGCGCGACCGAGGCAATCAGATCGTGCTGGGCACATTCCTGTCCACCTTCGTATATTGCCTGTTGGTCCTTGCCTCCGTTCGGGGAAGCGGCGACTCCTACTTCGTGCCGGTGATCGCCGTGAGCTTCGGTATGATCCTGGCCGTCGCAAGCCTCGCGACGCTCATCTACTTCATCCACCACATCGCGACTTCGATCCGCATCGAGACCATTCTGGAGAAACTCGCGGTGGAGGCCCGCAAGACCGTTGCGCGGGTCTTCCCGGAGAACGGCCGCACGCCCTCCGCATCATTACCAGAGAAATCGCTCGAGGTGGCTTTGCCACCCGACTTTGACTCAGACAGCCGCTCCGTGGTCGCGTCGGGCGGCGGCTATATTCAGTCGATTGATATTGACAGGCTTCGGCAGGTCGCCAGCGACAACGATCTTGTTGTCCGGGTAGAGGGTCGGATTGGCAATTTTGTACCTGGAGCGGGTTCCCTTGTCGTTGCCTTCCCCTATGGCCGGGTCTCGGATGCCGTTGCCGACGAGCTGTCCGATGCGTTCTCGTTTGGCCCCGAGCGCACGCCCGACCACGATATCGAGTTCTCGCTCAGGCGGATTGTGGAAATCGCGCAACGTGCCTTGTCGCCGGGGGTCAACGACCCGACAACCGCACTTTATTGCCTGGATCGCCTGGGTGAGGTGCTTGGGATCTTGGCGGGTCGGCATTTTCCCTCGGGTCGGGTCCTGGATCAGGACATGAAGCTGCGGGTCGTTTTCGATCCGGTGACATTCGCGGAATTGGCCTGTTCGGCGTTTGCGGCCATTGCCCGGTACGGGATCAGGGACGCCGACCTGGTCGGACGACTGCTTGAAGTCATGGAGAGATGCAGCCGCCGCGCGCCCGCATCGGATCGTGAGAAGATCATGCAACTCCATGATACGATCAGGGTAGGAAGCGCTGCTTCGGATTTCGAAGACGTAACCAGGGCGACGCAACCGGCCCGTTCGTGAGTAGCTATGCCTGACGTGACGCCGGTTTTCGGCTCATAAATCGGGCCAAAGGCGCGATGGTGAGCCCTTGAACGATGATCGAGAACACGACGACGATAAAGGTCGCGGTGAGGATAAGCGGCTTCCATTCGCTGTCCGGCAGGCTGAGCGCGAGGGCAACCGAGATGCCCCCCTTGAGCCCGCCCCACGTCATGATGGGCACAACCCCGCGCGAATACTCTCGGAACGGCCGGATCAGAACAACCGGAACCGCAACGGCGAAAAGGCGTCCGACCAGAGACAGGCCAATCGCTGCGACTCCAGCGGAGATCGTATTTAAGTTCAGAGTAACGACGAAGACTTCGACGCCGATAAGAAGGAACAGAACCGCATTGAGAATCTCGTCGATAACGGTCCAGAATCCGCTCAGATACGCTTGGGTCTGTTCTGACATCGCATGTTTGATGCCGATATCCCCCATGAAGAGCCCGGCAACCACGGCCATGATCGGACCTGAGAGGCCGAGTGCGACAGCGAGCTGGTACCCTCCCAGGGCCAGCCCGAGCGAGAGCAGGATCTCCAGCGGATAGTCGTCGATCCGGCGCATGACCCTGTATGTCAGGAATCCCAGGACGCCCCCGAGCAGCGCGCCGCCGCCAACCTCCTTCAGGAAGAACATGATGATGCCGACGGTATCGGCAGCGGCATGCCCGCCGACCGGCTGGAAAGCCAGACCGACCAGCACCAGGAAGACGACATAGCCGACGCCGTCGTTGAACAGGGATTCGCCGACGATCTTGGCTTCAAGTGACTTCGGCAGGTTGGCTTCGGCCATGACACCGAGCACGGCCACCGGATCGGTTGGCGAGATCAGCGCGCCAAAGACAAGTGCCGCCAGCAACGGCATGCCGGTGACCCAATAGAAGCCAAAGCCGACGACCGTGACCGAGAGCGCCACCCCGAGCGTAGCCATGACTGCTATTGTCCAGGCCTGTTCCCGCAGATCCTCGAGGCGGACGTGGAGGGCCCCAGCGAACAGCAGAAGGCCGAGCATTCCTTCGAGCAGGGTCCGTGAGAACTCGGCTTCGGTCACGAACTGCCGCATTTCCATGGCGACACCGAGATCGGGGCGCAGCGCATCCAGGCCTAGGACGCAGAAGGATGCGGCAAGGGCGACGATCAGGATGCCGATAGCAGATGGCAGGCGGAAGACGATGTGATTTACCGCTCCGAACACGCCGGCGAACACAATCAGAAGCGTGCCGATCTGCAAGGCGTTCATCGGGACCTACGTTTTGCTACCCGACGGTTTCCTGTCAGGTTCGGTCCTGCCATCTGGCTCGGGCCCACTCCAACGCGGAATGGTCAGCTTGTTGTCAGGCCGGCGCCCCGGAAGCCGTCTGTCACCGGCTGTATCGGACGCATCAGCACCTAGCCCCAAACCCGTTCCGGCATGTGTGTCGTTAGATGAGCCACTCAAATCAAAACCGGGTCGGTCGATCTTTTGAGCGCCTTCGTCTGGTCTGCGCGGTTCGTCTTCTGCGGCCTTCCCGCGCTTGTGTCGGCCGGTTTCGTCCGAGACCTCCGGGGACCTGGACTTAGGTTTTTCGTGATGTTTCATGGTTTTCCTCCTTTTGTAGATAATGGGGCCTGCCCTCCGAACTTGGTGCGGGCGCCATGTTGGTCTGAACCAGGCGCGCCATCTGTAGAGTCACCCCCTGCGCACAGAATTCCCCCCAGCAATGATCCGTCGGAGCAATGCTGCCGCAGCCTGGTGCCTTTCGACATCGGCCGCGGAACCAACGGCGTTCTCATGGGTGGCAGCGGCATCCGTCAGAACGCCCATGATCTCTTTCTCGGGCAAAATCCCGGCGTCGTTCAGTGCGAGGAGCAGGGCTTCGCAAACTGAGAGGGCTGCCATGCCTGAATACGTATGATCGTCCGTCATGGGGTCTTGGCCTTTCCGGCATGTGCGACGCCGAAAGGCGCCCGCTGCTTGCAGAGCAGACTGGCAAGAAATCTGCTATGCTGCGCTGATCCACATCAGTCGTCGCTGCGGTTGTTTTGGCTAAGACTGTGTCAGGCGCTGGACAGGAACAAATGATCGAAAACACTCCGCTTGTCCGAAAGCTCGGCGCATTCGTCGCCTTGTCGGACCCTGAACTGTCGGTGCTTGCGTCCTTGCACAAGCGCCGCCGCACCTTTGTGGCCGGGCGGGATCTTGTCCATCAGGGGCAATCGGATCAGGCCGCTTATATCCTCGCCTCCGGCTGGGCCTGTTCCTACAAGCTTCTTGAGGATGGTCAGCGGCAGATCGTGGATTTCCAGATCCCCGGCGACTTCCTGGGGCTGCGCAGTGTTCTTTTGCACGTCTCGGATCACAGCATTGAGCCGGTGACGGAGATCGAGGTGACGGAAATCCACGTTGCCGACCTTTTGGATGCATTTGCGCAAACGCCCCGGTTGGCCACCGCGGTTTTGTGGGCAGCGTCCCGCGATGAGGCCATGGTGGTCGAGCATCTGGTGGATGTGGGGCGTCGCGATGCTGCCGAGCGCATGGCGCATTTCCTGCTGGAGTTTGGCGCGAGGCTTTCCCTGATCGGCCTGGCCAGCCGGGAAGGCTTTGCCTGTCCGCTGACGCAATACCACCTGGCCGATGCGCTTGGGCTGAGCGCCGTCCACGTCAACCGGGTTCTGCGGCAGTTGCGCGAAGCGGGAATGATCACGTTTCGGGACGGGTTTGTCGCGTTCGACGACTATGACCAACTGGTCAGGTTCGCCCAGTTTGATCCGTCCTACATGGATCAGAAAGGGCCGCTTCTCCGCTGACGTCGCTGCGCATTGGCCTGCCTTCAGATGCGACCCAGCAGCATCAGGATGACCACGATGATCAACACAGTACCAATAACGCCGGTTCCGGCATGACCGAAGCCGTAGCCATAGCCACCGAAGCGCCCGCTGAACCCGCCGAGCAGAAAAATCACAAGAATAATGATCAGGATCGTACCAAGTGACATGGCGCTTTCTCCTATGTTGGGGCGCGCTCGTCATGCGAGACGCTCCGATGGTGGTATTTTCGGCACAAGGCCGTTTCAGTTCCCTTCGATGGTCACGCCATGCTCGTTGATCTCGATGTCGATGCCGCTTTGGCGTTCCTGATAGTAGAGATAGCCTGCGCCAATGAGGCAGACGGCGAGCACACCGGTCAGGATGAGAAGCAAGTTCCGGCTCATCGAAATTGTCCTCGCTGGTACGTGGAACTCTCTTGCAAAGCGGAACCGTGGCCGCAATGAGAGCACGCCGCCGGGACCATTGCCTGCGAATGAGCGGATGCTCGGAGCACTGGGGCTCTAGGCGTCACGGATCGTATCCTTGATGCCGCCGACAGCGTTCTGGACTTTGCCCTCGACCTTGTCGGCCTGGCCCTCCGCTTCGAGCTTGGCGTCGCCGACCGCCTTGCCGACGGCAACCTTGATCTTACCCTTCACGACCTTGGCCGAGCCGATAACCCGATCCTTGTCCATTGCGTATTCCTTTCCGAAGGTAGGTGATCGCCAAATCCGGTGCGACCAGAAGTTATGCTGCCGGCGATGCGTTGCTTGCGCATTGATGCCGGTCAGCGCGTGGGCGTGATCACGATTTCGACGCGACGGTTTTGCGCCCTGCCGGCGGCCGTGGCGTTGGTCGTGATCGGCTCGTTGTAGCCGCGACCGGAATAGGAAATCCGCGAAGTGGATACGCCGTACCTGATCAGGATGCGTGCCACGGCCAACGCCCGATCTTCGCTCAGCTGTTGATTGTAAGCGGCAGAGCCAACGGTGTCGGTATGACCCACGACACGGACCGTCGAGTTTGGGTGCGCGTTCAGCGAACGGGCGACCTCGCGCAGGGCTGGCAGGAAACTAGAGGCTACAGTGGCGGATCCCGTCGGGAAGGTCACGCCTTCGGGTAGGATAACACGCAACTGGCTGCCGGTATTGGTGACGACCGCGCCGCTGCCCGCCAGTTGTTGATTCAACTCGCGTTCCTGTTGGGCCATGTTCGCCCCGATGGCGCCGCCCACAGCAGCGCCGATGGCACCGCCGATAATGGTCGAGCGCGTGTCATCGCCGATTGCGTTGCCAATGGCCGCCCCTGTCACGCCTCCGATGATAGCGCCGGTGGCCGGCTGGTTGGCCGTGCCATCGTTGTAGGTGCAGCCCGCCAGAGCGAGGCCGGTTGCGGCAGAGAGAATTCCAGCAATCTTGATCATGGAACTTGTCCTTTTAAAGCGCGGCTTTCCAGAAGATGACGTGGTGCCATGTTCCGAACCAGGCGATGGAGTCTTTTCGCCTGTTTTCTCAAGGGCCGCACTAACCCTAATCAGCCCAAGGAAAAGAATACTGTTGTGTCGAAAAACGACTCCACCGGATCACACTGCCATCCCGATGCGCGGCGGTGGTAGAGGGATGTTCGGCGGCGCTGATTGCCCACGCGCATCGTCAAATAGAATAACGGGTGGCGAGGCAAAAAGGACTCGCCACCCGTGATACTTTTGAAATCAGGTCTTCATGAAATGGTTGTAGGGATCTGGGCGGGAATTCCTTAGTCGGTCTTCCGCGTCCGCCTACCCGGCATGTATTACCGGGCAGACTTGCCGACTTGTTACGCGAGAGCGTGAGTCGCAGCGTCGAGGGACTTGTGTGTTTCGGCGTCGTTGTTGGCCGTATGGGCCTTCTCGGCCGCCTGGTAATGCTTCAGCGCCGCATCTTTCTTGGGGCCTGCGGGCGCGTTGTCCCACGCGGCCTTCACGGTCTTCATCTTGTCGGCGACGTTCGTGGATTTGTTGGTTTCGGGTGTCATTGGATTGTCCTTTCCTGGACGGTCCGGAAACGAGAAACACGCGGGACATGGGGACGAGGGAACAGCTTGCCCCACGTGTTTCAGGCTCACTCGGACTGGTACATGCCCAGCGATGTTCGGCGGACGATCAGACTATGGCACCACCCTCGTTCTCTCATACTGATGTAGGTTGGTCTGGAGCCGCAATTTCCGCTGTTTCTGGAGGAACGTTAACGAAACGGTGGAGTTTGGCCGAGGTCAGCCTGACGATTTTCCGCGCCGCTCCACCCAGTGTTTCGCGCTTGGCAGCCGACGACTTGGAAACAGGCACAGAAATGGCGGATACGGCTCTGTTGCACAAATCCCGTGAGGGATTCATCTCGTGAATCCAGTGTGGTAGCTGGTGTGCATGAGCAGACCCATCCCCCCCGCCTACAAGACCAGGAACTGGCCGGCCTATAACGAAGCGCTCAAGCGCCGTGGCTCGCTGACGATCTGGTTTGATCCCGCCATGACATGGGAGGCTGTGCCGACCGGCAAACGCGGTCGACAGCCCGACTACAGCGATGCGGCGATCCAGACTTGCCTGACGATGAAAGTTCTTTTCGGCATGGCGCTCAGGCAGACGACCGGGTTTGTCGAGAGCCTGCTGCGGCTGATCGGTCTGGACTGGACGGTGCCGGACTTCAGCACGCTCAGCCGTCGCCAGAAGACCTTGAAGGTCAACATTCCCTACCGCGGGTCAGAGGGTCCACTTCACCTGCTGGTCGACAGCACGGGCATCAAGGTCGAGGGCGAGGGGGAGTGGAACGCGCGCAAGCACGGCGGCCCGAAACGGCGGGTCTGGCGCAAGCTCCACATCGGGATCGACGAGAAAACACTGGAAATCCGAGCCGCCGAGTTCACCACCAGCGATGTAGGCGATGCGCCGATGCAGCTCGACCAAATCCCGCCCGATCAGGAGATCGGCAGTGTCACCGCCGACGGCGCCTTCGACACCCGCAAGTGTCACGACGCCATCGCCGCCCGTGGTGCTGCCGCCATCATTCCAGCCCGCAAGAACGCCAAACCCTGGAAGCCCGACACAGCCGGGGCAATCGCGCGAAACGAGATCCTGCGCACATCGAAATGTCTCGGCCGGACGATCTGGCGACGATGGAGCGGGTATCACCGCCGAAGCCGCGCAGAAACCAAGATGCACTGCGTCAAGCTGCTGGGCCAGCGGCTCTCCGCGCGCGAGTTCGACCGTCAGGTTGCCGAGTTCCAGATCCGGGTTGCCGTCCTCAACGGCTTCACCGCCCTCGGTATACCCATCACAGAAGCTGTGGGATGAGTCTGTCCGGGGAAAGGGGAACCCCCGCCATCACCCGATTTGTGCAACAGAGCCTGCCGGTACAGGTAGCGCAACATGTTTCATTCGTCCGTAGTCACGGAATTTACTGAAATGGGGTGTCGGGCTGATGCATATCAGTCAGCCGGCCCGGACAATCTGCGTAATGTTGGTTCATCCGACGACTCCGTCGGGACACAGCAGCGAAAGCTTGCTGCAGGCCAACCTCTACAGCATTGCGATGGCATGTCCGGAACGCCCTTTTGAAAGGGGCGGTCCAAAGAACCACGCTTTGCGTCTCCGTTGAAAAGGAAACATGATGTTTATCAAGACAATTTTAGGTATGTCGGTTGTTGCCGGTCTGATTGCTGGCGCCGCGACCGCTGAAACCCAGGCTACGGCCTGGACCGATCTCAACATGCGCGACGGACCCGGTCCGATGCATTCGATCGTCGATGTGATCCCGGCGAATGACACAGTTATGGTGCAAGGATGCCTTACCGACGCGAGCTGGTGCCGAGTCACCCACGGCGAGACGTCAGGATGGGCCGCGGGCAATTATCTGGCAACAACGATCGAGAACGCACCGGTCGCACTTGCCTCCGGCGACAAGCGGGTAGTCCTCAAAACAGTCACGTATGACAATGAGCAAGCGGCAACCGCTGGTGGGCTCGCCACGGGAGCCATTGCCGGTGCGCTTGTAGCCGGCCCGGTTGGTGCGGTCGTTGGCGCAATCGTCGGAGGTGCCGTTGGCGCTTCGGTTGAACCCGATCCGACCGTTGTCACTTATGTCAAGAGCAACCCCGTCGACCCGATCTATCTGGACGGCGAAGTTGTCGTCGGTGCTGGGATTCCGGATACGGTTATGTTGGCTCCGGTTCCCGAAAGCACCTATGAATATGCATACATCAACGGTGTGTTGGTTCTGGTGGAGACGAAAGACCGCAAGGTCGTCCACATCGTCCGGTAATATCCGAGCGGACGCACGACGTTCTGCAGATTGGTCGGCCCGTGCACAATGGGCCGACCGACAGCTTGGTTTCATGACATTACGTCCGTTTGGATGTCGAATAATCTGCAATTCTGGCTTATGAAGAAGCGTTACCCTTCCGCCGGCGGGATCGTTTCCATGAGCCGCGCGACCTGCTCTGTGCGCCCAAGCCGTGCCGGAACCAAGGCACCGCCCCGCCAAGCGGCTTGAGCGCTGCGTAAAACGTCGACACCCATCAATGAGTTGGCGTTCCACTTGGGGAATGTCAGTTTAAGCTATCAATGTTCGCACGAAGAGAAGGGTAAAACGGGAGGGTACATGGCACGGAACCGGACGTTTGTCGTCTTGATTGCCCTTGTCACCCTTGCCTTTGGCTGGGTTCTCTGGCCGCTGTTCGGTGCCGTCTTCTGGGCGGTTGCTTTCGTGATCGTGCTTGACCCCATGGCCAGCCGTCTGTCGCAGCATCTGGGCCAGCGTCGCAATCTGGCGGCATTGATAATGATCACGGGCTTCCTGCTCTTGATCATCCTGCCAACACTTCTGATCCTGACTGCCGTGGTCAGGGAGGCGAACAGCCTGATTGCCTCCGTGGAGTCAGGCGAGATCAATCTGTATCAGATGTTCCAGTCCGTTCTGGATAGTTTGCCTGCGTGGTCAAAAGCCGCTCTGCAACGGCTGGGGCTTGGCAATCTTACGGCGGCGCTGCGCTCGATCGCTGACTCGTCCACCAGTTGGTTCGGGACCAATACGCCGACGATCCTGTACTTCGGGCAGAACACAGTCGGATTGTTCGTCGGGCTGGGCGTCATGCTGTATCTGATGTTCTTTCTGTTTCGCGATGGTGATGCGATTTTGGAGCGCATCAAGTCGGCCATTCCGATGGAGACCGATCTCATGGAGGACTTGTTTCACACACTCGGCGTCGTCGTTCGCGCCACGGTACGTGGGGACATCCTGGTATCCCTTTTGCAGGGCAGCCTTGGCGGACTGGGGTTCTGGTTCCTGGGGGTCCATGCGGTGACTCTGTGGACGGTGCTGATGTCGCTGATGTCGCTGGTTCCCGTGTTCGGGGCGGCACTGGTCTGGGGGCCAATGGCAATATATTTCCTTGCCAATGGAGTGATCTGGAAAGGAATTGCCCTGATGGTCTATGGCGTCATGGTCATCGGCCTGATCGACAACATCGCCCGGCCATGGCTTGTGGGGCAAGCAACGCGGATGCCCCACTATGTCGTCCTGATTTCGACCATCGGCGGGATCGCGACGTTTGGCATACAGGGTTTCATCACGGGCCCGGTTATAGCGGCCATGTTTATCGCGGTCTGGACGACATTTCTGGCCAAGACCAAAGCGTGAGGCGCTGGCAGACGAATTCGAACTTGTCTCTCCGAGTACGAGGTCCCGGCCACTTGTGCCGCGCGAGCGCTCCGCCACTCAGTCGGGCGGGGACACTGCTGGGTTCTTCCTCATTGTGTCGAACCACGCGCGTAACGCCCGGATTCCTAGGTGTCGCGGATAGTGTTCTTGATGCCGCACGCGGCATTGCGGACCTTGCTCTCGACCTTTTCGGCTTGGCGCTTGGCCTCTGCTCTCGTTTCGCCTGACATGTATTAGCCGTTGGACGTTATCCGACGCAGCCGGCTGATTTTCGGGCCGCCGGACGCCGAGAGACGGATGGCGTCTGGGTAGGACAGCGCCGGCAGGAGAGTGCACATTTGCTTACAAGGACGTTTCAGAACTCACCGCGGGGCGGATCTTGCGACCTGAGGAAGCGCAAAATCCTTTGGTATGTTGACGCAAGTTAGTGCGGCGCTCTGCATTACAGAATTTAATGCAGTCGGGATGAGGGGTGCTCGGTCGATTTAGGGAATATAGCTGTGGTTTCGAACATGGCGGCCTCGGCGCTCTCTGTGTGATCTTTATCGTTATCGTCGTTCTGGTCCTCACCGTTCGTCTGTAACTGGGGTCTTTAATTATTCATTGCTCTGCCTTTTTGCGCATCTCTTGGGTTAAATTGGCGGAGAATGATCAATCAATAGGAAGCGGACATGATCAAGAACAAATTGGACTCCACAACCGCACTGGTTCTTGTGCTGTCGTTTCTTCAGCCGCTGCCCGCGCTGGCGCAGTCCAAAGCCGAGACGCCGGGAGCTATTCCCGAAGCGATGCTGGCCTCGACTCTCGCCTGTCTTGAGAATTTCAGCGGCAAACCCAAGGCGGCCGAAGAGGCATGTCTTGAGGAGTTGAAATTCACTGGGGTTGTCTGCGATCCAAGCCTACTTGAAGTCGATGATGCAGCGGACAAGAAGGACAAGAAAAACAGGGGCGAATCCAACGAAATTATGGCGGAGCGGATCGTGCGCGCAGCCAATGCCGAGGCCTGTTCAATTGAACAGGCTGCTGTCGACGCTGTGAAAGCGACGGAAGACGCGCAGGTCGCGGCCGATGCGAAGGCGAAGACCGACGCCGAAGCGCTTGCGTCAGCCGAAACGGAAAAGGTTACCGACGCCGAGGCTGCCGCCGACCTGAAAGCCCAGGAAGCAGCAGACGCTGAACTTAAAGCAAAAGATCAAACTGACGCAAAAGCGCAAGAAGATGCCGATGCGGCTGCTTTGGCTGCCGCAAAGGCTGAGGCCGAGGCCGCAGACAAAGCCGCGAAAGCAGAAGCCAAAGCCGCGAAGGCTGCGGAAGCAGAGGCAAGAGCCGACGCCAAAACGAAGTCGGAAGCGGAAACAACTGCGATCGCGGATGCCAAAGCCTTGGCACAAGTCAAGAAAGCCGAAGAAACCGCAATCGCCGAAAACGAAGCCCGCGCCGCCGCCCAAGCCAAGGAATGTGTTGTCGAACTGCTCGACGCCAAAGGCGAAACACTCTGTGCCGATGATATGAGTCAGGCGGAGATTGCCGTCGTGACAGCCGAAGCAACAGATGGTGCCGACATTGAAGTGACAACCCAAACCGTCACCGAGGAGGCCACGCGTTCCAGCAGCGAAGAGTTTGTCGAGCCGAAGGTCAAGTCCAAGGATGGTGGCCTGAGCACTCTTGAAAAGGCCGGCCTGCTCGCGCTTGGCGCACTTGTTGTCGGGTCTGTTCTTTCCAATGGCCAGAAAGTTACCGCAAAGACGGGCGACCGGGTCGTCGTGCAGGACCAATATGGCAATTTCAGTGTTCTGAAGGACGACGATATCCTCGTCCGCGAGGCCGGGTCCGACGTTCGCACGGAAACCTTCAATGATGGCTCGACACGCACATTCGTCACGCGCCAGGATGGTGTCCAGATTGTAACGATCCGCGACGTCATGGGTCGGGTTTTGCGCCGCACCAGGATTGATAGCAATGGCACCGAAGTAATGCTTATTGACGACACAAGACGTTTCGAGCCGGTTGAAATTCAGGCGTTGCCGAAACCGACTGTCTCCGATCTCTCTTATCGTGACGCTACCGACAAGGACACCCTGCGCGAGGCGCTTCGGGCTGCCGAACGTCGCGACCTCGGACGCGCCTTCAGTTTGAGCCAGGTCAGGGAGTACCGCGAAGTTCGCGACCTGGCGCCCGAAATCAATCTGTCAAACATTACCTTCAGAACCGCCTCCGCTGCTATAGAGCCTTCCGAGGCGGAACAGCTTCTGGAAATCGGTTCGCTGATGGTGGAGTTGATTAACGAAAATCCGCGGGAACTTTTCCTGATTGAGGGCTATACCGATGCTGTCGGTGACGAAAGCTACAACTTGCTTCTTTCGGACCGCCGCGCGGAAACCGTTGCGCTGGCCCTGTCCGAGTATTTCGGCGTGCGACCCGAGAACATTGTCGTCCAGGGTTACGGCGAACGCTTTCCAATCGTTCCGACACTGGAAGCCGAGCGCCTCAATCGCCGGGTTGCGGTGCGTCGGATCACCGGCCTGATCCAGCCAAAGTAAGAATTTCGCAAAGTTTACGGTAGTCGCCTCTCGGTGCGCGATCGAGCAAGCCAAGGCGCCGGTGCTGTGACCCCCGACATTCATCCAGCTGATGCCGGAGTCCGCGGTTGAGTTTGGCGCGGTTGCGCCGCGGGAGC
>NZ_JAHVAI010000016.1 GCF_019264375.1 Sedimentimonas flavescens | reverse complement strand
CCGAAGCGAGCGCGGGGCAAAGCCCATGTGCGACGGGGCGCAATGCGAAATCGTCACCTTCGGTGGGATGGTGCGGCGGGGGGGGGGGGGCCCCCCCCCCCCCCGCAAACCCCTCAGGCAATCCACCCCGCCAGGTTCTCCTCAACCACTTCCATCAGCGCCGTGATGTGCAGATCGTCGTCGTTAAGACAGGGGATATAGGTAAAGGTCTCGCCACCCGCGTGCTCGAAGGCCTCGCGGATCTCGCCGTTGATCTCCTCGAGCGTCTCGATGCAATCGGCACTGAATGCGGGCGAGATCACCGCGATATTCTTTTTGCCAGCCTTGGCGAGTTCCGCCACATGCTCGACTGTGTAAGGCTTGAGCCATTCCTCGGAGCCGAAGACCGACTGGAAGGTCGTGTCGATATCGCCCTTCTGCCAGCCGAGCCGTTCCATCAACAGGCGCGAGGTCTTCTGGCACTGGCAATGGTAGGGGTCGCCTTCCATCAGGTAACGCTTGGGCATCCCGTGATACGAGGCCACAAGCACATCGGGGCGGGCGGGCAACGTCGTATAGACCCGCTCGACCGAAGCCGCCAGCGCCTCGATATAGCTCGGGCGGTCGAAATACTCGGGCGCGACGCGGGCCGCGGGCTGGCGCTTTTGCGTCATCAGCGCGCGGAAGAACTGATCGTTCGCCGTGGCCGAGGTCGCGCCCGCATATTGCGGGTAAAGCGGTAGGAACAGGATCTTCTCGCAGCCCTGCTTCACCATCCGATCCACAACGTCGTGGGTCGAGGGGTTGCCGTAGCGCATGCAGTAATCCACCACCACCTCGGCGCCATAGCGCACGGCGACAGCCTCGCGCAGCTTGGCCACCTGCTGCTTGGTGATTGTCATCAGAGGGCTTTCGTCGGCCTCTTTATTCCAGATCAGCTTGTAATTCGCGCCCGAGGTAAAAGGCCGCTTCGACAGGATGATCAGCTGCAACAGCGGTTGCCACTTCCACGCCGGATAGTCGATGACCCGCTTGTCCGAGAGGAACTCGTTCAGATAGCGCCGCATCGACCAGTAGTCCGTTGCATCCGGCGTGCCGAGGTTGGCCACCAGCAGACCGATCTTCGCATCGGGCACCGGCGGGTGGTCGGCGGGGGCATGGGCAAGGCGCGGATTGGTGCTCATCTTCCTGTCCTGTCTCTCTCTTCTCGGAACCTCTCCCGACTTAAAGCCTTTTGAGCGCGGGTCAATGCGACCTTTCACGAAGCACTCAGCGCGAACAACCTGAGCGGGCCTTTTGCGCCGGAACAGGGTCTATTTCGGGGGTTTCTCGCCGGCTGGCAGCTCGCGGGTGTTCAGCGCATCGGCCAACCGCTGAATGGCCGAACCGGGGCGCAGCGGCTTTTGCTGGCTTTCATGCGGCTTCCAGCCGGTCAGCCAGACCATGTCGAAGGTGGCATGCACCCGACCCTCGGGCTCGGTAAAACTCTCGGCATAGCGGCGCAGCGCCTCGACGATTACACCGCGCGGGGTGAAGCGGCGCAGCCGGGCGTCAAGCGCATTGCCCTCGCCCATGGCGCGCAGATCATGCAGCAGCCGCAGCGGGTCGGCGTAGCTAACCTTGCGCTGCACGCTGTCGGCCACCGGCAGGGCCAGACCCGAGCGTTGCAGCAAGGCGCCCAGATCGCGGATCTCGCCCATTGGCAGTACGCGCGGGCTGAGGCCACCGCTGACCGACGCCTCGGCCTCCGCCAGCACGGCGCGCAGCTCGTGCAGGGTTTGGCCGCCGAACGCCACGGCGATGAAGAGCCCGTCGGGGCGCAGCGCGCGCGCCGCCTGCACGATCTGCCCGACCGGGTCGTTGGCCCAATGCAGGCACATCGCATGCACCACCAGATCATGACCGCCCGGCTCCAGATCCAGCATCTCGTCATCGGCCACGACCTTGGCGCCGGGCAGGACGGCAAGCCACGGATCGGGAAAATTCGTCACGATGGCGGGCTGCGTAAAGGTTCTGTTAACCTCGTTGAGCCTCTCCTCAAGCTCGATCGCGGCATCTTCGTGCAGGAACAGCTCGGGTCCCTGCCGCTTGGCGCGGTCACGGTTGCGCAACAGCGCGGCTCGGTCGGTGAGTTTGGGCGGGGTGCTCATGATGGGGCGAGAGATTAGTGCGCTTCGTGACGGGATTCTAGCCGGGATCGGCAGCTTGGGGCGCGGCCTGATGCACACGGTCTTTCCCCCGCGCTGCATCGCCTGCGGCGAGGCGGTGGCCAGCGACTTCGGCCTGTGCGGCGCCTGCTGGGCCGAGACGCCCTTCATCACCGGATTGTGTTGCGATCACTGCGGCGCGCCGCTTCCGGGCGACGACCCGGCAGCGGTCCTGTGCGATTACTGCCTGCGCCACCCGCGGCCATGGCAACAGGGGCGCTCGGCGATGCTCTATTCCGGCGCGGCGCGGCGCATGGTGCTGGGCCTCAAACATGGCGACCGGCAGGATCTGGTGCGGCCGATGGCGGTCTGGCTGGCGCGCGCCTGCCAAGACGTCATCGAAGACGGAATGCTGATCGCGCCCATCCCGCTGCACCGCAAACGCTTGATAAAACGCCGTTTCAACCAGTCCGCCCTGCTTGCGCAGGCGCTGGCGCGGCGCACGGGGCTGACCTGCCTGCCCGATCTTTTCCTGCGCAGCCGCGCCACCCCCAGCCAGGAGGGTCGCAGCCGCGAGGAGCGGTTCGAGAACCTCTCGGGCGCCATCGCCATCCGCCCGCGACACAGGCAGGCATTGCACGGCAAGGCGCTACTGATCGTGGATGATGTGATGACGTCGGGCGCCACGCTGAGCGCCGCGACCGAGGCGGCCTATGCCGCAGGCGCACATAAGGTGTGTGTTGCGGCACTGGCGCGCGTTGCGAAGCATCCCTAAATCCCTATAGTCTTCGCCCCAGATCCGAGGGAACCCATGAAACGCGTTGAGATTTACACCACCCGCACCTGCCCCTATTGCATCGCCGCCAAGGCGCTGCTGACCCGCAAGGGTATCCCCTTCGAGGAAACCGACGTCGGCACCGACCCGGCACTGCGCATCGCGATGACCGAACGCGCGAACGGTCGCCGCTCGGTTCCGCAGATCTTCATCGGCGGCCAACACGTCGGCGGCTGCGACGATCTCCATGCGCTCGATGCGGCGGGCAAGCTTGACCCGATGCTGGCGGCCTGATGAAAGCGGCGCTCGTCCAACTCTCGGTGACCGACGATCCGGCAGCGAACCTGCCGGTCACCCTCGGCTTCATCCGCGAGGCGGCGGGCGCGGGCGCAGATTTCGTTCTGACGCCGGAGTGCACCAACCTGCTGTCGTCGAACCGCGCCCATCAAAACGCCGTGCTGCGCCTTGAAGAGGACGACCTGACGCTTGCCGCCCTGCGGGCCGAGGCCGAGGCGCTAGGCATCTGGCTCTTGATCGGCTCGCTCGGGCTCAAGACCCATGACGCCGACGGGCGGTTTGCCAACCGCTCCCTCCTGATCGGGCCGCAGGGCCAGATCGTCGCGCGCTACGACAAGATCCACATGTTCGACGTGGATGTCTCGGAAACCGAGCGGTATCGCGAATCCGAGGCCTACCGCCCCGGAACCCGCGCCGTGCTGACCGAGGTTGCCGGAACACCCCTTGGCATGGCGATCTGCTACGATCTGCGTTTCCCGCATCTGTTCCGCAAGCTGGCGCAGGGCGGCGCGCAGATCCTGACGCTGCCCGCGGCTTTCAACGACACAACGGGCGCTGCGCATTGGGAAAGCCTGATCCGCGCGCGCGCGATCGAGAATACCTGTTTCATGCTCGCACCCGCGCAATGCGGCACCCACGCGGCCCATGGCGGTCGCCCGCGCCGGACCTGGGGCCACAGCCTTGCCGTTGCGCCTTGGGGTGAGGTTCTGGCCGATGGCGGCACAGAACCCGGCGTCACCCTGGTCGAGATCGACCTTGCGCGCGTTGCGCAAGCAAGGGTAAGGGTGCCCTCGTTAGCGCATGACCGGGACTTCGAGGGACCATGAACGATACAACCGATCCCCTCGCCGCAACCCTCTTCGCAGAGGTCTTCACCGTGGACCAGCTGGCCCGCAACGTGGTCAGCCGTGCGCTGCCCAAGGGGATGGAGATCTCGCATTTCTCGGTGCTGAACCATCTTGCCCATATCGGCGAAGAGCGCACCCCCGCCCAACTGGCGGCGACGTTCCATGTCACGCGCGGGGCGATGACCAACACGCTTTCCAAGCTCGAATGGGCCGGCCACATCCATATCCGCCCCGATTGGGACGATGCGCGGCGCAAGTTCGTCTCGATCTCGCCCGCCGGGCGGCAGGCGCGCGATGCGGCGCTGGCGGCCTTCATGCCGGTGATCGCGGATGTCGTGCGCTCGATCGGAACCGAGCGGGTGCGCGCCGCCCTGCCGGTGCTGCGCGAATTGCGCAAGCAGCTGGAACTGGATCCCTAAGCCCATGAAAAGGCCCCGCCGAGCGAACGGCGGGGCAAGGCTGTGACCGCGGGCGGACCACGGGCACTGGCGGTAACCTAAAATGTCAGGGGAAAGCGGGCGCCCGATCAGTTCGGGCGGCCGTCCATTTCCGCACGGATCTGCTGGCGCAGCAGGTCGATGGGCACCATCTTGCCATCGCGCTTGAAGTGCCAGTAGGTCCAGCCGTTGCACGACGGCGCACCTTCGAGATGCGCGCCGACCTGGTGGATAGAGCCCTTCACGTCATTTCCGACGAGCGTGCCATCGGCGCGAACCTTCGCCTTGTAGCGATTGCCGATGGAGAAAAGCTCTTCGCCCGGGCGCAGCATGCCGCGCTCCACGAGCTGGCCGAAGGGAACGCGCGGTTCTGCGCGCTTCGAGCCGGTGATTTCGAGGGCTTCCTTGTCGAATTTCCGCACGCGGTCGATGCGCTTCTGCGCCACCGCACGGTAGGAAGCCTCGCGCTCAATGCCGATGAATTCGCGGCCGAGCATCTTGGCAACGGCGCCGGTCGTGCCGGTGCCGAAGAACGGGTCAAGGATCACGTCGCCCGGGTTCGTGGTGCCCAGGATCACGCGATGCAGCAGGCTTTCGGGCTTTTGCGTCGGATGCGCCTTGTCGCCCTGGTCGTCTTTCAGACGCTCGTTGCCAGTGCAGATCGGCAGCACCCAGTCCGAGCGCATCTGCACGCCTTCGTTAAGCGCCTTCAGCGCCTCGTAATTGAAGGTGTATTTCGCCGCTTCCGATTTCGAGGCCCAGATCAGCGTCTCATGCGCGTTGGTCAGGCGCTTGCCGCGGAAATTCGGCATCGGGTTCGACTTGCGCCACACGACATCATTGAGGATCCAGTAGCCCTGGTTTTGCAACTCGGCGCCGAGGCGGAAGACGTTGTGATAGGAGCCGATCACCCAGATCGCGCCATTGGGCTTGAGGATGCGCCGCGCCGCGGCCAGCCAGTCGCGGGTAAAACGGTCGTAGCTGGCGAAGGAGGAGAACTGATCCCAGTGGTCATCGACCGCATCGACCTTGGAATTGTCGGGCCGGTGCAGATCGCCGCGCAGCTGTAGATTATAGGGCGGATCGGCAAAGATCAGATCGACGCTTGCCTCGGGCAAGCTGTTCATGACCTCGATGCAGTCGCCCGCAATGATCTGGTTAAGCGGAAGCCGCGCGGCCTCCACAGGAGCTTTCGTTTTCGTCATCTGTGCCTCATTTCCCGTACTGCTCGGGGTGTCGACTTGTGTCGATCTGTGGCTCCAAAGATGATTCAAAGACGAATCAGCGTCAAATTCTTTTTTGAATCAAGCACTTACAGATTTTGCTTGGCACAAGATGTTGTGGACGGGTTTGAACGAACGTCTATGAACGGGGGTAACCCCAAGATCTAGAAGGGCCTGCAGATGGTCCTTGGTGGGGTAGCCTGCGTTCTTCTCCCAGCCGTAGCCGGGGTATTGTTGCGCCAAATCCACCATCAGCGCGTCGCGCGCCTCTTTCGCCAGGATCGACGCCGCCGCAATCGAGACTGACCTTGCGTCACCTTTCACCAGCGCCTCGGCCGATAGCGACAGATCGCGCGGGATGCGGTTGCCATCGACAAGCACATGGTCGGGCGCGCCTTGCAGCCCGGCGATGGCGCGGCACATCGCCAGATGCGAGGCTTGCAGGATGTTGAGGCTGTCGATCTCCTCAACGCTCGCATGGGCCACGCACCAGTCGGCGCTGGCGGTGATCTCGGCCACCAGTTCGGCGCGGCGCCGGGCGCTGAGCTTCTTGGAATCGTTCAGACCCTGCGGGATGCGCGCCGGATCCAGCACCACTGCCGCCGCCGTGACCGGGCCGCAAAGCGGGCCCCGCCCTACCTCATCGACGCCGGCGATGCGGATCAGACCGCGCGCCTGCGCGGCCAACTCGAAACTGTAATCGGGTGCCTGTGCCATGCGTGAGTCCTGCCCGCTCCGCCGGCCCCGCGCAACGAAAAACGCGAGGGCCAGTGGCCCCCGCGTCCTGCTCGTGCCTCATGTCGCGGTTAGCGGCGGCTGATGCGGAAGCCGCGATCCTCAAGGCAGTTCGTGCCATAGACCTCTTCGCGGAAACCGCGATCGCCACGAATGTCGAAGGCACAGGATTTCGGCAGGCGGACATGCTCTTTCCGCGCGATCTTTTCGAGGCAGCGTCCCTCGACCATCTGGCTACGCTGGCCGCGACGCTCGACGGTGATCATGCAGCGCGAGGGCACATCAAGGCGCACGCGCTGACGGTTGCGATCCTGATAACGGTAGTCGTAGCCGCGGCGCGCATCCCAGGGGTCATCCACGCGCTCGGCATAGGGATACCAGTTCTGGGTGTTGCTCTTGGTCGAAGGGCGCGCGTTGTCTTTCATGTTGTCCATGATGATGGCTGCGGCACCGAGACCAAGGATCAGGCCAAGCGCCTCCTTGTCGTCAAGGGCGGCGGCGGGCGTGGGGGCAACGGCGGTCAGCGCAAAGGCAGCAGCGGCGGTGGCGGCGGTGATGGCCTTGAAGGAGAAGCGGATCATGGTCAGGTCCTCGTCTAGGCGGGTTGCCCCGCGATTAGGGATGGCCGACCATTGCGCCAGCGCCGTTCGACACGCAATAACAGCCCCCTGCTATCCGATAACACCGGCAATAACCCGCTTGGCTATTGCATAGCGCCGCCGCCCATCGCAGCCTGAGCGCATGATGAAACACACCCTTCTTGCCCTTGCCCTGTTGGTCGCTGCCGCCCCCGCGCAGGCCGCCTGCTATGCCGATTACAAGGCCAAGCAGGACAATCCCTTGCGGCTGCATTACGGCGTCGCGGAACTGCCCGACAATGCCTGCTCGAAGCAGGCGGCAGCGCGCGCATTGTCCAAACGCCTCGAACGTGGGGGATGGACGCTGCTGAACATTCTCTCCATTTTCGGCCCGGAGGGGTTGGAGCAGAGGAAGGCCAGTGCCGGACAATATTTCCTCCGTTACTGAGGGCCTGCGCACAGGCAACCGCGCGGTGATCTGGGGGATCGCGGCGATCGCCATGATTCTGGCGGTCGCGGCGGCGCTTTTGTTCCTGTCGCTGCCCGATGCCAATGCCTTCAACACACGGGTCGAGCGGATCTTTGTCGAGAACGACGCGCTGACCTCGCCTGGCGAGATCAAGCTGCTTGAGGTTCTGGCCCAGTCGGGCACCGCCTTCGCCGAGGTGCTCTCGTCCTACCGCGTGATCATCTTCATTCTGCTGGTCTTCGCGACCGCGCTGATGATTGCCGCACTGGTTCTGCTGGTCATTTTCGTCAGCCTCAATCGCCGCATGTCCGAGATCCAGCGCGCCGGGATCGAGGTGCAGCGCCTGCGCATCCTGCGCGGCGAGAATGCGGTGATGCTCAACGACATGGCCTTTACCCTCACGCCCGCCGCGATCGAGACGCTGGCCGTTCTGGCAGAGGCGCGGATGGATGACGACATCCTGACCGGCGCGCAGATCGAGGCTGTAATCTCGGGCCGCCCCGAGGCCGATTGCGACGAGGCCGCCGGTGCCACCCGCATCAAGCGGCTGCGCGATGCGCTTGGAAATCAGCTCGTGGCCGAGCTTCTGGTGCGCAACATTTCACGCAAGGGTTACACTCTCACCGTAGCCAAAGAGGCAATCCGCGTGGACTGACGCGCCCCCTATTTTCCTTGCAGAGGGGGGGCCGGGGCCCTATATCGCGGCTTCACTTTGCCGCCCCGGGGGGAGTTCATGATTCCGACGCCCTACTACCTGATCGACGAAGCCCGCCTTCTCGAAAACATGCACAAGATCGCGCGGCTGCGCGAGCTGTCGGGCGCCAAGGCGCTTCTGGCACTGAAATGCTTCGCGACCTGGGGCGCGTTTGAGGCGATGAAGCCGCATATGGACGGCACGACCTCGTCCTCGCTGTTCGAGCTGCGTCTGGGGCGCGAGAAGTTCGGCGGCGAGACCCATGCCTATTCCGTCGCCTGGTCCGATGCCGAAATCGACGAGGCGATTTCCTACGCCGACAAGATCATCTTCAACTCGCTCTCGCAGCTGGATCGTTTCGCCGACAAGGCCAGCCATATCGAGATCGGCCTGCGCCTCAATCCGCGCTTCTCGACCTCGGGCTTCGATCTTGCCGACCCGGCACGCCCCTTCTCGCGGCTTGGCGAATGGGACATCGCGCGCCTTGAGGCCGCGCTGCCGCGCATCTCGGGCGTGATGATCCATTACAACTGCGAGAACCGCGATTTCGACCTGTTCGACCAGCAGCTGACCCGGATTGAGTCCGAGTTCGGCGATTTCCTGAAGAAGCTGAAATGGGTCAGCCTGGGTGGCGGCATCCATTTCACCGGCGAGGGCTACCCGCTGGAGAAACTCGCCGCGCGGCTGCGTGCGTTCTCGGAGCGGCTCGGCGTGCAGGTTTATCTGGAGCCCGGCGAGGCCTCGATCACGCAATCGACCACGCTTGAGGTCAGCGTTCTCGACATCGTCGACAACGGTAAGAAGGTGGCCATCGTCGATAGCTCGATCGAGGCGCATATGCTTGATCTGCTGATCTACCGCGAAACCGCGAAGCTGCCGCAAGAGGGCGACTACCCCTATCAGGTGGCGGGCAAGACCTGCCTTGCGGGCGATATCTTCGGCGAGGCGCGCTTTGCCGCGCCCTTGCAGGTCGGCGACCGGATTTCGGTTCAGGACGCGGCCGGCTATACCATGGTCAAGAAGAACTGGTTCAACGGCGTCAACATGCCCGCGATTGCGATCCGCCGCGCGGATGGCAACGGCACCGTCGAGTTGATCCGCGAATTCACCTACGAGGATTACGCTTCCTCATTGTCCTGAGGCCCCGGCCTCATTCACGGGCCTGAAAAGCCCCCTTCCCCTGTCCTGTCAGACTTAAGGAGACAGCCGAAGTGAAACGTAACGTGCTCATCATCGGTGCCGGTGGCGTGGCGCAAGTCGTCGCCCATAAATGCGCGCAGAACAATGACGTTCTGGGCGCCCTGCACATCGCCTCGCGCACGAAGGCGAAATGCGATGCGGTCATCGCAAGCGTTCATGCGAAGAACGCGATGAAAGTGCCGGGCACGTTCGAGGCACATGCGGTTGACGCGATGGACACGGCCGCCGTGGCCGCACTGATCCGCAAGACCGGCGCGGAAATCGTGATAAACGTGGGCTCGGCCTTCGTGAACATGACCGTGCTTGACGCCTGCATCGAGACGGGCGCGGCCTATATCGACACCGCCATCCACGAAGACCCCGCCAAGATCTGCGAGGCCCCGCCGTGGTATGGCAATTACGAATGGAAAAAGCGCGACCTCTGCGCCCAAAAGGGCGTGACCGCCATCCTCGGCGCGGGCTTTGACCCGGGCGTCGTGAACGCCTTCGCGCGCTTTGCCATCGACGAATACATGGACGAGGTGAAGTCCATCGACATCGTCGACATCAACGCGGGTTCGCACGGCAAGTATTTCGCCACCAACTTCGACCCCGAGATCAACTTCCGCGAGTTCACCGGCACGGTCTATTACTGGGAAGACCAGCAGTGGAAGGAAACCTCGATGTTCGCATCGGGCCGTGACTGGGATCTGCCGGTCGTGGGCACCTGCCGCGCCTATCAGTCGGGCCACGATGAGGTGCATTCGCTGGCTGCCAACTACCCCAACGCCGATGTGCGCTTCTGGATGGGCTTTGGCGAGCATTACATCAACGTCTTCACCGTGCTGAAGAACCTCGGCCTGCTGTCCGAGCAGCCCGTCAAGACCGCCGAGGGCCAGGAGGTCGTGCCGCTCAAGGTGGTCAAGGCCGTGCTGCCCGACCCGGCAAGCCTCGCGCCCGATTACACCGGCAAGACCTGCATCGGCGATCTGGTGAAAGGCACCAAGGACGGCAAGGACGTCGAGGTCTTCGTCTATAACGTCGCCGATCACAAGGAAGCCTATCTCGAGGTCGGCTCGCAGGGGATTTCCTACACTGCGGGCGTGCCCCCGGTGGCCGCCGCGATGCTGGTTGCAACCGGCGAGTGGGACGCCAAGACCATGAAGAACGTCGAAGAGCTGGACCCCAAGCCCTTCTTCACCATCCTCGACCGCATCGGCCTGCCGACCCGCGTTCTGGAAGGCGGCCTTGGCGGCAAGGACAAGGCCTGGAACGCCTGATCCTGCGCCGACACAGACCAAAGGCCCGCTTCGGCGGGCCTTTTGATTTGCCGGGGCCGGGATCTACTTTTCGTCTTTGCCGTACATGACCATTATGGTCTGCTGCATCACGGCGCAAAGTTTTTCGCGCCCCTCGTCGATGCCGAAGACCTCGGCCTTGGTCAGGATCAGCGTGCGGCCGGGCCGCAGCACGGTGCCGCGCGCAATCAGCTTCGATCCGACCGCCGGCGCCACAAGGTTGATCTTGTATTCCACCGTCAGGACCGAAGCCCCCTGCGGCACGGTTGTCATCGCGGCATAGCCCGCCGCCGAATCGGCGATCATGCCAACGACACCACCATGCACGAAGCCATGCTGCTGTTCGACCCCTTGCCAATGCGGCAAGTGGATCTCGGTGCGCCCCGGCGCGATCACCAGCAGCTCGGCGCGGATCAAGCCCATGGCGTTCTGACGCGCGAAGCTTGCGCGGACGGCGTCCATGATCTGGGGATCGAGGCGATCGGTCATGCCGAACGCTAAGGGCGGCTGCCCCGCGCTGTCAATCATCGCGGCGGAGGGAGGAAAAGATGGTGACCCCGACAGGATTTGAACCTGTAACCTGCCCCTTAGGAGGGGGCTGCTCTATCCAGTTGAGCCACGGGGCCATCGCCCCCTTATCGCGGGCAATCGGTTCTCGTGCAAGGGAGCGAAGATGCAAAAAGGGGGAGCGTATTGGCCCACCGCTCCCCCTTTTCAACCCAGCTCAGCGATCGGAGTCTACACGCTTGCTGGTATAGCCGGCTTCGGATTGTTCGGATTCTAGCCCTCTGCCGTTATCGCTAACATATCCAGCGCGAGACGCTTGCGCAAGAGAAATATTTGGCGCTAACAAGGTACATCCCCAACGAAAGGCCAATTGCGTGTCCAGACCTCCTGTCGAACCCCGCCGCCCGCTGACTCTGCGCGATGTCTCTGAGGCTTCCGGCGTCTCGGAAATGACGGTGAGCAGGGTTCTGCGAAACCGAGGAGATGTGTCCGACTCGACGCGCGAGAAGGTGCTCGAGGCCGCCAAGGAGCTTGGCTATGTGCCCAACAAGATCGCCGGGGCGCTGGCCTCGCAGCGGGTCAATCTTGTGGGGGTGATCGTGCCTTCGCTCTCGAATCTGGTGTTCCCCGAGGTGCTTTCAGGCATTTCCCAGGAGCTGGAGGATACCGGGCTGCAACCGGTCTTCGGCGTCACGAACTACTCCCCCGAGAAAGAAGAGAGCGTGCTTTACGAGATGCTCTCGTGGCGGCCTTCCGGGCTGATCATCGCGGGGATCGAACATACCCCCGCCGCACGGGCCATGCTTGAGAACGCCGGCGCGCCGGTTGTCGAGATCATGGATGTGGACGGGCGCGGCGTCGATTCGGTCGTCGGTATCTCGCATCGCCGCGCGGGCCTGCACATGGCCGAGGCGATCCTGGCGGCAGGTTACCGGCGCATCGGTTTCCTTGGCACCAAGATGCCCGAGGACCACCGTGCGCGTAAACGCCTTGAAGGTTTCGAGGAGGGGCTGGCGAAGGCGGGTGTCACGCTCGCCGATACCGAGTTCTATTCGGGCGGGTCGGCGCTGCTGAAAGGTCGCGAGATGACCGAGGCGATGCTGAAGCGCACCCCGGACATCGACTTCCTCTATTACTCGAACGACATGATCGGCGCGGGCGGCCTGCTGTGGTGCCTTGAGAACGGCTATGACGTGCCGGGCAAACTGGGGCTGGCGGGCTTCAATGGGGTCGATCTGCTCGACGGTCTTCCGGTGCGTCTGGCCACGATGGACGCCTGCCGTCGCGAGATCGGCCGCACCGCCGCGCAGATCATCGCCGGGCGTCCGCATCAAGGGCTGATCGGCGGCGAGGTGGTCGAGCTGGAGCCGGTCATCCAATATGGCGACACGATCCGCCGCGCTTAAAGAACGCCGCCCTTACCCCAACTGACCGAGGCATGCTGGCGGGTGTAGAACTCGCCCAGCAGGCCCAGCATCAACAGCGCCAGCCCGACGTAGAGCGCATAGTGCCAGTCGGTGAAATGCGGGTTGTAGTTGATGAAGGTGAAGCCGCGGGACTGGTCGATTAGGTGGAACAGCGGGTTCCAGCTGAACAGGGCCAGCATCTTCGGGGGCAGGGAGTTGGCCAGAAACATCTTGCCCGAGGCGATGAAGTTCGCCCGCATATACACAAGGCGCACGATTCCGATCAGACCCGGCGCCCAAGGTGTAACCGCCAGGAAAACAAGCCCGACCGTCATCCCCACAAACCACGCCAGCAACAGCATCCCGAAGGCACCCTGCCAATTGTCGATCTCGATCGGAGTGACGATGGCGTGGTAGAGGTAGAGCACCACCACCAGCGTCAGCACCTGATTGTAGAGAACCGCAAGTGCGGAAGACAGGATGGCCGCTGCGGTGGTCATCGGGGCGTGTTTCATCATCGAGGATGTCGGCCCGCCAGAGCCCGAAACCGCCGCCATCGTCTTGTTATAGGTCATGAACAGGAAGATGCCGCTGTAGAGATAAAGAACGTAGTCGCCGCGCACGACAGTTCGTCGCAGGCCAACGATGTTCATGAAGACATACATGACCGCGAGCATCACCACGGCCTGAACCATGTTCGACAGAAGCCCGACGATGGCATTCCCGCTCGATCCGCGAATGCGTCGCGCGGTCAGGTGAAACACCAGCTCCAGCAGGCTGAAGGTCGAGCCGAGCGTTGAATTGCTGCGCTTTGCCGTGAACATTCCCTGCGATCCTGGCCTTGCCGTGCCCCGATCATGGCCGGGAAAACTTGCCGTTCCGTTGATGGCGCATCATAAGGTGGGTGTCGCCCTGTAGCAATCGGGCCTCGGGCGATCTGGAATGGAGTGCAAGATGGATTATGAACGACTCGTCAGCGTGATGCGCCGCCTGGCGTTGGAAGCCGGCGACAAGATCATGGAAATCTACAACTCGCCCGAGTTCGAGGTGAAGTCGAAGTCCGACGCCTCGCCCGTGACCGAGGCCGACGAGGCCGCCGATGCGCTGATCTCGGAGGGTCTGGCCGAGGCTTTCCCGCAGGTGGCGCAAGTGACCGAGGAACAGGCCGCAAGCCACGGCCAGCAGGTCAGCACCTTCCTGATCGTCGATCCGCTCGACGGCACCAAGGAATTCGTCCAGCGCCGCGGCGATTTCACCGTCAACATCGCCTATGTGCTCGAAGGCGTGCCGGTGCGCGGCGTGGTCTATGCGCCCGCCAAGGGGCGGCTGTTTTACACGCTGGCCGACGGGCGCTCGGTCGAAGAGGTCGGGCCCGAGTTCGACAAGGAAACCCCCGGAGCGCAGACGCCGATCACCGTCTCGATGCCCGACAATCGCGGGTTGATGGTGGTCGCATCAAAATCGCACCGCGATCAGGCGACTGACGATTACATTGCGCAATATGGCGTGAAAGACATGACCTCGGCAGGATCGTCGCTGAAATTCTGTCTGGTGGCTACGGGTGAGGCAGATCTTTACCCGCGCCTTGGCCGCACGATGGAATGGGACACGGCGGCGGGCGATGCAGTTCTGCGCGGCGCGGGCGGCGAGATGGTGCGATTTGACGACCACACGCCCTTTACCTATGGCAAGCCCGGTTTCGAGAACCCCTTCTTCATCGCCTATGCCCCGGGCGTGCTTCTGGTGAAATAATGTCCGTTCTGATCGTCATCCCCGCCCGCTATGCCTCGACCCGCTATCCGGCCAAGCCCCTTGTGGCGCTGACCGGGGCAAGCGGCGTGTCCAAGACCCTGATCCAGCGCAGCTGGGAGGCCGCGATGGCCGTGAAGGGCGTCGATCGCGTCGTCGTCGCCACTGATGACGAGCGCATCAAGGCCGAGGCCGAGCGCCACGGCGCCGAGGTCGTGATGACCTCGACCGAGTGCCGCAACGGGACCGAGCGCTGCGCGGAGGCGTACAGCAACCTGGGTGGCGGCTATGACATCGTGGTGAACCTGCAAGGCGATGCGCCGCTGACGCCCGCCTGGTTCATCGAAGATCTGATCGCGGGCCTTGAGGCGAACCCCTGGGCCGAACTGGCCACCCCCGTGCTGCGGTGCGAGGGCGCGATGCTGGCCAGCCTGCGCGAAGACCGCCATCACGGCCGAGTCGGCGGCACCACCGCCGTCTTCGGCGCGGGCAATCGCGGGATCTACTTCTCGAAAGAGGTCATCCCCTACACCTCGGAAAGCTATGCCCCGGACGCGCCGACGCCGGTTTTCCACCATGTCGGCGTCTATGCTTACCGCCCCGAGACGCTGCTCGCCTACCCCGACTGGCCCATCGGCCCGCTGGAAACGCTCGAAGGGCTGGAGCAGTTGCGTTTCCTCGAAAACGGCCGCGCGGTGCTATGCACCGAGGTCGAGGCCCGCGGACGCGAGTTCTGGGAATTGAACAACCCCTCTGACGTCGCCCGGATCGAGGCGATGATGGCGGGCATGGGCCTCGAATGAGCCCGGCGCCGGTGCGCACGAGCGTTATCGTCGTCTCGCGCCACCGGCCCGAACATCTGTCGCTGTGCCTTCGCGGCCTTGCACAACTCGACCACCCGGATTTCGAAGTGATCGTGGTTGCCGACCCCGAAGGGTTGGCCGTAACCGAGGCGCTACCCGTCAAGAGCATCCTCTTTGACGAGGCCAATATCTCGGCCGCCCGCAATGCCGGGATCGTCGTGGCTGCGGCGCCTGTGATTGCGTTTATCGACGACGACGCCGTGCCCGAGCCGACCTGGCTCTGCCGTCTGACCACGCCTTTCGCAGATCCGCGTGTGGTGGCCGCAGGCGGGTTCGTGCGCGGGCGTAACGGGATCTCCTATCAGTGGAAAGCCTCGCAGACCGACCAGCTTGGCGTCAGCCGTGGGCTGAGCGTGGCCGAGGGGCAAGCGACGCTCCTGCCGCCCCCGCCCGAGGGCGCGATCCGCACCGAGGGCACCAATTGCGCCTTTCGCCGTGATGCGGTGGCCGCGCTTGGCGGCTTTGATCCGGCGTTCCGCTTCTATCTTGATGAGACCGACCTGAACCTGCGCTTGACCACGAGTGGCGGGCTGACCGCCATCGTGCCGGGCGCGCAGGTGCATCACGGTTTCGCTGCCTCGGCCCGGCGCAGGGCGGATCGGACGCCGACCGACCTGCATGAAATTGGCGCCTCCTCGGCAGTCTTCTGGCGCAAGCACGCCCCGGCGGATGCAATCCGCAAAGCACGCGAGGCCCTGTTGGAGGCCCAACGCATGCGGCTTGAGAACTATGTCGCTGACGGGCGCCTGCCGCGCGCTGCTCTCGGGCCGCTGATCCTCAGCCTGACCGAGGGGCTGGACGCAGGCGAGGCCCGCCCGATCAACCCGCTGCCCGGGATCGGCCCGGCCTCCGACGCCTTCCTGCCGTTTCCCGCAGGGCCGCGCCCCCGCCGCATCATCGCGGGCCGCATCTGGCAGGCCCGCGCCAAACGCGCAGAGGCCGCGCGTGCGGTCGCCCAAGGCGCGGTGGTTTCGCTCTTTCTCTTCGCCCCGTCGATCCGCCGCCACAGGGTCCGGTTTCATCCCGAGGGCTACTGGGAGCAAAGCGGCGGGCTGTGGGGGAAATCGGATCGGGACCAGCCCGCCTTCGCCCCGTGGCGCTTCGCCGCGCGGCTGCGCCACGAGATCGCGCAGATCGCCCCGTTTCGGGGCCTCTAGCACCCCGCTCGCGCAAATCTTTCACTCCAAGCAAGTTTCCGCGAGGCATGTTTCGGCCGCAGGGGGCACTTCTTGTTTTCTGCACCTGAAAACGCCTAATATCGCGCCAACCGCAAGGGCGGCATGGCGCCGCCTGCAAATATCGGGTGAGTAATGAAACGTAAGGTTACCAAAGCGATTTTTCCGGTAGCAGGTCTCGGAACGCGCTTTCTTCCCGCCACCAAGTCGATCCCGAAAGAGATCCTGACGCTCGTCGATCGCCCGCTGATCCAGTATGCCATCGACGAAGCGCGCGCGGCTGGCATCACCGAATTCATCTTCGTCACCTCGCGTGGCAAGTCGGCGCTTGAGGATTACTTCGACGACGCGCCCGAGCTGGAAAACCAGCTGCGCAAGTCGGGCAAGACACAGCTGCTGGATATTCTTGAATCGACCAACATGGATTCGGGCGCCATCGCCTATGTGCGCCAGAACCGCGCGCTTGGTCTGGGCCATGCCGTGTGGTGCGCGCGCCGCCTCGTTGGCGACGAGCCTTTCGCGGTGATCCTGACCGACGACGTCATTGCCGCCGACAAGCCCTGTCTGCAGCAGATGATGGAAGCCTATGAGGAAACCGGCGGCAATATCGTCGCCGCGATGGAGGTCCCGCATGAGCGCACCTCGTCCTACGGCGTTCTCGACATCGCCGAGGAGAACGGCGCGGTAGTGAAGGCCAAGGGCATGGTCGAAAAGCCCAAGCCGGAAGTGGCGCCCTCGAACCTCGCCGTGATCGGTCGCTACATCCTGACGCCCGAGATCATGAACAACCTCAACGCCAAGAAGCAGGGCGCCGGTGGCGAGATCCAGCTGACCGACGCCATTGCCGAGGAAATCAGCAAGGGCAACCCGGTCTATGGCTACCGCTTCCGCGGCCAGCGTTACGACTGCGGCTCGAAGGCGGGCTTCTTGCAGGCGACGGTGGCCTTCGGCCTCGCGCGTGAGGACCTGCGCGATGAATTCTCGGACTACCTGACCGACCTCATCGCGATGCGTTCGGCCGCCGAGTAACCCATGGCCAAGCATGTTCTGGTGACGGGTGGGGGCGGTTATATCGGCTCCCACGCCTGCAAGGCCCTGCGGGCCGCAGGCTATGTGCCCGTCACCTACGACAGCTTTGTCACCGGATGGCGCGACGCGGTGAAGTTCGGTCCGCTCGAAGAGGGTGATCTGGCCGACCGGGCGCGCCTTGATGCGGTTTTCGCGAAATGGCGGCCGGTGGCGGTGATGCATTTCGCCGCCCTCAGCCTTGTCGGCGAGTCGATGCAGGACCCCGGCAAATACTGGCGCGCCAATGTGCTTTCGTCGCTCAATCTGATCGAGGCGGCCTGCGCGGCGGGTTGCCTCGATTTCGTCTTTTCCTCGACCTGCGCGACCTATGGCGATCAGGACGGTGTCGTGCTGGACGAGACCACGCCGCAACGCCCGATCAACGCCTATGGCGGCTCAAAACGCGCCATCGAGGACATTCTGCGCGATTTCGGGCTAAGCCACGGGTTGCGCGCGGTCATCTTCCGCTATTTCAACGTCGCGGGTTCGGACCCCGAGGGCGAGGTGGGCGAGTTCCACCGGCCCGAGACGCATCTGATCCCGCTGATGCTTGACGCCATCGACGGCAAGCGCCCGGCGCTGACGGTCTTCGGCTCGGATTACCCCACGCCCGACGGCACCTGCATCCGCGATTATGTCCATGTCTGCGATCTGGTGGATGCGCATGTGCTGGGGCTGCAATGGCTTGAGGCCGGGAAGGGCTCGGAAGTGTTCTGTCTGGGCACCGGTCAGGGCTTTTCGGTGCGCGAGGTGATCGCGCAGTCCCGCGCCGTCACGAACCGCGAGGTGCCGATCATCGAGGGCGACCGGCGGCCCGGCGATGCGGCGGTGCTGGTCTCGGGTTCGACCAAGGCGATGCGCGAGCTGGGCTGGACGCCAAGGCGCGCCGATCTGTCCACCATGATCGCCGATGCCTGGCGCTGGCATCAAAGCGGCCACTATGAGCGATAGGCCCGCCTGCCGACTTCTGGATATTACGCGGCTCGTGTCGCGGGTGGGGCGTGGCCCGATGACCGGGATCGACCGGGTTGAGGCTGCCTATCTCGACCGGCTGCGGCATGAGGATGTGCCGCTCTTCCTGCTTTGCCGCACCGCCTACGGGTTCTTGCTGCTGCGCGGCTCGGAGGCCGAGTATGTTTTCGCCGCACTGGGCGCGCCCGAGACACTGCCCTCACCCGGCCTGATCAACCGGCTGCGCGGCCGCACCAGCCCGCGCCTGCGGCTTGAGGCCGGGTTGCGGGCACGCGCGCTGGCGCGGGTGCCGGGTGGCGGGCTGGCCTGGATGCTTTCACGCCGCCTGCCGCGCCCGATCAGCTATATCAATGTCGGGCAAAGCTCGCTCAAGCAAAAGAACCTGCAGCGGCTGCGCCGGGTGCCGGGGCTACGGATCACGGTCATGCTGCATGACACGATCCCGCTCGATCTTCCCGACTATGCGGGGATCGGCGAGCCCGAGCGGTTCCGCGCCGCCTTCGACGCGGTCCTGCGCAATGCCGATCTGATCCTGTGCAACTCGGCCGCGACCATGGCCGACATCCGGCGCCACGCCGGAGCGCAGCACCCGCCCTGCCTCGTTGCCCACCTAGGTGTCGATCTGCCGCGCCCCGATGCACATGCGATCCCGCCCGATCTGGATCTGATGCCGGACTATTTCGTGACCCTCGGAACGATCGAGCCGCGCAAGAACCACGCCTTGCTGCTTGACGCCTGGGAAGAAATCATCGCCCGCATGGGCCCCGAGGCGGCCCCGCGCCTGTTGATCATCGGCCACCGCGGCTGGAAGAATGAGGCAGTTTTCCACCGTCTCGACAGCGCGCCCTATATGGGAAAGGTTGTGCATGAGCTGTCCGACCTGAACGATGCGGCGGTATCCGCATTGCTGGCAGGGGCGCATGCGCTGCTCATGCCCTCTTTCGCGGAAGGGTTCGGCCTGCCTCCGCTTGAGGCGATGGCGCTTGGCACTCGTGTGATCGCGGCACCTTTGCCGGTTTACGGGGAATTCCTGGGCAACAGTGTCATTTACGCAGACCCGACCGACAGCTATGACTGGGTTAACACGATACTGGAACTGACAGGCGGCGGGCGCGGACAGGAACGGGCGGAATCCTCGGACAAGGATCATCCGGCCCTGCCAAGCTGGGAGGCGCATTTCAACCTCGTGTTAAGCGCGGTGTGAAAGGCTTCGCTGAACAGCGCCTGAAGTGGACGGAGCGGCGGAATGAGCATACGGGAGACCCTGCGCCTGCGTTACAAACGCAAGCGTCTGCTGTTCCGGGCCTTCCGCAAGCGCCATGAACTGAACTGCCTTGCCGACCGGACCGGCGCGATCGTGAGCTCGGATGTTCTGGTCTTCACCACGCTGCGCAACGAGAAGATCCGCCTGCCCTATTTCCTGCGCTACTATCGCGAACTCGGCGTGCGGCATTTCCTGATGGTGGATAACGGCTCGGACGATGGCTCGACCGAGTATCTGCTGGCCCAGCCCGATGTGTCGCTCTGGCGCACCGAGGCCAGCTACAAAAGCTCGCGCTACGGGATCGACTGGATCAACTGGCTCTTGCGCAGATACGGCACGGGGCACTGGACGCTGACGGTCGATCCTGACGAGTTCTTCGTCTATCCCTTCTGCGATACGCGGCCCATCGACGCGCTGACCGACTGGCTCGATACCTATGACATCCGCGCCTTCCCGGCGATGATGCTGGACATGTATCCCAAGGGCCCGATCGACGCCGTGCCCTACCGCGCGGGCGATAACCCGTTCGAGACGGCCTGCTGGTTCGACGGCGGCAATTACACGATCTCGAAGAACCCCGAGTATCACAACCTCTGGATCCAGGGCGGGCCGCGCGCACGGATGTTCTTTGCCGACCGCCCGACCGAGGCGCCCTCGCTCAACAAGGTGCCGCTGGTGCGCTGGCAGCGCGGCTTTGCCTTCATCTCCTCGACCCACATGATGCTGCCGCGCGGGCTAAACGCCGTCTATGACGAATGGGGCGGCGAGAAGGTCTCGGGCTGCTTGCTGCATGCCAAGTTCATCTCGCCGCTGAGCGAGAAGATCACCGAGGAGATGGAGCGGGGCGAGCATTTCGGCGGCTCACGCGAATATCGCGCCTATTCCGAAACGCTGGCGAAAGAACCGGACCTCTGGTGCAAATGGTCCGAGAAATATATCAACTGGCGACAGCTTGAGATCCTTGGCCTGATGTCGAAGGGGAACTGGGCTTAGGACATGGGCATGACCGTCGGCTTCATCATTCTGTGCCATACGGCGCTTCACCGGACCGCGCAGATCGCGCGGCACTGGGCCGAGCATGGCACGCCGGTGGTGATCCATGTCGATCACCGGGTCAGCGATGCCGATTACGGGAAACTGACAGCCGCCGTCGCCGATCTCGATACTGTCTCGTTCTGCAAGCGGTTCAAGTGCGACTGGGGCACCTGGTCGCTGGTGGCCGCCTCGCAGGCCGGGGCCGAGCAGATGCTGGCCCGACACCCCGAGGTGCGGCATGTCTATCTGGCCTCAGGCGCCTGCCTGCCGCTGCGCCCCGTGCAGGAGTTGATCGACTATCTCGACGCGCGGCCCAACACCGACTTCATCGAAAGCGTGACCACCACCGATGTCGGCTGGACTATGGGCGGCGTGGATATGGAGCGATTCACCCTGCGCTTCCCCTTCTCGTGGAAATCGCAGCGCAAGGCCTTTGACCGCTACGTCGCGCTGCAACGCCGCCTCGGCTTCAAGCGCACCATCCCCGAGGGGCTGGACCCGCATCTGGGCAGCCAGTGGTGGTGCCTGACCCGCCGCACGCTGAGCGCGATCCTGCAAGACCCCAAACGCAAGCTCTACGAGCGTTATTTCAAGAAGGTCTGGATCCCGGACGAGGCCTATTTCCAGACGCTCGTGCGGCGCTACTCGGGCGCGCTCGAAAGCCGCTCGCTGACGCTGTCGAAGTTCGATTTTCAGGGCAAGCCGCATATCTTCTACGATGACCACCTTGAGCTGCTGCGCCGCTCGGATTGCTTCGTGGCGCGCAAGGTCTGGCCCAAGGCCGACCAGCTCTATACGACCTTCCTCGCCCCCAACCGCATGGCCGCGAGCCAGGCCGAGCCGAACCCCTCGAAGGTCGATCGCCTCTTTGCGCAGGCGGTGGAACGGCGCACCAAGGGGCGTGCGGGGCTCTACATGCAGTCACGCTATCCGCTGCGCGGCCGCGAGAATGGAAAGACATCGGCGCCCTACTCGATCTTTCAGGGCTTCACCGAACTGTTCGAGGATTTCGACGACTGGCTGGCGCGGCAGGTTGGCGCGCGGGTGCATGGCCATCTGTTCGGACCCGAACGGGCCGAATTCGCCGGGTCAGAGACGGTTTTCAACGGCTGCCTGTCCGATTCCGCGACCCTGCGCGACTATGACCCCCAGTCCTTCCTCGCCAGCCTGATCTGGAACTCGCGCGGCGAGCGGCAATGTTTCATGTTTGGCCCGCGCGACACGCAAAGCCTGAACGCCTTCACCGCCGCCGACCCCAACGCGCAGATCTCGGTCGTGACGGGGGCCTGGGCGGTGCCGCTGTTCCGCTCAAACCTGACCTTCGCCGAGATCCGGAACGAGGCCGCGCGCCTGCAACAGATCGAATTCGATCAGGTCGAGATCCTGAAGTCCGTGCTTGCCAAGGCCCGTATCCGGGTCTGGAGCATGTCGGAATTCCTCGAACACCCGATGGAGAACCTGCAGGCCATCGTCGATGAGATCGCCCCGCGCAACGCCCGGCGCCTATCCGAGGCGCCGCATATCGTCGATCTGACCGGTTTTGGCGGCTTTCTTCAGGCGCTGAAGAACCAGGGGATGCAGTTGCGGCTGGCCGGCCATTTCCCGACCGAAGCCGATCAGCGCCCCAACGCGCCCGCGCGGCCACGGCCCTATGTCGTGGTGAAGTAACCGATGGCGCGCTTCGACAGCTTCGTCATCCTTGCGGCGATGCGGACGGGCTCGAACCTGCTCGAAGCCGCGCTGAACGCGCTGGCGGGCGTGACCTGCCATGGCGAGGCCTTCAACCCCGCGCTGATCGGCTACCCCAAGCGCGACACGCTTCTGGGAATGAGTCTGGCCGAGCGCGATGCCGACCCGCTGGTGCTGTGGCAAAGGATCGGCGCCGAGCCCGGTCTGAACGGCTGCCGCTATTTCCCTGATCACGATCCGCGCGTGCTTGGCGCGATGCTGGACGATCCGCGCTGCGCCAAGATCGTTCTGAACCGCAATCCGCTGGAAAGCTATATCAGCCTCAAGATCGCGCGGGCGACCGGCCAGTGGCGGCTTGCCGATGCGCGCCATCGCATCGCCGCGCTGGCCAAGTTTGACGCGGCTGAGTATGCCGCCCACCTGGAAACCTTGCAGCAGTTCCAGTTGCGTGTCTTGCACGCGCTTCAGACCTCGGGGCAGACGGCCTTCTATCTCGATTATGAGGATGTGCCCGATCTGTCCGTGCTGAACGGGCTGGCGCAATGGCTTGGAGTCGAGGCGCGTCTGGACACGCTTTCCAGCAAGCTTGTGCCACAGAATCCCGAACCGTTGGAAGACAAGGTTTCCAACCCGGCGGCGATGGAGGCGGCGCTTTCGCGGCTCGATCATTTCAACCTGGCGCGCACGCCGAATTTTGAACCGCGCCGGGGGCCGAATGTGCCCGGTTTCATGGCGTTGCGCGGGGGCGGACTGTTGTTCATGCCGATCCGCCCTGCGCCGGACGCGGCGATCCGCGCGTGGCTGGAGCAGTTGGGCGAGGTCGAGGATGGCTTCTCGCAGAAGACCCTGCGCCAATGGAAGCGCCGTCACCCCGGCCATCGCAGCTTCACCGTGCTGCGCCACCCGCTCTTGCGCGCTCATCAGGCCTTCTGCACGCTGCTTGAGGCCCCGAGTTTTGAAGAGACGCGCCGGGTTCTGACGAAAAGCTATAAGATGAAACTCGACGATCACGGCCCGGCGTTTCTGGCATGGCTGCGCTGGCTCAAGCCGCATCTGGGCGGGCAGACCAAGCTGCCGGTGCAGCCGCTTTGGGCGAGCCAATCGAATATGGTTCAGTCGATCTCGCAGATCGGTGCGCCCGACTTGCTCGCGCGCGAAGATCGGCTGGCCGAGGATCTGGCCTATCTGGCGGGCGCCGCGGGGTTGGAGACACCGGCCTTCACCGCCCCCGACCCGGATAGCGGGCCGGTCAAGCTGGCCGATATCTGGCAGCCCGAAATGGAAAAAGCCGCGCGAGAGGCTTATCCGCGCGACTTCCTGCAATTCGGTTTTGGGGATTGGCGCGCCTGATCAGGCGGCTTGCGCACCCGGCCCGGCCGTCAGAACGGCGTGCAGCGCCGCCGGATCGGTATTGGCGCGCAGCTTGGCGCAGACCTCGCCATTGCGCATGGTGCGCGAGACGAGCGCCAGAGCCTTGAGATGATCGACACCCGAATCCTTGGGCGCGAACAGCGCGAAGACCAGATCGACCGGCAGCCGGTCCACCGCATCGAAATCGAGCGGTTTTTCGAGGCGCAGGAACACGCCCACGACCGATTTCAGGCCGTGCAGACGCGCATGCGGCAGGGCAACGCCATGCCCCACGCCCGTCGGGCCAAGGCTTTCACGTTCCTGCAGGGCGTCGACCGCCTGAGCCGCATCCAGCCCGTAGGCTGAATGCGCGATTTCCGAGAGGTCCTGAAACAGGCGCTTCTTGCTCGTAACGTTGACGAGTGCCTTAACGGCACCCGGCTTGAGCAGCGAGGATAGATCCATCTGTCCTTTTTCCGCGCCTGCCATCGTCAGGCGCTCATTTGCTGTTGCGCGGGTCGATCCAGCCCACATTGCCGTCATCGCGGCGATGCACGACGTTGACCCCGCCATGTTTCTCGTTGCGGAAGACCAGCATCGAGGCATTGGCCAGTTCCATCTGCATCACCGCCTCGCCGACCGAGAGCGTGGGGACCTTGGTCTCCATCTCGGCCACGATCACGGGAGCAAGGCCACCGCCGTCCTCGTGCGACTCTTCTTCATCCGCGGCGAGCACATACAGGCCGGCAGCGCCAAATTCAACAGGCTGCGAACGTTCCTTGTGATGATCCTTCAGCCGGCGCTTGTGGCGGCGCAGCTGCTTGTCCATCTTCTCACGGCAAGATTCGAAGGCTGCATAGATCTCGGTTGCATGGCCCGTCGCCGTGGCGGTCAGGCCGGTCGACAGATGAACCGTCGCTTCACAGATATACTCATGCGCATCGCGCGAAAACACCACGGTCGCATCCGTGGGGCGCTGCATATACTTGTCCACCGTTTCGCCCAGTTCGGACTTTACATGGGTTTGCAGCGCTTCGCCCACGTCAAGCTGTTTGCCGCTGATCTGGTACCGCATGGCTTCTCCTTCACGTCAGTGGCCCGAACCCGGACGGAATTGTCGGGGAGGCGGGCCGGTTAAATCTGGGGAATGGCTGTGCGCAGGGCAATGGCCGAGACGGACCGGAATCGGTCGAAAAGGGTGCTCGGGCAATGGGGCCATGTTCACGCATTTGTCTCATTTGGGAACGGATCGCGAGGGGTGTCAACGGGTCAACTTCGCTGCACCGCAGCACTCAGATGATGCGGAAGTTTTGCCCCAGATAGACGCGGCGCACATTTTCATCGTGGACCACCTCTTCGGTGGTGCCCGACATCAGCACCTTGCCATCGTGCAGGATGTAGGCGCGGTCCACGATCTCGAGCGTTTCGCGCACGTTATGGTCGGTGATGAGCACACCGATCCCACGTTCCTTGAGCTGCGACACCAACGCGCGGATCTCGCCCACGGCGATCGGATCAACCCCGGCGAAGGGTTCGTCGAGCAGCAGATACTTGGGGTCGGCAGCCAGACAGCGCGCGATCTCCACCCGCCGCCGCTCGCCCCCCGACAGCGCCAGCGCCGAGGCGTGGCGCAGATGCTCAATCGAGAACTCGCCAAGCAATTCTTCCAGTCTTTCCCGTCGCTTGTGCGGATCGTGCTCGGCGATTTCCAGCACCGCCATGATGTTCTTCTCGACCGAAAGGCCGCGGAAGATCGAGGCCTCTTGCGGCAGGTAGCCGATGCCCAATTTGGCGCGGCGATACATCGGCAGGGTGGTCACATCGCGCCCGTCTATGGAGACCTGACCGGAGTCGGGGGTGATCAGCCCGGCGACATTGTAAAAGCAGGTGGTCTTGCCCGAGCCGTTCGGGCCCAGAAGCGCCACGACCTCGCCGCGGTTCAACTCCAGCGAGACATCGCGGATCACCAGCCGCTTGCGATAGCTCTTGCGCAGGTTGGTGACGCGCAGGCCGCCTGCACCCTCGGCCAGGCTGAGTTCGGGGGTGGCCATCAGTTGCCCCCCGGTTGCAGGATCGTGCGAACCCGCCCGTCCATCCGGCCCACGCCGGTATTCAGATCGACGTCGAGCTTTTGCCCCGACATGACGCTCGCACCCTGGGTCAGCAGTACATCGCCCGTCATCACGAGCCGCCCGGTGGTCACATCATAGACCGCGTCGCTGGCCTCGGCGGCCTCGGTCGGCGAGGCCAGCGTGACCCCTCCCGAGGCGTGAAGCCGCGCGATCTTGGAATTGTCCGCGCCATATTCGACCTGCACCGTTGCCGCCTGCAGGCGCATCTCGCCCTGGCCGATCACGACATTGCCCGAAAACACCGCCGTGCCATCCGCCTGGTTAACCGACAGGCTGTCGGCCGTCACCTCGACCGGGGCCGCAGTATCGGCACGCAGCCCGGCGAAGGCCACCTCCTGTGCCGAAACGGCCACCGGTACGAGCAGAAAAATCAGGGCAAGAATGCGCGAACGGGAGAACATGAAAACCTCACTCTTGCGGCTGATATATCAGCTTTACATGCCCATTGAAAATCAGATCCTGCGAACCTGCCGCATTGGTCGTCATCAACATCGAATCGGCATTGATCGTGCCGAAGGGGCCGTCGGCCATCACCGGCTGCGGCGCTTCGAGGCGCGAGCGGTCGGTGGCGATCTGCACCACGGGCGTCGCCATGCGATAGCCCGTCGAGGTCTGCACCGTAACCCCGTCGGACAGCCTGATCCCCTCGTTGCCGGGATCGAGCAGCCCGGCGGCCGCCGTCAGATCGGTCACCATGCCGTCACGCGTTTCGATCTTGGCCACCAGCCGCTCGGCCGAGGCCCCCGCGCCGCCATTCGGATCGGGCCGCGCGGCGCTGGCGCGCACCGTCAGGGCGGAGCCATCCTCAGTCATGCCGGCATAGGTCGGCGAGGTCATGCGTTGTTCGCGCGCAAGTTCGGCCACATCGACCTTGGCATAGAACTGCGCAAGCTGCGGATCGACCTTGTCCGAGAACATGAACAGCGTGGACAACAGCGCAAGCGCGGCCAGCGGCAGGGCAATCTTGACCCATGCCACGATCATCGAATGGCTGTTGTCATAGCGCATCAGACCACCCCGGCGCGCAGGCAGTCGTGGATATGCAGGATGCCGACCGGGCGCCCCTGATCGACCGCGAAGAGGCAGGTGATCTTTTTCTCGTTCATCACGGCCACGGCGGATTCGGCCAGCACGCCGGGCGCGATGGTGCGCGGGTTGCGCGTCATCACCTCGACGGCGGTATGGCCAAGCAGGCCCTCCATGTGACGGCGCAGGTCGCCGTCGGTGATGATGCCCGACAGATGCCCCTGGGCGTCGGTGACCCCGACGACGCCAAAGCCTTTCTGGCTGATGACCAGAAGCGCCTCGGACATGGGTGTGGTCTCGGGGACCAGCGGCATGTCCTCATGCATGAGGTCGGCGACCTTGGACAGCTTCGCTCCCAGCTTGCCGCCCGGATGGAAGGTGCGGAAATGCTCGGGCGTGAACGCACGATGCTCCATCAGCGCGACGGCCAGCGCATCGCCCAGTGCAAGCGTCATGGTGGTCGAGGTGGTGGGCACATTGCCGGTGCCGCAGGCCTCGGTCGCGCGCGGCAACACCAGCGCGACATCGGCCTGACGCAGAAGGGTCGAGTCGGGCCGGCTGGCCACACCGATCAACGGGATCTGGAAGCGCCGGGTATGGGCGATCAGGTCGGCCAGTTCAGGCGTCTCGCCCGAGTTCGACAAGACCAGTGCCACATCGTCGGGCGTGACCATGCCCAGATCGCCGTGGCTTGCCTCGGCCGGGTGGACGAATTGCGCGGGCGTGCCGGTCGAGGCCAGCGTCGCCGCGATCTTGCGCCCGACATGGCCCGATTTGCCCATGCCTGACACGATAACGCGGCCGCGCGCCTTCAAGATCGTCTCGACCGCTGCAACGAAGGTGCCGTTCAGGCCCTCGGCTAGTTGCGCCAGCCCCTCGGCCTCGATCTCGATCACGCGGCGGGCGGTGGCGATGTAATCAGTGGTGGAAGATGTCATTGGGCTCCTCCCACCCCATCAGGTCAAGCTGTGCGCGCGCGGGCAGGAAGTCGAAGCACGATTTCGCCAGCCCCGTGCGGCCCTCGCGCGCCAGACGCTCAATCAGCACCTCGCGCAGGCGGTGCAGGTAGAGCACGTCCGAGGCCGCGTATTCGAGCTGCGCCTGCGTCAGTTCCGCCGCGCCCCAGTCCGAGGTCTGCTGCTGCTTGGAAATATCCACGCCCGCCAGTTCCTGAAGCAGGTATTTCAGCCCGTGACGATCGGTGAAGGTGCGCACCATCTTGGACGCGATCTTGGTGCAGAAGACCGGTGCGGTGATGACGCCAAAGGCGTTGTAAAGCGCGGCAATGTCGAATCGCGCGAAGTGGAACAGCTTCTCCACCCCCGGATCGGCGAGCATCGCACAGAGGCGCGGCGCCTCGGTCTGGCCCTTGGCGATCTGCACCAGATGCGCGTCGCCATCGCCCGAGGAAAGCTGCACAAGGCACAACCGGTCGCGGCGCGGGTCAAGCCCCATGGTTTCGGTGTCAATGGCAACCACGGGCCCAAGGGTCAGCCCCTCGGGCAGGTCGTTCTGATGCAGGTAAATGGCCACGCCGGATCCTCTTGTTCTTGTCGGCGCAGATATAATCCCTTTGTGCGGGCTTTGCCAACGTAACCCGGCCTCACGGCTGCGGCAGTTGCGTCGTAACGGCGCGCTTACGCCGATTTCGTCAGTTATGGGCCATCCGCCGCGCGTTCGACGCCATGACGCCCCCGCCCCATCGCCTTTGGCCGTGGCTGCGCAACGGCCTGAACACCTGAAAAAATCAGGCTGGACCTGTCGGGGAAATAGGCATCCGCCTGAAAAGGTGAAGGCGCGGTCCGCTTGGATCGCGCCTTCATACAAGCTGTGCCGAGATCCTGATCAGAACTGGATTTCGAGATTCATGCTCACCGACGAGGTCTCCCGAGCGCCGACTTTCTCATAGTCGTACCCCACGTTGAAACGCGCGCCACTTGCCAGGTCGACATGCCGGAGGGTGAATCCAAGCCCGCCACCGCTGTCGTCCTCGCCCGCGCCCCCATCGATCCACTCGCAGCTGACGCGCGGCACGACGCCGAGGGTGGATTGCGAAGTATCCGCGCTCAGCCCATCCAGCGGAAAGAGCACTTCGGGTGCAAAGCTGATCCGCGCGACCGGCACATGCCCGGCATCGAGAACCAGCGTGTCATCGACCACCCCATAGGCCGTGCCCGTCATGCCGATATCACCGAGATCGACATAGCCATAAGAGGCCGAGAGCGCGGGGCGCACTTGATAGCCGCTGCCGTCCACCGTTCCGGAAAGCGTCAGCCCGGTTTCAAGATTGCGGGAACTGTAATCACCGACGATGTCGAGAATACCATCGCCCATGTCGAGATCATGCCGCCCCATCCCCAACGACAGATACCCGCCGAGATAAATGTTCGTCGCCAGTTCGGTCACCGCACAGGCGCCCACACTCGCGCCGAAGCCACGCCGCCTGCGACCACAATATCGCCCAGTTCGAAACCGGTCACCACCTCGTTGAGTGTTGCCGTCACTGTAAAGGGCCCAGACACCGGACCCGTCGGACCGCTCAGGGAGACCGTCGGGGCAGAGATGTCATAGGTTACACTGAGCTGATCGGCGGCCAGACTGTCATTCGTCGCGGCATCCTGTGCTGCGGCCGCGGCGACATCAATCGTCGCAATACCCTCTGCGGTCGGCGTCACCGTGAAGCGGTAAACGCTCGCGCTGTCCGCGACAAAACCAGACGCGACACCGTTACCCACGACGACATCGTCAATCTCGAACCCGACGACGTCCTCGTTGAACGTTGCCGTCACGATGAAGGGCCCCTGCGTTTCGCCCGCCGGAGTGCTCAGCGTAATCATCGGCGCTTCGGTATCAACGACCGTTACCGTGAAACTCGCGCTGCCTGTGTTGCCCGCCGCATCCGATGCCGCGTAGGTGACGTTCGTCGTGCCAAGCGGGAAGGTGGTGCCAGATGCAAGACCTTCCGTCAGGGTGGGACCCGAAGTTACAGCGACATTGTCGGTCGCACCCGGAGCAGCATAGCTTACGACTGCGGTCGACACCCCCGGATCCGTCGGAACGACGATATTCTCTGGCACTGTGACAACCGGGGCCTCGGTGTCTGGCACCGCGACGGCCGTTCACGTGTTGACTATCGACGTATTCGTCGCACCCGAAATGGCGATTTCGTACTCATATGTCTGCGGATCTCCGGCGGACTGTGCTCTGAAAGTCAGGCCGATATAGCTATCGTTTGCATAGGATGCGCCATCGGCCCCGTTTTGCGAGACGATCACGACCGAACCAGGCACGAAACCGCATGCATCCTGAGGGTCGCTCGCGGTCATCGAGCGGTGGCCGCTGGTGGTAAGGATGCCCGTTTACCCAGCTGCTTCCGCCCGCGGTAACGTACCATGGCGGATCAGAGAGACCCGCGAACAACAGATCCGCACTTCCTGCGATGACGCCAGCGGGTTCATTGTACGGGTTGAACGGACAGTTCGTCGCCGACACTCCAACCGGCTTCACCCGCACGTCGATTCCGCCCCCCCCGAACGCGTAAGCAGAACCTGGCACCATCGCGCCAAGCGAAAGGGCGGCAGCCGTCAGATAGCGAAAACACCTGTTCATCATGCCTGGCTCCCATGAGGCTTTCACCTAGGGCAACAGGTTCGTGAGGTTCGAGGAAAACTTCCCGGCCGGCGCTGGCCTACCCGCGCACATGTTGCATCGCCGTCACAGATTGCGTCGCGCGCCAAATACTCCCGACGACCTGTCGAGGCCATTGATCAAGCCGCAACTGTCATTCTCTAGCGCAGAAGAAACCGGGCCCGCCCCTAGGTGCGTCGCTTCTTCATTTGACTGGATTGTCGGACGGATAGTGAAACCGGCGTGCGCATCGCGGGCTGCGGGGTTTCTTGATGTTCGAGCCAGTTCACGACGGTATTCGCGGCCCGCGCCCCAATCGCAGCGATGTCGCAACGCACTGAAGACAAAGCCGGATAGGTCTGCGCGACATCCTGAATGTCGTCGAATCCGACGATCAGGAAATCCTCGCCAACCTTTCGCCCGATCTCGTAGAAGCCCGACAGCATTCCGAGAGCAACGAGGTCATTGAAGCAGACCGCCGCATCGATGTCGGGATGCTCCTCCGTCAGCTTCTTCGCCGCGTTTCGACCGAACTCACGGCTTGATTTTCCCGTCATGACGACCGGCTTCATCCCGGCCTCTCGTAGCACCTCGAGATAACCCGCCTTGCGCTCTTCCGTGACCGCGCGGCCCTCAAGCCCGCCGACGAAGGCTATCCGATGGGCCTTCATCTCGATCAGGTGACGTGTCGCCTCCCTGCTGCCTGACACGTAGTCCGGCGCAATGAAGGGGAACAGCTCAAGCCTGTCATCAACCTGGCGCAGCATCTGCATGGTCGGTATGCCAGCGCGCGCGATCGCATCGAACGTTGCCTTCGTGTCCCCATATGTCGGACAGATGATCAACGCCGAAACGCCGTGCTCGATCATCGAACTGACCACCTGCTCTTGCAGGTCTGCATTCTCGTCCGCGTTGGCGATGACGGTCGAATAGCCCTTCTCGGCCAGAGCCATCTGAAGCGAGGTCGCAAACTCGGTGAAGAACGGGTTGCGCAGATCGTTAATGACCAAACCGATAAGCCCGGCATTTGACATGCGCATGTTCGCGGCAGAGCGGTTGTAGACATAACCGATATCGGCCATCGCCTGCCGGACCGCCTGGCGTGTGTCCTCCCGGACCGACGGGCTGTTTTGCAAGACAAGGCTCACGGTCGACTTGGAGACGCCGGCTTTGCGGGCAACATCAATGATTGTCGGCCTACGATTCATGGTCACCTTGTCTCTGCCTTCGAGGTTCGATTGGGTCTTGTAGCACTCTTTAAGGCATTTGAATGCTTATCAAAGCGCCTGCGCCGCGACTGTAGGAAGATCAAAGCACAGAATGCCCTCTTTGCCGCCCACCGCACCCTCTACCAGCTTTGCGCCCAGCGCCTGATGATCGGCGTTGTCCTGGTAAGCCTGAAGGGCCTCCCAATCCGCGAAATCCACGACGAAGCCGTGCATGTAGCCGCGCTCCATCTTCTCGGGGCTCTCGCTGCGGCCCGAGGTCACGCTCAGAAGGCCCGGGATCTTGCCCTCGATGTCATGCAGTTCCGCAAACAGCTCGGCGATGCGCGCCTCGCTCAGCTCTGGTTTGAAACGTATCAGAACGATGTGACGTACCATGGCTCAGCCCATTCCGTGTTCTGCCTTGATCATATCGGCGGCCTTCTCACCAATCATGATCGCTGCGGCGTTTGTGTTTGAAGAAATCACCGTCGGCATGATCGAGTTGTCGACGATCCGAAGGCCGTCAATTCCGTTGAACCGGAGTGACGTATCCACGACGGCCGCATCATCGGAACCCATACGGCAGGTGCCGACACAATGGTGCGACGTCTTGGAGTGCTGGCAAATGAAGTCGAAATAGTCTTCGTCGGTCTTCACATCCGGCCCCGGCAAACGCTCCGCCAGAATGTATTTGGATAGCGCTGGCTGTGCCGAGATTTCCTGCGTCAGTTTCAGACCGCGGATAGACATCTCCCGATCCCGTGGATCCTGAAGATAGTTCGGGTCGATCAAGGGCGCTTTCGCCGGATCTGCACTCTGCAGACGAACCGTCCCGCGCGAGCGAGGGCGCAGATAGCACGAGTTGAGCGTGATGCCACCTTGAGGCATCGCTGCGACACCGTGCTCGATACCCGTGCCCAGCCCGAGGTGGAACTGAATGTCGGGCGAGCGGGCCTCGGGATCAGCGTACCAGAAGCCGCCGGTTTCAAAGAGCGAGGAGGCAACCGGCCCCTTGCGGCCAAAGATGTACTGCAGGCCCGCGATCGCCGCCCAATGCGGCTTCGCGTAGCGATCATAGCTGTAGGGTCCGGACAGTTCGCTGATGCAATACAGGTCCAGGTGATCCTGGAGGTTTTCTCCAACTTGTGGCTGGTCGAATGCGGGCTGAATGCCCAGTGCCTGCAGATGGTCGGCGGGCCCGATGCCGGACAACTGCAAGAGGCGCGGCGACCCGATCGCGCCCGAGGCAAGCAGAACCTCTGAACCTGCGGAGAGCCGGGTACCGTCCATCAGCTCAACGCCAGTAGCACGTCCGTTCTCGACGATCAGACGGCGGACCTGCGCACCCAACCTGACCGTGAGGTTCTTGCGGTGCCGATTGGGGGTCACATACGCCATGGAGGCTGACGAACGGCGGACATTGCGCTGCGTCAGCTGGTAATAGCAGACGCCGTCCTGCTTTTCGCCGTTGATATCCATGTTTCGCGGAATACCCAACGCGGCCGCTGCCTCAAAATAGGCTTCGCAAACCGGCAAGGGCGCGCGTGGCTCACTCACGCCAAGAGGTCCTCCCTTGCCGTGGAAGCGGTTCTCGTAGGTCTCGTTGTCTTCCGCCTTCTTGAAGTAGGGCAGAACGTCCTCATACCCCCAGCCATCGCAGCCCATCTGCCGCCAGTCGTCATAGTCCTGCGCATTGCCGCGCGTGTAGATCTGCGCATTGATGGCCGATCCGCCGCCGATGACCTTGGCCTGCGTGTATCGGAAGACTTTGTTTTGCATGTGTTTCTGTGGAACCGTGTCCCAGCCCCACGAACCGATGCCCTTCGTCATCTTCGCGAAGCCGGCCGGCAGATGATAAAACGGATGCCGATCGCTGCCGCCAGCTTCCAGCAAAAGGACTTGTGCCGACGGGTCCTCCGACAACCGACCAGCAAGGACCGAGCCGGCAGAACCGCCGCCGATGATGATGAAATCGTAACCTCTGGACATTTCGTTGCCCTCCTCAAATCGGCCGACCTTGTCGCAAGGTGCGGTCTAAGCAGCCTTCGCGTTTCGTTCGATATGCTCCGCGGCCCGGATCGACAGGGCCGCGATGGTCAATGCGGGGTTCACCGCGGCCGAAGTCGGCAGGACCGACGCATCGGTGATGTAAAGGTTCGAATGGTCGTGGCTGCGGCAATTGGCATCCACAACGCTGGAGGCCCCGTCGCACCCCATGCGCGCCGTGCCGCACTGGTGCGAGGGGGTGCGGCGATCAAACGGGCGGGACAGAACTATCGGGTAGCCGGCCTTGCGCAGCACGCTCTTGAGCCGAGAGACCAGTGCCAAGTGGGCATCCCAGTTGGATCGTCTCCAATCCAGTCTGATCCGCCCGTGCTCCAGGGTGACGCGGCTTTCCGGGTTCGGCAGATCTTCGGACATCGCGTAGATGTCGAGCGAGTGGCGCGCGACCCAGTTTGCGATGGATCGCGGCAAGGGCGAAGACGCCTGAAGGATCGCGCCGGAAATCTTGCCAAGCATCTGCGCGTTGCCCAAGGGTTCACCGTTCGGCCCGCCCGTCAGGTAGAAGTCATTCAGCGCCAGCGTCTTTTGATAGACCGAGTCATTGCGTCGAAACGGGTGCAGCGCCAGGATCGCCGAGCAATTGTGGTTCATGAAGTTGCGGCCGACCTGGTCTGAGCGATTGGCAAGCCCATTGGGGTTGGCTTCGTTTGCCGAGGCCAGCAGCAGCGCCGCAGTTTGCACGGCACCCGCCGCCAGAACCACGATCGGAGCCGACAAGGTCTCTCCGGAGGTCAGTTCAACCCCGGCGATGCGGTTGCCCTCCCCCGAGATCAGGCGGCGAACGCGGGCCTGCGTCCGCAAGGTTACGTTGGCATGCTGCAACGCAGCCTTCAGGCCTGCGGTCTCCGCGTCCAGCTTGCCGCCATTGGTGTCGGGGAATGCATCCCATGGCGTTCTTGCGCGCGAAAGCCATTGCTCAAGATCCACGCCAAGCGGGAGTCGACTCGGGTGCAACCCGAGAGCGGTCAGCCGCGCACGCAGATCCGCTATCGCGGGCTCATCCTGAACCGGCCCGAACGGATAGGGAGACGAATGGGGCGGCTCTGTCGGGTCATCCCCAAGATTTCCGCGGACAGAGTACAAGTGCTCGGCACGGCAATAGAAAGGCTCAAGATCGTCATAGGAAATCGGCCATCCGGGCGTTGTGCCCCCCATATGCTTGCGCGGAGAAAAGTCTTCGCGCCGATAGCGGATGAGAACCGCGCCGTAGAACTTCGAGTTTCCACCGACATAGTAGTAGTTGCCCGGGTTGAATGGCCGCCCCTCGCCGTCCAGCCACTCTTCGTCGGGCCGGTAATGGCCGTCGACAAAGATTGATCTGTCATCGCGGTCATGCGCGGAGGGGCGCAGATAGTCCCCGCGCTCAAGGATCAGGACGCGCCGCCCCGATCCGGCAAGAGACGCCGCCATGGTGGCGCCCCCCATTCCGGACCCGACGATGATTACGTCCGCGCCATTCATGGCTTGATGCGTTCTTCGGTCTTGGGATCGAAGGCGACGGCCTTGTCCATGTTGATCGCGAAATCGAACTCTTGCCCGGCGCCGACATTCGCATCGGCGCGCATGCGCGCGACAATGTCGATGCCGCCAAGCTCCATGGTGACGAACGTATCTGCGCCCGCCGGCTCCGTAACGCCGATCCGGTTGCGAAACGGCACGATATTGTTGGAGTTCCGATCCGCTCCGTCCGGGTCGGTGATCGACTCGGGGCGTATGCCGAGCAGGATTTCCTTGCCAGACCAGTCAGACATATTGGCCTGACTGAACTTCAGGAGTTTCTCCACACCGCCCGCATCCTTGATCTGGGCATAGGGCACCCCCTCATGCATGACGACTTTTGCCGGCAGCACGTTCATTGCAGGGCTGCCCATGAATGTCGCCACATAGACATTGGCCGGGGTGTCGTAGATTTCTTTCGGCGTGCCCAACTGCTGCACATAGCCCTGATACATGACCGCAATCCGGGTGGAGAGCGTCATCGCCTCGATCTGGTCATGCGTCACATAAACGATCGTCGTCTTTAGCTTCTCGTGCAGCTTCTTGATCTCTGTCCGCATATCGACGCGCAGTTTGGCATCAAGGTTGGACAAGGGTTCATCGAACAGGAAGACGTCCGGATCACGGACGAGGGCGCGGCCCATGGCGACGCGCTGCCGCTGTCCGCCGGACAATTGCCCCGGCTTCCTGTCCAGCAAGTTCTCGATCTGCAAGAGCTTTGCGACATCTTTCAGGGCCCGGTCGCGCTCCGCTTTCGGGGTGCCATGCATTTCGAGCCCGAATGTCATGTTCTGCCCGACGGTCATGTTCGGGTAAAGCGCGTAGCTTTGGAACACCATGGCAATGTTGCGCTTTGAGGGATGCACACCATTGACCACCCGGCCCTTGATCGAAATGTCGCCCGAGGTAATGCTTTCCAATCCCGCGATCATGTTGAGCAGGGTGGACTTTCCGCAACCCGACGGCCCGACCAGCACGAGGAACTCGCCCTCCTGTACTTCGATGTCCACGCGATGAAGAACCTCGACAGAACCATATGACTTGGTGACGTTCTGGATATCGAGAAATCCCATGGCTTTATCCTTTCACAGAGCCTGCCATCAGACCGCGCACGAAGTAGCGACCTGCGACGATATAGACGAGGAGGGTTGGCAGCGCGGCGAGGATCGCCCCTGCAAAGTGAACGTTGTATTCTTTGACGCCCGTCGAGGACTGGACGAGGTTGTTGAGCGCAACGGTCATCGGCTGTGTCTGCCCGCCAAACGATGCACCGAACAGGAAGTCGTTCCAGATATTGGTGAATTGCCAGATGACGCAGACCACGGTGATCGGGCCCGAAACCGGAAGCATGATCCGCCAGAAAATCCGGAAGAACCCCGCACCGTCAATCATGGCGGCCCGCACCAGTTCCGTCGGAAAGGCGGCGTAGTAATTGCGGTAGTAGAGCGTCGAGAAACCGATGCCGTAAACGACATGGACCAGGATCAGGCCGGGAATGGAGCCCGCCAGACCCAGTTTCCCGAGCACCGTGGCCATCGGGATCAGCACGATTTGAAACGGGATGAAGCACGAAAACAGCAGCAGACCGAAGATGATCTTGTCGCCGCGAAAGCTCCACTTTGTCAGCACGTAGCCGTTGAGTGCGCCAAGAACCGTCGAGATCGCGACCGATGGCACCACCATCAGGATCGAGTTGATGAAGTAGGGCTTCAACCCTGTCGGCTCCACGCCGATCTGCGCCGAAGACCATGCCTGCCTCCAGGGTTCGGCGGTCCATGTATCCGGAAGGGCCATCATGTTCCCGCCAGTGATCTCGGCCAGTGGCTTCAGCGAGTTGGCGATCATGACGAACAACGGCATCAGGTAGAAGAACATGAAGAGAAGCAGGATACCGTAGATGAAGGCGCGGGTGATCCCTCCGGTCCTGACGGCGGTATCTTGTTCAGCTACGGCCATCACTTCTTCTCCTTCAGCTCAGCGTAGAGATACGGGGTCATGATTGCGGCAATGGTCATCAGCATGATCACGGCCGAAGCGGCGCCAATTCCCATCGAGTTGCGCGTAAACGTGTAGGAATACATGAAAGTCGCCGGCAGCTCTGTCGCGCGCCCCGGTCCGCCTCCGGTGAGCGCGATGATCAGGTCATAGGACTTCACCGCAAGGTGGGCGAGAATGACGAAGGCCGAGAGAAAGGCCGGACGGAGCAGAGGGATGACGATCCGGCGATAGAGGCTCCAGTTCGAAGCGCCATCGATCTGGGCCGCTTTGAGGATCTCGTTGTCAATGCCGCGCAAGCCCGCAAGGAACATCGCCATGACAAAGCCGGACGTCTGCCAGACCGCGGCGATAACGACGGTGTAGATCGCCATGTCCCGGTCCTTGATCCAGTTGAACTCGAAGCTCGCCCAACCCCAAAGGTGCATCGTGTTCTCGATTCCGATGCCGGGATCCATGATCCACTTCCACGCCGTGCCGGTCACGATAAAGCTCAGCGCCATCGGATAGAGGTAGATTGGACGAAGTATGCCTTCGCCGCGGATCTTCTGATCAAGCAAGATCGCAAGCGTCAGGCCGATGGCCGTGCAAATGCCGATGTAGAGCGAAGAGAAGATGAGAAGGTTGACGACCGCTGTCCACCAGGCAGACAGGTTCCACAGTTTTGCGTAGTTCTCAAAGCCGACCAGGTCGTAGCTGGGCAGCATCTTGGAGTCGGAAACGCTGAGATAAATCGTAAGGGCAATGAAACCATAGACAAAGACCAACATCGCGGCCAGCGAGGGCGACAGGACCAGCTTTGGAATCCATTCTTGCAGGCGAGTGCGAAAATCCGCCTCCGGGGCACGTTGCGCCATGGTTCCTCCTACGCCGCGAGGTTGCGGCCATCTTGATTGCTATCTCGCGGCAATGGCCCGAACACTCACTGAACCATTCCGATGATCGCGAAGGCGGCGGGTGGCCGCCTTCGCAGGCAACTCATATTACTGAGCGGCTTCGACCGCGTTCACCAGTTCTTTGGTGGCGGTCGCGGCGTCGTACTCGCCGTTGAAATGGGCGGTCACGACGTCATAGATCGCATTCTTGACCGCTGCGCGATTGGCATGGCCATGGGCGATGGAGCCAACCAGCGTCCCATTTGCCGAAGCTTCCGCAAGCTCCACCATGCCTTGCTTTCCACAGGCGTCAAACGCGTCGTTCGGGACATCGGTGCGCGCGGGAACCGAGCCTTTGACCACGTTGAACGCCGACTGGAAGCCCGGCGACATGATCGCGCGCGCCATCTCGGCTTGCGCGGCCTGCGCGGCGGTATCGGTCTGCGCAAACATGGCGAACTGGTCGGAGTTGAAGCTCACATCGCCCTGGGTGCCCGGAAGACGGAAGCACAGGAAATCGGTGCCGGGCACCTTGCCTGCGTTCAGGAATTCACCCTTCGCCCAATCGCCCATGATCTGGAAAGCGGCATCGCCATTGATGACCATCGCCGATGCCAGGTTCCAGTCGCGGCCAGAGAAGTTGTCGTCCGCAAAGCTGCGGAGGGTCGCCATCCGGTTGAAGGCTTCGACCGTCTGCTCGGAACCCAGCGCTTCCGAGTCAAGTTCGATGAAAGCCTTCTTGTAGAAGTCCACGCCACCGACCGACAGAACGATGCCATCGAACATCGTTGCATCCTGCCAGGCCTGCCCGCCATGAGCCAATGCGATGCGGCCGCTGTCTTTGACCGCCTGCATCGCCGCGACGAATTCCTCCCAGGTTGCCGGCTGCGCGATGCCGAGCTCATCAAGGACGGCCTTGTTCGCCCAGACCCAGTTCGTCGAGTGGACATTGACGGGGGCTGCGACCCAATGGCCGTCGTATTTCGAGAACGCCTGAAGAGCGGCCGGGACAACGGCATCCCAGCCTTCTTCAGCGGCAACCGCGTCGAGGTTGGCAAGCTTGCCTTCTTCAGCCCAGTCCTGAATGTCGTAGCCCAGCATCTGAACTGCCGTCGGCGCGTCACCAGAGGTCACACGTGCGCGCAGCGTCGTCATGGCCGATTCACCGCCCCCACCGGCGACTGGCATGTCGATCCAACCGATACCATCGGCAGCGAGACCGTCTTTCAGCACGTTGAGAGCCGAGGCTTCGCCGCCGGACGTCCACCAGTGCAGCACTTCGACGTCCTCGGCATGTGCCATGCCGGTCGTCGCCATGAGAGTCATGACAAGAGCTGTCTTCGTTCCAAAATAACCACGCATTGATGTCTCCTCCTGATGTCGCGTTGGTTTCTTCGGCATCCCGGTTCGCGGGCTTATGCCGTTCTCACCCAAGGTGCCCGCTTGCGGCCAATGCGCATCACGAGGGACTTCACCTCAAGGAATTCCTCAAAACCGTATTTACCGATCTCGCGGCCCTGACCGGATTGCTTCATTCCGCCGAATGTCAGCTCGGGGAACCCATCCATCCAGGTATTGGTCCAGACCGTCCCTGCCTGGACGCGCCGGCAGAACTCGAGACAGGTATGGATATTCTCGCTCCAGACCCCTGCCGAGAGGCCGTAGGTCGAGTCGTTTGCCAGCGCGATCGCCTCGTCGAGGGTCTTGAACGTCAAGACGGTCAGAACCGGCCCGAAAACCTCTTCGCGCACAATCGCCATATCGGGCGTTACGCCTCGCACGACCGTGGGTTCGTAGAACTGCGTGCCAAGCCCGGGGACCGACATGATATGCCCGCCAAGACAAACCTCGGCTCCTGCCGCGACGGCCTGGCGCACGTATCCATCAATCTTGGCCTGGTGATCCGTGGTCACGATCGCGCCCACCTGCGTGTCGGAGTTCATCGGGTTGCCAAAAACAACCTTGCGCGACAGCGCGACGACGCGCGCCACGAAGGCATCTGCCACATCCTCATGCACGATCACGCGGCTGGACGAGTTGCAGCATTGGCCAACGTTGAAATAGATCCCGAAAGTGACCGCATCCGCCGCCTGCTCAAGGTCCGCATCGGGGAAGATCACCTGTGGGTTCTTGCCGCCCAGTTCCAGAGCGACCTTCTTCAGGGTTTCGCCCGCGGACTTCGTGATCAGCTTGCCGACGGCGGTCGAGCCCGTGAACGTGACCATATCCACATCCTCATGCGTGGTCATCAAACTCCCGACGGGATTGCCATAGCCCAGAACAATGTTGCAGACGCCCGCGGGCAGACCGGCTTCTTGCAGGAACTCTCCCAGCATCGCTGTTGTCGAGGGCGTGACTTCGGAGGGCTTCACCACGCAGGTACACCCGGCAGCAAGAGCGAACGGAAGCTTCTGACTGAGGATCCAGAACGGGAAGTTCCAGGGCGTGATGATCGAGACAACGCCGATCGGCTCTTTCAACACGACGCCCATCATGTCATCGCCAAGGGCATTGTGGCTGTCACCATGCACCGTCCGCGCGAGCGAAGCCGCATATCGCCAAAGATCCGCCGCGCCGCCGCACTCGCCCCTTGCCTGGCTGATGGGTTTACCGCTTTCAAGGGTCTCGATCACCGCGAGGCGTTCGACATTTGCCTCGATCAGGTCAGCGATCCTGTTCAGAATGGCTGCGCGATCCTTGGCGGGCAGGCGGCTCCAGCGACCGTCGTCAAACGCGGCGCGCGCAGAGCGGATCGCCGCTTCCGTTTCGACATTCGACCCCAGCGCGGCCTGACTCACGACCACACCATGCGAAGGTGAAACCCGGTCCGATTTTTGCCCATCCGCGCTCTGCGCGAATTCTCCGTCGATAAAATGCCGCGCCTGATAGGGCGCGTCGGGCATGTCGACGGTTTGTTCCGAGAGGATGTTTAGGTCGGACATGAGTTATCTTCCTGAGAAATCTGGCTTACGTTTTTCGCGAAAGGCGGTGACGCCCTCTTCGCGATCCGAGGTTGCCGCCATCGCGGCGCTGCCGAGTGCTTCGACCATCGCGCCCCGATCCTCGCCTTGAGCGGCGTGGATCATGGACTTGGAGATCTCGACCGCACGCGGCGACAAGGTGATCGCGCGTTCGAGCAAGGCATCGGCGGCGGCTCGGGGATCATCGTCCACCGATGCAACAAATCCGCAGCACAATGCACGATCCGCTTTGATCCGGTTTCCGAACAGAGCCATTTCCTTGACCATCGGTTCGGGCAGGAGACGCATCAGGCGTTGCGTGCCCGACCAGCCCGGAACGATACCGACACCTGCCTCGGGCAAAGCCAAGGTTGCCTTGGGCGCCATGACGCGAATGTCGCAAGCCGCTGCGAGTTCAAGACCGCCGCCAAAGGCATGCCCGTTAAGCACCGCGATAGTCGGTTTGGACAGGCGGGCCAGTCGATCAAATATCCGATGGCCGTCGCGCACCCAGTGGCGCGCAAACGCGGCAGGGGACAGATCCCCCCAAGCATTGATATCGGCCCCCGTGCAGAACACTTTCTCACCCTCGGCGGTGACAAGCACCGCCAAGATGGATGCGTCCCGCTCGATTGCTTCGAGATGTTGTGCAAGTTGCACCAGCATCTCGACCGTGAAAGCATTCATCTTGGCGGGGTTATCAAGCCGCAACTCGGCCACTTTGCCGTGGCGGTGAAAATGGACCGCGCTCACTTGCCCCACCCCATCGGCCCGTCTGCCAGCAGCGAGATCGGCAGCGTGATCGCATCCGGAGCGATTGAGACGCGGCCCCCCGAAGCTTGCACGATATCGCGCTCAGGATCGATGCCGGGCATGATCTCGGTTGCTACGAGGCCCGTTTCGGCGAGGCGCATGACACATCTCTCCGTGACATAGAGAACCTCTTGCCCCAGCTCGCGGGCGCGTTGTCCGGAAAAGGTGACGTGCTCGACTGCTTCGACCATCTTGGCAAACTTGCCCGGAGCTTCAACCTTGATCCCCTCGGAGGTCAGTTCGATCCGGGCACCCGCCTCGAACCAGCCCGAAAAGACGATCTTCTTTGCGCCCGAGGTGATGTCGACAAAGCCGCCGCATCCCGCCGTGAGGTAGGGCTTCTTCCCGAGCTTGGAAACGTTCACGTTGCCCTCGACATCCACTTCGAGGAAGGACAGGAACGACACGTCAAAACCGCCGCCCTGGAAGTAGATGAACTGCTGCGGCGAGGGCACGAAGGCGTCAGCGTTCGATGAGCAACCGAATGCGAAACCCGTCAACGGAATACCCCCGACCGCGCCCTGTTCGACCGCCCAGGTAACCGCTTCCGGATGGCCTTCCTCAAGCAAGATGCGCGGCACCATTGCGCTGATACCGAAACCCAGGTTGGCGGTCATTCCGGGGCGAAGCTCCATCGCCGCGCGGCGCGCGATGATCTTTTCGACGCCCCGCTCCGCCAGTGAAAAGCTGTCCCATGGCCGCATGATCTGGCCGGAGATTGCTGGATCGTAAGGAGTTTCGCATGTCTGTTTCTGGTCCGGATCGATCACGACCAGATCGACAAGGTGACCGGGAACGCGCACGTCATGGGGCCGCAAGGAACCGCGCTTGGTCACGCGGCTGACCTGAGCGATCACGAGGCCGCCATGGTTCCGGACACAGATCGCCTGCTCAAGACCGCCAAGATAGGCCCCTTCGTGCTCATAGGTGAGATTGCCGTGTTCGTCCGCCGTGGTCGCGCGCAGGATCGCGACATCGGGCACGATATTGGGGAAATGCAGCCATGTGTCGCCGTCGAACTCAACGCGTCTCACGATCGGAGCGGCTGCACCCATGTCATTCATCGCGCAGCCCTCGCGGATCGGGTCCACGAAAGTGTTAATACCTACTTTGGTGAGCACGCCGGGACGATTTGCCGCCGTTTCTCGCGCCATGTCAAAGAGGATACCCGAGGGGACGTTATAGGCGGCGACCCGGTTTTCGACGATCATCTTCCAGATCTCCGGCATCGGTTTGGACGACGGGCCAGATGGGTACGACCCGCCGAGGATCCGGCACAACAAGCCATCCTTGGCGATATGGTCGACACCTTTGACGCCATACATATCACCCGCGGCGATAGGATGAATCGAGGTCAGCTCCCGCGGATGGCCTTCGGCATCGAAGCGCGCGCCAATTGCTTTGAGGACTAGGTCGGGGCAACCCAGCGCTGACGAGGAAGACACCGTCACCACGGCCCCATCGGCAATGCGAGCGGCCGCTTGCGCCGCGCTGACGATCTTGCTCATTCGATCTCTCCATAATTGATTGTTTGGCGCGCGCCTGTCCGGGCGGCGTCATGCACCGCACGGGCGACCATCAGCGATTTCGCCCCGTCTGTTCCGGTCGCGGCGGGTGACGCGCGGCGGGCAACTGCGCTTTGAAAATCCTCAATGACGGACCCGTAAATCTCGGCCGCATCGAACGAGATCTCGCCCCGACCCTGTTTGGACACCAACTCGATCCGTCCGAGCGGTTCCTGAGCCATCACCCCGCGCGCAAAGACCGACGCTTGGGTGCCGTGAACTTCGATGCCCGACTCGGTGAACGGATGGGTGAAGCTTTCATGGCTGAAGACCATGGCGCCGGATGGCATCGTCCAAACCGACATGGCGGAGTCTTCGACTCCCGCTCCCATGCCGGATGTCGCCGTTTCCGCAATCACAGATGCCGGGTCTTCCCGGAGAAGGAAGCGCACGGTATCCGCGTTATGAACGGTGAGATCCATGATAACGCCGCCGCCGGCCGAGGGATTATCCAGACGCCAGCCACGAAGATGCTCCGGAAGATGGACGGCGTGAAACAGCCGAAGCGACAACACCCTTCCGAGCGCACCAGATGTGATAAGCGCCCGAATGGCCTTGTGACTGCCCGCACTGCGCAGGTGATGGTTCACGGCCAAGGTGACGCCAGCGCTGCGTGCCGCAGAAACCATCTCGGCTGCCTCGGCGGCGTCCATTGCGAGGGGTTTCTCGCAAAGAACGTGCTTGCCTGCCCCAATCGCGGCCATCGCCAGCGGGTAATGCTTTTCATTCGTGGTCGAGATGTAGACCGCCTGCACGGCTTGATCCTCGAGCGCCTCTTCAACGGAGGTCGACCAGAGCTCAATCCGGTGCGCCTGCGCGAAGGCCCTGGCGCGTTCGGCCTTGCCGCTCACGACCCAGCGCACGGCGCCATCTGTTTGGGCACGTATTGCTGAGACCATGTATTGGCCAGCAATCGTGCTGGCGCCGAGCAATGCCCACTTCACGTTCTGCCCTCCATTGGAACGTTCCATTCGTATAGTGGAACGTTCCAAGCGCTGTCAATAGCGCAACTACAGGGAAGGGCGAATGAGAGACGACTGACTTCCAGCCAGTGGAGGATTGACGGAACTTTCGTAAAGGTTCAGGCCCCTTGAGATCCTGCTCTCCGATCGCCGCAATCAGAGTGCGGGTCGGAGGTTCTTCACGCGGTGAAGGTGATCCGAAGGCGCGCAGGCTGCGTTCTCGCCATCTTGCCAGCGTGGCTATCGAGCCAACTCACCTTCTTCGCAAACCTGCTCGGGACCGCTGACTTTATTGCCGTGGAAGATCTGTCCACCCAGGTGGCTCTCGAACATGAGGTACGCATTGGAACGGGCGGGCGAGCGCAAGAAATACGCCTGTAGTTTATTCAGGTCCGTTATGGTGCCTTCGCCACCAGTGTAGAAAAGGCGGTCTACCTACCGCAAAAGGCACCTCATTGTGCGCCAAACGCAGCGAGATCTCCTCGCTTTCGGCGTTCTGAACTGCAAGCTGCAATGCGCGGGCCACCTGCCGCAGCTACCGATCCGATCCCGGCTCGTAATTTGACGGGATCCGGGCCTGCATATCGCCCCAGACCCCATCGCCGTCCGCATCGACACTGTTGAGCGTGTCACGGGTCACGTTGATTGCTACGCGCAGGGGGCGCGGATCTCACATGAATGGTTCCCTGCGGAAACCGCGCGGGTGTGCCCTCAGGCGGCGCAACGGTAATCTTGCTGTGACCCCCGACATTCATCCAGCTGACGCCGGAGTCCGCGGTTGAGTTTGGCGCTGTTGCGCCGCGGGAGCAA
>NZ_JAHVAI010000015.1 GCF_019264375.1 Sedimentimonas flavescens | reverse complement strand
TGCTCCCGCGGCGCAACCGCGCCAAACTCAACCGCGGACTCCGGCATCAGCTGGATGAATGTCGGGGGTCACAGCACCATCTTAGGGAATGTTCTCTGCGCAGCCGGAAGTCTGCTCAGTGTCCTTCCATACAGAACTTTGGGTGTCCCGTCTCAGGAGAACTCGATCGTCTGAAACTGCGGTTTCCCACCAAGCGTTCAGGCGGGCAATGAGCGCAATCTACCTTGAAGCAAGCGCAATACCCGCAGCATCGAAGCGAGCGGTCCATACATTTCCGTCCCAGCCTTGGGGCATTCTTGAATTTAGCCCTATTTGGCGAAGATGCGCGTGCTCATGCTTCGTTATAATAACGCCATGCACCATATTTCTTACAATATTCACAACCTCCTCTCGGTTAGGCCACGCTTCCAAAAGCTTACCGATTACAATCTGCATCGGAATGGCGTGGTCGTAATCCACCTGATTTTTCGGCAAGCCAACGGCTGCTTGGCTTCGCTCGCGCAGCGGAGAATGTTTTTCGAATTTGCGAATTTCCCAAACGAAAAAGATAGTTTCTCGGAGCACCCTCGAGTAAGAGGTCTTGCTCAATCCTGCGTCACGCATATTAAAAGCCAACTCGACTGCGGACAGCACAAACTCAAGTCTTTTTTCGTCATCGATCATCTTTAAATCTCAGTCGATATTGAGGCCCTACTACTGGCAACATTCAACCCATGAAACACATTGGTCAACCCCGACCACGCTATCCGTTTGCTGCCCCGCGCGCATGACAGAGCTTGGTCTCGCGCGACACAGTTACGCCGCGGCGCACTTGCGAAGGTCGTCGACTCGCTTGGGCCGCCGCGTCCTTCGTTCATGCCCCCGTTCCGTTTACAGTGCACAGATAAATAGCCGCGAACGAACACGGAATCTTTGCCTCGGTTTACTTTTTTATGCATATATTACAATGCTAAACACGGATTGCAAATCCGTGAAGACCGGTTCGATTCCGGTACCCGCCTCCACTACTTAGCCATTTTGGCCGAGGCGCTCTCAACACAATTCTCAACATTCGCGCTCTGAGCGCTTTCCGCTCTTTGCTTTCCGGCGAAGCCTGATCGCTGCAATGCGATGGAAATCTTTAGCTCCGGTTCGTATTGGCCAGCGCCGCCTCAGCCCGCTGGCCGCCCTCTAGCCGCACGTCCGCTGCTTGAGCATCTGGCTTCATGCAATGCCGATCGCAGGCCCACCAAGAGACCCTGCCGGAAAGCTTTTTCTTCCGTAAGGGAACTTCGTACTTGCAAGATTGATGAAATGCTGCTTGCAATGTCAGAAAGCTAACAATGCCTGCCTGGAGTAAGCACCCTGACACCCCCCGCCCACCAACCGCTGCGCGCAAGGCTTGTTCAGGCAGCCGAGACGGGATCGCCGTCGATGCGGGCGATTGCCAGCTTCATGCTCGCGCAATTCTCGGACCTGCCGTTCGAGACGGCGGCAACCCTCGCCACCAAGATCGAGGTGAGCGAGGTCAGCATCGGGCGGTTCTGCCGGGCGATCGGCTATGCCAACTTCAAGGACCTCAAGGATCACCTGAAAGACGACATCGGCGAGCAGCCCTGGTTGATCAAGGACCGCCTTCAGGCGCTGCGCAGCACCTCCGGGCAGCGCGACGAGCGCCTGTCGCAAGGGCTTGAGGCCGAGATGGCCGGGTTGGTCGGCGTTTACGAACTCGCGCGCACCCCCGAATGGCAAGCGGCGGTCGAGCGGTTCACCAAGCGCGCGCGCGTGCTTGTGACGGGCTTTCAGACCGAGCGCGGGCTGGCGCAATACTTCGCCAGCCAGATGCAATATGTGCGCCCCGGTGTGCAGCTTGTGGATCTGTCGGCGGGGAACTTCGCCGAGGTGCTGGTCGAGGGCGCCGCGCCGCAGGACACCTGCCTCGCCATTTTCGAGGCCCGCCGCTATTCGCGCCAGGCGCTGGTTCTGGCGCGCGAGGCCAAGGCGCGCGGCATCGCAGTCACGATCTTCACCGACCGCTACTGCGCCTGGGGCGCGGATTACGCCGACGAGGTCTTCATGGTGGCGACCCAGTTCAACCAGTTCTGGGATTCGACCGCGCATCTGGCGCTGCTTGGCAACCTGCTGATCAACGACATCTTCCTCGCACGCGGCGAAGGGGCCGAAGCCCGGCTCAACGAAATCGCGCGGCTTTACGGCGCGTTCACAGGCCATGTCGGCAACCCGCTGACACCGGTCGCCCAATAACCAATCAAAACAGCCTCCAACAACAGGGAAACATGATGACGATCGCTACCAAACTTCTTGCCTGCTCGCTCGCCTTCGCCACGCTGGCAGGCGGCGTTCACGCCGAAACGCTGCGCCTTGGCACCGAGGGCGCCTACCCGCCCTTCAACTACGTCACGCCCGACGGCAAGGTCGAAGGCTTCGACGTCGAGGTCGGGCTGGAGCTGTGCAAGCGCATCGGCGCCGAATGCGAAGTGGTCGCGCAGGACTGGGACGGTATCATTCCGGGTCTGCTGGCCAACAAGTACGACTTCATCATCGCCTCGATGTTCATTACCGAAGAACGGAAGCAGCAGGTGGCCTTCACCGAACCCTATTACATGGCGGCAATGACCCATGTCGTGCCGAAGGAATCGGAGATCACCGAATTCACCAATGACGCGCTCAAGGATATGGTCGTGGGCGCGCAGGCGGGCACGACGCAGGCCGACTATGCCGTGCAGATGTATCCCGATGCGGACGTGCGCCTTTACCCGACGCAGGACGAGGCCAGCCTCGACATGGCCTCGGGCCGGCTTGACGTGATGGTGGGCGACATGCTGCCGCTGCTCGATTTCGTCGAGAAGACCGAGGACGGCGCCTGCTGCAAGCTGGCGGGCGAGCCGATCACCGACCCGGCCTTTGTCGGCGAGGGCGTGGGCATCGCGCTGCGTCAGGAAGACAACGACCTGCGCGAGCGTCTGAACAAGGCGCTTGAGGAAATCCGCGCTGACGGCACCTATCAGGCGATCAACGACAAGTACTTCACCATCGACATCTACACGATGAAGTAATCGGGCTCCCGGCGAGAGGCGGCATGTGATGATGGAGTTGTTCTCCTACGGCCCCCTCGGCTGGGGCGACGAAATTCTTGCGGGGCTTTGGGTGACGATGCGCCTTGCGCTGACCACCCTGCCCGTGGGGTTACTGTTGGGGTTTGCGGTGGCGGCGCTGTCGCTGTCGCAGATCCCGGCGCTGCGCGCGATCGGCGTGGGCTATACCACGCTGATGCGCGGCCTGCCCGAGATCCTGACCTTGTTCATCGTCTATAACGGTCTTGGGCTTGGGCTGAACCGGATGATGGCCTGGATTGCGCCCGATGCCGGGCCGATCGACTTCCCGCCCTTCGCAGCCGGGGTGATCGCGCTCGCGCTGGTCTTCGGGGCCTTCGCGGCCGAGGTTCTGCGCGGCGCTTTCCAGGCCGTGCCAGAGGGGCAGATCCTGGCAGGCCGCGCCATCGGCATGTCGGCGCGCAAGATCTTCTGGCGCATCAAGTTGCCGCTTTTGTGGCGCTACGCGCTGCCCGGGATGGGGAACCTGTGGCTCAACCTGCTCAAGGACACGGCGCTGGTGTCGGTGATCGCGCTTGATGATCTGATGCGCGCGACCAAGGTGGCCGTGGGCGTGACCAAGCAACCCTTCACCTTCTACCTCGTGGCCTGCCTGATCTACTGGCTGATGTGCCTTCTGTCCGAACTGGTTCTGGCGCAGCTTGAGCGGCGCGCCAACCGTGGCCTGCGGAGGGCATGATGGCATTCTTCGACACACTGGCCGCCAACCTGCCCAAGCTGCTCGACGGCACGGTGACCACGCTTGCGCTGACCGGCTTGGGGGCGGCCATCGCGGCCGCGGCCTCGCCGGGGTTGGCATTGCTGCGCGCCAACGGGCCGCTCCCCGCTCAACTTGCGCTGCGGGCCTATATCTCTTTCGTGCGCGGCACCCCGCTGCTGGCGCAACTGTTCCTTGTCTTCTACGGCTCGGGCCAGTTCCGCGCCGAACTGACGGCGCTTGGTCTGTGGGGCTTTTTCCGCGACCCGTTCAACTGCGCCGTTCTGGTATTCGCGGTGAACTCCTGCGCCTATCAGACCGAGATCCTGCGCGGCGGCATTCAGGCCGTTGCCGTGGGCGAGATCGAGGCCGCGCGTGCCGTGGGCATGTCGCGCCCCACGATCCTGCGCCGGGTGGTTTTCCCCCATGCCTATCGCATCGCCTGGCCCGCGCTTGGCAATGAGATCATCTTGCTGATGAAAGCCTCCGCGCTCGCCTCGATCGTGACCGTGTTCGACCTGATGGGCCGCACCCGGCAGATCTTCTCGCGCAGCTTCGAGTTCTCCGTCTATTTCCAGGCCGCGGTGCTCTACCTGATCATCACCGCCTGCTTCGTCTATCTGTGGCGCTTCGCCGAGCGCCGCATGTCGCGCCACATGGCGGCCCCGGGCCGCGCGTAAGGAACCTGACAATGCAGCCTCAAACCCCGCAAGACCTGGTCCTTCACGCCCAGGACATCCGCAAGAGCTTCGGCACGCACGAGGTGCTCAAGGGCATCTCCCTGCAAGCGCGCAACCATGATGTGATCTCGATCCTCGGCGCCTCCGGCTCGGGTAAATCGACCTTCCTGCGCTGCCTGAACTTTCTTGAGATCCCCAGCTCTGGCAGCGTCGCGGTGCATGGCGAGACGATCGCCTTCCGCAACGGCCGCATCGGCGATCAGCGCCAGATCGAGCGGATGCGCCAGCACCTTGGCATGGTGTTCCAGCAGTTCAACCTCTGGACCCACCGCACCGTTCTGGAAAACGTGATGGAGGGGCCGGTGCAGGTTAAGCACAAGCCCAAGGCCGAGGCGCGCGATCAGGCCGAGGCGCTTCTGGCGCGCGTCGGCCTTGCCGAGCGGATGCACCACTACCCCTCGCAACTCTCGGGCGGGCAGCAACAGCGTGTGGCGATTGCCCGGGCGCTGGCGATGGAACCCGACGCGATCCTGTTCGACGAACCGACCTCGGCGCTCGACCCGGAACTGGTGGGCGAGGTGCTCAAGGTGATGCAGGATCTGGCCGCCGAAGGGCGCACGATGATCGTCGTCACGCATGAGATGGCCTTCGCGCGCGAGGTTTCGACCGAGGTGGTGTTCCTCCATCAGGGCCTCGTGGCCGAACAGGGCCCGCCCGAAAAGCTGTTCAACAACCCCGAGAGCGAAGTCTTCGCCCGTTTCATTTCCAAAATCCGTTGAGAACCCAAATGACCGTTCCGTTTACCGGGCTCAAGATCGAGTCCGCCGAGCTGCGCATTGTCAACCTGCCGCTGGTGACGCCCTTCAAGGTCTCGAACCAGACGCTGACCGACAAGACCTTCCCCGTGCTGATCCTGCGCGGCGAGGGCGTCGAGGGGTTCAGCGAGGGGGTGATGGACCCCTTCCCCGACTATCTCGAGGAAACTATTCCCGGCGCGCTCGGGTTTCTGCGCGACCTGATCTTGCCGCAGATCGTCGGCAAGCGCTTTGGCAACCCGGCCGAACTGGCAGCCCTGCTGGCGCCCTGGCGCGGCCACCGCATGAGCAAGGCCTTGGTCGAAATGGCCTTCTGGGATCTGTGGACCAAGGCACTCGGCCTGCCGCTGAAGGCGGCTCTTGGGGGCGTGCGCGATGCGGTGCCGGTGGGCGTTTCGCTTGGCATCACCGCGATCGACACCACGGTTGCGCGCGTAGCCGAGGCCGTCGAGGCGGGCTACAAGCGCATCAAGCTCAAGGTCGCGCAGGGGCATGATCTGGCGCTGCTCGAAGCGGTGCGGCGCGCCTATCCCGACGTCAAGCTGACCGTCGATGCCAATACCGCTTACGGGCTGGCCGATCTGGCCACGCTGCGCGCGATGGATGCCTTCAACCTCGATTACATCGAACAGCCGCTGGCCGTAGATGACATTCACGACCATGCGTTGGTGCAGCGCGAGATCGCCACCGCGCTGTGCCTTGACGAGTCGATCCGCACCCCCGCCGATTGCCGCAAGGCGCTGGCGGCGGGCGCGGCACGCGTCATCAACATCAAGGTCGGGCGGGTTGGCGGCTATGCGGCGGCGCGGGCGATCCACGATGTCTCGGAGGCGTTCGGGGCGCCGGTCTGGTGCGGCGGAATGCTGGAAAGCGGCATCGGGCGCGCGCATAACATCCACCTCGCGACGCTGCCGAACTTCACCAAGCCGGGCGATACCTCCTCGGCCAGCCGCTATTTCCACCGCGATATCATCAACGAACCGCTTGAGGCCGCGGATGGCCTGATGCCGGTGCCGGGCAACGGGCCGGGCGTCGGCGTAACGCTCGACCGCCCCTTCCTCGAAACCGTCACCCGGATGACCGAGGAGTTCCGCGCATGAACGCCGAAGTCACGCTGCGCGAGTTGAACGGGCTGGATGAACTGGCCCGGGCCGAGCGTTTTCAGGTCGAGGTCTGGGGCGAGGGCGAGCGCCCCGACAATTCGGACATCATGCTGTCTCTGCAGCACGAGGGCGCGCTGCTGGCGGGCGCCTTCGCGGGCGATCGGATGCTTGCCTTCCTGTTCGGCTTTCCGACGGTGACGGCGGGCTTGCAGCACTCGCACCGGCTGGCGGTTTCGCCTGAAGCGCGCGGGCTGGGGCTTGGTGCGCGAATGAAGTGGTTCCAGCGCGACTGGTGCCTTGCGCGCGGTATCACCCGGGTGCGCTGGACCTACGATCCGCTGCGCGCGATCAATGCCGGGCTGAATATCGGCGTGCTCGGGGCCACCGCGTCGGAGTATTTTGTCGATTATTACGGGGCGATGCCGGGCATCAATGCGGGCCTGCCCTCGGATCGCATCATGGCGTATTGGCAGCTTGACGCGCCCGAGGTCGTGGCGCGCGCCGAAGGCCGGGCCCTCGCCCTGCCCGCCAATCTTGAACCCGTGGCGATCCCGAGTGACATCGACGCCTTGATGGCAGCCGATCCGCAGGCGGCTCTGGCTGGGCGGCTGCGGCTGCGGGGCGTGCTCCAGCCCGCCTTCGCTGCCGGACAGGCCATCCTTGGCTTTGACCGCGCAACGGCGAGCTATCTGCTTGGATCACGCTAAGCGGTGATGGTGCGGGCGGCCGGACTCGAACCGGCACGGGCTTGCGCCCAAGGGAGTTTAAATCCCATGCGTCTACCATTTCGCCACGCCCGCACGGGTTCTGGCTAACCCGCGGCAATGACGGGGGCAAGCCCCGTCAGCGGCCGTCGAAGACCGGGGCGCGTTTTTGCAGGAAGGCGGTGACGCCCTCGTGGAAATCGCGGCTCCGGCCCAGTTGGCCCTGCAACTCGGCCTCAAGCGAAAGCTGCGCGGGCAGGTCATTTCCATAGCCCTCGCGCAGAGCGCGCTTGATCGCGCCATAGGCGGCGGTCGGCCCCTTGGCCAGATGCGCGGCCCGCGCGCGCCAATGTGCAGCGAACTCGGCGTCGGGCACCGATTCCCAGATCATGCCCCATTGCGCGGCCTGATCCGCCGTGACCTTGTCGGCAAACAGCGCCGCCCCCATGGCCCGCGCAAAGCCCACCTGACGCGGCAGCCAGTAGGTGCCGCCCGCATCGGGCATCAGGCCGATCCGCGTGAAGGCCTGCAGGAAAGCCGCCGATTGCGTGGCGATCACCACATCCGCCGCCAGCGCAAGGTTCGCCCCTGCCCCTGCCGCCGCGCCATTCACCGCCGAAATCACCGGCAGCGGGCAATCGTAGATCGCCATCAGCATCGGCTCGTATTCCTCGCGCAGCACCTTTTGCAGATCGAACGCGCCCGAGGCCGCCCTGTCCGCCAGATCCTGCCCGGAACAGAAGGCCCGCCCCTCACCGGTCAACACAACGACCCGCGCCTCGGCTGCGGCGCGGCGCAGCGCGTCGAGGATCTCGGCGCGCATCGCGCTGTTGAGGGCATTCATGACCTCGGGGCGGTTGAGCGTGATCACCGCCATGCCTTCGGTCAGCTCATATCGGATTGCCTCGTAGTTCATGCGTGTCCTCCCTCGCCTTTGCGCCACATTAGCGGCGCGATACGGCGGGGGAAGCGGAACACTGCGTCACTTGCCGGGCTCGTCCTTCATCAGCTCTTTCAGGCGTGCCTCTTCCTCAGCCGAAAGGCCGGTGCCGGGGCCATCCTCGCGGCGGCGACCGCGCAGGTAGACGAAGGCGCCGCCCATCGCGATCAGCAGCGCGACCGGCCCGAGGTAATAAAGGATCAGGTTCGCGCCGGTCTTTTCCGGCTCGAACAGGACATATTCGCCGTAGCGGTCGGTGATGTAGTCCAGCACCTGGCTGTCAGTATCGCCCGCGACCAGACGTTCGCGCACCAGCAGGCGCAGATCGCGCGAGACCTCGGCGTTCGACTCGTCGATATTCTCGCCCTGGCAGACCGGGCAGCGCAGCACCTGGCTGATCTGACGCGCGCGGGCCTCCATCGCGGGATCGGGCAGCACCTCGTCGGGCTGAACCGCGAATGCGGGGCTGGCCAGCAAAAGGCAAAGGGCAAGACGTTTGAGCATGGCTTACTCCGCAGGAACGGCGTTGGTAGCGGTACGGCGCGCCCCGGCGGCCACGCGGTAGCGCCGGTCGGTCAGGCTAAGCAGACCCCCGAAAGCCATCATCAGACAGCCCGCCCAGATCCAGTTGGCGAAGGGCTTGATATAGGTGCGCACGGCCCATCCGCCATTGGCCTGCTTGTCCCCAATCACCAGATAGATGTCACGCAGGAAGCCATTGTCGATATCGGCCTCGGTCGTCGGCATCGCCTGCACCGGATAGGAGCGCTTCTCGGGATGCAGAACGGTGATCAGCTTGCCGTCACGCTCGACCTTCAGGGTGCCGGTGGTCGAGACATAGTTCGGCCCGTCGAATTGCTCGACACTTTCAAGCGTGATCGCATAGCCCGAGACCTCGAAGGGCTCGCCGATCTGCGCCACGCGGATATCCTCGACCTGACCGGCCATCAGCAGACCGATGCCGGCAAAGACGATGCCAAGACCCGAATGGGCGGTGCATTTGCCCCAGTCGGCGCGCGGCAGGCGCAGGATGCGCGCAGGCGTGCGGCCGGCGCGTTGCCAGATCTCGGCCAGCGCGCCGAAGACCAGCCATGCCCCCAGCCCCGAGGACACCAGCGCCAGAAGCGAGCGCCCGGTTTCAAACGTCCAGGCGAGCCCCGCACAGGCCAGCGCCAGCACCAGCGCCGGGACGAGCGGGCGCACCAGCTTACCCAGCTTGGCGCGCTTCCAGGGCATCATCGCGCCGATCGGCAGCAAGATCGCCAGAATGATCATGAAGGGGGTGAAGGCCTTCTCGAAGAACGGCGCGCCCACCGAGAGCTTGCGGCCCCAGGCCATCTCGGCCACCAGCGGCCAGACGGTGCCCACGAACACAACCAGCGCAGAAACCGCCAGCAGGATGTTGTTGATCACCAGCGCGGTTTCGCGCGAGACCATCGAGAAGACGCCCTTGGCCTGCATCGAGCTTGCGCGGGCGGCATAAAGCGTCAGCGCGCCGCCGACGAAGAAGGCCAGGATCGCGAGGATGAAGATACCGCGCTCGGGGTCATTGGCGAAGCTGTGCACCGAGGTGATGACGCCCGAACGCACGATGAATGTGCCGATCAGCGAGAAGCCGAAGGCCATGATCGCGAGCAGGATCGTCCAGCTTTTCAGCGCCTCGCGTTTTTCCACGACGATGGCCGAGTGCAGCAGCGCCGCCGCGAGCAGCCAGGGCATGAACGAGGCGTTCTCGACCGGATCCCAGAACCAGAAGCCGCCCCAGCCAAGCTCGTAATAGGCCCACCACGAACCAAGCGCGATGCCGATGGTCAGGAAGATCCAAGCGGCCAGCGTCCAGGGCCGCACCCAACGCGCCCAGGCGGCGTCCACGCGCCCCTCGATCAGCGCGGCGACGGCGAAGGAGAAGGCCATCGAGAGCCCCACATAGCCGAGATAGAGGAACGGCGGATGGAAGGCGAGGCCGGGGTCTTGCAGCAGCGGGTTGAGGTCTTGCCCGTTGAAAGGCGGCTCGGCCAGACGGGTGAAGGGGTTCGAGGTGAACAGGATGAAGCCGAGAAAGGCCGCCCCAATCCAGGCCTGCACCGCCAGCACCCGCGCCCTGAGGCGCGGCGGAAGCGCGCCACCGAACCATGCCGCGGCCGCTCCAAATAGCGCCAGAATGAGCACCCACAAGAGCATCGAGCCCTCGTGGTTCCCCCAGACGCCCGACACCTTGTAGAGCATCGGCTTGTCGGTATGCGAATTCGAAAAGACGAGTTGCAGCGAGAAGTCCGAGGTGACGAAGGAATAGGTCAACGCTCCGAACGACAGCGCGACCAGCAGGAACTGCGCAGAAGCGGCAGGATCGGCCACGGCCATCCAGCCGCGCCAGTTCTTATGCGCGCCGATCAGCGGCACCAATCCCTGAACGATGGCCACGCAAAACGCGAGGATAAGGGCGAAGTGGCCTAGTTCTGCAATCATGGTGTCCTCCTGTTCGCGGACGCGATCATAGAGACCGAACGCGTCCGGGCCAAGGAGGATGCGCGCGATTGTCGCGCCCTACACGGCATGGTGAGGTGGGCGGGGTCATCCCCGCCCGTTCAGAGCCGCGCCGAGGGCTTGCGCGAGGACAGCTGCAGGTTGGTCTCGCTGCGCAAAACGCCCTCGAAGCGCCGGATCGCCAGTAGGGTTTCGTCCAGATCCGGCAGGCTGCGCGCCCCGATCTCGACGATCAGATCCCACTGACCGTTGGTGGTATGCACGGCCTGCACCTGGGGCAGGCCAAGCAGGCGCTGCACGATGCGCTCGGTCCCGCGACCGTCGATCGACAGCATCATCAGACCGCGCACGGGCGCCGCAGCGACGTCCGAACGCGTGAGAACGGTGAAGCCCGAGATTTCCCCCCGGGCTACAAGCCGCTCGATCCGGGCGCGCACAGTGGCACGCGAGAGGCCGAGCTGCCCTGCGAGGTCCGAAACCGCCGCCCGACCGTCGCGCCTAAGCGCGGCGATCAGCCGTTGATCGGTTTCGTCCAGTCGTTCGACGCGCGGCCCCTCCCCCCACATGGCCTTAGCCTTTCGCCGCGAGGATCGAGGCTTCGAGGACATCGAGCGCCTCGTCGAAGATCGCGTCCGGGATGGTCAGCGGTGCGAGGAAGCGGATCACGTTGCCATAGACGCCGCAGGTCAGCAGGATCAGGCCACGCTTGAGTGCCTCTTCGCGGATGCGGTTGGTCATCTCGGGGTTCGGCGTGTCGGTGCCGGCCACGTTGAACTCGACCGCATTCATGAAGCCCGGGCCGCGGATATCGACGATCTCCGGAACCTGGTCGCGCATACCGGCCAGACGCTGCTTGAGGCGGCCGCCCAGACGCTCGGCGCGGGCGCAGAGGTCTTCCTCTTCGATCACGTCGAGCACCGCGTGCGCTGCTGCGATACCGAGCGGGTTACCCGCATAGGTGCCGCCCAGACCGCCCGGGTTCGGGCTGTCCATGATCTCGGCGCGACCGGTCACGGCCGAGATCGGCAGACCGCCGCCCAGGCCCTTGGCCATGGTGGTGATGTCGGCGGCAACGCCGTGGTGCTCCATCGCGAAGAGCTTGCCGGTGCGGGCAAAGCCGGTCTGCACCTCATCGGCGATCAGCACGATGCCGTTGGCATCGCAGATCTCGCGCAGGCGCTTCATGAAGCCTTCCGGCACCGGGTAGAAACCACCCTCGCCCTGAACCGGCTCGACGATGATCGCGGCGACGCGCGACGGTTCGATATCGGCCTTGAACAGACGCTCGAGCGCGCCGATCGCCTCATCGCCCGAAACGCCGTGCAGCGGGTTCGGGAAGGGCAGGTGCCAAACGTCGTTCATCATCGGGCCGAAACCGGCCTTGTAGGGCTGGACCTTGCCGGTCAGCGTCATGCCCATGAAGGTACGGCCATGGAAGCCGCCCGCAAAGGCGACAACGCCGGCGCGGCCGGTGTAGTGGCGCGCGATCTTGATGGCGTTCTCAACGGCTTCGGCGCCGGTGGTCGCGAAGATGGTTTTCTTGGCGAAGTCGCCCGGAACCTTGGCGTTCAGGCGCTCGGCCAGGGCCACGTAATTCTCATAGGGCACGACCTGGTGGCAGGTGTGGGTGAACGCGTCGAGCTGCTTCTTGACCGCTTCGATCACCTTGGGGTGACGGTGGCCGGTGTTCACCACGGCGATACCGGCCGCGAAGTCGATATAGCGCGTGCCGTTCTTGTCCCACAGCTCCGCGTTCTCGGCACGCTCGGCATAGATCTGGGTGGTCATGCCGACGCCCTTGGCGATGGCGGCGTTCTTGCGGGCGGAAAGTTCCGGCGAGGTTTGAACAGTCATAGTGAAGCTCCGATTCGAGATACTCCAACATCGCACTTTGCATTTTTTCTGCAAGAAATTTTTTGACCTATTTGGTGACCCGCTGCATATTGCCGGTATAAGGCTTGGAAAATGACCGACTCGACCGCCCAGACCCCGGATGAACCCCTGTTTCGCGTGACCGAAGCGGCGCGCGCCGTGGGCGTTGCGCCCTCGACCCTGCGCCTGTGGGAGACGCAGGGCCTTGTCGCGCCGACGCGCCGTGCCTCGGGGCAACGGCTCTACTCGGCGGCGGATGTGGCGCGGTTACAGCGCATCACCTTCCTGCGCCGCGAAAGCGGGCTGAACCCGGCGGCGATTCGCGCCGCGCTCGAGGCCGAGGGCAGCGCGCCCCCCGCCCCCGAGATCCTGAACGAAAAGCTTGGTGCCTCGCTGCGCCACCTGCGTCAGGTGCGCGGCGAGAAGCTTGACGATGTCGCGCAGAAGATGGGCGTTTCGGCCTCGGCGCTCTCGACGCTGGAGCGCACCGGAGCGGGGGTCAGCTTCAAGACGCTCGCGGATCTCGCGCGCTATTACGGCACGACGGTGTCACGGCTTTCCGATCAGGACGAGCCCGGCGGCGCGGTGGTACGTTCGGGCGCCGCGCGGCTATGGCCGATGCCGGTCGAGGGCGTGCGTGTCGAGGTGCTGGCCGAGGGCCGACGCCAGATGGACTGTCACCGTTTCATTCTCTCGCCCGGCGCGACCTCACAGGGCGGCTATGACCACGAGGGCGAGGAATTCATTACCGTAATTGACGGGCGCTTTCGCATCACCCTCGACGGCGAGGAAGTGCACGAGCTTGGCCCCGGCGACTCGATCTATTTCGAAAGCCGCCGCCCGCACGCCTGGGCCAATGCGGCCGACGGCCAGACGATCGTCATCTGGGTCAACACCCCACCCACGTTCTGAGCACGCTTGCGTGAGCCGCCTTGCAGGCACTGGCCCAGACGGTCATGCTTGGCGCGCCCCAAGAAAGGAAGCCCGATGCGTCTTGCCATGATCGCCCTTGCCGCCCTGTCGCTGACCGCCTGCCGCGAGGAGAGCAAGGCCGACGCACTTGCCGCCCTGCCCGTCGGCACCGAATGGCAGGTGCGCGAGATCGCCGGACAGCCCGTCGCGGCGGAGGTCAGCGTGACCCTTGCCCGCAGCGATGAAAGCACGATCACCGGGAACTCGGGCTGCAACCGCTACAACGGCCGCATCGAGACCCGCGAGGGCAAGCTGCATATCGGCGCCCTGGCGGGCACCCGCATGATGTGCCCGCCCGCGCAGATGGAGGCCGAGCAGGCCTTCCATTCGACCATCGGCCGGGTCGATCAGGCGCGGCTGAACGGCGCCACGCTGGAACTACTGACCGGCGAGACCGTCGTCATACGGGCGGAGAAATAACGCCCCCGGCCTCCTGCACGGCCTCCATCGCGACATAGGTCGAGGTCGCCGCGACATGCGGAAGGGCCGAGATCTTCTCGCCCATCACCCGGCGATAGTCCGAGATGTCGCGGGAGCGCACCTTGAGCAGGTAATCGAACCCGCCCGCGACCATGTAGCATTCCTCGATTTCGGGCAGGGCGCGGACCGCGCGGTTGAATGCGCGCAGAGCGGCCTCGCGCGTGTCGCTCAGACGCACCTCGACGAAGGCCACATGCGCAAGCCCCATGCGGATCGGGCTGAGCAGCGCCCGGTAGCCCGAGATCACCCCGCTTTCCTCAAGCCGCTTCACCCGCGCCTGCACCGGTGACTTGGTCAGCCCGACGCGGCGCGCAAGCTCGGTCATGCTCAGCCGCCCCTCTTCCACAAGGGCGGCCAGAATCTTGCGGTCGTAGCTGTCCAGATCGGGCAGGTCATTTGGCATGTGTTTACCCTCAAGATCAGTCGATTTGCCTGCGTTCTGGCCATCATCGGTCAAATCGCCCGGCACATTCACTGTATTCTGGGACAAAGCCAATTCCCCTTCAAGGTCAGTCCCATGATTCACTCGACGTTGCCGCCGACCCTCGAACAGATCGACGCGCTCACCCTCCAGCCCGAAGCGCCGCTGCTGCGCCATCTGGCGAACGAAGCCGCGCTGGATGGCGCTGCGCGGGCCCGCATCTCGGGCAAGGGCGCCGAGCTTGTGCGCCGCATCCGCGCCGAGGCCCGCCCCGGCCTGATGGAGGTGTTCCTTGCGGAATATGGCCTGTCGACCGAGGAAGGCATCGCCCTGATGTGTCTGGCCGAGGCGCTCCTGCGCGTGCCGGATGCGCCCACCATGGACGCGCTGATCGAAGACAAGATCGCGCCTTCGGACTGGGGCAAGCATCTGGGCCACTCGGCCAGCTCGCTCGTCAACGCTTCGACCTGGGCACTGATGCTGACCGGCAAGGTTCTCGAAGAGCGCGGCCCCGGCCTTGCGGGCGCGCTGCGTGGCGCCGTGAAACGTCTGGGCGAGCCGGTGATCCGCACCGCCGTGTCGCGCGCGATGAAGGAAATGGGCCGCCAGTTCGTTCTGGGCGAAACCATCGAAAGCGCGATGGAGCGTGCCGCCAAGCATGAGGCGCAGGGCTATTCCTACAGCTACGACATGCTGGGCGAGGCCGCCCGCACCGCCGCCGACGCGCGCCGCTACGAGGCCTCCTATGCCAAAGCGATCGAGGCCATCGCCAAGCGCTGCAAACCCGGCCAGCTGCGCGACAACCCCGGCATCTCGGTCAAGCTCTCGGCGCTGCACCCGCGCTACGAGGTGGCGCAGGAAGCGCGCGTGATGGCGGAACTGGTGCCGGTGGTGACCCGCCTTGCCCGCATGGCCGCCAAGGCCGACATGAGCTTTACCATCGACGCCGAAGAGGTCGATCGCCTTGTGCTGTCGCTGCGCGTGATCGAGGCGGTGCTGTCGGATGCCGAACTGGCGGGTTGGGACGGTTTTGCCATCGTTGTTCAGGGCTACAGCCGCCGCGCGGGCGCCGCACTGGATTGGCTGCACGCGCTGGCCACACGGCTTGATCGCAAGATCATGGTGCGCCTGGTCAAGGGCGCCTATTGGGATGCCGAGGTCAAGCGCGCCCAGGTTCAGGGCCTGCCCGATTTCCCGGTCTTCACCCGCAAGATCTCGACCGACGTGAGCTATATCGCCAACGCCCGCAAGCTGCTGGCGATGTCCGACCGCATCTATCCGATGTTCGCGGGCCACAACGCGCATACCGTCGCCGCCGTGCTCGACATGGTCGCCGAGATGGGCACCGACAAGCGCGATTTCGAGTTCCAGCGCCTGCATGGCATGGGCGAGCGTCTGCATGACATCGTGCTGAAATCGGAAAACACCCGCTGCCGGATCTATGCCCCCGTCGGCGCACACCGCGACCTGCTGGCCTATCTGGTGCGCCGCCTGCTGGAGAACGGCGCGAACTCGAGCTTCGTGAACCAGATCGTGGATGAGGACGTCTCGCCCGAGGAAGTCGCGGCCTGCCCCTTCGCCGCGCTTGAAGCCCTCAGCACCGTCGAGAACCCCGCGCTGAGCCGCCCTGCCGATCTGTTCCCCGGCCGCAGCAACTCGCAAGGCCACGACCTGAGCCAGACCGGCACGCTTGCGGCCATCGAAACCGCGCGCGCGCCGCTTGCCGCGGGGCTGCTGCCCGAGGCAAGCCCGCTGGTGGCGGGCGACTGCGCCCCCATGGCCGCCGAAGAGGTGAAAAACCCCGCCACTGGTGAGGTCGTGGGCCTTGTGCGCCCTGCCTCGGCCGCCGATATCGAGGCCGCGCTTGGCAATGCCCGCCCCTGGCAGGCCGATGCCGCCGCGCGCGCTGCGGTTCTGAACCGCGCCGCCGACCTGTACGAGGAAAACTACGGCCAGATCTTTGCCGTGATCGCCCGCGAGGCTGGCAAGAACCTGCCCGACGCGATCGCCGAGATCCGCGAAGCTGTGGACTTCCTGCGCTACTACGCCTCGCAGACCTCGGAGGACACCACGCCGCGCGGCGTCTTTACCTGCATCAGCCCGTGGAACTTCCCGCTGGCGATCTTCACCGGCCAGATCGCGGCGGCGCTGGCCGCTGGCAACGCCGTGCTGGCCAAACCGGCCGAGCAGACCCCGATCATCGCCGCCCTTGCCGTGCGCCTGATGCATCTTGCCGGTGTCCCGCGCGAGGCGCTGCAACTGCTGCCGGGGGATGGCCCGACCGTGGGCGCGCGCCTGACCTCGGACCCGCGCGTCAATGGCGTGTGCTTCACCGGCGGCACCGACACCGCGCAGGCGATCCGCCGCGCGATGGTGCAGGCGATGGACCCGGGCGCGCCCCTGATCGCCGAAACCGGCGGGATGAACGCGATGATCGTTGACTCGACCGCCCTGCCCGAGCAGGCGGTGCGCGACATCCTCGCCTCCTCGTTCCAATCGGCGGGTCAGCGTTGCTCGGCCCTGCGCTGCCTGTATGTTCAGGACGAAATCGCCCCGCATCTGACCGAGATGCTTTTCGGCGCGATGGATGAGCTGCGCATCGGCAACCCCTGGGATCTGAGCACCGACGTCGGCCCCGTTATCGACGCCGAGGCCGAGGCCACCATCCGCGCCCATATCGCCAAGGCCCGTGCCGAGGGCCGCGTGCTGAAGGAAATGGACCTCCCCGAGGGGCTGACCGGCCATTTCGTCGCGCCCACCGTGATCCGCATTGACAGCATCGCGGATCTGGAGCGCGAGATCTTCGGCCCGGTGCTGCATGTCGCGACCTTCGATGCCGAAGACCTGCCCAAGGTGATCGACGCGATCAACGCCACCGGCTACGGTCTGACCTTCGGGCTGCACAGCCGCATCGACAACCGCGTGCAGGAGGTGACCGAGGCGCTCAATGTCGGCAACCTCTACATCAACCGCAACCAGATTGGCGCGGTCGTGGGCAGCCAACCCTTCGGCGGCGAGGGCCTGTCGGGCACCGGCCCGAAAGCGGGCGGCCCGGAATACGTGGCGCGCTTTGCCCAACCCCAGGCCAAGCCGCACCGCCCGGCGCTCGAGCGCGAGATGCCCGGCCCGACCGGCGAGTCGAATCGCCTGACGCTGCACCCGCGCCCCGCGCTGCTCTGCATGGGCCCCGGCGCTGACAAAGCCGCGGCCCAAGCCGCTGCCGTCACCGCGCTTGGCGGTGTTGCCGAACTGGCAACGGATCTCACCCCCGAGGTGCTTGCGACCCGTGAAGGTTTCTCGGCCGCGCTCTGGTGGGGCGACCACGAAACCGCGCGCGCCTGTGCCCAGGCCCTTGCCAGCCGCAAGGGGCCGATCCTGCCGCTGATCACCGAGATGCCCGACGCAGCCCATTGTTTCCACGAGAGACACATCTGCATCGACACCACGGCAGCAGGCGGCAACGCGCAGCTCTTGGCCGCAGCCGGTAACGCTTGACGATAGGTCGCGGATCGGCACACTCGCCGCATGTTTCCGATCCGCGACCATAACCCTTCGAGCACAACGCCCTATGTGACCTGGGCGATCATTGCGCTCAATGTGGTCATATTCGCCCTGACGCTGCCTCTGGCCGGGGATATGCAGGCGCTGTGGATCAATGGCGCGCTCTATCCGGCCGAGGTGACGCAGGGCCACGCGCTGCACGGGCTGATCACCCATATGTTCCTGCACGCGGGCATGATGCACCTGGCGGGCAACATGCTCTTCCTGTGGATCTTCGGAGACAACCTCGAAGAGCAGCTCGGCCATGTCGGCTTTCTGCTTTTTTACCTTGCCGGGGGGCTGGCCGCCGCCTTCGCGCAGATATTGGCCGAACCCTATACGACCATTCCGATGGTCGGGGCCTCGGGCGCGATCGCCGGGGTGATGGGGGGCTATCTGCTGCTGTTTCCCCGCGCGCGGGTCGATGTGCTGTTCATCTTCATCATCTTCTTCCGCATCTTCGCCATTCCCGCCTGGGTCGTCCTAGGCGTTTGGTTCGGGATGCAGCTGTTCAACGGCACCGCCTCGGGACTGACCGATGGCATCGCCTACTGGGCGCATGCCGGAGGGTTTGCCGCAGGTCTTCTGCTGATGGTGCCGCACTGGCTGCGCCTCGGCGGGGCGATCTTCTGGGGCCAGAACCACGGCCGCCCACCGCACCCCGAGGCCGAGTATCACCGCACCACCATCCCCGCCGTGCGACGGCGGCACTGAGGCGGGGCCGCGATTGCCCTAGTCACGAGCACGGCCTGCCACAAATGAAAAGGCCCCCCGAAACGGGGGCCTTTCGCATTCTGAGCGGGCATTTACTTGCGCAGCGCGCCGCCTGTGGCCTTGGTGACCTTGTCGATGATCTTGGCGGATACCGCCTCGATCTCGGCATCGGTTAGGGTCTTGTCGCGCGGCTGGATGCGCACCGAAAGCGCAATCGACTTCTTGCCCGCGCCCATCTGTTCCTCGGCCTTGGCGCCGGTGAACTGGTCGAAGACCGAGACCGCCTCGATCAGCGCCTTGTCGGCGCCATAGGCGGCATTGACCGCGGTGATCACCTCGGTGCCGGTATCGACGACAAAGGCGAAGTCCCGCTCGACCGCCTGCAGGTCCGAGATCGCCAGCGCCGGACGCGTGGGCGTCTTGACCTTCGGGAAGGGCACGTTCTCAAGCCGGATGGTGAAGGCCACCGCCGGACCTTTCACACCCATCTCGCGCAGCACCTTGGGGTGCAATTCGCCGAAGGTCGCCAGCACATTGGGGCCAAGCGCGATATTGCCCGCGCGGCCCGGATGCCACCAGGCATCAAGCTTGCGGTTGACCTGCGCACGTGCGGGCGCGCCGATCGCGGCCAGCGCGGCCTCGGCATCGGCCTTGGCGTCATAGACATCGACCGGACGGCGCGAACCCCAGGGATCGCGCGGCGCCGAGGCACCGACCAGAAGGCCCGTGGCCACCGTCACCTGATCGCCCGGCTCGCCACCCGAGAAGACCGGCCCCACCTCGAACAGCGCGAGATCGGCAAAGCCGCGCGCCTGGTTGCGGGCGGCCGCCTGCAACAGGCCCGGCAGCAAGTCGGGGCGCATATGCGTCATCTGCGACGAGATCGGGTTCTCGATCCGCGTGGCCTCGGCCCCGCCACCAAACAGCGCGGCCGATTTCGCGTCGATGAAGCTGTAGGTCACGCATTCGTTGTAACCAAGTGCTGCGATGGTGCGACGGGTGGTCTTCTCGCGCACCTGGCCCGGCGTCAGGATCGGCTCGGGCACGCCCGCGGTTTCCCGCGCCATCGGCTTGCCCTGCAACTTGGTCAGCGAGGCGATACGCGCCACTTCCTCGACCAGATCGGCCTCGCCCAGAACGTCGGGGCGCCAGCTCGGGGCGGTCGCCATATCGCCATTCAGCGTGAAACCAAGCGCCTCAAGGGTGCGGCGCTGCTCGGCCTCGGGGATCTCCATGCCGACAAGGCTGATGACCCGCGCCGGGTCCAACCGGTAGGCGCGGGTGGTGGCCGGGACGGCCCCGTCCATGACCACTTCCGAGGCCTCGCCGCCGCACAGATCAAGCACCATCTGCGTCGCCAGCTCCAGCCCCGGCAGGGTGAAGGCCGGGTCCACGCCGCGCTCGAACCGGTAGCGCGCGTCCGAGTTGATGCGCAGCGCGCGGCCGGTCGCAGCAATGGTGATCGGGTCCCAATAGGCGCTTTCGAGGAAGACATCGACGGTCTCCTCGGTACAGCCCGAAGGCTCACCGCCCATGATACCCGCAAGGCTTTCCACGCCATTGTCGTCGCAGATCACCATCTGGCCTTCGCGCAGCAGGTAGGTCTTTTCGTCGAGCGCCTGCATCTCCTCGCCGCCCTTGGCGGGCACGATGCGCAGATCGCCCTTCACCTTGGCCGCATCGAAGACGTGCAGCGGGCGGTTCAGGTCATAGGTGAAGAAGTTGGTGATATCGACCAGCGCCGAGATCGGACGCAGCCCGATGGCGATCAGCCGCTGTTGCAGCCAGGCCGGGCTCGGGCCGTTGGTCACGCCACGGATCAGGCGGCCGGCAAACAGCGGGCAGCCCTTTTCTTTCAGCGCGGGGTCGATCTGCACCTTGATCGGGCTTGCGAAGCCGCCCGGCACTGCCTCGATTTCCAGCGGCTTGAGCACACCCAGCCCCCGCGCGGCCAGATCGCGCGCGATGCCGCGCACGCCAAGCGCATCGGGGCGGTTCGGGGTGATCTTGATGTAGATCATCGGATCGACCGCCTCGGGGCGGTTCTCGGCCAGCCAGTCGACAAACCGCTCGCCAACCTCGCCCGAGGGCAGCTCGATGATGCCGTTATGCTCGTCCGACAGTTCCAGCTCGCGCTCCGAGCACATCATGCCGTGGCTCTCAACACCGCGGATCTTGCCCACGCCAAGCGTGACGTCGATGCCCGGGACGTAATCGCCGGGCTTGGCAAGGACGACCGTGATCCCCTCGCGCGCGTTCGGCGCACCGCAGACGATGGTCTTTTCGCCCTCATTGGTCAGCACCTTGCAGACCCGCAGCTTGTCGGCGTCGGGGTGCTTTTCGGCATGCAGCACCTTGGCTAGGGTGAAGCTTTCCAGCTTGCCCGCCGGGTTGGCGATTTCCTCGACCTCAAGGCCAAGGTCGGTCAGCGCATCGGCGATCTCGTCCACCGAGGCGGTGGTGTCGAGGTGGTCTTTCAGCCAGGAGAGGGTGAATTTCATTTTGCCAGATCCTCTACGTCAGCGAGTTGTTCGGAGATATCTGCGCCCTTGAGCACATCGCGGCGCATTTCAGTGACAAGTATGTGCCGCGCGTTGCGAACCAGATCCTGCACTTTCATGAATTCATCGAATTCTTTTTGGGTGAGCTTCACCCCGACAGCGGGCTTCTTAACTTTCGATTGCTCGACTTTAAACTTCGCCTCAAAGTATCGAAGCATTGCCTCTACGACTTCTGTTGGAGCGACTATTCGTAAGTCGTCTAAAAAAGGCCCGAGTGCGGTTACTGTATCAAGTGCAGTTGCCCCCGGCTTGACGTTACGGTCTGCTGCCAAACAAGCCACGTAAAGTTCTTGACGCTTACGCCTTAGCGCTTCTTGCCGTTCGTGGCTACGCTGAGCCAAGAACACGTAGTATCCGCCCAACACGGCTACAAACGGAGAAATGACCGTTACGCCGAACTTCAGCCAATCCAGCCAAGCGGTGACGTTAGCAGCATGCCCCGTAACATCACTCACTTACTCAACCCCCCGAACACCGTTGGCAGGTCGAGCGCGGCGAAGCCGTAGTGGCGCAGCCAGCGCAGGTCGCTCTCGAAGAAGGCGCGCAGGTCGGGGATGCCGTATTTCAGCATCGCGAGACGATCGATCCCCATGCCGAAGGCAAAGCCCTGCCACTCGGCCGGGTCGATGCCGCCGGCTTCCAGCACCTTGGGATGCACCATGCCCGAGCCGAGGATCTCCATCCACGAGTTGCCCTCACCGATCTTGAGCTGGCCACCCTCCCACGAGCAGCGGATATCGACCTCGGCCGACGGCTCGGTGAAGGGGAAGTGCGAGGCGCGGAAGCGCAGCTCGACCGAGGGCACCTCGAAGAAGGTCTTGCAGAACTCCTCGAGCACCCATTTCAGGTTCGCCATCGAGATGTCCTTGCCAAGCGCAAGGGCCTCCACCTGGTGGAACATCGGCGTGTGGGTCTGGTCCATGTCCATGCGGTAGACGCGGCCCGGCGCGATCACGCGGATCGGCGCACCGGTCTTTTGCATGGCGCGAATCTGCACCGGCGAGGTATGCGTGCGCAACACATGCGGCGGGCGCGGGTCGGCGGCGTCGCGGGCAATGAAGAAGGTGTCGTGCTCTTGCCGGGCGGGGTGCTCGGGCGCGATGTTGAGCGCGTCGAAGTTATACCAGTCGCTCTCGATCTGCGGGCCCTCGGCCACGGCAAAGCCCATGTCGGCGAAGATCGCGGTGACCTCGTCCATGACTTGGCTGACCGGGTGGATGGTGCCCGCGCGGCGCGGACGGCCGGGCAGCGTGACATCAAGCCATTCGTTGCGCAGGCGCGCGTCCAGCGCGGCATCGGCCAGCGCCTCTTTCTTGGCACGCAACGCGGCGTCGATTTCGTTCTTCAGCACGTTCAGCGCGGCGCCGGTGGTCTGGCGCTCTTCCGGGCTCATCTGGCCCAGTTCGCGCATCTTCAGGCTGATCTCGCCCTTCTTGCCAAGCGCGGCCAGGCGCAACTCTTCCAGCGCGGCCTCTTCAGCGGCCTGCGCGATCCCGTCGAGATATTTCGCCTTGAGCACGTCGAGCGCGTTCATCTGGTCTCTCCTGTCTGGTCGGGGGAGTGCTAGCCCCGGCCCGGCCCGATTTCAAGCGTATGAAAGAAAAACCCCGCGACGGCAAAGCGCCGGCGCGGGGTTCAAAGTGCAATCCCTCAGATGGGGAGATTACGCAGCCGCGGCAGCCTTCGCCTTTTCGACGATGGCGCCAAACGCTTCCGGCTCGTGGATGGCGAGATCGGCGAGAACCTTGCGGTCCACTTCGATGCCAGCCAGCGCGAGGCCGTTGATGAAGCGCGAATAGGTCATTTCGGCGTCGAAGGCGCGGACAGCAGCGTTGATCCGCTGGATCCACAGCGCGCGGAAGCTGCGCTTGCGGGCCTTGCGGTCGCGGGTCGCGTACTGGTTGGCCTTGTCGACGGCCTGGGTGGCGGTGCGGAAGTTGCGCGAGCGGGCCGAGTAGTAGCCCTTGGCAGCCTTCAGAACTTTCTTGTGCGAGGCGTGGGTAACCTTGCCGGATTTAACGCGGGACATTGATCAGCCTCCAGTTCAGCGGTTGTAGGGCATGTATTTCTTGACGATCTTTGCGTCCGCATCGGACAGGATCATCGTGCCCGCGCTGTCGCGGATGAACTTGGTGGTGCGCTTGATCATGCCATGGCGCTTGCCGGCCGGACCTGCGATAACCTTGCCGGTCGCGGTAAACTTGAACCGCTTCTTGGCAGCTGATTTCGTCTTCATCTTGGGCATTTCCATCTCCTCTTTCGAGTGTGTATTCACGCGACTCGGCATGCCACTCCGGCCGGCCGCGCGGGCTCATAGAGGGCGCCTGATATAGCCGCCCTCCCTGTTTGGCAAGGGGGTATGCGCACAAATCTACAGCAGGATGCGCCCGATCACCGACAGCACCACATCCGGGACCTCGCCCATCGTGTAGCCGCCGGGTTTCATCATCGCCGCGTAGATCAACAATCCCCCCCCCACGACCACCGCCAGAATTGCGGCATGTGGAGGGCGGCTGTTGGCAAATGCCGAGACGCCCGAGGGAATGGACAGCAGAAAAATAACCACCCCAAGGGCGAGCAACGTATCCATGTCAATCATGGCCGAGCCCTCGCTTACCCCTAGGTAAGCTTACTCCGGATCGGTGCGGAAGATCAATCTTTCGTCGCAGGGCGCCACGCGCAGGATGTTCGTCGTGCCCTGCACGTTGAAGGGCACGCCCGCGGTGACGACGATCTGGTTGGTTTCGTCGGCAAAGCCGAAATCGCGCGCCGCGCGGGCCGCGTTGACGACCGCCATCTTGAACCGCTCGACCTCGTCGCAGCGCACGGCATGCACGCCCCAGGACAGGCAGATCTTGCGCAGGGTCTGCACCACCGGCGACATGGCGATGATCGGCACGCGCGGGCGCTCGCGCGCGATGAGCGACACGGTCTTGCCCGACTGGGTGTAGCAGCAGATGGCCGAGATATCGGTGGCCTCGGCGATCTCGCGCGCGGCGGCCACGATGCCGTCGGCGACGGTCTGGCGAACGACGGTGCGCGAGGCCTCGATCACCTCGCGATAGGTCGGGTCGTTCTCGACCGATTGCGCGACCGAGTTCATGGTGGCGACCGCATCGACCGGGTAGCGACCGGCGGCGGATTCCGCGCTCAGCATGATTGCGTCGGTGCCCTCATAGATCGCGGTGGCGACGTCCGAGACCTCGGCGCGGGTCGGCATCGGGCTTTCGATCATGCTCTCGAGCATCTGCGTCGCGACGATCACGGGCTTTGCCGCCGCGCGGCAGCGGCGGATCAGGCGCTTCTGGATCGGCGGCACGGCGTGGACCGGCAGTTCCACCCCCAGGTCGCCACGCGCCACCATGATCCCATCCGAGACCTTGAGGATCTCGTCGAAGGCTTTCACGGCGGCAGGCTTTTCGATCTTGGACAGGATGGCTGCGCGGCCGCGCGCCAGCGCACGCGCCTCGATCACGTCCTCGGGGCGCTGCACGAAGCTCAGCGCCAGCCAGTCGGCGCCCATCTCGCAGGCGAACTCCAGATCGGCCCGGTCCTTGTCGGACAGCGCGGCCAGCGGCAGCACCACGTCAGGCACGTTCACGCCCTTGCGGTTCGAGATCGTACCGCCCGTCGTCACGGTGCAATTGGCGAAATCGGGGCCGCATTCATCCACCCGCAGGCGGATCTTGCCATCGTTGACCAACAGCGTGGCGCCGGGTTCAAGCGCGGCAAAGATCTCGGGGTGCGGCAGGCAGACACGATGCCCCTCGCCCTCGGTCGGGTCGAGATCGAAACGGAATGGCACGCCCTCTTCCAGATCGGCGGCGCCAGCGGCAAAGGTGCCGACGCGCAGCTTGGGGCCCTGAAGGTCGGCCAGCACGGCGATCGGACGCCCGGTATCGGCCTCGATCTGACGAATGATATCGTAGCGCGCCTTCTGCTCGGCATGGGTGCCGTGGCTCATGTTCAGGCGGAACACGTCGGCTCCGGCCTCAAACAGCGCGCGAATGGTGGTGTAGTCCGACGATGCCGGCCCCAGAGTGGCCACGATCTTGACATTGCGAAGGCGTCTCATGCGTCCTCGTTCCTCATATTGACAAAATTTTTCGTGGGCCGGGCACAGCTATGGCGCAAAATGTCGCACAGAGCAACTGGCCTGCCCGCTAGAACTCGCGTATTTCTCCTCTGACGATTTTGGACGACGAGAGTATGACGCCCCACCCCGCCTACCGGACCGCTGGCACCGAGCGACCCTCGCGCTGGCTGGTGACCGTGGACCATGCCACCAACACCATTCCCGATTGGGTCTGCGGCGACTCTCTGGGGATCGCGGCGCAGGACATGGCACGCCATATTGCCTATGACGTCGGCGCGCTCGGGCTGGCCGAGCGGCTGGCCGAAGGGCTGGATGCGCCGATGATTTCCACCGACTTCTCGCGCCTCGTGATCGACCCGAACCGGGGCGAGGATGACCCGACGCTGGTGATGCGCCTCTACGACGGCACGGTGATTCCGGCGAACCGGAACGCCTGCGCGGAGCAGATCGAGCAGCGCCTGGCGCGGCTTTACCGCCCCTACCACGCCGCGCTGGCCGATATCGCGGGTGCCCGGACGGATCGGGTGATCTGCGCGGTGCATTCCTTCACGCCCTGTTTGCGCGGGCGCCCCCCGCGCCCCTGGCAGGTCGGCATCCTCTATTCGCATCGCGACGCGCGGCTGGCGAAGCCGTTGATCGCGGCGCTCGCGGCGCAAGGCCTGTGCGTGGGCGACAACGAGCCCTACTCGGGCCATCTCGATGGCGATTCCATCGACCGGCATGCGCTGACACCGGGCCGCCCGAATGTGCTGATCGAGTTGCGCAACGATCTGATCGCGCAGCCCGACGGCCAGATCGCCTGGGCAGACCGGCTGGCGCCGGTGCTCGATCAGGTGCTGCGCGACAGCGGGCTCTAGGCACCCAGCCCATCGCGGTGATTCGCCCTTGAAGCGTTTACACGACGTGACGGGCGCCGTAGCCCGTTGAAATTAACGAATTCTTTACAACCCTTTGGCGTGCGCTTCCACGCCTTTCGCCCAATCCTTTTGGTTCGCACCTATTGCGCGCCAGACGCGAACAATGCGGGGCGCGCGGACCCACAAATCCCTTGCCGCATGTTCTCCCCAGCGTCATCGTTTTTGCATAGAGTAAGGATTATCTCATGTTCGCGTTATTTCTCGCATTAAGTGTGGCACTCACGCTGCTCCTTTGGGCAGAGCTGGGATGCCCCCGCCTGGGGATCGCGCCGCTGCGCCGGCGTTCCCCGTCACCGACGCCGGAAGATGCTCCGGCGCCGCAAAAGCCGACTATAACCAAGGACGAATTACCGTCCCCCTTGGAAGCTCTGCGTTTTGCCGAGCGTCAGGCCCGCCGCAACACCCGTCTTATCGAACAGCCCGACCCGCTCACGGTCGAACCCGCCCCCATCGCCGAGCCCAGAGAGAACCCCGACGAGGCAATGTGGAAACGGCTGGAAGCCATGCTGCACGCGCCCGAACAGGCCCCTCGCCCCGCCGCCACGGTCGCGGCGCAGGACCTCGCCCCGACACGCGACGCAGATGACGACCTGCCGCGCATCGACGATCTCGCGCCCGGCGAGCGGCTGGAGCTTGAACTCGACGGCCCCGCGCCGCGGCGTGAAAGCATCCGCTTCGAGCAGGTGCAAGGCCGCCGCCGCACCCGTGTGGTGATTGAGGACGAGGCCATCCTGATCCTCGACAACACCGATGCAGCAAGTCTGACCCCGGATCTTTTCCAGTTCCGCGCGCCGCGCGCCGTCTAAGACGGCCCGGCAACGGAAAACCCCGGCCAGGGCTGTGGCCGGGGTTTTCTCATTTTCAGAAGGCTGTTGCGATCAGATCGCGGCCTTGAGGCTCTCGTCCAGATAGATCTCGCGCAGGCGCAGCGACACCGGGCCGGGCTTGCCCGAACCAAGCGCCACGCCGTCGACCTCGACCACCGGCATCACGAAGGCCGAAGCCGAGGTGAAGAACGCCTCGTCGGCCGCTTGGGCCTCGGCGATGGTGAAGGGGCGCTCGACGATCTCCATCTGCGCTTCGGCGGCATATTTCAGTAGCGAAGCGCGGGTGATCCCGTGCAGGATGTCGTTCGACAGCTGGCGAGTGATGATCTTGCCGTCCTTGACGATATAAACGTTGTTCGACGAACCTTCGGTGACGAAACCGTCCTCAACGAACCAGGCGTCCTGCTTGCCCGCCTTCTCGGCCGCCATCTTCACCATCGACGCGTAGAGAAGCTGCACGGTCTTGATGTCGCGGCGGTGCCAGCGCAGATCGGGAACCGAAATCACCGAGATCCCCTTTTGCACCTTGGGGTCATCGGCCAGACCGGGCTTCGACTGAGTGTACAGCACGACAGTCGGCGGAGTGCCCTCGGGCGGGTAGTGGAAATCGCGATCGCCCGCATTGCCGCGGCTGACCTGCAGGTAGATCATGCCCTCGTCGAGGTCATTGCGCTTGATCATCTCGCGGTGGATCTCCAACCACTCCTCGCGGCTGATGTCGCAGACGATCTCAAGCTCGGCCAGCGAGCGGTTGAGGCGTGCGACGTGACCATCGAACTCCAGGATCTTGCCGCCCAGAACCGAGGTCACCTCGTAGACGGCATCACCCATCACGAAACCACGGTCGAAGATCGAGACGCTGGCCTCTTCCTCCGGCAGATATTGACCATTGAGATAGACAGTCCGGCTCATTCGTCTCTCCTTGCTCAGCCCCAAAGCCCGGCCTCGGGCGGGTAAACCTTGCCCTCGGCATAGGCCAAGGGGTTGGCACGGTCTTCGGCCAACAAAAGCGGCCCGTCAAGGTCAACATACTCTGCGCCCTGCGCAACCAGCACCGCAGGCGCCATCGCAAGGCTCGAGCCCACCATGCAGCCGACCATGATCTGATAACCCTCGGCCCGCGCCAGATCACGCAGGGCCAGCGCCTCGGTCAGCCCACCGGTCTTGTCGAGCTTGATGTTCACCATGTCATACTTGCCGCGCAGATGGCCCAGGCTCGCGCGGTCATGACAGCTCTCATCGGCGCAAACCGGCACGGGCCGCGCAATCCCGATCAGCGCCGCGTCATCCGCGGCGGGCAAGGGTTGCTCGACCAGCGCGACACCCAGCCGGACCAGATGCGGCGCCAGATCCTGATAGACCTCGGCACTCCATCCCTCATTCGCGTCGACGATGATCCGCGCCTTCGGCGCCCCGGCCCGCACCGCCTCCAGCCGCGCCATATCGTCGGGCGTGCCCAGCTTGATCTTCAACAGCGGGCGATGCGCATGACGCGCGGCCGCGGCCTGCATCTTCTCGGGCGCATCGAGCGAGAGCGTATAGGCACAGGTCATCGGCCCCGGCGCGGGCAGCCCCGCCAGTTCCCAAACCCGCTTGCCCGCAAGCTTCGCCTCCAGATCCCACAGCGCGCAATCGACCGCATTGCGCGCGGCCCCCGGCGCCAGCGCGTCTTGCAACTCGGCCCGCGTGATCCCGGCGGGAAGCGCCTCGATCTGCGCCGCCACGCTTTCCAGGCTCTCGCCATAGCGCGCATAGGGCACGCATTCGCCCAGACCCACGGCACCGCCGCGCGCCACCCGCACCGTCAGCACCTTGGCCTCGGTCCGGCTCCCGCGCGAGATGGTGAACACCTCGGCCAGCCGGAATACATCAGCCGTCACGGAGATCATCGCAGCCCCCTTCTTCTTGGCTCAAATACCTCCGCCGGAGGCATCCGCCCCCGGCCACATGCACAGCCTCTCAGATCGCGTCCAGCGCGTCCACCAGCTTGGCGGCGCCAAAGCGGAAGGGGTCGGTGGCGGGCAGGCCCATGTCTGCCTCGACCTGCGCCAGATAGGCCAGCGCCTCGGCCTCAGGCATATGCTGGGTGTTGACCGACACGCCCACCACCTGACAGGCGGGGTTCGCAACCTTCGCCAGAGCCAGCGCCGTATCGCGCACCGCCTCAAGCGAGGGCAGCTTGTAGCCCGGCAGGCCGCGCATATGGACGCGGGTAGGCTCGTGGCACAGGATCAGCGCATCGGGCTGGCCGCCATGGATCAGCGCCATGGTCACCCCCGAGTACGAGACGTGGAACAGACTGCCCTGCCCCTCGATCAGATCCCAGTGATCCGCGTCATTGTCCGGCGTCAGATACTCGACCGAGCCCGCCATGAAATCCGCGATCACCGCATCGAGCGGCACGCCGTCGCCGGTGATCAGGATGCCGGTCTGCCCCGTCGCGCGGAAGCTTGCCTTCATGCCGCGCTCGCGCATCTCGCGCTCCATGCAAAGCGCGGTATACATCTTGCCGACCGAGCAATCGGTGCCCACCGCCAAACACCGCTTGCCGGTGCGCTTGATCCCGTTGGCGATCGGATATTGGACCGAGGGCACGCGCACGTCATGCAACTGACGCCCGCAGGCGGCGGCAACGGCCACGAGGTCGGGCTCGTCGCGCAGCAGGTTGTGCAGCCCCGAGGCCAGATCGAACCCCTCCTCCAGCGCCTGCACCAGCACCTTCTTCCACTCCGGGCTGATGATGCCGCCCCGGTTCGCCACGCCGATCACCAGCGTCTTGGCCCCGGCGGCCTTGGCGGTGGCAAGGTTCATATCCGCCAGCCCCATATCGGCCTTGCAACCCTCCATACGATACTGGCCAAGCGCGAATTCCGGGCGCCAGTCCTTGATGCCCTGCGCGACCTTGGCCGCCAGTTGATCGGGCGCGTCGCCCAGGAACAGAAGATATGGGGTCTCGATCATGGACATGGCGTTCTCCGATTGGGCAGTATTGTTGACTTAGAAACAAAATAGCGCGCCGCACGGGGATTTTTTCGATAATTGTCGCTTACAATTTAAGCATTGCTGAAGATTCTACGGTCATCATGAAACTCGGCGCACTATTATCCCGACCAAACTGAAAACCGATCAAGTTTCTGTCGCAAGCGCAGCAACGATTCTGCGCCCGCGAAATGCGCTTGAAACCACATGCGCAATATTATATCCCGCCAGCAACCAAACTCGAAACATCATTGCGAGAGAGATCATGAGCTTCCGCGTTCAGCCCGCCGCCCCAGCCCGTCCTAACCGCTGCCAGCTCTTTGGCCCCGGCTCGCGCCCCGCGATCTTCGAGAAGATGGCACAGTCGGCCGCCGACGTGATCAACCTCGACCTTGAGGACTCGGTCGCCCCCGACGACAAGCCGCAGGCGCGCCGCAACATTATCGAGGCCTCGCACAATATCGACTGGGGCAACAAGTATCTCTCGGTCCGCATCAACGGCCTCGACACGCCGTTCTGGTATCGCGACGTCGTCGAACTGCTCGAAGACGGCTCGGAACGCATCGACCAGATCATGATCCCCAAGGTGGGTTGCGCCGCCGACGTCTATGCCGTCGATGCGCTTGTCACCGCGATCGAGGCCGCCAAGGGCCGCAAGAAGCGCATCTCGCTTGAGGTCATCATCGAATCCGCCGCAGGTATCGCCCATGTCGAGGAAATCGCAGCCTCCTCGCCGCGCCTTCAGGCCATGAGCCTCGGCGCCGCCGACTTCGCGGCCTCGATGGGCATGGCCACGACCGGCATCGGCGGCACCCAGGAAAACTACTACATGCTGCGCGAAGGCGCGAAGTACTGGTCGGACCCGTGGCACTGGGCGCAGGCCGCCATCGTCGCCGCCTGCCGCACCCACGGCATCCTGCCCGTCGATGGCCCGTTCGGCGATTTCTCCGATGACGAGGGCTTCCGCGCGCAGGCGCTGCGCTCGGCCACGCTCGGCATGGTCGGAAAATGGGCGATCCACCCCAAGCAGGTCGCGCTGGCCAACGAGGTCTTCACCCCGTCGGAAGCCGCAGTGACCGAGGCGCGCGAGATCCTCGCCGCGATGGAGAAGGCCAAGGCGGAGGGCGCCGGCGCCACCGTCTACAAGGGCCGCCTGGTCGACATCGCCTCGATCCGTCAGGCCGAGGTTATTGTCAGACAGGCCGAAATGATTAAGGGTTGAGCTCTTCATAAAGAATCGAATCCCGGAGCAGAGGGGAGGGGAGGCCCCGCTGCATGAGGGAACAGGGACGCCCCGGCCTGACGGTCGGGGCGTTTCCGTTACAGCGTCGTTACGTTGACGTAAGTATCTCTTCCCCTCGCGTCAGTTGCATTTCCCCGCCAGCGTCGTCATATAGGCCACGCACCGAAACGGAGGGATCCGATGACGACCTATCTCGAGTTCGAAAAGCCGCTTGCCGAGATCGAGGGCAAGGCAGAAGAGCTTCGCGCTCTGGCCCGCCAGAACTCGGAGATGGATGTCGAAAAAGAGGCTGCGGCGCTCGACAAGAAGGCCGCGCAGCTGCTCAAGGATCTCTACAAGGATCTCAGCCCCTGGCGCAAATGCCAGGTCGCGCGTCACCCCAACCGCCCGCATTGCCAGGACTATATCGACGCGCTCTTCACCGAATTCACGCCGCTGGCAGGCGATCGCAACTTCGCCGACGACCATGCGGTGATGGGGGGCCTCGCGCGCCTCAACGATCAGCCCGTCGTCGTTATCGGCCATGAAAAGGGCCATGACACCGCCAGCCGTATCACCCGCAACTTCGGCATGGCCCGCCCCGAAGGCTACCGCAAGGCGATCCGCCTGATGGACATGGCCGACCGTTTCGGCCTGCCCGTTGTGACGCTGATCGACACCCCCGGCGCCTATCCCGGCAAGGGCGCGGAAGAGCGCGGCCAGTCCGAGGCGATCGCACGCTCGACCGAGAAATGCCTGCAGATCGGCGTGCCGGTTGTGTCGGTGATCATCGGCGAGGGCGGCTCGGGCGGTGCTGTGGCTTTCGCCACGGCCGACCGCATCGCCATGCTCGAACATTCGGTCTACTCGGTGATCTCGCCCGAGGGCTGCGCCTCGATCCTGTGGAAGGATGCCGAGAAGATGCGCGAGGCCGCCGAGGCGCTGCGCCTGACCGCGCAGGATCTCAAGAAACTCGCCATCATCGACCGCATCATTCAGGAGCCCCTGGGCGGCGCGCAACGGGATCGCCCGGCAGCCATCGCAGCCGTGGGTTCGGAAATCGCGCTGATGCTGGCCGAGCTGAAGGGCAAGAAGCGCGGCGAGTTGATCAATGAGCGCCGCAAGAAGTTCCTCGACATGGGCTCGAAAGGGCTTGCCGCCTGACCCCGTGAGGGCGATGCGCTTCAAAGGCATCGCCGCACTCGGGCGGGTCTGAGCCCTAGCGCAGCACGAACCCGGCTTCGGCCATCAGCGCGTCCGATGCCGGCTCGATCTCCTGTTCCAGCCGCTCCATGAACTCGGACACCTTCAGCCCCGGCGGGATGACCGGCAGGAACTCGATCACCGCCACGCCGGGCTTGCGCAGCACGCCGTGGCGCGGCCAGAACACCCCCACGTTGGTTGCGGCTGGAACACAGGGCTGCTGGAGTTCCTTGTAAAGCGCACCCGCACCGATCTTGTACTCGCGTTTGACGCCGGGGGCGACGCGCGTGCCCTGCGGGAAGATGATCAGCTGACCGCCCATCATCCGGCTCTCGCGGACCTTGGCCAGCATCGAGCGCACTGCAGCGCCCCGCTTGCCGCGATCAACGGGAATACAGCCGATCAGATAGGCATACCAGCCGACGAAAGGCGTCCAGACCAGTTCCTTCTTCATGATGAACTTGCCGCGTGGCACGACGGCATAGATCATCAGGATGTCGAGAAAGCTCTGGTGTTTGGAGGCGACCAGCACATTGCCCGAAGGCACTTCGCCACGGATCTCGGTGCACAGCCCGACGATCCAGCGCGCCGAATGGCACACCCATTTGCAATAGGCGCGACACACCCAGATCGCCCCGTCCCGCCCGCCGATCAGCGCAACCGGAAACAGGCCCACGGCGATCACCGCCAGCATGATGTACATCTGCACGATAAAAACGATGGAACGCAGATATTGCACAACGATCATCAGCGAATTCCCTTCAGCATACGCAGCGCCGCAGCGCGGGTGGCCACATAGGCGACCACGGCCGCCAGCGGCGGAATCACCAGCGGCCAGAGCCAGCCCGCTCCCGCAAAACCTAGCCCGGTCAGGAAGGCGCCTGCCTCGTCGGTCGCGGGCAGAAGCGCGATCGCGATCATTCCCGCCGCCGTTCCAAGCACCGCCCCCGCCAGCCCGCGCAGCGTGAAGCGCCGCACGAACGCCTTGGCGATAAACGCGTCGCGCGCGCCCACCAGACGCAGCACCCGGATCACCTGCCCGTTCGCCGCCAGCGCGGCCTGCGCCGCCAGCGTGATCATTCCCGCCATCGCCCCGCCGATCAAGACCAGAGACAGAAGCCCGAGCATCCGCAGCCGCTCGGCCGCCGCGACCAGCGGGCGGCGCCAGCGGGTGTGGTCATCCAGAATCGCGCCCGGCACCTCGGCGGCAAGGCGCAGACGCAGCCCCTCGGCGTCGATACCCTCGGCGGTCTCGGTCACCTCGATCAGCTGCGGCAGCGGCAGGCTGTCGACCGGCAGGTCGGGCCCGAACCACGGCCCGAGCAGCGCCTTCATCTCTTCGGATTCCAGCGCCCGATAGGTCGCGATACCGGGCGTCGTGGACAGCACGGCCAGCACCGCCTGCACCTGCGCCTGCATCTGCTCGGACGGGGCAGAGATACGAATCGTGGCGGAGCGCGCCAGCGCCTCGGACCAGCGGTCGGCCAGGCGCCCGGTCGCCAGCGACAGCGCCAGTGCGAAAACCGCAAGGAAGGCCATCGCCGCCGCCGTCAGCAGCGTCAGCCGCGCGGTGAACCCGGTGGGGGGCACAACCCGGCCAGCCGCCGACAGATCGCCCCGCAGAAAAGCCAGCGCCACCCGCATCACAAATCCGCCCCTGCCAGTTGCAAGTGGCGGTTCGCGATACGCAGCACCCGCGCCGCGACCTCTTTCTTCGCCATGCGGATCAGATTGAGATCATGCGTCGCGATCACCACGGTCTTGCCCATCTTGTTCAGCTCGACCAGCAGCGACAGCAACCGCAGCGACATCTCCCAGTCGAGGTTGCCGGTCGGCTCATCGGCCAGGATCACGTCTGGCGACATCATCACCGCGCGGGCCAGCGCGGCGCGCTGACGCTCGCCGCCCGACAGCTGCGGCGGCAGCGCCTCGGCCTGGGCGCGCAGACCGACCCAGGACAGCAGCTCGCGCAATTCGCCTTCGTTGACGCTGCGTGCCGTGGCGGTCAGCGGCAGGGCCACGTTCTCGGCGACCGAAAGATGATCGAGAAACTGGCAATCCTGATGCACCACGCCGATGCGCTGGCGCAGGCCCGCAATCTCGTCGCGCCCGAGACCGCGCACATCGCTGCCAAACAGGCTCAGTTGCCCAGCCGAGGGCAGCAATTCCGCGTAACACAGCTTGAGAAACGTCGTCTTGCCCGCGCCCGACGGGCCGGTCAGAAAGTGAAACGACCCCGGCACAAGTTTGAGCGTCATCTCCGAGAGCAGCTCGCCCCCGCCATAGCTCATTGCCACATTTTGCAGCTCGATCACTGCACAGCCCCTTTGTTCGCGCTAATCCGGTTTGCAATAATCCTGTAGGTGCCGCAAACCCTTGGATATTGGCCACGCGCTTGCTACAACATATGCAAGTGAATTGCCAGAATGGCGATCGGAGGGGCAAGAGGTAGGTTATCGGTATGCGGCTGGTCTGCCCGAATTGCGCAGCGCAATACGAAGTTGATGATGCGGCCATCCCCGACACCGGGCGCGAGGTCCAGTGTTCGGCCTGTGGCAAGCTTTGGTTCCAACCCGGAAAGGCCTCTGCCGAGGCGCCGGCCCCTGCGGACGCGCCTGCGCCCGAGGCTGCGCCGGAGCCCGCGCATGAACCCGAACCGGAGGCAACCGCGCAGCCGGAGCCCGAACCGCACCCCGAGGAACCCACCGAGGAGGATGGCATCGCGCCAGCCCCCGTTGCTGGCCAGACCCCGCGCCGCCAGCTCGACGACAACCTGCTTGCGATCCTGCGCGAAGAGGCCGAGCGCGAAGCCGCGCAGCGCCGCACCGAAGGCCTGCCGATCGAGACCCAGGAAGAAATGACGCTGGAGCCAGCGGCCGCCCAGGCAGCCTCGCGCGCCGCGGCCAAGATTGCGCAGATGCAGCGCGGCCCCGAAGGCGAGGTCGCATCGCCCGAAGAAGAGGCGCCCGAGGATCAGGGCGCGGCATCGCGCCGCGAGCGCCTGCCCGACATCGAAGAGATCAACTCGACCCTGCGCGCAAGCTCGGACCGGATCGACCTCGACGTGTCCTTCGATGCGCCGCAAACGCTGGCACGGCAACGCTCGGGCTTCCGCTTGGGCTTTTCGCTGGTGCTGCTGATCGGGCTAATCGTGGTGGTGCTGTATACATCCGCGCCCAAGCTGCAGGTATTGGCCCCGCCGCTCTCGCCCATGCTGGAGCGCTATGTGGCCAGCGTCGATGCAGGCCGCGTCTGGCTTGATGGCCAGTTGCAGGGCGTGATCCACAAGCTGCGCGACGACCCCGCTCAATAATCCCTAGAACGCGTCGAGCAGGCGACGCAGGTAGTCGAGTTCATCCTCGGGGCGCAGCCGCTCGCCCGAGCGGCGCCGAATTTCATCGAGCAGATCGCGCGCCCGGCGATAGACGTCGTCAGCGCCCAACATTTCATCCTGCGCACCGAAACGCTCGCCATTGCCGAGGCTGCGGCCAAGCGGATCGCGCGGCGCCTCGCGCGCGCTGTTGCCGCCAAGCGCATCGCCCAACCGACGCTCCCCATCCGTGCCCGGATTACCCTGCTGTCGCCCGGCCTCTTCGGCCAGCGCCTCGCCCAAGGACCGCATCCCCTCGCGCAGAGCCTCGATCGCATCCGCCTGCCGGTCGATGGCAAGGCCATTGTCGCCGTCGCGCAGCGCCTGCTCGGCCTCTTCCATTGCGCGCCCGGCCTCATCGAGTTGCTGGCGCGCTGTATCGCCCGGCTCGTTGCCAAGGCGCGGCATCAGGCCCTGCTGACGCCCCAACTGCTGGCGCAGGGAGTGCTGGCGTTTCGCAAGCTCATCCGCTCCGGTCCCGCCCTGCCCCTGCTCACCCTCGCCCGCTCCGGGCTGCTCGGGTTCGGCGCCCTCGCCGAAACCCTCCTGCATCTGGCGGAACGAATCGTCCGACAGCTTTTGCTGCTCGCGCAGGGTCTCGGCCAGATCCTGCATGGACTGGTTGCCGGGCATATTGCCCTCGCCACCCTGTCCCTGCGTGACCTTGAGGTTCTCCATCATCCGCGCAAGCTGATCGAGCAATTCCTGCGCCTCGGCCATCCGGCCCTCTTCCATCAGACGCTGGATCTCGTCCATCAACTGCTGGATCTGGTCGCCGGTGATCTGCTGGCTGGGTTGCTGCTGACCGAATTGCGGGCCTTCCTCCGGTTGCGCGCGCTCGGCCAGCATCTGGATATAGCGGTCGGTCGCCTCTTTGAGCTCCTGGATCAGCTTGGCTATCTCATCCTTCGAGGCGCCGTTGCGGATTGCCTCGGACAGGCGTTCCTGCGCCTGCTGCATCGCGGCCAGCGCATCGGCAAGGCCGCCATCCTCCAGCAACTCGGCCATCTGCCAAAGCGCCTCGGCCACCTCGTCGCGAACCTCGGGGGTCAGCGGCCCGGTCTCAAGCCGCTGCACCGTCATGCGCAGCATCAGGTAGATGTCGTATTTCGGGATGAACTCATCGGGGCGGTAGGACACGGCGCGCAGCCATTGCGCCACGCGCACCCGATTCTCGCGCGACCAGAGAAGATCGCGGCGCGCCTCGATCAGCGCCGAGGCCAACGGGTCGAAGAACCGCCGCCCGGGCAGTTCAAGCGCCTGCGCACCCGTGCTGCCAGTCTGGCCGCGCCCGTCCTCGACCTCCAGCGTCAGCTTCACCGGCAGGTTCGCCCAGGGGTGACGGGCGGCATCTTCGGCCAGCGTTTCGATGAAATCCGCGCGCGATCCCGAGATCGGCAGGGGCAGATCGAAGACCAGATCCTCGCGCGGCTCGGGCGCGAGCGCGAGGCCGTAAAGCCGCGGCACGGCGTCAAGGTCGAGGCTGACCCGCGCCCGCCCCGCCGTCACGGCGTAGTCGTCCATCGCGTGGAAAGGCTGCGCCAGCTTCCCATCGGCGCGGCGCTCGGCCAGACCGACAAGCTCCACGCTTGGCGTCTCATCGGCCAGCACCGTCACCTCGAACCGCCGCCCGCCGGGGCCGCCCACCTCGACGATGCCGGAGCGTTCAACGATGAACTCGCGCTTTTGCAGAGTCTCGCCTGTTTCAGCCTCGGGCAATGCCGCGGGGCTGGAGACGGTCTCCTCGAACGGGATCGCGCCTGCGGGGCCGTAGAAGCGGAAGGCCATGCGGCTGCCTTCGGGCAGGGCGATCAGATCGCCGTCGAGCGAATTGAGGTAGAGCCCCGGCTTGCCGGTATAGCGCGGCGGCTCGGCCCAGCCTTCCCAGCTCGGGCCCATCGCGGCCTCTGCGCTGCCGGGCACACCGGGTGCCTGCACATCCAGAACCCGGTCGGGCGCGCCGAACAGAAGGGCCAGCACCAGCGCGGTCAGCGCCGTCAGCCGCAGCGCGAAAGGGTCACGCGGCGCAAGATCGGGCGCGGGGGCTACGGCGCGCGCACCCGCCGCGCGGGCGGCCATGCGGGCCAGATGCGCCTCCCACAGGGCACGGCTTGCGGCGTCGTTGCCACCCAGAACCATCGCGTCGCTCAGCGCGGTCAGCGGCCGCCCTGGCAGAGTCGCATCAAGGCGCGCCACGGCTTCGCGCGGCGCAGGCCAGCGAAAGCGCCACGCGCCCCAGACAAGCGCGATCACAAGCGCCGCCGCCCCCGCCCAAAGCGCAGCGCCAAGCCATCCCGCAGGCAAATAATCTTGCAGCCGGAACGCCGCAGCCGAAAACCCGAGCGCGGCAAGGCTCAGCACCGGCCAGAAGGCGCGCAGACCCCGCTCGAGCACCATTCCCGCCCGCGTCAGGGCAAGCGGTCGGCGCAGCGCCTCAAGCGGCGCGGGCGTTGCGGGGCGGGCGCGTTTCGGCATCGTTCCTTTCCGGCTCCGACGCCAAATCGCTCAGAGCCACTCGGGGATGCTATCGCGGGCCAGCATTTCCTCAAAGCTCGGTCTGCGCCGAATGACAGCGAATTGATCCCCATTCACCAGAACTTCGGGGATCAGGGGGCGCGAGTTATATTCCGACGCCATCACCGCGCCGTAAGCCCCGGCCGAGCGGAAGGCGACAAGATCGCCCGCGTCAAGCGGCGTCAGCGCGCGGCCTTTGGCGAAAGTGTCGCCCGTTTCGCAAACCGGGCCGACCACGTCAAAGGGCTGCGTCTCAGTTCCCGGCGCGGGTTCCACCACGGGGATGATGTCGTGATGCGCGTCATACATCGAGGGCCGCACGAGGTCGTTCATCGCCGCGTCCACGATCAGGAAGTCGCGCCCCTCACCCTGCTTGAGATAGATGACCGAGGTCACCATGATCCCGGCATTGCCGGAAATCAGCCGCCCCGGCTCGATCTCGATCTCGCAACCCAGATCGCCCACCGTGCGCCGGATCACCGCGCCATATTCCAGCGGCAGCGGCGGGGCGGCGTTCGAACGCTCATAGGGAATACCAAGACCGCCGCCCAGATCGAGGCGGCGAATGTCATGCCCGTCTTCGCGCAGCGCCAGCGTGAGTTCGCGCACCTTGGTAAAGGCCGCCTCGAAGGGCGCCAGATCGGTCAGCTGCGAGCCGATATGCACATCGACGCCGACCACCGAGATGCCCGGCAGCTTGGCGGCCATCGCGTAGACCGCGCGGGCCTTGGCGATCGGGATGCCGAACTTGTTTTCCGACTTGCCGGTCGCGATCTTCGCATGGGTCTTGGCGTCCACGTCCGGGTTCACCCGGATCGCGATCGGCGCACTCACGCCCAGTTCCGAGGCGACCTCGGAGATCGCCAGCAACTCGGGCTCGGATTCGACGTTGAATTGGCGGATGCCGCCCTCCAACACCAGCCGGATTTCCTCGCGCGTCTTGCCGACGCCGGAAAAGACGATCCGCTCGCCCGGTACACCGGCGGCCTTGGCGCGGCGATACTCGCCGCCCGAGACCACATCCATCCCCGCGCCCAGATCGCCAAGAACCTTGAGCACTGCGAGGTTCGAGTTCGACTTGATCGCGAAGCAGACGAGGTGATCCATCCCCTCCAGCGCCTCGTCGAAGAGGCGGAAATGGCGGGTCAACGTGGCGGTCGAATAGACGTAGAACGGAGTGCCGACGGCGAACGCGATCTCGGGGATCGCGACGTCCTCGGCATGAAGCACGCCATCGCGGTAAAGGAAGTGGTCCATCGGGTGACCTTTCTCGGGGCAGGTTCGTGTGGCGCAGTAGCAGCAGCGCGGCCCCTGCGGCAAGCAGGATCAGCGACTGGCGGCAACCTCGCCCGGCGGAATCGGCGCGCCATCGACGCCACAGGCCGCCAGAGCCAGCACTGCAAGGATCACAAGGCTCTTCATGGGGTCACCCTCAGTCCAAATCCGCCGATATCGGTGCTGAACGTCGGATAGACGCGGTTGTCGCTGACGCTGTATTGCGCATCGAGACGCGGTTGCGAGCATCCGGCCAGCAGCGCAAGGGCAATCAGCGACAGCGTTCTCATCCCAGCAGTTCCTTCCAGCGGGCGATTTGCAGGCGCACCTGATCGGGCGCCGTTCCGCCGTAAGATTGCCGCGACGCGACCGAGTTGTGAACCCCGAGCACATCGAAGATCGCCGAAGTGATCGCGCCATTGACCGACTGCATATCCGCAAGCGTCAGATCGGGCAGATCGCAGCCCTTCGATTCCGCCATCGCAACCAGCGTGCCGGTGACATGGTGGGCATCGCGGAAGGGCAGACCGGCCTCGCGCACCAGCCAGTCGGCCAGGTCGGTCGCGGTCGAGAAGCCCGACGAGGCCGCTGCTTCCAGCTTGTCGCGGTTGACGGTGAGGTCCGAGATCATCCCCGCCATCGCCGCCAGCGCCAGCATCAGGTTGTCGGCCGCGTCAAAGACCTGCTCTTTGTCTTCCTGCATGTCCTTGGAGTAGGCGAGCGGCAGCCCCTTCATCACCGTGAACAACGCCACGGTCGCGCCAAGGATGCGCCCGATCTTGGCGCGGATCAGCTCGGCCGCGTCGGGGTTGCGCTTTTGCGGCATGATCGACGAGCCGGTCGACCACTTGTCGGACATGGCAACGAAGCGGAACTGTGCCGAGGACCAGATCACCAGCTCTTCGGCCAGACGCGACAGGTGCACCGCGCAGATCGAGGCCGAGGACAGGAACTCGAGCGCGAAGTCGCGGTCGGACACGGCATCAAGGCTGTTCGCCATCGGCCGGTCGAAATCGAGCGCCTTGGCGGTGGCGAAACGGTCGATGTTAAAGCCGGTGCCAGCAAGCGCTGCCGCACCAAGCGGGCATTCGTTCATCCGCTTGCGCGCATCGCTGAAGCGGCCCAGGTCGCGGGCGAACATCTCGACATAGGCCATCATGTGATGGCCCCAGGTCACCGGCTGCGCGGTTTGCAGATGGGTAAAGCCCGGCATGACCCAATCGGCGCCCGCCTCGGCCTGGCCGATCAGGGCGCGGATCAGCGCATCGAGACCCGAAATCGCCGCGTCGCACTGATCGCGCACCCAGAGGCGGAAATCGGTCGCCACCTGGTCATTGCGCGAACGTGCGGTGTGCAGCCGGCCCGCCGGTTCGCCGATGATCGCCTTCAGTCGCGCCTCAACGTTCATGTGGATGTCTTCCAGCGCGGTCGAGAACGGGAAATTGCCGCCCTCGATCTCTGACAAGACCGTGAGCAGGCCTTCCCGGATCGCCTCGGCGTCTTTATCACTGATGATACCTTGTGCGGCAAGCATCGCCGCATGGGCCCGGCTGCCGCGGATATCCTGAGCGTAGAGCCGCTGGTCGAACCCGATAGAGGCGTTGATTGCCTCCATGATCGCGTCCGGTCCGGCAGTGAAGCGCCCGCCCCACATGGCGTTCGAGGATTTATCCTTGCTGTCGGTCATGGTCTGGCCCTTTGTCGGAGGCAAAATGCTGCGGTTTCTCGTCCTTTATCTCGCCCTGAGCCTGGGTGCAAATGCCGCGGCCGCCGCCGACCTCGAAGCGCTGAAGGCGGGCGAGATGCGCAAGCTGGTCGTCTTCGAAGAGCCCCTGCCCACGCCCGATCTGCCCTTCGTCGATGAAACCGGCGCCGAACGCAGCCTCAAGGAGTTCCACGGCAAGGTGATCTTGCTGAACTTCTGGGCCACCTGGTGCGCACCCTGCCGCGAAGAGATGCCGTCGCTCGACCGTTTACAGGCCGAGATGGGTGGCGCGCGTTTCCAGGTTGTGACCCTGGCCACGGGCCGCAACCCGCTGCCCAAGATCCAGAAGTTCTTCGAAGAGGCCGGGGTGACCCGCCTGCCGATGTTCAAGGATGAAAAGCAGTCGATCGCGCGGGCCATGGGCATCGCGGGCCTGCCCGTCACCGTGATCATCGACGCCGAGGGGCGCGAGGTCGCCCGGTTGATCGGTGGCGCCGAGTGGGATGCGCCGGAAGCCAAGGCGATCTTGCAGGCGGTCATCGACGGCTAAGGCGCCATTTCACGCTTCGTCAATTATTTTCGCGGCTTTACATCTTCTTAGCAGGTTTGCGGGAATCTGGCCCCGACCTCGAAGGAGTCTGTGATGCCGAACCGCGATCTTCCGCCCCAAGCGCCCCCGAGCCCGGATACGGCCAGCCCGCTGGATTTCGCCGTGGCGCAGCGTGACCGCGAAACGATGCGCATGGTGCGCGACGCGGTGAACCGGCGCGATGTCGTGCTGGCGTTCCAGCCGATCTTTCAGGCCGAGGCGTCCGAAACCCCCGCTTTTTACGAGGCGTTGATCCGCGTGCTGGACGAAACCGGCCGCATCATCCCCGCGCGTGAGTTCATCGGCGCAGTCGAGAACACGGAACTCGGCCGCCAGCTTGACTGCCTGTCGCTTGAGATGGGGCTGTTCTCGCTGGCCGAAGACCCCAGCCTGCGGCTCGCGGTGAACATGTCGGCGCGCTCGATCGGCTATCCGCAGTGGATCAAGACGCTTGAGGAAGGGCTGGCGGCGGATGAAACCGTGGCCGAGCGGCTGATCCTTGAAATCACCGAAAGCTCGGCGATGACGATGCCGGAACTCGTCAGCGTCTTCATGCAGGGCCTGCGCGCACGCGGCGTCAGCTTCGCGCTGGATGATTTCGGCGCGGGCTACACGTCGTTTCGCTACCTGCGCGAGTTCTATTTCGACATCATCAAGATCGACAGCCAGTTCATCCAGGGCATCGCGCAGAACCCCGACAATCAGGTTCTGAGCGAGGCGCTGCTCGCCATCGCGCAGCATTTCGACATGTTCACCGTCGCCGAAGGCGTCGAAGCGCCCGAGGATGCGGCCTTCCTGCGCAGCATCGGAATCGACTGCATGCAGGGCTATTATTTTGGCGCACCCAGCATCTTGCCGCCGTGGAAAGCCGAAACTTCGACCCAGATTCGGGCGTGATTCTGGTATTCCTTGCGGTTGAGCGGAGTTGTAGCGCTAACCGCGCAAGATAATTGCGCAACGGTTCGCAACCCATCGCTAATGTGCTTGACCTGACCTGTCCTTGAGGCATTCTGCGCAGCAGAAACGGGGCCGCGGCCCCCTAATCCTACTGAGGAGAGGATACATGACCAACGTCGTCATCGTCTCGGCGGCCCGTACCGCCGTCGGCAGTTTCAATGGCTCGTTCGCAAACATCCCGGCGCATGAACTCGGCGCCGCCGTGATCGAAGCCGCCGTGGCGCGAGCGGGTATCGAAAAAGGCGAGGTCTCGGAAACCATTCTCGGTCAGGTGCTCACTGCCGGTCAGGGTCAGAACCCGGCCCGCCAGGCGCATATCAATGCCGGCCTGCCGATCGAGTCGGCCGCCTGGTCGATCAACCAGGTCTGCGGCTCGGGCCTGCGCACCGTCGCGCTCGGCGCCCAGCACATCCAGCTCGGCGACGCCTCTATCGTGATCGCGGGCGGTCAGGAAAGCATGTCGCTTAGCCCCCATGTCGCGCATCTGCGCGCGGGCCAGAAGATGGGCGACATGAAGATGATCGACTCGATGATCAAGGACGGCCTGTGGGATGCGTTCAACGGCTACCACATGGGCCAGACCGCCGAGAACGTCGCCAACCAGTGGCAGATCTCGCGCGAGGTGCAGGACGAGTTCGCGCTGAACTCGCAACTCAAGGCCGAGGCCGCGCAGAAAGCCGGCAAGTTCAAAGACGAAATCGCGGCCTTCACCGTCAAGACCCGTAAGGGCGACCTGATCGTGGACAACGACGAATATATCCGCCACGGCGCGACGCTGGAATCGATGCAGAAACTGCGCCCGGCCTTCGCCAAGGACGGCTCGGTGACGGCGGGCAACGCTTCGGGCATCAACGATGGCGCTGCGGTCGTTCTGCTGATGACCGAGGAAGAGGCGGCCCGCCGCGGCCTGACCCCGCTCGCCCGGATCGCCTCCTACGCAACCGCCGGCCTCGACCCGACCATCATGGGCTGCGGCCCGATCCCGTCGTCGCGCAAGGCGCTGGAGAAGGCTGGCTGGAAGGCCGCCGACCTCGACCTGATCGAAGCCAACGAAGCCTTCGCCGCGCAGGCCTGCGCCGTCAACAAAGACATGGGCTGGGATACCTCGAAGGTGAACGTGAACGGCGGCGCCATCGCCATCGGTCACCCGATCGGCGCCTCGGGCTGCCGCATCCTGAACACGCTGGTGTTCGAGATGAAGCGTTCGGGCGCCAAGAAAGGCCTCGCCACGCTCTGCATCGGCGGCGGCATGGGCGTTGCCATGTGCCTTGAAGGGCTCTGATAGCACCTTTTTTGCCGCAAGCGCAAAAGGGGCGCGCAATAATGTTGCGCGCCCCACTCAATTTCGGTAACAGCGTTTCAACGACATACGATCCAGAGGAGGAATCATGTCCCGAGTTGCTCTTGTCACCGGTGGTTCGCGCGGTATTGGCGCGGCCATCTCCATTGCCCTGAAGAACGCCGGCTACACCGTCGCCGCGAACTACGCTGGCAATGATGAAGCCGCCGCCAAGTTCACCGCCGAAACGGGCATCAAGACCTACAAGTGGTCGGTTGCCGATTATGACGCCTGCGCCGCGGGTATCGCTCAGGTCGAGGCCGATCTCGGCCCCGTCGAAGTGCTGGTCAACAACGCGGGCATCACCCGTGACGCGATGTTCCACAAGATGACCCCGCAGCAGTGGAAAGAGGTGATCGACACCAACCTGAGCGGCGTGTTCAACATGGCGCACCCGCTGTGGTCGGGCATGCGCGACCGCAAGTTCGGCCGCATCATCAACATCTCGTCGGTCAACGGTCAGAAGGGTCAGGCCGGTCAGGCCAACTACTCGGCCGCGAAATCGGGCGATCTCGGTTTCACCAAGGCTCTGGCTCAGGAAGGCGCGCGCGCCGGCATCACCGTGAACGCGATCTGCCCCGGCTACATCGCGACCGAGATGGTTCGCGCCATCGACGAGAAAGTGCTGAACGAGCGCATCATCCCGCAGATCCCCGTCGGCCGCCTGGGCGAGCCGGAAGAGATTGCACGCTGCGTGGTCTTCCTGGCCTCGGACGAAGCCGGCTTCATCACCGGTTCGACCATCTCGGCCAACGGTGGCCAGTTCGTCGTCTGATCTGCGCTTAGTGGCAAGCTTCGGGCCGTCCCTGAACAGGGGCGGCCTTTTTCGTTGGCCGGGCCAACGTGATCTGCGCCATGGCCGACCAGAGTCGGCGAAACGCCTCACGGCGCAGGCAGTGTGCGCGGACCATAGCCCGCTCTTGCCGCGGCGATGTGGGGATTTGCAGCATTTGCGTCTCCATCAAGAAAATCTCTGCACCCACAAGATCTCAGCTTTGAATAATTGGCACAAACGAGTTAAATTCAGCACTGAAACAAGAATATCTTAATTGAAATGAATCCGGACAATCTGCCCCTGACTGCCCTGCGGGCCTTTGAGGCCGCTGCTCGCCACCTCTCGTTCCAGAGCGCGGCAGAGGAATTGCACGTCACCCCCGCGGCGCTTTCCTTTCAGATCCGGCAGCTTGAAGAGATCCGGGGCCAGCCCGTCTTCATTCGCGCCCACCGCTCGGTTTCGCTCAGCGAGGCGGGGCAACGCCTGCTGCCCGGCGTGCGCGACGGGATGGAAAGCCTTCGCCGCGCCTGGCGCAGCGCGCTGCGCCCGCCACAGGGCCACTTGGTCAATGTCACCGCAGGGCCCGCATTCACCTCGAAATGGCTCGCGCCGCGTCTTTTTGCCTTCGCCCGCGCCCACCCCGAGATCGAGTTGCGTTTCAGCGCGACCTTCCGGCTGCTTGACCTGCGCCACGACGATATGGATGTCGCGATCCGTTTCGGCCCGGATCGCGCCGAGGGGCTTTATAGCGGCGTTCTGCTACGCGAATGGCTGACGCCGATGATGACACCCGAACTTGCCGCCGAATTCCCAACCGCCGAGAGCCTGCGCCACGCGCCCCTTTTGCACCACGACGAAAGTCCGTTCATGAATCCGACGATCGACTGGGCGGGGTGGTTTCGCGCGGCAGGCCTTGACGCGGCGCCCTCGGGTGGGTCGCAGTTTTCACAGGCAGACCATGCGCTCGATGCAGCGATCAGCGGCGCCGGCGTCGCCCTTGGCCGCCATACGCTGGCCTCCGAGGCGCTGCGCAATGGCCAGTTGGTTGCCCCCTTCGCCGTGGCTCTGGTGGCGCGCGAGAGTTATCGCTATCTCTGCGCGCCAGAGGCCGAGTCCCGCACGCCCGTCCGCACCTTTCTGGACTGGTTGCAGCAGGAGGCCGCCGCGATGGCCGAGCAGGAGGCAGACCGTGACTTCCGAACCAAATGGTAGGCTGCGCACCACCCTGATCGGCTTCAGCGCTGTGGCGCTTTGGGCGCTTCTGGCGCTGTTTACCGTGGGCTCGGCCCCGGTGCCGCCGCTGCAACTGAACGCGATCTGCTTTGCCATCGGCGGCGCGATCGGTTTGATATGGGTCGCGACGACCGAGGGATTTGGTGTGCTCACCCGAATCTCGTGGAAGGTCTATGCTTTCGGCACGGCGGCGCTTTTCGGCTATCACCTGCTTTATTTCTCTGCGCTGCGCCTTGCGCCCCCGGCCGAGGCCAGCCTAATCGCCTATCTCTGGCCGCTGCTGATCGTCATCTTCTCGGGGCTGCTGCCGGGCGAGCGGCTGCGCGCGCTGCATATCATCGGCGCGCTGGTCGCCTTTGCTGGCGCCGCAATGATCGTCGCGCGCGGCGGCGTGGCGGCCAGCACCGAATCGCTGCCGGGCTACGGGCTTGCCTTCCTTTGTGCGCTGACCTGGTCGAGTTATTCGCTGATCTCGCGCCGCCTGGGGGCCGTTCCCACGGCGGCGGTCGCGGTCTATTGCCTTGCGACGGCGGCCCTGTCGGGCGTCGCGCATCTGGCGCTGGAAGAAACGCTTTGGCCCGCGACAACGCGCGGGTGGGCTTCGGTTCTGGCTTTGGGGATCGGGCCGGTCGGGCTGGCCTTCTATACCTGGGATATCGGCGTCAAACGCGGCGATATCCAGATGCTTGGCACGGCCTCTTACGCGGCCCCCTTGCTTTCGACCCTTGCGCTGGTCGCGGCGGGCGTCGCAGCCGCCAGTCTCCTACTGGTCCTGGCGGCCGCGATGATCGCTGCCGGGGCCTTTCTTGCCGCCATGGCGAGCCGATCGCGCTGATCGTCGGGCCCGATCCAACCACCGGATCGGGCTACTCAAGTCGCACTCACGCCTGTTCGAGACGCGCGATTTCTTCCTTGATGCGGAGTTTCTGCTTCTTCATCTCGGCGATGTCGAAATCGCTAGCACCGGGGCTACGGGTCGCTCTTTCAACTTCGACCGACAATGCCTGATGTTTCTTGCGAAGTTCGGTGATGTGCGAACTTAGCGACATGGCAGTCTCCTCTCCTGTTGCTGATGAGCCGATTGCAGCACAGATTCTGAGTCGTGTCACGCCGTTGTCGCAATGCTGCGACACAATTACCGCCCTGCTCGCGAAATCTTGCTAAAACTCTAGCGGCCCATGCGCAATTCTGCGCCGCGCCGCAGCACATCTTGCGCAATTTCCGTCAAATCTTCGGCATCCGCAGCATGATGTGGTGCGGCATGCAAAACAAGCGGCGCAAGCAGTTGGAACGCGCCGCGACCGGTTTTGCGCCCCTGAACCAGCACGCGCCCCGCCGCACGACCCGCGCGCGGAACGATCGGCAGAACGGCGATGCTGCCCGCGCCTTGCGACAGGGCGCTCAGGAGTTCCGGCAGACGGTCGGCGTTCTGAATCACCGTGATCCAACCGCCGGGCTTCAGCCGTTTAAGGCCATGGCGGACCCAGTCCGACAGGGGCGTCGTCTCTCGCTGCGCCTGCTCGCGCCCGGCGTCGCGGGCCGCCGTGCCCTGCCCCGGCGGGAAATAGGGAGGGTTGGCGATCACGTGATCGAAGGCGCGCCCGCGCAGCGTATCGGGCATATGCGCCAGATCACCCTCAAGCACCTCAAGCGTGATGCCATTCGCGGCGGCGTTGCGCCGTGCCAGATCTGCATAGGCGGGTTGAAGTTCGAGGCCCGTTAACACGAGGCCTGCAACGCGGCGCCCGAGACAGAGGCTTGCCACCCCCGCACCGCAGCCAAGCTCCAACACGGACTGGCCCGATTGGGCGGCACAGGCGGCGGCCAGCAAGACCGGGTCCATCGCAGCCCGATAGCCCGTGCGCGGCTGCCAGATCATCAGGCGCCCGTCCAGAAACCGGTCATGCGTCAGATCTGCCTCGGAAAACATCAATCCGACCCGATCTGGTTGTCGGCCAGAATGACCTTGGCAAGGAAGACATCCCGCGGATGCACCATCAAGCGGCGCGGCAATATCCCGAGGCTTCCTTCAAGCACGCTCATGTGGACGTCCATTTGAAACGCCGTTATACCCTCGCCCTCAAGAAGGGCGGTTGCCATGGCCATTTTCACCGGATCCGTGGTGCGCAGAAGCTCTTTCATAATCCCTCACTTAGGGGCAAGCTCGCGCCCTGTCGAGACGGGGAGGATCGGGAAGGAAAAATGATGAGCCTCGATGAAAAGGCCACGAAACCGCATGACCGTCTGGCGAAGGCCCTGACCGAGGATATGGCGGCGGTCAACGCCCTGATCCGAGAGCGGATGGCCTCGGAACATGCGCCGCGCATTCCCGAGATTACCCAGCACCTTGTCGAAGCCGGCGGCAAGCGCCTGCGCCCGATGCTGACGCTGGCGGCCGCGCGGCTGTGCGGCTACGCCGGTCCCTACCATGTGCATCTGGCCGCGACGGTCGAGTTCATCCATACCGCAACGCTTCTGCATGACGATGTGGTCGATGAAAGCCTGCAGCGCCGGGGCCGCCCGACCGCGAACCTGCTGTGGGACAACAAGAGTTCCGTCTTGGTCGGCGACTACCTGTTTGCGCGCAGTTTCCAGTTGATGACCGACACGAACAACATGCGCGTGCTGTCGATCCTGGCGAATGCCTCGGCGGTGATCGCGGAAGGCGAGGTGCTGCAGCTGACCGCCGCGCAGGATCTGGCGACGAACGAGGCGATCTACCTCAAGGTCATTCGCGGCAAGACGGCTGCGCTCTTCTCGGCGGCGACCGAGGTGGGGGGCGTGATCGCGGGCGCGCATGAGAACGCGGTGCGGGCGCTGTTCGAGTATGGCGACGCGCTTGGGATTGCCTTCCAGATGGTCGATGACCTGCTCGACTATGGGAGCGCCTCGGATGTCATCGGCAAGAACGTGGGTGACGACTTCCGCGAGCGCAAGCTGACGCTGCCGGTGATCAAGGCCGTCGCCAAGGCGGATGCCGAGGAGCGCGCCTTCTGGAGCCGTGTCATCGAGAAGGGCGATCAGCGCGACGGCGATCTGGAGCATGCGCTCGAGCTGATGCGCAAGCACGGCACGCTGGAGGCCACGCGGCTTGAGGCGCTGGCCTGGGCAAACAAGGCCAAGGCGTCGCTGCATGCCCTGCCCGCGCATGATCTGCGCGATATGCTGTCGGATCTGGCCGATTACGTCGTCGCGCGGCTGAACTGAGGCGAAGGGGGCGCTGCCCCCTCGCGGCCGTGCCGCTCACCCCCGGGATATTTAGACCACGTTGAAAGCCGGGCGTGGCGCCGAGGCGGCGCGTTGATCGCCAAGGGTGCCTTCGGCGCACCACCATTCGGGGCGGGCAGCGCGCAGCGCGGTTTCGGCGGCGCGGGCTTCGGCGGGTGTGGCGAAGAGCGCAAAGCATGTGGCGCCCGAGCCCGACATGCGTGCCAGACGACAACCGGGCAGCGTGGCGAGGGTTTCGAGAACCGTGGCGATGACTGGCGCTGTGGCGATTGCCGGGGCCTGAAGATCGTTGCGTTGTTGCGCAAGCCAGTCGATGCACTCTTGCAAAGTCGCGAATGTGGGCGGCGCCGGCAGCGGTGAATTATCTTTTTGTCTCAACGCCTTGAAGACCGCTGGCGTGGCCACTTCAACGCGGGGATTGACCAAGAGGCAGGGCAGCGGCGGAAGCTGTATCGGTGTCAGATCCTCTCCCACGCCCCGTACGCGTTGGGCGACTGGAGAGAGACACATGGGGATGTCCGCGCCAAGGCGCGTGAGGGCGCCGCCAATCATGCCAAGCACGCGGGCCTGCACTGCGGGGGCGTCACCGAAGCCCATCTGCAACAACCCGCGAATGGCTGCTGCCGCATCGGACGAACCGCCGCCGATACCCGAAGCCGCGGGCAGGTTCTTTTCGAGCTGGAAGGCCACGCCGCCCGTCATACCCGTATGCTCGGCGAAAAACGCCGCACCTTTCAGCACGAGGTTTGAGTGGTCCGTAGGAACGCCCTGCGCCTCGGGCCCCGAGACCGTCATCGAAAACTCCTCGGCCGGGCGCAATGTCAGCCGATCCCCGACCGGGGAGAAGGCAACCAGGCTGTCGAGCAGGTGATAGCCGTCCTCCCGCTGCCCGGTTACATGCAGGGCAAGGTTGATCTTGGCCGGCGCAAAGACCGAAAGCGCGCTCATTGCGCGGGTTTCAGGGGCTCGGCGCCCTCTTCCTCGAGCACCTTGTCGAGGCCGACCTCAAGCTTGCGGCGCACGCGGTCCATATCCAGATCGTCGCCCGGGCCGAAGCTGATCGCACGTTTCCACTGGAACTCGGCCTCGCGCTTGCGCCCCACCGCCCAGTAGACATCGCCCAGATGGTCGTTCACCAGCGGGTCCACGGCCTCAAGCTCGACCGCGCGTTCCATCTGCACGACCGCCTCAGCATAGCGCCCCAAGCGGTAGAGCACCCAGCCGAGGCTGTCGACGATGTAGCCCGCATCGGGGCGCGCGGCGACCGCGCGCTCGATCATCGAGAGCGCCTCGTCGAGGTTTTCCTTCCGCTCGACATAGGAATACCCAAGGTAGTTCAACACCGCCGGCTGATCGGGGCTGAGCTTGAGCGCCTCGCGAAAGCCTGCCTCTGCCTTCTCCCACTCGTCCGAGCGTTCATGGGCGATGGCGCGGGCATACCAGACGAACCAGTTGCCCGGCTGCGGCTCCCCCAAGAGATTAATCGCCTTGTCATAGGCGACCGCAGCCTCTTTGTAGCGTTCTTCGCGGCGCAGAGTGTCGCCAAGCGCGGTCCAGACCCCGGCGAGTTCGGGCCTGCTGCGGGTCAGTTGCTCAAGCACCTCGATGGCGGCATCGGTGCGCTCTTCCTGAACCATCGCCTCGGCCCGGCCGAGTTCGGCCGCGTGAAACACCAGACTGTCGGGCGGGATCAGCGTGTAGGTGTCGATTGCAAGATCGTGGCGGCCGATTTGCTCGAAAAGCGACGCTGTCAAAAGGATCGAATCCGCGTGATCGGGGCGCAGCATTGCGGCAAGCCGCAGATGCACCAGGGTGAACGCATCCGGTGCATCACCTGCCAGCGCCGAGCCAAGCGTGAAATAGACCTCGGCGACCCCGTCGCGCGCGCTGTTGATCATTGAAAAATCGGCGGTCTCGCCCGCAGCCAGCGCGGCGCGCATCTCACTCAGCTCAGGGTCAAGCTCCGTGCCGAAGGTGCTGTCAAGCAGCGTGATGGCATCGGCGTTACGCTCCAGCTGCGAAAGGATCTGCACATGGGCAATCACGCCGCGGCGCGTCGGGCTGACCTGATCACCCGACTTGCCGGAAAAGATCGCATCGGCGCCTTCGAAATCGCCCACCATCGCCAGCGCAAGCGCCTTGTGATAGGCGGCAAAAGCCCCAAGGCCCGGCTGCTTGGCCATGTCGTCGAAAAGCTTTGTCGCGTCGGACATCTGGCCCTGCCCGGCCAGCGCCCAGGCCCGCACCAGCCCGCCGAGCAGCGGGCCCGGATCGGCGCCCGCGTCCATCAGCGCAAGCAGCGCGGCGTAATCCTCATCGCGCCCTGCCTTGGCCACCAGCGTCATCGCCGCAATCTGGCTGCCGCCTTCTGGTGCACCCATGGTTTCGGCAATCTGAACGGAAGTGTCGAAATTCCCGAGCACAACATTGGCGATCAGAGCGGATTCCTGCAGTTCGCGGTTCTGCGGATTCGCATGCAGCAGTTGCGCGTAATAGCCAGCCGCCGCCCGGTAATCGTTCAAGCCGGCAGCCAGCCGCGCGGCAAGATAAGGCCCCGCTTCGTCCGCCGCGACAGGCGCTGCAAGCGCCGATCCAAGTAGGCTGGCCAGAAGCAACGGGCGGAGCGAAAAGCTGAAAGGCACAGGCGGATCCTTTGCGTCGTTTGCCGCGAAGGTAGCGAGGCCTGGCGCCCATGGCAATGCGGCGGGTGCGCGGCGCGGCAGTACACCCTATGCGAACACGGCGTTGTGACTGGTACCGCCCCCCCCCGCAAAGACCGGCACCGCAGAGTTTCCCCTGCGGTGCCTGATATCTTACATATTCGGGTAGTTAGGTCCGTCGCCGCCCTGGGGTGTTGTCCAGGTTATGTTCTGGCTGGGGTCCTTGATGT
>NZ_JAHVAI010000014.1 GCF_019264375.1 Sedimentimonas flavescens | reverse complement strand
TCGATGGCTTCATGGTCCGATCCTTCTGTTGGGTCGGACTCTAGCATCAACTGGAGGAATTATCGGGGGTCACAGCAGATGTCTGGCGTGGCATGGCCCGCCGACCGCAGCGGAAGTACCTGAACCGGAAAACGAATATACGAAGGGCGATGAATCGGGTCAGTCTGTTCCTTCCCGAACTCATGTCCGGAAAGCCGCAGCGCATACTGGAATTATCGACCGCCCATGGCGCTATTCTTGAGGTCTTGCGCCACTACGGTCATAAAGTCGTCGGAAATGACTATGTGAATATGGTCAGCGGGGAAACGCAGGCCGAACGTGCAATCTATCGCGATATCAACGACCAGAGCTTCTCGCGCGCGTTCGACGATTATGGGTTGCCTGTTCCAAGCGGTGGCGTGCTGGAGGATTGGCCCTACCGACCTATAATCGAGTCTATCAACATCCCGATGCAGTTGTTCGATGCGGGCATAACGCCCTATCCCGTAGAGACAGCCAGTTTCGACTACGTTATTTCCATGCAGGCGATTGAGCACTACTGCCACCCGCGGGACTGGTTGAAGATTGTTGATGAGATGTGCCGTATCTCACGGCGGAGCGTCTTCTTGCTACTCAATCCGATGATGCCGGAAATGGCCGCCGACCCCCATTACTCAGAAGCGTTCCACACAGCGCGAGAGGCTTTGCGCGACTACGACCAAAACGGGTTTCGCTGTGTCGGATGTCATCTGCACTGGGGGCAGGCGCTTGGATTCAAGCTGATGAGTACATGATATGCTTGTGATGCACATTGGCTCTCCGAAGACAGGCACCACCTCGCTTCAGGGGTTCCTCCATACCAACGAAGAACGCCTTCGGGCGCAGGGTATTAACTACATGCGCGCGGGGCGCTCGCACATCGCGCACAACCCGCTTCCCATGGCCGTGGCGCAGCGCGAAGAGACTGCTTTGCTCGACGCTATTGTTGCGGAGCATGAGGTCACACCAGATGCGGTTCATGTGGTCTCAAGCGAAATCATGTTTCGCATTATCGTCGCACGGAGATTGCGCAGAAGCTTTCCCGAGGCTCTGCGCGCTCAGACACGTGTCGTTTGTTACCTGCGCCGCCAAGATCTCTATGCCGAAGCAATCTACAAGCAACTCGCCAAGAACGGGTTGGTCAAACTGGACCGACCAGGTTTTTTGGCCGGACATATGCCGAAGCTGAGCTATTCGGCCATTCTGGATACCTACGCAGAGATCTTCGGTGTGCAGAACATGATCATCCGCCCCTTCGAGCGCGAGCGCTTCAGAGGCGGAGACATCGTCGAGGATTTTGCGTCCGAACATCTGGGACTAAGCTCTCTTGACGGGTTCGACCGTCAGGCCAGCCACTCGAACCCTTCTCTCTCTGTTGAACTGACGGAAATGCTGGGCCGCATCGCCTATGATCGACATGCAAACCCACGACAATTGATCCGGGAGCTCAGCAAGATGGAGGATCCTCTGCTGTTCTCGTCGCGCGATACGTTTTCTTTGTCGGAACGGCGGCACATCATGGAGCAGGTCGCCAGCGACAACGAGGCGATCCGGGCAACGTATTTGCCCGATCAGAGTGCCCTTTTCGACCTAAACGACCTCAACGACACCGAAAGCGAGGACGCCTTGTCACCCCTGCGTGTCGCGGCACGCGCACATGCCGGGGCGCTCGCGCTGGCACGGGCTCTTCAAACCCTCGCCCCAAGTAGCGAACCTGCTCTTGCAACACCGAAGCCGCCAGCTCCCCAACCAGCGCCCGCGAAACCTGTTCCGGCCTATCCGATCTGGTTCGATGAGATTTGCCCCGCCGGTCCGCACAAGGGTTACTTCCAATGGCTCGGCCACCACGGGGCCAGCTTTGTTGATCGCGGTGCCGATCAGCTTGTCGTGACCTTCGACAATCTACACAACGTGGGCGACACGCGCCCGGAGCGAAATCCTTGGGCGGCCAAGTTTTGCGCAGACAATGGCTGGTCGCATCTGGGCATCATCTCGCAGCGGCCCGACTGGCTGCGAGATGCAGAACTGATAACCTTCTTCCAAGAGCAGGCGGATCGCGGCTTCTTCCAGCGCTTCGCGCGTGTCACTTTCGCCGGAACGTCGATGGGTGGCTTTGGCGCGCTGACGTTCTCGGCGCTATCCCCTGGCGCAACTGTCATCGCTTTTAGCCCGCAAAGCACATTGGACCGCGCTCTGGTGCCGTGGGAACGCCGCTTCGCCAAGGGGCGTGGTGCCGACTGCTCGCTACCATACGGGGACGCCGCGCAGAGCATTGCCACGGCCAGCAAGGTCTGGTTGATCTATGACCCCTTCAACGCACCCGACCGACGCCACATTCTGCGGCTTAAGGGGCCCAATACCACAGCCATGCGCGCACCGGGCCTAGGTCATAAGACAGCGCTTGCACTCAATCGGATGGGCTTTCTAAAGCCCGTCATCGAAAGCGCGGTCGAGGGTCAGTTGGACCAAGTATCCTTCGCCCGCATGATCCGCGCACGCAGAAGCCTATTCATCTATCGCGAGGAGATGGCGGGGTATCTGACCCGGCGTGGCCAAGACGAACGCGCCGATCGCTTGCGCGCCCTGTTCAAGCAACACCGCCGTGCGGGCAGCGACTGACCCGCTCAGGAATGGACCGTCTCTTGCCGCTCGACAGTGAAGAAGAACCGTTCGGCAGGATCCTTCGCGGCGATCTCATCGGGAATGCAGGTCGGCCCCGCCAGAAACACATTCGCCCCGAAATGCCCGTGCAAGCGCGAGAGGCGCTGCATCTTCTGGCTGGTGATCTCGTCGAAGAATGCGCCGTAACCGGGATCGGCCCGTAGCTCGGTGATCTTGGCGCGATGCGCGGCAACGCATTCGGCATGGGCGGCGGCGATCTCGGGGTCGGCTAGCAGGCGTCGCATCTCGGCTTGCGCCTTCGGCAGCGCCCGCTGGATCGAGAGATCTTCCTGCGCATTATTGTTCATGCGGAACCAATAGGCGAGGCCCTGATCGCGCTCGACATGGTTCACCCGGCCCCGATCGCGTTTGACCAGAAAGCTCTCGGCCGAGCGGACGGCATAGTGATTGAGTTGCACGAGGTCGTAGCCATAGGTTTGGACGTTTGAGCGCCACGCGCCGCGATACTCGCCTTCAGGCAGGGGTCGCCCCGAGCCGTTGACCCAGTGGATCTTATCCAGCTTTTGCGCCGAGAAGCCCTTGGGGCGATGCACCCCAAGCTTGCGGAAAATCCCGACATTGGCAAAAAGCGTCTTGAAGCCCCAGGCCTGATGCGGCTTGGGCGTGAACTCGGGGGCGCAGCGGGTGAACTGTTGCGTCACGAAGGCGTCGTTGAAATCCGCAGTGTCTGCGTTACCGAACAGCCGCCAGGTCATCGAAATCAGATTGGCCTCGGGCACCGCGGCGAACAGAGCATCCAGAGTGCCGTCCCCGACCTTGATATTGATGAACTCATCGACGTCGATACAGGTCACCCAGGCGGCCTTGCCGATCACCGGCTCATCCGTTGCGACGGCAAGGGCGGCGTGTTGCGGGCGCATATCCATCGCGCGGAACGGGTTATCGCGATGCTGCACGAGGCCCTTGCGCTCTAGCAAGCTCAGGAAGCTGGCGGTCCCGTCGGTACAGTCGTTGGTGTAGATCAGGAAATCGTCGAAGCCGATCGCGCGGTGATAAGCGAGCCACTCGAGGATGAACGGACCCTCGTTCTTCATCGTGGTCACGATGGCGCGGCGGCCAGTCTTGCCCGGCGTCAAGGATGTCTCGGGGGCGGGCATGCGAATAGGCCTGTGCTCGAAGGCGTCCTCGGCCAGCGCGAGAAGCCGCGCGTCCTCGATCAGTGCGGCACGCGGGACGATGCTGGCGATGGTCTCCACCGGGTGGCGCAGGTTCATGCAGCGGTGGAAGCGCCAGGCCGGAACGCGCGGGTCGGCCGCCGCATTGCCCACCCGTGTCATGCGCCAGACCGCCTGCGGGCTGGCCTTGGAAGGCGCGATGCACCAGCGGTTCCAAACCTTGCTGGCGTCGAACTGCACGCAGATATGGTCGCCAAAGCTGATGGGGTCACCCGCACGAACGCGCCAAGGGTAGGCCGAGCGCCCCGCCAGCGCGACAACCCCGGTGTCAGCCGCGACGGCCGCATCGAAGACCGAGCGCCCCTCCGGCGCCTCCAGCAGGTCATGCACCTCGACATTCGCCACGGCGCGCGCTTGTCCCAGGTAGCGCTGGCGCATGATCTCATAGCAGATCACCTCACCCAGAGGGGCGCGCCACGGGTCTGGCTCGGGCAGGTCCATCCGGTCCCTGCCGGGGCTTTCCGGGGCGCAATAGGGGTGTTGCTCGGGCGGCTGGCTGCGTTTGCCAAGCGGAAGCAGCGCGCGGAGCAGCATCACCACAAGCGCGCTCTCCGCCAGAGCGCCCTCTAGCGCGGCATCGAAGGCCGTATCCTCCCCCGGCGGCGAACGGTCGAGAATGACTGCCCCGTCCAGCCCCTGCGTTGCTGCGTGATAGGCCAGCCAGTCAACAATGGTTTCGGCGCTCTCACCATTTCGGACGGCCGCGAAGGTGTTCTTGCCGCGCAGCAGGCCGAGGTCCGGGCGAAACGGCGTTACCCGAAGACGAACCGCACCAAAGACGCACTCAAGCGGCGCGCCTTCGGCAATCCTGACCTGCAGAACCGGGGCCGACATCACCCAAGCGGTGGACAGAAGTTCCACCCCCGGCCCAAAGCCGATCTGCGCGACATCCGTTCCAGCGGCAAAATAAAGAGATACCCGGCGCGTTCCGTCATCCACCGGGCGCTCGACCGCGTCGAGCAGCGTCACACCACCCGCCGAGACCGAACACATTTCCCCAAACAAAAGCACCGCTGAACTTCCGATCCGCCTATTCCTGTCGCGCCAAACTAAACGCCCCCGCGCGGCTTCACAACGTGCGGCTGCATCGCCGGGTGCGTCTCATTTTGTCGGTTGCAGGGGGTATGTGCCTCGTCTATATCACCAGCAAGGCACCCATAGCTCAGCTGGATAGAGCGCTGCCCTCCGAAGGCAGAGGTCAGAGGTTCGAATCCTCTTGGGTGCGCCAAACCTCCAACGATCTCAAAGACCTGCCATCGGCCCATCCGCGGCATCCATTTGATGTGCAAAGAAAAAGGGCCGTTTCCGGCCCTTTCGTGCATCGCTCAGGACAGGCCCAGCTTTTTCAGTCGCGCCTCGCGCAGGCGGGCGAAGTCATCGCCGGCATGGTAGCTCGACCGCGTCAGGGGCGTCGCCGAGACCATCAGGAAGCCCTTGCCATAGGCGGCTTTCTCATAGTCCTTGAACTCTTCGGGCGTGACGAAGCGGTCCACCCGATGGTGCTTGGGCGTCGGTTGCAGATACTGACCGATCGTCAGGAAGTCGATATCGGCCGAGCGCATGTCATCCATGACCTGCAGGACCGACTGGCGATCCTCGCCCAGGCCGACCATGATGCCCGATTTGGTGAACATGGTCGGGTCAAGCTGCTTGACGCGCTGAAGCAGCCGCAGCGAGTGGAAATAGCGCGCACCGGGGCGAACCGTCGGATAAAGCCCGGGCACGGTTTCAAGGTTGTGGTTGAACACATCGGGCTTGGCCTCGACCACCGCTTCAAGCACCCGATCATCGCATTTGAGGAAGTCGGGCGTCAGAATCTCGATCGTCGTCTCGGGCGAGCGGTGGCGCACCGCGCGGATCGTCTGGGCGAAGTGTTCGGCCCCACCGTCATCCAGATCGTCGCGGTCCACCGAGGTGATGACGACATGTTTGAGGCCAAGCGTCTTCACCGCATGGGCGACGCGGCCCGGCTCGAACGTATCAAGCGCGTCGGGCTTGCCGGTGGCGACGTTGCAGAACGAACAGCCCCGCGTACAGATCTCGCCCATGATCATCATGGTGGCGTGGCCGTGGCTCCAGCACTCGCCGACGTTCGGGCAGCCCGCTTCTTCGCAAACCGTAACCAGCTTGTTCGACTTCAGGATGTCGCGCGTTTCCTTGTATCCCTGCGAGGTCGGCGCCTTGACGCGGATCCAGTCGGGTTTCTTCGGCTGGCTCTGGTCCGGCTTATGGGCCTTTTCCGGGTGACGCTGGCCGGGGATATTGAATTCGCGCACGGTGTATTCCCCCTCATATGGGCTGTTTCGCCTAGATAGGCCCAAACGGTCCGTCAGGCAATGCCGTTACGGAACACCTCAGGGAAAGCTTGCGCGGATCTCGGCCAGCAAGGCCCGCCCTTCGCTGCGCAAAACCTCGGCCAAGGGTGCAAACCACTGCCCGCAGTCGGGGCAGTCCCGGCGGCGCACAAGGCGCAGGGTGCGGTGCGGCTGTTCGGCAAAACGCAAAAGGGCGATGCCCGGGGTGGCCTGCGTTTCGACCGAGGCGGCGATCTCGGGCATCAGAGTCAGCCCCATCCCCTGCCCGACCAACGCGCAAAGCGTGGATAGCGAGGAGGCGCCCAGATCAACCGTCTGCGCCGCGCGCGTCAGCCCGCAGAGCGCCAGCGCCTGATCGGCAAGGCAATGCCCCTCTTCAAGCAAGAGCAACTCGCCGGGGTCGAGCGCGTTCGGCGGCAGGCCCCGATTCTCGTCCAGCAACTCGGGTGTTCCGGCCAACAGGAAGCAATCGTCGAACAGGATCTCCTCGTGGCATTCGGGCGCGGGCGTTGCGATGATCGCCGCATCGAGGCGCCCGGAGGCGACTTCGGATAGCAGGGTTTCGGTGCGCGCCTCGCGCAGGCGCAGCCCCTCGGTTTGCGCGCGCAGTTGCGGCAAGGCGCGCGGCAGCAGATAGGGCGCGATAGTCGGGATCACCCCGAGGTTAACCTGCCCCCTGCCCGTCCGCACCTCGGCCTGGAGCGCCCGCAGCTCGGCCTCGATCCGCTCAGCCCGGGCAACGACCATGCGCCCCGCACGGGTCAGGCGCGCCTCGCGCGGTCTGCGCTCGACGAGCTGAAGGCCAAGCTCGGCCTCCAGTTCCTTTATCTGCATCGACAGCGCGGGCTGCGTGACATGCACCGACTCGGCCGCGCGGGAAAACGAGCCCGTGCGCGCGATCGCGAGAAGGTAGCTGAGTTGGCGAAGCGTGATGTTCATAACGAACACTTATCGCATTCGCTGCCGCGCGCAATTTCAATTGATGGAAGTTACCGTTATCCGATCAGCGGCGAGGCCCCTCCATATGTCTCGTCATAGTGCCGCTTGAGCCGCATCAAAGCGATGCGCAGCACGATCTTGCCCGAACGCGCCGACCAGCCAAGGCGCCGCTCGGCCGCCTCAAGCCCCTCAAGAAAGCAGCAGCAGCGCAGAACCATATCGCCAAGGCCCGGCCCCAGATCGCGCAGCGCCGCCGCCACGCGATCCCGCGCGCGCTCAGACCCGCCGCCATGGCCGAGGTCGGGGCGATACTGACCACGGTCACCGCCGGTCATGAACCGCTCCCAGTTCTGGGCGACGCGCGGCCCCATCTGCGCCAGTTCGAAATCCTCGCGCAGGCGCTCTCCCGCCGCGACGAGTTCATGCGTCAGGAAGGGCTGCCCATTCGCATCGCGCCGACGGGCAAGCACGCCAAGCGGGCTTTCAGCTAGGTTGGCGCGCATCCGGCGGCGGCGGCCTTCCTCGGCGGGAACCTCGCGCGTGCCCCAGTCGCGGTGCTGCGCCCCGAAGGGGTTTCCCTCGCCCTCGGGCGTATCCCCGCAGGCTGAGGCGTCCTCTTCGATCATGCGCTTGAGCGCGGCGCGCCCGGCCATCGAGATCTCGTAGCTCGTGACCCGGCCTGCATGTTTGACCTGGATCCAGTCCTGCAAGGCGAAGGCCTGCGCCACGGCGCGCTCCAGAACGGCGGTGCGTACCGTGCCGCGCAGCACTACGGCCTTGTCCATATCGCCCGCGACGATCAGGAGCGCGCCCTGCTCCGCCAGACGGCGCAAGATCCGGCGCCCCTCGCGTGCAAGCATCTCTTCATCGGCCGGAATCTCCGGGGTGCGGATCGTTGCAGTCATTGACGCCTGGTCCTTGTGCTGATCGGCCAAGCGGGAATCGGGGGTCGAACGCGCGCCAAGCTGCGCTAGCGCCTCATCGACCAAAGGGTCGTCGCGACGCGACTCAACCCGACGCACCCGGCGCAGGACGGTCGAGGCGTGACACCCCTCGCGCCGCGCTAGTTCCCTGATCGGCACGCCTTCCTCGACGTGGCGCAGATAGAGCCGGGCATAATCGGGCAGCCAGGCGGGAAGCTCCGCCTTGACCGATACAGTCATCGTCATTCGTTCCCCAAATGTGGCGCAAGTCATTGGAATACGCCGCAATCCTTCCCGCTTAACCGTGGTTTGCTTTGGTTACCTGTCCGTTAAGAAACGGAACGATCCCGAGATTTCTTTAAAATTTCTAAAGATCTGGAAACCCGGCGTTCGGTTGAGCGGTCGAATCCGCAACACCCGCTTAGGTTGTGCCACTTTTCCGCAAGACAACCCGGAGACATGCCCATGACCGAACTCGCCACCCAAATCGCCGCGCTGCGCCGCCCGCGCCTGTTGATCCGCGCTGCGCGCTTCGGTCAGCGCGACTATAGCCGCGCGCGCGACCTGCGCCGCCTGATGCGCGTCCCCGCACCGCCAGCGCCCGAGCACGCATTGGCGCGCCTGCTCGATGAGGAAGCCCGTCTTGAGGCGGCCCGCCAGGAGGGCGATGCCGCCTATAGCATCTCGCGCCATGTCGACCTGCTGATCGCCGTGATGGCCGAGGCTCGGCTGCTGCCGCACACCCCGGCTACGCAGCCCCAGCTTAGCGCGATTTGAACAGCGACCCGAGGACCCCGCGCACAATCTGCCGACCGGCCTGGTTTCCGATCTGACGCGCAAGACTCTTGCCGAAGGCTTCGAAGACCGAATCCGAGCGCGAGGAACTGCGCCGGGTCGTCGAGGACTTCGTGACCTTCGGCGACTTGCCCGACTCGTAGCGCCGCGCCTTCTGGAATTCTCGCTCCCGCTTTTCCTCCGCCGCGCGGGCTTCGGCTTCGGCGGCCTCATTGGCTGCCGCAGTGGCCCGCGCCGTCAGGATCTCATGCGCGGATTCACGGTCGATCGCCTTGTCGTATTTCAGCCCATAGGGTGATGACTGCACCACCACGCGCCGCTCATCAGGCGCCAGCGTGCCAAGGCGCGATTGCGGCGGGCGCACCAGCGTGCGCTCGACCACACCCGGCACACCTTTCGCCTGAAGGAATGAAGTCACGGCCTCGCCGGTGCCAACCTCCTTGATCGCCTCTTCCGTCTCGAACCGTGGATTGGGGCGGTAGTTCTCGGCCGCGCGCTTGAGATCCTTCTGGTCCTTCGCGGTGAAGGCGCGCAGCGCATGCTGAACCCGGTTGCCAAGCTGGCCAAGGATGCCCTCGGGCACATCCGCCGGGTTCTGGGTGATGAAATAGACGCCCACCCCTTTCGAGCGGATCAGGCGCGCCACCTGTTCGACCTTGTCCACCAGCGCCTTGGGCGCGTCATCGAACAGCAGATGCGCCTCATCGAAGAAGAAGACAAAACGCGGTTGATCGGGATCGCCGACCTCGGGCAGTTCCTCGAACAGCTCGGACAACAGCCACAGCAGGAAGGTTGCATAAAGCCGGGGCGAGGCCATGAGCTTGTCCGCAGCGAGAATATTGACCCGCCCGCGCCCGTCGGGTGCCAGCGTCATCATATCGGCCAGATCGAGCGCGGGCTCGCCAAAGAACTTCGTCGCGCCCTGGTTCTCCAGCACCAGCAACTGCCGCTGGATCGCACCCACCGTCGCGGTCGCGACGTTGCCATAACGAAGCGAGAGCGTGTCGGCATTCTCGCCCACATACACCAACATCGAGCGCAGATCGGCCAGATCGAGCAACGCAAGCCCTTCCGCATCGGCAAGGTGGAATGCGATGTTCAGCACGCCCTCCTGTGCGTCGGTCAGGCCCATCAGGCGCGACAGCAGCAGCGGCCCCATCTCGGACACCGTCGTGCGCACGGGATGCCCCTGTTCGCCGAACAGATCCCAGAAGGTGACAGGGTAGTCGCGATAGGTCAGTTCATAGCCGATGGTATCGGCGCGCTTCTGGAAGGCGTCATGTAGCTTGGCCGTGGCCGAGCCCGGCATGGCCAGCCCCGCGAGGTCGCCCTTGACGTCGGACATGAAGACCGGAACGCCCGCGCTGGAAAACGCTTCGGCAAGAATTTGCAGCGTGACCGTTTTGCCCGTGCCCGTCGCGCCTGCAATCAGCCCGTGCCGATTGCCGTACTTGAGCAGCATTTCCTGCGGCGTCGCATAACCCTCGCCGCCTCCGCCCACGAAAATACCCTTGTCAGTCAATACCCCGGTCATGCTGCCCTCACTCAGAAAATTACGCCAATAGCGTTCGCTGCGCACAATACTAACTTAACGCGCCAGTGCCACCATGCATCTGTCGCGCAGACAAGCTGCCTTGTGGCGCGGCGCTTCCTCCCTGTCGGACTAGCCGCGCCACAAGGCGCGGCTTTTTTCTGCCAAAACAGCTGGTTGGATTGATCGAATTGACTGTTGACGTATGGTTTCTTCCGAATTAGCGTTCGCGCAATGAGAAAGTCGGCCAGTCCGACAGGGGTAAATGGAAAAGGGTTCCGCTTGCGGGGCCCTTTTTCTATTCCGCCGCCGTGATCACGCAACTGTGGTTGCCTGGGCAAGCAGATCCAGCCCGGAGGGAGCATTTCTCCCCTGACTTGCCGGGCCCGACATGCTAAGAGGCGCGCAATTCCTAACGGATGGAAAGAACAATGACCGAGCTGAAAACCTCCCTCCTCATCGCCCTCACCCTGAGCCTCGCGGCCGTCACTGCGCAGGCGCAAGACGCGACCGCCCCCGCCGCCGAGGCACCCGCCGCGACCACCGAAGCCGCGCCGGAAGCGCCTGCGGCCGATGGCCCCGGCTCGACCTATGTCGCCGAGACGCATGGCGACTGGGCGATCCAGTGCGTGCGTACCGAAGAGGGCAACGATCCCTGCCAGATGTACCAGCTGCTCAAGGACGACAAGGGCAACAACGTGGCCGATATTGCCATGGTCGCCCTGCCGAAGGGCGGCAAGGCCGTAGCGGGCGCCACCATCGTCACGCCGCTTGAGACGATGCTGACGCAGAACGTTTCGCTTGCCGTCGACACAGCCGAACCGCGCTACTACCCGTTCACCTTCTGCGCGCAGATGGGCTGCGTGAGCCGCATCGGCCTGACCGAGGAAGAACTGGCGGCCTATAAGAAGGGCAACCAGCTTCAGATGATCATCGTACCGATGGCCGCGCCCGACAAGAAAGTGCAGCTCGCGATTTCGCTCAAGGGCTTTACTGCCGCTTACGAAGCCGTCGAGAAGGCCAATGCCGACAATCAGTGATCGGAGCTTTCAGCGCCGCATCTGAACGATAAACGCCGCCCCTTCGGGCGGCGTTTTCTTTAGACTTTCGACAGGGCCAAGACCGCGTTCAACCCGCCGAAGGCGAAGGCATTTGAAAGCGCGGCCCGCACGGGCACCTGACGCGCGGTATTGGGTACGATGTCCAGCGCACAGTCCGGATCCGCCTGCACATGGTTAATCGTGGGCGCAATGATCCCGTCGCGCAGCGCCATCAGGCAGGCCAGCAACTCGACCGCGCCGGTGCCGCCGATGCAGTGGCCGTGCATCGCCTTGGTCGAGGACACCATGACCCGCTCGGCCGAGGCGCCAAGCGCCGCGTGGATCGCCGCGCATTCCGTTCGGTCGTTCGCAGAGGTTCCGGTGCCATGCGCGTTGATATAGCCGATTTCATCAGCCGCTAGGCCCGCATCCGCCAATGCGCCGCTGATCGCGCGCGCAGCCCCTTCGGCCGAGGGCGCCACAATATCGCCGGCATCCGAGGTCATCGCAAAACCGCGCACCTCGGCCAGGATCTCGGCGCCGCGCGCCGAGGCGCTTTCATAGCTTTCCAGAACGAAGACACCCGCGCCTTCGCCCTGCACCATCCCGTTGCGCGTCGCACAGAATGGCCGGCAGCCATCGGGCGACATGACACGCAGGCCTTCCCACGCTTTCAGCCCGCCGAAATTCAGCATCGATTCCGACCCGCCCGCCAACATCCCATCGGCCATTCCCGAACGGATCATCTGGAACGCAAGGCCGATGGCATGGTTCGAACTCGCGCAAGCTGTGGCGACCGAGAAGGACGGGCCCATCAGCCCCCATTCCATCGACAGATGCGAGGCCGCCGCGTTGTTCATCAGGCGCGGAACCGTCAACGGATGCACCCGGTTCTTGCCCTCGGCGAAGACCGTGCGGAAGGCGTCATTGACGGTCGAGTTGCCACCGCCAGCGGTGCCCATCACCGCGCCCCAACGCTCGGGCGCGCCGGGGGACTTGCCCAGACCGGCCTGCGCCATCGCCTCGCGCGCGGCGACCAGCGCGAGTTGCGCGAAAGGGTCAAGCAGGGTCAGCTGCGCGCGCTCGAAATGCGCCTCAGGTGTCCAGTCACGCACCTGCGCGCCAATCCGCACGCTCAGCCGCTCGACATCCGGGAAATCCAGAGGGCCAATGCCGCAGCGGCCCTCTGCAAAGGCTTTCAGGGTGCCGGGAACGTCCTGCGCCAGCGCATTGACCGTGCCCGCACCCGTGATGACAACTCGCCTCATTCTCAGGCGGCCGCGGGCGCTTGCCCTGCGATCATCCGCTCGACCGCGCGCACGATGGCACCGACCGAGGAGATGTCGAAATGCGACTGGCTCGGCTCGTTCGCATTGAAGGGAACCGAAATGTCGAAGGCTTCCTCGATGGCGAAGATCACTTCGACAAGGCCGAGGCTGTCCAGCCCAAGCTCGTCGAGGGTCATGTCGGGATGAACGGCGGCGGGCTCGAGAATCGCTTCACGGGCGATGATGGAGATGATCTGGTCTTGCACGTCGGGCCTCATCTGTGGGGTTACTCCGCACTCCCCTTCTGGGCCAATTTTGTAACAGTTTCCCGAAGCTCTGAGACTTGTGCAAACAATCGCGACAGGCGGCGTATGTTTTTCCACGCCTCGACATGGGTATCCATCTTGATCGCCGGATACCCCAGCAGCACGCGCCCCGCCGGCGCATTCGACATGATCTTGGTGGCGCCGCCTGCAATCACGTCATCGCCCACGAAGATATTGTCGGACACGCCGCATTGCCCGCCCAGAACCACGCGGTTGCCGATCCGGGTGGAGCCGGCGATGCCGACCTGACCGCACAGCAGGCAATCCTCGCCCACCTGAACGTTGTGCCCAACATGCACGAGGTTATCGAGTTTGGTGCCCCGCCCGATCGCGGTCGCGCGCACGGTGCCCCGGTCGATACAGGCATTCGCGCCGATCTCGACATCGTCGCCGATCTCGACCGTGCCGAGCGAGTGGATCCGCGTCCAGCTTTGCTGGCGGATCTCATCGCGGTGGCCAAGGGTTTCGCGGATCTCCTCGATCCCGGATTTCTCGGGGGTGACGAAAGAAAAACCGTCCGCCCCGATCACCGCGCCAGGCTGGCAGATGAACCGATCACCGATCACGACGCGCGCGCCGATCTTGGCGCCCTGAAGGATCAGCGCGTCTGCGCCAATCTTCGCGCCTTCGGAAATCATCACATGTGCGGCGATCCGAGCATTCGCCCCGATGCGCACGCCGCGACCGATGACCACGAAGGGCCCGATGGCGGGGTCGGCGCCGATCTCGGCGGTGGGGTCGATGACGGCCGTGGGATGAATGCCGGGGGCGATCTCGGGGCCGGGATCAAAGGCTTTCGACAGGCCCGCCATCGCAAGCCGGGGCCGCGCCACGAAAATCGCTGCGCTCAGACCGTAGGATTGCCAGTCCGCTCCCTCCCACAGGATTGCCGCACGCGCCTTGCCCTGCGCAATGCCGGGCGCATATTTCGGGTCCATCGCAAGGGCGATCTGACGCTCGCCCGCAGCTGAGGGCTCGGACGCGCCCTCGATCGGCAACTGCAAATCGCCTTCCGCCCGGGCGTTCAACGCCTTGGCAATGGTTTCAACGGTTTGCGCCATGAGCCGGACCTTTCGAAGCGGGCACCATCCTGCGCCCTACCCCGATTTAATGCGCCAGCAGCTGCAATTCCACCCCGGCGTTTTCCAGCGCCGACCAAAGCGCGGCATCGCGCCCATAAATATCGCGCCGGTATTCCATCTTGCCGCGCGCAGTGGGCCATGCGGTGAAATAGACCAGATGCACGGGCACGGGCTTTTCAAGCTTGACCGTGGTTTCCGCGCCGGTGTTCAGCACCTTCTTGAAAAACCCCTCCGGGTCATCTGTTTGGAGCGCCAGCAGCGCATAGGCCAGATCGAACGGGCGCCCCACCCGGATGCAGCCGTGGCTATAGGCGCGCACCTCTTTCTCGAAGAGCGACTTCGAGGGCGTATCGTGCAGGTAGATATTATGAGGGTTCGGGAACAGGAACTTGACCAGCCCGAGCGCGTTGCCATCCGAGGGTGGCTGTTTCATCGCGAAGGGGAAGTTGCGCGCGTTATAGGCCGCGAAATCCACTGCCGAGCGCGGAACCGTCCGCCCGCGCGAGTCGATCAGGTTGATATGTCCCGCCGCGTTCGGATTGCGCTGCATCATCGGCAGGTATTCCTTGACCGTGATCGAGCGCGGAACGTGCCAGGTCGGGTTGATGACCATCATTTCCATCTGGTCCGAGAACTCGGGCGTGCGGCGGTCCGCCTGGTTCTGCCCGACAACGGTCACCGACTCGAAGGTCTGCTTGCCGTTATCGAAGATCCGCACCGAGAAATCGGCGATATTCACCCAAACATGGCGCGCGCCAAGCTCAAGACCGTTCATCCAGCGCAGCCGCTCCATCGCAACAAGAATGGATTTCATCCGCTCTTCGGGCGCCCGGTTGATTTCCTTGAGGGTGCTTTCGCCTGCAACGCCGTCGGCGGTCATGCCCAGATCGAACTGGTACTGCTGGACGGCCTTCTGCATTTCGGCGTCATAGACCGCCGTAGCCGAGCGCCCAAGGTATCCCATCGCCTGCAAACGTTCGCGCAGCGCGACGACGGCGGGGCCATCGTCTCCGGGGCGCAGCACCTTGGCGGGCACGGTTGCCCCCCAGCCACCGCGCGCGATCTGCCGCTGCAAATCCAGCCGCGCCTTGATCAGTTGGGCATATTGCGGCCCGCGCGGCGCGAGGCCATGCATATAGGCCATCGGCTCATCCGACGCAGCGACCAGACCTTGCAGCAAAACCAGCCCATCGCGCCGGGGAATCTCGCGGACAATGCCGGAATCGACTTTCTTGGGCTCCAGCACACCGTTCGAGACGTCATGCGCATAGGTCAGGAAGGCGCGCGACATCGCGACCTCAAGCATCCCGCGCTCGCGCTCGGAACGCACGGCGGCGAACTGGGCGCGCAGGCCCTCGGCATCGTAGCGTGCGGCGGGCAGACCATGGGCCCCCGCCATCTCTAGCGCCCCGAACAGGGCCGCACGGCGCGCGGCATCATCTGCGCCGGTCCAGATAGGCTCATAGTTACGCTGCGCGTAGAAGGCTGAAAGCGCGGTATCGGCCGAAGACACCTCGGCAATCGCCTGAGCATAGCCCGAAATCATCTGCGCCTCGGCACGCGGCGCATCCAAGCCCACGGCCAGGGTCGCAACCATGATCGCAGTGGAAAGACGCAAACCGAATGCCGACAACATCAGAACTCCGAAAAAGAATGAACTCCCGTTGAAAACAACGTTCAAACAAAAGGCCGGAACTGTCCAGACCACCTGCCCAGAACCCGCTTCTGCCGAGTTTTTCCGCAGGCCGACCGATGCAGCCGCGCCACAGCCCGCCAGTTGCGCAAAAAACCGCCGAAACCTCACAAATGCTCACAAAACCGCGAAAACAACTGTTGGAAGGTGACTTAGGTCATGGCATAACACTGTCATCGTTTGAGAATTAATAATTACGCACGGCCGAGATAACGGTACAGCGATGAGGCAGGACAGGCGAACGATATGACTATGATGACGACGACCCGGCGTGGGCTCCTTGGGGTCTTTGCGGCGACGATGGTTACGGCCGCCCCTACGATGAGCAACGCTTTCGGGATCCTCCGCGGCGCCGGTGATGTGCGTCGCATCCGCATGTACTCGGGCCGGACCGGCGAGAGCGTCGATACCGTCTATTGGATCGAGGGCGAGTACATCAAGGAAGCCCTCAAAGAGATCAACCACTTCATGCGCGACTGGCGCACGAACGACGCAACTGTCATCGACCCGCGCACCATCGACATCGCTGCTGCCTCGCATCGCCTGATGGACGTGAACGAACCTTACATGATGCTGTCGGGCTACCGCTCGCCCAAGACCAACGCGATGCTGCGGTCGAAGTCGCGCGGCGTCGCCAAGAATTCGCTGCACATGAAAGGCATGGCCGCTGACCTGCGCCTCAAGTCGCGCTCGGTGCCGCAGATGTATGCGGCCGCTGCTGCGTGCCACGCTGGCGGTGTCGGCAAATACACCCGCTCGAACTTCGTGCATATGGATTGCGGCCCGGTTCGCACCTGGGGCGGCTGATCCAGCCCTGACCGATGCCAGGAAACCAGCGCCGCATTCGCGGCGCTTTCTCTTTGCGCGGACAAAGGAAAACCCCGGCGCCAGAGGTGCCGGGGTTCGCGATACGGTCGGGGATCAGTCCTTGAGCAGGCCCTTCTGCCCCAGATAGGCTTCGGCCTCGGGCGTCAGATCGACGCGGTCATAACCCGTGAGCATCGGGCGGACATGCTCGCGGAAGCCGTGGCCGATGGTCAGCAGATAGACATGCGCCACGACGAAGGCCGCGATGGCGAAGGCCGCCAGAACGTGGATATTCGCCACCAGCCCCAGCCAGAACGCCTGAGCATCATTCGCGCCCCAGAGGTTATAGCTCAGATACAGCAGCCCCGAGATCCAGATCGCCGGGAACAGCGCCATCTTCAGCGCGAAATAGGCCAGCGCCTGAAGCGGATTGTGCCGCCGTTCGAAGGTCTTGTGATAGGGATGCTCCTCGCCCTTGAACACGCCAAAGGCGTAGAAGCGCGCGACCTTCACCATCCCGGCCAGACGCGGAATGAACTGCCGCCAGCCGCCCGTGGTGAACAGCCAGAAGGTAGCGAAGGCCCACAGCAGCAAAAGCGCCAGCGCCACGAGCGTGTGCACCGTCACCGCCAGGCCGAAGGGGCCCAACTGGTGAAACCCGAGCATCCGCGCACCGGTGAAAAACAGCAGCATGATCGAGACCACCTGCGACCAGTGCCAGACGCGGTTGAAGCGGGTGTAAACCTTGACGAAATGCTCAGCCATGATGGCCTCCCTTGCGACCGAACAGGCGCAGCACCCCGTGACCGGCGACGCCAAGCACCACCATCAGGAACACCACCAGCCCAAGCTTGCCGCCGATCCCGATACCGCCGCCGGGGACGTAGATGCCCGCGACATTGGCCATCCGGCCATTCTCGCTGTGGCAGCTGTCGCATTTCAGCGCGTCATCCTTGGGCGCCACCATATGGGTGATCGGCCAGTACATGTAGGTCTCGACGAAGTCGAACTTGCCCGAATACTCCAGCCCGACATAGTCCATCGCGAACTTCAGCGATTTCTCCCAGTCGAAATAGGACCACAGCGCCGTGCCGTCACCCGGACCGTAGACATGGTTGTAGAGCAGCACGTTGCGTTCCGTGTCATAGGCCTGCTTGCCACCCATTCTCTTGAACGGGAAGATGCGCGCATCCTTGGCACCCGGCTCGCCGCCGATCGAGTTGATCTCGACGATCTGCGTGGGGTCGATCTCGGTTTCAGGCAGCGTGTAGCTCATGACGCCATTCGACCAGGCGTAGTAAGGCACCACGTTCTCGGCCCAATCGAAATCGCCCTTGGTCGAGAGGTAGGTATGAAGATGCTTGCCGTCCGACTGGGTAAAGTTCTCTTCGCCATAGGGCTTGCCATCCTTGAGCTTGCCCGCGGTGGACCAGTCCCACCAAGTCTTGGTGGCAACGCCGCCGCGCGCGAACTCGGGGATGTGGCACGTCTGACAGGCGACCCGGTCAGTGTGGTCGTTCAGCTTGAGCGCCAGCACCGGGTTCGGGCCTTCGTGCGGCTCATCCGAGTGGCACGAGGTGCACGAGGCCACATCACGCGCCTCGCCCGGCTTGCGCTCGTCCGCGTGGGGGTCGACCACGTCTGTATTGTAGCGCGAGCCCGCGAGAACGTGCTTGTCCGAGACGTGACAGGCTTCGCAGGCGAAATTTGCACCGTCCTTCGACATGTGCACATCGACCGCTTTGGGCGGATCGAACAGCGCCGAACTGAGGTCACCATGCTTCACGTTATCGCCGCCGCCGCCGTAGAAATGGCAGTTGCCGCAGTTCTGGCGCGAGGGCTCGCCCACCGACAGCGCCGCCTTCACCAGATCGACCGGCGAGGCCTTGGCCCCGGTGATCGTCTTGGCGCCCTCCTTGACCGGCACAAGCGGCGGGTTGCCGGCAAGGTTATCCTGCTTGGCGTACTGGCCCGAGGTATCGTGGCATACGAGGCAGTCGACCTTGGTCGGATCGTCCGGCATCGGCTGGCGCACATCGACCCAGTCATAGCCCGTATGGCACGAGGTGCAGCGCGTCTCGTTCGAAGCAACGTTGCCACAAAACGCGTTCAGCTCCTTGGCCTTACCCAGAACCTGCCCGGTCGCGGGGTTTTCATATTCCCACTTCCAATGGACCGAGTGCATCACCTGATTGCTGGCCTCCGTGTGGCAGCTCAGACAGGCGGCGGTCACTTCGGGGCCCGACGCGAACGGGCCCTTGAGGATCTCGAATTTCGTGTGGTCGGCGGTGAGTTCCTTCACCGGATCGCTCATACGCGCGGCAAGCGCGCCCGGCGCCGGGCGCGACTGCGCCCCCACCTCGGTCTCATTTGTGGTGGGGCTTTGCTGCGCAAGTGCGCCCCCTACCCCCAGAACGACCGCCGAGACGAGCACGGCCGTTCGAAAAAATGCGTGTTTCATCTTCGCTCCGAATAATAAGGAGATGGCCGAAGGATGCCTCCCATATATTCGATTACGAGAATGTGAACGCTATGCCCATGCGACAATACCGCCGCAGGGCTGAGGCATCAGGTCGCAGCCAGTTCGCGCCTTAGCCGAAAAGCTCGTGGCAAAGCTCAAGCGCCGACACCAGCGCATCGACCTCTTCGCGGGTGTTATACATCCCGAACGAGGCGCGCGCCGTGGCCGAAACACCCAGCCAATCCATCAGCGGCATCGCGCAATGCGTGCCCGCGCGCACAGCGATCCCGCGCTTGTCGAGGATGGTCGAGATGTCATGCGCATGGGCCGCGCCGGTCAGCGTCATCGAGAAGATCGCACCCTTCTGCGGCGCGTTACCCTGGATGTTCAGCCAGTTCAGGCCCTTGAAACGCTCTTCGGCGTAGGCGCGCAGATCGTGCTCATGCGCGGCGATATTCTCCATCCCGATCCCCATAAGGTAATCGAGCGCAACCCCCATGCCGATCTGTTGCACGATGCCGGGAGTGCCCGCCTCGAACTTCATCGGCGGCTTGTTGTAGGTGACCGCATCGCGCGTCACCGTGTCGATCATATCGCCGCCGCCCAGGAAGGGGCGCATTTCGGCCATGCGCTCGGGGCGGATGTAGATCGCACCCGACCCCGAAGGGCCATAGAGCTTGTGGCCCGTGATCGCGTAGAAATCGCAGCCGATATCGGCTACATCGACGGGCATATGCACCGCCGCCTGCGAGCCATCGACCAGAACAGGCACGCCCTTGGCATGGGCGCCCTCGGTGATGGCCTTCACATCGACCAGCGTGCCGGTGACGTTGGACATATGGGTGATGGCGACCAACCTGGTGCGCGGCCCGATCGCCTCGACCACCTTCGCCGCATCAAGCGAGCCATCTGCCTCTGGCTCCACCCATTTCAGCACAACGCCTTGGCGTTCGCGCAGGAAATGCCAAGGCACGATATTGGCATGGTGCTCAAGCACGCTCAGCACGATCTCGTCACCCGCCTCAAGGCGCGGCGCGGCCCATGCGTAGGAGACAAGGTTGATCGCCTCGGTCGAACCGGTGGTGAAGACGATGTGATCCTCGCTCGGCGCGTTCAGGAAGCGGCGCACGATCTCGCGCACGCCCTCGTACTTCTCTGTTGCAAGCGTCGAGAGGTAATGCAGACCGCGATGGACGTTGGCGTATTCGTCCTCGTAGGCGCGGGTCATCGCGTCGATCACGCAACGCGGTTTCTGCGCCGAGGCGCCATTGTCCAGATAGATCAGCGGCTTGCCGTTCACCTGCCGCGACAGGATCGGGAAATCGGCCCGGATCTTGGCCACATCATACATTGTCTGTCTCCTCAGCCTGTGACGGGCACAGGCACGAACCCAAGGCTCACCATCAGCATTCCCGCGACCATCGCACTGACAAGAAAGCCCACGATCACCCCGAAAGCGACCTTGGCGAGATTTTCGAACCCATGAAGCGCGGCCGTGAACTGCACCAGAAGCCAGAACAGCAGCACCATCATCGCCATCATCGCGATGACCGAAGTGACGGGAAAGAACACCATCACCAAGACCTGCACGACCTGCGCGACGATCAGCACAAACTCCATCCAGGTCAGCAGCAGCAACGCATCGCGGAACTGCCCGCGACCGCCAAACTTGCGGCCCAGGACGGTCATGGCCGATGCTCCGTAAAGGATCAGCGCCGCCTGCGCGAGCGCCATCGGCACCGGGCTTGTGGGCTCGCCCAAATCGAGATCGGTGACGAAGGCGAACAGGATCTCGGCAAAGCTGCCAAGCGCCGCTGAAACCACGATGACAATCGCCAGCGCCAGCGCGCGCGCGCGCGGCGGCAGGTTAAGCGCGATCAGTTCACGCGCGACAACGCGCGGTTCGCGGAAGGTCCGCACGATCATTTGGCGCAGATCAAGCCCTGCAATCATTTTTCACTCGCCTCGAACTCGGCCACGCGCAGGCAGCCGCCCCAGATCAGCACGAAGGCCACGAAGGTCAACCCACTGACCAGAACAAGCTGCGCGCCCTGCCCGATGAATCCTGCAACCAGCCCCTGAAGCAACATCAGCGGTGACACCGCCAGCATCGCCCAGAACAGCGCCAGCCGCGCACCATACCAGCTGCCCGTTCCGCCAAAGACCCCGGCGACCAGCCGCGCCACGGCGGCCAGCAGGTAGAACGCGGGGATCGTCGCGACCAACGCGATCCCGGTTCCCACCATCAACCCGGTCAGCGGCAGGTCCGGCTGCTCGAACGCCAGCCGCGATAGCCGTGGCCATTGCGCGACGAAGATGACGACCAGCGCGGCCATCAGGAAGGTCAGCACCCGCGGTTCGGACGGCGTACGCGCAAGATGCGCGCGCATCACCACCCGAGGCGCGCGGTAGCTGCGCAGGATGTCATCGACTGCCGCCATCTCAGCCCCTGTGCCGCGCCAGCCAGCCCTCAAGCCGCGCGACGATCTCGTCCTTCAGCGCCTCGTCCTCGATCTCATCGATCGCATCGGCCAGGAAGGACAGAACCAGCAGCGCCGTCGCCTCCTCATGCGGCACCCCGCGCGAGCGGAGATAGAACATCGCCGTCTCATCCAGCGCACCAGTCGTGGACCCGTGCGAGCATTTCACGTCGTCGGCGTAGATCTCAAGCTCTGGCTTGCCAAGGAACTGGCTGTCGTCATCGAGCAGCAGCGACTGGCTGATCTGATAGCCATCGGTCTTCTGCGCGCCGGGCTTAACAAGGATCTTGCCCTGGAAGGTGCCGACCGCGCCGTGCTTGAGCACCTTCTTGAACACCTGGCGGCTTTCGCCACGCTCGGCGCCGTGGGTGATGAAGACGGTGTCGTCATGGTGGAAGGCGCCGCTTGCGCCATCGCCAAGCGCCGCACCGGCGACATGGGCCACCGCATCGTCGCCCACCATGTCGATCACGCATTCATTGCGCGTCAGCACACCGTTGACGGTCATCGTGAAGCTCTTGAACAGCGCGCCCTCGGCCACGCGGGCGAAGATGCCCGTCACCGCGCGACGCTCATGATCGCGGCCCTGCGCACGGATGTGATGGAAGCGCGCCCCGGCGCCGACATCGACCTCCATGACCTTGTTGAATCGCGCACCCGCCGGGCCGTTTTCAAGCAGGGTGAATTCCGCGCCCGGCTCCAGCTTGATGACGTGGTGCAGGATCGGGTCCGAGGTCTCGGAGCGGTGCACATAGATCAGGCTGACCGGTTTCGCGGCCTTGCCGGTCACGCGGATCAACAGCCCGTCGCTCGCAGCGGCCGAGTTCAGCGCCGCGAAGGGTCGCACGACGGGCGACTGCCCGGCGGTTTCCAGCATGCCGTAAAGTCCCTGCGCCCAGTGGATGTCGGCGGTCTCCGCCTCCGCCAAACGCGCGATCTCAACCCCGGCCAGTTCCAGAGAATCCGAGGCCTCGGCATCGAAAACACCATCCACAAAGACCAGCTTGACGCGGTCCATGCCATCAAACAGCGGGGTCTCGTCACTTGCCTCGAAAGGCTTGGCGGCGGGTGCCAGCGGCGCGTTCAGCGCTGCCGGATCGGTATAGCGCCAGTATTCGTCGCGCCGCCCGGGCAGGCCCATCGCTACCAGCCGCGCCAGTGCATCGGCGCGCATGGCCGCGAAAGCGCCGCCCTTGGGCAGGTCAATCGCCGCAAGACGCGCCTCCAGCGGAGTTTGTTTTTCGACCGCCGTCATCAGAGCACCCCCTCGATGCCGTGTTCGGCCAGGATTGCCGCATAGCCGTTGTTCTCGACCTCAAGCGCCAGCTCCGGCCCACCGGTCTTGATGATGCGGCCATCCGCCATAATGTGCACCACGTCCGGTTTGATGTGGTCCAGAAGGCGCTGATAGTGCGTGATCACCAGGAAGCTGCGGTTCTCGTCGCGCAGCGCGTTCACGCCCTCGGCCACCAGACGCATCGCGTCCACGTCGAGGCCCGAGTCGGTCTCGTCGAGAATGCACATCCGCGGCTCAAGCATCGCCATTTGCAGGATTTCGTTGCGCTTCTTCTCACCGCCCGAGAAGCCCACGTTGACCGGACGCTTGAGCATATCGGCGTCGATCTTGAGCGTCTTGGCCTTCTGGCGCACCAGCTTGAGGAAATCACCCGCCGAGAGTTCTTCCTCGCCGCGCGCCTTGCGCTGCGCGTTCACTGCGGTGCGCAGGAAGGTCATGTTGCCCACGCCGGGGATCTCGACCGGGTATTGGAACGCCAGGAACAGGCCCGCCGCCGCGCGCTCTTCCGGGTCCATATCCAGCAGTTCCTCGCCTTCAAGCGTGGCCGAGCCGTCGGTGACTTCATAGCCGTCGCGACCCGAGAGCACATAAGACAGGGTGGACTTGCCCGAGCCGTTCGGCCCCATGATCGCATGGACTTTGCCTGCTTCGACGGTCAGATCCACCCCTTTCAGGATGACCTTGTCTTCTTCTTCAAGTTTGACGTGCAGGTTCTTGATTTCAAGCATCTTTATGTTCCCGATGTTCGGCGCCGGTCAAAGCGGACGCAGGTAGGTTGTCACGATCCGGCCAAGCTGTTCAGCCGGGATCGGAGTGGGTTGAAGTTCGAATACGGCCATTCGGCCGATCATTCCAGTCGGAGCGGAGAATTGCTGGATTTTGCGGAGGTCATCGCGCATAGCGTAATGGCCGAAAAGCGCCCCTACCGGGCGCTTGTTCAGCGTATGTCTCGTCAGAAGGCTCGCAGCGCCAACGTGCCGGGGGGCGAACCGGGCGCAACGCATAGAATGATGAGAATGCCGCGCTGTCTGCCGCCAATTACGGTCACTTGCGCCGTCAAGTCTGCCCGCGCCGAGCGCTACGCCGGTCAGACGCCGAAGCCGATCACCGTGCCGCGGAACACGAACGTGTCGGGCGAGGCCGACGCCTGATACATTTCCACCCATCTCGGCGTGAAGAGAACGGCCGACACCTCGGGCATCCAAAACGCGAGATTGTGCAGCGAGCAAACCGCAAAGCCCACCGCGACCAGTTGCACGACGTTCAGGCTGCGACCGCGCAGACGCAAAATCCAGCGCAGAACATAGGCGAAGGAGGTCCCCAGAGCCATCGACAGGATGATCTGCCCGTCGCCGAACATCTCCGACGCTGTTTGCGGGAGCGTGAAGACATGCGCCTGCAACGCGACCACGAAGGCCACTGCGAACAATCCGATAAGGAAGGCCCAAACGAGGTTCAGCGAATAGAGCGCGCCCTGCATCAGTTCGCGGACACGCGACGGTCGCCGCACTTCCTCGAGCGAGCGCACGCGCATCTCGTTTTCGCCGACATGCAGGATGATGTTGCCCTTCGCGTTCTCGCGGCTTGCCTCGATACGCTTCAGTCGCTCGGCAAACGTCGTCGTTGACACAGACATGCGGCGCTTCGTCCCCAATTCCTTGTTTGGACAAAGAAATCACGCGATTACGCCAGAAATACGGCGAACGAACGCCGGAGCCGTGACGAACAGTATCGGAAGCGGCAACAATCTGAGCAGGAAGCAAGGAAAGAATGCTGCCCCCCCAAAGGGTTGGCGCGAACGCTGAGACCATCGGCGCGCGCCGCCCCGAGACAGCAGCCCCGCCAGCCTCCCGCCCCGGATATTTCGCAATTCGCTTATCCACGGCGCTGGTTCTTTCTGATTTCCTGCTGGCGCTGCCGCAGCATCGTCGCCTTGATCTGAGCGGCGACTCCGTCAGCAATTTCTTCGATCTCCCACGGCTCAAGGTGCTGGAGTTGTGAAACCATAGGGCCGAAAGGGGTCGCGCGCCGCGCCAACCGGTGCGTGATAGCGTTTTGGAAGCCGCTCCGAGATCTGACTGGATGGAAAACGCCTTGTACAACACCCGCTGGCAAACCCTCGACCAGCTGATCGGGGTCTGTCCGCATTGCGTCCTTAGAGACTAAGTCGGGGGCAATCTCAGCCAAGCTACCGACAGAGAACTTATTGTTTCGCATCGCCCATGAAAAGCAGAAGAACTCGTCAAACAGAATGAACTTAGGCTTGATCGACTGCTGAAGGTAAGCGCGCCTCTCCTCAAACAGCCAATCGACTAGGTCTGAAGAAAAGCGCACAAGTGCAAATATGGCGCGCTGGAGGTTCAGGTCTTTGTAAAACCGCGAAAAAATATGTTCGCCCGGAAGCGGTTCCACCGACACACCAAGGCAATCCTCGTCGCGATCCGCAAAGCGGTCAAAGAACGCCCCGACATCGCCTTTGAAGAACACATCGGGCTCGATCAGCCAAAAGTGCTCGGCATCTGGATAGGCTTGCCGCAGCGCGTAAAGGCAGTAATCGCCGCAGCGCCAGCCCCAGTCGGGCAGCACGCGCAACCCGTTCTGCTCAACCCAAGCGTCGTTGATGTCCACCACCGGCAACGGTAGTGCCATCCCCTCAGGCCGGTTGTGGAACACTGTCACCAGCCGATCGCCCCATACGGGCGCCAGCTGGGCGAAGACGCGCTCGGCATCCTCCCCCCAGTGGTTCGTTCGTATGGCGGCAATGGTTTTCAAGTCGAGTTCCCGGCAGCGTCAGGCGCCCAAGATTGGCAAGACAGCGTCGATCAGCCGACGCTGCCTTCAAGCGAAATCGCCACGAGGCTCTGCGCCTCCATGGCAAATTCCATCGGCAGGGCTTGCAGCACCTCGCGGCAGAAACCGTTCACGACAAGCGCGACGGCCTCTTCCTCGTCCATGCCACGCGCGCGGCAGTAGAACAGCTGATCGTCATCGACCTTGCTGGTCGTCGCCTCGTGCTCGACCCGGCTCGAGTTGTTCTTGACCTCGATATAGGGAACGGTGTGCGCCCCGCATTTGTCGCCGATCAGCAGGCTGTCGCACTGCGTATAGTTGCGCGAGTTCTTGGCCTTGGGGTGCATCGTCACCAGCCCGCGGTAGGTGTTCTGCGCCTGCCCCGCCGAGATCCCCTTGGACACGATGCGCGACTTCGAGTTCTTGCCAAGATGGATCATCTTGGTGCCCGTGTCGGCCTGCTGGTAGTTGTTGGCAATGGCGATCGAGTAGAACTCGCCCGAGGTATCATCGCCGCGCAGGATGCAGGACGGGTATTTCCAGGTGATGGCCGAGCCGGTCTCGACCTGGGTCCACATCACCTTGGCGCGGTCGCCACGGCAATCGGCGCGCTTGGTGACGAAGTTATAGATCCCGCCCTTGCCTTCCTCGTCGCCTGGGAACCAGTTCTGCACGGTCGAATATTTGACCTCGGCATCCTCGAGAATGACGATCTCGACCACGGCCGCGTGTAGCTGCGCAGTGTCGCGCTTGGGCGCGGTGCAGCCTTCGAGGTAGCTGACATACGACCCCTTGTCGGCCACGATCAGCGTGCGCTCGAACTGCCCGGTGTTCTCGGCGTTGATGCGGAAATAGGTCGACAGCTCCATCGGGCAGCGGGTGCCCGGCGGGATGTAGACGAACGAGCCATCAGAGAACACGGCCGAGTTCAGCGTGGCGAAGAAGTTATCCGATTGCGGCACGACCGAGCCGAGGTATTTCTTGACCAGCTCCGGGTGCTCCTTGATCGCCTCGGAGATCGAGCAGAAGATCACCCCCGCCTCGGCCAGCTTGGCCTTGAAGGTGGTGCCGACCGAGACCGAGTCGAACACCGCATCGACGGCAACCTGACGCTCACCCTCGACGAAATTCTCGGCGCCCTCGACGCCGGCAAGGATCAGCTGCTCCTTCAGCGGGATACCCAGCTTTTCGTAAGTTGCCAGCAGCTTGGGATCGACCTCGTCGAGCGACTTGGGCTTCTTCTCCATGCTCTTGGGGCGGGCATAGTAGTAGAGGTCCTGGTAGTCGATCTCGGGGTAATGCAGCATCGCCCACTTCGGCTCGACCATGGTCACCCAACGGCGATAGGCGGCAAGGCGCCATTCCAGCATCCACTCGGGCTCGTCATTCTTGGACGAAATCAGGCGCACGATCTCTTCGGAAATGCCCTTGGGGGCGTATTCCATCTCGATCTCGGTCTCCCAACCATATTTGTAGGAGCCCATGTTCTGGACGGTCTCGACCGTTTCACGATCCACGCCCTCACGGACGTCCAGTTCCTGTTCCAAAGCCATATTCCTTTCCGCGTCAGACTCTTGCGCGATGTTTTTTAAGTGCCGCGCCGAAAGCCTCGGCAAAGCGCAGAACCTCATCCTTCGTAACCCCCGGCCCGAGCGAGACCCGCAACGCGGATGCCGCCATATCCTCGGACCAACCCATCGCGCGCAAAACCTTGCTCGCGCGGACCTTGCCCGAGGAACAGGCCGAGCCTGCCGACACGCCGAACCCCATCAGATCCAGCCGCATCACCTGCGTCTCGCCCTTCCAGCCGGGGCTGACAATCGAAACCGTATTGGGCAGGATCGCAGGCCCCTGGCCTCCGTCCCCCGAATGATCTCCCGATGTCTCCCAACCCGGAAAATAGAGCGTCTCACCGCTCTCTTCCAGAGCATTCTTTAGAATATTTCTAATTTCAGCAACTTCTTCCCAGACGCCCGCCGCCAGATCGCGCGCGGCAGCCTCGGCGGCCGCACCAAAACCCGCGATTCCGATCAGGTTCTCGGTGCCCGCACGACGGCCCATTTCCTGCCCGCCGCCGCGCAGCTGCGCCGCGATATCGGTGCCCCGCCGCACGACAAGCGCGCCGATCCCCTTGGGGCCGCCCAGCTTGTGGGCCGAGACCAACCCCGCCGTCACGCCAAGCCAGTTGAAGGCAAAGGGGATCTTGCCAAAGGCCTGCGTCAGGTCGCTGACTGCCAGCCCCTCGGGCAATTGCTGGATGACGCCGGTTTCGGAATTTGCCAATTGCAGCGCCGCGCGTGCGGGATCGGGCACAGAGACCCGGCCGAACCCGTCCGCCGCCAGGTCCTCCGCACACCAGGCCGAGACCGCGTCATGCTCGATCGCCGCGCAGGCATATCCGCGCCCGGCCAGCGCGAGCGAGGCCCCCTCGGTGGCGCCAGAGGTGAAGATGATGTCCTGTCCCTCGGCGCCCAGTGCCGCCGCTATCTGGGCGCGTGCGCGCTCCATCAGCGCCTTGGCCGCGCGCCCCTCGGCATGGACCGAGGACGGATTACCCACCACATCCATCGCCGCGATCATCGCCGCGCGCGCCTCGGGGCGCAGCGGAGCGGTCGCGTTCCAGTCAAGATAGACCCGTCGGCTCATCCCCGGCCTTTCGCTTGGCGCAGTTGTGTCACTCGTCCACCACAGAAAACAGCGACGGCACCGCCGGACAGGGTTTCAACGCGTTCTTCGTCACATCGGCAAGCGTGGTCTGGTGCAGGAAGACGAATACCTGCGCGCTCAGGCTCTCCCACAGCCGGTTCGACAGCGATTGCGCGCGCGACCCCGAGATGCCGCCCGAGGCGCCCGCCCCCACATGCAGCGCGCTGACCGTTTCATCGACCGCCTCGAAAATCTCGGAGACGCGAATTTCCTCGGGGTTGCGGGCCAGGCGATAGCCGCCACCCGGGCCGCGCACCGACTCCACCAGCCCCGCGCGGCGCAACCGCACGAACAACTGTTCGAGATAGGGCAGCGAGATATCCTGACGCTTCGAGATCGCGGCAAGCGAGGTCATCGCATCGGGGCCGGCCATCGCCAGATCCACCAACGCCACCATCGCATAGCGTCCTTTGGTCGAAAGTTTCATCGCCGCCTCCCCCAAGCGCCCGTTCGCATTGCAAATGCGGGGCAAAGCATTGACGCCGCGCCTTGGGCCGCTTAACTCAATTCCACCCATATTCCCGGCATCCCGCCGGGGATTGCCCCGTCCTAGGGTGTCTGAGCGAAAGCGTCAAGCATACGCACCGTCGCACCCCCGGACCCAGAGAATAAAGCAGCGAGAGCCGATGCCCGAAGTCATTTTCCCCGGTCCCGAAGGACGCCTCGAGGGCCGCTACCATCCGCAGCCCATGCCGGACGCGCCGATCGCGATCATCCTGCACCCCGATCCGCAGTTCGGCGGCACGATGAACAACCGCGTCGTCTATAACCTGCACTACGCCTTCCATAAGATCGGCTTCACCGTTCTGCGCTTCAACTTCCGGGGTGTCGGCCGCAGCCAGGGCGAGTATGACCAGGGCATTGGCGAGCTGTCAGATGCGGCCTCGGCACTTGATTACCTGCAGGCGATGAACCCGAACTCAAAACATTGCTGGGTGGCCGGGTTCTCGTTCGGCGCCTGGATCGGGATGCAACTGCTGATGCGCCGCCCCGAGATCACCGGTTTCATCTCGGTCGCGCCGCCCGCGAACATGTATGACTTCAGCTTCCTCGCGCCCTGCCCCTCGTCCGGCCTGATCATCAACGGCACCGCCGACCGCGTGGCGCCGCCGAAGGACACGCATACGCTGGTGTCCAAGCTGCGCGAGCAGAAGGGCATCACCATCACCCACGAGGAAGTCGAGGGCGCCGACCACTTCTTCAAGGATGACGAAGCGCATATGAAGCCGATGATCGACTCGGTTCAGGGCTATGTGAAGCGCCGCCTGACCGAGGGCTCGCGCTGATGGCTCTTCTCGACGAACTGGCCGATGCATTGGCCGCCGATGTGATGGCGGCCATGAAGGAGTTCGACGATGACCGGCTTTACATGGAAGTGAGCAAGGTCATCGGCACCTCCTCGCCCTCGCTGCAAGAGGCCTTCAACACCTCGTGCCGCCTGCGCCTGTCCGAACAGCGCGCGCGCAAGTTCCTTGACGAGACGATCCGCGCCCGGCGCGAGGGCACCAAGGCCCCCGCCGCGCCGCGCGACACCGAGGGCGGGCACTAGATGACCGAGCGCCTCTCGCAGCAATTCGCCTTTCTGCTGGAGGCTGAGAAGCTCAAATCCGTCTATCGGGCCACCCCGCTTGCGGATAACTCGCGCCGGGAAAACTCGGCCGAGCATAGCTGGACGCTTGCGCTTTACGCGCTGGTGCTGGCCGATCAGGCCGGCCCCGGCGTGGACGTGAACCGCGCGATCCGGATGCTTTTGCTGCACGATCTGGTCGAGATCGACGTGGGTGACGTGCCGATCCATTCCTCGGACGGCACGGCCCATGGCTCGGCCGATATTCAGGCCGCCGAAGCGGCCGCGGCTGAGCGTTTATTCGGACTTCTCCCCAACGACTTACGCGCCGAACTTGAAGCGACATGGCACGAGTTTGAGGCCGCCCAGACCCCTACAGCGATTTTTGCGAAAAGCCTCGATCGGGTGCAGCCCGTGATGCTGAACCTCGAAGGCGGCGGCGGCAGCTGGCTGGAGTACGATGTAAATTGGGAACAGCTTGAATCCCGCGTCGGCGCCAAGGTGTCGCAGGGACTGCCCGCGGTCTGGGCCTGGGTTCAGGACCGCATTCGCCCCTGGTTCACGCTTCGCGGCCGCTGAGATAATTTTCGGTATACCAATGCATACCGACTATGGCCTTTTCCTCCGGAATGGGGTATGAGCCGCGCATCACTTATTCATGCGCGGAGCAAGTCATGACGAAGATCAAGGTTGAAAACCCCGTCGTCGAACTCGACGGCGACGAGATGACGCGGATCATCTGGGACTTCATCAAGAAGAAACTGATCCTGCCCTATCTCGACCTCGACCTGCTCTATTACGATCTGGGCATCGAAGAGCGCGACCGCACCGAGGACCAGATCACCATTGACGCCGCCCTGGCGATCAAGGAACACGGCGTTGGCGTGAAATGCGCCACGATCACCCCCGACGAGGCCCGCGTCGAGGAATTCGGCCTCAAGCAGATGTGGAAGTCGCCCAACGGCACGATCCGCAACATCCTGGGCGGCGTGATCTTCCGCCAGCCGATCATCTGCCGCAACGTGCCGCGTCTCGTTCCCGGCTGGACCAAGCCGATCGTCGTCGGCCGCCACGCGTTTGGCGACCAGTACAAGGCCACCGATTTCCGCTTCCCCGGCAAGGGCAAGCTGACGATGAAATTCGTCGGCGAGGACGGCACCGTGATCGAGAAAGAGGTCTATGAGGCCCCCTCCTCGGGCGTCTACATGGGGATGTATAACCTCGACGACTCGATCATCGACTTCGCGCGGGCCTCGCTGAACTACGGGCTCAACCTGGGCTGGCCGGTCTATCTTTCGACCAAGAACACTATCCTCAAGGCCTATGACGGGCGCTTCAAGGACCTGTTCCAGAAGGTCTATGAGGAAGAGTTCGAAGAGAAGTTCAAGGCCGCCGGGATCTGGTATGAGCACCGTCTGATCGACGACATGGTCGCTTCGGCGCTAAAATGGTCGGGCGGCTACGTCTGGGCCTGCAAGAACTACGACGGCGATGTGCAGTCGGATACCGTGGCGCAGGGCTTCGGCTCGCTCGGGCTGATGACCTCGGTTCTGATGACGCCCGATGGCAAGACGGTGGAGGCCGAGGCCGCCCACGGCACCGTCACCCGTCACTATCGCCAGCATCAGGCGGGTAAGCAAACCTCGACCAACTCGATCGCGTCGATCTACGCCTGGTCTGGTGGCCTCAAGCACCGTGCCAAGCTGGACAACAACGCACAGCTGATGCGCTTTGCCGAGACGCTTGAGAAGGTCACCGTGCAGGCGGTCGAGGATGGCTTCATGACCAAGGATCTGGCGCTGCTGGTCGGCCCCGATCAGAAATGGCTGACCACGATGGGCTTCCTTGAGAAGATCGACGAGTATCTGAACAAGGCGCTGGTCGGTTAAGACAACCGAACCGCTAACGAATGATCAGGGCCGGCACTGCGCCGGCCCTTTTCATTAGCTCCGCTACCAGCCGCAGTGCTGCCAGTATGGCCTTGGGGGCGAGGTGGATTTCGGCGGCAGGCCGATGTCGCGGCGCATGTGATCGTCCAGGCCGACGAAGTTGGCGGCCAGCGGGCGCGCCGCACGCGGCCGCAGCGTGGCAAGCAGGGCCGCGATCAGAACGCGCCGCGCGCCGTGGATCGCGATTGCGGCTTCGATGGAGGATGCGGGCACGGGCCCGGCATGATGGGTCAGTCTGGTCATGTGATTTCCGGAATGCGCGCAAACGCCCCCGGCCTCTGGTTTGTGGTGAAGAAACCGGACCGGGACGAGCCGTGACAAAGCGCAAACGCCGTGTCGGGATCAGCAGTGAGGTCCGGTGGAGGGTTCAGACATGGACCCCTTGAGGTCCGGGCGACGGATCAGGCCTGTCGGCGTGCTCCGGTGCGGGTGGCAGTTGCCCCTGCGCGATGCCAGCCGGCTGCTTGGGCGCAAACGTGTACAGTCATGTTCCGCCCTCCTGTCTGAATTAGCCGGATGGCGCCAGAAACCATGGGCGACCGAGTCGCGGCAAATGGAAATGCAATGGATCGCGCCGCTACGCGCCTCGCGTTGCGGTCGCGCCACAGGCTCTTGTCGGCCCCCGCGCCGCGTGACAGAAAGCGCCATGACCGAGATCATCGCTGAGAACCCCGCCCGACACACCCCGCTGGATGATGCGCAAGGCATCGCCTTTGGCAGCCTCATGGCGGCATTTGGCGTGCTTATGCTAACGCATCTGGGTTTCGTTACGGGCCAGACGGCGGGGCTTGCGATTCTCGTGTCCTATGCGACGGGCTGGGGCTTTGGTCCGGTGTTCTTCGTGATCAACCTGCCCTTCTACTGGTTCGGTTATCGTCGGCTTGGAGGCGGGTTCGTGCTCAAGACCTTCCTTGCGGTTGCGCTTCTCTCGGCGCTGACGATGGTGCTGCCGCAGTATATCTCGTTCCAGAACCTGCACCCGGCCATAGGCGCCGTTCTGATCGGCTTCGTCTCCGGCTCGGCGCTGCTCGCGCTGTTCCGTCATGGTGCAAGCCTTGGCGGCGTCGGCATTCTTGCGCTTTATTTGCAGGACAAGACCGGATTCAAGGCGGGCTGGACGCAACTGCTGTTCGACGCCTGCGTCTTTGCGATCGCCCTGACCCTGCGCGACTGGCAGACCGTTGCCTGGTCGGCGCTTGGCGCGCTGGTGCTGAACCTTGTGATCGCGCTCAATCATCGCCGCGACCGCTACATCGCCCTCTGACGCCGACGCATTCCCGCCATGCGCGCGCGGCAATGGAACTGACGGATGCGTTGCGGCATTAGTGGGTCATGATTGCTGACCTTAAAATCGAGAAGCACTACTCCCTCTTTGAGGATATCCAGGGCTTGCTGATCGCATCGGCCCAGGCGGCCTTGGGCATTCACCTGCTGCGAGCGGCCGGGCTGGTCACGGGTGGCACGGCGGGCCTTGCGCTGATCATCTCCTATCTCACGGGCTGGAGTTTCAGCCTTGTCTTCTTCGTGATCAACATCCCCTTCTATGGCTTTGCCTATTGGGCGCGTGGCGCGGCCTTCTGCCTGAAAAGCCTGATGACGGTAACGCTCGTGTCGCTGCTGGCCGAGGCGCTCAAGCCGCTCTTTGCCGTGGGCTCCATCCACCCCGGCATCGCCGCGGTTCTCTTCGGTGTCAGCGCAGGTGTCGGGTTGCTCGGGCTCTTTCGTCACTCGGGCAGCCTTGGCGGGGTCTCCATCGTCGCGGTGATCTTGCAGGATAAGTTCGGCATCAAGGCAGGCTGGACACAGCTGACCCACGATCTGGTGCTGTTTGCCGTCGCGCTGTGGATCCTGCCCATCGACCGGGTCCTGTGGTCACTGCTCGGCGCGGTGATCGTGAACCTCGTGATCGCCTTCAATCACCGCCGCGACTGGTATATCGTGACCTGATGCAGACCTACCTGTATCTCCTGATCGCCGTCGTGTTCGAGACCTTCGGCTCCTCCTGCCTGCAAGCCAGCCAGCAGTTCACACGATTCTGGCCTTCGGTCGGGGTGATCGTCGGGTTCGGAGCGGCGTTCTGGTTCTTCACGCTGGTGCTGAAGGTGCTGCCGCTTGGGGTGACCTACGCGCTCTGGTCGGGCATCGGAATGGTGCTGATCGCGCTGTCCGGTTGGATGCTGTTCGGGCAGAAACTGGACCTTGCCGCAACGCTTGGCATCGGGCTGATCATTGCCGGCATTCTCGTCATAAACCTGTTTTCCAACTCCTCTACGCACTAAGCGGCGCTTCGGGCTGGCGCTGGCGACCAATTTCCTCTATGGCCGCCCCAAACCACGAACAGGCGGACGAAATGGACATTCGCAACATTGCGATCATCGCACACGTTGACCACGGCAAGACGACCCTGGTTGACCAGCTTCTGAAACAATCCGGCGCTTTCCGCGAAAACCAGGCCGTGGCCGAGCGCGCCATGGACAGCAACGATATCGAGCGTGAGCGCGGCATCACCATTCTGGCCAAGGCGACCTCGGTCGAGTGGAAAGGCACCCGCATCAATATCGTCGACACCCCCGGCCACGCCGATTTCGGCGGCGAGGTGGAGCGCATCCTGTCGATGGTCGATGGCGTCTGCCTGCTGGTCGATGCCGCCGAAGGCCCGATGCCGCAGACCAAATTCGTGACCTCGAAGGCGCTGGCGCTTGGCCTCAAGCCGATCGTGGTGCTGAACAAGGTCGACAAACCCGCCGCCGACCCGGAAAACGCGCTGAACGAGGTTTTCGACCTCTTTGCCAACCTCGGCGCCAGCGACGAGCAGCTTGATTTCCCGCATGTCTATGCATCGGGCATCGGCGGTTGGGCCGATCTGGAACTGGACGGCCCGCGCCAGGATCTCTCGGCGCTGTTCGATCTGATCCTGAAGCATGTCGAGCCGCCCAAGCAGGAGTTCCGCGCGGACGAGCCCTTCCAGATGCTCGCGACCACGCTTTCGGCCGACCCGTTCATCGGCCGCATCCTGACCGGCCGTGTTGAGGCGGGCCGTCTGCGCGTGGGCGATGCGCTCAAGGCGCTCTCGCGCACCGGCGAGCGGATCGAGCAATTCCGCTGCACCAAGATCCTCGCCTTCCGCGGCCTGACGCAGCAGCCCATCGACGTGGCGGAAGCCGGTGACATCGTCACCATCGCGGGCATGACCAAGGCCACCGTGGCCGATACGCTTTGCGCGCTGGACGTGGACACCGCGATCCCCGCGCAGCCGATCGACCCGCCGACCATCTCGGTCACCTTCGGCATCAACGACAGCCCGCTGGCGGGCCGTGACGGCAACAAGGTCCAGTCGCGCGTCATCCGCGAGCGCCTGATGAAAGAGGCGGAAACCAACGTCGCGATCCGCGTCGAGGACACTCCCGGTGGCGATGCCTTCGTCGTCTCGGGCCGCGGCGAATTGCAGATGGGCGTTTTGATCGAGAACATGCGCCGCGAGGGCTTCGAGCTGTCGATTTCGCGCCCGCGCGTGATCTTCCGCGAAGAGAACGGCGAGCGTATGGAGCCCATCGAAGAGGTGATCGTCGATGTGGATGACGAATACTCGGGCGTTGTCATCGAGAAGCTGACCGGCAACCGCAAGGGCGACCTGGTCGAGATGCGTCCCGCCGGCCACGGCAAGACCCGTATCGTCGCCCATGTGCCCTCGCGCGGGCTGATCGGCTACCAGGGCGAGTTCATGACCGACACGCGCGGCAACGGCGTGCTGAACCGCATCTTCCACGACTGGGCGCCCTACAAGGGTGCGATCCAGGGCCGCCGTCAGGGCGTGCTGATCTCGATGGAGAACGGCGTCTCGGTGGCCTATGCGCTGTGGAACCTCGAGGAGCGCGGCAAGCTGTTCATCGGCGCGCAGGAGCAGGTCTATACCGGCATGATCATCGGCGAGCATTCGCGCGACAACGATCTTGAGGTCAACCCGCTCAAGGGCAAGAAGCTGACCAACGTGCGCGCCTCGGGCACGGACGAAGCCGTGCGCCTGACCCCGCCGGTGCGTATGAGCCTTGAAGAGGCGATCGCCTATATCAACGATGACGAACTGGTTGAAGTGACGCCGAAGATCGTGCGTCTGCGCAAGCGCCACCTTGACCCGCATGAGCGCAAGCGCGCCTCGCGCGCCGAGTAACGGATTGCGGAGCGGGGGCGCTGCCCCCGCACCCCCGGGATATTTCGGCCACATTGAAGGCAGAGCAGTCTTAGCCCCGCGCCCGACCGGCGCGGGGTTTTGCATCAGACCGGCAGGTCACCGGGCGGATTTTCAAGCAGCCGCACGAGGCGACGGATCGCGCGTTGGAAGCGCTCTTCGGGCACACCACCCGCCATGGCGATGCGCACGGCGTTCGGGGCATGACCATCTTGCAGGACGTATTCATCGGCCGAGCGCAGCAGGACGCCCTCGGCTTCGGCCTCGCGCGCGAAGGTGGAGGCGCGCCAGCCAAGCGGCAACCTGAGCCAGACAAAGCTGAGGCCGGGTTGCCAGGAGACATCCTGGTCACCGAAGGCCTGCACCACCATTTGCAAGCGGCGGCTCATCACGTCCTGAGCGGCCTGGCGCAGACGCATGGCCTCGCCCGAGCTGAAGAGGCGCGTGACAATATCTGTGACCGGGCGCGGCAGACCGAAGTAGCTGTGTTGCGCAGTCAGGCGGCCGGCTTCGCCCATGCCCTCGGGGGCCACCACAATGCCGAACCGCATTCCGGCCGAGATCGTCTTGGAGAGCGATGTCACATGCCAGGACCGCTCGGGGGCGATCACACGCAGGCTTTCCAGGCCCGAGACGGGCGCGGTGTAGCAATCGTCCTCGATGATCTGCAGGTCGTGCTTGCGGGCGACCTCGGCAATGGCGATGCGTCGGGCGCTTCCCATCCGGGCCGTCGTCGGGTTTTGCGCGTCGGGCGTGATACAGACGATCTGGCCGCCATGCTTGCGGCAGGCCGCGTCGAGCGCCTCGGGGATCATGCCCTCCTCATCGAGCGCGATCGAGATAACCTCGGCCCGATTGAGGCGCGCGGCGTGGCGGAAGCCCGGATAGGCCAGCTCCTCACACAGAACGACGGGGCGGTCGCCACGCAGGCAGCACTGCATAACGATATTGATCCCGTTCTGCCCACCATGCGTCAGAACCAGGTCATCAGCGGTGATCACGGACGAGATCGCGTAGCCCCAGAACCACTCCAGCGCGGCCTCGCGGCAATACTGATCGCGGCGCAGGCCGGGGTATTCGAGATACTGCCGCCCAAGCTCTTGCGCTGCCTCCGCCATGACCGTCGCCAGCGCCTGAGTCTGACCAACGTCTGGCAACTGTGGCGAGCGCAGATCGACGACGCCATCATCGTCACTCGGATCGGTCAATGGCTGGCGGTAGAGCGGCTCGGTCGGCCCAAGGCGGCGCGATTGTGTCGATACAAATGTACCACGACCGACCGCGGCCTCGAGCAGCCCTTCCTGAGTTGCGATCTGATAGGCGCGCGCGACTGTCCCCGGCGTGACCCCGAGTTTCCAAGCCAAATTACGTACTGTTGGCAAGCGTGTACCGGGTGCGAGATCGCCGCGGCGTACGCCTTCGCGCAGCGCCCTCACCAGCGAGAGATACTTCGGTCCCGATTGATGCGTGAGGGCTGGAGCCCAATTTGTATCAGTCACAATATTTCTCTGGATACGTTTGTATGGGTTTTATATGATCAGCTTAACCCAGATGACAGAATTGTATCAATACGAAAAAGGTGCGTCATGCTAAGCCATTCGCTTCGTCACATTGCCCCGCTCCGCGCCAAGCGCGTCGGCCTGCGTGCGCATGTCACGAAGTGGCTTGAGATGCGCCAGACCCGCGCAGCGCTTGCCCGGTTGGACCCGCACCTGCTGCGCGATATTGGGCTGGATTCAGCGCGGGCTACGGCCGAAGCGCGCCGCACGTTCTAAAGTTTCAGGAGCCGCAGTCCCCTGTCGGATCCTCTTCCTCGGCCGGGCTTAGCCCGGCCTTTTTTTGTTTAAATTTAGAGCCTTATCCGGAGATCTACTCAGCAACGATCAGAGGCCCTCACAGCTCGGCTGCGAGCGTCCGGATGGCCTTGAACTGCCGCGTCGCGCGCGACTGCGCCACGACCAGCGAACGATTATTCACCAGCCCCTGAACGCGTCTGACCATGCGCTGCGCGACACCGTCGTCACCCGCGATTTCGACGCCACCGAGACGGCCATGCGGCACCCCAAAAACGTCCGGCCCCGGCTGGAGGGGTCTTGGAATTCTGATTGTGCCGAACGAAACTGTCAGAGGTCAGAATTGTATCGGTTTGTCGCGGATTCGTGCCCGTCTTGCTCCGATCAATTCACTTGTACGAAAGAGGCGATAGCGGACCCACACAACAGCACCGGACTGGTCGGCACGGCGCGCAGGGTATAGGAATCGCGAAACGGGGCCGTGCAGAGCCCGAAGGACCGGAGGAATACGATGAAGACAGGTGGCCAACTGATCGTCGAGGCACTGAAAGCGAACGGCGTGAAGCAGATCAGCTGTGTGCCCGGCGAGAGCTATCTGGCCGTGCTGGACGCGCTCTATGACAGCGGGATCGATGTCATGGTCTGCCGTCAGGAAGGCGGCGCAGCGATGATGGCCGACTGCTGGGGCCGCCTGACCGGACAACCCGGCATCTGCATGGTAACGCGCGGACCGGGCGCGACGAACGCAAGCGCTGGTCTGCATATCGCCCATCAGGACGCGATCCCGATGATCCTGTTTATCGGCCAGGTCCAACGCCCGGCGCGTGAACGCGAGGCTTTTCAGGAGGTCGAATACCGCCGTGCCTTCACCGAGTTCGCCAAATGGGTGGGCGAGATCGACGACGCCAGCCGCATCCCGGAATTCGTGACCCGCGCCTTCGCGGTGGCGACCTCGGGGCGCCCCGGTCCCGTCGTTTTGACGCTGCCCGAAGACATGCTCGACGATCTGGTCGAGGCGCCGGAGGCGCAGCCCTATATGCCTGTCGAGGCCCATCCCGGCCCGCAGCAGATTGCGGCACTGGCCGAGGCGCTCGCGCAGGCCAAGCGCCCGATGGTGATCCTTGGCGGCACCCGTTGGAGCGACGCCGCCGTGGCGGATATCACAGGTTCGCAGAACGCTTCCAGCTTCCGGTCGGCTGCTCGTTCCGGCGGCAGATGCTGTTTGATCACCTGCACCCGAGTTATGCGGGCGATGTCGGGATCGGTATCAACCCGGCGCTGGCCGAGGAGATCAAGAAATCCGACCTGCTGATCCTGATCGGCGCACGGATGTCCGAGATGCCCTCGTCGCGCTACACGCTGATCGATGTCCCCTACCCCGCGCAAAAGCTGGTTCACGTTTATCCCGACCCGGATGAACTGGGTCGCGTCTACCGGGCCGACCTGCCGATCTGCGCCGCGCCCGATGCGTTTTGCGCTGCCCTTGCGGCGCTGGAACCCGCAGCCGCGCCGGTCTGGGCTGAGCGCACCGCGCGAATGCATGACAGCTACCTTGCCTGGTCCACGCCCCCGAAAACCGGCCCCGGCGACGTGCGGATGGGCCCGATCATGGAGTGGATCGAGGCCAACACCGCCCCCGACGCGATCTTCACCAATGGCGCGGGCAATTACGCGACCTGGGTGCATCGCTATCACCGCTTCCGGCAGTTCAACACGCAGGCGGCGCCGACCTCGGGGTCGATGGGCTACGGACTGCCTGCCGCCGTTGCCGCGAAGAAGCTGTTCCCCGAGCGCGAGGTAATCTGTTTCGCGGGCGATGGTTGCTTCATGATGCACGGGCAGGAATTCATTACCGCCGTGCGCTACGGCCTGCCGCTGATCACCGTGCTTGTGAACAACGGCATCTACGGCACGATCCGCATGCATCAGGAACGCGACTACCCCGGTCGTGTCAGCGGAACCGATCTGGTGAACCCCGACTTCGTGGCCTTCGCCGAGGCCTATGGCGGTCACGGAGAGTTGGTGGCGCGCACCGAAGACTTCGGCCCCGCGTTCGAGCGTGCCCGTGCGAGCGGCAAGCCTGCGATCATCGAGGTGCGCCTCGACCCCGAGGCGATCACGCCTGCGCGCACGCTTAGCCAGATCCGCAGCGGCACCTGAACGGATAAGCGGGGCAAGGCATCGCGCCTTGCCCCATTGCTTTACAGAACCCGATCGACGACGGCGCGCAGGCGGGCCACCGTGCCATCGATGTCGGTGATCTTGTCGAGCCCGAAAAGGCCAAGACGGAAAGTGCGGAACTCGGCCCCCTCGCCCACTTGCAGCGGCACACCGGCGGCAATCTGCATCCCCTCGGCGAGGAATTTCTTGCCGTTCTGAATATCCGGGTCTTCGGTATAGGACACGACCACGCCGGGCGCACCAAAGCCCTGCGCCGCGACCGAGCGCACGCCCTTGGCTGCCAATATCTCGCGCACCGCGCGACCAAGCGCCCATTGCGCCTCTTTCATCGCGTCGAAGCCAAGCACCCGCGTCTCGGCCATCGCATCGCGCAGGCCGACCAGCGCATCGGTCGGCATGGTTGCGTGATAGGCGTGACCGCCCCCCTCATAGGCCGCCATGATCGCGCGCCACTTCTTCAGGTCCATAGCGAAGGAGTTCGATACCGTCTCTTCGAGCCGCGCAACGCCGCGTGCCGACATCATCACCATCCCCGCCGAGGGCGAGGCCGACCAGCCCTTTTGCGGCGCCGAGATCAGCACATCGACGCCCGTCGCCAGCATATCGACCCAGATGCACCCCGAGGCGATACAATCGAGCACCAGCAGCGCACCCACCTCATGCGCGGCCTCGGCCATGGCACGGATATAGTCGTCAGGAAGGATGATCCCCGAGGAGGTTTCGACATGCGGCGCAAAGACGACCTCGGGCCGGGCCTCGCGGATGCGCGCGATGACCTCTTCGATGGGCGGCGGCGCATAAGCGGGCTGCGGGACATTCCCGGCCGGGCGCGCCATGACCACGGTCGTGTCGCTGGCAAAACCACCCGCCTCGAAAATCTGCGTCCAGCGATAAGAGAACCAGCCGTTGCGCACGATCAGCGCGTGACGCCCACCGGCGAACTGGCGTGCGACCGCCTCCATCGCGAAGGTGCCGCCACCGGGCACCAGGGCGACGGCCTCGGCGCCATAAACCTCGCGCAGCATGGATGAGATGTCGCGCGTAACGCCTTGAAAACGTGCGGACATGTGGTTCAGAGAGCGGTCGGTGAAAACGACCGAGAACTCGCTCAGGCCATCGGGATCGACATCGGGGCGCAGACCGGGCATTTCGTGGTTCCTCCTGTTCTTTGCGATCACCCTAGTCTTGGGCAACCGCGCAGGGCCAGCGAAAAACCGCCCGCGCCCCCGGACAGGATGCCGCGCTACTCGGCCTGCTCGGCCAGTGGCCAGTAGAAATCGGGGGGAATGCCCGCCTCGGCGCGCTTTTCCTCGTTGAAGGGCGGCTTCAGCGCCCCGTGGAAATACTTGCGCACCAGGGTATGGAAGGTCTCTTTCGGGTCCAATTCGTGCCGTCCACAGAGAAAGTGGAACCATTTCGAGCCATAGGCGACGTGCCCCACCTCTTCGGCGTAGATCGTCTCAAGCGAGGCGATGGCATCAGGCTGGTCGGCCTTGCGGAAGATCTCGATCATGCCCGGCGTCACATCAAGCCCGCGCGCCTCAAGCACCATGGGCACGACCGTCAGGCGCCCCATGAGGTCCGTTGCAGTGTCCTCGGCTGCGCGCCACATGCCCGCATGGGCCGGAAGCTCGCCATAGTAGCTGCCAAGCGTTGCAAGGCAGTCGCTGATCAGCCGGAAATGCTTGGCCTCTTCGTCGGCCGATTTCACCCAGTCGTCGTAGAAACCTAGCGGCATCGGCGTCGCGGTGAAGCGCGCGATGATATCCCAGTGCAGATCGACGGCGTTCAGTTCGATATGCGCCACAGCGTGCAGCAGCGCCTTGCGTCCCGCAGGGGTTCCAGGCCTGCGGCGCGGCACATCGCGCGGCGCCAGCAATTCGGGGCGCTCGGGCCGCGCCGGTCGCGCGGGCGGCTCGGCGCTACCGATGGGCATGGGTTGGCCAGCGGCGCGCCCCGCGAACCAGGCCTTGGCATAAAGCCGCGACTTCGCGGTTTTCTCCATCGCGTCGGCAGTGGTCAGAACATCAACAGCACAGGCGGCAAGGGTATCGGGAATCTGTATCATCCCTATCACCTACCCAATCCGCCGCACTCTGGCGAGGGGGTGCTGACCCGCCTATGCCCCGCGCATGTGACTGCGCTGCAAGAAGCGGTAGAGGCGCAGCTTGATGCGGTCATTCAGGCCCGACAGCGACAGTACTGCCTGCGCGAGGCGCGCGCAGATAGCCGGGTCGCAGGGGCAGTTGCGGATAAATCGTGCCGCGTGGCGGACAAGCGCCTTGCGATCATGATCCGCCTCGGAGCCAAGGCGCAGCAGATCCAGCATCCCCTGCGCGAGATCCTCTGCCGTGCAGGCCGGATCAAACTCGGGCAGATCAGACTGCCGGCGGAAATGATTGACCGAGGCCGTGATGCTGAAATGCGTATGCCGCGCGCGGTTGGCCGGACCTGAACTGCGCCCCACATGCCGCCGCATGTTCAAAAGCGGCTCGGGCAGATTCCCAAAGCGCGCCGAGCCGATCATGCGCAGCCACAGATCGTAGTCCTGCGCCAGGCGAAACCGCGGATCATATCCGCCGGCTTCGGTAATCGCGCTGCGGCGCATCATCACTGCGGGGTGGCAGATCTGGTTCGCCAGAGGCAGAGCCCGCACGATATCCTCGTGCTGAGTGGGAAGCGATTTCACACCACGCCGACGCAACATGCTGTAGCCACCCATCCGCCGATAGCTCGACCCCAGTACATCAAGCTCTTGCGCAGCGCGACCAACAGACCCTCTCTAGTGCCCCACGAAGCTGCGGTTGAACGAGGTCCTGACCGGATCGAGCAGGTAGCTGAGCAGCGTCTGTTCGTCGTCGAGGAAGATGATCTCGACGGGCATCCCAGATGTGAGCACCACGTCGGGCAGGCTTCTCAGGGCCTCCTGATCTACGCTGACATCGGCCATGAAATAGGGCACATCGGTGCGCTCGTCGATGATGCGGTCCGCCGAGACCGAGCGCACCTGGCCAAAGATCTGCGGCAGGTTGCGCTGGCGGTAGGCCGTCAGCACGACCCGAACGCGCATACCGGTGTAGATCCTGTCGATATCGGTCGGGCGCACGCGCGCCTCGGCCAGCAGCTCAATATCGGCGGGCACGATGTCCAGCAGCGCCTGCCCCGGCTTGATCACCCCGCTCATGGTCGCGACCTGCATGTTCGCCACGGTGCCCGAGACCGGGGCACGAATGACAAGTCGTTCCAACCGATCCCGATAGGCGGGCAGATCACTGCGGGTCAGCGCCAGTTCGGCGCGGGTCTGCGCAAGCTCGCTACTTGCGGCCTCAAGCATTTCCTCGCGCAGGGTCTGCATTTGTAGCTGCGTCTCGGCGACCTGCTCGCCGATGCGGGCGATCTCGGTCTGGGACTGCGCGATTTCCGAACGCACACTCGCGCTTTCGCGCTCCAGCGCCAGCACTTGCGGGAGCCGTTGCAGGCCCTTGTCATAAAGGTCACGCGCGGTGGCGATTTCGCCGCGCAGGATGTCGAGTTCCTGGTTCTTGGCCTCGACCACGCCTTCGATCCCATGCGCGGTGGTGCGTAGCTGCTCGGCGCGCGCCAGCAGCACGTTCTCTCGCGCCTGCTGCGTGGTTCGGCGGGTCTGCAAAAGCTCCTGCTGGCCGCTGAAGACCGTCATCGCCTCGGGCGGCAAGTCAGCGAAGGCCGCGGGCGGATCGTGCATTTCGGTGCCCTGCAACTCGGCCGCCAGCCGGGCCTCGACCGCGAGCAGATAGATATATCGCTCGGTCTTCGCAGAAAGCTCCCCGCGCGTTTCGGTGTCGTCAAGCAAGATCAGCGGCGCGCCCGCAGTCACTTTCGAGCCATCGGCGACGAGGATCTCTTTCACGATCCCGCCTTCGAGGTGCTGCACCGTCTTGGTGTCGCCCATCGGGCTGAAGACCCCGGGCGCAACGGCGGCCCCGGCAAGCGGAACGAGCCACGACCACATCCCCATCACGCCAATAAAGAGGCCAAGCGCGACAAGACCCGTCAGGACGGGCCCTCGCACCGCGCCCGCCAGAACGCCTGTCCCCGCTCGGCGCCGAAAAACCATCCACAAAGCGCCACCAAGAAGCAGCGCCACACCCGCCGCAGCAACATATGCGCCTGAGCCCGTCGCCCCCTCGATCTTCGAGAGAACCTCACCCAGTGCTGCGCGAAACCACTCTGCATCAGGCAACGACATGTTCCCTCCCTACCTCTAACCTGCTGGCGAGATACGCACGCGTGGGCCGCGCACCGCACCCACTTCGCGGGTTTCGGCGACAACCTGCGGCTTGCTGCCCTTCTTGCCGAATTGCTCGACCTGCCCCTCGCTCAGGGCCAGCACAAGATCGGCCAGCTTGAGGATCGAGGCGCGGTGCGAAACCACGACCACGCTCGCCCCCGCGCGTTTCAGCAAGGCGATGGCGTTATGCAGGCATTCCTCGCCCTCGCGATCGAGATTGGAGTTCGGCTCATCGAGCACCACGAAGGACGGCCCGCCGTAGAGCGCCCGCGCAAGGCCGATGCGCTGGCGTTGTCCAAGCGAGATCTGCTCGCCCGAGGGATCGATCACCGTGTCATAACCCTTCGGGAAGCGCAGGATCAGCTTGTGCACCCCGGCGGCCTCGGCGGCGGCAATCACGGCGTCGGACTCCATCTTGCCAAAGCGCGCGATATTCTCGGCGATGGTGCCGGGAAACAGGTCCACCCGCTGCGGAAGGTAGCCGATGTGGTGGCCAAGCTCATCCGGGTCCCAGCTGAAAACATCCGCGCCGTCCAGCCGCACGTGCCCCGCAGTTGGCGCCCATGCACCGACCAGCAGGCGGCACAGGCTCGACTTGCCCGCGCCCGAAGGGCCAACGATGGCCAGACAGGTGCCCGGCTCGATCGCGAAACTGATGTTCTTCAGAATACGCTCGGAACTGCCGGGCGCGGCGAAATGAACCCCCTCCAGCGCGAGCGCGCCTTTGGGGCGGTGCAGCGCCAGCCGGGTTCTGCCCTCGCCCGCTTTCAGTGCCGCATCCAGCGCCGTACGGGCCACACGCGCAGCCTGCAACTGGCGCCACGCGGCGGTCAGCCGCTCGATGGGCGACAGCGCCCGGCCAAGCGTGATCGAGGCCGCGATCATCGCGCCTGCCGTCAGATCCCCGCGCAACACCAGAAACGCGCCCGCACCAAGGATCATCACCTGCAACGCAAGGCGAATGCCGCGCGAGATACTGACGATACTCGAGGTGCGCTCCTGCAGCGCGGCCTCGCGCCCGTGCGCGATGGCGGCGCGGCCTTGCCAGCGGTCGAACAGCGCAGCCCCCATGCCGAGCGGCCGGATCGTCTCGCCCGCATCGACGTAGCGGATGGCCAGATCGTTGGCGCCGTGAACGGCCTGCATCGCCTCGCGCTGCTGCTTGCGGGTGAGCAGATCATTGAGCAGGCTCAGCCCGAACAGCACCCCTGCCCCGCCAAGCGCGATCATCCCAAGAACCGGATGCAGCGCCCAGATGAACAGGATGAAGATCGCACCCCAGGGCGCGTCATAGAGCGCCATCACTGCGTCACCGCGATAGAAATTCCGCAGATCGGCCACCTCGCGCGGCCCCGCCTGCGAGGGCGTGCCGGCAAGCCGTGCTTCCATCCGGCGGCGGATCGCGGGGGCCGTCAGCTCCCGATCCAACCAGAAGGCCGCGCGCGACAGGATGATGTGGCGCGATCGCTCGACCACGGCATACACCGCGATGGCGAAAACCGCGATGACCGTCAGCCAGATCAGCGTGTCATGCGAGCCGCTGGTCAGCACACGGTCATAGATCTGGAGCATGTAGATCGCCCCGACCAGCAAAAGCAGGTTGAGCGCTGCGCTGAGCAAGATCAGGATGGGCGTAAGCCTGTGCACCGAGCGCATCGTGGCACGAAAATCGGTCTGTTCGATCGCCATTTTGCATCCCCCTTCCGCGGTGGAATTGATGAGGCCGGGCAATTGCCTGCCCGGCCCATGCGATCACTAGATGACCACGAGCGTATCGGTCGGATCGGTGCCATCGATGCCGGTCGTGATTTCGACACTATCGGTGTCGCCATCGAAATCGGTGATCGTGATCTCCCAATCGAGTTGCTTGTCGGGCGTCAGCTGCGCCTCAAGGAAGTTCACCCCGCCGATATCGAAGCTGTCGCCGTCATCGTCGGTATTGGTCACCCCGAACGTATCCGCGCCCGATGCCGTGCCGACCTCGACGGTATAGTCATCAAGCACGTCGGTGACTTCTACGGTCTTGTCACCGTTATCGATCACGGTGCCGGTGTAGATCCCGGCATAGGCCGCCTCGATCACGAAGCTCTCGGTCGAGCCATCGCCCGAGATCGTGGCCGTCGCAACCAGGTTCGACTCATCCTCCATCGGCTCCCCGTCGTAGATTTTCACCGAGGTGATCTGAACGGTCGTGTGCGCCACTCCGAGCGGATTTTGCAGGAAGGTCGTCGAACTGACCGGTGCGTCGTTACTCGTCATGTTGTAGGCCGCAATCGTCAAATCGACTTCCGAGCCGTTCGGCGTGGTCTGGGCGATCTCGATCTGCGCACTGGTACGGTCGATGAAACCATCGAAATCCAGCGTGTTGCCGTTCTTGTAGGATGTCTTGTCAAAGCCCGTCGCCCCAACGGTAATCGCGTCCGTGGGCTCCTCGATCGAGAAGAAATACATCGTCTCGCCGTCATCCACGGACTGGCCGCTGATCCCAAGAGCCGTGCCCGAGGCCTCGGCATTCGAGGAGTTGAGCGAGGTCGAAGCCGAGGAATCCCGCGTCCCGTTCGCTTTCAGCACGATCCCGTCAGGAATGACCAGCAGCGCATCGCCATTGCCGGTCGGAGAGTTCGGTCCGAATACGCCGTAGATCTGCTGCCCCGATGGGAAACCGTCAAAGTCGAATTCGAGGTTCGGCTCGGGCGGGTCCTGCTCGGAACTCCAAGTGTAGGTCCAGTTCGCCGGATCTGCATCGCTGTCGTCCAGCAGCATACGGAAATAGACCGTCTCGGTGCCGTCGTATCCGGCAGTTCCGTCTTCGATGTAATAGACAACCTCCTTCATCGTGTCGTCGGTGTAGTCGCCGGTCAGAGTCAGGGTGAGGTTCGGATAGGAATAGACCAGCGTCGGTTCGAAATCGGTGATCGTTACCCCACCCGAGGAGCCGTCAAAGTCTCGGCCCATCGCGGCTTCAAGATCGACCTCCGCGCTCGAATTCGCGCCCGAAGACACGAACTTGATATCGGCATCGGCGATATCGTTGTCGACGCCGCCGATATCAGGCCCATCGTCATCCGACGAGAAGATGGTGTTGGTGTCATCGACGATGGTGCGCGTATGGGTTGCGGCCTCGCTGTCGCCTTCCGAGTCGGTCTGCGTCACCGTCAGCTTGATGCCCACGCTGTCATTGTCCTGCGCCGTCAGGATCGAGGCGAGCTCGTCATACGTGCTGGGCGAAGTCGGGTGCTCGAAGGCCAGCATCTGCCGGAAGGTCAGCTGCGCATCCGTCCCCGAGGTCGGGTTCTCGATGCTGACCACGAAGGCGACCGCGTCCAAGGTCTCCTCGCGCCCGACAAGTTCATTCACCCCGTCGCCGTCCAGATCCTCCAGCGTCAGAACGATCGTCTCGCCATTGACGCTGGTTTTCAGCGTGGTCTCCACCCCATCGGCATCGCCATCGGTCAGCACGAACTCGAACTTGTAGGAGGTCGCGCCAGGGTCGTCCTGCCCGGGATCGGTCGAGACCGTGAACAGCGTCTTGAGCCCGCCCGAGACCGTCGTCGTCTTCTGCCCAAAGGGCGTGATCCCGCCGATGTCGGTGTTGGTCACATCATCCGCGCCCGAGTCATTGTCCTGCACCGCATCGCCCGAGCCATAGCGGTCGGGGCTGCCTTCGGTCTCATCGAGGTTCAGCGCGAACGTGGATACCGCGGTGCCGCTGGCCGAAACCGAAGCGGTCGGGCCGTCATCGCCAAAGTCGATGAAGGGCGTGATGTCCTTGATCGCGCTGTCGCTGGCGAAATCGCCGTCATGATCATAAACGGTGTAGTCGCGCTGCACGCCCAGGTAGCCGTCGGTCGCGACCAGATCGAGAACCTCGTCATGGGCGCTCGTGCCGTTGTGCGCGATCGGCTCGTAAAGCGTGACCTTGACCTTGCCGTCTTCGTCGGTCGCCGTCAGCTCGACGGTGAAGGCAATATTCGCGCTGCCGTCGGTCGGGTCGGTGTCGCCGTTATACATGCCGTAAACGACCCCGCTCGACAGCACGAGCGTGATCGACGCGGTTCCTGCGACATACCCCGTGGCCCCGCCCGAAACCGAGAGCGTCGTCGCCAGCGTCGTCGCCGTCGGATCGGGTTCAGCGCCCGAGGTATCCACCAGCACAAGCTTGTAGCTGTCGCTGTCGGCGGCACTGTCATGGCCGTCGGTATCCTCCGTCACCGTCTCGGTGAACAGCGTCCCGATCTTCTCGGCCGAGGTCACGACGCCAAGCTTGCCGACCGCGTCATCGCTGTTGCCATTCGCCGTTTCGCTATTGGCCTCATCCGCGCGGTCGGTGCCAACCGTCTCGTCAACCTCAAGCCCGCTCAGCGTCGCACTCGTCGTGCTGACACTCACCGCGATGCCCGTGTCATCGAAGCTGAGGAAGCCGCCCGCATCGTCCGCAATCGCAACGCTGTCATTGGCGCTGACTTCGTCATCATCACCGTCAATAATCGTCACGGTCCGCTTCAGCGACAGATCTTCCCCTGTTGCGAGGGTCATGACCAGTTCTTCATCGAACACCGCAGGATCTTCGGTGCCGCCATGATCGATCGCCAGATAATGGGTCACCTGAAGCTGGACGTTTTCAGGATCGCTCGCATTGAGCAGCTCGATCTTGAAGGCAACGTATTCGTCCTGCGTCGTGTCGACACCATCGAACTCGTCCGCGTCACCGATCCCGTCAACGCCGGCAGTAACGCCATAGATCACCCCGTCTTCCTCGATCAGGTAGATCCGACGCTCGGCCATGGAGGCCCCCGCGTGATCGCCCTGCGCCGTCGCATAGAGATTGGTGGCAATTGGATCTTCCGAGGAAAGCAGCAGGCTGTAGGCGTATTTCACGCTGCCGTCGCCGCTGAAGTCACCTTCGCCGTCGCGACCGTAATCGGCGACGATGTCCGCGAAGAGATCGGCGACATCGCTTGTCATGTCCTCGCCGCTCGCCACGTCAGTCGTAAGCCGTCCGATGTAACTGGCACCGTCCAGATCCGCCTTGAGCACATAGACCGGCGTTTGCTGAACCGGCGTGGGATCATCGGCGTTTCCGTTTGGCACAACCTGGTTCGACTCGGTCTCGGCGCCGTTATAGAGATCATCGGCACCAACCCAGCCAGTCGTCTCATCCAGATTGAGCGCGATATCGGAAAGCTCGGTGGCCAGTTCGCTCCCCTCCAGAGCATCGGCGGTCAGCGTCGGCCCATCGTCATCCGACGAGAAGATGGTGTTGGTGTCATCGACGATGGTGCGCGTATGGGTTGCGGCCTCGCTGTCGCCTTCCGAGTCGGTCTGCGTCACCGTCAGCTTGATGCCCACGCTGTCATTGTCCTGCGCCGTCAGGATCGAGGCGAGCTCGTCATACGTGCTGGGCGAAGTCGGGTGCTCGAAGGCCAGCATCTGCCGGAAGGTCAGCTGCGCATCCGTCCCCGAGGTCGGGTTCTCGATGCTGACCACGAAGGCGACCGCGTCCAAGGTCTCCTCGCGCCCGACAAGTTCATTCACCCCGTCGCCGTCCAGATCCTCCAGCGTCAGAACGATCGTCTCGCCATTGACGCTGGTTTTCAGCGTGGTCTCCACCCCATCGGCATCGCCATCGGTCAGCACGAACTCGAACTTGTAGGAGGTCGCGCCAGGGTCGTCCTGCCCGGGATCGGTCGAGACCGTGAACAGCGTCTTGAGCCCGCCCGAGACCGTCGTCGTCTTCTGCCCAAAGGGCGTGATCCCGCCGATGTCGGTGTTGGTCACATCATCCGCGCCCGAGTCATTGTCCTGCACCGCATCGCCCGAGCCATAGCGGTCGGGGCTGCCTTCGGTCTCATCGAGGTTCAGCGCGAACGTGGATACCGCGGTGCCGCTGGCCGAAACCGAAGCGGTCGGGCCGTCATCGCCAAAGTCGATGAAGGGCGTGATGTCCTTGATCGCGCTGTCGCTGGCGAAATCGCCGTCATGATCATAAACGGTGTAGTCGCGCTGCACGCCCAGGTAGCCGTCGGTCGCGACCAGATCGAGAACCTCGTCATGGGCGCTCGTGCCGTTGTGCGCGATCGGCTCGTAAAGCGTGACCTTGACCTTGCCGTCTTCGTCGGTCGCCGTCAGCTCGACGGTGAAGGCAATATTCGCGCTGCCGTCGGTCGGGTCGGTGTCGCCGTTATACATGCCGTAAACGACCCCGCTCGACAGCACGAGCGTGATCGACGCGGTTCCCGCGACATACCCCGTGGCCCCGCCCGAAACCGAGAGCGTCGTCGCCAGCGTCGTCGCCGTCGGATCGGGTTCAGCGCCCGAGGTATCCACCAGCACAAGCTTGTAGCTGTCGCTGTCGGCGGCACTGTCATGGCCGTCGGTATCCTCCGTCACCGTCTCGGTGAACAGCGTCCCGATCTTCTCGGCCGAGGTCACGACGCCAAGCTTGCCAACCGCGTCATCGCTGTTGCCATTCGCCGTTTCGCTATTGGCCTCGTCTGCGCGGTCGGTGCCAACCGTCTCGTCAACCTCAAGCCCGCTCAGCGTCGCACTCGTGGTACTGACACTCACCGCGATGCCGGCATCCTCAATATTGAACTGACCGCCGATATCGGTCGCGATCGCATTGGTCGTGGTGGTCTTGTAACCACCCACGTCGAAATTGCCGCTGAAACCCTCGATTTCGACCTGATCATGCGGACCGTCCGTCGTGAACAGGATCGTGTCGCCCGCTTCCAGCCCCGAAACCTTGACCCCGTCGGCGGTCAGCGTAAACGTGATCCGGCCATCGGAGACCGGGCTGTTGAGCGTCGCGGCGCTCACGTCGAACTCGGCCGTGCCGCCTCCCACCAGATCAACCGACACCATCAGGAAATCCACGTCAACGCGGTTGGACATGAACCCGTTGGTGGCATGGAAGAATTCGCTGTCCTCGACACCAGAGTCGATGTCATAGGCGCGCAACAGCAGCGCCTGCGTCGCCCCGCTCACGGTTTGGGCGATGTCGAACTGCCCTTCCGAAGCAGGGTCGTACATATCGAACTCGATATTGGCGGCGATGTCCGCAGTCGTCTGCGTCAAATTGGGAATGACGTAGTCGGGGTCGAGATTTCCCTGAACATAGGTGAAAACGACCACCTCGCCGGGGTTGATGCCCTGGTTGCCATAGCCGATGGTGGTGTCGCCAACCTTCGAGGTGTTGATCTGGACCACCGCCGTCTGGCCCGTCACCAAAAGACCGCGCAAGTCGTTTGAGCCGCCTTCATCGTCCGGATCCTCGGTGTCAGGCGTTAGCGACCCCGTCTGAACGCCCAACAGGAACAAGCTCTTGCCCGCAGGTGCATCGGAGAAGTCGAACCCCACCGCGTCATCGACCAGAAGGCCGATCTTGCCCGTCAGGTCAATCGAGTGGTCGGTATCTGCCTGCGTTTCACCCGCCTCCGGGTCGTAGACCGCCTCAAAGGTCATCATGTAATAGGTCAGATCGATCTGGCTGGCCGAAACCTGGGTCTCGTCGACATAGATGATCATCACCAGATCGCCCGTGCCCTCTTCGATCCCGTAGATGATGTTTCCGGCTTCCAGACCGGCCTCGGTCGTGTAGCTCTTGGTCACGCCGCCGTCGTCATAGGTAATGTCCGAGAAGAAAAAGATCCGGTTGTTGGTTCCGTCCGTGTCGCTGTCGACAAGCGTCCGAAGGCCGCTGTCGTACAACCCAGAAAGATCCCCGGCCCAGTTAAATGATGCTTCGCTGTCCCACACTGCAAGCGGGACCGCAGTTCCCCCGCCCGAGTTGTACCCGGCAATCGAGACGTTCTCGATGACGCCCGTCGAGGTCACGCTGACAGCGTTGAGCGGGCTGCGCGCAATACGACCTGCCGAGGCGAATGTCTGTAGCGGGTTGGTCGCACCCGTGTCGTCGCCGAAGGCCGTACTGTCATCAAGCGCCCCAACGAGATCGCGCAGACTGAGCGGCAGCGTGCCCCAGGCGATGTCGTCACCGTCACCGGGCGGATTGTCCTGCGGGGCAGTCTGTTGACCGAGGCTTTCGTCAAGAAAGAAGCCTTCGAAGTCACCAAAATCAATATTGATCGTCATCTCTTTATCCTCCCTGACAGGTCAGCAGGGAAGGCGCGAAAGACGTGCCGTCAGCGGGTAGTGCACCGAACTTCGCCCGGAGTCGGCACCGATCTAGCTAGCCCTCAAAACCAACCCGAAAATGTGATCGGTCGGCGATTAACCGACCGTCATCAGAAACTGAGCTGCTGCGTCTAGGTGCCGGGATACTGCCTCACGCCGGTTTTGCACGGCGGAATGCTTAACCTCCCTTTGTCTCAGGGAGACTTATGTCGAAGACGAATAAACAAAAGGAAATGCGTTTGTGTCCGTTCTCATTACAAAAACAATCCTCCTCTATTATCCCCAAGTCAAGCTGTATCCAGAATGCACAATTCGCGCAAAAGTCGTGGCGGCGGCAGGTCCGCGCGACCTGCCTACCGTGCTTTCGCAAGATAGTGCGCGCGTCGAAACTGCTTGATCCCACCGGTGCGCTGCATCGCGAAAGAGTTCTCCTTCACGGAACAGTGGGCTCTCTCGGCACCCACCAAGGTCGGCAAGCATTCCTTAGCCTGCACCCGCAGGCGCATCTGCCAGATCGCTCGCGAGGGTCTGGTGCATGATCTTGATTCCCGCCTCGATCTTCTCTTCCGAGATCGACGAAAAGCCGACGCGAAAGAACGGGCATGGGTCGGGCGGGTTCGAGAAGAACGGTCTGCCATGCTCGATGAGCACACCTCGATTGGCCAGCCGGGCCGCGAATTCCGCTGAGTCGACACCCCCCGGCGCTTCGATCCAAAGGCTTGATCCTCCGTGCCGGGCGGCGCCAGCGATACGAAACTCGGTTTTCTCCAAGGCGTCGGTAAGCACTTCGCGGCGGCGGCGAAAAGTTTCACGCAGACGCACGATATGTGCATCGTAATGTCCAAGGGCCAAGAAATACCCGGTCACTCGTTGCATATGCCCCGGGGCGTGGCGCAGCATCATCGCGCGCAGAGCGCGTGCCTGTTCGATGAACCGCTCCGGCCCCACGACATAGCCGATACGCAGCCCCGGAAAGAGCGCCTTTGAGAAGCTGCCGATATAGATCACCCTGCCCCCGCCATCGAGCGACTTGAGCGCCGGAGACGGAGGTTCAAGGAAACTCATCTCGAATTCGTAGTCATCCTCGATGATCAGGAAGTCATGCTTGTCCGCCAGCGTCAAAAGCTCTCGGCGCTTCTGGAGCGGCATCGTCGTACCGGTCGGGATCGAGTGGCTCGGTGTGACCGCGACAAGCCCCGTGTCGGGGGGCAAACTCGCGGGTTCCAGCCCTTCGGCGGTGCAGGGAACATACTGGATCTGCATTTCCGCAAATTGAAACGTCGCCGCGAAATCGGGGAAGCCCGGATCCTCCATCACCGCCACCCGGTCCTTGCGGGCAAGAAGCTGAACCGCCAGCCAGATCCCGTTCTGCGCGCCAAGCGTTATCAGCACCTCTTCGGGTCGGGCGCGGATGCCCCGTCGCGGCAGGGTGTTGCGACAGATGAAGTCTACCAGAATCGGGTCGTCCACGGCCATCCGTTCATCGGCAAGGTCGGTAAACTCGCGCGCGCCAAGGGCCCGGCGCGCACAGTCCCGCCAGGCGGCGTGATCGAACAGCGTCGGGTCGGCCTGACCGTAGAGAAACGGATAGGGATAGCTGCGCCAGTTCAGCGGCTTTGCGATGCGCCGCCTGGCCGTCAGATCCTGTTTGAGCCAGCGCCCCCAGTCCACGGGCTGAGAAAAGCTCAGCGCATCCTCGCGCCCAATGCGCCGATGCGGAACCTTTTGCGATACCGCGAACCCGGATCTCGGGAGACTGTCGAGATACCCCTGCGCGACGAGATCTTGATACACAAGCGTCACCGTCAGGCGCGATACGCCCAGATGCTCGGCCAGTTGCCGGGTTGACGGCATACGGGTGCCGGGTTGGGCGCGCGCCTCAAGGATCGTGGTAACGATCGATGTCGTGAGCTGCATCTGCAGGCTGCGCCGATCCTGCCGATCAATGAAGAACATTTCGGACGAGAGCCGACCAACAAGATTCTCGCTCATGGCGGCAGGACTCCGTTCTGGACCTAAGAGTAGTCGTATCTGGATATAACCCCAGTCATGACGTGGTGACAATGTGTCGCAAGGCCGTTGGGAAGAATCGGCCGCACTCAGGGAGAAATACAATGAAAATGACGTTCAAGGCGCTCTCGGGCGCCATGGTTGCCGCATTGCTGGCAACCACCGCACTGCCTGTATCCGCAAAGGAATTTCGCGTGGCGGTAGGCGATGGCGCGGGCGGCACCCAGGAAGCGCTTGGCCTTGCCTTCGTTGAAGCGCTCGAGGCCAAGACGGGCGGCGCCCATACCGCGAAGCTGTTCCTGAACGGCCAACTTGGCGACGAGCAGGACACGGTTTCCGCCGCCGCGACCGGAACGCTCGATTTCTCGATCCTCGCGATCAACAACATCACGCCCTTCTCGCCCTCGGTCGGCACGCTGACGCTGCCCTATGTGATCCTGTCGCTGGAAGATGCCGAAAACATCACCCAGGGCGAGATCGGCCGGCAGATGGTTGACAAGACCGTCGAGGACGCTGGCGTGCGCATCATCGGCTGGGCCTATTCGGGCTTTCGCGTCCTGACGAACTCGAAGCACCCGGTGACCACGGTCGCCGACCTGCAGGACCTCGTGATCCGCGTGCCCAAGAACGAGATCATGATCGAGACCTACAAGTCCTGGGGCATCAATCCGACGCCGATGGCCTGGGGTGAAACCTTCGCCGCGCTTCAGCAGAAGGTCGTGGACGGTCAGGACAACCCCTACATGACCGTTTACGCGATGAAGTTCGACGAGGTGCAGAAGTATGTCACCAACATCCGCTACATCTTCTCGATCGAGCCGCTGATCGTCTCGGAAAGCCTGTTCCAGTCGCTTTCTGCCGAAGAGCAGCAGCAGGTTCTGGACGCGGGCCACGAGGCGACGCTGGCCTCGGGGGCGTTCCTGCGCGCCGAGGAAGCCAAGATCAAGTCCGAGCTTGCCGCCCGCGGGATGGAGATCTCTGACCCGGCCGATGGCGAGCAGGAGTTCATCGACCTCGCCACCGCAAAAGTCTGGCCGAAGTTCTACGACACGATCGGCGGCAAAGAGGTGCTGAACGGCGTTCTGACCGCCCTGGGCCGTTCGACGGTCGAGTGATCGGCACGGGGCCGGCCCTGTCGGCCCCGACCTTGTCCCCAAGCAGGTGCTCACATGACTTCGTTCTTGCGTCATCTCGACAAGCTCGAGAGCTACATATGCCAAGCGCTGCTGGCGGTATTCGTCGGCCTGCTCTTCGTGCAGATCGTCTCGCGGCAGGTGTTTGGCAGCTCGATCACCTGGATCGAGGAACTGTCGGTCATCCTCTTCGTCTGGTTTGCCTATTTCGGCGCAAGCTACGCAGCCCGGATGGCGGCGCATAACCGGATCTCGTTCCACCTCAATCGCATGGACCGCCGCCGCGCGCGCCTGATCGAGGCTTTCGGCGACCTGTTCTGGATTGGCTTCAATGCCGTGTTCATCTGGCAGTCGATCACGTTCATCTCGTTGCTCAAGCCTTTCGTGAAGGCCCAGACCCTGGGGTGGCAGATGCGGTGGGTCTACATCGTTCTGCCGATTGCCTTCGCGCTGATGACGCTGCGCATCCTGCAGGTGAATTACATGAAACTGGTGCTCGGCAAGGACCCGCGCGATCCCGACAAGGTCGAGATCGACGGTATGGGCGACACCCCCGAGGGAGGTCGCGCGTAATGGACGGCTACCTGGTAGAAATTCTCTTCGGCACCTTTGCCTTCCTGATGGTGGTCGGCGCGCCGATCACCGTGGCACTGGGTGTCTCGGCGCTGGCCGCGATGTGGTATCTGGGCGACAACCCGATCAAGATGGTGCAAATCGCGTGGTCGTCGGTTGGCTCCTTCCCGCTGATGGCACTGCCCTCGTTCATCCTTGCGGGGGCGTTGATGGAAGCCGCGGGCCTGTCGCGGCGCCTGATCGCGGTGGCAGAAACCATGGCCGGGCCTTTCACGGGCGGCATCTCGGCCGCGACGGTGCTGGCCTGCCTGTTCTTCGGCGCGATCTCGGGTTCCGGCCCGGCGACGACCGCCGCCGTGGGGATGCTGATGATCCCGGCAATGGCGCGGGCCGGATATGCGCGGGGCTATGCGGCCTCGGTGACGGCGGCCTCAGGCGGTCTTGGCATCATCATTCCGCCCTCGATCCCGATGGTCATCTTCGGCATCTCGGCCATGGGCCTTCAGCCGCCGGTCGAAGCCGTCGAGAAGTTCGGCACCTTCCAGAGTGTCTCGATCTCGAAACTCTTCATCGCGGGCTTCTTCCCCGGCTGCCTGATGGCGGGGATGCTGCTGGCCAACAACTACATCCGCTGCCGCGCCGCCGGCTATCGCGGGTCGGCCGAGCCGCTGTCGATCTCCAAGATTGCGCATGCGATCTACAAGGGTTTCTGGGCGATCATGGCTCCGGTGGTCATCCTTGGCGGGATCTACACCGGGATGTTCACCCCGACCGAGGCGGCAATCGTGGCGATCTTCTACACGCTCTTCGTGGGTGTGGTGATCTACCGCGAGCTGACCCTGCGCCAGATGGTCGCCGCGCTAGAAACGACGACCTGGCTTGCCGGGCGGGTGCTGCTGGTGCTGTTCACCGCCACCATCTTCGGCCGCATCCTGGTCGAGAACGGTGTGCCTGCCGTCATCGCCAAGGGCATGTTGTCGCTGACCGACAGCCTCTACGTGATCTGGATCCTCGTCATCGCTCTGCTGCTGATCGTGGGCATGTTCATGGAGACGCTGGCCGCGATCATGATCCTCGTGCCGGTGATGCTGCCGGTCGCCTATCAGATGGGGGTCGACCCGGTTCACTTCGGCATCGTGATGATCTGCACGCTCTCGATCGGGTTCCAGACCCCGCCTCTGGGAGAGAACCTGTTCATCGCCTCGGGCATCTCGAACGTGTCGATGGAAGAGATCTCGCTACGGGCGCTGCCCTTCGCCATCACCGGGGCCGTCGCGATCTACATCATCGCCTGTTTCCCGCAAATCGCACTCTGGCTACCGCGCGTCGTCGGTTACTGAGGGAGGATAGAATGCTGAAAGAAATCAAGACGATCCTCTACGCGACTGACCTGTCGAACACCTCGGTCTATGCCTTTCGCTACGCGGTTTGCCTGGCAAAGGCGCTCGATGCGCGGCTGCATATCCTGCACGTGGTCGAACCGATGAGCGAGGATGCGCGCGTCACCTTGCAGTTCTTCATCAACGATCCGCTGGCGCGCGAGCAGGCCCTGAACCGCCGCTTCGAGAACGCCCGCGACCTGCTGAACGAACGGCAGGAGGCGTTCTGGGCCCAGATGCCCTCGGATGAGAAGGCGCTGCGCGACCGGGTCGACGAAATCGAGGTGATCGAGGGTTTCGCCGCCGAGGCCATCCTGAAGCGCGCCGTAACCCTGCCCGCCGACATGATCCTGATGGGCAGTCATGCCCACGGCATTTCCCACACTTTCCTTGGCACGGTCGCCAAACGGGTCCTGCGCCGCTCGCGCATCCCGACCCTGATCGTGCCCTACGCAGAAGACTGAACCACAAGGACAAGACCATGACCAAGACCCTCACCGCAGCAGACCTGCGGGCGACCTTCGACGCCTTCAACCGCCACGACATCGACGCCGTGATGACCCACTTTGCGGATGACTGCGAGTTCACCACCGTTGCCGGCCCCGAAGAATTCGGCGCGCGCATCGTTGGCCGCGATGCCATCGCCAAGGCCTTTGTCGGCGTCTGGACCGCCATGCCGGATGCCGAATGGGCGGATCATCATCACTTCGTCTGCGGCGATCGCGGCGTGTCGGAATGGACCTTCCGCGGCACCGACGCCGAAGGGCGGCGGATCGAGGCCAAGGGCGTCGATCTGTTCACCATCCGCGACGGCCAGCTGGTGATGAAACAAGCCTTCCGCAAGCAGCGGCCCGTGCTCGACCCGAAGTAATCCCCCTCCAGCGCAGGAACCACGGCAATGAATGCCTTCACCCAACGGCGGGCCAGCGCGCCCTACAACCCAAGCTACGATCCGGTAACCGACCGCTCGATCGGCCATGGCAGCGCCTATGCGCCGACCTACTGGATAGGAACGGCCGGCACACCGCCCGCCGATGACGGCCCGGTCACCCAGGACATGGACGTCGATGTCGTCGTCATCGGCTCGGGCTATACCGGGCTGAGCTGCGCCATCCATCTGGCCAAGGAATTCGGCATCAAGGCCCATGTGCTTGAGGCCAACGGCGTGGCCTATGGCTGCTCGACCCGTAACGGCGGGCAGGCGCAGATCTCGTCGGGGCGGCTCAAGCGCTCGCAGTGGATCGAGCGTTGGGGCCTCGATGTCGCCAAGGGGCTGCACGCCGAGGTGACGGAAGCCTTCGATCTCTTCCGTGGCCTGATCCGTGACCACGCGATCGAGTGCGAACCCCAGGATGGCGGGCATTACTACATCGCCCATAAGGCCTGGATGATGCCCAAGCTGGCAAAAGAGGCCGCGCTTCTGCGCGAAACCTTCGGCTATGGCACGCGCATGCTGAGCCGAGAGGAGCTGCACGAGACCGCCGTCAAGGACATGGAAGCCCATGGCGCAATGTGGGAGCCCGACGGCACTGGCATTCATGCCGCCAAGCTGGCCTTCGGCTATCTGCGGATCGCACGGGAACTCGGCGCCAAGGTGCATGTCGACAGCCCCGTCGAGGGATGGGAGACGAAGAACGGCGTGCACCATCTGCGCACGCCGGGTGGCATCGTTCGCGCCCGCGCCGTCGCCGTCGCAACGGCGGGCTATGCGCCGCGCGGGCTGCATCGTCGGCTGCGCGACCGGATCATGCCGATCATGTCGAACTCGATCACCACGCGGGTTCTGACGGCGTCGGAACTGTCGGACTGCGATTTCAAGGTGACCTCGCCGCTGACCGATACGCGGACGCTGCGCCACTACTACCGGCTGCTGCCCGATAACCGGGTACAGATCGGCTCGCGCGCGGCGATCACCGGGCGTGACGCGGATAATCCCGCGCACCTCGCCGCCCTGCGCGAGGGGTTGGCGCGCAAGTTCCCCGCGCTGCGCGGTATCCCGCTGGATTACAGCTGGTGGGGTTGGGTCGATGTCAGCCACGACATGATGCCGCGCATCACCGCGATGCCCGATGTGCCGAATGCCTATTACGCGATGGGCTACGGCGGGAACGGGGTGATGTATTCCGCACAAGCCGGGCGGCGCATGGCGCAACTGGTCGCGGGCCGCGCCGCCGACATTCCCAAACTGCCGATCTTTCGCAGCGAATTGCCGCACGAAGGCTGGAAGACGCCGTTCCGGCGCCTTGGCCAGTGGGGCCTCTACAAACTCTACCACTTTCAGGACGAGCGCGGCTGAACCCGCGTGAACAAGGAGAAACACACATGAAAATGACCACTGAAGAGGCCTTCATCAAAGTCCTCCAGATGCATGGCATCGATCAGGCTTTCGGCATCATCGGCTCGGCCATGATGCCGGTCTCGGACCTGTTCCCCAAGGCCGGGATCAAGTTCTGGGATTGCGCCCATGAAACCAATGGCGGGCTGATGTGCGATGGCTACATCCGCGCCACCGGCAAGATGGCGATGGCCATCGCGCAGAACGGCCCCGGCGTGACCGGTTTCGTGACCGCGGTGAAAACCGCCTACTGGAACCACACGCCGATGCTGCTGGTGACCCCGCAGGCCGCCAACAAGACCATCGGCCAGGGCGGCTTCCAGGAGATGGAGCAGATGCGCCTGTTCACCGACAGCGTCTGCTACCAGGAAGAGGTGCGTGATGCCTCGCGTATCCCCGAGGTGCTGAACCGCGTGATCCTGAAGGCGCTGCGCGGCTCGGCCCCGGCGCAGATCAACATCCCGCGCGACATGTGGACCCAGGTGATCGACGTCGATCTGCCGCAGATCGTGAAGTTCGAGCGCCCCGCCGGTGGCGAAGAGGCCGTGGCCGAAGCCGCTCGCCTGCTGTCCGAGGCGCGCTTCCCGGTGATCCTGTCGGGCGCGGGCGTGGTGCTGTCGGGAGCAATCGCCGATCTCGCGAACCTGGCCGAGCGTCTGGACGCGCCGGTGTGCTCGAACTACCAGCACAACGACAGCTTCCCCGGCTCGCACCGTCTGGCGGTTGGTCCGCTCGGCTACAACGGCTCGAAGGCCGCGATGGAGCTGATCGCCAAGGCCGATGTGGTTCTGGCACTGGGCACGCGCCTCAACCCGTTCTCGACCCTGCCGGGCTATGGCATCGACTACTGGCCGAAAGAGGCCAAGATCATCCAGGTCGATATCAACGCCGACCGCATCGGCCTGACCAAGAAGGTCTCCGTGGGGATCGAGGGCGACGCGGCCAAGGTGGCGCGCGGAATTCTCGCGCAACTGTCGGGCACCGCAGGCGACGAGGGCCGCAAGGAGCGCCGTGAGCTGATCTCGCAGACCAAGTCGCGTTGGGCGCAGGAACTGACCTCGCTCGACCATGAGCAGGACGATCCGGGCACCGTCTGGAACGAGGACGCCCGCACCCGTGACGCCGATCTGATGAGCCCGCGTCAGGCATGGCGCGCGATTCAGGCTGCTATCCCCGAGGATGCGATCATCTCGTCGGATATCGGCAACAACTGCGCCATCGGCAACGCCTACCCGGCGTTCGATAAGGGCCGCAAATACCTTGCGCCCGGCCTCTTTGGCCCCTGCGGTTACGGCTTCCCGTCGATCCTTGGCGCGAAGATCGGCTGCCCGGATGTCCCGGTCATCGGTTTTGCGGGTGACGGCGCGTTCGGGATCTCGATGAACGAGATGACCGCCTGCGGTCGCGACGACTGGCCGGCGATCACCATGGTGATCTTCCGCAACTACCAGTGGGGTGCGGAAAAGCGCAACACCACGCTGTGGTATGCCAACAACTTCGTCGGCACCGAACTGGACCGCGACACCACCTATGCCGGGATCGCGCGGGCCTGCGGGGCACATGGCGTGCAGGTGCGCTCGACCGAGGAATTGACCGAGGAGCTGCGCAAGGCGGTCGATCGTCAGATGGCCTCGAAAGAGACCACCTTCATCGAGGTTCTCCTGAACCAGGAACTCGGCGAGCCCTTCCGTCGCGACGCGATGAAGAAGCCGGTCGTCGTGGCGGGCATCGACCCCGCGGATATGCGTGCGCAGAAAGGCGCACTCTGAGCCACTGGGGGCGGCGCCCATCCGCCCCCAGAACCTGCCCGGCCCCCCTCCACCCTACCCCGGGGCCGGGCAACACCCCGTCTTGACCAGATTGGATCTTCCATGACCGCCCTGCTGGCTTCTCAGGCTGCCATGCGCAGCCATTTCCCCGGTTTTGTCGTCGCCCTGCTGATCGCGGTGACCGCCCAGTTCCTGTCCGAGCACTACGGCGCGCCGGCGATGCTGATGGCGCTGCTACTGGGGCTTGCGCTGAACTTTCTGGCCGAAGACGGCAGCGCCACGGCCCCCGGCATCGCCATGACGGCGCGCACGGTGCTTCGGTTCGGCGTGGCACTTCTTGGCGCGCGTATCTCTGTCGAGATGCTGGCGCAACTGGGGCCGCAGTTGATCACGCTGGTGGTCGGCGGTGTTCTGGCCACGATCGCCTTTGGCTTTATCCTTGGCAAGATTACCGGGCGCGACTGGCGCTTCTCGCTTCTGACCGCAGGCTCGGTTGCTATCTGCGGAGCGTCGGCGGCCATGGCAATCGCGGCCATCCTTCCGCGCCACGACCGGGCCGAGCGCGACCTGAGCTTCACGGTCCTTTCGGTGACCGTCCTGTCCACCATCGCCATGGTCCTTTATCCGATGCTCTCCGCACAGCTCGGTTTCGATGCGCGCGCGGGTGGCGTGTTCCTTGGCGGTACGATCCACGATGTTGCACAGGTTGTCGGCGCCGGCTTCTCAATCGGCCCCGAAACCGGCGAGACCGCCACGCTGGTCAAGCTGATCCGCGTCTCCATGCTTGCACCCGTCGTTCTGGGGGCGTCGCTCATCATCCGGGCCAGCGGCGCACATAACGGGACCGAGGGCAAACGCCCCCCGATCCTGCCCGGCTTCGTGCTCGGTTTCCTGACACTTGCCGCGCTGAACTCCTTCGGGCTGATCCCCTCCGTTGTCGCGGAAGCCGCCAACGTGGTCTCGCGTTGGGCCCTGCTGACTGCCATCGCCGCCGTCGGCGTCAAGACATCGCTTGCCAAGGTGCTTTCTGTCGGCACCGGAGCGATTGCGACCATCGTCGCGCAAACCGTGTTCATCGGGGCATTCGTCCTGATCGGCCTTCGTTTCCTGGGGTAAGACATGAAAGTTCTGGACGATATCTACGCGGCCGCCCGAACGGATAACCGCATCATCATTTTGCCCGAAGGCGAAGACCCGCGCATTCAGGCCGCCGCGCTGCGCGCCCGGCGCCTTGAGATCGCCAGCCCCGTTCTACTGGGCGATGTCGCCGCAATCGAGAGCGGCCTGCGCGAGCTTGGCGCGGCGCCGGGCGAGATTGAGGTGGAAGACCCTCGAACCTGCGCCGACTACGAGGCCTTGGCCCAATCGTGGCACGCCCTGCGCGCCCACAAGGGAACGACATTGGACGAGGCCCGACGCGCGGTCGCCGATCCGATGTTGCAGGCTGCGCTGCGCGTGCGCTTGGGCCATGCCGACGGCACAGTCGGTGGCGCCGTCGCAACCACTGCCGAAACGGTTCGGGTCGCACTGCAATCCATTGGCTGCGCGCCCGGCAACAGCGTCGTCTCAAGCTTCTTTCTGATGATGGCCTGCGCCGATACCGCACCCTTCAAGGGCGGCATGATCTTTTCCGATTGCGGCCTCGTCGTGTCGCCCGACGCGCGCCAACTGGCCGCGATTGCCCGCGCCGCCGCCCAAAGCTGCCGCCAGTTGCTCAAGGTCGAACCGCAGGTCGCGATGCTGTCCTTCTCAACCGCCGGATCGGCAAGCCACGAGAGCATCGACCGTATCCGCCAGGCGCTTGCGATTGTGCGCGAGGAGGAGCCGGATCTGAATATCGACGGTGAAATCCAGTTCGACGCTGCGCTGGATGTGGAAATCAGAGCGCGCAAGGCCCCCGGCAGCCGTCTTGCCGGTCGGCCTAACGTGTTCATCTTCCCCGATCTCGCGTCGGGCAACATCGGCTACAAGATCGCCCAAAGGCTTGGCGGATTGCAGGCCATCGGCCCGGTCCTTCAGGGTCTTGCCCATCCGGCCAACGATCTTTCGCGCGGCTGTTCGGTCGAAGATGTCGTCAGCGCAATCGCGATCACGGCGGTCCAGTCCCAGATGCATCCGCAGGCAAAGGGGGTCTACGGATTGGGCTGCGCGCGTTACTACTAAGCTCGAAAGGCGGGGTGTTCGCTGAATACCCCGCCGCGTGCCCATGCTCTGCAATGGCGTGTCATCAGATCCCCGCTTGCCGCAGCAATAGCGTCATTCGATTGAGACGAAGAGCAAGGTGGCGCGCGGCCTCTCGATGGAATTCGTTCGCTAGCCGGAGACCGTCTGGCGTATCCGCAATGCGATCAAGATCGAAACGCAGGGCGACTGCCTTGGTATCCGCACGCATCGAAGCGGTACGCGGTATGTCGGCATAATATGCAATCTCGCCGATGATCGCTCCGGGCAGAAAGCGCGCGATGAGAAGCGGCTGGCCGTCGCCGGAAGTCGCTTCCGCCCTCAGAACGCCAGAGACCAGCCGAAAGACTTCATTCGACGCGGCCCCCTGAACAAACAGCGTCTCGCCCGGAGCCAGCGACACCACACTGGCGAAGGTCGAGAAATCAAACGACGGATAACGCTCCGAGAGCGCATTGAGGATCTCTTCGGGGCTCCCTTCGGGAACGACGTCAGACAGAATGCCCGCCTCGATCTGCATCAAGGCATCATCGAGCGTGCCCATGATCGTGACGCGGTCAGGAAAATCGCTTGGGCGCAAGACATCGGCTTTCACCTTCGGGCTCAAGCCGGTCAGCGTCAGTTCAAGCCCAGATCGATCAAGCAAAGCGGCGATACGGGTCAAGGCAAAGCTGGCGGAGGTATCGAGTCCCTTAACCCCGCGAAAGTCCAGGATCACGTGTCTCGGGGGCGCCCCGCAATGGATCTCGTTGTTGATACGCTCGTAGAGCCCGTTTGCTGTTCCGAAAAAGAGAAACCCTGCGAGTTCGTAAATGACGACATCCGCCGCCTCTACTTCCAGACGCGCCAGGTCTTCGGCACCGCGTTCAACCGAGGATCTTCGCACAGCACCGGTGGAGCGCAGGCGAACGATATCGATCCCGGCATAGGAGACGACAAAGAGGACGGTGGCCAGGATCAACCCCACGCTGAAGGCTGTCAGGAAGCCGACAGAACCCGCAATAGCGACGATCAGAAGGATGACCACCCTGTCGGCCGCCGGAAGCTTCTCGCGTTTCTTCCAGACCCACTCGTACAGAAAATCAAACCCCAGATAGGCAACAATCCCGCCCATGAGTCCGACCGGAAGATTTCCGATAAGCGAAGCACCGAAGAACAGGACGGAGGCGCTGCTAATGGCGACTGCAAAGGGCGCGGCCAAGCCGGTTACGCCCATCTTGTTCGCCAGGGTGGTTTCCCCAAGCAGATGGTAACTGATCGATCCACCAGTAAGCCCGGTCAGCACATTCCCCACGCCGAGCGCTTTAAGCTCCCGCTCCGGGTTCAGCTCTCGCCCGATGGAGATTTCGATTCCGCTGACATTCAGCAACAGCCCCAGTAACGCCATCGAGGCCACAGCAAAGATCGTTGGCATCTGCGCGAGAATGGCATTCCAGTCGGCTTCGAGCGCCAATGTCGGTGACAGCCCCTCAAGCAGATCGGCACCTTCAAAAGGTCCGATCAGCAAACCCATCTGCCCGGCCTGCTCAATACTGACGCCGCGAATAAACAGAACGAGGTAGAAGGCGCTGGCCGCCAGCACGATGATCCCCGGCAATACCAGCGAGTGTTTGATCAGCCGGGTCAGAGCTACCGCGCCGAGGCCAAAGCCCATCCACGGCAACCAGGTTGCGGGCATCCCCGGGCCAAAGATCCGCGCGAGATGGACGACGGAGACCTCCTGCTTGGTGATCATGGCCAGCGCGCCAAGGACCAGCAAAAGCCCGGTCGCGGCAAGGAAACCCGCAATCACGGAATAAGGTATGAAGCGGGCGACAAACCCCAGCTTCAGGGAACCGGCAAGATAGATGACCAGGCCGGTAATGATCGACGTGAAACCGATGAAGGTAACGACCGAAGCAAAGCCGATATCCGGGGAGGATGCTTTGGCCATGATCGACGCCGCAGATATCGACAGCAGAACCGCGGGCACCTCCTGCAGATGCGAGACGATACCGCGATAGGAACTAAGCAGCGCCGCAACGATGGGAAGCAATATCCCGCCCAGTAGTGCAAGACCGATCCCCTGATGGGCGTAGGCCGCCAACGGTCCGGTATAGATGATGGAGGCGAAGGCAATCGCGAAGGAAACCGTCAAGATCGCGATGACGCTCATCGCGACGGCGACGGCAAGCAGCGCACCTGGCTGAGTGACCTTTTTCAATCCTGCCGTCATCAGGCCGCCTTCACACTTTTCCCCCACAATCACTAGGCTTGCCCGATATGGCCATGCTTGGGAAGCACTTAGACCCGGCACCCTTGGTTTTTCAGCCTGCTCGTAAAAGTCAGCAAGCGTCTGACTCCGGGTCTGCGGGCCATGCCAGCGATCGCCTGCACGCAGCGGGCCAGCCGCCCGGATGATCGCCCCAGGCGGGGCTTTGCTTTGCGCCCGGCACGCCCGAGCACGTCGAAAACCTGTGGTCCGGCAGATCGGAAACCCGCCTGGAACGACGACCGATCCGCGTCAGCGAGCCCCTCGACAAGCGCTCAGGATTCAGGATCGTGCTGCCGCCAGGGCGGAAAAACCAGCCAATCGCCCGGGTAAGATTTCACACGGCAGGCCCGTCTTTCGGGGGAGCCCCTCTCGCAGTCTGGCCGAACGCAAGCTTTGGGACGGGGCCAGCATCAGTCTTCGCGCGTCCGCGATCAGACAGGGGAACTCGCGCTTCAAACGGTCTGGTTTGCAAAGGGCTGACCAGCATGGTGGCACCGCGGAGCGCACGCAGCCAGGGGCTTGGCTCTGCCAGAAGCCCATGAAACAAAACGGCCCGCGCTGTGCGCGGGCCGTTCTTTCTGTTCAGCACTAGTCCTCAGAAATGGACCGACTTGCTGTCGAGCGGCGCCTGCACCGGCGGCGCGAATTTGGTCAGGTCGATGCCCTTCACCGCTTCCTTGTATTCCTCAACGGTGGGCGTACGCCCGAGGATCGCCGAGAGCACGACAACCGGCGTCGAGGCCAGGAGCGACTCGCCCTTCTTGGTCTCGCTGTCGGCCACGACGCGGCCCTGGAAGAGGCGGGTCGAGGTGGCCAGCACCGTGTCGCCCTTTTCGGCCTTTTCCTGGTTGCCCATGCACAGGTTGCAGCCGGGACGCTCGAGATACAGGATGTTCTCGTATTCGGTGCGTGCCTTGGCTTTCGGGAACATGTCGTCAAACTCGAAGCCCGAGTATTTCTCGAGGATCTCCCAGTCGCCTTCCGCCTTCAGCTCATCGATGATGTTGTAGGTCGGCGCGGCCACCACGAGCGGCGCCTTGAACTCGACGCGCCCGGTCTGTTCCTCAAGGTTCTTGAGCATCTGGGCGACGATCTTGATGTCACCCTTGTGCACCATGCACGAACCCACGAAGCCCAGATCCACTTTCTTTTCCGCCGCATAGTAGGAAATCGGACGGATCGTATCGTGGGTGTAGCGCTTCGAGACATCGGCGTTGTTCACGTCGGGGTCGGCGATCATCGGCTCGTCGATGATGTCGAGATCGACTACCACCTCGGCGAAGTATTTCGCGTTGGCGTCGGGCGCCAGCGCCGGCTTCTCGCCCGAGCGGATCTGCGCGATGCGCTTGTCGGCAAGCCCGATCAGCTTGGCGAGCATGCCGCTTTGCTGCTCCATGCCCTTGTCGATCATGATCTGGATGCGCGACTTCGCGAGTTCCAGCGACTTGATCAGCGTCTCGTCTTCCGAGATGCAGATCGCCGCCTTCGCCTTCATCTCGGCGGTCCAGTCGGTGAAGGTGAAGGCCTGATCGGCCAGCAGCGTACCGATATGAACCTCGATCACGCGGCCCTGGAAGACGTTGTCGCCGCACTGCTTGAGCATCTGCTGCTGAGTCGCATGGACCACATCGCGGAAGTCCATGTGCTCGGCCATCTTGCCCTTGAAGGTGACCTTGACCGATTCCGGGATCGGCATCTCGGCCTCGGCGGTGGCCAGCGCGAGCGCCACGGTGCCCGAGTCGGCGCCGAAGGCCACGCCCTTGGACATACGCGTATGGCTGTCGCCGCCGATGATGATCGCCCAGTCATCCACGGTGATGTCGTTGAGCACCTTGTGGATCACGTCGGTCATCGCGTGATACTCGCCCTTGGGGTCGCGCGCGGTGACAAGGCCAAAGCTGTTCATGAAGGACATCAGCTTCGGAATATTGTCCTGCGCCTTCTTGTCCCAGACCGAGGCGGTATGGCAGCCCGACTGATAGGCGCCGTCAACCAGCGGCGAGATCACGGTGGCGGCCATCGCCTCGAGTTCCTGCGCGGTCATCGGGCCGGTGGTGTCCTGCGAGCCGACAATATTGACGCGCACACGCACGTCCGAACCGGCATGCAGCACCTTGCCGGGTGCGACGCCGCGAGCATTGGCGTTGAAGATCTTCTCGACCGCCGTCAGACCCTGACCGGGGATGCTGATCTCTTTCGACGGGGCGAAGACCGCAGGCGCCTCGACGCCGAGGATCTCGGCCGCGACGGTCTGCAGCTTCTTGCCGAAGACGATGGCATAGGAGCCGCCGGCCTTCATGAACTCGACCTTCTGGGGCGTGAAGGACGAGGACAGATCCGCGACTTCTTCGCCGGCCTCGTTCAGCAGCTTCTTCTTCTTCGTGTCGATCTTGAGCACGGTGCCGGTGGTGACCGAGAATTTCTGCTCGAGGACCGGGTTGCCGTCGTTGTTCAGGATCGCCTTGCCATTCTCGTCGGTCTTCTTGACCCAGTTCTTGAGGTTGACCCCGATCCCGCCGGTCACGTCGACCGTGGTCGCGAAAATCGGCGAGATGCCGTTCGTGCCCGCGACTACAGGGGCGATGTTGACGAAGGGCACATAGGGGCTGGCCTGCTTGCCGGTCCAGAGCGCGACATTGTTCACGCCCGACATCCGGCTCGAACCCACACCCATCGTGCCTTTCTCGGCGATCATCATGATGCGCTTGCCGGGATGCTGGATCTTCAGCTCGCGGATCGTCTTCTGAGCGGCCTCGTCGCACATGCACAGCCCGTGCAGTTCGCGGTCGGCGCGCGAGTGCGCCTGGTTGCCCGGCGAAAGCAGGTCGGTCGAGATATCGCCCTCGGCCGCGACGAAGGTGACGATCTCGATTTCGTCCTCGACATCGGGCAGGCTGGTGAAGAACTCGGCCTGGGCATAGCTTTGCAGGATATCGGTGGCGATCGCATTGCCCGCCTCATGCGCGGCCTTCAGGCGGTCGGTATCGGCGTCATAGAGGAAGACCTGGGTCTTGAGCACGGCGGCGGCCTGTTCGGCAATCGCCTTGTCCGCACCAAGCGCCACATCGAGTAGAACGCGCACCGAGGGCCCGCCCTTCATGTGCGACAGCAATTCCAGCGCGAAGGCAGGCGTGATCTCCGGCACCACAACCTGGCCCAGCACGATCTCTTTCAGGAACTCCGCCTTCACACCCGCGGCAGCGGTGGTGCCGGGCAGAGTGTTATAGATGAAATACTGCAACGAGTCGGCGCGGTGCGGATGCGCGGCATCGCGGATCTGCGCGACGATTTCGGCGGTCAGTGCGCCGTCGTCGATCGGTTTGGGGCTGAGGCCTTGTGCTTTGCGGGTTTCGATCTCTTCGAGGTAGCGTGCATAGAGAGTCATCTGCGTTCCCAATGGCTGAATGACATGACGGCTGAGCGCGGCAGCTTCGGTATGCAGTTGTATACAGACTATGCGGAAAAACGCAAGCCTTCGGGGAAAGGGCTGCCAGACGAACTCGAACCGGCCTCCACAAGGTCAGTAGAGCGGCCTCTTATTCCACGCAGAGATCGCGCCAATCTGCAAGAGGGAGCAGTCAGGCGAATGCCAAGTCGCCTCAGTTTCCCAGCCTTGGCAGTATGTCAGGCAGCAAGAAAGCCGCGCCACTTGGCAAGAGCGGCAGCGCGGTGAGCAAATGTGAATTCCCGCGCGGCTCTACATCCACCAGCTAATCTGCTGGCTCTTGTGTATACCGCGTCTTCGGAGCGCCGCATGACCTCTGGCGATGCCTTGAACCGCTGAAAGGATCGAGTCTGGCATGGACTGAGGCGAGCGGGCACCCTGCCCCGCCTCAAGCCAAGTTTGTCTGACAAGACCCGCAGCAATGCACCCCGGCCAGGTTCCGCTTATGTGTGTGCGGCGCAACAAGCGTGCCCAGAAACTCTGCTGTTATTAGTCGAATCTGGCGGCCGCGTCCCGAGAGGGTTAGCGTAATAGGTGAGTAATTCATAAATGAGGTTTTCGCTATGACCAAGAAACCCGTTCTGCTCGTTCTCGCTGCGCTTGCGATCCCCGCCACCGCCAACGCACAATCCCTGCCCGACGGCGTCACCGCAAAGGGCTATGTAGAGTACGAACACCTGACCTCGGACGGCGATGACGCTTCGGGCATCATCGGTGACTTCGACGTCTCGGTCGCCCCGTTCATGGGTGGTGTCGGCCTCGATTTCGGCCTGATCGGCCTTGATTTCGAAGGCACGTCCGAGTCCGCCCTGTTCGGCGCGCTCACTTACCACGTCGGCAATCACAAGTTCAGCGTCGGTGTGCCGCGCTCGGTCCTTAAGGATCATACCCGGATGCCTGACGTCGGAGGCGTGCGCTACTTCGGCTTCGAAACCGGTTTGATTACCGACGGCATTGTCGATATCGCCTATCTGACCTCGGACGAGGCGCCGCTTGGCGTGCGCTATGACGGCGATTTCGGCATGGTCAAAGTCGGCGCCTCTTACCACCACTTCTCGGATGGCGCGGACGCTGATGTGTTCGGACTTGGCGCGACCTACACCCGCGACATCTGGTTTGCCTCGGCAAGCGTCGAGCATTTCGACGCCGACGGTCACAACGGCACGCTGTTCCACACCGAAATTGGCGCAAAAACCGATCTGTACGAAGCGGGCATTGGCCTCAGCAACGGTGACGACGGCTATTTCGACGACACCTCCATCATGGCGTGGGGCTCATATTACGTGATGCCGCAGCTCGCGCTGAACGCCAGCGTTCTGGATGTCGGCTCGACGACCATCTATGGCGTCGGCGCAGATTACACCTTCTGGAACGGTGCCTATGCGCAGCTTGGATACCTGGACAGCGACGATGCCTTTGACGGCATCTGGGACGTCTCACTCGGCTGGAAGTTCTGATCCTGCTTGCATGCTACGAAAAGGCCACCTTCGGGTGGCCTTTTTTTTGCATTCCGCCCCTTCGCAAACAATCGAGGTTGGCGCCGTGCCATGCCGAGTTTGTCTGATCTGTCCCGTCTGAACGAATTTTGATTCCAGCACTCGGTGAACGGCTACGCTGTCTGGGCAAAGATTTCCGTATTCTGGCGGATTTTGTCCCTGGGCGGATGTAGAACCTGCATTTTCGAAACGTGGATTTTTCTGCGATCATCGCACTTGCTGAGCCGCATTGCGCAGATCCGTAGGCGTCATCGAAAAACGACGCCTGAACCTCCGATTGAAATAGGAGATGTCACCGAACCCTGCCTCGAGCGCGATACTCGTGACGGACCAGTCCTTGTACCGTGGGCTTATCAGCATTGTGCGAACCGCCTCTAGCCGTATGTCGAGCACATAGCTGGTAAAGGTTGTACCGGCATCCTCAAAGAGCATCTGTACGTAGCGGGGCGTTACGTTCTGGCGCCTTGCGATCTCCTCAAGCGAGAGCGTGGAATCGCGGGCCAGGTCGGCTTCGATAGCCTTCAGCCGGGCGACACGCACGCCGCGCCCCAAGGCAAGCTCGCGGCCGTCAGCATTTGAACCAATCGCTAATGCCATCAGGTCGTAGACATGGGTTGCGACAAGTCCGGAGAGACGCAGATCGGCCATATGAGCGGGTAAAGCGGAAACATAGCTTCGCAGCAGCGCAAGCGCGGAAGCCTCGCGTGGTACACATCGACCCGCAGCCGCTTCCAAATCTTTCGTGAGTGGCACCAGTGCTGAATAAGGCACGCGGACTGACAGATAGTTCATGGAATGAAAATGCACTTCGGCCGGCTCGCGATACACGAGCAAGACAGCGTCACCTTCCCGTGCAACCGACCGACGGGCACGCTGGTCTATGGCCAGTTCTCCACCGGTGCCGATGATTAGGCAGACGTCGTCTTGACCGTCCGCCAGCATCGGACGTTTCCGACCTAGATGAACATCCATCGTCGAGGTCATCCTAGCGCGCCGAAGCCCGGGGAGCCCGTGCACGGTCATCTGTGCATCCACGCGTTGATCCGCAGATGCGTCAAATGTCAATTGTACCTTGGTATCAAACAGCTCGCGAAGGCATTCCAGCCCCGCCACAGCCGACAGTTCGCGCGTTGCAAGATCAAATGATACGCCGCCGACGATCCCAGACATCATTTTTGTCCCGCGACACAATTGGTCGTAACTTTCTATCACGAATCGGATTCTGAGCGTCGGACATTTCTGTTGCGCTTTCGATTGCCCGTTCCTGGCCAGGATGAGTTCGCTGTAAGCCGATCCGCACTTCGTGGCAGCCCAAGACAAAGCGAAAGGGATACGCGACTCTGAACGGGTCACGAGCTATGGGAGGTTCCGATGAAACGACCCAAAAGACTGATCTGCATTTCCGCCGCCATCCTGACGGCCGCTTGTCCGACGCTGGCACAACAGACGGAGCCCATCAAGAGGACCCCGCTCCAGCGCTTTGAAGTCCCGCAAACTTCGTACGAGACCATAATCGGTCTTGCCGAACTGGCCCCGGATGTAAATGTCGGGCGCCATACACATCCCGGGCCTGAATCCGGATACGTGATCGAGGGCGGCTTCGAGCTCTTGGTCGACGGCGAAGCTCCACGGCAGATTTCCGCGGGCGAGTCCTACCTTGTGCCGGCGATGATCGTTCACGACGCCAAGACAGGCCCCAATGGCGCCAAGGTCATTGCCACGTACCTGGTTCCGGACGGCAAGCCTACATCTTCCCCGGCGAATTGATCCGAAGGCGCGGGCAGACGAGTTCGAACTCGTATCCGCGCAGACCTTTACTTTGTCCCCTATGCCACGCAGAGGCCGCGCCACTCGGCAAGAGCTGCGGCGCGGCTGGTGCTGGCAGACAAACACGAACAAGTCTCTTCAAGACCAGCAGCACTGCCCCTTATGCCGTGCAGAAAGCACACCACTAAGCAAGAGCAGCGGCGCGGTTGGCCTTGAAGAGAGGCCTGCTTGATAGGCTGCGTTTCGCGTTGAAGAGGTTGTCGACCGAGGCGTGAACGGCGGCGAACTTCTGGAGCGTTCGCATCCGCCTGAAGCGGAGCATCGCCCGCTCCCGCCTTCGGAATGGCAAGCGTGAATTCTCCGCGCGGCCATTTATCCACCGGCCAGTCCGCTGACGCTCACGGATACCAAGATCACCCAGAGCGGCCCCGTAGGAGCGCAGGCGGTCAGTAACGAACCCATCGGCTGCGCCGTGCCGCGTCAGAGATTTCCTCAAGAATTTCAAAGCAACCCTCTTGTCTCGCCGCTTCGTCACAAAACTCTCAAGCACCTCGCCTTCGTGATCGACAGTCCGCCACAAGTAATGGCGATCACCGTTGCTCTTCACGAACATCTCGTCCAAGCGCCACCTCCTATGGCTTGAGCGCAGGCCCTAGATCCGACGTTTCGGATCTCCGAGGCACACATCGAGCCGAACCGATGCCACCAAGATCGGACCGTCTCATGGCAGATGTCGATGCCCCGCTCATGCAGCAAATCCTCGACATTGCGAAGCGACAGCGGGAACCGGATATACATCATCACGGCCAGCTGGATGACTTAAGGGCTCGTCCAAAAAAACGGAAAGGCGATCGCGTCTTCATCGGCGAAGGCTACAAAACCGCCCTGCCCTCCTCAACCCAAGTTGCTTCGACAGGTCCAACTGGCACTCAGATACCCAGCCCCGCCAAGGTGGAAACCAGTTCGGACAACTTATCCGCCTGACGCAGGTTAAAGTGGGTCAGAAATTCCTTGGTTCCAAATGGGACTTGCTTGGCCCGGATTGCATCCACACAATCCTGCGCCTTAAGCGCCTCTCCGCGTTGGGCATATATAGCGGCCGCAATTATGAAGACGTAAAGATGCGGATTGGGGGATTTCAGCGCGCGCTCGGCATATCGATGTGCGGCCGCGAGATCATCGCCGATCCAGGCAGCAAGCGCCCGCGTGCCGAACATCGACTGCAAATGCGGATCAAGGGGGCTGAGTATCAGAGCATGATCTACGTTCTGATCGGCCAATTCGCTGTTGCATAGCACCGTGTTCAACGTCGCATTATTGTAATAGCCGAACGCATAATTGGGGTTCAGTTCCAACGAGCGATCCACCCAGATCAATCCATCCTCTGCATCCCCGGAAAGCCACTTGGCGCGTCCGTAGATCAGGTTGCAAAATGGATCGAGAGGATCGAGTTTCAGGGCCTCTTCAGCGTGGTTCAGCGTCAGGCGGCGGTGGTGGTCCACATCCATGCCGAAATGCTGGAAGGCGTTTTGGAATTCGGTGTAAGACAGCCCGCCATAGGCGCGCGCAAAGCCCTTGTCCAGTTCGATGGCCTGCCTGAAATGTCCCGCCGCAATCTGATTGTCGACGCGGTTGTAGCGATACATGTGGCGGATGCCCAAATGATAGTGCCCCCATGCATCCAGATTTTCCGTTGGCACATGCGCCAGCCTATCGGCCTCGTGCATCGGCAAGCGTAATTCCAGGGCCATGACCAGTTCGCGGGCCACACGGGCGCGCATGTCATAGACGTCATCGATTTTTCCCGAAATTCCGTCCGACCAGATCACCTGCCCGCTGCGCGCGTCCGAAAGCTCGGCGTATATCGCCAGACCCTGCGCGTGACACTCGACCAAACCCGAGACGACATATTGTGCGCCGAGTTGTACAGCCATATCGGCAGTATCTGTATCGCCGGGGCCAAAACGAAAACTTGACCCCCGGGCAATGACGTTGATCCAGCGTAGGCGCGACAGCGTGGCGATCAATTCTGCCGGAATGGCTTCGGCCACCGCCTGCTGGGTTGGATTATGGCCGAGCAACCGAAAAGGCCGGATAGCAATTGTCGGCTTGGTCGCGGGAGTCAGAGCCTCAACAGGCGCTGCCGCCTGGGCGGACCGTATCTCGCGGACCTCCGCGACGAAGCGGAAACCATGCCCTCGCACCGTCTTGATGAACGCCTGCCGTTCTCCATCATCCCCAAGCACTCTGCGGATTTGCCGGACCAGCGTCGAAAGCGAGGCGTCCGTAACGAATATGCCCGGCCAGATTGCCTGGAAAATGTCCTGCTTTGTTACCGCGCGATGGCGTTCAGCAACCAGAAGGGTCAGTAGCGCCTGAATAGCCCCGCGTTTTCTAGACGCCTTCGGGTCTCAGTTTCCGCTGCCGTTCGAACTCGACGGGCGACAGCATCT